>JAUSFB010000045.1 GCA_030651575.1 Phaeospirillum sp.
CTCCAGCCGCTCCCGCGCCGTCAGCTTGCCCTTGGCGTGCTGCGCCGCAATCCGGCCAACACCCCCGCCAAGCCGGGCGCGCTCCCGCTTCTCCTCAAGCTGACGAATGATCTCATGCATCTGGGTAACCCTCCGGCGGGAACAATGGGGGAGGGTTCGGATAACACTCCCATGCGGGAACGGCTACCGAAAAGCTGTCAGGTCTCCAACAATTCCAGCAGCCGGGCGGCGGCGGCGATGTCGGCCAGCAGGGCGGCGCGCCGGTCGGCCGCCTCGTAATCCTCGCCCCATTGCTCGATCTGGTGGGTTTCGTCCAGCTGCGACAGTTCGAAGGCCTGGGCGGCGGTGATCCGCCCCGCCGTCAAAGCCAGCGCCAGCACCAGCGAGCCCATGGCGGCGGCGGCCGACTGGATGGCGGTCAGCCGCCAGGGCTCGGCCCGGTCGAGCGCCCGTTCCAGCGCCGCCAGCGCCTGGGGCGGCTGGGGAATGGCCAGCACGGTGGTGGTGGTGACCAGCGGCGCGTCCAGCGTCAGCGCCGCCCAGTCGAGCATCGGCTGCCACTCCCGCGTTTGGCGGGCCACCAGATCGCTGGGATTGGCGGCGCGGTAGCACAGCAGGTCGGTGCCGGCATAGTTCATCAGCTCGGCGGTGATATGGGCGCGCTGGGGGCCAACCCGGTCGAGGGCGGTGCTGGCCAATTGGGTCAGTGGCATGGTGGCGGGGATCACCAGTTCGTCCTGGTCGGTCCATTCCTGGACGACGGCCTCGGCCAGGGCGAGGGTGGGAGCCGTCAACGGGCGTCCACCGGGGGTCTTGACCGGCTTGTCATCCAGCAGGATGGCGAAGTCGGCTCCGGAGGCGGCGGCTTTGGCCTGGGCGTAGAAACGCTTGAACGACTTGGACAAGGCGATGGTCTCGATTGTGATGGAGGAGGGGGAATGTCAGCGGCGGGACTTGGCGACGGCGCGACAGGGCGAGGCGTCGGGGGTCAGTCTGGCCGCCGGCTCGTCCCCGATCAGGATGGGGCTTCCCAGCATGCCGCGCAGCCGGGCGTTGCCGCCGCCCCGCGCCACGAAGGCGAGGTCGCTGGTCTCGGTGCGCAGATCGATGGCGCCGGTGCCCAGCACGGCCACCCGCGCCGTCTCGATGGCGATGCCCCTGTCGGCGGAGAGCAGGCCGCCCTTGATGGCAAGCCGCACCACGGCGCAGCGCAGTTTGATCGGGGCGTCGCCACCGGTCGAGGAGTCGAGCGCGGCGATCAGGCGGGGCGTCAGGTCGGTGGCGGGCTGCCTGGCCAGCACGGTTTCTCCCAGGCTGATCATGGCGCCGCCCTCCAGGCTGCCGGCCAGCGCCCGGGGGCTTCCGCCGGCGCCCCTGATGTCGATGGCCAGATCGCCTCGGCCGCTGGTGGGCGCGTCGCCGCCCAGGCGCGAGACGTCGAGGCCGGTTCCGGACAGGCGCAGGAAGAAGCTGGGGGTGCGGGCCGAGGCGTCGAACCGGGCTTCTCCGGTCATGCGGCCGTCGCCCAATTGGGCCGAGAACGCGTCCACCGCCAGCTTACCGCCGGTCAGATGGATTTCGGCGCCGGCATCGGTCAGGGTCGCCGGCCCCGCATGAAGCTTGGCCGCCGACAGGGTCAGATCGAGGTCGAAGACCTTCAGCCCCTCCAGCGGCAGTTGCTCCAGCGACAGGATGCGGCCGTCGATCACCGGAATGGCCGGGCGCTGCGGCGCCGCCGCCGTGCGGTTCTGGTCGGGGGCCTTGGCCAGGGGGAAGCTGAGATCGCCGGGTACGAAGTTGGCGGCGGCGAGGCGGCCGAAGAAGCGTGGGCGCGATGTCTGGGTCAGCGCCAGCTCGCCACTGAAGTCGTTGCGGCCCAGCGTGCTCTTGATCCCGGCCAGCCGCCAGCCGTTCTCGATATCTTGCAGCCGCGCCGACAGTTTGAGCGGCCCGGCGGTGGGCAGATCGACGGCGATCAGGCGGCCGAGGCCGGCGAGGTTGTCGGCCTCGGCCGTCACTGCCAGTTCGACGCCGGACAGCGGCGTCAGCGACTTGATCGCCCCCTTGACGCCAAGCAGCAGGTTGTCGCGCTTGCCCAGTACGGCGTCGATATCGGACAGGCCCAGGCTTCCCGGCGCGCCGGACAGCTTGGCCGACAGCTTGTAGGGGCCGGCGGCGGCGACAGGCTTGCCGCCGAGGGTGAGGCCGATGCGGCGTAACGGGTTCGCCAGCTCATCGCCCTGGGCGCGCAGTTCGAGGTCGAATCCCTTGGCTGCCAGCGGATCGGCGATGGCGCCGCGCGCCACCACGACGGCCCCGTCGATGGTTCCCTTGAGTTGAAGCGGATAGGGTTTGCCCGAGGCCAGGGCGTGAAGCGACCCGATTACGCCCCCCAGCTCAAAGGCGGTGCCGTTCCAGGCGCCGCTGGCTTGCAGGGTCAGGGGGCCGCCATCGACGGTTTCCGGCTGGATGCGGGCCGAGACGAGCGAAAGGCCGCTGTCCGACTCCGAACCGGCGGGGCGCCATGCGATGGCGGCGTCCTCGATATGGATATCGGCCAGGGCGAGGCGGGTGGTCGGGACTTTGTCAGCCCTGGAGGCAAGGTCCAGGACGCCGGCAGGGCGGGGCAGGGCCTCCAGCCGCAGGGTCGGACGGAACAGGGCCAGCCGCTCGATGCGAAGCTCGCGGAAGATCAGCGGCAGCAACGCCACCTGGGCCTCGATGCGATCCACGTAGAGCAGCGGCCGCGCCTCGGGGCGGGAGGCCAGCGCCATGCCGGTGAAGCTGACCTGGGGGCTGAGGCCAAGCTTGAGCTTGGTTGGCCCCGAGAAGGTCAGAATCAACCCGGACGTCGCCTTGACCTGCTCGGCCAGGAAGGCCTGATATCGCTTGCTGTCGAGAGATTTTGCGGCGGCAATTAACCCGATCACCGTCACCAGGACGGCGACGGCGACAATCTTCAACACGGAACTCAGCCTCATCCCCCCACTCCGGTCAGGGCGTCGAGCACTTCGGTGAGGTTGTCGAAGGTATCGAGAACCACCTGGGCGCCGGCCTTGTGCAACTCGTCGAGCGAATGATAGCCCCACGAGACTCCCACCGCCCCGGTTCGGGCGGCGGCGGCCATGGCCATGTCATAGGCGGTATCGCCGATCATGACAATGTCGCAAGGGTCCAGGCCGCAATCCCCGGCAGCGCGTTTGAGCATGGAAGGGTCGGGCTTGCTGGGATTGTCGTCGGCGGTCTGGATGGTGACGAAGCGCCCCGTCAGGTCGTGCTCGTCCAGCAGGGCGTCGACACCGCGACGGGACTTGCCGGTGGCGATGCCCAGCAGCCAGCCATCCCCCTCCAGCATGTCGAGCGCCTCCCTCACACCGGGGAACAGCGGCTCCATGGTGTCGGGTAGCAGCCGCATGGCGCGGAAGGCGTCTTTGTAGGCGTTGGCCACCGAACGGTGCAGGGCGGGCGGCGCCCAGGGCAGCAGTACGCCGCACGCCTCGACCAGCGACAGGCCGATGATGCGACGGACCTGATCCGGCCGGGGCATGCCGAGGTTGAGGCTGCCCCACGCCTCGGTCATGGCCGAGACGATATTGTGCTGACTGTCGACAAGGGTTCCGTCCACATCGAAGACGGCCAGGCGCAACCGCGTCATTGCATTCCTTGGGTCGTTGTCCCGCCAGAGTACAACATCCGCGGCACGCAACCAACCGACCTGATGGGGCTGGGGCGGCCTACCCTATTCCTCGTCGAAGGCCTCGAAGGGGCGGCCGGCGTCGGACTCGACAAAGCCGAAAAAGGAGAAGCTGGCCTTGATATGGCTGGGGAGGGGGGCCACCACTTCCAGCATCGCCTTGGTGCGGGGATGGGGCAGGCGCAGGGCGCGGGCATGCAGGTGCAGCTTGCGCGACACGCCGGTGCCCTCGATCAGGGCGTCCTTGCCGCCATACTTGCCGTCTCCCATGATCGGGGTGCCCAGCAGGGTGCAGTGAACCCGCAGTTGGTGGGTGCGGCCGGTGCGCGGCTCCAGTTCCAGCCAGGAGGCGCGGCGCAAGGCGTTGTCCACGACGCGGTAATAGGTGATGGCGTGCTTGCCGTCGTCCTCGTTCACCGCCACCTTTTCAGCGCCCTTGCCGCCCAGCTTGGACAGCGGCGCGTCGATGCGGCCCTGGGGGTATTGGGGCAGCCCCACCACCAGCGCCCAATAGCATTTGCGGGCGCTGCGGCTTTTGAAGGCGGCGGCGAGCTTGGCGGTGGCCGAGACGGTCCGGCCCAGCAGCAGCACCCCCGAAGTGTCCTTGTCCAGGCGATGCACCAGACGCGGCCGCTCGGCGGCGTCGAAGCGCAGTGCGTCCAGCATGGCGTCGAGGTGATTGTCGGACATGCCGGTGCCGCCCTGGACCGCGAGGCCCGGCGGCTTGTTCAGCACGATGAGGTCGTCGTCCATGTAAAGGACGGCGTCTCTCAGCATTCGCGCGGTCTTGTCGTCCACCACCAGCGGTTTGGGGACGGCGATGGGGGCCGGCCCTTCGGGCAGGGGCGGCACCCGGACCGACTGGCCGATATCAAGCCGCTGGTTGGACTTGGCACGTTTGCCGTCAACCCGGACATTGCCGGTTCGCAGCCACTTTTCCAGCAGGCCGTGGGTGACGGAGGGGAAGTGGCGCTTGAACCAGCGGTCGAGGCGCAGTTCGGCTTCTTCGGGCGAAACGGTGAGAGTCTGTACGTCGGTCATGGGGGGGAAGCTACAGACCTGTCGGCCCGAGGCACAACAAATTCTTTGTCGAACCAGAATCTTGTAATTATTCCAAATATATCCCTTGTAGATTGGGCCGGCTCACCACATTCTAAAGTCATACTGGCCAGCTGTGGTATGGATCGGCCTCGATCCAGCCAGGACTGCTCGGCAACGCATTTGGGCAAGGATATAAGGTTATGCGTGACAACGGACCAATCACCAATCGCGAAGTCGAGCTTGCCGAGGGCGATCTTCTGGTCTCCAAGACCGATGCCGGCGGTCGGATTATCTTCGTCAACAAGGCGTTTATCGATATCAGCGGGTTCAGCGAGGCCGAGCTGGTGGGCTCGCCCCATAATCTGGTCCGCCATCCCCATATGCCGAAGGAGGCCTTCGCTGATCTGTGGTCCGCCATCAAGTCGGGCAAGCCCTGGGAAGGCTATGTCAAGAACCGGAGCAAGAACGGAGATTTCTACTGGGTGCGGGCCAATGTCACTCCGGTGGTGGAAAACGGCCAGATCACCGGTTACATCTCCATCCGGTCCAGGCCGGCGCGGGCGCAGGTCGCCGAGGCGGAAAAGGCCTATGAGCTGTTCCGCGCCGGCCGCGCCGCCGGCTTGGCCATCCGGGATGGCCGGGTGGTCTCGCTGTCGCTGGGCGGCAAGCTGGAGCGTGTCCGTAACAGTATCTCCGGCCGTCTGACCGGCGTTCTGGCCACCCTGGCGGCGCTGATGCTGGTGGTGGGCTGGCTGGGCGTGTCCGGCCTGCACAGCATCGGCTCCGACCTCAAGACCGTCTACCAGGAAAACACCCTGCCGGTGATCGATCTGGCGAATATCGTCGATCAGCTTCAGGACAACTACCTCCAGGTCGCCATCACCGAGGTTGAACTGCTGCGCGGCGAGCAATGGCGGTCGGTCGCCGACCGCACCGCTCAGATCAACGGCAATATCGCCACGATTTCCACGAAGTGGTCCGCCTATATGGCGCAGTATCATCCGGAGGAGGAAAAGCGGCTGGCCGAGAACTTTGCCAAGACCCGTCAGGAGTTTGTCGCCAAGGGGCTGTTGCCGGCCATGGAGCTTGCCAAAGCGGGCGATTCGGCCGCCTTGGGCAAGCATATGGCCGAGAATCTGCGTCCCAACTACCTCGCGGCCCACACCTCCTTGATGGAACTGGTCGCCTACCAGAACAAGGACGCAAAGAACACCTTCGAGGCATCCACCGCCCATATTCAGCGTCTGGTCATGATGATGAGCGTGGTGTTGCTGGTCAGCTTCGGGCTGGCGGTGATGCTGGGGAGCTGGATCCTCGGCACCATTCGCAGGCCCATGCAGGCCATGCAGACGCATTTCGACGCCATCGCCAGCGGCAATCTGTCCCATGACATTCCGCCGGCCAGCGTGGGCGAGTACAACCAGATGCACGCTTTGTTGCGAGCCTTGAAGGCCAAGCTGGGCTACGGCCAGTTGGAGAAGGTCGAGTTGGACCGTCAGTCGGAGGTGCAGCGGAAAACCGAATTGAACCGGGTGGCGCAATCGCTGGAAGACCGGGTCAAGGGAGTGGTCGATCTGATCGACGTGGCGTCTGGCTCGCTGCTGGGCAACGCCCAGACCCTGTCCCACAACGCCCAGGAGACCATGATTCAGTCCGGCAACGTCACCGCCATGACCAGTCAGGTGACCTCCAACGTCCAGGCGGTGTCGGCCGCCACCCACGAGCTGTCGTCCTCGGTGACCGAGATTTCACGGCAGGTCTCGCACGCCGCCGATATTTCACGCGACGCCGTGCGTCAGGCCAGCGAAACCGACCGCATGGTGCGCAGTCTGGCCGAGGCCGCTCAGAAGATCGGTGAAGTGGTCAAGCTGATCAACGATATCGCCGCCCAGACCAATCTGCTGGCCCTGAATGCCACCATCGAGGCCGCCCGGGCCGGCGACGCGGGCAAGGGGTTCGCCGTGGTCGCCAATGAGGTCAAGCATCTGGCCAACCAGACCGCAAAGGCGACTGAGGAGATCGGCACCCAGATCAATGCCATTCAGACCGAGACCCAATCGGCGGTGGCGGCGATCAGCTCGATTTCGGGGACCATCGAAAACATCAACGAACTGTCGGCCGCCATCGCCGCCGCGGTGGAGGAGCAGGGTGCGGCGACCAGCGAAATCGCCCGCTCGGTCGAGCAGGCCGCCCACGGCACCGCCCAGGCGGCCGAAAATGTGGCGGTGGTGTCGGGAGCCGCCGAGGAGACCAAGATGATGTCCGACCAGGTGTTCACCGCCGCCGACGGGCTGAAGGGCGCCTCGAATCAGCTGGCTCAGGAAGTGGCCGGCTTCATCCGGGAGATTCGCACGGCCTAGGGAGGGCGAAGCCTACTGGAGCGGCGTGGTCGGCCCCAGGCCGCGCATCCAGGCCTCCACCGCCAGGGCCGGCGGGTCGCGAAAGCCGGTGCCGGCCAGACGGGCCAGGGTCGGGGAGTTGAGCAACTCCTCGACCGGCTTTTTCAGGCACTGGCCATAGGCCGCTTCCACCTCTTCGCGGTAATCGGTTTTTTCGGCGTCATAGCGGGCGCCGAACAGGCCGAGGGGGATCCCGTCGCTGGTCCAGGCGTCGAGGGTGCAGGAAACCTTCATGGTTCCGTCCAGTCGGGTCCAACTGGCTTTGCCGCCCAGCTTGATGACGACCTGGGGACGGATGGCGGGGGAATTGACCTCCACCTGCTCGAACCCCTTGGCCAGAACCGTCCTGGCAGCCTTGGCCAGGGCCCGGCCTTCCTTGACCTTGGTTTCCTCGGACTGGTAGCGGGTCAGCTGGATGCTGAGGTTGCGGTTCAGGTCGCCTTCGCCGACGAAAATCATCACGCGCGCCTTGAACGGCAGAGCTACTCCCGGCACTGGCGCCAGTTGAACGGTCTCCGGCGGCGGCAATTGCGGCAGCAGCAGGCAGCCCGACAGGGTTGCCGTGGCCAGCGCCACCGCCGTGATTTTTCCCGTTGTCGCCATGGTCATGCTCCCGTTAATTGATCGAAGACAGGCCCTGGGTCTTTACCCGGTTCCGCCACTCGGCCATGAAGGTCTGGAAATCCTGGACCTGCTTGATCTTCTCGCCGACCCGGCGGTAGTCGATGATGCCGCGCTCGGGCTCGCTGGTCAGCAGGTCGAACGCTTCTTTCCATTCGGTGGCGGCCATCAGCGGGGCGTAGGTGCGGCGCAGCCGGGTAAGGCCGCGCTCGTCGCGCGCCAGGGTCATGGCGATGGCGGTGTCCAGCAGACGGCGTGCCATGACGGGGGCCAGCGGCTTGTTGCCCAACGGCTTTTCGATGGTGCTTTCCAGCGAGGTGGCGGCTTCCGGCCATTTTTTCAGGCGCCAATAGATGTCGCCGCGCAGTTTGCGGGCCTGATCGCTTTGGTCGTTGATGATCAGGGCCAGCGCCTCGGCCGAGCGGCCGAGATCATCCAGTGCCTGAACCCTGAGGTAACGCCGCTGGGCGGTCAGGTCTGCGGGGATATCGGGGACCTCGCTGGCCTCCAGCGCCTCCATCGCCAGTCCCGGCTTGCGGTCGGAGATGTTGAGGAAGGCCAGGCGGGCGCCGATGCGGGCCTTGTCCAGGCCGGACAGGCGGAATTCGACCTGATGACGCAGCAACTCGCCGGCCCGGTCCAGCAGGTCGACGCTGGCCAGCCGGTCGGCCAGCCGGCGGATCATTTCGTCGCCCTTGGTTCCCGGCGGCGTCAATTCCTGGAATTCGTCATAGAGGCCGATGGCGACCACCGGCTGCAACTTGTCGGCATCGCCGCCCAGGAATAGGCGGTTGAAGGCCTCGTTCATCTCCTCCATCACCTTGGGAATGTCGGGATTGTCCGGGTAGTTGGTCGCCAGGCTGTGCATGCTGCGCAGTCCCTCGCCATAGCGTCCGGCGGCGATTTGAAGTTGGCCCAGGCGTTTCATCAACTGGTATTCGAAATCCTCGCCGCGCCACGCGAAGCGAAGCTTTTCCAATTCACGGATGGCCTCGGCCGGGGTCATCTTGCCCAGACGCAGCATCAGCTCGACCCGGTCCCGCGCGGCATAGGCGCGGTCAGGGCGGCTTTCGCTGGCCTCGGCGTCGCGGAAGCGCGAGATGGCCTGATCGTATTGTTTGCCGGTCATGGCGGCGATGCCGGCCAGATAGGACAGCTTGCCCACATCGCGCCGCGACAGGCCCGTCCCCATCATGGCGTCGACGATCTTGGCGGCGCCCTTGGAGTCGCCGGCCGCCGCCACCGTCTTGGCCGCCACTTCGCCCAGTTCCATGCGCAAGGTGCGGGGCCAGCCTTTGATGTCCTCGGGGGCAAGGCGCAGCACCAGCGCGTGCTTGTTGGGGTCGGGCAGCGAGCGGGCGCTGGCCGCCGCCAGGAACAGCTGGACCTTGGGATCGGATTGCAGCGCCGGCATGGACAGGTCGGCCACGGCATCGGCGTCGCGGTGCATCAGGAAGCTGGCCGCGCCGCGCACGGCGCGGAAGGCGGGGGTGTCGACGATCTGGGGATCAGCGGCCGCCATGATTCGCGCCACGCCCAGGGCTTCCGCACCAAAGCCGTTGGCCAGGTAGTGCCGCGCGATCTCCAGCCGTTGGGCGTTCTTCTCATCCGGGCGGATGAACGCCATGCGGCTTTGCAGTTTGCGGTGGTCATCGACGAATTTGTCGTTGCCGCCACGCAACCATTTCGATATGTCGAGCGGCCCGGTCGCCATGACCTCGGCCCCGATCGCCGGTTCTCCGACGCCACCGCCGGCCATTTCGCTTCCCGCGCCCATGGCGGAGGACAGGTAGAGGCCGCCCGGCATGGAGATTTCCACATTGGCCTTGCTGACCTCCACCCTGGCGGTGTCGATGCGCAGCAGCGCCGCCGCGCCCTGGGCGGAGGGCAGGATCTCGACGCCGGGATAGTCCCGTCCGGCGCGCACGCCCACTCCGATGGCCGGAACCGTTACGACCTGAATGGAATCGCCGACTTCCGGGTCGCGCAGCACCAGGGAGGGCGAGCCGTCGGCCATGGAAATGACCACCCGGCCGCGATCCTGGAAGTCCAACTGGGTCCTGATCTCGGCCCCGACCTTGGGGGCTATGGGCTGTTCGTGGATGTCGAGCACCCAGAGTTGGCCTTCCTTGCGGACCGAGGGGTTGAACCCCGGCCGCGTGATCATGCGGACCGCCGTGCCCTTGAAACCCTGGATCTGCTCCACATGCAGCACCACGTCGCCGCCGGTGCGCTTGAGCAGTTTGGTGTCCATTTCAGCCTTGAGGTCGAAGATCGCCCAAAGCCAGCCGGCCCGGCGGAAGACCGCCGCCCCGGTCGGTTTGTCGAAGGCGAAGCCAAGACTTACCACCTTGCCCACCGGCGCGGCCTGGATGGCGTCGGCGGGCTTGTCGGCGGCCTCGGCGGGCGGCGGTGCCTTGCCGTTGGTTTTGCCGTTGGTCTTGGCCTCGGCGGGGGGCGCGGCCGGTTGGGGCGCCAGCGGCTTCAGGGCGGGGGGCTGTTCCTCGGACCCCAGGGCGGGGGCCAGTGGCGGGGCGGTGGCTCCGTTGGTCCGGGGCGGCGGCGGGGCGCCAGCGGGGCGGACCAGATCCAGCGCGATGCGGGGGCCGCTGGTGAAGTGGCGGACCCGCATTCCTGGCGGCAGGGACAGCACCACCGAGGTGCCCTTACCGGAATTGCGCGCCTCCAGGAAGCCGACGTCGGAGGGCAGCGACGCCTTGAGCGAAGTGGCGTTGATGTTGGCGATCCGGTCGAAATTGATCGAAACCCGGCCGCCCGCCTCGTCCACGGTGTAGCCGACCGGCTTTGGCCAGTCGAAGACCAGCCGGTTGAAGCCGGTATGCTCGCCGCCGCGAACCATCAGGTCGGTGGCGGGGCCGTTCGCCTCGGCGGGCGCGGCGGGCGGGGGCGTCGCCGGCTTGGCGGGCTTCGGATCCTGGGGGGTCGGCGTGGCCGGTGGCGGCGGCGGCGCGGTCGATGCGGTGGGGGCCTTGCTTTCGGTCAGATCGACCACCACCGAATTTCCGGTCTGAAAGCTTTTCACCACCACCGGCGCCACCAGCGGAAAGGTGGCCATCTTGCGGTCGGGACTGACGGTGACGCCCTTGAGGTACCGGGCCAGCGGCTTTAGCACCGCCTTGGCGTCGCCGACGATGGGTTTGTCGAATCTGACGATCAACTGGCTGTTGACCACCTCGGCCGAGAAGTTGACCGGGCCATCCCAGTCGAACACCATGCGGCCGAAATTGTCATGCTCGGCAGCGCGGGGAGACGTCTGGGCGAACGCAAGCGCCACCGGCCCCAGCAAGGCCGTGATCAGGGAGATGATCTGGAAGAGGCGACGCACCGCCATTCGCCTTACGTCGCGGGCTTGGCCGGCAGCCTCCATGGAGGACTAGTCGAAGCTGGCCAGCAGCGCGTCGATATCGGCCTGATTGGTGCCGTTGCCGGGCAGCTGCGGGCCGTTGAGAAGGTCTTGGTCGGTCAATTCCGCCGCCGCGCCCTTCTTGGTCGAGCCATCATCGAATTCGGCGCCGAACATCTTGACCAGGCTTTCGACCCGGTCTTCGATTTCCTTCAACGCCCGGACCACCTTGGTGATGCGCTGGCCGGTAATGTCCTGGAACGTGCAAGCCTCGAAGATCCGGGTGGTTATCTCGTCCAGCTTGCCGGCAACCTCCGGGTCGAGGGTCGGAGAGAGGTTGCCCAGGCTTTCGGCCGCATCCATGATTTCGTTGGTTGCGGCCTCGGTCGCACCGACGATCGCATCAAGCTCGTCGGTGGCCGAGGCGATGAACTCGTTCTTGATCTCGCCCGGGCGCAGGGCGGCGATCTCTTCCTTGGCCGCGCGGATATACTGCGACAGGGATTCCAACTCGCGATAGAGTCGCAAATCCCCGGCGCTGATATCCCCGGCCATGGTATCGAGTATCGCCCGCACCACCTCGCCGATTTGATCGACGTGGACGGTATCGCCATGTTCCTGGCGAATGGCGTCTAATCGCAGTTCTAGATCGCGGTCAACGCCCCTCGCCGACATGGTGCCGAACCCCCGGATATGGAACTAGAAGTCGCCCAATACACTCGTCATCTTGGTCTTCAACGTTTCGGCGTTGAAGGGTTTGACAATGTAGTTGGACACGCCGGCTTCCTTGGCCGCGATGACGTTTTCCGACTTTGACTCGGCGGTCACCATGATGAAGGGAACCGGCTTCAGCTTGGGATCGGCTCGAACTTCGCGCAGCAGCTGCAAGCCGGTCATGGGCTCCATGTTCCAGTCGGAAATGACCAGACCATAGCTGCCGACCCGAAGCATCTGTAGCGCCATGGCGCCATCGGTTGCTTCATCGACGTTATTGAAACCTAGCTGCTTGAGCAGGTTACGGATGATTCGCAACATCGTTTTATAGTCATCCACGATGAGGACGTTCATATTCTTATCGACAGCCATTCATCCGCTCCTTCGAGACACCAGCCACCAGAAACCGAGAACCGGTAACCCACGAATTTTCCTAGTTAAGATACAGAACCACACTTGCGCAAGTCATTTTTATGCAATTCCTGTTTATTACCCGCCTGAAGCCGCTTTTGGCATCGGTATCTGGCGTCTTTGCGCCAGTTCGGAAGTAACGGCTTGCGCCTTGGACGGGTCCATTTCGGCCAGGATCGGAGCCACGCGCTGTTCCTTCATGCGCTCCAACACTTCAAGAAGGATGCTCATTTCCAGCTTCTCGAAGATTTTTGCAGCCTCCTTGGGCTTCATATTTTCGTAAATCTTGACCAGCGACCGCATTTTATTGTCTTCCTGGTCGTTGTATTGCCGCAGCAGGCCTTCGATGGTGTGCTGGAGGGTCTTCATCTCGGCGACCTTGCGGTCGATCTGATCCTCGGCGGCCTTCAACAGGGCTTCGCGCCGTTCGATATCGCGCTCGCGCACATCCAGCGAGCCGCGCCGCTCCTGCAATTTTTGCAGCACGTCCAGTTCGGTCTGGGTCATGCTGCCGTTATTGGCGTCCCCAGAGGAGGTGCTGGCCGGCGTGGCGGCCGGCGGCGGTTCCTTGGCGGGGGTGGTGGCGGCGGGTTGGGCCTGGGTCGGCGGCGGCGGTGCGGGCGCGGGCTTGGCCGGCTGCTGCGCCTGAAGCTCCGAGACCGAAACCGAGCCGGGGCCGAAAATACCCTTGAAGATATCGGTCACCCGCACCGACAGCATCAGCACGCCGACGAAGATCAGGATCGGCAGCAGCCGCACGATGGGGGGCTTGCCGGTGGGCGGGGGGGCGCGGTCGTGTGCGCCGGTAATGGGCGGCAGGTTCGCGGCCTTGAGGTTGCGGGGCGGCGGCGGTTTGCTTTGCTTGCGGGTCTTGGTGGCCATGGCGCAGCCCTCATCTCATGGATTGCATGGCGCGCAGCAGCTCGCGCTCGGCTTCGGAGCGTTCGTCGCTTTCCGCCTCGCTGGCGGCGGCCGCGGCGGCGATGGCGGCCTGTTGGGCCGCCCGCGAGCCTGCTCCCCGCTGCATGGGGGCGCGTTCGGCGCTTGGGGCGTTCCCACGGGCCGGCGGCTGCGGCTCGGCCCGTCCCGGGCCTTCCATGCGGGGGGCGGGGACGTCCGTGCGGGCGGTGCGGACGGCATTCTCCAGCCGGTTGGCCATGGTGTCGGCGCGTTCGATCATGAAGGCCAGATCGTCGCGCAGCGACTGGGCCTTTTCCACCCGTTCCTGTAGGGTCTGGCCGGATTCCTCGGCGGCCTTGCGCAGTTTGGGGATGGAGGATTCGGCCCTAACCGTGGCCTCGTTGAAATTGATGATGGTCTTGGCAAGGTCGTCGCGGTTCTTGCGCAGGCTGGACAGGCGCGAGTTCAGCATCACCGCATAGCCGATCGTGGCGATCAGCAGCAGGGACACCACGATGTCGAGGGCGACCTTCCAATCCACGGTACTCTATCCCTTGTTCTTGTCGCGTCGGCTGGTGTCGTCGACCTGAATGGCGATGTGCTGCCCCTTGCGGCCCATGCGGCCACGGAACAGGGCGATATCGCCGCATCGCATGTCGACCGGAGAGTCGGCGGTGGCGTTCAGCGTCAGTTTCGATCCGGGCTTCCAGGCCAGCACCTCGCGCAGATTCATCACCTGCTCGTCCAGCACCGCCTCCAACTCGACCTCGGTCATCCAGAGTTCCTCGGCCAAGTGAGTCTCCCAGATGGAGTCCCGGCCGAACTTTTCACCCATGAACATTTGCAGCAGCAGTTCGCGCACGGGTTCGAGGGTGGCGTAGGGCAGCAGCAGTTCCAGCCGGCCGCCACGGTCTTCCATGTCGATACGCAGCTTGGCGACGATGGCGGCGTTGCTGGGCCGCGAGATGGTGGCGAAGCGCGGATTGGTCTCCAGCCGGTCGAACCGGAAGGTCACCGGCGACAGCGGGTCAAAGGCGGCCGACAGGTCGGACAGCACCACATGGACCATGCGCTCGACCAGATTGCGTTCGATGGTGGTATAGGGCCGCCCTTCGATTCGCATGGCGGCGGTGCCGCGACGACCGCCCAGCAGCACATCGACGATGGAGTAGATCAGCGACGAATCGACGGTCAGCAGGCCGAAATTGTCCCACTCCTCGGCCTTGAACACCGCCAGCATGGCCGGCAGGGGAATGGAGTTGAGGTAGTCGCCAAAGCGCAGCGACAAGATGTTGTCCAGCGAGACTTCCACGTTGTCGGACGTGAAGTTGCGCATGGAGGTCGACATCATGCGCACCAGCCGGTCGAACACCACTTCCAGCATGGGAAGGCGTTCGTACGAGACCAGGGCGCTGTTGAGGATGGCCTGGATGCCCGACTTGTCGCCGGCGCCGCCGCCGTCGTCGTCGAAGCCCAGCAGCGAATCGATTTCGTCCTGGTTGAGGACGCGGGTGGCGTCCTTGGCGACCGCGGCCTGGGTTTCCGACGTGCCGCCATCTCCGGCGCCGAGCATGGCTTCCCATTCGGCGGCCATCGCGCCGCCGTCCGCCTCGTCTCCGCCTCCGCCTCCGCCCCCTCCGGCATCGCCGCCATCGCCGTCGCCGGCCATGGCAGCCCATTCCTTCATGAGGGCTTCTTCGTCTTCGGAGCCTCTAGGTTGGCCGCCTTCGTCTTCCATTGCCATCCCAGCATCAAGACCGGTCCGTTATTGGACCAGCATCTCCTTGAACAAAACATCGCTGACCTTGACCGGCTTGACCGCCGCATTGACCCGGGTCAGCAATTCCTCGCGCAGCAGATGCATGCCCGACGCGCCCTGAAGATCCTCGATCCGCAGTTCGCGCAGATAGACCTGAAAGTTGTCGACGATTCGCGGCAGCATCTGTTCGACGCGCGGCTGATCGGTGATGGCTTCCAGTTCCAGCGCCACCCTCAACTTGAGGAAGGCCTGCTTGCGCCCGGTGGTCTGAAGGTTGACCAGCATCTCGGGCAGGTCCATGAACGCCGCCGCCTGCACCGCCTTGGACGGGGGAGGGGCGGCGGTCGGCGCCGCCTCTTGTTGCTCATCGGCCTTCTTGCCCATGAACTTGTCCAGCAGCCCCGAGAAATAGACCCCCGCGCCGGCCCCGAGCAAAAGCAGGATCGGCAGCACGATGATCAGGATCTTTTTGATCGGGAGTGCTTTTTTCGGCGCCTCGGATGAGTCTTCCGAGCCTTCGCCTTCTTCGAAATCTTCTTCCAGGTCTTCGGCCATGGCCCTCTTCCGATGATCGGGGCGCGGCCCCAGTGGAACCACACCCGCGCACTCTAAAAACTAGACCCTGGCGGTTAACAGAAGGTTGCGTTTTCACAAAAGAATGGCGTTTCCCCGTTGTCCGGGGCCGCCCGCATCTCCCCAATCGCCGCCGTCAGGATAGCAATGCCGGGAGGGGGCGGCAATAACTGCCCGGCACAAGGGGGATGCGCCCGGTCCGATTTCCGGGATCCCCAGCATTTCCGGGGTTTTTCGTCGTTCCGACATTCTGGCACGGGCCATGCAAGAGTGTTGGCGAACCGTTTTGCCAGTGAGTTGGAACCATGCAGAACACATCTTACATCGCTTTGTCCCGCCAGTCGGCCCTGTGGCGTCAGTTGGACGTGGTCGCCAATAACATGGCGAACGCCAACACCCCCGCCTACAAGGGGCAGCAGATGATGTTCAAGGAATTCCTGGTCCCGACCCGCTCCACCGAGCGCGCCATCGGCGGCAAGCTGTCCTTTGTCCAAGACGTCGGCGTGCTGCGCGATGTTCGCGAAGGGCCGCTGACCAAGACCGACAACGCGCTGGATTTCGCCATTCATGGCGACGGCTATTTCCAGATTGAGACCGAAGGGGGCATGCGTTATGGCCGCAACGGGCATTTCCGGCTCGATCAGACCGGCATGCTGGTGAACAGCCAGGGCTTCGCGGTGATGGACGACCGCGACCAGCCGATCATCTTCGCCCCCAACGAGACCCGGATCGAAGTCGGCGAGGACGGCTCCATCTCCACCGAGAACGGCCGTGTCGCCAAGATCAAGGTGGTCAAGTTCACCAACGATCAGGAATTGCGCAATGCCGGGGACTCGCTGTTCGAGACCACCCAGGACCCCGAGACGGTCCAACGTCCCAATATCGTCCAGGGCATGATGGAAGAGTCGAATGTCCAGCCGGTGGTCGAGATGACCCGGATGACCTCGATCCTGCGGGAATACCAAGGTGTTCAGAAGATGTTGGACGCCGAACATGAACGTCAATTGAAGGCCATTCAGCTCCTGTCGGGCGCCAAGGCGTCTTAATTCGGGCTATTAGGGGAAGGATAATCGCCATGCGCTCGCTGAATATCGCCGCCACCGGAATGCTCGCTCAGCAGACCAACGTCGAAGTGATCTCCAACAACATCGCCAACATGAACACCACCGCGTTCACGCGGCGCCGGCCGGAATTCGCCGACCTGCTGTATCAGAACCTGCGCCGCGTCGGCTCGCAGTCGTCCGATACCGGCACCATCGTGCCGACCGGCGTGCAGTTGGGCCTGGGCGTCAAGACCACGGCGGTGTACCGCATCACCGAGCAGGGCAGCGTCCAGAGCACCGACAACACCTTGGACATGGCGATCCAGGGCAAGGGTTACTTCCGGGTTCTGCTGCCCTCGGGCGAGACCGCCTATACCCGTGATGGCGCCTTCCAGCTGTCGCCCGAAGGCAATATCGTCACCCATGAAGGCTTTCTGGTGCAGCCGCAGATCACCATTCCGTCCGACGCGGTCAGCGTCACCATCGACGCCACCGGTCAGGTGATCGTCAAGCAGGACGGCCAGACCCAGAGCCAGGTCAAGGGTCAGTTGACCCTGGCGACCTTCGCCAACGACGCCGGTCTGGAAGCGCGCGGCGGCAATCTGTTCATGGAGACCCCGGCCTCGGGCCAGCCCACCACCCAGCCGCCCGGTAAGCCCGGCTTTGGCACGGTGTTGCAGGGCTACCTGGAGACCTCCAACGTCAATGTGGTCGCCGAGGTCACCAATCTGATCGGCGCCCAGCGCGCCTACGAAATGAATTCGAAGGTCATTCAGGCCTCCGACGAGATGCTCTCCACCATCAATCAGATGAAGTGAGGCTGTCATGACCCGCCGCTTCGCCCGCACCTCTTTCGCCAGCCTCGCCTTCGCCGCCGCCCTGGCGCTCGGTTCCGCCGCCGCCTGGGCCGAGCAGCTGCCGGCTCAGTTGAAGTCCAGCGTCTCGCTGGAAGGCGACGTCATCCGCCTTGGCGATCTGTGGGAGAATATCGGCGGCAAGGCCGACACCCCCCTGGCCAATGCGCCGCAGCCGGGCAAGCGGATCACCCTGGAAACCCGCTGGCTGGCCGCCGTGGCCCAGTCCTACGGCATCGATTGGCGTCCGGCCAACGCCTTCGAGCGCACGGTCGTCGAGCGGGTCGGTCAAACCGTCGATCACCGCGTCATCGAAACCGAACTGCGCGAGGCTCTCCGTCTGGAAGGCGCCCCCGCCAACGCCTCGATCGAGATCGCCAACCGCGCCGGGCTCCAGGTCGTCGTTCCCGGAAATGTCGCAGCCACCGTGGGCATCCGCGACGTGATCTATGACCAGCGCATGAACCGCTTCACCGCCGTGGTCGAAGTTCCGGCCGGCGCCGCCAACGCCACCCGCGTCAAGGTCGGCGGCAGCGTCTTCGCCTCGGCCCGCATCCCGGTGCTGGCCCATCCCATGGCGCGCGGCGACACCATCACCGAGGCCGATATCCAGTGGGTCGACGTGCGTGAGGAAGTGCTGCGCCGCGACATCGTGACCAATATCCGCCAGATGATCGGCCAGGAGCCCCGCTACCAACTGCGCGCCGGCGCTCCGGTCCGCACCGTCGAGCTGCAAAAGCCGGTGGTGGTGGCCAAGAACACAACCGTGACCATGATCGTCAAGACCCGGTTCATGTCGCTGACCGCCCAGGGCCGCGCCGTCGAGGATGGCAGCACCGGCGACGTCATCCGGGTCACCAACATTCACAGCAAGCAGACCGTCGACGCCAGAGTCGACGGGCCGGGCCAGGTCTCGGTCACGCCGGGCGGCATGCGCGCCTTGGCCAATTGATTGGAAGATGGGAGGACAGATCATGATCCGCCGCCAAACTTTCCCCGGGACCGTGCGCGTTTCCAAGACCTTGCGCGTCATCGCCGTCGTCGCCGCCATGGCCGAGCTGTCCGCCTGCAACATGCTGACCCGCATGTCGGAAGTGGGGTCCGGGCCGCAGTCCTCGCCCATCTCCAACCCGACCCAGAAGGCCGGCTATCAGCCGATCAGCATGCCGATGCCGCAGCCGGTGGCCCCGCCGGTCAACGCCAATTCGTTGTGGCGTCCGGGGGCTCGGGCCTTCTTCAAGGATCAGCGGGCCAAGGATGTGGGCGACATCATGACGGTTTCCGTCGCCATTGCCGATAACGCCACCCTGACCAGTTCGCTGACCAATACCCGCGCCGGGTCCGAGAAGGCGGGCAGCGGCACCACCGGCAGCCCGGTCTCGCTGCTGGGCTTCGAGAACAGCCTGACCAAGATCTTGCCGGAATCCCTCAGTCTGGCCAGTCTGGCCGATCTGAAATCGGCGTCCAGCGTCGCCAATACCGGCAGTACCGCCCGCAACGAGGCGATCAACGTCACCATGGCGGCGGTGATCACCCAGGTGTTGCCCAACGGCAATCTGGTGATTTCCGGCCGTCAGGAGTTCCGGGTGAACTACGAAATGCGCGAATTGTCGATCCAGGGCATCATCCGGCCCGAGGATATCAGTTCGTCCAACAGCGTCACCTCGGAGAAGATCGCCGAAGCCCGCGTCTATTACGGCGGTCGCGGCATGGTCAGCGACGTCACCCAGCCGCGCTACGGCCAGCAGATCTTCGATATCGTCTTCCCCTTCTGATCCGCCGATATGGGCGATTGAAGGAATAACCGGCCCAGCCCGGCGGAGCGCGACGCTTCCGCCGGGCTGCGGCAATTATTGCCGGGCAATTTCCGCAAGGGGCCTGACGATGCTATAGTGGCCGCTCCCGTCAGCCGCCGCGTGATCCGTCCCATGAGAATTCAGACCATTTTCGCCGTCCTGCTCGCCGTCCTGATCGTTCCGGCCGAAGCGCAGCAGATCGTGCCGACCTCGCGCGAGCAGATGCGCCTGACCTTTGCGCCGGTGGTGCGGCAGGTGGCACCGGCGGTGGTCAATATCTACACCAAGCGGGTGGTTCACATGGCGGCTTCGCCCATGTTCGCCGACCCCATGTTCCGCCGCTTCTTCGGCGAGGTGCCCGGCATGACCCGCGACCGGGTGCAGAGTTCGCTGGGCTCCGGGGTGCTGATCGGGGCCGACGGCACGGTGGTGACCAATCACCACGTCATCAAGGATGCCGACGAGATCACGGTGGTGCTGGCCGACCGCCGCGAATTCGAGGCCCGTATCATCGGCTCGGACGAACGGTCCGATCTGGCGGTGGTCAAGATCGAGTCCAAAGGGGAAGCCTTTCCGACCCTGATCTTGGGCGATTCCGACAAGATCGAGGTCGGCGACGTGGTGCTGGCCATCGGCAATCCGTTCGGCGTCGGCCAGACCGTCACCCAGGGGATCGTTTCGGCCCTGGCGCGGACCAATGTGGGAGTCTCGGACTTCCGCTCGTTCATTCAGACCGACGCGTCCATCAATCCTGGAAATTCCGGCGGCGCCCTGGTGGATATGGAGGGCAAGCTGATCGGCATCAACTCCGCCATCTATTCCAAGGATGGCGGCTCCAACGGGATCGGCTTCGCCATTCCCACCGCGCTGGTGCGCAATGTGGTGGCCAGCATCGCCAAGGGGGGCAAGGTGGTGCGCCCCTGGTTGGGAGCGGGGGGCCAAGCGGTGACCGCCGATCTGGCCCAGGCCCTGAAGTTGGCGCGGCCGCTGGGCATCCTGATCAATAATGTCCATCACGATTCGCCGGCCGCCCGCGCCGGCCTTCAGAACGGCGACGTGATCATCGCGGTCCAGGGGCGCGAAGTGGACGATCCCGAGAGCCTGCGATTCCGCCTCGCCACCCTGCCCATCGGGGGCGACGCCCAACTGACCCTGTTGCGTGGCGGCGTCGAGCGTCGGGTCAATGTCAGGCTGATCGCGCCGCCGGAGACACCGGCGCGCGATCAGACCGAGCTGGGCGGCCGCAATCCGTTCAGCGGCGCCACCATCGTCAACATCAACCCCGCCCTGGCCGAGGAAATCGGTATCAACTCCGGCCAGATCGGGGTTTTGGTGTTGGGCGTGCGGCGCGGCTCGGTGGCCAACCGGTTGGGGGTGCTGCCGGGCGATCATATCCTGCGCATCAACGACAAGCCGGTCGCCAGCGTCGCCGACGTCAAGCGGCTGGTGGAGGGCGAGCGGCCACGCTGGTCCATCACCATCAACCGCAATGGCGAGACCATGACCCAGGTCATCGGTGGATGACCTCCCCGTTCGTCAGGGATGAGGATCGGCCGCTGGCCGAGCGGCTGCGGCCGGGCTCGCTGGAAGAGGTGGTGGGGCAGGATCATCTGTTGGCCCTCACCGCGCCGCTGGGGCGCATGCTGGCGGCGGGGCGGCTGGCCTCGGTGGTGCTGTGGGGACCGCCCGGTTGCGGCAAGACCACCATCGCCCGCCTGCTGGCCGAACGCGCCAACCTCCATTTCGAGCCGTTGAGCGCGGTGTTCTCCGGCGTCGCCGATCTGCGCAAGGTGTTCGACGCCGCCGCCAGACGCCGGGATGGCGGCCTGCTCGGCGGCAAGGGCGGAACCTTGTTGTTCGTCGATGAGATCCATCGTTTCAACCGCGCCCAGCAGGACGGCTTCCTGCCCTATGTGGAGAACGGCACCGTGGTGCTGGTGGGCGCCACCACCGAGAATCCGTCCTTCGAGCTGAACGCGGCGCTGCTGTCGCGCTGTCAGGTGCTGGTGTTGCGCCGACTCGACGATCGGGCGTTGGACCTGCTGTTGACTCGCGCCGAAACACTTCTCGGCCGGCCGTTGCCGCTGGACGAGGATGCCCGCGCGGCGGTCAAGGCGATGGCCGACGGCGATGGCCGCTATCTGCTCAATCTGGCCGAGGAGCTGGCGCTGCTGCCGCCCCAGCCGGTGCTTGGGCCGGCGGAACTGGCCGAGGCGGTGCAGCGGCGGGCACCGTCCTACGACAAGGATCGCGAGGGGCACTACAATCTGATCAGCGCCCTTCATAAAAGTCTGCGCGGCTCCGACACCGACGCCGCGTTGTACTGGATGGCGCGCATGTTGACCGGTGGCGAGGATCCGCTGTTCATCGCCCGCCGGCTGACCCGCTTCGCGGTGGAGGATATCGGCCTCGCCGATCCCAACGCGGTGGTGCAGGCCCTGGCCGCCTGGGACGTGTACGAGCGTCTCGGCAGTCCGGAAGGCGAGTTGGCCTTGGCCCAACTGGTGATTTATCTCGGCACCGCGCCCAAATCCAACGCCGCCTATAAGGCGTTCGGCACGGCCATGCGCGCGGCCAAGGAAACCGGGTCGCTGATGCCGCCGGCCCATATCCTCAACGCGCCCACCAAGCTGATGAAGGATATCGGTTACGGCAAGGGCTACCAGTACGACCACGATACCGCCGACGGCTTTTCCGGCCAGAACTACTTCCCCGACGGGATGGATCGCCGGACTTTCTACCGGCCGGTGGAACGCGGCTTCGAGCGCGAGGTCAAAAAGCGCCTGGACTACTGGGACAGGCTGCGAAGCCGCAAGGGCGAGGCGTAGTGCTTGCCCCCCAGGGCAAAAAGCCATAAAAGTGGCGTCGAGGGGCGGTTAGCTCAGTTGGTAGAGCATCTCGTTTACACCGAGAATGTCGGCGGTTCGAACCCGTCACCGCCCACCAAATCCCATGCATCGCGCGGTTTCGCCTCCGGTCGCTCGTCCTCTTCGCCCCGACTCGCCATGAAAGCCCCGGAAATGGCGGTTAGGGTTCCGTCCGGTCCCGAGACGGGCTGAAGGGCGCAGGTCCAGCGATGCGGTTCGTCTTGCCACCATCCGCTGATCTCGATGTGGTCCAGCGGGCGGCCGTCTTTAAGAATGCGGGTCAACCAGGGCTCCAACTGGCGGCCAAGATCCGTTTGCACTTCCGACGGCCGGCGTCCCAGATGGAACTTCACCGGTTGGCCCATGATGGTGGCCATGCGGGTGTTCACCGCCGTGAAGCGCGCGTTGCGGTCAAGAAGGAAGAGCCCGACCGGTGCGGCCGCGAAGGCGGCGGAAATCGCCTGTTGGTCCATGGCGTCGGGAGGCGGCTCCGACCATGGGGCATCCCCGGCCAGGGCGGCGGAATCGTTCATCAGGCAAAGGAGCGCCTCGCGGTAGCGGGGGGCGGGAATCTGCCGCCCGCTCTCCCAGCGGGAAACGGTGGCCTGATCGATGCCAAGACGGCATGCGAACGATGCTTGCTTCTCATGATGCTGCCGTCGAAGGTGCCGAATGAGTCCCGGCCAGTCCATGAACGCCCTCCCGATCTCCCAAAAAAGGCGGTCTGATTGTTGGTGCGATATGTTGGCGGTCAAGCCGTTTTGATTGTCGAATCATAGTCGATTGCACGGCCTGCATCCACCGATACCGGCGAGCCGCCGGCCCTATTGGATGCTTCCGACCTGGATCGCGGAAGAGGCCCCCATATCGGTTTCCTTGGGCGGGATTGCCGCGCCGTCGATGGGCAGGCCAGCGAACATGGCCTGGCGCGCCGCCTGGGTCCGGGTGCTGACTCCCAGCGTGCGGTAGATGGCGCGCAGATGCGACTTGACCGTCACCTCGTGGACCGACAAGGCTCTGGCGATAACCTTGTTGGGCGCTCCGCCGGCGACCATCCCGAGAATTTGCCGCCGCCGGGGAGACAGGGATGCGATCGGCCCCGATGGCTCGGCCGTGACCCAGCCGCCGGGAAGGGGGCGTGCCGGCCGGGCATGCGATCCGATGGCGAAGGCGGGGATGAAGCGCTCTCCCGACAAGATAAGGCGGAGGGCTTGCAGGATGGCGTCTCCCCGCATGGTCTTGGGAAGGTAGCCGGCGGCCCCGGAATTGTGGACGGCCACTGCGACCTCCGGAAGGGCGGGGCCGTCGATGATGGCGACCGGTGTCCGGGCGAACCGATCCAGCAGGGCGGATAGCCTGGAAAGGCCGATGCCGCCGATAATCTCGAAGTTGACGATGACAAGGTCGGTGGGCGTCTCCTTCTCGGGAGGCAGCGGCAGGTCGAGGGATGTGCGCTCGACCAGTTCGACCGCCGGTAACCCCTGGCGCAGCATCTGAACATATCCCTCCCTTACCAGGGAATGATCTTCGATCAGCATGATTCTCATGAATCCCTCCTGCATTCGTGGCCGGACGCCTTTCGTTTCGCGCTAAATGGCGTAATGACCATCAATGCTATTGTACTGCACGAAGAGAGGGTACCGGGTGGAGACCCGATTCCTCCGCATAAAAAAATGTGCCCTGGGGTTGAATGTCTCTGCTGCAATAAATGTAGCCGCGGATTATCCAGCTATTGTGGCGTCAAGAGATTGTGCCGACTACCCGAGGTGCCCCGGACCTGGTGCTGTTATATTTTAGGTATGGGAGAGGGGACGGCGCGTATCCGCCAAAAGTGGAGGCAAAGTTGCCGCCGGGTGGTCCCTTTGGGAGGCGAGAGGGCCACGAAGGCTACATTGACGGATGTCACCCCCGTGGGACTATCGTGATCCCAGCGCGTTCGGGCATCGATCGAGTGGGAGGGACGAAATGGCTCTGCATAATTTTCGGTCCACACGTCAGGACATGGCGATGGAAATGTCCGTCCGGCTGTCCGAAGCCGCCGAAGGCTTTCATCGCCGCCTTGACGATCACAAGGTCAAGCTTCTGATCGGGATCGACAGGCAGATATCGGCGACCATGGCCGAAGCCGCCGCTATCTGATCCCAGGAACAACACGGATCATCCCACCTGGGTGTGACTGTCCACCAGGACGTGGGCGTCTCCATTGCTGTACTGGGTATAGCTGTCTTGCTGGCTGTTGACGGTTACATTCACTTGGCCGTCGGCATGCCAGCCGCTGTCGGTGAAGCTGACATGGCTGCTGTTGTTCTGGTCGCCGCCGATCACCACCAGGGTATTCGTGGTCCCGGTCACCGCGTTGGTGCCGTTGGTCATGGCCAGGATATGGGTCAGATCCAGCACCGCCCCCGCCCCGGACACGGATGAGAGATTGAGCACGTCGAAGTTATGTAGCGCGTTGGGATTCAGCTGTGAAAGGTCGAACTGCGAGTTGGCGGCGCCTTCCCACATCAGCTGGTTGTTCCCACCGGCGCCGCCGTCCAGGTAGTGGAAGGTGGCGCCGCTGATTCCCACTGAATTGCCGCCGCCATGGCCGATGAAGACATCGGCGCCATCGCCGAGATGGACGCTTTCATTGCTGCCATTGCCGATGACGTAGCTTGTGATGCCGACGGTCGTATCCGTGAAGTCGGCATTGGAGCCGAGGATCGTGGCGGCCCTCACCGTCACGCTGAGGCCGGTATTGCTGAAGATCGGGTCGAGGATCCAGCCGGTGTTGGGCGAGGTGATCTGATCGAGGCCGTGGATGATGTCGAACGCCCCCGTGACCGTGCCGGTTCCGATATGGCTGATCAGGTTATAACTTTCGAAATTGTTGACGGTGCCGCCGATGACGATATCCAACTCTCCACCCAGGGTCAGGGTGCCGGCATTGCTCAACAATTGGTCGCTGGCATAGGCGTCGAGGATATCGACGTCCAGCTTCAGATGAGAACCGGCCCCCAGCTTCATGTCGCCAATGATGGACAGCGTCCCGGCCATGGTCGAGGTGCCGGGGTCGATCTGTCCCTCATTGGTGAACGAGGCGTCGAGAAGGTTCAGATGACCGCCGCCGGCGATCTTGCCGAAATTGTCCATATGGGCGTGGGTGGTGGATGAATTGTCCTGAATGGTCAGGGTGGTGGTCGGCGTCACGCCTCCGGTCCCCAGGGTCAACACGCCGGCATTGGTGAAATCGGTCGCCGTGACGGTCAGGTCGTGGCCGATCTGCATGCTGCCGGTATTGTGAAGGTCGTAGCTTCCGAGATTGAACGAGTAGGTGCTGGTTGCGTTGCCATCGGCAATGATGGCGCCGGCATTGTACAGATCGCCGCCGATCGTCATGCCCGCGCTCCAGGTGGGGCCAGAGGACGAGGTCATCTGGATGGTGCCGTGATTGGTGAAGCCATGTTCCATGGTCACTGCGGTGTTGAAGCCCATGGCGTCGACCAGCAGCAGGGTGGCGGCGGCATTCTGGAACGCCACGCCGATGCTGTTGGCCACATCGTAGAGTCGCAGGGTGCCGCCGGTCAGGTTGAGGCTTCCGCTGCCGGTCAGGCTTCCGCCGGTCATGGTGCCGCCCTTGGTCAGAACCAGAGTGGCGTCGATTTCTGTGCTCTTGGTCGGACCGCCCAGCGAGGCGGCGCCGAAGGCCGTCATGGTGCCGCCTCCGGTAATGGCGCCCCCCGCCAGCGACAGGGTTCCGAAATCCTTGAAGATGACCCCGCTGGCCAGCGCCAGCGTGCCGCCGGAGATTCCCAGCATCGATGTGGTGTCGACGCCGCCCAATACATCGACGGCAATGGTGCCGCCGGTCAGGTTCAGCATGCTGGACGAAGCCAGATTGAGGCCGCCGACCGTGTCGCTGCCCACGGTGTGCTGGACGACGGCGGCGCTTTGAATGATGACTTGCGCTTGGTTGGTGGTCGCCGACCAGTTGGCGCTGGACCAATCGTCGGCGACGGCCGACCAGGTGCTGGTATGATCGATCTCCAGCACCTTGGCGGTGGCGGTTGAGGCGACGGTCCCGTCGCTCACCGTATAGCCGAAGGTGTCGATCGCGGTGTGACCGGCGGTCGGCGCATAGGTGAAGGTGCCGTGGACGGTATCGAGATTGATGGTGCCGTTGGCGGTGATCAGAGTCTGGTGGCCGGCGGTGATGCTGCCGCCGCCCGTCAGGGTGTAGGTCAGCGCCCCGCCTTCCGGGTCGATTCCCACCAGGGCGCCGCTGGTCGCAACGCCATTGATGGCATAGGCCGCGACGCCCGTCCCCCCGAGGACCGTTCCACCCTGTGATCCCACGCCGGTTCCGGCCAGTCCGGCCGACGCGATGTTCGGCGAGAAGGTCGGGCTGGAGGTGTCGAAGGTCCACAATCCGGCCAGTCCGGCTTCGCCGCCGGTGGCGCGGGTGGCCATGCTGTCGCCGATCTGGTTGGCGGTGCGCGCCACGTTCCAGAGTTGCACATCGGCGATGGCGCCTTGGAAGCCCTTGCCCGTGAAGGGATCATTGCCGATCCAGGTCGAGCCCATGATGGTCAGAACCGGAGGCGAATTGCTCCACTCCGAGACCGTGATCCCATCGACCAGGAGGCTCCATTTGCCGCCACTGAGCGTCGCCGCCACATGGTGCCACTGTCCGGCCGACAGCGACGTGCCGGAGATCATGGATGTGAAGTTGAAGCCCGAAATTCCAAGGTTATTCGTCGTATGGTCGATGAACAGGGCGTAGCCGCCCATCGCCTGATTGCCGTTGGCGAAGATCACCTGATCCGATGCCGAGGTGGCGTCCTGACGGACCCAGGCTTCGACGGTGATGTTATCGGTCTGGGTCGAGGCCACCGCCGAGGTGGCGGCCCCCATGGTGCTTCCCGTCAAAGCGATCACGCCGCGCGCGGGCAGGATCAGCGGGGCGTCATTGACCGCGCTGATGGTGACGGTGCTGGTGGTCATGGCGACCAGAGAGTCGCCCACCGTGTCGGCCGACTTGTCCCAGACCTTCAAGGTGACGGCGTCGGTGCCGGAAAATCCGAAATCGGCGTCGTAATTGGCGCTGGCCAGGGCGGCCTGCACCCGGTCCAGGCTGCCCTGGAAGATCAGAGAGTGGCTGCCGTTGACGGTGTTGCTGCCGAAGGTGAGGCCAAGGGTCTCGCCCAGGGTGATATTGCCATGAGCCGAGGTCAACACGACCCCGAACTGCTGATTTCCGACCTCGCCGATGGGGTCGGCGATGGTGTAGCCGAGCGCGTGATTGCTGCCCTCGGCGATGGTGAAGTTACCGGTTCCGGTCAGGAGCGGGGCTTCGTGAATCTCCCGGACCGCGATGCCGATGGTCTCGTAAGTCAGATTGCCGCTGCCGTCATTGAAACCGACCACAAAGCTGTCCGACCCGAAATAGTGCAGGTTGGGAGTGTAGCTGTAGCCGATGCCGGCGGTGCCGTTGGTCAGGGTGACGACGCCGTGGGCGGCCTGCTGGGTCAGGGTTCCGCTCATCGCGCCGTTGGGGTCGTGGTCGATGGCCAGCAGGCTGCCGTAAACGGTGGTGTCCTCACGCGTGGTGATGACGTCGTCATAGATCTTGGGCTTGACGCTGGTCGAGGTGATGCCGGTGGCGGTGCCGGCGGCATGGCCGGTGGTGTCGGGAACGGTGGCACCGGACAGGTTGTCCAGCCGCCAATTATCCACCAGCCCGACCTCCTGGCCGGTCAGGCGGTTGTTCATGTTGGACGAAATCTCGGTCTGGGTGCGGGCATAGTCCCACACCCGAACGTCGGACATATCGCCGCTGAAGAAATTGGCGTTCGAGAGGTTCTGGCCAAGGAAGCCGCCGCCGCTGGTGATATTCAGCGTCTCCGGCATCCCGGACCAGCCGTAAGAAAGATTGCCGTTGACGTAGAGGGCGGCGTTGAAGAAGTTCCAGGTCGTGTCGCTGGTCAACGTCAACGCCACATGTTGCCATGTCCCGTCGTTGAGGGCTTGGCCTGCATGGGTGTAGTCGGTGCCGCCGATATTGAACCCAAGCTGACCGGCAGTGATGTTGAGGCTGATACCGGCACCGGCGCCGGTCGAGCCGAGCGACAGGATGGTCTCGTTGGTGCCGGTGGTGCGAATCCATCCCTCGATGGTGATGGCGGTCAGTGAATGGCTGGCAATGGCGGCGTTGGTGAAACTGATATGGTCGCTGGCGCCGTTGAACGATGCCGCCTTGCCGGCGGTGTTGATAAGAAGCGGTACGGCAGCGTCGTAGCCCGTTCCCGACCCCATGGTCAGGTCATGGCCGCCGCCGCTGGAATCCGGGACATAGGGATGCGGCGTGCCCTGGGTGGTGTTGAGTTGCCGGTCCATGGACCATTCGGCCAGCAGATGGTCGTCGGTCACGACGCTGCCGCGCCGATAGTCGTCGGCGATCTCGGCGGCGCTACGCACGTCGGAGAACAGCCGGACTTCATCCAACTGGCCGGCGAATCCGCTGGTCCCGCCGGTCTGCGCCCCGACATAGAGTGGACCGGTGCCGGTAAAGCTGGCCGGACCCGTCATGGTCCCCACCAGCGCGCCGTTCTCGAACAGGCTCATGGTATGGGTGCTGGCGTCATAGCTGCCGGACCAATGGGTCCAGGTATTGACCAGGGATCCGCTGCTGACCGAAAGCGTCGCGCCGCCCAACGAGAACCCGAAATGGGTGGCGTCGGTAAAGCCCGCCGTCAGGCCCCCACTCTGATACAGCGCCGTCTGGGCGGTGGCCGAGGAGGCGGCGCGGTTGGCCCAAAGCTCGAAGCTGAACGACTGGTTGGTCAGCGTGATGCCGCTGGCCTGGGCATACTGGGTGCCGCTGAATTGCAGCGAGGCCCCGGCCGCACCGACTCCCAGCGGCTCCACCGGGCTGGGCACTTCGATGCCGATGACCTGGGTCGAGGCGAAGCCATCGGCTCCCACCGCCTGAACCAGGAACTTGTCGATGCCGTGCCATCCGGCGGTCGGCGTATAGGTGAAGGTGCCATCGGCGGCGATGGCCACCGTTCCGTGACCCGGCGCATTCGCCGTCCCGCTGGCCAGCGACCACGTCAAGGTCGCATTGGTCGGCGTATCCGCCGCCAGGGCGCCGTGATAGGGCGCGCCGTAATCGGCGGTCACCACCTGATCATAGATGGGGGCGTCGGTGCTGATTGAGGTCAGGGTGCCGGTAACGATGCCGCTGGCGCCGCCGGTATGGGCGTTCATCACCGTGGTCGAGGCGCTGGCGTCATCCAGATGCCAGTTCCCGGACAGATTGGCCTCGTTGCCGGTCAGCAGGGTGTTCATGGCATCTTGAACCTGCGCCTCGGTCCGCGTGGTTCCCCACACCCGGATATCGGCCAAGTCGCCGACGAAGGGATTCGTCCCCGGAGCGCCGGCATTCCAGCCGCTGCCGATGGCGGCGGGGCCGGTTAGGTCGATGGAGGTGCCCAAGGTGCCGGTGCCGCTGGTCTGGCCATCGATGACGATCTGGTAATCGCCGGTGGCGCCGGTGACGCTGACCGCCACATGGTGCCACTCGCCGTCATTGACTGCGTCGCTGGAGGCAAGCGTCCCCGTGCCGGAGAAGCCCGAGCCGATGCCGACCCGGCCATCGGCCAGGACTTGAATAACGGCGCCCTGACCGGAGGCGGGCTCGCCATTGGCGTTGAAGACCTGCCCCCGGATGGCGGCGGCGCTGATGTCGCCGCCACTCAGGCTGTAGTCCTGCCACGTCACCACGAAGCCGCCATTCGCCAGCCCCGATACACTCGGGGTATTCTGGATCCCGGATATCGTGGTGTTGACGAGGAATTCACTCCCCATCTTGGCGCCGCTGGCCGCGAACACCTGCCCCCGTATGGCGGCATCGTTGGTGTCTCCGCCGGTCAGACTGTAATCTTCCCACGTCACCACGAAGCCGCCGCCGGCCAGCCGCGTGACGCAGGGATCTTGCTGGATGTTGGTGGTCGTGGTGTTGACCAGGAACTCGCCCCCGGACGGGGTGCCATTGGCATTGAATATCTGTCCGCGCACGGCAAAGTTGCTGGTGTCAGGGGCAAAGGTGCTGCCATCGCGCCATGTCGCCACGAAGCCGCCGCCAGCCAGGGAAGTTACGCTGGGCTGATCCTGAGCACTGCTGACCGTGGTGTTGATCTGGAACTCGGTCCCGCTTTTGGTGCCGTTGGCCAGGAAAATCTGCCCACGCACGGCGGAGAGGTTGGTGTCGCCGCCGGTCTGGCTGCTGTCACCCCACGTTACCACAAAGCCGCCACTGTCCAGCCGCGCGATACTGGGCATTTCCTGGGCTGAAGTCGTTGTGGTGTTGACCAGGAACTCGGTTCCGCTCGGAGAGCCGTCGGCCGCGAAAATCTGCCCACGCACGGCAAAGTTGCTGGTGTCCGGTGCGAAGGTGCTGCCATCGCGCCATGTCGCCACGAAGCCGCCGCCAGCCAGGGAAACCACGCTGGACTGGTCCTGGGCGCTGCTGACCGTGGTGTTGACCAGGAACTCGGTCCCGTTCGTGGTGCCGTTGGCGTTGAACATCTGGCCGCGCACGGCGTAGAGGTTGGTGTCGCCGCCGGACATGCTGTTATCCGTCCACGTCACCACGAAGCCGCCGCCGTCCAGCTTCGCGACGCAGGGCTCTTCCTGGTGCGACGTGATCGTGGTGTTGACGACGAATTCGGTCCCGCTCTTGCTGCCGTTGGCATTGAACAGCTGTCCGCGGATGGCATAGCTGTTGGTGTCGGCGCCACTTTGGCTGAAGTCCCGCCATGTGGCCACGAAGCCGCCGTCATCGAGCCCCGTCACGCTGGGCTGATCCTGGCTTCCGGTGGTCGTGGTGTTGACCAGGAACTCGGAGGAGGTGGGGCCGCTGCCGGCGACATAGAGATTCTGGGCCTGACCCGTGGCGGATGTGCGGACCCAGGTTTCAAACGTGAAGTCGTGCACGCCCTGGGGAACGCTGGTATTGCCGAGGTCGATAACGGTCGCGCTGGAAAGATGCAGCGCATTGCTGGGCGGCTCGATGACGTGCGGCGAGCCGCTGTTATCAACCAGCGTCAGCGTCCCGGTGATGGTGCCGTTATGCGGGGTGGTGTCCACATCCGTCACCGTGGTCCCGCCGCTGATGGCGTTCATCTGCCAATTGCCCAGCAACGATGCCTCGGAGCCGGTCAACTGGGTGTTCATACTGCCCTGAATCTCGGCAGCGGTGCGGGTTACGTCCCATATGCGGGCATCGGCGATATCGCCCACGAACTTATAGGCCGTGCCGTCGTAGGAGGTCCCGATGCGGGCCTCGCCGGCAGAGAGGTCGTAGGGCGACGGTATGGAGCCGGTACCGTCGGCGATGCCGTCCAAGTAGAAGCTGACGGCGCCATTACTGGCGATGGATGCCGTGACCAGATGCCAATTGCCGTCGGCGACCACGGTATTACCCTGTACATCGCCCCAACCGGACATCTCCACTCCCAGCTTGCCGGTGGGGCCGACAAATAGGGCCAGCCCGTTATGGGAGGCTCCGGAGCCGACGGCCATGATGGCCTTGTTGCTGCCGAGGGGCGCGCACCTGATCCAAGCTTCCAAGGTCATCGGCCCGGAGATCTGGCCGAGATTGCTCCCCGTATTGATCGAGGTCGAGCCATCGAAATGCAGCGCCTTGCTGGCCGGATGGGTCGAACTGACCACCGACAGGTCGATGTCGTTGCCGTTGTATGACTGATCATGAATGACGTTGCCGCTGACTTCGGAGCCGCTCCAGGCGGCGATCAGGCCGCTTTCGCCATCCAGCCGCTGATGGGCGGTGGTGGCGATCTCGATGGCGGTGCGGGCGTGGTCCCACACCCGGACTTCGTCCATCCGGCCGGTATAGCTGCCGCCCAGGGTCAGGTTGCCGGCCGGCATGGTCGAGCCGGTGAAGGTGTGGTTCAGGCTGGCGACCTGATGGCCATCGACGAACAGGGTGATGTCGTTGCCCGACCGGGTGACCGCCACATGGGCCCAACTGCCCGCCGTCAGGGTGGAGGCGGCCTGGACGGTCTGGCTGTCGCTGCCATCGGACAAGACGAAGGCGAGGTGGCCGGACACCAGTTCCAGGGTCAGGCCCTGGCTGCCGGTCAGCTTGGACAGCAGCACCTGGGTTCCGGTGAGGGAGGCCGGATTGATCAGGGCTTCCAGGGTGAAGCTGTTCTGCCCCAGGAAGGCCAGGCTGCCGGTATTGGCGACGCTGGCGCTTTGGCCCGTCGCGAACGCCAGCGCTGCGTCGTGCTGGCGCGCTCCCAGGATCTCGGTGGTGTCCTTGATCTCCAGTTTCACCATCTTGTAGGAGTCGCTGGCCCCGTCATTGACCTTCAGCACGAAGCTGTCGGCCCCGATATAGCCGTTGGAGGCGGTGTAGGCGAAGCTGCCATCGGCGTTGATCGCCAAGGTGCCGTGCAGCGGCTTGGCCTCGACTCCGTAGGTCAGGGTCGCGCCCGAGACGTCGGCGACCACCAACATGCCGTGATAGGAGCCTCCGCGATCCACCTCGATCACCGCGCCGGCGGCGGGAACCCCACTGTCGAGCACGGTAACGGCCCCCGCCGTGACGGTGGCGGTATTTCCGTGGCCCGAGGAGTCGTCGACGCTGTTGCCATTCAGGGAGTCAAGACGCCACATCCCCACCAGTCCGGCGGGATTGCCGTCCAGCGGCGCGTCCTTGGCGGTGGCGATCTCGGTCTGGCTGCGGGCAATGTTCCACACCCGCACATCGGCGATATCGCCGGTGAACTTGGCGACATCATCCTGGTTGATGCCGATCTTGACCGCGGAGTTAATGGCGAAGCCGGAGATGGAACCGTTATTCGCCAGGAATACGGCGGAGGATTCCAGCACGCCATCGACGTAAAGATCGAGGGTATTGGTGGCGGTGTTGGCCACATAGGCGACGTGGTGCCACTGGCCGTCGGTCAGGGTCGTGGCGCCCTGATAGGTCTTGCCGACTCCGCCGGACATCAGTTCGACCGTCAGCTTGCCGCTATGCACGGCCATCTGGAACTCGGAGCCGTCCGCGCCATGGCCGGACACGATGCCCGACCAGGTTCCTGTTCCCGTGGTCCTGATCCAGGCTTCGGCGGTATGCGTGGCGAGGCTTATATTCGCGCTGCTGGTGATCGACGCCGTGCCGTCGAAATGCATGGCGTGGAACGGCGTGCCGCTGACCGTGGCGCCGTTGAGGCTCAGGCTGTGACTGTTGCCCGACAGGTCGGAAAGGCCGTTACCCTTCCAGGATGCGATCAGGCTTTCATCGGTGATATTGGCCAGATACATGCTTTCCGCGATGTCGTCCAGATCGCGGCTTTCTCTCCACAGGCGGATTCCGGCGATCTGGCCGTGGAAGGTGGTGCCGCTCTCGATGCCGCCGGCATCGGTTCCGGTCCGGGCGCCGATCATCAGGTCGTAGGTGTTGGAGATGCTGACACCGGGGCCTTCGAGCGCCTGAACCGGCTGACCGTTGACGGTCATGAGGTAGATATTGTCTTCCCCGCGACTGACCGAGATATGGGTCCACTGGCCGGCGATCAGGGCGGTGGGAGCCTGAACCGTATAGTCGCTTCCATTGGCGCCGACCATGTGCAAGGTCGGAATGCCGGCGTCCAGGGTCAGGCGGAGTCCCGCCTGGGTGGCGCCGCTGGCATCCTTGGCGATGATGATCTGATTGCCGGCGAGGGTGCTGGGATTGACCCAGGCTTCCATGGTGAATTCGCCGCCGGCGATGTTGAAGATATTGCCGGCATTGGCCGACTGGTTGCCCTTGAAGGTCAGCGCCGTGTTCTGCGAGCCGCCGCTGACGATGTCGGCGTGGTTGGAGGTGCCCCAGGTGACGCCGGCGGTATAGGTGCCGCCTTCGGCCGGATTGGCCAGGTTGTAGGCGGTGGTCCCCGCACCCTCATCCAGCTTCCAATAGCCGAGCAGGCCGGTCTCGTGCCCGGTCAGCGGGGTGTTCATGGCCCCCTGGATCTGGGCCGAGGTCAGGGCCTGATGCCACACGCTCGCATCGGCCATGTCGCCGGTCAGATTCATACTGTTGGTCCAGCCGACACTGCCGAAATAGGCAACATCCGCCGTGATGTTGGGGGCGCTGATGCTGCCACCGCCGTCTGCCTTGCCATCGACGTAGAAGGTCACGTGACCACTGCCGTCATAAGTCATGGCGACCTGATGCCACGCGCCATCGGCGACCGAGGTGGTTCCGCCCGGACCGCTGACCTGCATCCAGTCGAGATGGAGCACGCCGTTATTCAGATAGAAGGCTGAAGCGCTGCCGGGGGTGACGACGCCACCGGGGGAACCGGTGCCAATATCGATCAGATCCTGGCGCCCGCTGCCGACGGATGTCCGCACCCAGGTCATATAGGTGAAGGCGCTGGCTCCGGTGCCGAGGCCGGACGGATTGGCCAGGGACACCATATGGGTCCCGTCGAAATGCACCGCGCGCGCCGGTGGCTCGACGATATGGGCCACGTTGCCCAGCACCATGTCGGAATAGCTGCTGCCGGCCAGATTCTCCGCCGTCGAGCCGGGCTCGTCGAAGGTCCAGTGCCCGACCAGATTGCTGGTGGAGGCGGTGGTGGAATTGGCGAGCTGGCTGGGCGACAGCGCCGTGTTCCACAGCTTGACGTTGTCGAACGAGGCGGTGAGCAAGGTTGCCGCCGTATCCGGGCCGATAACCAGTTTCGATAGACTGGTCATGAAATTGGCGCCAGCGCCCGCCCAGCCGCCGGCCGCGACGCCGTCCAGGTATAAGGTGGCGGTGGCGCCGTCATAGGTGACGGCGGCGTGGTGCCAGCTTCCCAGCGAAAGGGCGGTCGAGGCGTACTGGGTGCCATTGATGTTCATGGTCAGGAAGCCGCCGCTGCTGGCCTTGACCTCGATCAGAGGGTTGACCTCGATCAGAGGGTTGCTGTTCCAGGCCCTCAGGGCCAGCAGCGGCTCGGTCGCGGACGCGTGGATGGGTAGCATGAAGTCGAATTCGACGGTGGCGCGATTGCCGCTGAAATCGTTGGAGTTCAGTTGGGCCACCGCCGCCGTTCCGCCGCCATCGACCGCCAGCACTCCGGTCGGTCTGGTGACGCCGAGGATGGTGGTGGCGTCAGCCACGGCGACGGAAAAGCTCTTGGTCGAGGTCAGGACGCCGTCGCTGACTTGCAGCGTGAAGCTGTCATTGCCATAGAACCCCGCATTGGGGGTATAGGTGAAGCTGCCGTCGGGGGCCACGCTTAGGGTGCCGTTGCGCACATCGCTCCCTGCCGCTTTGGTCACCGTCAGGGCGCCGCCGTCCTGGTCGTAGAGCACGGCATGGCCGCTGACCGCCAGACCTTCGGTGGTGGACAGGTGATCGACGCCCGCATCGGGAAGCGTCGCCAGCGGCAACAGCGAAGCGCCGGACAGGGTCAGGGCATGGCCGCCCGTCACATCGTTGAGGGCATTGCCATTGACCGGATCGAAGGTCCAGGCCCCGATCAGCCCGGTCTCGGCCCCGGTGTAGGGCATGCCGGCGGTGGTGGCGATGTCGGAGGGGGTGCGGGCGATATTCCACACCCGGACATTGTCGAGCTTGCCGTTCAGGGTATCGATGGCGGCGTCGGTGTTGCCCAGCCGTAGGGTATCGATGCTTGACAGCGAGGTCGCGGCGAGGTCAAGGGTGGCGACCACTTCGCCATCGAGAACCAGGGTGGCGGAGACCCTGTTCGCGGCCACGCCGGGGGCGTAGCTGACCGCCAAATGGTGCCAGCTGCCGACTGGAATGGTGACGGTGGTGGCGATATGCTGGGATTGATAAGGCGGAGTGATGTCGGGCAACCCGTTATCGACGTAGAGGTGGCCGCTCCCGTCCACTCCCAGCACCAACTGATGGTTGATGGGTTGGGTGATCGAACCCAGCTTGATCAGCGCGTTGTTGTGGCCGCTGGTCAGCACGTCGAGCTTGAAGTCGCATTCCAGCGTCGCCAGACCGGCGGAGAACTGCCCCGCGGTCAGCGAGGTGGTGACGGCGGCAGTGTTGCCGTCGAAGGACAGCCCCTGATTGGGAATCGCCAATCCCTGGATGATCGGGGCGTGATCCACATGCGGCACCACCAGCTTGGCTACTGCCGGCAGGGAGGTTAGGGTGCCGTCGCTTACCGTATAGGTCAGCTGGTCGGTGCCGATGTATCCGAAATTCGGCGTATAGACGATGGCGCCGGTGGCCGGGTTGAGGGTGACGGTGCCGTGGGCCGGCTGAGTCACGATGGCATAGGTCAGGCTGGCCGCCTCGGGATCGCTGCCGGTCAACTGGCCGTGGCCGCCCGTGTCCAGGGCGGGGTCAATCGGGGCGCGGTCGGATAGCACGAACGCCGGGCCGTTCATGAACGGCCCATCAAGCTGGTTGAGGCTGCGATCGTCGACGATCATGTTGCCGGTTTCGTCGAAGCGCCAGTTTGCACCCAGGCCGGCCTCGAAGCCGGTCAGTTCGCCGGTCATGCCGGCAAGAATCTGGGAGCCGCTACGGATGCCGTGCCAGACCCGGATCTCGTCGATCTTGCCGTCGTAAAGGTTATAAGGCGGCGTCAAATTCTGCCCGATGGTGACGCTGGCGTTTCCGCTGATGGGCAGGGGGCCGGGGGGGATGGTGTAGGTGTTGGCCAGCACACCGTCCAGATAGGTGGCGACCGTGCCGCCGCTGCCATAGGTGACGGCCACATGGTGCCATGCGGCATTGCTGAAGGTCAGTGGCGTACCGCTGGCGAGCGTGGCCGCGGCATTGCCGACCACCGGCACCAGGGTGAAGGATTGAGCATCCGCCCCCTCCTTGATCATCAGGCCGTAATCGATGCTGTTGCCGGTTCCGCTCCTGGCGAACAGGGTGTGCAGGCTGTCGGCGGCATTGGTCAGGTCGGGCTTGATCCAGGCTTCCAGCGTCATCGCGTCGCTGAAGGCAAGCTTGTTGCCGAAGTCGGTGATGGACATCGTCGCCGAACTGCTGGTGACGTCCAGGGCGTTTCCGGCCCCGTTGCCCGCCACCGGGGCCTGATTGACAGGGGCGACCGTGATGGCGACCGATTTCGCCGCGCTGGTCATCTCCCCATCGGTCAGGGTCAACGAGAACGAATCGGTGGCGCCGACGCTGCTGGCGTCGTTGATGTACTGGACTTGGCCCAGGTTGTCTTGATGGAACACCGAGCCCACCGAGGCGATAACCCCATTCACCGATAGGGCGCCATGGGCCGGAAGGGCGGTGATGGTGTAAAGCATTTGCCATCCGGACATGCCGGATTCGATATCGACCGGCGTCAGAAGCGGGGCGCCGAGGATGGTGGCCGCCCCCTGGCTCACCGCCAGGGTGCCGGCGGTGAAGTCAGGGGCGGTGTCGTTGCCGGAAAAGACGTTCAGCATGAAATTGCCGGTGCCGACGCCGCCAAGCCCGTCGCTCAGGGCGATCTGGAAGTTGTCCGCGCCGGTCCAGGTGGCGTTACTGACCACTTTAACCAGGCCCTGATTGATGTCGGCCTGGGTGAAGGTGCCACCCGTGGTCAGCGTGGTGGTGCCGCGGGTCAAGATTCCGTGGTCCAGCGCGTCGGTCACGGTGTAGATGATGGCGGAAGCCGCCACCGGCACCGAGCTCATGGCGGTCAGATAGCCCGGCCCGATGGCGAGGGTGCCGCCTTGCGACAGGGAGAGGGTGCCGCTGGACGGCGTCAGGGTGTGGAGGGGATAGACCGCGACGGAGATGGTTTCGGTGTCGGTGACGCCATGGTTGTCGGTGACGGTGACGTTAAAGCTGTCGCTTCCCCGATAGCCGGTGGTGGGGATGTAGTTGAAATCGCCGGTGGTCGTGTTCAGGGTCACCGAACCATGGGCGGTCAAGGTGGTGCCGCTGGTCAGCGAATAGGTCCGCGTGTCGCCTATATCGGGGTCTGTGGCCATGACCGTTCCCGACCGCATCGTGTCGGGATCGACCTGTAGCATCAAGGTGGGGTAGGTGTAACCCGTCTGGGTGACGCCACCCAGGATCGGGGCGTCGTCGACCGGGGTGATGGTCAGCATCGCGTTGGCGGATATGCTGCTATAAGCCCCGTGCACGGGGTCGGCCAGGGTCGGGTCCACCGTGGAACCGCTGGCGGCGCCATCGGTACGGTCCCAGATCCGGAACATCAGGTCGGTGTTGCCGTTATAGTTGGGCTCGGCCACGAAACGGACCCTGGCGCCGCCGTCCAGCGCCAGCGCGGCCATGGCGGTGGGCGGTGGCGTCATGGTGGTCCAACTGGCGCCGGCATTCAGTTTGTATTGCCAAATTCCATGCGCCGTGTTCGCCGATGTGATCGCGACGCCCAGACTCGCGCCGGAATCGGCGTCGCTGGCATGGCCGGCGATCATGGTCGAGATCAGGGTGCCGACATTGGCGGTGTCGCTGATATCCTCGACGATGGGGGCCAAGGCAGGGGGGCTCGACACTCCATAGCTGATATTGTCGAGATTAAATGTGCCAATGCCGCCGTCGCCCCAGAACTGGATGCCGTTCCACAGGCTGGGATTGCTCGCCCCGGCGCTGGTCCAGTCAAGATGGGCGTTGACGCCTGATAAGATTGGAGTCCAGCCGCCGGAATTGGTCAGATTCTGGGAGAACAGGCTGATCGCCCCCTGTCCTCCGTACGCGGTGGTGTCCAGCTCTATCCGGAAGCGATACCACATCCCTTGGACGAGGAAGCTGGTTGAGGTGGTGGCGCCATCGGCACCGAACAGGGTACAGCTGTTGCTGGCCGGATTCAGCAGCAGGCCGATGGACTGGTCGCTGGTATTCAATGACTCATTGTTTGGGCCACGCTCCAAGATACTGCCGTTGGCGTCGGAGTCGTAGCCGACCCGGAACGAACTGCTTGAGGAGTTGGGAGCCATGTCGAATTCCAGGGTCAAGGTATTGCCCTGGGTCAATGTCGGCATGACGAATGAACCATTCGACAGGTGCGAAGCGCCGCGTGTCGTGCCGTTGCCGGTCGCGCCTCCGAAAAAGGCGCTGGACCCCTGGTAAGCGCCCGATGTGGAGGTGGTCACGATATTGGCGTTGTCGGTGGCGTTGGTCACCCAGCCATCCTGACTGCCGAGCGTCCCCGCCGTCAGCCCTTCGAAGCCATAAGTCGCCGAAACCGCTGCCATCTGGATCAGGGTCGGGGGGGTGTTGGGCGCGCCTCCGGCCACGCTGTTCGTGGTCGGCGGGGCGATCACCCCGGCCAACTGGATTATCGTGCCGTCATAGTTGGTTCCGGTACCTGCTCCATTCACATAGAGCCAGCCATCGGTGCCGTTGCTGAAGAACATCACCGTGTTGGCGACGCCGACATTCGCGGAAAGATCGGCGATGGTGTCGGCCACCGATCCTTTCCAGGCATAGACCGAGGCGACGTTGTAGGGAACGCCGGCGATCCCGTCCAGCCGGATGACGTCTTGTCCCGGCACGAAGCCGGTGATCACGTCGGTATTGGCGACGGTGGATTCGGTGTTGCTGGTATAGCGGAAGACGTTGGTTCCCGCCCCGCCGGTCAGGATATCGGCCCCCAGGCCGCCGGTGATGGTGTCCATGCCCATGCTGCCGGTGATGGTGTCGGCCAGCGAGGTACCGATCACGGTGCGCATGTCGCCGGCGGCATTGCTGCCGGATGCCGTGATGGTGATATGCGCCGGCATCGTCCCGGTAAAGGTCAGGTGCGACAGATCGGCGATGGTGTTGTTCATGACGTTGAACGTGATGTCGGGCGCGGCGGTGCCGGCCAATTCGATGGTCTGGCCGCTCAGGACTCCACCATCGAAATACAGATTCGTCGCGCCAAGCTGGTACTTCTCGATCCCTGTGAGGCAGGTCAGGTAATTACCGCTGAACGAGTAATATCCCATGCCGCTGAGGCCGGGGCCGTTGAGCAGAAGGGTGTCGAACCCGGCTCCGCCGTCCAGCAAGGAGCCGGTGCCGATGGTCAGGGTGTTGCTGGTGAAGTCAAAGACGTCGTCGCCCGCGCCGCCCAGGAAGATGTCGGCTCCGCCGGTGGCGATCAGGGTGTCGTTGCCGTCGCCGGCGTCCAGGACATCCATAACGTCGGTGGACTTCAAGATATCGTTGCCGCCGCCGCCGCCGAACGACACCCGGTCGCCGCCGACCCCGTCGAAGCCGGTGAGCGACAGATTGCCCAGATTGGTCCTGAAATCGGTACCGACGGATGCGTCGCCATGGACTGTCAGCGTATCGATGCCAGCCCCGGCCACCACCGAGAGCGTGGTTCCAACCTGACTCAGATTGACCGAGGCGCTGAAGCCGTTGAGGCTGAGGGTCTCGACCGCCGTCAGGGTCGCGCCGCGCAGATCGTTTGCGCCGTTCAGCAAGATCGTGTCGAGGCCGGCGCCGCCGTTGATGCTCTCGCCCGCCATCGCGTCGCCGGCGTTCAGGATGAACACGTCGTTGCCGTCGCGGCCGACCAGCCAGTCGGCCCCGCCGCCGCCGGTCAGCGTGCTGCTTCCCAAACTGCCGACGAGGTGGTCGGCGGCCGTGCTGCCGATCAGGGTGACGCCGCCGCCGGCCGAACCGGCGTTCAGGTAGAGGGAACTGCCGCCACCCCAGTTGGAGAAGGTAAAGCCCGAGGCGTCGAAGCCCGGGCTCTCCACCATGATGGTCAACCCGTTGGGGTTGAGCGCGCTGAAACCACTGACATGCAGGCCCGTGGACAGACCGGCCCCGAATTGACTCGCCTGAACGGTGACATCGCACCACGAATGACCGAAGGATACGGTCTCGACGCTGCTGAAGGCGACACTGCGAAGGTCGGCGGTCGCCACCACCTGTACCGTGTCGGCACCCGCGCCGCCGGTGACGGTATCGGCCTCATGAACGCCGCTGTGCAGGAGGAACAGGTCGTTGCCAGCGCCACCGGTCAGGGTATCGACGTAGGTACTGTCGGCCACGCCTTCGACCGAGGTCAGCACAGTGGCTCCCGACCCGGTGATCACCATTCCGGTGCCGAGATCGACACTGGCCCCGGCCGTCAGGCCGGACAGGTCCAGCAGGTCGTTGCCCCCGCCGCCATTGATGGTGTCGTTACCGGAGCTGATTCCAAAAATATCGTTGAGGGCGGTGCCGGTGATGCTGTCATTGCCGCTGCCGCCGATGATGCGGATCGTGTCTTCCGGTCCCCAATTGATCAGGTTGAGAGCGCCGGGGTTGCTGCCGTCGAAGTTCGCTCCGCCCTCGGCCAGATGCAGGTCGACGGCCAGGGATACCCCGGCACCGCCGCCATTCAGCGCGACGCCGGCCGCCTGGCTGGCGTCGAGGGTCAGATTGGCCGAGGTATTGGCGGTAATGGTCTCGAACCCGGCGATCATCGCGGGGATCAGGTTGACGGTCCCGCCCCATGTCAGACTGAGGGTGTCGTTGCCCAGTCCGCCGTTCAAGGTGGTTCCGGCAAGGACAGGCAGGCCGCTGTTGAGCAGTGTCAGGCTGTCATTGCCGCTGCCGCCGAGGATGGTGGTGGTGGCGATGCCGATATTTTGCATCACCTCCAGATTGTCGGAATGGGTCGAGCCGTCGATCAGCAACCGGTCCGAACCCCCGAAATTCAGGAAGGTCAGGCCGGTGAAGAGATTCACTTCGTAAAGAGAGCTGCGGTAATAATCCATGTTGACGGTCAGCGATTTTGTGCCGGAGGCGCCGACGCCAAAATCAATGAGCAGATCGCCCGAGGCTTCCGTCCGGGCCGAGGTCGCCATCGCCGACAGTTGTGTGTAATCAACCGTCAGGTTGAGGGCTCCGTTATTAGCCAGGATGGATTCGATGCCGCCGACCGATGCGCCGTGCAGGTTGGTGGCGTCGCCGACGACCAACGTGTCAAGGCCGGCTCCGCCCTGGATGGCGCTGCCGTTCCACAGCGCGCCGACGCCGTTCACTACGAACTGATCGCTTACGGCGGAGCCGGTCAGGCTGTTGCCGAAATTGCCGCCGATCACCGTGTGGATATTGGTCAGGGTATCGGTGCCGATGCCGAGCGCGGCAGCGGTGCCGGTGGTCAGGTTGACGGCCAGAGTCCCGGTGGCGTGCGAGAGGTCGGCGGCGTCGCTTTCCGGCGCCAGCGTCGAACCGGTCAGGGTGTCGTTGCCGCCGCCGCTCACCATGGTGATATTGGCTATGCCGCCGCCGTGATTGATGACGACCGACTGGCTGGAGGTCGAGGCGTCGACCACCATGATGCCGGCCGTCTCGGCATTTCCGCCCAGGGTCGCGGTGCCGCCATTGGTCAGCGCCAGCGTTTCCACATTGGTGACATTGGCGAACGCGGCGTCGGTGACGGCGCCGCCGTCCAGTTGCAGGGTATTCAGAACTCCCGAATCACCGGTGACGATATCGGTGGCGTCAAGGCCGCCATGCAGGCGGAAGGTGGTCGCGGTGATCCCGCTGGTCAGCACGTCGCTGCCGCCCGTGCCGGCGTCGATGACGGTGATGCCCGCGCCCGCGTGAATGATATCGGAGCCGGATCCGCCGATAATGGTGGCGGTCATGGGGTCGATGGTGGCGGCCAGCCCCAGGGTGCCGTCGGAGAAGCGGACTTCCTCGACCCCGGCGACGGTCAGGCTGCCCCCCAGATGAAAGCCGTTCATGTCGCTGGAGATGGTGGTGGCGGCCTGGGTGGCCTGGATCTGGATTACGTTATGGCCGCTGCCGCCGGTAAAGCTGGTGGTGCCGCTGCCGGCTTTCAGGGTCACATCGGCGGAATAGGCCGAAGCGTTGACCACGACCTCGCCCGTGTTGGCCGAGGCGTCGATATGGGTAATCCCGGAGGCGATCGCAGCCGCCCCCAGGGTCAGGGAGAGCGTTCCAGCTCCGTCGAGCGTCAGGTTCTCGACCCCATTCAATTTGCCGAATGTCGCATCGCTCAGGGCGCCGCTGCCGAACAGAAGCAGCGTGTCGGAACCCGCCCCGCCGATCACCGAGGTCATGGCGGGAAGGTTGCTCGCCGAAACCGTGATGGTGTCGTTGCCGGCTCCGGCGTCCATCACGCCGATCCCGGTTCCCACATTGATAATGTCGTCGTTGGACGAGCCGCCAAGGGTCGTCAGTCCTATCCCGCCCGTGAACATGTAACGTTGGGCAAAGATGCCCGCGCCGTTGGCGTCGGCCTGCTGCCAAGCCACCATGACGCTGCCATCGACCAGGGTCGAGACCGTCGGGCTTTGATCGGCGGGATAATTTCCGGTCGATATCTGGAACTCCGTCCCCACCTTGTTGCCGTCGGCACTGAAGCGCTGGCCGAAGACATTCTTGGCCACGGAGTCCGGAGCGTTGTCCCACACCGCCAGGAAGCCGCCATCAAGGAGTGGCGTAACCGATGACAAAGCCTGGAAACCCGCTGTGGAGCTATTGACGAGGAATTCGTTCCCCGGAACCCCTGCGGCGTTGAAGACTCTGCCCGCAACGCCCCAATTGGAGCCATCTTGCAAATAGCTCTGCCATGTGACGACGAAACCGCCCCCGGCCAAGGCTTTGGCCGACGCTGCGCTCTGGTGCTCGGCGACGGTGGCGTTGACCTGGAACGGGGCGTTCAGCAGGCCGCCGGAGGCGTTGAAACGCTGCGCAAAGATACCGAAACCCGTGGCTCCGGCGCCCGTCTCCTGACCATCGGCGTGCCAGAACGCCACCATATCGCCGTTGGCCAGCGTGCAGATGGACTCAACCGGGTCATTGACGGCGTTGGTGGAGATCTGGAATTCCGTCCCCGTCTTTGCGCCGATCCCGTCGAACCGCTGGCCGTAGACCTGACGCGGACTGCCCGCGTCCCACGTCGCCATGAATCCGCCATCGGGCAGGGCGGTGACCGCCGGCCAGGCCTGGAAGCCGGCGGTGGTCGTGTTGACCTGGAATTCGCCGCCGGCCAGGGCGGTGCCATCGGCCGCGAAAGCCCGGCCGAAGACGCCCCAATCGCCGGGAGCATCCTGACCATTGCTGTGCCAAAGGACAACGAAACCGCCACCGTTCAAGCCGACGACCTGTTGTCCCCATTGCTCGGACGCGGTGGTGACGTTGACTCTGAACTCGCCCCCCTGCGGCGTCCCGGCAGCGTTGTAGCGTTGGGCGTAGACACCCCAGCTGTCACCGTCCTGCATGGCGCTTTGCCACGTCACGACGTAGCCGCCCCCATTCAACGCCGCCATTTCCGGGACAGACTGGTTGTTGGTGGTATAGGTGTTGATCTGGATCTGCGTTCCGGCGGCGGTGAGCGTCCCAAGCATGGTCGATGCTGTCAGCGAACCAGTGCTGAACTGCAACACCTCCACCCCGGTCAGGGCCGTCGCATGACCGGTGGCCATCTCGGTCACCACCAGATTTCCGGTGCTCCCCGAAATGCTGTAGTCCGCCGCGTTTTTTTGGAAGACGGCGGTATCCATGCCGGCGCCGCCCGTGAAGGTATTGTCGCCAAGGCCCACAAGGAAGGTGTCGCCGCCTCCGCCGCCTTGGAAGGTGATGTTGTCCAACCGGGCGCTGGCGTCGAGCGATACCGCGGTGGCGCCCACATTCCCGGCGTCCAGGGTCTTGATTCCCGCTGTCGCCGTGGTGGTGCCGAAGGTCACCGCCATGGGCGTCAGGGTGCTGTTGCTCATGCCGACGCTGAAGGTCTCGACCCCGCTTACCCCGATGAAGGCGCTGTCGGCCAGGACGCCGCCGGTATAGTCGCTGAAGGACAGGCGGTCTTGCCCACTGCCGCCTGCCACCGTGCCGATGCCGGCCTTGGCGATGCGGAACGAGGTGCTGGCATTGCCGCCGTACAGCAGGTCCACGCCGCCGCCGCCATCCAGGGAGTAGGTTCCGCTGTCGCCGCCCTGTATGATGTCGTTGCCGAAGGAGCCGCGCACCGAGTGGATGCCGATCAGGGTATCGATATTGTTCAGGCCCCAGCCGTCCTGGGCGGTGCCGGCGGCGATGGTGACGCCGTTCAGGGTGACGGTGGCGGCCGACAGATTGATATAGGCCCCCTCGGTCGAGTGGCCATAGCTGACTGTCGTATTACCGGAGCCGGCGGTCAGGGTGTCGTCGCCGCCGCCGCCCTCCAACTGCGAATAGCCGGTGCCGCCGGTCAGGGCGTCGGCCTGCGCCGATCCCTGCAACTGGGTGATATTCGAGAACTGATCGGTATAGGCGCCGAATGTGGCGGTCCCCGTCGTCAGATCGGCTGTCACCGGGCCGGTGGCGAAGGTGAAATCGACCTCGCCGCCGATGATGCCGCCATCGCTGCGAGCCGCCCCGTTGCCGATAAAGGACTGGCTGGCGTTGGCGGCAAAGAAACTGTCCTCGCCGCCGCCGCTGATCAGGGTCGTCACGCCGGTATTGGCGACAAAGACTTCGTTGCCGGTGCCGCCGGTCAGGGTGGTCGAAGCGTCGATCTTACCGATGAATCTGGCGATCGGATCGTTTCCCGATCCGGTGAAAACGTGGTCGATCACCGGCGTCCCGCTGGCGAACTGGTTCTTAACCACCACCGCGCCGGTTTCGCCCAGATGAATGACCAGATCAGTGCCGGATTGCTCGGCCCCCACGAAGCCGTGGTCGGAAACCGCCGAGGCGTCGATGATGTTGGTGCCGGCGGTATCGATCAGGGTCAGGGTGCCGGTCAACAGGCTCGGCGCCACATAGGTATCGTTGCCGCTGCCACCCTTGACGGTAAGACCGCCGGAGAAGCCGTCGCTCAGGACCTCGGTGACGGTGCCGATCAGCGCCGAGGCATCCAACGTGGTCACGCCGGCGCTTTGCCCGACCGATCCCATGGACAGCGTCGTCGTCGCCGCGCTGGCCGCCAGCGCCAGCGTCTCGAACCCGTTCACATGGGTCAGCGCCGCATCGCTGACCAGGGTCGGAATCGAGGTCAGAGTCAGGGTGTCGCCGCCGGCCCCGCCGGCAATCGTCGTCATGGCGGCCAGATCGCCGGCCGACAGGGTCAGGTGATCGTTGCCGAGGCCGAGGTCGACTCCCTTGAAGCCCGTCCCCAGGTTAAGGGCGTCGTCGCCCGAGCCGCCGACCAGAGTCTGCGTTCCGGCGCTTCCCTGGACCGACACGGTGCCGTCGGAGAAGGCTAGGGTGCTGATGCCGGTCAGCGTGTCGGTGCCGTTCGAACCACCGGACACCGTCAGGGTGCCGCCGGCATCGGTGGAAATGAGATAGGCGGATTCCGGCCCGCTGAACACCACCGTGTCGGTTCCGCCGCCGCCGGTGATGATGTCGTTGCCGACGCCGCTGTAGAAAATGTCGTTGGCTCCCGTGCCGGTGCTGGGGACCGTGACCGTCACCAGCACCGTGGTGGCGGTCGAGGTCAGCAAGCCGCCGTCGGTCGCCACCACCTGGAAGCTGTCGTTCAGGCTTCCACCGACTTCCAACTGTCCGTTGGGCAGATAGGTGTAAATGCCAGTGGCGGTATCGATGGTGACGGAGCCATGGGCGGTGGCGAGGCTCTCCACCGGAGCGGCGCCGTTCCACAGGTGATAGCTGATCGTATCGCCGGCATCCACGTCGGTCGCCGTCGCTGTACCGGTCCCCGTGCCGGAATTGGTCAGGCTGAGGGAGGGCAAGGCCCCCAGGATGGGCGCGTCGTTGACCGGGTTGACGGTGATATTCACCGTCCTGGTGGCCGTCAACGCGCCGCCGGTCCCGGTATGGCCCAGATCGCTGGAGGTGATGACGACCTGATCGGCGCCGCTGTAATCCTGGTTGCCCTTGTAGGACAAAGTGGCCAGCGCGGCGTTGATGTCGGTCTTCGACCCGGTGAAGGTCATGGCGGCATCGTCGGCGCCGTCGCCGACGCTGAAGGTCAGTCCGCTCGGGGTCGGCAGGGTCAGCACGCCATGGGCGACCGACAGAGTCACCTGCATGGAATCGGTGGACAGGGAATCCGTATCGGAAATGGAAATGCCGGTCACCGCCAGCGTTGCATCCTCGCTAACGGTATAACTGCCGGCATCGGTGATCGTCGGGGCCTGATTGGGGTGGCTCACATCCACATGCAGGGTCGAACTGGCCACCTGGGTGACGGTCTGGCCCGTGGTGGAGGAATCGGTCGCGGTCGCGGTGATGGCAAGATCGACCGAGCCGGTAAAGCTGCCGCTTGTCGTCAGCGACAGCCCCGTCAGATCGGCCGGGGCCAGCGTCCAGGTGCCGCCCGACAGGGTGCCGTGCGACAAGGTGGCGTCGGCCGGAACGCCGGTGATCCGGATCACGACCGAATCGTCGCTGCTATCGGAAGAATTGGGCACCGACAGCGATAATGGAATGGCCAAGCCCTGGTTGCCGGCGGCCGCGGCCGTGGTGATGGCCGGCAGGGTCGCCACCGGGCTGACATCGATGTGCAGCGTATTGGCGATCTGGTTCGTCGCCGCTCCGTCGGTCGCGATCGCCTGGACGCCGAGGTCGATCATCCCGTTGAAATAGCTCGGCGTATGCATGGTCAGGCCGGTCAGCTGGGCCGGAGTCAGGGTATAGGTGCCACCCGACAGCGTTCCCGCAGACAGGGTGGCGCCGGCCGGCAAGCCGGAGATCTTGACCGCCACGGTATCCGAGCTATCGATATCCGTCGCCGAAATGGACAGCGCCACGGTGGTGCCGGTCGCGCTTTCGGCGCCGGTCGTGTTCGTGGTGGTCAAAGTCGGAATCGTGGCCACCGGATCAACGGTGAAGGCCTTGATGCTGCTGAAGGTCTGGCTGAGCGTGCCGTCGGTGACGGACACCGCCACGTTCAGATTGACGGTGCCGTTGTAATAGGCCGGCGCGGTCAGCTTCAGCGTGGACAGATCGTCGGCGGCGCCCAGGGTAAAGGTACCGCCCACGGCGGTAAGCGCGGTGGTTCCCAGCGTCAGACCGGTTCCGGCGGGCAGGCCGGACAGCTTGATGGCGCTGATGGAATCCGAGGTGTCGGGCTTGTCGATGGTGATCGGCATGGAAAAAGCGGCGGTGGCTGCGCTTTCGGTTCCGGAACCGGACAGGGTGACGGTGGGGGTGGCGATGACCGGGGCCACGTCGATATGCAGGGTTCTGACGGTCTGGGCGGTCTGGGCGTGATCGGTGGCGGTGGCGGTGACGGTCAGATCGATGGCGCCGTTGAAATACTGGGCGGGGGTGAGGGTCAGGCCGCTGACTTGGGCCGGGGTCAGGCTCCAGGTTCCGGCGCTGGTCATGGTCCCATGGTTGAGAGTCGCCCCGGATGGCACGCCGGTGATGACGATGGCGGTCGAATCGCTGGTGTCGGGGTTGCTTTCGGCGATGGTCAGGGTGATCGGCGTTGCCGTGGCGGCGTACTCGGTCCCGGTGGCGGCTGCGGTGGTCAGGGTCGGGGCCGTCGCCACCGGGGCGATGATGAAGGACGGAGTGCTGGTAAAGGTTCCGGGCACGGCCACGCCATCGGTGACCACGGCGGATACGCTAAGGGTGACGGTGCCGTTGTAATAGGCCGGCGTGGTCAACTTCAGGGTCGACAGGTTGTCGGAGGCTCCCAGGGTATAGGTGCCGCCCACCGCCGTCAGGGCGGTCGTCCCCAGCGACAGGCCGGTCCCGGCGGGCAGGCCGGAGATTTTCACCAGGCTGATGGAATCGCTGGTGTCGGGCTTGGCGATGGCGATCGGCAGCGCATAGGTGGTCGCGGTCGCGCCCTCGGTCCCCGAACCGGACAGGGTGATGGTGGGGGTGCTGACGACCGGCGTCACATCCACATGCAGGGTCTTCACCGCCTGCGCCGTCTTGGCGCCGTCGGCGGCGGTGGCGGTGATGGTGAGGTCGATGCCGCCGTTATAATACTGCGGCGGGGTCAGGGACAGGCCGCTCAATTGCGCCGTGCTCAGACTCCAGGTGCCGGCGCTGGTCATGGTGCCGGCCGATAGGGTGGCTCCGGTGGGAACGCCGGTGATCACCACCGACGAGATGGTGTCGCTGGTGTCGGCATCGGTGACGCTGATCGTGCCGAGTGAAATCGAAGTGGCGGAGGCCGTGCGCTCGGCCCCGGAAATGGCGGCGGTTCCCGTGGAAATGGTCGGCGTGGTCGCCACCGCCTGCAAGCTGATGGTGCCGCCGGCGGCGGCGGTGGAGTAGTCGGTACCGTCCGACGCCTTCCATTGGAAGGTGGCGGGACCGTTGTAGTATTGGTTGGCCTGGAAGGTCAGGTTGCCAAGCTGGGCGGCGAGGATTTCATCGTTGATGGCGACGACGGTGCCGTTCAGCGTCAAAGACCCGTGCGAGTTCAGGTTGGTGAGGTCGGTGAACTTGATCTTGGCCAGACTGTCGCCCGGATTAAGGTCGGTGAAGGCATTGGTGAAGGCGCTGGCGGTAAAGGCCACCGTCTGCGCGCCGGAGGTGTTCTCCAGCCCGACCATGGTAAAATTGGTCAGGGTCGGGGCCACGTTGACGTGGGCCACCGTCACCGTCAGGCTGCCGGTGGCGGTGAAGACGCGGGTCAGGTCGATGGAGGCCGCGTCGCTGGTCTCGACCTTGGTCTGGGCCACATGCAAGGCGGCGGTGTCGGTCAGGGTATAGGTGATGACCTCGGTGCCGTACCAGAACTTGTTGGCGGTGTAGGTGATGGTGTGGTCGGCGTTCAGCACCACCGTGCCATGGGCGGCGCTGCCCACCGCCGAGACCACCACACTGTCATTGACCATCGCGGTATTGCTGTCGAAGGCGCTGTTGTCAAAGTGCTTGTCGTTGGCCAGCACATTGACGGTGACCGAATTGGTGGTCAGGCCGACATTCTCGTTCACCGTCCCGGTATCGGCCACCGCCTTGGCGGCGGCATTGGTCTCGACGGTCTGAACCGCCACGGCGTTGGCGGCCTTGATGCCCTGGCCCACCTGCGACTTGAAGGAGGCGAAGCCGGCCTCGATGGCGTCCACGTTGGCCTTGGCTTGCAGCAAGCCTTGGGCTGCCGCCTTGGCGATGGCGGCCTGATTGTTGGCGATCACCGCCTGGGCGTTGGTGTCGGCGGCCTCGGTCTGGGCCGCGGTGATATTGGTGGCGTTGGGGGACGCGATGGCCGACAGGGCGCTCATATCCGACACATTCAGATCGATGGCGGTATCTGCTGCGGTGGCTGCGGTGGCTGCGGTGGCTGCGGCGGTGGCCTTGAGGGCCGCTGCGTCGTCGAGGGGGGTTACCTTGCCGATCAGGGTCGTCAGGGCGGCCGTGTTGATGGCGCTGTGATCGGGGTCGGCGATCCAGGCCTGCATCGCCGCCTTGACGGTGACCAGCCGGCTGTGGATGTCGGCATTGGTCGCGGTGGCCAGGGTCGCCTGGGCCTGGGCGTCCACCTTCGCCGCCTCGGACGCCAAAGCTTGCGACTGGATGGCGCTTTCGATGGAATCTATGGCCTTGGTCAGCGCTGAAATGGCGTCGGTGGCGGCGTTATGCGCGGCGGCGCTGGAGGCCAGGGCGGCGGCCTTGGCGGCGGCGGCGGATGTGTCGGCGGCGGCGGCGTTGGTGTCGGAGGCCTGGGCGGCGGTGGCCGAGGCCTGGGCCGTCGTGGCCAGTTTGACGGCGGCGGAACCGGCAGCCTGACCGGCGGCGGCGGTCCCCGCATTGGTGGCGGCGGTATCGGCTCCTAGCCGGGCGGTATGGGCGGCGGTATGGGCGGCGAGAGCGTTGGCGGCGGCGGTGGTGGCGGCGGCGGAATGGGTGTCGGCCGAGGCGATGAAGGCCGAGATATCGGCGGCGGCGTTGGCGATGAAGGCGCTGGCGGCGTCGGAGGAGGCGGTGGCGGCGAGGGCGGCTTCCGACTTGGCTAGGGCGGCCTGGGCCACCGCGATGGTTTCTTGCGCCGTTGCCGTGGCGGCGAAGGTGGCGGCCTGATCGGCATAGGTCTTGGCGCTGGCCGCGGCGGTCAGGGTGATCGCGGCGGCCTGGGCGGCGGTCAGCTGGGTGTCGATGGTGCCGGTATTGGCGGCCACCGTCGCGGCGGCGGATGCGACCAGCGCCTTGTACTGGGCGATCAGATCGGCGGCGGCGGTGGTGTCGGCGGCGGCCTTGGTGGCGTCGAGGGCGGTGGTGGCGGCGATGGCGGCCGCCTTGGCGGTGGTGGCGGCGGCCAACTGGCCTTCCACGTCAAGGGTCGATCCGGTCTTGTCGAACAGATCGGCGGCCTTGGCCTTGGCCGCCTGGATGACGGCGTCGGCCTGGGCCGCCTGCTTGTAGGCCGCGTCGATCAGGGCGCGGGTCTGGGCATCGGCCGAGTTGGCGGCGGTCTGGCTGACCACCCAGGTGTTGTACAAGGTGGTCAGCGCCGCCAGCTTGCCGGCCTCGCTGGTGGCGACCCCCGAACTGCCGATGGCGGTGTTGATGGCGGTGATATCGGCCAGCACCAAGGCCCGGTCGGCGGCGGCGGTATTGAATGACGCCGTGGCGCCGCTCACCGCCGACAGCATGGTCACCTTGTTGATGGCGGTATTGGCCAGGGTGGCTGCGTCGGCGACGCCGGTTCCGGCCTGGCTTTGCAGGCCGGCGACCAGCGACACTTTACCGGCGGCGATGGCGGCTTGGGCCTGGGCGGTGGCGGCATCGGCGGCGCCGGCCTTGGCGGCGGCGGCGGCGGTGGTGGCGGCGGCCTTGGCATCGGCGGTGGAAACGCCGCCGGCATGGGCAAGGACGTTCTGGGCGGCGGCGGTCGCGGCCTGGGTTCCGGCATCGGTATCGGCGGCCGAGGCCAGGCCGGCGGCGGTATCAGCGGCGGTAAAGGCGGCAGTGGCCTGGGCGGCCAGACCGCTCAGGGTGGTGGTGGCCGAGGTGACGGCGTTCTCGGCGGCGGTGACCGCCGCCAGGGCGGTGGTGGTGCTGACCCCTTGGGCCGCCAGCGCCGCCAGGGTGATCTTGGCGGCATTGAGGGACGTGGTCAGGGCGCCGAGCCGGGTGGAGGCCTCGGTGGAGGCGGTGTTGAACAAAGACCGCACGTCGCTTGCTCCGCCGTCATTGGCGAGGCCGTCGATCAGATGGGCGGCGGTGGTGGCTTTGGTCGAGGCGGCTCCGGCATCGGTATCGGCGGCGTTGGCCTTGGTCAAGGCGGCGTCGGCTGCGGTTTGGGCGGCGGCGGTGTCGGCGGCATTGGCGGCGGTCTGTTGCTGCTGCACCGCCTCGACCTGGGCATAGGCGTTCAGGGCGGATATGCGCTGGGCATCGGCCAGATCGGCCTCGCGGTGAACCTCGGCGTTATAGGCCACCACCTTGGCATAGTTGGCCTGGGCCTGGCTGAGGGCCTGGGTCCAGGAATCCTTGGCCTGCGACAGCGCGTTGGCGAAATTGGGGATGGTGGTGTTGGCCCAGCCCAGGGCGATGACCGCGTCGGCCAGGGCGGCGTCGGCGATCACCACGGCGGCTTCGGCGGCGGTGTCGTCGGTTATGGCCAAATCCTTGGCGATCAGGGCGGCGGCGGCGGCGGCGGTCAGGTTGGCGGCATTGCCGGCGTTGAAGGCGGTGGTGGCGTCGATGGCCTTGGCGGCGACGGTGGCGGCGTGGGCGGCGGCCTCGGTGGCCTCGGTGGTGGCGGTGGTCAGCGCCGTATTGGTCGAGGTGAAGGCTTCGGCCAGCAGGGTGGAGGCCTGCTTTTCCGCCACGGATTCGCCGGCCACTTCCGAGGTCTCGGTCGAGGCCTCGGTGGCGGCGGCGGTGGACAGGTTGTTCTGCGCCTGGGTAAAGGCGGTGGCGGCGGCGTCGGCCTGCGCCTGCAAGGTCGCGGCGCGGGCCAGCGCCGAGGTCGCGGCGGCATCGGCCTGGGTGGCGGCGGTGGCGGCGTTGTCATAGGCGTTGAACGACGAATCGTAGGTGTCGTGCCAGGCGCCTTGCACCAGATCGCCGGGGGTGGCGGTCCATTTGGTGGTGATGGCGGTGTGAACCTGGGTTTCAGTGGCGGTTCCGGCCACCAAAGCTGCATAGATTGCCTGCTCGTCGGCGGTTCCTGCCTGGAGTACCGCGCCTGCATAGGAAATAACCTTGGTGACCAGGGCGGCGAACGTCGTGGAGGCCGGGAGTTGTCCCACCGTATCCAGGAATTTGTACAAGGCGCCGTGCAGCGAATCCTGTTGCGACGCCAGAGTGGCGTCGGCGGCGGCCTTGGCGATCAGCGGCGAATCGGTGTCGGACTGGGCGGTGGCGGCGGCCGTCGCGGCGGCATCGGCGGCGGTCTTGGCCGATGTCCAGGCGGCGTTGGCGGTGGCGGTCGCGGTGGTGGCGGCGATCCGATCGCTGATCAGGGTGCCGGCGCGCCAGGAATCGGCGGCGGTGGATAGGTTGTCGGCGGTGGCCGATAGGGCGGCGGCGATGGCCGAGGCCGACTTGGCCTTGGTCAGGGCGGTACTGGCGGATGCGACATCGGTGGCGGCGGTCTGGTAGCCCTGGCCGGCCAGGGCGGCGGCGTCGAAATCGGTCTGGGCGACGGCGGCATAGCTCTTGGCCAGGGCGGCGTTGCCGGCGATCTTGGCCAGATTACCGTTCCAGAAGTCCAGATAGGTCTGGATCTCGGCGGTCACCGCATTGGTCACCGTCACGCTGGTCTGGGACACCCCCGCGACCTTGTAAGTCTTGGCGACGGTGTCCAGGCCGGTCCCGGTTCCGGCGTTGTAGGTGAGCAGGTCGGTATTGCCCAACTGGGTGGCGGCATCGCTGGCATAGCCCCCGGCGGTGGCGTGGGCCTGGGCTTCGGCGGCGGCGCGGGTCGCCTTGGCGGCGTCGATCTGGGCCTGGGCGGTGGCGGCGGCGGTGGCGGCGGCGGCGGCGGCGGCGTCCAGGGCGTCTTGGGAGAAGACCAGGGCGTCATGCTTGGCGCTGGCGGCGCTGGCGATGGTCAGCGCTTGATCATAGGCGGAAGACGCGGTCTGGTCGGACTGCGAGGCGGCGGCCAAGCTGGCCTCCACCGTTCCGCGCTGGGCGGCGATGGTCTTGGCGATGGTCGAGACCGTGCCGCCCAAGGCGGCGACATCGGTCGCCAGGGTGGTCAGGGTAGTCAGCTGGGCCTGGGCAATGGTCTGTTGGGCATCGGTGGCGGATTTGTTGGCGAGGGCGGAGGCCACCTCGGTATTGACGGTGGCGGCCGAGTTGCTGGCCAGACTCATGGCCGTCAGGGCGGCCTTGGCATCGGCCAGATCGGCGGTGGTGAGACCGGCGGCGGTGGATGCGGCGGTGCCGGCGGCGGCGGCGGCGGTGACGGCGGCATTGGCCACCGAGGTCGCCACGGCGGCGGCCGAGGCGGTGGCGATGTTCGCTTCGGTCTGGGCCAGCGCGGCTTTGACCGTGGCGATGTACAGGGCGGTGGAAACGTCCGAGGCCGTGCCGGCGATGGTGGCGGCGATGGAATCGCCGCTGACATAGGCGCCGCTGGCGTTCAGCACGGTAGCGCCGGTGGTGGTGACCAGATGGTGGGCGTCGCCCAGCAGGGTCTTGGCCCCGATGACGGTGGTGGCGGCCTGGACCTGGGTCGATAGAGCGGAAGCGCGGGTGGCGGCGGCATCGGCGGCGGCCTGGGCCGTCAGGGCCGCGCTCTTATGAGAGGCCAGCGCGGCGACATCGGTGGGATCTTGTGACGAATAGCCGCCGAACAGGGTCTGGGCGGTGGTGGCCTGGGTGACGGCGGCATCGGCCTGAAGCTTCGCATAGGCGGCCTCGCTGGACTCGGCGGCGGCCTCCTGCTTCAGCTTGGCCAAGGCGGCGGAGTTGGCGGCGCCGGTGTTCGTGTTCAGGGCGGTGATGCCCGAGGCCACGGCCGCCGGATCGGGATCGGTGGCGATGACCAGATCCAGCGCCGATTGGCTGGCCGTGGCCGACGAGTCCGCCGCCGTCTTTGCCGCGAGGGCGTTGGCGACCGCCGCGGTGGCGGCGGTCAGGCTGTCTCCCATGGATGCGGAATAGACGTTGTTGGTCGTGGCCCAGGTGATGGCGGTCTGCACCGCCGTCTTGGCGGCCTGGGCGTTGGCCAGGGCGGTGGCGGCGGCGGCGGCGAAGCCGTCGGCCAGGGCGTCGGCGTCGAAGGCCTGGTTATACAGGTTGGTATAGGCGGCTGCCTTGTTGGCCGGCGCGGACAAGTTGGGCTCGCTAAGGCCTGGATTGATATAGGAATAGTTCTGGTTGGCCTGGAACAGGGCATAGGCAGCGTCGCCGGCTGTCTTGGCCTGGGCGGCGGCGGTGGCGGCGTCCAGGGCGTGACCGCTGCCGTCGACCTGGGCCGAATCGGGCGATCCAGCCTTGGCGATGGCGGTATCGGCATAGGATTGGGCATTGGCCAGGGCGGTGGCCAGATCGGTCTCGGCCTTGGTCACCGCCACGGTCCGGGCGATATCCAGATACCATTCGGCCGAGGCCTCGGCGGCCTTGGCGGTGCCGACCGTCTCCATATCGCTCAGGGTGGTCGCCAGCTTGGTGGCGATGGCGTCTTGTTTGGCGGTGATGGCGGCTTCGTCGGTGTCGTAGAGGGCTTGGGCGTCATGCAGGTCGGCGGCGCGGAAGGCCTCCGCCTGAGTATGAAAGCCGTCATACGACGTGGTGTAGGTACTCAGCAGCCCGCTGTAATAGCTATCCAGGCTGATGGCGGCGCTGGAGGCCTGCGACAGCACGATGCCGGCGGCGGCAACGGCGACGTCGTCGCTGTTGTCGAGGCCGGTCAGGGCGGCGGCAGCGGTGCTGGCGACCAGCTTGGCCACCACCCAGGAATTGGTGGCGAAATCATTGGCCTCGGCGGCGGTCTTGGCGGCGGCGAAGACGGTGCTGTCGCCGGTCAGCCCGCCCAGGGTCAGGTCGGGCTCGTGGGTGTTGTTGTAATAGGTCAGAACCGCCTGATTATAGCCGGTATCGGCCAGCGTCTGGGCGGCGGTGGCCTTGACTAGGGCGGCGGCGACCTTGGCGTCGCGAGCGGTCCCGGCGGCCAGGGCGGCGGCATCGGTCAGATCGGTGGCGGCACCGGAGAACTTGCCGCGAAAGGTGGCGTCCCAGGCGTTGTGGGCGTCGGTGGCGTTGGTCTTCAGCGCCGCCGCCGCCGCCACGGCGATGTCGAGGGCCGATTGCTTGCCCAAGGCGGCCTGATAGCCGTTGAGGTGGGTGGTCTCTGCCGTGCGCAGGGTTTGCAACTGCGTGATCAGGTCGTTGAGGCCGGTATTGTCGCCGTTGTGGAGATCGAGAACCACGGCCGCCTCGGCCGCCTCGCGGGCATCCTCCTTGGCGGCCTCGACGGCGGTGGCGGTCCCGGACGTCCAGTCGGCCAGCACCGTGGAACCATAGAAAAACGGATTGGCCTGAACCTTGGCCAGGGTGGCGATGGCGGTGCTCATGGCCGCGACCTGGGCATTGGTCGAGGCGGAATCGGTGGCGATGGCGGCCAAGGCCGCGCTGAAATCGGATGCGGTGCTGGGATCGGTGCCGGTCAGATGCAGGGCGGTGGCCTGGGCCTGTAGGGCCGTCACCCTGGCTGCCAGGGCGGTCAGTTGGGACTGCGTGGCGCCGGTCCCCGTCGCCAGGGTGGCGAGATCGCTGCTGAGACCGGCGGTAAAGGGGTCGGCGACCGCGTTGGCGGTCTTGGCGGCGAGTTTGGCGGCGTCATAGGTGGCGCCGCTGGCGATGAAGGTCGCCAGGGTTCCGCCCCAGGCGGCGTTGTGGGCGTTGTAATAGGCGAGGACCGCCTGATTGTAGACGGCTTCGGCGGCGGCGATGGCCGCGCTCATGGCGGTAAAGGCGGTGGAGGCCGGTGAAACGTAACCGGCGGCTAGGGCGGGAGCCGCCTCAAGGGCCTCGGCGATCACCAGGGCGGTGGACAGCTTGACCGCGTCGGCGGCGTCGGCGGCCAGCACGGCGGCCGTGCTGGCCGCCAGGGCGACGGCGGTGGCCTCGGCGCCGGTCAATTGCGGGTAGCCGGCGGCGATAACGGCGGCCTCGGTGGCGGCCGCTTGGATGGCGGTGTTCTGCTGGGTGACGTTGGCCTGAACGCCGGCGATATCTTGTATCGCCTGTTGCACGGCGGCGGGCAGGGCGGTGTTGTTCAGTTGGGCCGTCTGCACATCGGCGGAATTGGCGGTCAGGGCCGTCTTCAGGGCCGCCAGCTTGCCGGCGAGCAGGGTGTGCTGCTCCTGGGCCGCGATCTGGGCGGCGTCCGTCAGCTCGTGCAGCGCCCTGGCCCGCAACAGCGCGGCGCCGCTGCGATCGTCGATGATGTGGATGACGTGCTGGATGGGCGGCGGCTCGGCCCCTTTCAATTCGATCGGCGGCGGCGGCTTTACGAACAGCCCCCCGCCGACCGGGCCGGGGGGCGGCGCCAGGGCCTTCAGGACGTTGACCAGCGGCTCGGCCTTGGCCACCACCTGTTCCTGCTGCGCCGGGGATAGAATCGACTGCGGCTTGCCCTCAGGCTGTTGCTGTTGCTGCTGCTGTTGTTGCTGGATTTGCTGCTGCACCTGCTGGACGGCGGTGTTGTAGCTGTTGGACAGGGTGTTGGTGGCGTTGGGCAGCGAGGTGGAGGCGTTGCCGCCGATCTGCATCACTTGCAGCGGGGTCAGGGTGGTCGTGGTCAGTCCGCCGCTGGCGCTGATAGTCGCGGCCTGTCCGGGGGCGTTCAGGGTCAGGGTCTGGCCGCTGGCGGTGGTCACCGAGACCTCGCCGGCAATACCGCCCTTTTCTTGCATCAGCGCCACGGTGTTGGCGTTGCCGGTCAGGCCGGTGCCCCGGATGCCCACCGTCATGGTGGGAGTCTTGATCCCCAGCGCGTCGGGGGTGGTCTTTGGGATCTGGCCGCTGACCAGGGCGAAGCTGCCGCTGACCAGCGACATATGCGCCTCGCCGGTCTTGGCGCCGGGGTCGTAAGACAGCTGGTCGAGGACCAGACGTCCCTTTTCGCCCAATGACATGGAAGTGCCGTCGGCGAACACCATGCCCACCGCGCCGCCCTGGCCGGTCTGCAACACGTCGCCTTCAAAGACGTTGTCGCCCGTATGCAACTCGCCCTGGGTTCCATCGGCATGCTTGACCGAGACGCTGCCGCTGGACGTCTTGATGGTGCCGATGGCCGTCCCGCCCGAGCCGCCGCCGGCCTGGGCGTACTGACCCGGCGCCAGCGGGCCGGCCAGCTTGCCGGCCAGGGCGGCGTCGATGGTCGCGCCCGACTCGGTTTGCAGGGGCGGGGGGGCCTCGGAAGCGAAATAATCCTGAACCAGGATGCGGGTGCCATCGGCGGCGACCAGCACCAGGTCGCTTCCTTTGCGCACGAATTCGGCCATCAGCAGGAAGTCGCCGCCCGGAATCACGACGTTGGCCGTGCCGACGGAGGAAATCGTCATTGTGGGATGTTCGGCGCCAGGAGCGGTGGGGAGCGGCTTTGCCAGGGGCATCGGCGCGCCATGATTCGCGGCCTCCGTCGCGGCTGACTTCTCGTCCTTGGGCGCCATTACAACCTCACCATCAAAAAACGTCGCGATAGACTCTCTCGCCGGCCAAGCAAGCCCCACCAGACACACTTGACCACCGTGCATATTACAGCCTCCCGCAGGGCTTCGTCAATATACAGCATTGACCCGACAATACATATTCATACAATATGTCACATAAAGGGTTAGTTGAATGCGATGATATCGACAACTTGCAGATAATATTTAAGTCATCCACAGCATATAAAAATATTTCAGCGGTGATTGTCCGGACTAAACACGTATTTATATATACCAACCGCTATTGATGCCGGATGGGCCATTCGGAAGGCGCACTATGATTTTACGACGGAGACTTGTTGTTTCATCCAGATCCAGGGTGCTGGTCCGTTCAACGCTGAGGCCGCCCCGTTCGGTGGGGCGGGGTGGTTGACGGAATCCGTCGATGCCTTGGGGGGATTCGTCGATGCCAGGCCTTGGGAGGTCCGGGGTCGCGATTTCGGTCGGTCATTGGGTGAATGGTGTCCGCGGAGGGATTCGAACCCCCGGCCCCAAGTTTCATACCACTTCGACTTTCGCCGCCGCCTCTCGGCGTTCGTGGTCTGGACTGTCCCTTCACCATCGGCCGAGGCCATTAGGTGTCGCCCGTCCAGTCTCTACACCTTCCCCTTTCGGGGCTTGGCTCGGGATTGGCAAGGCGCAAGCGCGCCGTAGCGTTCCCCGACTTTGAGCGAATCCGTTACGCCGTTTCCGATCGCAACGCCCAGTTTTGAAAAACGAGGAAACTTGTGCTCTATCCGACTGAGCTACGCGGACCCATTGACCGACGTCATCCGGCCCCCTTGCGTCGGGGGCGAGATCGACAGGCGGGTTATAGCACTAGGGCGGCCCGCTGGGAAAGCCCCTCTCGCACGATAGTCAAGGCCGTGGGGGATGGGCCGGAGCCGTACCTATATAGAGAGAGGGAAACGCGGCGGCGGCGCGACCCCGCATCCGGGCGTCGGCGTCAAGTCCGTAAAAGCTCAAAAATGCGGGCTTGTTTGCTTGACAGGCCATGGGGGCTGGATTAAACCACGGCCTACCCACGCGGGTGGCTGCGGAGGGGGTGTAGCTCAGTTGGTTAGAGCGCCGGCCTGTCACGCCGGAGGTCGCGGGTTCGAGCCCCGTCACTCCCGCCATGCCCCCCGACCCGGTCGTCCAAGCGAGGGGCGCGGTCGGCAGGGGCGGGCGCCGTTGTCGTATGGTTTGTTGCAGGAGGGGGCCTCCCTTTCGACGTTCGCGACTCGTCGCATGTCCTGTCATCCCGCCCGGGCGAACTTCCAATTGCTTCGTGCAGTGCCCGGCCGGTTGCGGAACGTGTGACGACGCAGGCGCCGGGATACCCTCCAGTTGGAACACCTCTTGGTAGGGCAGGGACGATGGAAGCTTGGCTGCTCGAATATCTGCCGATCCTGATTTTCCTCGGGATAGCGATCGTGATTTCGGCGATCTGCGTCGGGGCGTCATGGATCGTGGCGCGCCAGAAGCCTGACACGGAAAAGGCTTCGGCTTACGAATGCGGCTTCGACGCCTTTGGCGACGCCCGTTCCAAGTTCGAGGTTCGGTTCTACCTCGTCGCCATTCTGTTCATCATCTTCGACCTGGAAGTGGCCTTCCTGTTCCCCTGGGCGGTAACGCTGGGAAAGCTGGGCATGTTCGGCTTCTGGTCCATGATGGTGTTCCTGGGCGTGCTGACCATCGGCTTCATCTATGAATGGCGAAAGGGAGCCCTGGAATGGGAGTGAACCCGTCCTCTGGCGGTATCGTGTCGCCCGATCACGCGGCGGCCCTGCCGCCGGGTCCGGCGCAGGATGCGCTGCTGCGCGCCGTCACCACCGAGATTTCCGACAAGGGTTTCGTACTGGCCAGCGTCGATTCCGTGGTCAATTGGGCGCGGACCGGCAGCTTGTGGCCCATGACCTTTGGTCTGGCCTGCTGCGCCGTGGAAATGATGCATGCCGGCTGCTCGCGCTATGACATGGACCGCTTTGGCGTCGTGTTTCGTCCCAGCCCGCGCCAGTCCGATCTGATGATCGTCGCTGGTACGCTGACCAACAAGATGGCTCCCGCGCTTCGCCGCGTCTATGACCAGATGGCCGAGCCGCGCTGGGTGATCTCCATGGGCTCGTGCGCCAATGGCGGCGGCTATTATCACTATTCCTATTCGGTGGTGCGCGGTTGTGACCGCATCGTGCCGGTGGACATCTATGTGCCGGGCTGCCCGCCCAGCGCCGAGGCGCTGATGTATGGCATCTTGCAGCTGCAAAAGAAGATCCGCCGCACCGGCTCCATTCTCCGATAGCGCCTGAACGAGGGATGGCCCAAAGATGACGCAAGCGCTGAAGGACCTGGGTGAGTATATCGCCTCAGCCCTGCCCCAGGACGTGCTCCGGACCGAGGTCAATCGCTGCGGCGAGCTGACGCTTGAGGTCCGGACCGCCTCGATCGTGAAGGTAGTCACCTTTTTGCGTGACGACACCGGCTGTCTGTTCAAGCAGCTGATGGATGTGTGCGGCGCGGACTGGCCGGGGCGCGAGCCGCGCTTCGACGTGGTCTACCACCTGCTGTCCATGAAGCATAATCAGCGTGTCCGGGTGAAGGTCGCCACCGACGAGGAGACCGCGGTCCCCTCGGTCACCGGCGTATTCTCCTCGGCCGGCTGGTTCGAGCGCGAGACCTGGGACATGTACGGAGTGACGTTCTCCGGCCATCCCGATCTGCGCCGCCTGCTGACCGATTATGGGTTCGAGGGGCATCCGCTGCGCAAGGACTTCCCGCTGACCGGCTATGTCGAGATGCGCTATGACGACGAAGCCAAGCGGGTGGTCTACGAGCCGGTGAAACTCACCCAGGATTTCCGCAGCTTTGATTTCCTGTCGCCTTGGGAAGGTCCCTTGCCCGGTGACGAGAAGGCCGAGGGGAACAGCTGACATGGCCGAATCCCAGATTCAGAATTACACCATCAACTTCGGCCCCCAGCATCCGGCGGCGCACGGCGTGTTGCGCCTGATCCTGGAAATGTCGGGCGAGGTCATCGACCGTGCCGACCCCCATGTGGGCCTGCTGCATCGCGGTACCGAGAAGCTGATCGAGCACAAGACCTACCTCCAGGCAACGCCCTATTTCGACCGCCTCGACTATGTGGGCACCATGAACCAGGAGCACGCCTTCGTCATGGCGACGGAGAAGCTGCTGGGCATCGAGATTCCGATCCGGGCCAAGTATATCCGCACCCTGTACGACGAGATCGGGCGCATCCTCAACCATCTGCTCAACGTTACCGCCTTCATCTTCGACGTGGGCGGCATGACTCCGCTGCTCTACGGCTTTGAAGAGCGCGAGAAGCTGATGGAGTTCTACGAGCGCGTCTGCGGCGCCCGCCTGCACGCCAATTACTACCGTCCGGGCGGCGTTGCGGCCGATCTGCCCAACGGTCTGCTGGAAGACATCGCCGCGTGGTGCGACACCTTCCCGGCGGTGCTGGACGATATCGAGACCCTGGCCACCGAGAATCGCATCTTCAAGCAGCGCGTGGTCGATATCGGCACCGTGACGGCGGAGCAGGCGCTGGACTGGGGCTTTACCGGCCCCAACCTGCGCGCCTCGGGCATCGCTTGGGATCTGCGCAAGGCGCAGCCCTACGACGTCTATGACGAGATGGACTTCGACATTCCGGTCGGCAAGAACGGCGATGGCTACGACCGTTATCTGGTGCGCGTGCTGGAAATGCGCGAATCCGTCAAGATCATGAAGCAGTGCGTCGCCAAGATGCCCGGCGGTCCGGTCAAGGTGGAAGACAACAAGATCACGCCGCCCAGGCGCGCCGAGATGAAGCGGTCCATGGAATCTCTGATTCATCATTTCAAGCTGTTCACCGAGGGCTTCCACGTCCCGGCCGGCGAGGTCTATGCCGCCATCGAGGCCCCCAAGGGCGAGTTCGGCGTCTATCTGATTTCCGACGGCACCGGCAAGCCCTACCGCTGCAAGATCAGACCGCCGGGATATGTGCACCTCCAGGCCCTCGACATGATGTCCAAAGGACACATGCTGGCCGACGTGGTGGCCAATATCGGCTCCATCGACATCGTTTTCGGCGAGATCGACCGATGAGTGACATGACGCACGAACCTGCCAGCTTCGCCTTCACGGCGGAGTATGCCGCGAAGGCCGAGGCCTTCATCGCCAAGTATCCCGCCGGACGCCAGCAGAGCGCGGTGATGCCGCTGCTCGATCTGGCCCAGCGCCAGGACGGCTGGGTCAGCCGCGCCGCCATGGAAGTCATCGCCGGGATGCTGGACATGGCCCCGATTCGGGTGGAGGAGGTCGCGACCTTCTACACCATGTACAATCGCAGGCCGGTGGGTAAGTTCCATGTTCAGGTCTGCACCAACCTGCCTTGCATGCTGCGCGGTTCGGACGACGTGGTCGCCGCCGCCAAGGCCGCGTTGGGCGTCGATTTCGGCGACATGACCGCCGACGGGCTGTTCACCTTGTCCGAGGTCGAGTGCCTGGGCGCTTGCGTCAACGCCCCCATGATGCAGATCAACGACGATTATTATGAGGATCTGGACACCGACAGCACCAAGGCGGTGCTGGAGGCGCTCAAGCGCGGCGAGACCCCCAAGCCGGGTCCCCAGAACGGTCGCCAGTTCTCGTGCCCCGCCGGCGGGCCTTCCAGCCTCACCGAGCTCACCTTCCAGACGGAGAAGGCCTGATGCTGCGCGACTCGGATAGGATCTTCACCAACCTCTACGGCATCCATGACTGGCGGCTGGCCGGCGCGCGGTCTCGCGGCGACTGGGACGGCACCGGGGCGATTCTGGCCAAGGGCCGCGACTGGATCATCGATGAGATGAAGAATTCCGGCCTGCGCGGCCGTGGCGGCGCAGGCTTCCCCACCGGGGTGAAGTGGTCGTTCATGCCCAAGACCGAAGGGGTCCGGCCGCATTATCTGGTGATCAACGCCGACGAGGGCGAGCCCGGCACCTGCAAGGACCGCGAGATGATGCGGTTCGACCCGCATAAGCTGATCGAAGGCGCTCTGATCGCCTCTTTCGCCATCGGGGCTCATGCGGCTTATATCTACATCCGCGGCGAGTTCATCCGCGAGGCCGAGCACCTTAACGTCGCCATCGACGAGGCTCGCGCGGCCGGGCTGATCGGCCCCAATGCCTGCGGTTCGGGCTGGGACTGCGAGGTCTACGTCCATCGCGGCGCCGGGGCCTATATCTGCGGCGAGGAATCAGCGCTGATCGAAAGCCTGGAAGGCAAGAAGGGCCAGCCCCGCCTGAAGCCGCCGTTTCCGGCCGGCGTCGGCCTCTATGGCTGCCCGACCACCGTCAACAACGTCGAGTCCATCGCGGTGGCCCCCACCATCTTGCGGCGCGGCGCGGCGTGGTTCGCCGGTCTGGGCAAGCCCAACAACACCGGCACCAAGGTGTTTTGCATCTCCGGCCATGTGAATAAGCCGTGCAACGTCGAAGAGGAAATGGGCATTCCGCTCAAGGACCTCATCGAGAAGCATGCCGGCGGCGTGCGCGGCGGCTGGGACAATCTGCTGGCCATCATCCCCGGCGGCTCGTCGGTCCCCATGCTGAACAAGACCCAGTGCGAGGAAGTCACCATGGACTTCGACGCACTGCGCGCCATGCGCTCGGGATTGGGCACGGCGGCGGTGATCGTCATGGACAAGTCCACCGATCTGGTGCGCGGCATCGCCCGGCTGTCCAAGTTCTACTGGCACGAAAGCTGCGGCCAGTGCACGCCGTGCCGTGAAGGCACCGGCTGGATGGCCCGCATGATGGCCCGCATGGTCACCGGCGACGCCGAACTGTCTGAGATCGACCTGCTGGAGGAAATCTCCCGTCAGATCGAAGGCCACACTATCTGCGCCCTGGGCGACGCGGCCGCCTGGCCGGTTCAGGGTCTGATCCGCACCTTCCGCCCCGAGCTTGAGCGCCGCATCAAAGAGCGCCAAGCCAAAACCCGCGCGGCCTGAGAAGAGAGAAGACGGCAATGCCCAAGCTGACGATCGACGGCAGGGAAATCGAGGTTGAAGCCGGGATGACCATCATCCAGGCGGCGGACCAACTCGGCATCGAGATCCCGCGGTTCTGCTACCATGAACGCTTGGCCATCGCCGGCAATTGCCGCATGTGTCTGGTCGAGGTGGAGAAGATGCCAAAGCCGGTGGCCTCCTGCGCCATGCCGGTGGGCGAAGGCATGGTGGTCAAGACCAACACCCCGGGCATCCGCAAGGCGCGTCAGGGCGTGATGGAATTCCTGCTGCTCAACCATCCGCTCGACTGCCCGATCTGCGATCAGGGCGGCGAATGCGATTTGCAGGATCAGGCCATGGCCTACGGCTCGGATACGGGACGCTGTCAGGAGGGTAAGCGCGCCGTGCCGGACAAGGATTACGGTCCGCTGGTCCAGACCATGATGACCCGTTGTATCCAGTGCACCCGCTGTGTCCGCTTCATCTCCGAGATCGCCGGCACTCCGGTGTTGGGCGGCCTGGGGCGTGGCGAGCACATGGAGATTACCCGTTACGTCAACGCGGCGGTGTCGTCGGAGCTGTCGGGCAATCTGATCGATCTGTGCCCGGTGGGCGCGCTAACCAACAAGCCGGCCTCCTACACCTATCGCTCGTGGGAATTGAAGAAGACCGAGAGCGTCGACGCCATGGACGCGCTGGGCGCTTCCATCCGGATCGACACCCGTGGCAACGAGGTGATCCGCGTCCTTCCCCGCGTCAACGAGGACGTCAACGAGGAATGGCTGTCGGACCGTTCGCGCTTTGCCTGCGACGGGTTGAAGCGTCAGCGGCTGGATCGCCCCTATGTCCGCAAGGACGGCAAGCTGGTGGCGGTGACCTGGCCCGAGGCGCTGGCCGCCATCGCTGCCAGGCTGAAGGGCTTGAACGGCTCCAAGATCGCCGCCATCGCCGGGGATCAGGCCGATGCCGAGACCATGGTGGCCTACAAGGATCTGCTGGCCTCGCTGGGCTCGGCCCATCTGGATTGCCGCCAGGACGGCGCGGCGCTCGACCCGTCGGTGCGCGCCTCCTACCTGTTCAACAGCACGGCGGTGGGGATCGAGCAGGCCGACGCGCTGTTGCTGATCGGCGTCAATCCGCGCAAGGAAGCCCCCGTCCTCAACGCCCGCATCCGCAAACGCTGGCAGAAGGGCGGCTTCAAGGTGGCCCGCATCGGCCACAAGGGCGACCTGACCTATAAGTACGAGCATCTCGGTGACGAGGCCTCGGTGCTGAAGGACATCGCCGAGGGCAAGCATCCCTTCTTTGAGGTTCTTAAGAATGCCGCCAAGCCGGCGCTGATCATCGGCCAGGGGGCGCTGTCGCGCGCCGATGGCGCGATCCTACTGGGGCTGGCCCGCAAGCTGGCCGATGCCGCCGGTCTGGTGGGCGATGGCTGGAACGGCTTTAACGTGTTGCAGACCGCCGCCGCCCGCGTCGGCGGCCTCGACCTGGGTTTCGTGCCGCAGTCGGGCGGCAAGGACGTCGCCGGCATCCTCGACTCCGCCGGCAAGGGCGAGGTTGAAGTGGTGTTTCTGCTGGGGGCCGACGAGGTCGAGATGGCCGCCCTGGGCAAGGCCTTCGTGGTCTATCAGGGTACCCATGGCGATGCCGGGGCGCACCGCGCCGACGTCATCCTGCCGGGAGCCGCCTATACCGAAAAGAGTGCCACCTACGTCAATCTCGAAGGCCGCGCCCAGCAGACCCGCCTGGCAGTGTTCCCGCCCGGCGAGGCCAAGGAGGATTGGCGCATCGTCCGCGCCCTGTCCGACGCCTTGGGCAAGTCGCTGGCCTATGATTCGCTGAAAAGCGTGCGCGAGCGTCTGGTCAGGGCCAGCCCGGTTTTCGCTGTCATCGGCGAGGTGACGCCGGCCGTCTGGGGCGCCGTCTTCGGTACCGAAGGCACGCCGGCCGGCGGGGCGCTGGTGTCCAATATCGACAATTTCTACATGACCGACCCGATCAGCCGTGCCTCCAAAACCATGGCGGAATGCACGGCAGCCTTCGGCGGTGGTTGCAACCACAAGCACAAGAAGACGGGGACCCATGGTTGATCTTCTGGCCGGGCTGCTGCCCCCCTTCCTCTGGCGTCTGATCGTAATCGTCGTTCAGATCGTCGCCATCGTCTTGCCGCTGCTGATCGCGGTGGCTTACCTCACCTATGCCGAGCGCAAGGTGATCGGCGCCATGCAGATGCGCAAGGGACCCAACGTGGTCGGTCCCTTCGGTCTGTTGCAGCCCATGGCCGACGGCCTGAAGCTGTTCTGCAAGGAGCTGGTGCTGCCCACCGCCTCCAATCCGGTGGTGTTCATCGGCGCGCCGATGGTGACCTTTTTCCTGGCGCTGATTTCCTGGGCGGTGATCCCGTTCGACAAGGGGTGGGTGCTGTCCGACCTCAATGTCGGCGTGCTCTACGTCTTCGCCATCTCGTCATTGGGCGTGTACGGCATCATCATGTCGGGTTGGGCCTCCAACTCGAAATACGCCTTCCTGGGCGGTTTGCGCTCGGCGGCGCAGATGGTGTCCTACGAAGTTTCGATCGGCTTTATCCTGATTTCGGTGCTGCTGACGGTGGGTTCGCTCAATTTGAGCGACATCGTGATGGCCCAGAAGAACATGTGGTTCATCATTCCGCATCTGCCCATGTTCTTCCTGTTCCTGATCTCCGGTCTGGCCGAGACCAACCGTTCGCCGTTCGATCTGCCCGAGGCGGAAGCCGAGTTGGTGGCCGGTTACAACGTCGAATACTCGTCCATGGCCTTCGCCCTGTTCTTCCTGGGCGAGTACGCCAACATGCTGCTGATGGGGGCGATGACCTCGATCTTGTTCCTCGGCGGCTGGCTGGCCCCGTTCGGATTGACCTTCATCCCCGGCATCGTCTGGTTCATCTTGAAGATCTGCCTGGTGATGTTCGTATTCCTGTGGGTTCGCGCCACCTTCCCGCGCTATCGCTATGATCAGCTGATGCGTCTGGGATGGAAGGTGTTCCTGCCGTTCTCGCTGTTCTGGTTGGTGCTGACCGCAAGTGTGCTGACCGCCTTCGGTCTGCTGCCGAACCAGGGATAGGAGCCTGACCGATGTCGTTCCTCGACCGCACCACCCGCGCCTTCCTGCTGACCGAGCTGTTCCAAGGTCTGGCGGTGACGCTGCGCTATATGTTCAAGCCCAAGGTGACCATCAACTACCCCTACGAAAAGGGGCCGTTGTCGCCCCGCTTCCGCGGCGAGCACGCTTTGCGTCGCTACGCCAATGGGGAAGAGCGCTGCATCGCCTGCAAGCTGTGTGAGGCCATCTGCCCGGCCCAGGCCATCACGATCGAGCCGGAGCCGCGTTCCGACGGGTCGCGCCGGGCTCGGCGGTATGACTTGGACATGACCAAGTGCATTTACTGCGGTCTGTGTCAGGAGGCCTGCCCGGTCGACGCCATTGTCGAGGGGCCGAACTTCGAGTACGCCACCGAGACTCGGGCCGAGCTGATGTACAACAAGAGTAAGTTGCTCGCCAACGGCGATCGTTGGGAGGTCGAATTGGCCTTCCGCATCGCCGCCGACGCGCCGTACCGGTGACAGGGGACTAGAGGCATGTTCACGGCACTCATCTTCTACATGTTCTCGGGGCTCGCGGTGGCGAGCGGGGTGATGGTCATCTCGTCACGCAACCCGGTGCATTCCGTCCTCTGGCTGATTCTCGCCTTCTTCAACGCGGCGGGTCTGTTCCTGCTGCTGGGCGCCGAATTCCTCGCCATGGTTCTGGTCATCGTCTATGTGGGCGCGGTGGCGGTTCTGTTCCTGTTCGTGGTGATGATGCTCGACATCAACATGGTCGAGTTCCGCGAGGGCTTCCTGCAATACCTGCCGACCGGCGCGCTGATCGGTCTGGTGTTGCTGATGGAACTGCTGGCGCTGTTCGGCGGCTGGGCCTTCGCCCCGGATGTGGAGGCCCTGCTGAAAGCGCCGACCCCGACGCTGGATCAGGCCAGCAACACGGTGGCGCTGGGCAAGCTGATCTACACCAACTATGTCTACCTGTTCCAGGCATCGGGGCTGGTCCTGCTGGTGGCCATGATCGGCACCATCGTGTTGACCCACCGCACCCGGACCGGTGTGCGCAAGCAGGTGATCGCCGATCAGGTCAACCGTTCATCCAAGTCGGTCGAGCTTCGCAAGATCCAGACGGGAAGGGGCATCTGATGTTCGAGATCGGTCTGTCCCATTACCTTTCGGTCGCGGCGATTTTGTTCACGCTGGGCGTGTTCGGCATCTTCCTGAACCGCAAGAACGTCATTGTCATCATGATGTCCGTCGAGCTGATGCTGCTGGCGGTGAACATCAACTTCGTGGCGTTCTCGTCTTATCTGAACGATCTGGTGGGCCAAGTGTTCGCCATGTTCATCCTGACCGTTGCCGCGGCCGAGGCCGCCATCGGTCTGGCCATCGTCGTCGTCTTCTTCCGCAACCGCGGCTCGATCGCGGTCGAAGAAATCAGCCAGCTCAAGGGGTAGAAGCGGATGATCACTGCAACCGTATTCCTGCCGCTGCTGGGCGCGTTGGTCGCTGGCCTGTTCGGCCGCTTCATCGGCGACCGTGGGGCACAGATCATCACCTGCGGCTTGCTGCTGGTGTCCGCCGTGATGGCGGGACTGATCTTCCAGAAGGTGGCGCTGGGCGGCCATCCCGAAACCGTGATGATCGCCACCTGGATTTCGTCCGGAACCGTCGATGTGTCCTGGTCGCTGAAGGTCGATACCCTGACCGCCGTGATGCTGATCGTGGTGACCTGGGTGTCGGCGGCGGTCCATGTGTATTCGGTCGGCTATATGAGCCATGATACCTCCATCGCCCGCTTCCAGAGCTATCTGTCGCTGTTCACCTTCGCCATGCTGATGCTGGTGACCGCCGATAATCTGGTTCAGATGTTCTTCGGCTGGGAAGGCGTCGGCGTCGCGTCCTATCTGCTGATCGGCTTCTGGTACGAGAAGCCTTCGGCCTCGGCCGCCGCCATCAAGGCGTTCGTGGTCAACCGGGTCGGCGATTTCGGCTTCGCGCTGGGCACCTTCGGCGTCTATTTCCTGTTCGGCTCGATCAGCTTCGACGCCATCTTCGCCGCCGCCCCGGACAAGGCCGCCGCCACCGTCAATTTCTTCGGGATGGAATGGCACGCCATCACCATCTGCTGCCTGCTGCTGTTCGTCGGAGCCATGGGCAAGTCGGCTCAGTTGGGCCTGCACACTTGGCTACCCGACGCCATGGAAGGCCCGACCCCGGTCTCCGCCCTGATCCACGCCGCCACCATGGTGACCGCCGGCGTGTTCATGGTCGCCCGCATGAGCCCGCTGTTCGAGTTCTCCGACACCGCGCTGACCGTGGTCACCGTGGTCGGCGCCGCCACCGCCATTTTCGCGGCGACGGTCGGCTGCGTGCAGAACGACATCAAGCGCATCATCGCCTACTCGACCTGCTCGCAGCTGGGCTACATGTTCTTCGCCATCGGCGTGTCGGCCTATCAGGCCGCCATTTTCCACCTGATGACCCATGCCTTCTTCAAGGCCCTGCTGTTCCTGGGCGCCGGATCGGTGATCCACGCCATGAGCGACGAGCAGGACATCCGCAAGATGGGCGGCATCTGGAAGCATGTGAAGGTGACCTGGGCCTTGATGTGGATCGGCTCGTTGGCCCTGGCCGGCATCCCGTTCTTCGCCGGCTACTATTCCAAGGACACGATCCTGGAAGCGGCCTGGGGCTCGCACACCCTGGCCGGGCAGGGCGCCTATTGGCTGGGCTGCGCCGCTGCCTTCCTGACCGCCTTCTATTCGTGGCGTCTGCTGCTGCTGACCTTCCATGGTCGTCCGCGCGCCGACGAGCACGTGATGGCCCATGTCCATGAAAGCCCGGCGGTGATGATCCTGCCGCTGCTGTTCCTGGCCGGTGGCGCCATGTTCGCGGGCTGGCTCGGCTATGACCTGTTCGTCGGCCATGCTAACCACGATTTCTGGGGGAGCGCCATCCTGACCACTGCCGCCCATCCGGCACTGGAGAACGCCCATCACGTCCCGTCCTGGGTGGCGTTGCTGCCGACGGTGGTGGCGGTGTCCGGCATCGCGCTGGCCTACCTGTTCTACTCCTTTGCTCCCGGCCTGCCGGTGGCGCTGGCCAACACCTTCCAGGGCGTCCACCGGTTCTTGCTGAACAAGTGGTACTTCGACGAGCTGTACGACAAGATTTTCGTGAAGCCCGCCTTCAAGCTTGGCCGCGGTTTGTGGCTGGGTGGCGACGGTGCGCTGATCGATGGTGTCGGCCCCGACGGAGTGGCGGCCGCCACGGTGGTGATCGCCAAGCGGTTCGGCCGCATGCAGAGCGGTTTCTTGTACCACTACGCATTTGCGATGTTGATCGGTGTGGCGACGTTCGTCACCTGGTACGTTTTTAACGCGCGCTGAAGACGAGGAAGACGTCAAATGAACGATTGGCCCCTTCTCTCGCTGACGACGTTTTTGCCGCTGCTTGGCGCGTTGTTCATCCTGACCATCCGCGGCGAGGCCGAGGTGGTGACGAGGAATGCCCGCGCCGTGGCGCTGCTGACCTCGATCGCGACCTTCATCGTTTCGCTGTTCATCGCGGTGAAGTTCAACGGCGCCTCGCCGGATTTCCAGTTCAAGGAAACCGCCACTTGGTTCCCCGGCACCACCATCGCCTATTCCATGGGCGTTGACGGCGTTTCCATGTGGTTCGTGATCCTGTCGACCTTCCTTACCCCGCTTTGCATCTTGTCGTCGTTCGCCGGCGTCACCAAGCGGGTCAAGGAATACATGGTCGCCTTCCTGATCCTGGAAACCATGATGGTGGGCATGTTCTGCGCCCTCGATCTGGTGCTGTTCTACATCTTCTTCGAAGGTGTACTGATTCCGATGTTCATCATCATCGGCGTCTGGGGTGGTCCGCGCCGGGTTTATGCGGCGTTCAAGCTGTTCCTCTACACCTTGCTCGGCTCGGTGTTGATGCTGCTGGCCATGATGGCGATCTATTTCGAGGCCCATACCACGGACATTCCGTCCCTGATGGCGCATTCGTTCCCGTTCGCCATGCAACAATGGCTGTGGCTGGCGTTCTTCGCGTCCTTCGCGGTGAAGGTGCCCATGTGGCCGGTCCACACCTGGCTGCCCGACGCCCATGTGGAGGCGCCGACCGCCGGTTCGGTGATTCTGGCCGGCGTGCTGTTGAAGATGGGAGCCTACGGCTTCCTGCGCTTCTCGGTGCCCATGATGCCTGACGCTTCGGTCTACTTCACGCCGCTGATCTATACCTTGTCCATCGTCGCGGTGATCTACACCTCGCTGGTGGCGCTGGTGCAAGACGACATGAAGAAGCTGATCGCCTACAGTTCGGTGGCCCATATGGGTTACGTGACCATCGGCATCTTCTCCATGACCATGCAGGGGGTCGAGGGCGCCATTTTCCAGATGCTGTCCCACGGCGTGGTGTCCGCCGCCCTGTTCCTGTGCGTCGGCGTGGTCTATGACCGCATGCATACTCGCGAGATCAAGCGGTACGGCGGCCTGACCTCGCGTATGCCCAAATATGCGGTGGTTTTCCTGTTCTTCACCATGGCCTCGGTCGGCCTGCCGGGCACGTCGGGCTTTGTCGGCGAATTCCTGGTGCTGCTGGGCGTGTTCCAGGTCAACACCTGGGTGGCGTTCTTCGCCGCCACCGGTCTGGTGCTGGGTGCGGCCTATATGCTGGTCTTGTACCGCGGCGTGATGTTCGGCCGGCTGGTGCGGGAAGACCTCAAGACCATTCTCGACCTCGACATGCGCGAGGTCGCGGTATTCGCGCCGCTGATCCTGATCGTGATCTGGATGGGCGTGTATCCGTCGACCTTCATCGACCCGATGCATGCCTCGGTGGCCAAGTTGATTGATAATTACGAGCTCGCCCGGGCCGCCCATGAGGGCCTGTCGGTAGCGGCGCGTTGAGGGAGAATCCGACGTGAGCATTATCCCCGACCTCGTCCCGGTGCTGCCGGAACTCTTTGTCGCCGTCGCCGGCTTGGCGCTGCTGATGCTTGGCGTCTTCCGCAAGGAAGACAGCACAAGGTCGATTTCAGTGCTGGTGATCATGGTGCTGGCCTCGGCCATGGTGCTGGTGTCGTCGCTGGGCAGCGACCGCCACACCGCCTTTAACGGGCTGTTCGTCGCCGACCGCTTTGCTGGCTTCGCCAAGGCCCTGATTTTGCTGGCTTCGGCCTTTGCCGTCGCCATGTCGCTTCAGTTCCTGGAAAAGGAACGGATCGGCCGCTTTGAATATCCGGTGCTGGTGTTGTTCGCCACCCTGGGCATGATGATGATGGTCTCGGCCAATGACTTCATGTCATTGTATCTGGGCCTGGAGCTTCAGAGCCTGTCGCTTTATGTCCTGGCGGCGTTCCAGCGCAACAGCCTGAAGTCCACCGAGGCCGGCCTGAAGTACTTCGTCCTGGGCGCCCTGGCGTCGGGCATGCTGCTGTACGGCGTGTCGCTGCTGTACGGCTTTGCCGGAACCACCTCGTTCGAGGGGTTGGCCAATGTCTTTGCCGGCGGCCACGGCCATGGGGTGAAGCCCGGTCTGGGCATCATCGCCGGTCTGGTCTTCGTGCTGGCCGGTCTGTCGTTCAAGATTTCGGCGGTGCCGTTCCATATGTGGGCTCCCGACGTCTATGAAGGCGCGCCCACGCCGGTGACCGCGTTCTTCGCGGTGGCCCCCAAGATCGCGGCGCTGTGCCTGCTGGTGCGGGTCATGACCGGCCCGTTCGGCGACCTGACCGAGCAGTGGCGTCAGGTGGTGACCTTCATTTCCATCGGCTCCATGGCGGTCGGGGCTTTTGCCGCCATTGCCCAGACCAATATCAAGCGCCTGATGGCCTACAGCTCGATCGGCCATGTGGGTTTCGTGCTGGTGGGCGTCGCCGCCGGGTCCAATCTCGGCATCCAGGGCGTGCTGATCTATCTGGCCATCTACCTGTTCATGAATGTGGGCACCTTCGCGGTGATCTTGTCCATGCGTCAGAAGGGCCGGATGGTCGAGGGCATCGCCGATCTGGCGGGTCTGTCCAAGACCAATCCGGTGATGGCGTTCGTCATGGCGGTGCTGATGTTCTCCATGGCCGGCATTCCGCCGTTGGCCGGGTTTTGGGGCAAGTTCTACGTCTTCATGGCGGCGATCGAGGCCCAGCTTTACACCCTGGCCATCCTGGGCGTCCTGTCCTCGGTGGTAAGCGCCTTCTACTATCTGCGCATCATCAAGATCATGTATTTCGACGAGCCGGACGAGGCGCTGGATCGGCCGGTCGGCCGCTCGATGGCGCTGGTGATGGCGGTCAGCACCCTGGTCGTGCTTGCCTTCACCTTTGTGCCGGCACCGCTGGTGACGGGGGCCAAGGCCGCCGCCTCGGTGTTGTTTCCCGCCGCCGGATGAGCAGTCCGACACTGCCGCCACCTTTTGGCCTGATCGGGCTGGGACAAGTCGGCAGCACCAATGATGAAGCGCGGCGGCGGGTGTCCGAGGGCACCGCCGCCGATCTTCTGGTGATCATGGCCGAGACTCAGACCGCCGGTCGCGGGCGTCGCGGTCGGGAATGGCGCAGTCCGGCCGGCAATCTCCATGCCTCGATTCTGATCCGGCTGGATCGCGGTTTGGCCGAATCGGCCCAGATCGGCTTTGTTGCCGCCCTGGCCCTGGTCGAGGGGCTCGGAGAATTGGCCCCAGACGCCGATTTCCGCTGTAAATGGCCCAACGACGTCCTCTGTAACGGCAAGAAGATCGCCGGCATGCTGCTGGCGACCGCTGGCGACGGCTGGCTGGTGCTTGGCCTTGGGGTCGATGTGGCGCAGGCCCCGCCCCCCGGCGAAGCCTTGTATGCGGCGATTGCGCTGGCGGAACTGGGCTGGAACGGAGAAACTGCGACGGTGCTTGCGGCGTTCTGCCGTCGGTTCGGCCCCTGGCTGGAGCAGTGGCGCGCCGCCGGCTTCGCCCCGGTGCGGCGGGCTTGGCTGGAGCGGTCGCGCGGTTTGGGAGATCAAGCGGTGGTGCGGCTCGAGTCCGAGACGCTGACCGGGCGGTTTACCGGCCTCGATCATGACGGAGCCCTGATGCTGGATCAGGGCGAGGGTGGCGTCCGCCGGATTCTGGCGGGCGACGTGTTTTTTCCGGGCTAGGAGTCTCCCATGCTGTTGGCCATCGACTCGGGCAACACCAACATCGTCTTTGCCGTTTATGACGGCGACCAATTGCGCGGCGAGTGGCGCGCCTCGACCGATTCCGAGCGGACCGCCGACGAGTTGGGGGTCTGGCTCACTCAGTTACTGACCATCGAGGGGCTTAATCGCCTGGACATCACCGCCGCGATCATCGCCAGCGTGGTTCCGGCCATGGTGTTCGGTCTGAAGACCCTGTGCCGCCGCTATTTCCGCTGCGAGCCGCTGGTGGTGGGCGACGAGGGCGTCGATCTGGGCCTGTCGATCCAACTGGACCGGCCCGAGGAAGTGGGCGCCGACCGGCTGGTCAACGCGGTGGCGGCCCACAAGTATTACAAGGGGCCGCTGATCGTCATCGACTTTGGCACCGCCACCACCTTCGACGTGGTCGACGCCGCCGGCAATTACTGCGGCGGCGCCATCGCCCCCGGCATCAATCTGTCCCTGGAAGCGTTGCACACCGCAGCCGCCAAGCTGCCCCGCGTCGCCATCGGCCGGCCCAAGACGGTGATCGGCCGGGCCACCGTTCCGGCCATGCAGTCGGGTATCTTCTGGGGCTATGTCAGCCTGATCGAGGGGTTGGTGCGACGCATCACCGAGGAATTCGGAGAAGAGATGCTGGTGGTCGCCACCGGCGGTCTGGCCCCGCTTTTCGCCGACGCGACCAAGGCGATCAACTTTCTGGACGCCGATTTAACCCTGCGGGGGCTGTTGGAAATCCACCGCCGCAATTGTGGATTGGCCAAGGAATGACCAGGACCCCGACGGATACCGAACTTTTCTACCTGCCCCTGGGCGGGGTGGGAGAGATCGGCATGAATTTGTCCCTGTACGGTTGCGACGGCAAGTGGCTGATGGTGGATCTGGGGGTATCGTTCGGCGACGATTCCATGCCCATGGTTGATGTGGTGATGGCGGACCCGGCCTGGATCGAGGAGCGGGCGGACAAGCTGGTCGGCCTCGTACTGACCCATGGACACGAGGACCATCTGGGGGCGGTGCAGTATCTGTGGAAGCGGCTGCGCTGCCCTGTCTGGGCGACGCCGTTCTCGGCCTCGCTGCTGCGGAGCAAGCTGCACGAGACCGGACTTCATACCGAAGTGCCTATCAATGTAGTTGAATTGGGCGGGCGGTTCACCGTCGGACCGTTCGAGGTCGAAATGATCTCGGTGACCCATTCCATCCCCGAACCGAACACCCTGGCCATCCGCACCAAGGCCGGCACCGTCATCCATACCGGCGACTGGAAGTTCGATCCCGACCCGCTGCTGGGGCTGCCCACCGATTTCGAGGCGTTGCGCCGGGTGGGCAAGGAGGGCGTCCTGGCGCTGGTGGGGGATTCGACCAATGTCTTCACCCGAGGTCATTCCGGCTCCGAATCGGAAGTGCGCGCCAGCCTGATCGAGCTGTTCGGCCGGTTCGACGGCCGTATCGCGGTATCGTGTTTCGCCACCAACGTGGCGCGGCTGGAGAGTATCGCGGTGGCGGCCCAGGCCAATGACCGCAGTGTCGCCTTGGTGGGGCGTTCGCTGTGGCGGCTGGACAAGGCTGCGCGCGAGAACGGGTATCTGTCCGATATCCCGGCCTTCTTGAACGAGCATGACGCCGGTTATCTGCCTCAGGACAAGTTGCTTTATATCTGCACCGGCAGCCAGGGCGAGCCCCGCGCCGCCCTGGCGCGGATCGCCTCGGGCGATCATCCCCATGTGCGGCTGGGTAAGGGCGATGTGGTGATTTTCTCGTCGCGGATCATTCCCGGCAACGAGAAGGAAATCTACCGGCTGCAAAACGATCTGGTCCGCCTGGGGGTCGAACTGGTGACCGACAAGGACGCCTTCGTCCATGTCTCCGGCCATCCCGCCCGCGAGGAGATGGAGGAGATGTACCGCCTGACCCGCCCCAAGATCGCGGTGCCGGTCCATGGCGAGGCCCGCCATCTTCAGGAACACGCCCGGTTGGCCAAGTCCTGCGGCGTGGCCGAGGCGGTTGAAATCTCCAACGGCACCATGCTGCGTCTGGCCCCTGGACCGGTCGAGGTGATCGACCACGTCCCCACCGGCCGGCTTTGCGTCGACGGGCCGCGTCTGGTGCGGCTGGATTCCGAGATTCTCCGCAATCGCCGCCGCATGGTGTTCAACGGCTCGGCGGTGGTAACGGTGGTGCTGGACAAGGCCGGCAAGCTGTTGGGCGACCCCCAGCTGACGGCGTTGGGGCTGCTGGATGCGGGCCACGAGGCCGAGGAGCATGACGTGGTGGTCGAGGCGGTCCGCGACGCCATCGAGGATCTGCCGCACAAGTCCCGCCGCGACGACGGCGTGGTGCGCGAGGCGGCCCGGCTGGCGGTGCGGCGGTCGCTGCGTGACAGCCATGGCAAGAAGCCCATCACCGACGTCCATCTGGTGCGGGTATAGAAGCATTCCGATTCGGCGGAATTCAGCTATAGTGAGCGGGTCTCCAGCCGGGTGTGATTGAATGTCATTGATCGAATGGGACCCTTCGTTCAGCGTCGGCTCGGCGCGCATGGATGCCGATCATCAGCGTCTGGTGGCGTTGCTCAATCGTCTCTACGACGCATGGCATGGCGGCGAGGGGGTCGATGAGTTGGGCTGGTTGTTCGATGAATTGCTGTCTTACGCCAGCACCCACTTTGAAGCCGAGGAGATGGCGCTTCGGGCCAAGGGGTATGCGCGGCTGGAAAAGCAGCAGGCCGACCATCTCGCCCTCAAGGCTTCGGTGCTTAACTTCCGCAACCGCCATCTCGGTGGGGCGGAGCCGGCCGTTCTGACCGAGGAGATGACCCTGTTCCTCAAGAGCTGGCTGCTGGAGCATATATTGGGTGAAGATATGCTCTATAAGTCGATCTTCGCGGAAGACTGAGTGCAATGGATGCAAATATTGAGCAGGCCATAAAACTCTTTCGTGATGGAGCTTATTCGGAAGCATTCGAAAAAAGTATCGAAATACTGACTCTTGATTTCACGTCAAAATACCCACAATATATTGCTATTGCGGTAATAAAAGGGACGCAGGGCAATCTTGCGAAATTTTTGTTGCAGCGCTGGATCGAAGGTTGTCATTTTGGTAATTTAAGTAATGCAGCTCTGATCATTCGTGACACTTTCGATGATAGTGACGTATATCTGATGTCATCGTCATTGGCGGGGATTGCCGCTAATCTTGGTGATCACGTCTCCGCTCTGGAGCTGTTTGGAAACTGCCTTACCGAAGATCTTTCCGTATCGCTTTCAAAGCAGGACGTGGTCCAGGAATACGAACAAGAGGCCACGATCTATGACAGCCAGCCGGTTCATTGCGAATCCATCAATGACTTCATGGAGTTTCTTGGCCGGTCCCTAGGTCCCGCCGGCGACATGACCGTCATCGACATCCCGTGTGGCACGGGACAGGCGGGAACGCTCCTCCGGCCTTGGGCGGCTTGGCTGATCGGCAGCGACCTGTCTCCGGATATGCTGGCCTGCGCCGAAGCCACCGGCAGTTATGATCAGCTGATCTGTGGCGACCTGTTCGATATCTTGCCGGGACTGTCGGCGAATATGGTTGTTTGTCTTGGTTCGCTCTACTATTTCCAGGACCTGGACCCGGTCGTAGCGGCGGCGGTGGCGGCCTTGCAGCCGGGTGGCTATTTCGCTTTCACCGATTTTCCGGCCTCCAGGGGGGTGATGCGGACCATTGGCGGCAATATGCGTTATTGCCGCGCTCCGGCTTTAGTCCGCGAGACCCTGGCGGCACATAACTTCATCGAGGTTTCCGCGGAATTCGGTCAGTCCTTCGGCTTGCTCTGCATCTACTGGCTGTTCCGCAAGGGGCCGTCATGAGAGCCGCTGGCGTCAGTCGACAATCAACACGATCTTGCCGCGCACATGGCCAGATTTGCTGCGTTCCAGCGCCTCGGCGGCTTGGTGCAGGGGCATTTCCACGATCTCGGGAGGGTGCAGGGTGCCACCTTCCACCAGACCGGCCAACCGGCGCAGTTGTTGCCCGTTGGGTTGGACGAAGACGTATTTGACCCGGATATTACGTCGTTCCGCCTCGGCCTTATCGGTTTTATCGGTGATGGAGACCAGGAGTCCGCCCGGTTTGACCACGGCGTAGGAGCGGGTCAGAACCTCGCCACCAACGGTGCCGAACGCCATGTCGACCCCCTCGGGGCAGAGGGCCTTGGTGGCGGCGACGAAGTCGGCGGTGGCGTAGTCGATGACGTGGTCGGCCCCCAGGCTCCGCACATAGTCGTGATTCTCGGTCCGCGCGGTGGCGATCACGGTGGCGCCGGCCCACTTGGCCAGCGGTACCGCCATGCTGCCGACGCCGCCGGCTCCGGCGTGGATCAGCACGCTTTGGCCGGGGCGGAGCGCCGCCACGTCGAACAGGGATTGCCACGCGGTCAATCCCGCCAGCGGAATGGTCGAGGCCTCGGCGAAGGATAGATTGGTCGGCATGGGGGCCACCGATCCGGCGGGCATAGCGACGTATTCGGCGTAGGTGCCCCACTGGATGTCGGTCTTGCGGCAGAATGACCACACCCGCTCGCCGATGGCAAAGCCGGTAACGCCATCGCCGAGGGCGGCGATGGTTCCGGCGGCGTCCCAGCCCAGGATCAGCGGGAATTTGCACGGAAACAGCCGCGCCAGCCCGCCTTCACGAATCTTCCACTCCACCGGATTGATGCTGGCGGCGCGGATGCGGATCAGCACCTCGCCGGGGCCGGGGACCGGGGTGGCGACCTCGGTCATGGACATGGCTTCGGCCCCGCCGAACGCGTTGATCACCATGGCCTTCATGGGTCAACCCGCCTCTCGCAGTTTGAACCTCTGCACCTTGCCGGTGGCGGTCCGCGGGATGGTTTCGAGGAAGCGGACGGTGCGCGGGCACTTGAAGATGGCCAGCTTGGACCGCAGCGATTCGACGATGCGCGCCTCTAGAATCGGCTCGTGCTCGCCCACTTCGGCGACGGCGTAGAGCACGAGGCGGATCAGGCCGTCCTCGTTGGGAATGCCCACCGCGACCGCGTCGGCGACGCCGGCGACCGACAGGGCGGCTTCCTCCACTTCCGAGGGGCTGACCCACTGGCCGGAGACCTTGATCATGTCGTCGGAGCGGCCCTGCGGCGTCCACCAGCCCTCGGCGTCAAAGCTGAAGACGTCGCCGCTTTTCCACCATCCATCCCGCAGCACCCGTTGGGTGACGTCGGGGCGGTTGTGATAACGGCGGAACAGCGAGGCCATCTTGACCCACAGATCCCCGGCGGTGTCGGGGGTGGTGATCAGTTCGCCGGTGGGGGTGCGCAGTTCGACCTCGGTCCAGGGCAACGGCCGTCCGCAGGCTCCCGGCTTCATGGCGAAAGGCGTGCTGGCGATGAACAGGAACAGCGATTCGGTGGAGCCGATGCCTTCCAGCATCATGCCGCCGGTCTCGTCCATCCAGCGCCGGCACAGCTCCTCGGGCAGGTTTTCGCCGGCCGAAACCCAAGTGGTGACGCTGCGAAAGGCTTCGGTGGCGGCGACGCCGTCCTTCAGCATCAGGCGGTAGAGCGATGGGACTGACAGCACCACCTTGGGCCGTGTGCGGCCGATGACCTCGACGGCGGCCTTGGCGTCGGGCCAGCCCCGGTGAAGCACCAGGGTGGCGCCGCAGCGCAGGGCTCCGATCAGGCAGTGGCCCAGCGGATAGGCGAAGAACAGCTTGGAGGTGGAAAAGATGCGGTCGCCGGGGCCGACGCCCAGATTCTCCCGCACATGCCGCTCGCCCAGGGCGATGGAGGCATGGACATGCACGGCGCCCTTGGGCTGGCCGGTGGTGCCCGAGGTGTACATCCACAGCGCCATGTCCTCGGGCGCCATATCGGCCGAGGCCAACTGGTCCGAAGCATCGGCCAGGAAATCGTCGAATTGGGCGGTCCCGATCACGCGGGGCTTGGCCGGGGTCAGGGTCAGGGCCTCGGTGGCCAGCGCCATCAGGTCGCTTTCGGCCAGCAGCAGCGGCGCGCCGCTGTCGCCCAGCGCATGGGCCAGATCCTTGGCCGCCATGCGGGTGTTGAGGGCGACGGCCACCAGACCGGCCTTCATGGCGCCCAGATAGGCGGCGACAAGCTCCGGGCCGTCGTCGAGCAACAGCAGGACCGGCTGCTGGCGGGTGACGCCGGCGGCCAGCATGGCATTGCCGTAGCGGCAGGCCGAGCGGTTCAACTCGTCATAGCTTTGGCTGCGGTCGCCACAGATCAGGGCAAGCGCCTCCCCCCGACCGGCCGCGAGGCTCGGTCCCAGAATGTCATCCGCACCGTTCACGAGGCACGTCCTTTATGTATAAAGAAAAGGAAGGGGCGAGCCGCCAAAGCGGTCTCGCCCCGATTGATGCTAGTCCGCCAACAGGACCCAGTCACCGTTCTTGATCTCGACCAGCTTAAAGGATTCGAGACCCAGGCCCATATGATCGGTGGGCGAGTAGGTGTAGATGCCGGTGGTGGCGACGAAGTCCTTGGTGGCTTCGATGGTGTCGCGCACCTTGGCCTTGTCGGTGGTGCCGGCGCGCTTGAAGGCGTCCAGCGCCATCATCAGGGCGTCGAGGCCGTGACCGGGCAAGGGGCTGACTTCCAGCGGCTTGTTGTGCTCTTCGTATTCCTTCTTGAAGGTCGTGACGACCGCCTTCTGGCGGTCATTGGCGGGCAGTTGCTCGGCCACGGCCTGGGCGCCGGCCGGCAGGCGGGTGCCGTCGGCGGCGGTGCCGACCAGCTTCAGGAACTCCTTGGAGGCGACGCCATGCGACTGATACAGCGGCAGGTTGAGGCCCAGCTGCTTGACGTTCTTGGTGGCGACGGCGGGACCGGTGCCGGTGCCGAAGATGAACAGCGCCTGCACGCCGGCAGTGCCGCGAATCTTGGTCAGCTGCGGAGTGACGTCGGGATCCTTGGGCGAATAGACTTCATCGACCGCGATTTCGATACCGTATTTCGGCGCCAGCTTCAGGGTTTGGTCGTGGCCGGACTTGCCAAAGCCCACATTCTCCGACAGCAGAGCGATCTTGGTCAGGCCGCGCTTCTTGAGATCGACCAGGACCTTTTCCGCCGCCAGACGGTCGGACTGCGGGAATTTGAAGGTCCACTTGCGGACCGGATCGCCGATGGCGGTGCCGCCGCCCAGCGACATGTACGGAATCTCGGAGCGTTCGATCAGGCTGAGCACCGCCATGCTGGTGGGCGTGCCCGATCCGCCGATGATAAGATCGACCTTGTCGTTCTCGATCAGGCGCTTGACGAAGGTGGTGGCCTTCTCCGGCTCGGAGCCGTCATCATAAACGATCATCTCGACCTTGCGGCCGAGGACGCCGCCCTGGGCGTTGATCTTTTCGACCATGTAGTCGAAGGTCCGCTTCTGGGGATCGCCCATGGGCGACATCTGGCCGGTCACCGAAAGAAACGCGCCGATCTTGATCGGGTCGGCCGCAACGGCGGCGGTGGTTCCGCTGACACTCATCATCACCGCCAGGCTGATCCCGGCCGTAAGCTTCCAATTCATAACATAACCTCCCACACTGTGAAAAAAGGACGGGCCTTATGGCTCTATTTTGTCGGTATTGTAGTACCGAATTGCGCAAAAGCGAAGGCTTCTGTTTGATGATGGTGACCCAGGGTGGCTTGACGATGCAACCCTCCAAGCGCAAGCTTTGGACATGACGTAAATGTGACTGTGGCGGTCCCGATGAGGCAGACAATCAAGCCCGCGAGCAAGACGGCCAAGTCGGTTCCCAAGGTGGGCGGACTGGTGTCGGAACGTGTGGCCGACATGCTTTTGGCCCATATCGCCTCGGGCGAGTGGGGTCCCGGACACCGCTTGCCGGGGGAGCGCCAACTGGCCGAGGACATGGGGGTCAGCCGGGTTTCTGTGCGCGCCGCCCTCCAAGCCCTCAAGACCCAAGGCCTGCTCGACGCGGTGCAGGGCGGCGGCACCAGGGTCATCGCCTCGTCGGCGACCATGGACCCCGGGATGCTGGAGCTGGTTCGGGTCAACTGCGAGAACCTCACCGACCTTGCCGAGATTCGCTCCATCCTGGAAGTCTGGGCGGTCGGTCGCGCCGCCCGCCGCCGGACTGACGAGGACATGGCCGAACTCGACGCCGTCATGGCGGCGACCGAGGCCGATATCGTCGCAGGGAAGCACAAGATCGAGAACGACGTCCGCTTTCATCTGGCCATCGCCAAGGCGGCGCGGAGCGGCATCTATCTGCATTTTGTCGCCGTCATCCGGGGCGTTCTGCGCGAGATGGTGGACTATCACCGCTATGAGCTGTTCCCGACCCGCGAGGATGATCGCGACATCCTAAGCCAGCACCACGCCATCCATGACGGAATCAAGGCCCAGGACCCACAGGCGGCGGAGGCGGCCATGCGGGCGCATCTCGGTTGGGTGCTGGAGCGTTACGCCAAGGAGCGGGCGAACAAGAAAATGTAATCGAGCCGGTGGTATGCCCAGGGCAACGCCTCTGCTATGGTGCGCCAGCACTATTCATGAGGGTTGTCGATGAAAAGAAGACGGAACGCCAAGATCATTGCCACGCTGGGGCCAGCCTCGTCGACCGCCGAGGCGATCGAGAGCTTGTTCATCGCTGGCGCGGATGTCTTCCGGTTGAATTTCAGCCATGGCAGCCACGAGGATCACAAGGCCCGTCTCGACGCCATCCGTGAGTTGGAAAAGAAGGTTCTCCGCCCCATCGCCGTTCTGGCCGATCTTCAGGGGCCGAAACTGCGGGTGGGCAACTTTGTCGATGGGCGGGTCGCGCTTGCCAATGGCGCCACCTTCCGTCTCGACATGAATGACGCCCTGGGCACCGTGGATCGCGCGCCGCTGCACCATCCCGAGGTCTTCGCCGCGCTGACGGTCGGCAGCGAGTTGCTGATCGACGACGGCCGGGTTCGCCTGCGGGTCGAGCGCCATGGGCCGGATTTCGCCGAGACCAGGGTGCTGGTCGGCGGCGAGGTGTCCAATCACAAGGGCGTCAACGTCCCCAACGTCATGCTGCCAATCTCGCCGCTGACCGAAAAGGATCGCCGCGACCTGGAATTCGCGGTGGAAATGGGAGCCGACTGGATCGCCCTCAGCTTCGTGCAGCGTCCGTCCGATGTGGCGGAGGCGCGCCGGCTGGTGTCGGCCCATGTGGGGTCGCGGGTCCGGTTGCTGTCGAAACTGGAAAAGCCCTCGGCCATTGAACATTTGTCCGAGATTATCGAATTGTCGGACGCGGTGATGGTGGCGCGCGGCGATCTTGGGGTCGAATGCCCACCCGAAACCGTGCCGATCCTGCAAAAACGCATCGTGCGCGCCTGTCGGCTGGCCGGCAAGCCGGTGGTGGTGGCGACCCAGATGCTGGAGTCCATGATTCACTCGCCATCGCCGACTCGTGCCGAGGCCTCGGACGTGGCCACCGCGATCTATGACGGTGCCGACGCCGTGATGCTGTCCGCCGAAACCGCGTCCGGCGACTTTCCCGTCGAGGCGGTCACCATGATGGACCGCATCATCGCCGAGGTGGAGCAGGACGAGCATTATCGGGTTATCGCCGAGGCCTCGCGGCTGGAGCCGGAGCACACTACCCGCGACGCCATCAGCGCGGCGGCGCGTCAGGTGGCCCATACCCTGCGGGCGGCGGCCATCGTCACCTTTACCTCGTCGGGCTCGACCACGTTGCGGGCGGCGCGCGAGCGACCGGAACAGCCGATCCTGTCGGTGACTTCTGATATGGAGGTGGCGCGGCAGATGGCCATCGTGTGGGGCGCCCATTCGGTCATGGCCAAGGATGTGCGCAGTTTCACCGAGATGGTGCAAAAGGCGGTGCATTACGCCCAGAGCGAGGGCTTCGCCAAGGTGGGAGACCGGGTCATCATCACCGCCGGCGTGCCGTTCGGTTTTTCCGGCACCACCAATATTCTGCGGGTGGCCGAGATCGAGGATCCCACCGCTCCACACGGACCCTATCGGCCGCACCACTCGGATTAGAATACCGCCTCGCCCCCAGCCTCGCTGGGGGCGTTGGGGTCAGGGCGACGGGCAGCGCGGCAGTTTTGCGGCCTGTTCCAGCGTCGCCGTGGCGGCGGCGCGGGCGCGGCAGGCCGGCTCGGCGGGGTGCGGCATGGATTCGATCGCCGATTTCGCCATGGGGCGTTGTTTCACCACCTGCACGACCGGCATCTGGACGGGGGGCGTCTGGACGACCGGCGTCTGGGTCGGTATCGTCACGGCGGGTGGGGGAGGGGCGACGATCTTGGCGGGCTCTGGCGGCGGCGGGGCCGCCACGACCGGCTTGGCCGCGACCGGCGGCGGGCTGGAAGCGCCCACATCCGGCAGATTGAGGGGGGGCGGGGTGCTGGAGAGCGGTGGGCCGACCAGGATCTTGAGAATACCGCCGACTCCACCGACGACATCTTCCAGAAGCTCCAGGGCGGCCCCTCCGGCATCCGTGCTGCTTTGGGCGGGAGCCTCGTCGGCAAGGGCCGAGGCGGCTGTCAGAAGCAGGAGCCCGGCCGGCAGCAGGGTACGGAATCGCATATCCGAGGGTCAGTCCGCCAGATCGATGGTGTAGTTCTCGATCACGGTATTGGCGAGCAGGCCCTTGCACATCTGTTCGACGATGGTCCGGGCCTTGGCCGGATCAGTTTCGGCCAGATCCAGTTCGATATACTTGCCCTGGCGCACGTCATTGACGCCGCCAAAGCCGAGGGAGCCGAGGGCGTGCTGGACCGCCTTACCCTGGGGATCGAGGACACCGGTCTTGAGAGTGATGTGGACTTTGGCTTTCACGGGCGTCATTCCGTCTGTCTGGGGCGGGAAAAGGGAGAGGAGGCGGGGGGCTCTGCCCCCCTTATTGCATGGTCGCCGGACCCTTGAGATCGCGGGGGCCGCCTTCGGGCAGAATGCCCAGGCGGCGGGCCACTTCCTGGTAGGCTTCCTCGACGCCGCCGAGGTCGCGGCGGAAGCGGTCCTTGTCCATCTTGTCGCCGGTCTTGATGTCCCACAGGCGACAGGAATCCGGGCTGATTTCGTCGGCCAGCACGATCTGCATGTCGTCGCCGTTGTATAGGCGGCCAAACTCGATCTTGAAGTCCACCAAGCGGATGCCGACGCCCAGGAACAGGCCGGTCATGAAGTCGTTGATGCGCAGGGCCAGCGACATCATCTCATCCAGGTCCTGGGTATTGGCCCAGCCGAAGGCGGTGATGTGCTCTTCCGACACCATGGGGTCGTTGAGGGCGTCCGACTTGAAGTAGTACTCGACGATGCAGCGCGGCAGCGGCGTGCCTTCGGACAGGCCGAACCGTTCCGCCAGCGAGCCGGCGGCGACGTTGCGGACCACGACCTCAAGCGGAACGATCTCGACCTCGCGGACCAGCTGTTCGCGCATATTGAGGCGACGCACGAAATGGGTGGGCACGCCGATCTCGCCCAGGCGCAGCATCAGGTACTCGGAAATGCGATTGTTCAGCACGCCCTTGCCCGTGATGGTTCCCCGCTTCTTGTTGTTGAAGGCGGTGGCGTCGTCCTTGAAGTACTGGACCAGGGTGCCGGGCTCGGGGCCTTCGAAAAGCACCTTGGCCTTGCCTTCGTAAATCTGTCTGCGTCTGGCCATGGAAGGTATCCGGGTATGATTGGCGCGTAAGCTGACGCGCAACGGTGATGATCAAGCTCGCCGTCGATAAGGATCGGGCTTGGTATAGCAGGGATGTCGGGGGGAGACAACGCACGTCTGGTCGGGGCCGGCCGGCCCTACCGCATGGCGACGGCGTCGAAGGCGGTACGGTCGGGCCGCCCGGCGGCAAAGCGCCAGACCGGCGGCATGGGGGCGATCCGGGGGGCGGGCAGGGCGATCAGCGAGCAAGACACCGTGCCGAATCCGTTGGCGCGGGTAAAGCACATGGACGGGGTCTCCTCGCCATCGGGACCGTCGCGGCCGGTGTCGGCCAGCAGTCCGGTCCAGTCGGCCCAGTCGCCGCCCAGGGGATGGTCGGGGTCGGGGCGGGGCGGGGCCGAAGCCTGGAAGCGCCCAAGATAGGCCTCGATGCGCGGGCTGGCGCGGTCGTCCAGTTCCAGCGCGCTCAACATGTGCAATCCGGGCGCGATGGGCAGTGCCTGGATGGTTCGGCCATCGGCCCGCAGCCAGAAGGCGTCGCGATTATCCGCGATAACCATGTTGAACGGCCGGTAGGACGAGGCCTTCAGGCCGGACAGCGCCTGGGCGGCATCGGCGGCGTCGGCATGGTCGAGAGCCTCCAGCACCAGTTCCCCGCGTGAGCGTTTGCCCGGCTGCGGTCCCAGCGTTCCCATACGGTTGAGAATGGCGGCCATCACGCCGGTCTCGTTGACTCCCAGCCAGGAACCACCGGCCAGGATGTCCTGTCCGGCCACGATCTCGGGACGATCCTCCCACCACCGACCCGGCGGCCGCGAGGGCCGATCCGCCATTTCGTCGCGATTCGCCGCCATGATCAGCGGCCACGGTTCGGATGGACGACGGAGCAGCACCAGGGTGCACATGGGGAAAATTTCCGTTTCTGGTCATCTGGAAGCTGGTTATAACACACCCGGTGTTATCAAATGACGTCTTGCCGAAGGAGGCTCAATCGCCAAACATGAACGTCTTCGATGATCGCGAGAAGGCCTTCGAAGCCAAATTCCGTCTCGATCAGGAGATGGAGTTTAAGGTCAAGATCCGCCGCGACAAACTCTTGGGCCACTGGGCCGCCGAGCAGATGGGGATCAGCGGCGATTCCGCCAAGGCCTATGCGCTGTCGGTGGTCGATGTCGAATTCGATGCCAGCGATCACGACGCCGGCCACAAGGTGGCCCGCGACTTCATGGCCAGTGGCGTGGCAGTGGACGAGGCGGCGATCCGGCACCAGATGACGCTGCTGTTCGAGATCGCCAAGGAACAGATCATGACGGAGCTGTCGAAGTAGCCTGATCGGCGATCAGTTGATCGGGGCGTCGTAGTCGATCTCGTCCTGGGGCGTGTTTTCCGAGTAGAAGCAAAAGCCGTTGCGGCCGGCGTGCTTGACCCGATACATGGCGATATCGGCGGCTTTGCAGACGTCTTCCATGGTGGCGCCGTCGTCGGGGAAGATGGCGACGCCGATGGATGCGCCGATCTGGCACTGGTGGGTCATATAGATCACGGGCCGCGCCAGAGAGTCGATGATCTTGCGGGCCACCATGGAGGCCTCGCCCGGCCGCCCGATTTCCTCGACCACCACCACGAACTCGTCACCGCCGACCCGCGACACGGTGTCGGAGCTGCGGATGCAGGTGGTCAGCCGCCGGGCGACCTCGCACAGGACCGCGTCGCCGGCCTCGTGCCCCAGGGTGTCGTTGATCGGCTTGAACCTGTCCAGATCGACGTACAGCACCGCCATGCGGCCGCCGTGACGACGCACGCGGGCCAGGGCGTGGCTGATGCGGTCATTCAGCAGGTTGCGGTTGGGCAGGCCGGTCAGGCTGTCGTGATGGGCCAGGCGTTTGATGCGGTCTTCGTTTTCCTTGCGCTCCGAAATATCGCGCAGGATGCCGGTGAACAGGCGGCTTTTGCCGTGGCGCAGTTCGGAGACCGAGATTTCCATGGGAAACATCGAGCCGTCGGCGCGACGGCCCAGATTCTCCACCGAGCGGCCCATCAGGCGGTTGGAGCCGGTGAGATAGCGTCCGAACAGCTCCTGGTGGCGGTCATGCAGGTCTCCCGCCATCAGGACGCTGATATGCTGGCGCACCAGTTTGCCGGAGGCGTAGCCGAACATGCGGTCCACCGCCGGGTTGGCGGTTTCGATCAGGCCCTGCTCGTCGACGGTGATGATGCCCTCGGCCACCGAGGCCAGGACGCCTTGCAGCCGCTCCTCCCGCTCACGCAGGGACTCGGCCGATCGGACGAATTTCGAGATGTCGCGGGCTTCGACCAGGAACTGATCCTCGGAGGACGGCACCCGGCGAACCCGGATCTCGGCCTCGAACATTCCACTGCCGCTTCGGTGCAGTTTCAGCGGCAGGACGTCTTCCTCGGCCAGCAGGTCCCAGCCGGCCTCTACCAGGAAGCGATAGTCGTTTTCAACATACTCGACGAAGGCGGTGCCCAGCGCATGGTCGGCATCGCCCAGGCCCAGCATCTTGACGCCGGCCTGATTGATGAACACGACGTTTCCCTCGCTCAGAATGCAGACAAGACCAGAGACGAGCTCAAGCAGCTCATGATCTAGTCCGACTTCTCCCGACTTCAAGGCAGCGGATGAGGGCACGGTTCCCCCTGAAAATGGCGGGCCGATGGTCGGCCGAAACGCCAGTGATGTCAATATCTGCGACGTATCCCATCCGTCTCAGTCAATCCTTAGATGAGACGACACTTCGGCGAGGCGGCCAAAGGGGGATACGTCCGGAGGTAGCGTCAGATCCTTGGCCCGCCGGACGCCTTCGCGGCCAAACCGTTCCCGCACAGCTTCCTCCAGCCAAGCCTCTGCCTGACCGTGGCGAGCCCGCTGCAACCTGTCGGCTCCGGCAAGGTGGATGGCGTGGGCGTCGATGTCCTCGACCAGCTTTTTGATACCCTCGCGAGTATTAGAAGATACCATCAGGACCGGGATCGTCCAGCCTTCATTGCCGTCGTCGCCGCCCAGGCTGAGGGCGCCCAGGACGTCGGCGCGGGCGCGTTGGGCGGCGGCCCCCATATCGGCCTTGGTCACCACCACCACATGGGGAATCTCGGCGATGCCGGCCTTCATGAATTGAAGTGAGTCGCCCGATCCCGGCTGGACGCAGAACAGGACCGTATCGGCGACGCCGACCACGTCGGTCTCCGATTGGCCGACGCCAACGGTTTCAATCAGGACGATGTCGTATAGCGCCCGCATCAGCACCATGGCAGAGACCGTCAGGGCGGACAGGCCGCCCAACCGATCGCGCGCCGCCATGGAGCGGACGAAGATTCCCTGATCTTCCGGGTCGGTGGTCAGGCGGGTGCGGTCGCCCAGCAAGGCGCCGCCGGACCGCCGCGATGATGGATCGACGGCGATGCAGCCGACCCGACGTCCGCTCTGTCGCCATGTGGCGATCAGGGCGTTCATCAAGGTGGACTTGCCGACGCCCGGTGGTCCGGTCATTCCGACCACATGGGCGATCGGCGCGGCAAAGGCGGCATCCAGCAAGGCCACGGTGGCGGGGGCGTCGGGGGCGCGTTCGACTTCCGCCAACGCCCTCGCCAACCCCGCCTTTCCGCTCGTCCTTACCTCGTCAAGCGTCATGCCGCTCAGGAGATCAGCCGGTTCCACCATCCCCGACGGGGCGGGCCGGCCGGGACGGGGGCCAGCGCCTCCTCGGTGGAAGCGGCCGGTTCGGCTGACGGAGCCGGAGCGTGCTCGACCGTGGTGGGGCCCGCCGCCATGGGCTCGGTCGCCACGGGTTCCATCGGCGTGGGTTCCGGGGCCGGTTCGGCTACGGAGTCCGGTTCGGCGACGACCTCGACAACCGCTTCGGTGACGGCCTCCACCTTCTTGCGCGGCGCGCGCTTGCGCTTGGGCTTCTCCTCGGCGACGGCTTCGGTCGTCTCGGATTGGTCCGCCTCGCCGGCAACCGCTTCGGTGACGGCCTCCACCTTCTTGCGCGGCGCACGCTTGCGCTTGGGCTTTTCGGGCGTCACGGCCTCGGCGGCGGGAGCCTCGTCGGCTTCGGCCGTCTCGACGGTTCCGGTTTCGACCAGAGCGGCCCCGGCTTCGTCGGACGCCTCGCCTTCAACCTCGCCCTCACCTTCGCCTTCGCCTTCAACCTCGCCCTCGGCTCCACCTTCGGCTTCGCCATCACGACGGCGACGGCGACGGCCGCCACGGCGTCCACGGCGACGCTTGCGCGGGAGTTCGCCATCGGCCAGTTCGGTGCGGTTTTCCTCACCCTCGCCGTCCTCGTCTTCGTCTTCGTCCTCGGCGGCGGATTCAGTCGCGGCGGTGTCGGACGGCTCGGCCGAGCCATCACCCTCACCCTCGGAGGCTTGGCCTTCGCTCGGCTGACCGTCACCGGGACGCCGCTTCTTGCGACGGCGACGGCGGCGCTTGCGATTGGCCGCGTCGGCTTCGGATTCGCCTTCGGGCGCGCGCTCCGTGGAGGTCTCTTCGTCCTCGGCTTCGTCCTCATCCTCAACGACCTCATCGGCCTCATCGGCCTCGACGGGGGGGCGGTTGGCGGCGTCGTCCATGCTGATGGCGACGCGGGCCGGCTCGTCCGGCCGGAACTCGGCCTTGACCCGGTCCATGCGGAAGGCGGGCGGGATCAGGGTGTCGTCACCGGCCAGCAGGACGCTGAACTCGTAGCGTTCCTCGATGGCGGCCAGGGCGCCGCGCTTCTGGTTGAGGATGTAGAGCGCGATGGCGGTCGGCACATGCACGGTGACCTCGGAGGAGCGGCGGCGGATGCCTTCCTCCTCGATGGCGCGCAGCACATGCACGGCGGCGGATTCCACCGAACGGATCAGGCCGGAGCCAGCGCAGTGCGGGCAGGGGCTGAAGGTGGTTTCCTGCAAGGACGGGCGCAGGCGCTGACGCGACAGCTCCAGCAGGCCGAAGGCGCTGATCTTGCCGACCTGGATGCGGGCGCGATCATTCTTCAGCGCTTCCTTGAGGCGACGTTCGACCGCATGGTTATTGCGGCTTTCTTCCATGTCGATGAAGTCGATGACGATCAGGCCGGCCAGATCGCGCAGGCGCAACTGGCGGGCCACCTCGTCCGAGGCTTCCATATTGGTCTTGAACGCCGTCTCCTCGATATGCCGTTCCTTGGTGGCGCGGCCGGAATTGACGTCGATGGCGACCAGCGCCTCGGTCTGGTTGATGACGATATAGCCGCCCGACTTCAACTGGACGATGGGGCTGTGCATGGCGTCGAGTTGGGCTTCCACCTGATAGCGGTGGAACATGGGCATGACCGGGTCTCTGTAGGGCTGGACCTTCTTGGCATGCGACGGAGTCAGCATGCGCATATAGTCCTTGGCCAACCGGTAGCCTTCGTCGCCGTCGACCAGAACCTCGTCGATATCGCGTGAGTACAGGTCGCGGATCGAGCGCTTGATCAGGCTGGCCTCTTCGTAAGTCAGCGCCGGGGCGGACGACTTCAGGGTCAGTTCGCGCACGCTGTCCCACATGCGCAGCAGGTATTCGTAGTCGCGCCGGATCTCGGTCTTGGACCGTTCGGAACCGGCGGTGCGGATGATCACCGCCATTCCGTCCGGAATATCCAGTTCGTTGGCGATGGTCTTCAGCCGGCGGCGGTCAGTGGAGCTGACGATCTTGCGCGACACCCCGCCGCCCCGGGCGGTGTTGGGCATCAAGACGCAATAACGGCCGGCCAGCGACAGATAGGTGGTCAGCGCCGCGCCTTTGTTGCCGCGTTCTTCCTTGACCACCTGGACCAGCATGATCTGGCGGCGCTTGATCACTTCCTGGATCTTGTAGTGGCGCAGCAGGCGGGCGCGCCGGCGCTCGTTATCGGCGTCGTCGTCGCCGCCCACGGTTTCCAGCTGCTGCTTGCGGCGGGGCTGTTCGTCCTCGGCCGGCTCCGACGGGGCGTCCTCGACCACGGCGCCGTCGGTGACTTCGGCGACGGCCTCGGCGGCCAGATGGCCTTCACCGATCGGTTCGGCATCGTCGCGGTCGCCGCTGGCTTCGCGCATGACCTCGGCCCGCTGGGCGGCCAGCAGGGCCTGGCGGTCGGCGACCGGGATCTGGAAGTAATCCGGGTGAATTTCGCTAAAGGCGAGGAAGCCGTGGCGGTTGCCGCCATACTCCACGAAGGCGGCCTGGAGCGACGGCTCTACCCGGACCACCTTGGCCAGATAGATGTTACCCTTCAGTTGCCGCTTGGTGGATGTCTCAACATCCAGTTCTTCCAGGCGGGTTCCATTGACGACCACAACCCGAGTCTCCTCCGGGTGGGTGGCGTCGATCAACATACGTTTGACCATAAAGTCCATATCTCCGTGGCGCCGCTCGCGACGCGAAAAACACATGCGAGCAGCTGTCTGATCCAGCGAAGCCGGCGCGTACGGACACGCGACCACAAGTTTCACCGGTCAAGCCGGCGCCGCCTGAAGAGGATTCCACGATCCTGGTATGTTGGACGGGCATCATAATGGCGATAAACCTGATCACGGGCGTCACGCCCGGCTTCGAATTCAAGTCTGGCGGCGCAGGCCGAGGAGTGGTGTTCCGCCCGAGGCCGCACGAGGTGCGAAGGGGGCGTGGAACCACCGTCCGGGATTGGACGCTCGGAAATTGCGTGCTCATACGTGTCAAAATAGCCGTAGCGGATCATTTCGACAACGTTCTTGTTGCACCGTTGGGAAGATCCTCCGGCGAAGGGGCGGGGACCCCGCGATTTTTAGCCGAAGAGTCTGCTGAATCAATGCGTTTAGAGTTGAGCTTGAGTCTTTGTCTGCGGTATAGGTGTCGCAATGTGACGACCACTGGCCGGGTATGACGGAACGCATGACTCGAAGACGCGGAACCGCTTTGCCGATACTGATCCTGGGCGCGCTTCTGGCGCTGTCCGGGCCGGTGGGCGCCTGGGCGGCGACCGCGTCGGGCGCCCGGCTTGGAATTCATGGCGAGGGCGTGACCCGTTTCGTGGTGGACCTGTCGGAGTCCACCGCGTTCAGGACCATGACCCTTGCCGATCCCTACCGCGTGGTCATCGAGCTTCCGGGCATCGAATGGGGTGGCGGCAACGCCATCGCCAAGCCGTGGGGCGCGGTCAACGGCATGCGGACCGAGGAGGGGCGGCTGGTTCTGGACCTCCGCAAGCCCGCCATCGTCAAGAACGCCTTCATCATCGCCCCGCGCGACGGCCTGGGCTGGCGTCTGGTGGTCGATCTCGGCGAAACCACCCGCGAGGGTTTTTTGGCTTCGGTCGACGGGGCCGTCCCGGCGTTGAAGCCTCCCGCCGCCGTCAAGCCGGTCAGGCCCGTCGTCGCCAAGCCGCCGCCTGCCGTCATCGCCGTCGAGGAGCCCCCGCCGGAACCGGTGGTCGAGGCCATTCGGCCGTCGCCCGGGCGGATCGTCGTCAACAGCCCCAATGCTTCCCCGGTCCCGGTCGAGGCGGCCCCTGTCCAGCTCGCGCCGATAGCGGCGGCGCCCGTCGTCATCATCGCCCCCCCCGCACCGCCCCCCTTGGTTTCCACACAAATAGTCCCGACTCCGGTCGAGCGGCCGGTTCGCGGCAATCCCATGCTGTCGGCTCCCATGCCGCCGCCGCCCGAACGCCCCGCGCCGGTGCTGGCCGCGCCGGTGCAGCCCGCGCCGGTGCAGCTCCCGCCGGCCCCGGTGATCGAGGCGGCACCGCCTCCCCCGCCCCCGCCGGTCGTGGCGGTTTCCGCTCCGGCCGCCAAGGGCGGCGGCCGCGCCAAGGCGCACGACGGCGTGCCGGTGATCGTCATCGACCCCGGCCATGGCGGCGTCGACCCCGGCGCCACCAGCGTGTCGGGGGCCTATGAAAAGCACATCACCCTGGCCATGGCGCGCGAGTTGAAGGCCGCACTGGAAAAGAACGGCCGTTACCGCGTCCATCTGACCCGCGATCGCGACGTCTTCATCCGGCTGCGCGAGCGCGTCGCCCTCGCCCGGCAGCATGGCGCCGACCTGTTCGTCTCGCTGCATGCCGACGCCGTGCAAAATCCGCAGATTCGCGGGCTGTCGGTCTATACCTTGTCGCAGAACGCCTCCGATTCCGAGGCGCAGGCGCTGGCGGAAAAGGAAAACAAGGCCGACCTGATCGCCGGCGTCGATCTCAGCCACGAATCCCCCGACGTGGCCGGCATCCTGATCGATCTGGCCCAGCGCGAGACCATGAATCGCTCCGCCGGCTTCGCCACCGAGCTGGTAGACGAGGTCGGTCAGGAGATGGATTTGCTGGGCAATACTCATCGCTTCGCCGGCTTCGCGGTGCTGAAGGCCCCCGACGTGCCGGCGGTGCTGGTGGAGATGGGCTATCTGTCCAACGAGTTCGAGGAAAAGCAGCTGCGTCAGCCGCAATACCGCGCCCGCCTCGCCAAGGCGATGGCCAAGGCGGTCGAGCGTTATTTCCCGTCATCCCTCAAGGCCAAGCGGCCGTAGTGGCGGCTGTCCGGCTTCCCCTGCTCCTGGCCGCGTTGGCCGTATTCGGCGGGATCATCCCCGCCATCGCCGCCAATAAACAGGAAAATCTGTGCCTGACCTGTCCGAGGCCGGAACCGGCCTGCTGGATGGTGGTCTATAGCTGGCAGGACTACAACCTGAAGGGCGGTTTTGGCACCATGGTGGTGGTGACCGGGGGGGCGGCCCCGACCGAGGCTGAGAAGGCCCGCGCCAAGGCCGATCTGCTGCGCACCCTGGCCCCGACCACCACCGTCACCATCACCAAGAATAGCCGGATTTCCTGTCCGCCGGGGGCGCGGGTGGGGCCGTGACCACGATCCCCGGCCGGTCCGAGCAGGCCGATCCGTTCGCCGCACTTGACGACGGATGGGCCAAGGCGCTACCACCGCCTTGATCCGGTCGAATGCTTGGCCGGAGGGATCGGACGCTGTCCTCGATGCTTCGCTTCTTTGCCTGGTTGACCTCCTTGCTGTTGCTGCTGGCCATCGCCGGGGCGGGCGGCGTGCTGTTCGTGTTCTGGCACTATGGCCGGGATCTGCCCGACTACCATCAGCTGGCCCATTACGAGCCGCCGGTCACCACGCGGGTCTATGGCGGCGACGGCCGTCTGGTGGCGGAATACGCGGTGGAAAAGCGGGTTTTCGTGCCGCTTTACGCGATTCCGCAGGTGGTCAAGGACGCCTTTCTCTCGGCCGAGGACAAGAACTTTTACAGCCATGCCGGCGTCGATCCGGTCGGTATCGCGCGCGCCATCGTGATCAATCTGCGCAATCGCGGCATGGGCGGCGACCGCCGCCCGGTGGGGGCTTCGACCATCACCCAGCAGGTGGCCAAGAACTTCCTGCTGACCAACGAGGTGTCGGTCGAGCGCAAGGTCAAGGAAGCGATCCTGGCCTTCCGGATCGAGCGGGCCTTCTCCAAGGATCACATCCTCGAACTCTATCTGAACGAGATTTATCTTGGCGTCGGCTCCTATGGCGTGGCGGCGGCGGCGCTGAACTATTTCGACAAGGGTCTGGACGAGTTGTCCATTCACGAGGCCGCTTATCTGGCAGCGCTGCCCAAGGCTCCCAACAATTACAACCCCCATCGTCATTATCAGGCCGCCAAGGAGCGCCGGGACTGGGTGGTGGGGCGCATGTACGAGGACGGCAAGGTCTCCCAGTCGGAATATCAGGTCATGGTCGCCATGCCCCTGGAAGTCCGCTCGCGCAAGGAGATGCAGGCCACCCAGGGCGCCGATTACTTCGCCGAGGACATCCGCCGCGAACTGGCGGCCAAGTTCGGCGAAAGCGCCTTGTACAAGGGCGGGCTGGTGGTGCGCGCCTCCATGGACGCCCGCTTGCAGGCGGTGGGGTCGCGGCTGCTGCGCCAGGGGCTCGCCTCCTATGATCGCCGTCATGGCTATCGCGGGCCGTTGACCCGGATTTCCGCGACCTCGACCTGGCCGCAGTCGCTGGCGGCGGTGCCCAAGCCCGGCGGAGCCGCCGAGACCTGGGAAACCGCCGTGGTGATCGGCCTCACCGAGACCGAAGCCACCTTGGGCCTGTCGGGCAACCGCACCGGCAAGCTGCCCTTCGCCGAAATGAAATGGGCGCGCCCGACCCTGGAAAAGCAGGCGGTGGGGCCGATGCCGCGCCGCGCCGGCGATGTGGTCGCCCAAGGCGACGTGATCTTGGTGGAGCCGGTGGCCAAGTCCGACGATGGCCATGCCTACCCCGCCGCCACCTTCAGCCTGCGCCAGATTCCCAAGGTCGAGGGGGCTCTGGTGGCGATCGATCCCCATACCGGGCGGGTGCTGGCCATGGTCGGCGGCTGGTCCTATGGCAAAAGCCAGTTCAACCGCGCCAGTCAGGCGCTACGTCAGCCGGGCTCGTCGTTCAAGCCGTTCATCTATCTGGCGGCGCTGGAAAGCGGTTATACCCCGTCCTCGCTGGTGCTGGACGCCCCCATCGCCCTGCCGCAGGGGCCGGGCCTGCCGCTGTGGCGGCCAAAGAACTATCACGACGACTATCTGGGGCCGACGACGCTGCGGGTCGGAATCGAGAAGTCGCGCAACCTGATGACGGTGCGCCTCGCCCAGGCACTCGGCATGGAAAAGGTGGCCGATTACTCGCAGCGTTTCGGCATCTATGACAATCTGCCGCACCAGCTGGCCATGGCGCTGGGTGCCGGCGAGACCACGCCGCTGAGGCTGACCGCCGCCTATGCTATGCTGGTCAATGGCGGCAAGCGGGTGCGTCCGACCCTGATCGACCGTATCCAGGACCGCAACGGCAAGACCGTCTTTAGCCATGATCCGCGCTTTTGCGAGGGCTGTTCCGCGCCGCGCTTCTCGGGTCAGGACATGCCGCTGCTGCCCGATATCCGCGAACAACTGGTCGATCCGGTCTCGGCCTATCAGATGGTCAGCATCATGGAAGGCGTGGTTCAACGCGGCACCGGGACCTCGGTCCGGGCGGTGGGCAAGCCGCTGGCCGGCAAGACCGGCACCTCCAACGACTCCAACGATGTCTGGTTCGTCGGCTTTTCGCCCGATCTGGCGGTGGGGGTGTTCGTCGGCTTCGACGACCCGGCTTCCCTGGGGGCCAAGGAGACCGGCGGCTCTATCGCGGCCCCGATCTTCCGCGACTTCATGATCGAAGCCCTGAAGGACAAGCCGCCGACCGCGTTCCGGGTGCCACCGGGCGTCCGTCTGGTCCGGGTAGACGCCCGTACCGGCAAGCCCGCCATGCCGGGCGACGCCAAGGCCATCCATGAGGCATTCAAGAGCAGCGACCGGATGCCCGGCGACGAGGAGGAGGTGCTGGAGGGTGGCGTCGATGCCGGCTTCAGCTTCGCGCCCTACCTGAATGCCGAGGAAGGCGCTGGCCCCAGCGGCGAGCTGATCCCGCCCCCCGGCGCGGGCGGGGTGGCCCCGGTCCCGCTTCCGGCCGGCCCGGCTCCCACGGCCGGCGGTCTGTATTAGTCTTGCCAGGTCTGGCGGACTTCCTTAAAAAGTCCGCTCCACGCAGTCGAGAGGAATGACCATGCGCGCCGAAATCGAGGCGCTCACCCAAGAGATCCATCGCTCCGTCGCGCTGCTCAAGCGTCATCTCGACTGGGATGCCGCGCTGATGCGCCTCGACGAGCTGAATGCCTTGGCTGAGAACCCGGATCTGTGGAACGACGCGACCGAAGCGCAAAAGATCATGCGCGAGCGCAACGAACTGGACCTTTCGATCCAGGGCGTGCGGTCGAGCGAGCGCGAGCTGGCCGATCTGCTGGAGCTGATCGAGATGGGCGAGGCCGAGGGCGATCAGGGGGTGGTCGACGACGCCGAGGCCCAGATCCGCGCCATCAAGGACAAGGCCGCCAAGATGGAGCTGGAGACCCTGCTTTCGGGCGAGGCCGACCACAACGACTGCTACATGGAAATCAACGCCGGCGCCGGCGGTACCGAGTCCCAGGATTGGGCCGAGATGCTGTTGCGCATGTACACCCGCTGGGCCGAACAGCACGGCTACAAGGTGGACTGGCTGGAGGAAAGCGCCGGCGAGGCGGCGGGCATCAAGTCCGCCACCATCCGGGTCGCCGGTCATAACGCCTATGGTTGGCTGAAAACCGAAAGCGGCGTCCACCGGCTGGTGCGGATTTCGCCCTATGACAGCGCGGCGCGTCGCCATACCAGCTTTTCCTCGGTCTGGGTCTATCCGGTGATCGACGACACCATCGATATCCAAATCAATGAAAGCGAGTGCCGCATCGATACCTACCGCGCCTCGGGCGCTGGCGGGCAGCACATCAACAAGACCGATTCCGCGGTCCGTATCACCCATCTTCCCACCGGCATCGTCGCCGCCTGCCAGATGGAGCGGTCGCAGCACCAGAACCGGGCGCGGGCCTGGGACATGCTGCGGGCGCGCATGTACGAGGCCGAACTGCAAAAGCGGGAAGCCGCCGCCCAGGCCATGGAAGACCAGAAGACCGATATCGGCTGGGGCCACCAGATCCGCTCTTATGTGTTGCAGCCTTACCAGATGGTCAAGGACCTGCGCACCAATGTGGAGACCTCGGACTCCCAGGGTGTGCTCGACGGCGATCTCGATCAGTTCATGGCGGCGTCGCTGGCTAGCCGTATCAAGGGCGAGGTCGGCGGCGGTTAAATTTCAGCGACCGATTTGCTTTCCGCCCGGAACGGCTTATACCTTATGGCATCGAGACTTCTTCTCGCGAAGGACGGCCATGAAGCGGATCATTTTTTCGGTACTCCTCGCCTTGACCCTGGCGGTTGCGGGCATGGGCGATGCGCTGGCCAAGGCCGGCAGCACCTCTCGGTCCAGTGGCGGCAGCATGGGCTCGAAGGGCTCGCGGACTCACGAGTCCGCTCCCATGGAGCGCAGCCTGACGCCGCCATCGCCGCAGAGCGGCGCTCGCAATACCGTTCCGCCCGCGCCCCAGGCAGCACCGCGCCCCGGCAATGTGGACTCGGCCCCGCTGGCGGGACGTCCCGGAGCGGTGACCCCCATGGGCCAGCCCATGGCTCAACCGGGCTTCTTCCAGCGCAATCCGTTCATGGCCGGTCTGGCCGGTGGATTGGTCGGTGCCGGCATCGGCGGCATGCTGTTCGGCCATTCGCCGTCCCTGGCGGCGGCGGGCGAGGCGTCGCCGGGCGCCGGCTTCCTGGGTCTGTTGCTGCAATTGCTGCTGATCGGCGGGCTGGTCTGGCTGGGGGTGCGCATGTTCCGCTCCCGGACGGCCGCTCCCGAGAATGCGGGCAATCCTTATCTTCGCGCCGCGCAGGGCCAGCATGTGGAACCGGCGCTGAATACCGCCGCCGCCGCCCCGCGGGTGGAGCGTGAGTTCGAGCCGAGCGGCGAGGATCAGCAGGCCTTCACCGAGATCCTGTTTGGTGTCCAGCAGGCTTGGAGTGAAGGCGATCTGATGGGCTTGCGTCGCTGGGCCACGCCCGAGGTGGTGTCGTTCCTGTCCGAGGACCTTAGCCGCAATGCCAGCGAGGGGCTGGTCAACAAGGTGGAGAACGTCAGCCTGCTCAAGGGCGATGTCAGCGAAAGTTGGAGCGAGAACGGCTTTGACTACATCACCACCGTGCTGACCTTCCAGTGCGTCGATTACATGGTGCGGATCGACACCGGCGCGGTGGCCAGCGGCAGCCCCGGCACTCCGGTGCAGCATACCGAGTCCTGGACCTTCGTCCGCTCCACCTCCGGCGGCCGTTGGCTGCTGTCGGCGGTACAGCAGGCCTAGACTCAAGGCCGAGACAAAAAGAGAGGGACCTTTCATCGAAAGGTCCCTTTTTCTTTTGCCCCGAAGGCGGCGGGGTCAGCGCCCGAAATAGTCCGTTGAATAGCCGACGCGACCACAGCGGAAGGCGGCGACTTCGGGGGTCAGGATGCCGCAGCGAAGCGGCGTCCAGCTTTGGCCCAGCAGCGATTTGACATCCATGCCGGACCGCTGGCACTGGCGCGCCGCGATGGCGCGAATTTCTTCCGGTTCGGAGAGCCAAGTGTTGTAGCAGACATAGCTGGCCGGACCTTCATCCGTGTCGGGAACCAGCGGCCGGGGCGTGGTCGAGCAAGCCCCCAGCGCCGTCGCCAACGTGACCGCCAGCATTATTTTGCGCATGCCTAATCCCCCCTCCCTGTGCGTCTCTCTCTCTCTCCGAGAGGTAGCGTCGCCTGACGGGATTGGCAAGCGGTTTCGGGGGTTAACGACCGTCCGCCGAGGCAAAAGCGCGAAATGCGGTGGGCATTCCCATAAGGTAGGAGCGGACCAACTGGGTGACGACCGTATCCATGTCCTCCGGAGTCTGGGTCTTGTAGACCCAACGGCGCAGCCCGACATAGCCGATGGCGCCGTGCAGCCCGGCCACCAGTTCGATCTCCAGCGGTGACAGCGGGGCGTCCGAGGCGACGCCGGCCTCTGCGCGGATTTCGTGACAAAGCGGTACGAACAGGTGTTCGCGCACATGGGCCATGTAGCGGTTGGCGATGGACTCGTCCTTCAGCCCGGCGAACATGAACAGCCGGACCCGCTCGTAACTGAAATTGGCTCTGGTGTAGTTCAGGTAGAACTCCTCCGCCCGGTCCACCAGGGGGCGCGAGCGGTCGGCCAGCGCCAGATTCCAGCCGGCATCCCAGCCGCCAAGGAAGACATCGCGGTAAACCCGGTCGATCAGCGCGTCCTTGTCGGGAAAATAGCGGTAAAGCAGGGGCTGGGTGACTCCCAGGCGTTGAGCCAGGGCGCGGGTTTGGCCTTCGAATCCGACTTCGGCGAAGAATCTGATCGCTTCGGCGACGATCATTTTTTCCCGCTCCTTGCGGGGCAGACGGCGGCGGGCCGTGGCGGGACCGGGAGTATCCTGGTTCGGGACATCCTGGGGGAGGGGGGTGGCGATGGGGGATGCGTCCATTCTTGAAAGCCCTCACATACCGTCACGTAACGTTTTGTGACGAACCAGTATAGGTACAATCCACAGGTCAGATGCAATCAGGTTCAGACCCGAGCCGATCATTTAGCCGCTGAAAAAAGGCGGCGGCGGTTTTGCTGGCGAAGCCGTGGACCAGTCGTCCACCTACCGAGGCCAGCCGGCCGCCGATTTCCCCGGCCGCGGTCCAGCGTAGCAGGGTGCCTTCGCCGTCGTCGCTCAACAATACGCGGGCCGAGCCGCTGACAAAGCCGGCAATGCCGCCCTGTCCCTGGCCTTTCAGGGTATAGGCTTCGGTCTCGATCACGTCTTCCAGGGTGAGGGTGCCGGAGAAACGCGCCTTCAACGCGCCGATGCTGACAGCCACCGTCGCGGCGTAGGTGGCGGGCGCGGTCTGTTCCAGACGCTCGCAGCCGGGAATGCATCCGGTCAGAATCCGGGCGTCGTTCAGGGCGCGCCACACATCGGCGCGGGGGGCTGCGATCAGGTGTTCGCCGTCGAAATCCATTGCCGTCTCCTTTGATCCTGGATCATGCCATGCCGCCATGACAGAGTCGCCCTTGTCAGAATGGGAGGGTGGGGTGAATTCAAGGGCGGTCGTATTGCTGGCGTTGCTGGTGATGGTGTGGGGCGCCAACTGGCCGATCATGAAGATGGGGCTTGGCCATATTCAGCCCTTCTGGTTCGCCTCGTTCCGGTTGATGATCGGTGTGGCGAGCATGGTGCTGATCTTGTTGCCCACCGGCCGTCTTCGCCTGCCGCCTCGGGGGGACTGGCCGGTCATCGCCTCGCTTGGCCTGCTGAACATGGGCCTGTTCATGGTGTTGAGCAATCTGGCCTTGCTGGTGGTGCCGGCCGGCCGGTCGGCCATCCTTGCCTATACCACGCCGCTGTGGGTCGCCCCGGGGGCGGCGCTGTTTCTGGGCGAGCGCCTGACCCGGGGGCGGGTGGCGGGGGTAATCCTCGGCCTCGGCGGGATCGTGGTTTTGTTCAATCCGGTCGGATTCGACTGGGGCGATGGGGCGGCGTTGCTGGGCAATGGCCTGCTGCTGCTGGCGGCGCTGATCTGGGCCGCCGCGATCTTGCATGTGCGTGGCCATGTCTGGCGGTCGTCGCCGCTTGATCTGGCGCCGTGGCAGATGATGGTCGCGGTGGTGCCGGTGACGGCCCTGGCCGCCATCGTCGAGGGAGCGCCCCGGCCGGATGGAAGTTTCGAGTTGATCTGGACGCTGGTCTACAACGGAACCCTGGCGACCGCCTTTGCCTTCTGGGCGGCGGTGACCGTCAATCGCCTGCTGCCGGCGTTGACGGTGTCGCTCAGTTTCCTGTGCGTGCCGGCGGGCGGCCTAGTGTTCTCGATGCTGATGCTGGGCGAGGGGGTGTCGCTTACCAATCTGGGTGGGCTGGCGCTGATCGTGGCCGGAGTCGCCACCGTGGCGGTGGTGGGGGCGCGCGAACGAACCGCCTCCCCCTGAAATCAGCAACCCCGCCCCGGCAGGGGATGTCCGGGGCGGGGGCCAAAGTCCCCGCCTCCTGGGGGGGAGGGGGCGGGAGCGGTCTTGGATGCCCTCTCGATCCGTTCGATCGGAAAAGGAGATCGGGAGAGGATCTAATCATGCACTATTTTCCTGCTTTCGGATTCGCAGGCTTGGAATATCAGCCATGCACCCTCTGCCGGCTTGCCTTGATGCCGCCATATTTCAGGTGTTTGCTGACGGTCGTCGCCGTGGCGATCCGATCGGTCCCTTGATTTTACGGGTGCGGGTTATCATAATATTCACAGTCGGGGCCCATGGTGGGACCGACTGATCGGTTGATCGGGGTGCTGCCCTTGGGGCGGATTCCGAGTCATGTTGCTCAACTGGAGGATATGACGATGTTCGTGCGTTTCGGATTTCTCGACTAGCTGACTTTCCGGTTTCCGTAATGCCCGCCGCCGTGACCGGCGCGTGGGGTGGCGTTGTGCTGGGGAGGTTGGCTATGTCGGTTGCATCTTTGCCTGTCGTCGACAGTGATGACGGTCTTGCAAAATATCTTAGGGAAATTAGGGTGTTCCCGCTCCTCGAACCCGAGGAGGAATTCATGCTGGCCAAGCGGTGGGTCGATTACGAGGACACCGCCGCCGCCCACAGGCTGGTGACCAGCCATCTGCGGCTGGTGGCCAAGATCGCCATCGGTTATCGCCATTACGGCTTGCCGGTCGCCGATCTGATTTCCGAAGGCAATATCGGCCTGATGCGGGCGGTCAAGAAATTCGACCCGGATCGCGGCTTCCGTCTGGCCACTTACGCCATGTGGTGGATCAAGGCGTCGCTGAACGAGTTCGTGTTGAACTCGTGGTCCATGGTCAAGATCGGGACGCTGGCGGCCCAGAAAAAGCTGTTCTTCAACCTGCGCCGCATCAAGTCGCGGCTGCGGTTGCTGGAATCCGGCGATCTGGCGCCCGAGCATGTGACCACCATCGCCACCGAGCTGGGGGTCGAGGAACACGACGTGGTCGCCATGAACCGGCGTATGGCCGGGCGCGACTCGTCGCTGAATCTTCCGGTCGGTGAGGGCGGTACCGAGATTCAGGATCTGATGGCCGATCAGGCCGACAATCAGGAGGTTGCCTACGCCCGCAACGAGGAACTCAGCAAGGGCCGCCAACTGATCTCCCAGGCGCTTGGGGCGTTGACCGAGCGTGAGCGGGAGATTTTCGTCGAGCGTCGTCTTGCCGAGAACCCGCCGACCCTGGAAGAGCTGGGAACCCGTTATGGCGTCTCGCGCGAGCGGATCCGTCAGATCGAGGTCAAGGCGTTCGAGAAGGTCCGCGATCTGGTCCAGGCGGGCTTTATCCCGGAAGCGGCCTGACTTTCGACGAGGAAAATGGAAAGGCAAGGAGCCCGGACCGAAGTTCGGGCTCCTTGTTTATTCAATGCGCCACGGCGCCTTCCGCCCCGATGCCGGTTTCTGACCGAACATACTGATAGAGGAAGCGGCCGCGCTCGGCCTTGCCCCGCTCGCTGCCGTCGGTCACCGAGAACAGCCAAGTGCCGCCAAAGGCCAGCAGGATCGAAAACAGCGCCGAGTGCTCGTAGGGGAAGATGGGGGTGGGATTCTTCAATACCGCCACCCACACCGTCGGCCCCAGGATCACGAAGGTCAGCGAGCTGAACAGGCCGGCAAAGCCGCCGATCAGCGCGCCGCGCGTGGTCAGGCCGTTCCAGAACATGGACAGCGCCAGGATCGGAAAATTGACCGATGCCGCCATGGCGAAGGCCAGACTGACCATGAAGGCGATGTTCTGGTTCTCGAACAGCATGCCAAGGGTGATGGCGATGGCGCTGAGACCCAGCACGGCGATGCGCGAGACCAGGATTTCCTGTTTCTCGGTGGCGCGGCCGTGGCGGAAGACATTGGCGTAAAGGTCGTGCGACACCGCCGAGGCCCCGGCCAGGGTCAGACCGGCCACCACCGCCAGGATGGTGGCGAAGGCCACCGCCGAGATGAAGCCCAGGAACAGGTCGCCGCCCACCGCCTTGGCCAGATGGACCGCCGCCATGTTGCCGCCGCCCAGGATCTTGCCCGCCTTGTCCAGGTAGTCGGGGTTGGTCCCCACCAGGACGATGGCGCAAAAGCCCAGCATGACGGTCAGCATGAAGAAGTAGCCGATGAAGCCGGTGGCGTAGAACACCGATTTGCGCGCCGCCTTGGCGTCGGCCACGGTGAAGAAGCGCATCAGGATATGGGGCAGGCCGGCCGGGCCGCAGATCAGGGCCAGCGACAGACTGATGGCCGAGATTGGGTCGGTGATCAGGCCGCCGGGCTTCAGGATCTTCTCGTGCATGGCATGGGCCTCAACCGCCTTGGTCAGCATGAGTTCGGGGTTGAAGCCGAACTTGGACATGGCCAGGGCCACCAGCACGGTGACGCCGCCCAACAGCATGCAGGCCTTGATGATCTGCACCCAGGTGGTCGCCAGCATGCCGCCGAACAGTACGTAAAGGGTCATCAGAACGCCCACCAGCACTACGGCATAGGCGTAGTCCAGGCCGAACAGCAGCTGGATCAGCTTGCCCGCGCCCACCATCTGGGCGATCAGGTACAGGCAGACGGTGACCAGCGAACCGGTGGCCGCCAGGGATCGGATCGGCACGCGGGCCAGACGGAACGACGCCACGTCGGCAAAGGTGTACTTGCCCAGATTGCGCAGACGCTCGGCGATCAGGAACAGCATGACCGGCCAGCCCATCAGGAAGCTGACGGTATAGATCAGGCCGTCATAGCCCTTGGCGAACACCATGCCCGACAGGCCCAGGAACGCCGCCGCCGACATGTAGTCTCCGGCGATGGCCAGGCCGTTCTGAAAGCCGGTGATGCCGCCGCCGGCGGTATAGAAGTCGGAGGCCGAGCGGGTGCGCTTGGACGCCCACCAGGTGACGCCCAGGGTCAGGACGACGAAGGCCATGAACATGGCGATGGCGCTGATATTGACCGGCTGGCGCTGTACCGCGCCGGCAATGGCGTTACCGGCCGCCTGGGCGGCGGTGGAGGCCAGCAGGGCCGCTCCGGCGGTCAGGGAGAGAAGGCGGCGGTTCATCGTCCCGCCTCCTCGATCAGGTCGCGGTTGAGCGCGTCGAATTCGCTGTTGGCGCGACGCACATAGACGCCGGTCAGGATGAAGCTGACGATCATCACGGCAAAGCCGGCCGGCAGACCGATGGTCATGGTCATGCCCGGGCTGATCGCGCGGCTGATGGTGTCGGGCATCAGCACCGCCACGAACAGATAGGCGTAGTAGATGACCAGGACCGAGACGACCAGGATGATGCTGAAGCGGTTGCGCTTGGTGGTCAGCTCGGCGAATTTTGGGTTTGCGATGATTCTTTCGTTGACGTCCGATGACATCTGAACGCTCCCTGCCAGAGTTGGGGGGCGGTGTTCCGCTCCCTCTTGACGGCAGGCCTAGCAGATGAGTTTTGCCGAACTTTCACCCGATTCCGACGAATTGTGAACGGAGCGGCGTCGCATCCGGTTCCGGCTCGCCTCACCCTTCGAGGCGCCGCGCTCCTCGGGACGAGGCGATCCGCCGTACGATTGGTTACAATCGGTCGTCATGGCGGCGATGCGCGCGGGCGGCTTGAGCCGGCCGGCGAAGGCGGCGATGATCGAGCATCGGTGTCAGGCTCGCCATGGGAGGCAGGGTGATCAAGTCCCGGCTGTTTTTTCGAATTTTCTCGACGATCATGGTCACGGTGGGACTGTTCTCGTCGGCCATCTACCTGTTCTCGGTCCCGCTGATCGAGGAGAAGGGCTATGAGATTGAGCTGAACGCCAGCCGCACCATCCTCGACAACGTCTTTGTCATGACCAGCAAGATCAATGGCAGCCTGGAGGACCAGCGCGCCATCACCGTCGACGCCTATAAGCGCCAACTGACCAATGTGGTGTCGCTGGCCGCCTCCTATGTGGATTCTGTCTTTGCCCGCATGGAGCGCGGCGAGATGACGGAGGCCGAGGCGCGGCGGTTGGTGTTCGACGGGTTGCGGGCCTTCAAATACGGCAACAACGACTATATCTGGGTCACCGATTACCATTCCGTGCTGCAATCCCACCCCGATCCCGGCTTTCAGGGCCGCGACGCCGGCGACTTGCGCGATATCTCGGGCGAGTTGATCCTTCCCACCATCATCCGTATCGCGCGAGAGCGGGGCGAGGGGTTCCATACCTATCACTGGCGGCGGCTGGAGGCGACCCAGACGTTGGAGAAGATTTCCTACTTCAAGAATCTGTCTCGCTGGGGACTGGTGATCGGCACCGGCGCCTATCTCGATGATATCGACGAGGAGGTGGCGCGGCGCAAGGCCGAGGCTATCGACGATCTGCGTCAGGCGCTGCGCAATATCCGTATCGCGCGCACCGGCTACGTCTACATCTTCGACTCCGCCAACACCATGATCATCCATCCCAACGCCAATATCGAGGGGACCGTGTTCGGAGCCCTGACCGATCCCGCCACCGGGCGGCCGATCAGCGAGGAGTTGAAGGCGATCGCCGACAGCGACCAGCCGCTGTCCTATCTGTGGGACAAGCCCACCGAGCCGGGCAATTACGCCTATGAGAAGATTTCGTTCGTGCGCCACTTCAAGGGGTTCGACTGGTATATCGCGTCCTCGGTCTATGTGGAGGAGCTGAAACGCTCGTCGGCGGTGCTGGGCAACCGGCTGCTGACCATCTCCATCACCATCATGGTGTTGGCCAGCGGGCTGGGCTATTTCGCGGTTCGGCGGCTGGTGCGGCCCCTGAACCGGCTGGCCGAGACGGCGACCCTGGTCCGCGCCGGCCATCTGGATGCGGAAAGCGGCATCACCCGCGATGACGAAATCGGAACCTTGGCCGCCGCTTTCGACGGCATGATCCGTCGGGTGCGCGACGATATCGTCACCCTGGACTCCCGCGTTCGCGAGCGCACCAAGGCCCTGGCCGAGTCCGAAGCGTGGCGGCGCCTGATTCTCGACGCGATCCCCGCCGCCATTGCCTATATCGGGCGGGACGAGATCGTGCGCTTCGCCAACCGGCCCTGGGCCGAGCTGGTGCGCCAGGACAAGGAAACGGTGATTGGCCGCAGCCTGGAAGCCGCCATCGGACGTCGCGCCCATGCCAGCATCGCGTCTCATCTGGAAGCGACCTGGGCGGGGGTGCAGACCACCTTCGATTACGCCTTCACCACCGCCGAGGGTCTGTCCGTCATCACCAAGAACAGCCTGATTCCTCAATTCGGCCTGGATGGCGACGTGACCGGGCTGTTCGTGTTGGCGCTGGACGTCACCGACGAAAAGGAAACCGAGCAGCAATTGATGGAGGCTCAGCGTATGAAGGCGGTGGGGCAGCTGTCGGGGGGCTTGGCCCATGACTTCAACAATCTGCTGTCGATCATTTTGGGTAATCTGGCGGCGGCGCGGGAGAAATACGCCGAGGTCGAGGGGCTCGACTCCTACCTTGAGCCGGCCCAGCGGGCCAGCCGGCGCGGCGCCGACATCACCAGCCGGTTGTTGGCCTTCTCGCGCCAGCATCCCATGAAGCCCGAGCCGGTCGAGGTCTGCACCCTGGTGCGCGAGATCGCCATCTTGCTGCGGCGCTCGCTGCCCAACTCCATCGAGCTGGCATGGCCGGACGGCGATCGGCCGTGCTGGGCCATCGCCGATCAGAGCCAGCTGGAAAACGCCCTGATCAATCTGGCGCTTAACGCCCGCGACGCCATGCCGGGCGGCGGTCGGCTGGAGATCGGCGTCGCCATTCGCAAGGTGGCCGAGCCCCTGGCCTTCGACGAGAAGGTGGCCCCCGACGACTATCTGGAAATCCGGGTGAGCGACGACGGCGGCGGCTTTGCTCCCGACGCGCTGATCCGCGCCTTCGAGCCGTTCTTTACCACCAAGACCTTGGGTTCCGGCCTGGGCCTGTCCATGGTCTATGGCTTCGTCAAGCAGTCGCGCGGCTATATCCGGTTGGACAGCGCGCCGGGCGAGGGGACCACGGTCACCATCTTGCTGCCCCGCGCCGATCCGGTTCCAGCGGCCGAGCCGGTTGTTCCATCCTTGGCGGAAGGCCGCTGGCAGGGGCAGCTGGCCCTGGTCGCCGAAGATGACGACGATGTCCGCCAAGTGATGCGACAGCAGCTGATGGATATGGGATTTTCGGTGATCGAGGCGCAAAGCGGCGACGAGGCCGCCGAACTGATCGGACGGATCGAGGGGCTCTGCCTCGTCGTTTCGGACATTGTCATGCCCGGCCTTGGCGGTATCGAGCTGGCGCGACGGGTGCGGGCGACCCACCCAGCCATTCGTATTATTTTAGTCAGCGGATTCTCGGTGGACGGTAGCGAAGACATGGCGGATCTGGTCATATTGAGGAAGCCATGGGACAAGCACGAGCTGATGGAGGCCATCGCTTCGTGATGTGTTGAGGGGAACCGCCAGTTGGTCAGCAAAAAGCGCCTTTACCTGATCGAGGATGACCCCGATATCCGCAAGCTGGTGCGGAGCCTGCTGGAAGGCTATGGCTATGACGTCCAGACCTTTGCCAATGGCGGCGCCGCCCGACAGGCCATCCGGCGCGAGGTGCCCGACCTTTGTATCGTCGATCTGGGACTCCCCGACATGGACGGCCTGACCCTGGTTCGCGAATTGTGGGAGGATGTGCGCTTTGGCGTCATCATCCTGACCGGCCGGGGCGACGTGTCCGACCGGGTGCTGGGGCTGGAGCTGGGGGCCGACGACTATATCGTCAAGCCGTTCGAGCCGCGCGAACTGGTGGCCCGCGTCAACAGCGTCATCCGTCGCCGCGACCAGTTGGCCGAGGCCAGGGGAACCGCCCAGTCCGGCCAGGCTCGCTTTGGCGATTGGGTGTTCGATCTGGGAAATCTGATCCTGACCGCCACCGATGGCCGTCAGGAGAGTCTGACCGCCGCCGAGGCCGGCCTGCTGATCGCCTTGCTCAAAGCGCCCAAGCGGGTGCTGTCGCGAGAGCAGCTTCAAGGCGACGATCAGGACCGCGATGATTTCGCCTTCGACCGCAGCATCGATGTGCGCATCTCGCGCATCCGCAAGAAGATCGAGCCCGATCCCAAGTCGCCGCGCCTGATCAAGACGGTCTACGGCGCCGGCTACCTGTTCACCGCCGAGGTTGGCTGGGGGTAGGGTCAAGTCCCGGCTACAATTCGTCATAATCCAGAGAAAATTCGATAACGCCGCCCTGCTAGACCCTCCACAACACCGCAGGCAAGAGCGGCAGGCAATCAATGCCGGAAGGGAGAACAGTCAATGTCCGTCACCAATCAGTATGAGCTTGGACTCGGTCGCAACGACGCCAACTTCGTCGCCCTGACTCCGCTCACCTTCCTGGAACGTGCCGCATCGGTCTGGCCGGATCGCACCGCCATCATCCATGGCCCGCTGCGTCGGACCTGGGCCGAGACCTTCACCCGCTGCCGCCAGCTGGCCGCCGCGCTGACCCGGCGCGGCATCGGCCTGGGCGACACCGTCGCGGTGATGGGGGCCAATACGCCCGAGACTTTCGAGGCTCATTTCGGCGTGCCGCTGTGCGGCGCGGTGCTGAACGCCATCAACACCCGGCTGGACGCCGACGCCATCACCTTCATCCTCAATCATGCCGAAGCCAAGATCCTGATCACCGACCGCGAGTTCTCGCCGGTGGTCAAGCGGGCGCTGGCGGCGCTGGGCCGCACCCTTCCGGTGATCGATATCGACGATCCTCAGTATAGCGGCGGCGAGCGTCTGGGCGAGGCGACCTACGAGGATTTGCTGGCCGAGGCCGGCTCCGATCTGCCCTGGACCATGCCCACCGACGAGTGGCAGGCCATCTCTCTCAATTACACCTCGGGCACCACCGGCAATCCCAAGGGCGTGGTCTACCATCATCGCGGCGCCTATCTCAACGCCGTGTCCAACGCCCTGTCCTGGCAGATGGAGGCGCCGATCTATCTGTGGACGTTACCCATGTTCCATTGCAACGGCTGGTGCTTCCCCTGGACCATGGCGGTCACGGCGGGGACCAGCGTCTGCCTGCGCCATGTGCGGGTCGAGGCCATCCTGGGCGCCATCCGAGACGAGGCGGTGACCCATTTCTGCGGCGCGCCCATCGTGCTCAACATGATCAACAACGCGCCGGTCAAGCTGAAGGAAGGCATCACCCATAAGGTCAAGGTGATGACCGCCGGGGCTGCCCCGCCGGCTCCGGTCATTGCCGGCATGGAGCGCATGGGCTGGGACGTCACCCATGTCTACGGCCTGACCGAGTGCTATGGCCCCACCGTCCAGTGCGTCTGGCATGACAAATGGGATGGGCTGTCGCTGGAGGAAAAGGCCCGGATCAAGGCCCGCCAGGGCGTGCGCGGCCCCATGCTGGAAGGCCTGATGATCGCCGACCCGCTGTCCCTGGAGCCCATGCCCAAGGACGGCTGCACGGTGGGCGAGATCTTCATGCGCGGCAATAACGTCATGAAAGGCTACCTCAAGAATGAGAAGGCCACCGAGGAAGCCTTCGCCGGCGGCTGGTTCCATACCGGCGATCTGGCGGTGTGGCATGCCGATGGCTATATGGAGATCAAGGACCGCTCCAAGGACATCATCATTTCCGGTGGCGAAAATATTTCCTCCATCGAGGTCGAGGATGTCCTTTACGCCCATCCCGCCGTTCTGGAGGCGGCGGTGGTGGCGCGCCCCGACGAAAAGTGGGGCGAGACCCCCTGCGCCTTCATCTCGCTGAAGGAAGGGGCCGAGGTTGCCGAGGCCGACATCATCGCCTTCTGCCGCGAGCGGATGGCCCATTTCAAGCTGCCGCGCACCGTCGTGTTCGGGCCGTTGCCCAAGACCTCCACCGGCAAGGTCCAGAAATTCCAGCTTCGTCAGATGGCAAAGGATCTGTGATGTCGAACGTCCAGGTCGCGACCCTTGACGCCGTCACCGCCGCCGCGTTGGGAGACTAAACCATGACCGCCTATATTCCGCCGTTGCGCGATATCAAATTCACCCTGGAAGAGCTGGTCGGCCTCGACGAGGTCAACGCCTTGCCGGGATTCGAGGAAGCGTCCCCGGAGCTGGCCGACAGCATCCTGGAGGAAGCCGGCCACATTGCCGAGGGTGTCCTGGCTCCGCTTAACCGGGTCGGCGACGCGGACGGCGCCGTCATGGAGAATGGCGAGGTCCGCACTGCCAAGGGTTGGGGCGCCGCCTGGAACACCCTGGTGGATGGCGGCTGGAACGGCCTGCCTTTCGCCGCCGAATGGGGTGGAATGGGCTTGCCCAACGTGCTGAACACCGCTGTTCACGAGATGTGGCAGGCGGCCAATATGGCTTTTACCTTGTGCCCCATGCTGACCCAGGGCGCGGTCAACGCCATCCGGCTTTACGGTTCGGCCGGGCAGAAGGCGTTCTATCTGCCCAAGATGGTGTCCGGCGAGTGGACCGGCACCATGAATCTGACCGAGCCTCAGGCCGGCTCGGACCTGTCGGCGGTTCGTTCCAAGGCGGTTCCCGATGGTGATCGATTCCGGCTGTCCGGCCAGAAGATCTTCATTACTTACGGCGATCACGACATGGCCGGCAATATCGTCCATCTCGTCCTCGCCCGCTTGCCCGACGCCCCGGCCGGAGTCAAGGGGATCTCGCTGTTCGTGGTGCCCAAGGTCAATGCGGATGGCAGCCTCAACGACGTCAAATGCGTCTCGCTGGAGCATAAGCTGGGCATCCATGGCAGCCCCACGGCGGTGATGTCGTTCGGCGATCATGGCGGTGCGCTGGGCGAGTTGATCGGCCAGCCCAATCGCGGCCTGGAATACATGTTCGCCATGATGAATCACGCCCGTCTCGCGGTCGGACTTCAGGGCCTCGCCATCGCCGAGCGCGCCTATCAGCAGGCGCGCAATTACGCCCGCGAACGGGTGCAGGGCCGGCCGGTGGGCTGGACCGCCAGCGGCCCGGCCGGCATCGTCCATCATCCCGATGTGCGCCGTCTGCTGATGACCATGAAATGCCAGATCGAGGCCATGCGCGCCATTCACTACACCGCCGCCGCCGCCGTCGATGTGGCGCACGGCCATCTCGACCCCAATCGGCGCTACGAGGCGCATCTGATGGTCGAGCTGCTGACTCCCATCGCCAAGGGCTGGTGCACCGAAGTGGGCCAGACCATCGCCTCGCTGGGGCTCCAGGTCCATGGCGGCATGGGCTATATCGAGGAAACCGGGGCGGCCCAGCATCTGCGCGACGCGCGAATCACCACCATCTACGAAGGCACCACCGCCATTCAGGCCAACGATCTGGTCAACCGCAAGATCCTGCGCGACAAGGGCGAGGGCATCGGCAAGCTGCTGGCCGAGATCAAGTCGGTCGCGGTCGAGATGACCGGCGCGGATGACGAGACCCTGACCATCATCGGAACCCGCATGTTCGAGGCGGTCGGTTCGGCCGAGCGCGTGGTGACGTGGCTGCAAGACGCCCAAGCCCAGGACCCGCGGTTGCCGGCGGCGGCGGCGGTGCCGGTGCTGGAAATGATGGGCCAAGTGGTGGGCGGTCACATGATGGCCCGCGCCGCCCGCATCGCCAAGGCACGCCTGACCGAGGGCGCCGACCACGACGGTTTCTACGCCGCCAAGATGGTCACCGCCCGCTTCTTCGCCGAGCACATTTTGTGCCATGTGGCGGCACTGGAGCGAACCGCCATCAGCGGCTCGGCGACGGTGATGGGGCTGGACGAAACACTGCTGTAGCCATTGGCCGCCGGACGGTTCACCCGTCTGACCTATTTCCCTGGGGCAAAGGGCGCCATCTCGACACCAACGCCACGTCGCCGGTTGCGGGTTGAAACGAAAACCCACCGCCAAACATCGGCCCACCCCCCCGCGTGGGGGGCGACGCGTTAATGGTTTCCGGCATTATGTAGCAAACACACCTAACCTCGACGGGTTGGCGTGGCCTTGATCGCCTCGGCCAACTCACCCAGTTTCCCCGGTCCCTTCACCTCGCACTCCCACACCACCAGCACGGTCCATCCGAGGGCTTCAAGCGCTAGGCGCACCTCAATGTCCCGCCTCTGGTTTCGGCCGATCTTCGCTGTCCAGTATTCGGTTCTGGTCTTTGGGATGCGGTGACGAGAACACCCCTCGTGTCCATGCCAAAAGCAGCCATGGACGAACAGGGCTATCCGCTTGGAAGAAAAGATGACGTCCGGCTTGCCGGGGAGCGCTTTGGCGTGAAGCCGGTAGCGGAGACCGGCGCGCCATAGCGCCTTTCTGACGGCCAACTCCGGCCCGGTGTCGGCTCCCTTGACGGCCCGCATGACGCGGGACCGTTCGGGATCAATCGGAATCGTCTCCGCTGTCTTCGCCATTTTCCACATCTACCGAAGCTTCGCCGCCCAATGCCCGGTAACGGCGCTCGGCCAGCCATTGAAGACGCTTCGCCTGGGTGAGCAAAGTACGGCGAAGACCACCCTGTACCTTGCGCTCTGCGATGACTTGAGACAACCGGCTGATGATCAGCGCGCGCCGGGCATTGCGGAAGTCCGGGTGGGATCGAATGTCGTGTACCTCGTTGGAGACGATGCAGGCCCGATGCGAAGTCGGCTCCTCGATCTCCACCGTCGGCGCCGGGGGGTCTTTCTCATTGAGAACGGCCTTGAACTGACTGTTTTCAATGGCGCGCTGGTAAATTAGATCTTCCAGCGCGTCGAGATGCGCCTTGGCCTCCACGAAAGCCGGTGTTTTTTTGTTTCTGCCGCTGACCTCCTGAAATTGAGGCAGCGGCCACACCTCGATCTCATAGACCTCGAATGGGTCGAGAACGGACATCGCCACGGCGTCGGTGCGCTGGTTGGTGAGGTGGCGGCGAATACGAGTACGGAGCATTTCGTTCGTCTGACCGACATAGATCGGCTCGCCGTCATAGTCGAAGAAGGCGTAGACGCCCCATTTGAAGTTGCCGACCTTGCGGGATTTGCCCGTTACCGGATCGTCAAACGGAGCATCCAGGAAGGCTTCCAGGTTCTTGCGCAGATCTTCCGTCTCGAACGGAGGAAAATTCACCGCGTCTGGATCGCGCTTGCCTTCTTTTGGGCTTTTCGCCATGTCCATTGCCCCGCTTTGATTGTGCAGGACAATGGACCATAGTCAGGCGAAATAGTCGAGGCCCCTTATTCCGCCGCGATCGCGGCAGGTAATAGCCCGTTGGCCGCGAGAATGGGTTCAAAGAGATTGGCCGCGAGATGACGAACGACCGGCAGGGCCACCCCGTCGCCAGCGATGTGGTAGGCGTCGTGATAGCCGGGGGGTAGCTTGTAGGTGTCGGGCAACCCCATCAACCGCACGGCCTCACGCGGCGACAACAGACGCGACCGCACCCGCTGGCCATCCACGACGATGATGCTCTGTCGGGATGACCCGCCGGACGGAGTGCGGAGGCAACCGGCGAGGTTATCGAACCGCACTTCTGCGCGCTGGGCCTTCACGCCGGACTCGACGCGGGTGCGCTTGTAGACGCCGCCCACGATGCGACGACCGGCCTTCTTCGCTTCTTCCACCTTGGCGAGGTGTCGGGCATTCATCATGCCCAGCAACGTCGCCGTCTCGGCTTTGGTGTGCCAATCGCACCCTTCCGGCTCATCTTGGATAAGGTCGGCGAAGTTGATGGTCATTTCCGGCGTCTCGGGCAGATTCCACCAAACCCACTTCCGCTTGGCATCAGACGACAACAGGTCGTAGGCGCTAAGAAGCGCCTGGGGATGCCAGGAATCGGATGGACCATCCGCGCGCAGCGCAGAGGGGATAGCCACATCGGCGCGCACCCCCAGCACGAACAGCCGAGGGCGGGAATGGGGAAGGAACCGCTTGGCGTCCACGATCATCGCCCCGAAGCGATAGTCGGAGCCGGAGAAGCAGGCGGCGATGGCCGCGAAATCCTTGCCGCCGTTAGACGTGAGCGCGCCGTAGACGTTCTCAAGGACGATCATGCGGGGAGCGCGGCCTTCGTCGCCCAGGCGGCGCATGAGCCGCCAGAACGGCCAGAAGGTGCCGGATCGGGTCTGTTCGCGGTCGGCCCAATGCCCAATGCCCTCGTAATTGCCAGCCAGAGACAGGTCTTGGCAAGGGAATGAGGCCCAGGTCAAATCCACCTGCCCCGGAAGGTCCGAGGTGGAGACGAGGTTCACGTCCTTCACCAGCAGGTGGTCGCCTCCCCAATTGGCCCGATAGGCGGCGGCTTTCATCTCGTCAAAGTCATTGGCGAAGGTGCAGTTCCACTCTTCGCCGAGGCCAGCATGCGCCATTCCGCCGCCGGCAAAGAACTCGTAGAAATTAGGCATCACGCTTCCCCTCGTTAAGTCCCAATTCCACTTGCGGCGCCGGCCGCTGGAGAGCGCTCACGGCGCGGTCAATCTTTTCCTGGATGGCTATTGCGATCCAGGTGTTGCGCGACACGTTACCGGGCAGGCGCTTCCGAAGATCGTCAATCGACTCATATGTCTCGGCGCTTAGCCGAAGATTGGCGCGGTGTTCGTGTTCCATCGCGACATTATGGCGCCACAATGGCGCCAGTGCAACACCTAGTTTGCTGACCGCGCGGTTCACACAATTGGTGCCAGAGCAAGCTGATTAGTCAACCGCACAGCAGGTACATTAAGAGAACACGCGGCGAATGTTGTCAAGTTGTTCTGTCCTGTTCTGGTGGTGCCGCGGTGATCCGCCGCACCGCATCCGTCGCGGCAGGGTCGGCGACAATGGCAAGCTCGGCGACCACGGGATGAAGGCGAACGCCGGGAGCGTCGCCGACCATGAATTCTATGCCCGCATTCTCCAGGGTGCGGCGAACGCTTTGAACTGTGTCGTAGTGACCGCGCACCTGCCCGTCGCTAGCCTCCATTCGCTGGATGGTTGGCAATGACACGCCGGATTTCACGGCGAGCGTTTTTTGGTCCCAGTCGAGCCACAGCCGAGCGGCCTTGATGTGTCTAGCCAGAAAAGTCACGTATCACCCATCAAATATGGTGCACAGCACTTTATTGTATGCGCCATGTATGGTTATGTATGCATGGAGCATCACATTGCAAGCCCCGCACATCATACGGAACGTTGCCATGCCCCGGATCAAAGGCCAGCATTTCCTCCTCTCCGCCGAGGCACGCACGCTGTCGCTACGCGACGTGCTGCGCATGACGGACGATCAGGCCATGATGATATTCCGGGCTATCCGCTGGGCCTCGACCGAAGGCGAGCCAGTCTGCCCGGATTGCGGCTGCCTGGGGTGCTACGAGTACGCCTCGCGCCCTATCTTCAAATGCAAGGGTTGCGGCAAGCAGTTCTCCGTGACCTCGAGAACGATCTTCGCCGGGCGTAAGCTGACGAACCGGGCGCCACACATCCGGCAATTCTCAAACATCATCACACCCGAGAGCGTCGCTTCGCGGAAATCGGCGACATCCAGTCTTGCGTGATCGAAGCCGACAAGGGCAGCCAACTGCGCTCCTCAAAAACTGGCGGCGGTCATCCACATACACGCTGGTCCACGCCCAACCAGTGCGTTGACGCTGCTGCACAGATCAGAACACCCCAAGAACACTCGTCATTTTTTGCTGCAACGTCCCGGCATTGAATGGCTTGACGATATAGTTCGAAACACCAGCCTCCTTCGCCGCCACCACGTTCTCGACCTTCGATTCGGCGGTCACCATGATGAAGGGGATCGCATTCAGCTTGGCGTCAACGCGCACCTCACACAGGAGCTGGAGCCCGGTCATCGGCTCCATGTTCCAGTCCGAAATGATCAGACCGTAGCCACCCATTCGCAACATTTGCAGCGCCATGGAGCCATCCGTGGCCTCATCAACGTTGTTGAACCCAATCTGCTTCAAAAGATTACGAAGAATGCGCAGCATCGTCTTGTAGTCGTCAACGATCAGGACGGGCATATTTTTGTCGACAGGCACGGAATTTCTCCTTTCCGGAGCTCATGGATTCTCTTATCCACGTTCCCCGACAATTTCATGGACATCCTCGGGAGAGATGGCTTGACCGAGAATCCGGCTGGCAACCTTGGCTGCCGCCTGCCGAACGGCGCGCGGCACCCCGGTGCCGATAAGCCCTTGCTCGCGGGCTGCCAGACTTGCTTCCCGATAGGCGCGAAGAATAATTTTTTCCCTATTCACTCTTAGCTCCGTTCAATGTCAGCCGTTCCTGATGAAATCCAGCAGCTTGATGATGTCGAGCACCACCACGAGTTTTCCATCCAACCGGTAGATACCTATCGAGAACTCTCGCCACGCTTGGTCAAGGGTTGGAGGATTGGCGGCAGGACCAGGTGGACCGTCTCTACCCCTAACCGGCACCGCGCACTCCCCCCATTTGGGGATGCCCGGAGAAAGCCGCAAAGCACCCCCCAAATGGGGGCTTCAAACGCCCCTCATCCTCCATAGTATTGGCGCCGGATCAGTACTGTCGGAGACATGGATCCTTGTTCGCTCATTGCCGCCACACAGAACTGGTCACCGAAATTTCCGCCACCATCGATGTGGCGGAGGGGTATCGGGACTATCTGGCTAACCCCGAGGCCCGGGCCAAGTGGCATGGGATATGGCTATCCATAGAAGCCATGCTGGAATGGCTTTTCGAACAAGAAGCCAGGATTCTTCATGCTTCCTGCATCATGGATTGGCTGGCGGTCGCCAATACGCATGCGATTGTGGTGGCGCCGGTTTGCACAATGATCGACGAATGCAAGTCGGGCCGCGCCCACAGGCGAGCCAACCTTGCCGCATTGGAGCACGTCGTCCTGATGCTGTCCCAGCACAAGGCTCAGTACGACAAGGTGGGCACGCCGAAACCGTCCTTGAGCCCCGCGGACGATCATCCGCGACAGGAATACACCGCCGTTCAATGCCCATCATGAACAGAAGGCCGGTCGGCCTGCGGCGACGAGACACCTTCATCGCGGTTTCCAGAAAGCCGTAGTGGGACGCCCTGCCGCCACTGTAGGGACAGATTCTGCGCAGGATCAAGGACGTCTTTGACCAGATCAGCGATGTCGCCGGCACCGACATTCCCGTCGATTACCCAGGCGTGACCGCCGCCTGCCTGCCGCTGGTGGATGCCGTCGCCAAGGATGATTTCCGGGGAATTCTGGCGGCCGTCAACGATCACGACGACTACATGAGCGGTAAGCTCGACCAGCACTTGCTGTCCATGTTCCGCGAGGTGTTCCTGGATTCCGGTCTCGACCGCAGTCACGAATAGTCGGAAGGCGGATCGTTCCCATCGGATAAGGTGGGCGGCATCGCCGTCACGAAGAGCCGGACCAGCTCGGCCTGACGCTTCGTTCTGGTCTTTCCGAACAGGATCTTCAGATACGTGCGGGCCGTCTGCACGCTGATGCCTACACGCTTGGCCGCTTCCTTGAGATCGAAGCCGGCAGCAAGTTCATGGGCCAGCTTGGCTTCGGAGCCGGAAAAGTCGAACAGGCGCCGCAAGTTGTCCACCGAGGGAATAGGGTAGCGGTGGATGTCCTGCACGAACAGCAGTACCGAATCCGCTCGGCCATTGTCATCCCGATCGACCAGGATAGAGTACTGGCGCTCACCGGCAGCATCCATCATCGCGAGTACGGTGGGCTCGCCCTCCGTCAAGACCTTGTCGATGGAACGGTGGAGCATCGCAGTCTGTTGAGGCGTGGAGGCGCGGCACCGGCCGGCCGCATCGGCAAAGAGCACAGCCCCTGCGGCCACCAGCTTGGCCCCTTCCTTGTTCATGAAGCCGATCCGCTTGGCAGCATCAAGGGCAAGAACCGCCGACGACAGACGGTCGGCCACAACCGTCTGCACAGCGGTTCCCTCCCTCTGCCTGATGGCGTCGGCGATCCCCTCGACAAGGCGGGAAGACGGATATGGCTTGGTGTAATAACGGAACACCCTCAGGTTGTTGATCGCCTCGAGGGCGGAGGCCATGTCGCCCGTGCCGGTCAGGATGATCGCCTCGGCCTCCATGCCCTTGGCGCGCAGCCGTTCCAGCAGTTCCAGGCCGTTCATGTCCGGCATCCGCAGGTCCGTCACGATCACCTTGCACGACATCGCTTGCGGCGCATCCAGCACCGCGTGTGGATTGTCGAAGAAGGCTATCTCCCAATCCACATCCATCTCGACCAGAGCGCGGCGGATACCGTCGAGGACGACCTGTTCGTCATCGACGAACAGGACCTCAGGCTTTGGGGTCGGTACAGCTTGCGACAGGCAAGTCTTCTTCACTTCAACCTCTCTGGCGATGCCTTACAATGCATCGCTCTTCCTCCCGGTGAATGCAAGATGCCTCTGCAAAGTGGCGGGGTCCTCAACCTCCTTGCCGAGGTGATCGAGACGGTCGACGACCTCCACCGACGCTGCCTTCAACCGGCGGAACGCCTCGTCGGCAGCCTTTCGATCGCCATCCCACAAGAAGCCGAGAGCTTCCTTACCCACGATATGGACGCGCTGATGGGGTTCGACCAGGATCTTAAAGGAAGGACAGGCCAGGATCCGCGCATCGGTCACGCTGTCGTACCATTTGCCCAGCCGGCAGGTGTGATTGTTGGCCAAGTCGGATGCCTTGAGACGCGACTTGCCTTCGAAGACCTCGGCGATGCTCTCGACGAATCGCTTGTGATCCTGCTTCGCCCGCTCGATCACCATCCGGGCCCCAGTCTCGGCGACCTGCGCAAGCAGTGTGGGCTCCAAGCGATCGGTCGGCTCGAAGGCCATGTGGAGAAAGTTGCCGGGGGCCACTACCCGGCCCTTGCGGTTTCGCGCCAGGGCCGGACTGGCCACCTCAACCGCACTGCCGAGGCCAAGGCCGTTGCCGTCGCAGTGCAGGCAGAGCCCGCCCTCGCTGACGTTGGTGGCCACGGCTTGGCGACGGACGCCGCCGGCATCGATGGCCACCTCCAGCAAGGATCCAAACCGGGGCGTGCGTCTGCGGTCCACCTCGGGACAGGACGAGCGGACTTCCCGGGTGATCGCCCGGCCGAGAACCAGCACCGCCTCGGTCATTCGACCGATGTCCTTCTCCACGTCCGTGGACAGCTCACTGCCGCGGGAGGCGACATCGGCAAGCGTGCCCATCAGGTCCGACACGTGGCCGACAGCTCCGGCCGACTGTACCACGGTGCGGGCGATCTCGCGCGTTGCCGCCGACTGCTCCTCGACCGCCGCGCCGATGGTGGTGAAGGCGATTTCGACATTGCGAATGACGCCCGAAATCGCCACGATCGCGTCGATGGCCTTGGAGGCCACGGAGCGAATAGATTCGACTTGCGCGATGATGTCGTCGGTCGCCGTCTGGGTCTGATTGGCCAGATCTTTCACTTCGTGCGCCACCACCGCGAACCCCTTGCCGGCATCCCCCGCCCGTGCCGCCTCGATGGTGGCGTTGAGCGCCAGCAGATTGGTCTGGGCGGCGATGCCGCTGATGAGGCCGACGATCGACCCGATCGCATGGGTGGCCTGGGCGAGGCCGTCGACGATGGTTTTCGCCGCCCCGGCCCCCTCGACCGCCTGGCCGACCAGGGCACGAGAATACTCTGCCTGGCGCGCAATCTCCGCGATGGACGCCTGTAGTTCCTCGGCAGCAGCCGCGACGGTCTCGGCGCTTGCCATCGCCTCCGCGGATTTTTCCGCAGCAGCTGCGGCGCTCCGGTTGGTTTCATCGGTGACATTGTGCAGGCCAGAGGCGTCGCGGGTCATGTCGCGGGCCAGGCGATCCACGTCGCTTATCGAACCCACGACCGCGTGGTCGATGGTCTCGGCCAGCGCTCGCAGCGACCGCTTCCTCGCGGCTTCAGCCTCGGCGCGGATGCCGTCCTGCTCCGCCTGGATACGGGTATTCTCCTCCGCCGTGCGCCGGAAGACGTCGAGCGCGCGTGCCAGATCGCCGATCTCATCCTTGCGAGCCGTGTAGGGCGGCAAACTGACCGTCAGATTGCCTTGAACCAGCAAGCCGATCGTGTCGATGCAGCGCCGCAACGGGGGAATGACCGACAGGACCAGCCAAACCACCGGCACGCTGCCGATCATGATAGCCACCAGCCCCAGCACGGTGGCCGTCACGGCATCCTGGTCACGCCCGCTGCTCTGCAGGGAGACGACGTAGAGCACGAAGAACAGCCACGCCAACCCGATGGGCGGAAAGAAGGACAACAATACGCGCAGACCCATGCCGCGCGTGAAGCTCCCTATCAGCCACGGAATGGACCACGATTGGTGTCCACTCATCCCGACACTCCTTGAACATTAGCCGTTCATAATGGCATATGGCCGCGGTCTGCCCCCCCCCAAATGGGGAGGGCCAGACTTTCCTGAGTTCCGCCGACCCTCATTTGCGGGGGCCAGGATTCAGACTTCCCTGCGCCCTATTTCCTCCTTTACATTCGGTGCGACCCTTTTCTGTCCTTGGACCATGCCGAATCAACGCCACTACTCGAAAGACATGATTGCCCAATCCCGGCGAGGAGAGCTGGCTGCCTGTCGTCGCCTGCGGGAGGCCCATCGCATGGCGGGGTTGGGATGCATGGAGCGCCAATCCGCAGACGGATGGCTGGCGGATGATAATGCCAAGGATATGCTCGGGTTGCCCGCCGATGGGGATTTTTTCCGGCTCGATGTGGTTTTCCAGAACATCCATCCCGATGACCTTCCACAACTTGAAGCATTACTCGGGGGCAAGGTGGAGGAGACCGACGTCGAATTCCGCGTCCTCGGCGACCCCGAGCGCCTCATCCATCTGCTTGGCGCATCCTCTTCGACAGTTGGAATGATCGTGCTGCTTCAGGACATATCCGCCCGGTTGACGACGAAAAGGCAGCGGACGGAAACGATCGAGCACATCGCCGAGACCAACCGCCTCGAAACCCTGGGCACGCTGGCCAGCGGTATTGCCCACGAGATCAACAATCCCGCCCAGTACATCAGCGACAATCTCGTCTTCATCGAAGGATCGGCCAGGAAGCTGCTGAATCTCGCCAATGAAGCGGAAAAAGCCGCCCTTGACGGCGGTAATTGGGAACCGGTGGTAACAGGGCTTGCCAGCCTCAAGCTCGACTTCCTCCGCAAGGAGTTGCCGATCGCGACCCGTCAAGCCATCGAGGGAATCGAAAGGATCGGCACCATCGTCCAGGCTATTCGGGATTTCTGCTATCCCTCGACGACCACTCGCACCCTGTTCGACCTCAATCACCTGATCGAGGTGACCGCCGCGATGACCAGGAACAAATGGAAACATGCGGCAACCTTGGACATCGACCTCGAAGAAGCATTGCCCATGATCAGTGGGGTCGAGGGGGAGATCATGCAGGTTCTGATTAACCTCATCGTCAATGCGACCCAGTCGATCACTGATCGGAAAGCCTCGCAACGCGGGTGCATCACTGTGCGGACACGAAAAGTCGAGGATTCCGTCGAGATCGCCGTGGCGGACACCGGCGTCGGCATACCAGGTGAGAACATGCATCGAATTTTTGAGATGTTCTACACCACGAAGGCTCCCGGACAGGGGACCGGACAGGGACTGGCCATCAGCCAAGCCATCATCCTCCGCCACAATGGACGGATCCTGGCCGAGTCCAGTCCGGGAGAGGGAGCATGCTTCCGTATTCTGCTGCCACTCGACTGCGTGGATACCGGGCACTGACATGGAAAGCAGGCCATTCATCCTTTTCGTCGATGACGAGCAGGCCATTCTCGACGGCCTGTTTCGAAGTCTTTCGGCCATGGATGAGCCTTGGAACATGCTGTTCTCCACCAGCGGGACGCAGGCGCTGGAACTGATCGCCAGACACAGGATCGACGTGATCGTCTCCGATCTCAGGATGCCCGGGATGGATGGCGCCGAACTTCTTGCGACCGTGCGGCGCCTATCCCCCGAAACCACGCGGATCATCCTGTCGGGATGCTCGGAGCGCGAGGTCCCGTACCAGACCGTTGGTCCAGCCCACCAGCACTACACCAAGCCGTGCAGCAGCGTGAAACTCTCCGAGGCCATCAACCGCGCCTTGGCCGTCCGTCGGCGGCTGCGCTCGCCGGAGGTCCTGTCGCTTGTCTCGGGAACGAAATCGGCCCCGACCGTCCAGAAATCCTTGGCGGACCTGTTCGCCGAAATCCAGTCGCCACGCGGCTCGGCCGCCAGTGTCGCCCGCATCATCGAGCGGGATATCGGGCTGACCGCGCAATTGCTGAAATTCGCCAATTCCGGCTTCTTCCGCGTGGCGGCGCCCATAAGCGACGCCGCTCACGCCGCCCGCCTGCTCGGCTTGGAGATCATCCGGGCGCTGTTCGTCATGGGCAAGACCTTCGAGACATTTCGCGGCCCCGGCATCGACATCCGTATCGTCAACCGATTGCAGGAACGCAGCTTGGTGATCGGCCTGCTCGCCCGCCGGATAGCTGCGGCCGAAGGGATGCCCAACCAAGTCGTCGAGCAGGCCCAGTGCGCCGGCATGCTCGCCCATATCGGGTCGCTGCTTCTTCTCAACGCCATGAAAGACAAGGTCAAGGATATCGCTGATGAACTCGACATCTCGGGTGGAGTCATCACCGATGTCGAGCGTAAGGTCCTGGGCGTCACCCATGCCGATTGCGGCGCGGCCCTCCTGGACCTGTGGGGCTTCCCCAGCGCCGTGGTCGAGGCCGTCCTGTTCCACCACGAACCCAGCCAGCGCGGTGGACAGTCCTGCGTCACAGCGCTCACCGCCGTTCATGCGGCACAAGCCCTGGTCAAGTTTTCGACCACACAACTCGGCCAGCCCAAAGTCCTGCTGGCCGCCCTTGACGGGGACCACCTGCGGCAGAGCGGCACCCTCGACCATGTAGGCAGTTGGGGACAGATCGCGCGATCGGTGCTGGCGGGCGCCGGGTGACGCCGCCAGCGACATCAGCACCTTGTCCTGTTCAATTCCGGGACGGCAAATCTATTGAATACTTTCGCTCCACGCCCCCCATTTGAGGAGCTCCCTCAGCGTGGGCCGAGACGCTCGACCCATTCAATCGCCTCGGCCCCGCCCATGTTGGGATACCTCATCAGAATGGCCATGGCGGCGATCTTCACCTGTTCCTGTTCGTCCTTTCCGGCGACCTGCGCCACCGTCATGGCCTTGACGATCAGTTTTTTCGCTTCCCATCGGTCGATGGTGCAGCCGCCGGTCATGGCCGCCAGCACGCGCAGACCAGAGCAGCCACGACGACCACGGCGAAGAGGTAACAAAACCGCTTGGGTTGTGGTCGGGGGCGCGGGGCGAGGTGAATGGTCAATATCGCAGGCCGAAGTTTTCCCAACGGGTTCCTACGCATTCCTGACCTCATGCAACAGCGTCGCAACCTCCCGTTCCAACGCCTGGCTGGCCGCCATCAGTTTGCCCACGATGCGGATCACCCCCTGGGCCATCTGGTCGGTTTCCGATGCGGCATCGGCCACATCGCCGATGGATCGGGATACCTCGGCTGTTCCCTTCGATGCTTGATCGACGCTGCGAGCGATCTCGGCCGTGGCCGCCCCCTGCTCCTCAACCGCTCCGGCAATGGCCGTCGACAGCTCGCTGATATGGGAGATGGTCGTGGTGATGCCGCCGATGGCCCCGACCGCGGCCTTCGTCTCTTCCTGCACCGAGGTGATCTGCTGCCGGATTTGGCCGGTGGCCTGGGCGGTCTGGCCGGCGAGCCCCTTGACCTCAGTGGCGACGACGGCGAAGCCCTTGCCGGCCTCTCCCGCCCTTGCCGCCTCGATGGTGGCGTTGAGCGCCAGCAGATTGGTCTGACTGGCGATGTCGTTGATGAGACCGACCACATCGCCGATCCTGCCGGCGGCATTAGCCAAGCTGCCGATCCTCACATTCGCGGCCTGCGCCTCGTCTCCTGCGGATGAAGCGATCGAGGCCGCCTGCTGGACCTGGCGGGAGATCTCCTGGATCGAGGCCGTCAGTTCCGTGCCCGCTGCCGAAACCGTCTGGATATTAGCCGTCGCCTGCTGGGTGGCCGAGGCCACCTCGGCACTTTTCTTGAGGGTCTCCTGCGCAGCCTCCTGCAGACCCTCGGCGTTACCGTCGAGAAACTCGACCGACTTGACGACCTCCGCCACCACCCGCGTTATCTGCTGCTCGAATCGGGTGATGCATTCCGACACCCTGTCCCGATAGGTATCCCGCTCCGCGGGCTCCCGCCGTTCCCGCACCACACAGGCCGCCATCTCGACGGCGGCAGCCCAGTCCGAGACAGCCTGCATCAGCACGCCGAACTCGTCCTGTCGCCCCTCAGGGTCAAGGCGAACGCCGATGCGGCCCTGCCGAACGGCCTCGACCGCTTCGACCATTCGGCCCAATGGCTGTCGGATCGACCGGCCAGCCAGCGCTATCGCGATGGATTCAAGGCAGATCACCATCACGGCAGTCGTAGTCGTGGCCCAGCCATCGTCGACGCCGATGATGGCGGCGCTCCCGATTACTCCGGCGGAGACCAGACCGCCGATGGCGATCTGCGACAGCTTCGTCCCGATCCCGATGTTTCGCACCATACGTCTCCCAGGATGCCGGGCAATCCCCAGGTCTTGTCACATGCGTCGTCCTGCGCACTTCGTGAGTGTGTGATTGATAATCGCGCGCATCGTGTCCCAGCGATGGGACGTCATCCCGATGACGGTGCAGCCAGCCGCTCCAGGTCTCGCCACGTGATCCGGACGTCCATGTCGATATCCGACCCCGACACGGGCTGGCTGACCCAATCCAGGAGCGAACCGGCCAGCCACCACGTCTCCAGGCCGATAGGCCCCGCGTCATCCCGTCCCCCGCCGCCGAAAAAGTGCTCGGCATGGGCGGCGATGACCTCCTGCGAAGTCCCCACCACCGCCATGCCGACCAGATCGGACAGCATGGTCCGGGCCTCGCGGAGGTGGCCAGCGCGATCGACGATCGCCTCGATGCCAAGGCTGGCCTCACAGGAAGCCCGTTCTTCCTGCAACCTGACCAACTCGGCACCGTCGGTGCCGCCTGCGGCCAGCGCCTTGAACCGCTTGTTCCAACCTGCCTCGAATTTGACGTACAAGTTCAGCAAGCGCTTCAGCTCTCGCTCCGCGGCCTCGATGTCGGTCGCGATATCGACAGCGATGGAGGGGTGCTGCAGATCAAAGGATGACATGTTCACGGCGCACCTCCTGACGATTCCGTCCAGTCCAGCATGGCGTCGATCTCACTCTGACTGACCCCCTTGCCGTCGAGCTGAGGACCGTTGAGAAGACGACGGTCGGTATCGACGGCGATGTCAGCCGGGAGGGGCAGTGCGCTGAACGAGTCTTCGCCCCAGATACGGATGATCGAGGCGATGCGCTCCTCGACATAACGAAGCGTGTTGACCACCTTGGACACCCGCTGCCCGGTGATGTCCTGAAAGCCGCAGTGCTCGAACAACTTCATCGCCGCATCCGTGATCTGATCGGCGATTTCGGTGGTCAGCGGCTCCTTCACGTTGTCGCGCAGCCGCTCCGCCAACGCTTCGATCTCTTCCGCCCGCTGAAGGATGCTGTTGGTGGCCTGCTCGGTCGCCCCCACCACGGCATCCAGTTCGCTGGTGGCCACCACCAGCCGATCTTCGCGCGCCTTTGGGTGTTTGAGGGCGGCAACCTCCACCTTGGTATGCTCGATATAGTCGCGGAGCTCCTGCAACTCGCGCCGGAGCATGCCGACATCGGGAGTGGCCGGCCCTGGGCCGCTGTCCATGAGATTCTCCATCTCCTCGCGCAGCGAGAGGATGGCGACCAGAACCTGCTCATTGGTAATGATTGCTTCTTTCGGGGGGTGCCTCATCTGCCTGCCGTCCGTCATTGCTTCCGACATATCCCTGCTACTTGTTGGCCTTGAAGTCGATTTTCCCGACCTCGGCCAGCGCCGCGGCATCCTCGATCCCCGTCACGGCGGCCAACAACATGGCTGCCGCCGTCACCCCCTCTCGATGGGCCATATCCTCCACACGTCCCACCCCCACGGCATCCTGGAAGGTCTCGTCATAGGCGGTCAGAACCATCTCCAACGTCGCTGCGTCCACTCGAACAATCCTTTTCTTGTGGCAGCCGAAATGCCAAACCCGCCCTTCGTCAAAGCATTATCCCAACACCCGCGCCCCACCTCCCCCCATTTGGGGGGTGTTCCGAAAGAAAATACCAAACATACACATTACTAATGTACCGCCATTGAATGACATAGCAACAAATGACAAATGATTCTAAACAAGACTCACACCGATTTCACCGGAATTGTTGAATGCGAGCGCGGATTCCCGTGACATCAACCAGCAATGGTGGGGTGATCATGCGCAGTACTACACAACGATGGGCATCAACCCGCCGATGGTGGCCAATTATCATGCCCACCCTGGAACAGGGGGGCGGCGATGGGTGGCACATATGACCGAGGGAAAAGGATGAAAGACCCATCCCGTCAGAACATCGTCATCGCCCTGGCGTACCGCGAGGCACTTCTGGTCATGAAGAAGCGCGGGGTCACCGGCTCTTCTGCCCACGAAGAGGCATTAGCATCGGCCGCCAAGGTTTCCACCCGTCTGCTCGGCCGCTCCGTCACGCCAGATGATGTGGCCAGGACTACAGGACCATAGGGAATGGAACTCACTCTTCCCCGCCAAGGGCTGATGCTGGCGCTGTCGTCGCCCTCAGGGGCAGGCAAGAGTACCATTGCCCGCGCCCTGCTGGAGCGCGACCCGCACATCACCATGTCGGTGTCGTGCACAACCAGACCGCCACGCCTGGGTGAGATGGATGGCCGCGACTACCATTTTATCGGCATCGACCTGTTCCTGGAGATGATGGAGGGCGGGCAGTTCCTTGAGCACGCCCGGGTGTTCGATAATTTCTACGGCACTCCGAGAGGACCGGTGGGGGATACGCTGGCCTCGGGCCGCGACGTGCTGCTCGACATCGATTGGCAGGGGACCCAGCAATTGTGTCTGAACGTGCGGGCGGATCTCGTCACCGTGTTCATCCTGCCGCCCTCGATGGAGGAGTTGGAGCAACGCTTGCGCACCCGCGCCCAGGATGGCGACGAGATGGACCACTGGTTCGAATACGATTACATCCTTCTCAACACCGAGGTCGAACGCTCCGTCACCCGCGTCCAGGCCATTCTCGATTCCGAGCGCCTCAAACGCGACCGGCAAATCGGCATGGCCGCCTTCGTCAACCGATTGCGCGGCCGATAGGGGTGGCACGCGCCCATGACTGGTTGCCCCCGATGGCGGCCAGATGGACGAACAGGCGGCCGAACACGGTTTCCGGCGTCCGTCCGAACCGTTGCGTGAACGCGGCTGCCGAGGCTTCATCGAAGCGATGCGGATGGACGTTGGAGAACAATGCCCCCATCAGGCACGAAAATTGCGCATCGCCAATCTGCTTGTGGCGGGATCGCTCCTCGATGCTGCGCACGACGAACGCATTCGGTGCGACGGCGGAGGACGCCGGATTCGTGTTGAGGAACAAAAGGAACCAGTCCTTTCTTAGGTCGAAGCGACGGAAACTGTCGGCCAGAGTCACGAGCGCATCGAGCGAGACCGCCCGCGCCTCGTCACTGGCGACGATGGCCGCCCAGTCCGTGACCTCGTTCTCGCGGCGATGAGCCTGCACAACAGCCACAGCTCGCTGCTGAAGCGTTTCATACAGATCACATCCGAGCATCATGCGCAAAGCCTCAACCAACCGGGACACGATGCCCCGCGGCAGTCCAGCCTGTGGGTCATCGAGAAGCCGTTCCACCGGCTGAAGGATGATACGGGTCAGCGCATTTGTACGACGCTTGTCCTGTTCAACCACCTTTGCCACCGCTAGGCAGTTCCTTGCCCTGTGGGCATAGAATACCTCGAAGGGGCCGGAGGGCATCAATATGCGCTCGATGATGGCTTGGAGGTCGGCGAGCCTGATACACTGGCCGTCGGGGGATTTTTCCTCAGCCAGCTTGAACAGGGCGCCGAGAATCGTGCCTGCCGTCGAACTGCATTGCGCAGAAGCGATAGAGCAACTCATGGACTGTGACATCCTCTCCCCTCCATCTCCGGCAGACGACGCCTCCCGAACCGTCATGCCTCGCCCTTCCTTTACTGATTCTTAATATTATGGCGAGACAACGCCCCCCCCCAAATGGGGAGGGTACCCATTCGATATATGCAGCCTACCGTCACGGCGTTACCGCCTCCACCGGGCCGACAAGGTGGGCCGCATAGTGACGATGGCTTGACTAACAGACCTTATGGAGCTTTTCCTGATATCGGATGCGCTCGTACCGGGTTGGCCAGCCTTTGGTGTCTCTCGTATGTGGCATTCCATATTATGAATGCCGCTTCTGGACGTCAGCGGATAAGGGGTGCGACCGATACCCGCTTCGACCTTGGCCTATATTTTGAAGCACTGCGCCTGGGCGAATACATCGGCTGTGCCCGACAACTATTCTATGGCGATTCCCCGTGGCCCAAGCATCTAGCACAGCCGCAAGACGTCTCCGACGAGAACAGCCCTGAATGGCTCAACAACATCTGTTTGGGCGTGCTGAGTTGGATCACGCCCCACGAGATCGGCCATGTGTACCATGGTGATGACGTGGTGGCGCCTTACTACGTAACGCCGGTTTCCCCGGAATACGACCGGTGATAGCGTGAATGTTGCCGCCCCAAAAATCTAGGGGTCGCACAAGAGCAAACAGGAGGTTTGATGTGCCTAGAGGGCGTTGACATTCATTTGGACCAAATGAATGTCAACGCCCTCTAGTGGCAGTAGAGAAACTGGCTGCCATAATAGGCAACCTGTCTGGCACCGGCAGTGTAGGTGTCGGACGCGGTTTGCCTGACTTCTCCGAACTTGGCGAGGCGGCTTAGGCGTTCAGCCTTGGAAAGGCCAGGAGTACAAGGATCGGGGGTATCCGTAACAGGCTTAGGGGTAGTTGCCTGGGGCTTCTGTGGGGTGACCTTGGGGTCGACAGTCCACTCTATCGCAGCCAAGTCAAACCGCTTGTAGTCTGAAAGGGGAAAATGTTCCTTGTACTGGTACGAGAGCCCTGTTGCGCTGTTGCCTCCCCAAATGATTGTAAACTGTTTTATTGGAATGGTCTTCTCGTAAATCTTAAAGCCGTCTTTGTCGGAGAAATTCAGCAAAAAAGTCCCGTACTCCTTGTTCGCAGGGTGCTCCAGATACTGGGGGTGGCCTGCTGCCCTGACCGAGGTGTACATGTAGCCGTTGACAAGCTTGGTCTCGATGAAGAACTCCAGGTCCAGGGGCTTCTTTAGATCGACTGTCCTGCGGGAGACCGCCTCGAATGGGGCTGTCTCCATGCGATCCTGATCCTTCTGCCGATCCTCGAAGAACTTATAGCCGCCAGCGATCACAGCAACGGTCGCGATCAGCGCCAAAGACATGGCAAGCGCAAGCTTGAGTGCTCCCTGCAGAAACGCTTTCATCAGCCCCTTCCGCCAGCCATTGGCGGCCAGATCACGCCGGGACTGGCACACAACCCCCGCTCCGGCTGCACAATGCAGCACCCGCCCACCATCCACCTCCAACCACACCCCCACATGGATGGGATAGCGGGCGGTCCGCATCATCACCCCATCGCCCTCCCGATACGCGGTCACCGGCTGCCAGCGCCCACGCTCCTGGTGATCGCGGAACAGCCGCGCCAGCACCAGCAGGTCGTCGGCATAGGGCACCATTGGGGTCGCGACCCCGAAATGGACCTGCTGGACGTGGCGGAAGAAGCTCCAGCAGTTCCATGCGTCCGGTCCCTGGCCGTGCTTCGACCAGGGCTGGCCGATATAGGGATTGGCCCAGTGGGCGGAAATCGCCTGGAATGGCTTGCTTACCACGGCCAATGCTCCGATATTCTTACTGGTAAGGAATTTGGAAAGGTCATTCCCGATGGAACTGGCGAGGATTACGTCGAAGGGGCAGATGACTATCCCTAAGCGGGTGCGCGAGGCCGCCCATCTGGCGGCGGGAGATACCGTCACCTTCGTGGTCGATGACGATCAGGTTCTGATCCGTAAGGTCGCGCCAGGCGGCGACGAGTACCTTCGCGCCATCCAGGGAACACTCGGCGAGTGGAATAGCCCCGAGGACGAGGAGGCCTGGCGTGGGCTTTGAGCCGTTCGACGTGGTGGTGGTGCCGTTTCCCTTCACCGACAAGGTCGGAGCCAAGCGGCGTCCAGCCCTGGTTGTTTCGACCTCGGCGTTCAATGACCAGCATGATCAGGTCGTGCTTGCCATGATCACGACGGCCAAGCAGAGCGACTGGCCGAGCGATGTTCACATCCGGGACTGGGACAAGGCCGGCCTGACCGCCCCCTGCCGGGTGCGGTTCAAGCTGTTCACCCTGGATAGGGATCTGATTCTGAGAAGGACGGGAACCTTGGTGGATAAGGACAAGGCTGCCGTTCAGACGGCCCTATCGACCTGTCTTGCCGTCGGCTAACCGCCCAGCCCCGGAAAGCAGCGCTGAGTGTAGGTGCGCCAGGGGAAGGCCTTGTTGCCGATTTGGGACATCTGGGCGCGGGCGGTGATCTGGGTGGCGGTGCAGTTGACGTGGACCAGGGTCATGGTCAGCGGTGGGTCCATCTGGGGGCCGTCGAGATCGATGTCGAGATAGGGACGGTAGGTGACCTCAATTCGAACCAGGGAGGTGGCGGCGGCTTCGAGCAGCTCCATCAGCTCGCGCCCGACATTGTCCATGGTGACGGGGAGTTCGGGCACCGGGGTCGAACTGACCTCGGGCAGTTGGAAGTCGAAGGCGAGCGCGGTGAAGGGGACCATCTGGCCGGCATTGACCGGGGCGTCGGGCTCCAGGCGAGCCACCAGCCCGACCCGACCGCGGGCCTCTTCCGTCATGGCGTCCAGCAGGGCCGCCACCTCGGAGCCGCCACGGTCGCGCCAGGTGACCTCGTCCGCGTAGTTGCGCACCACCCGGACGGCGGTCGGATTGCCGTTGTCATCCATGAAGGCGGGATGGCGCAATTCCAAGGTGTGGAGCGGAATGGCGTTGGACGGGCACGAGGCATAGGCCTCGCGGATCGCCTCTTCCAGGGCGGGATCGGGCATGGATCAGAAATCGACGCGGGCGATGCCGGGGAAACGGATGCGCTCGCCCTCGATGCGGACTAATTCCGCCCCGGTCAGAACATTGAGCAGCAGAGCCAGCCGGGCGAGACCCAGGCTGAAGGCGCTGTCGCAGGCCACCCGGCGTTCCCACCCCTCGACCATCATGCAGGAGCCGCCGCAGGAGGCCAGCACCGGACAGGCATGGCATTCGGAGCGATGGTGCCAGGAGGTGCTGTGGGTGAGGCGGATGGAATCGAAGTCGTGGACGCTGCCGATCACCTTGTCCTGGTTGACGTTCTGGCAAACCAGGACCTGGCCATCCAAGGTGACGGCAAGAATTCCGGGCCGATCCATGCCGCAGGACTGACCTCGGGCATGGGACGGAAGGCCCTTGGCCAGGGATTGGATCATAGCGGTCAGGCTGCTGAACACCAGCGAGCGGGAGAACACCGCCGGCATGCGAAATTCATCGAACAGAATCCGCCGGATCTGGCGATGTTCCGCCTCGGTCATGGGGGCGTGCATCATCCCGTTGACATCGTGGGGCGTCACCATGCCTTCCATGGCGACAGGAATGGTGTCATCACCGGTCCTGTCGATGAAGAACCGCACCAGGGCCGCCGGGCTGTAGCTGGCCATGGACAGCACCGACAGGAAGGAGAAACGGCGACCGATGCTCCGCCACAGCAGCAGGATGGCGTCCCTTGTGTCGGGATCGTCCAGTGGGTCGGGACCACGCAGGTGCTGGCCGGGTCCGTCATGGGAGATGGAAACCATGAATCCGAGGCGGTCCAGCCATTCGACCTTTCCGGCATCCATCAGCGAGCCGTTGGTGATGATTCTGAACGTGGCATCGGGAAAACGTTGGCGCAGGGCCTCTCCCAGCGGCTTGAGGATCTTCCAGTAGACCAACGGCTCGCCGCCCCAGAACTCGATCTCCCTGGGCTCGCCCTCCAGCCATTGATTTAGGTTGGCGAGAAAAGCGTCAGCATCGTCGATCCTCTGCCGAATATCGCTGTCGCGGTCCAAGGCCTGCATGCAGTAGGCGCAGGCATAGTTGCACTTTAGGCCCAGCTGGATGCGCAGCTTTTCCACCCGTCGAATCTTCCTGGCAGTATCTCCCGGCCAGGTTGCCGGAGCGGGACAAAAGACAGCCGGTTCGGCATAGGCGAAGCCGTCGGGCAGGTGCAAGCGCTTGCCGGTGGAATCCGTCAGCCTGCCGTTGGCGACATCCCAATTCAGGGAGAACTCACCGCCATCCCGGCGCTTCATGCTCAGCCGGAACATCACATCACCACCGGGATGGTGATGTCATCGAGACCGGTGAAATACTTAAAGCCAACCTTGACCCGGACCTCGTCGCCGGGCTCCAGGCCGAGGGCGCCGATTCTGAAGTTGGCGGTTCCTCCGCTCATCTGGATCCGCCGCTTGGGCAGATATTCCATCGCCACCGGGCTCTCGGCGGCGATGGCTGCGGTCAGCGTGGTGTCGGTGCCGAAGCGGATATCCACCGAGCCTTCCGCCGTGGCCTCGGTTTCGTCGACGCCGTCGATCAGGCCGTCGGCGCGGATGGTCTCGACCCGCTCCAAATTGTTGGAGAAGGACAGTTTGCCGCCCACCACATTGGCCAGTTGGCCGCCGCCGACCCGGATGGTGCCGCTGCCCTGGCTGAACCGCTTCAGGGCGAAGGTCGCCGGGGTTGTGTCGATGGTGGTGGCGGCTTCGGTCTCACCCTGGGCGATAACGCCAATGCTCGCGTTGGCGGCGCCGGAGCGGGCCATGTCGAAGGACAGCTTATCCAGCTTGGCTCCGCCATGGCGGAAAAACTTCGGCGTCGCCAACTGGGCATGGCCGATCTCGATGGCGAGGCTGGGCAGCGTGCCGCCCGAGGTGAAGACATGGTTGAAACTGCCGTCACCGTTATCGGCGGTGGCGGGTGCGCCGAACAGACCCTTCAGCCAGAAGCCGAGCGCCCGCACATCCAGCGGCACGGCGATATCGCCCTCGTCCTTGATCGCCTCATAGAACGGGTCCTGGGCGTCACGGCCCTGGCCCAGCAGCGGGTCGTAGCCCAGAGGGCGCTCGGCCCCCAGGCTGGATTCCTTGAACGACAGCCGTCCATAGCCGTCGGCCGGAAGCGTGCCGTAGCTCGCCTCGAAGGCGGCCAGCAGGATGCAATCGGCGCCGTAGGCCCGAGTCTTTGCCATGGGAACCTCCCATATATTAAAAGGTGTGGGTCAGCCCAACGGGTCGCTGGAGCCGTAATGGATGGTGACCGGCACCGTGGCTCCCCGCAGGGCGGCGGCACCGTCGATGGCAAGGCCGGAAGTCTTGGGAGCGCCCCATTCCAGCCATTCAGCCAGACCGCCAAGGGAGCGGTCTACGGCCAGTGTGTTCCCCACCGCCATCAGCAGGGCGTCCAATGCGGCGCTGTCATTATCCTGGCCGCGCTGGATGATCACCTCGACCTCGGTCTGGTGTTCCCAGAGATAGGTGACCGGCGACAGCAGCACCTCGGGATCACCGGGATCGCCGTCGCGCAGGATGATCAGGCCACCCGCCGGGACCGTTTCGGGCAGCGGCGCTTCCCGTTTCACTGTGGCGCCGGGCACCGTTTCCAGCCGCGCCAGCAGGGCGGCAAGGATTTGTTCGCGGATGGAGGGCATGGAAAGCGGCCTGTCGATCAGGAGGCAGACAAATTGTGCGTTGCCGTGGAAATTAATGTTTGGTATCGTTTCTGTAGCAACGACGGAGGTTACTGTGGCTCGCACCCAGATGGCGTCCTCCCCTCAGGCCGGTGTGACCCTTTCCAAGGCTGTCATCCGGGCAGCGGGGCTTCTTCATGTCAATCAAGCGGCCCTGGCGGACATCCTTGGTATCAGCACCGCCACCGCATCACGTCTTCATGCCGGTGGCTATGTGCTTGACCCCGGTCGCAAGAAGGAGTGGGAACTGTCGCTCCTATTCGTCCGCATGTTCCGGTCGCTCGATGCGATCCTGGGGCATAGTGAACAGGCCAAGCAGTGGCTGGATGGCGAGAACCTTGCTTTGAACGGCCGCCCGGCCGAGCTTGTTCGCACGACCGAGGGACTGATCCGTGTCATCCATTACCTGGACGCCTATCGCGGTCGCATCTGAAGCCGCGCCAGCCCAATTCAGCCTGTGGCGGGCCGTCGAGGCCCAACATACCGTTTCGACCATGGTGCTGGTTGACACCCTGGACGAGCAGGCCCTGCTGGAGAAACTGCTGGAAGGGTCGAAGCCCCCCTTGCCATCCGGCGCGGAAGGACTGCATTGGCTGCTGTTCACCCCGTTCCGCTATCCCCCGCCGCCGAGCGGCTCCCGATTTCGCGGACAAACCGATCCCGGCGTGTTCTACGGAGCCGACGAGGTCGAGACCGCCTGCGCCGAGCTTGGATTCTGGCGCTGGCGCTTCCTGGCGGAAAGCCCGTCGCTGGAGGCTCTCGACCCCAAGCCGCAGACGGTGTTCAGCGTTGCCATCGATACCGTGACCATCGATCTGCGCCAGCCTCCCTTCGCCGAGAGCCGGGCACAGTGGATCGCCCCCAAGAACTATGACGCCACGCAGGCATTGGCGAATTCAGCCCGCGAAGCCCGAATCGGGGCAATCCGCTATGAATCGGTCCGGTCCCCCAACCGGGGCGGATGCGGAGCGGTCCTGTCGCCGACCGCGTTTGCCAAGCCGCAGCCCCAGGAAACGCAGACATGGTGGCTGTCGGTGACCCGCGAGAGGGTGCTATGGCAACGTGATGACGTGCTGCGCAGGGCGACATTCGAGTTCGACGCGCAGGCATTCTCGAAATAGCGCCGCTATCTCCAATTCCTGACGATCAGCTCCGGCAGCGCCGAAGCCCACCGCTCGGCGACGCCGTCCACGTCGAGGCGCTTCTTCAAGGAAACCTGCGGCACCAGGATGAACATCACCACACTGGTCATCCCGCGCCCGGAGCGAAGCGCCGAAGTGCTGCCCTTTCCCAGGTGTCGCGGTTGAGCGCCGTGAACAGCGCCGGAGCCGGCAGATCCATGTACGCCTGATAGAGGGCAAGCTGGGCGGCGTAGACCGGCTTGGACAGCACGACGCCGCGCTTGACCACGTCCTTCCACGACGACACGCCGAGTGCCTTGTTCTCCCACAGGGCGGGATAGTCCATGGCCACCGGGCCGCCGACCAGGCAGCCGTCGATGTGGCCCTTGAAGCGGCCGTTCAGCACCGAGAAGCCGAACTGCCGTCCGTCGCGGCGCTCGGTGCGCAGGTCGAATCCGGCCGTAGATTGCCTGGAACAACGGGTCGACGTTCGCCAACATTTCTTCGGGCAAAGGATGCCAGCGAACACCCTTCCCCTTCCGGCCCAAGTCGGTCGCACCAAACCGCTTGCTCAAAATGTCCGTTCTTGGCACATGAGGCACCCTGACCTTGATTGCCGCATCGGCTTTGACCTGGGAGGCCGTTGACCGCCAAATCCGTCCCCAGACTCCAGCCCACGCCAATAAAAACATCGGAATGGTAAACAGCCTTTCATCTCCCATCTGTTTGAAATCAAACGGGACTTTAAACCCGTACCTTTTCCGGGCGGTCAACAGCTTCCAGAGAAAACGGGCAGGAGAGAAGAGAAAGTTGGCTAAAATTCGACGACGACAAGACCAGAAGGTCAACAGCTACTGGCCTAAAACGGCGCAGAGCCTTGGACTTTCGCCCAAGGCTCTATGCGTCAGAGAATCTATTCTTTGGAAGTAATGGCGGAGGGGAGAAGGCTGGAGGAGAACCTTCTCCAACCAAGCCCCTCCCTTACCCTCAATGCCAGTTGGCGGCGATCACCGTATCCAGTTGCTGATGTTGTGGCGTCGCCAGAGTGGTCTGGCCGATGGGCGGGGACGTCATGGACGCCATCGCAGCAACCAGATTTTGTACCGCCGTATCGGCCAAGGTGTGCCCGTCGGCCATTTGCAGGGTCGAGACATGGTTGGCGTTGCTGGCAAACCAACCCGACACGGTGACGCTGTCGGTGGTTCCGATTATCGAGATCTTGAGGTCGTAGGCCGCCTGCTGGAACCACAATTGATCAATGGCGACGCCGCTACCGAACAGAACCTTATCGCCGTCCGCAGCCTGTCCTGTATTATTGACGATATCAACACCACCGCCACGCTCCAGGGTATAGATGTCGATGCCGGAACCCCCGGTCAAGGTATCGTTTCCAGCACCGCCATTGAGGATATTATTCGCGGCATTGCCAGAGATGGCATTGTCCAGCGAGTTGCCGGTGCCGTTGATGGACATCACTCCGCTCATTGTGAGGTTTTCCATATTGGCGGATAGGATATAAGAAACTGAGCTTTGTACCGTATCGGAGCCTTCACCAGCAGCTTCAGTCACGATATCACTGGCATTATCGACCACATAAACATCATTGCCCAAGCCACCGATCAAGGTATCGGCCCCAACTCCGCCATTCAATGTGTCGTTGCCGATGCTTCCAATCAGAGTATCCGTCCAGTTGGAACCGATAAGTCCTTCGATTCCCAACAGCACATCACCCTGGGCATCGCCAGCCAGCCCCACTCCCATCGCGAGATTGACCGTCACGCCGGCGTTCGAGGCGGCATAGCTGGCGATATCGAAGCCAGCACTGCCGTTAATCGTGTCCGCTCCCCCCCCTCCGGTCAGAAGATCATTTCCCGCGCTACCGATCAGGATATCGTTGCCGCTGCCGCCTTCCCAACCGCTGACTCCGACGACCCGGCCATAGACGCCATAGCCGGAGCTGTCCTGGTAGTAAGCTGATTGCCAGGTCACCGCGTAGGCCCCATCGGCCAGGGCAAGCATCTGCGGCGCCATCTGGCCGTAGCTGGTGCTGGCGTTGATTAGAGTTTCCGATCCTAACGCCACACCGTTGATGTCAAAGCGCTGGCCGTAGATGCCATAGCCGCCACCGCCCTGACAACAGGACTGCCATGCCACCGCGAAACCACCATCCGGCAGGGCGGCCACCACCGGCAGGCCCTGATCAGAGGTCGTGTAAGTGTTGGCCCGGAACTCTGCCCCCATGGCGGTGCCGCTGGCGGTATAGCGCTGGCCGTAGATGCCATAGCCATAGCCGTCCTGACCATAGGACTGCCACACCACCACCCAACCGCCATCCGGCAGTGCGGTCACTACCGGCTGGGACTGTTCAGAGGTCGTGTAGGTGTTGGCCCGGAACTCCGTTCCCATGGCGGTGCCGTTGGCCCCGTAGCGCTGACCGTAGACGCCATTGCCACTGCCGTCCTGGTAAGACTGCCACGTCACCACCCAGCCGCCATCGGAAAGCGCAGTCACAATGGATTGGTACTGATCACTGTAAGTATAAGTATTGGCTCGGAACTCCGCCCCCATGGCGGTGCCGTTGGCGGCATAGCGCTGACCGTAGGTGCCATAGCCAGAGCCGTCTTGACCATAGGATGCCCACACCATCACCCAGCCGCCATCCGGCAGGGCGGTCACCACCGGCTGGTACTGTTCAGAGGTCGTGTAGGTGTTGACCCGGAACTCTGCCCCCATGGCGGCGCCGTTGGCCCCGTAACGCTGGCCGTAGATACCATTGCCGCTGCCGTCCTCACCACTGGACGTCCACACCACCACCCAGCCGCCATCCGGGAGGGCGGTTACCACCGGCAGGGACTGATCAGAAGTCGTGTAGGTGTTGGCCCGGAACTCCGCCCCCATGGCGTCGCCGCTGGCGGCATAGCGCTGGCCGTAGATGTCATTGACACTGCCGTCCTGGTAATAAGACCGCCACGCTACCACCCAGCCGCCATCCGGCAGGGCGGTAACGACCGGTGTTATTTGGTCGTAGGTCGTATAGGTGTTGGTTCGGAACTCCGCCCCCACGGCGGTGCCGTTGGCGGTATAGCGCTGACCGTAGATGCCATAGCCATAGCCGTCCTGACCAGAGGACTGCCACACCACCACGAAACCACCATCTGCCAGTTTCACCATCTTCTGAGCGGTTTGGTCACTCAGCACATACGTGTTGACCCGGAACTCACCAGTATCGGCCACCAGACCGCGCGGCGTCACCGTCAGGGTGATGGTCCCGGTAGCGGTGGAGGTGCCGTCGCTAACCGTGTAGGTAAAACTGTCGGATCCGGTATACCCAACCGTCGGTGTGTAGATATAGGTTCCGTTGGCGGCAAAACTGATGCTGCCATGGGCGGGAGCGCTCTCCGTCGAATAGGTCAGCGGATTATCGTCCGGATTGACGACCGGCAGGGTGCCGCTCAGCACCTTGTCCTTAACCACGGATGACGAGGCTCCGGTGGCGACCACCGGGTCATAGACCGGCGCCACGTTTACCGTCACCGTCTGGGTCGAGGTACCGCCCTTGCCATCATTGACGGTGTAGTCGAAGCGGGCTACCCCATTGAAATTAGCGGTCGGCGTAAAGGTCACCGTGCCATCGCCATTGAGGACGGCGGCTCCCCCCACCGTGTTGCCGATGCCCGTGAGGCTAAAGGTGTCACCGTCGAAGTCCCGGTCATTGCCCAGCAGGCTCGCCACCGACACCGACACTGCGGTGTCCTCGTTGGTGGTGACGGTATCGATACCGGTGACCGGCGCATTGTTGCGACCGTCCAGATAGATGCTGCCATCCTTGAACAGCAGGACCTCGACCCCGCTCACCGTATCGGTGCCATCGGGACCAACCACCGTAGCCGCCCCGAGTGCTCCCCGCGTGACCAGGGAGTCCCGGCGGTAGCCTGAAAAGACAGCGTTGTCGATGCCGGCCCCGCCGATCAGGGTGTCATCGCCAGCGGCCCCTGTCAGAAGATCATTTCCCGCGCCACCGATCAGGGTATCGTTGCCGCTGCCGCCTTCCCAGCCGCTGACACCGACGACCCGGCCAGAGACGCCATAGCCGGAGCCGTCCTGGTTGTAAGCTGATTGCCAAGTCACCGCGTAAGCCCCGTCGGTCAGGGCAAGCACCTGCGGCGACATTTGGTCGTAGCCGATGCAGGCGTTGATTAGAGTTTCCGATCCTAACGCCACACCGTTGATGTCGAAGCGCTGGCCGTAGATGCCGTAGCCACTGCCGTCCTGACCATAGGACTGCCACACCACCACCCAACCGCCGTCCGGCAGGGCGGTCACCACTGGCTGGTACTGATCAGAGGTTGTGTAGGTGTTGGCCCGGAATCCGCCTCCCACGGCTTGACCTGACGCGTCATAGCGCTGGCCAGATATGCCATAGCCGCTGCCATCCTGACCTAAAGCATGCCAAGTCACCACAAATCCGCCATCAGCCAATTTCACCATTTTCTGGCCGGCTTGATTGCTTTCGGTGGCGGCATTGACCCGGAACGCCCCGGTACTCGTCAGCGTTTGCCTGGCTGTCACCGCGACGGAGACCTCGCCATTGGAACTGCTGGTTCCATCGGTTACGCCACAGATAAAACTGTCGCTGCCAGTATATCCGACCGTTGGCGTGTAGAGATAGCCGCCATTCGTCGCTAGGGTGACCGTGCCATGGGCCGGTCCCGCCACCGTCGAGTAGGTCAGGGTGCCACCATCCACATTGAGTACGGGCAGGACAACGCTCAGGGCCTTGTCTTTGGTCATAGTGACGGCAGCATTGTTGGCAACCACAGGATCGTAGACGAGTGCCACGTTCACCGTCACCGTCTGGGTCGAGGTACCGCCCTTGCCGTCATTGACGGTGTAGTCGAAGCGGGCTGCCCCATTGAAATTAGCGGTCGGCGTAAAGGTCACCGTGCCATCGCCATTGAGGACGGCGGCTCCCCCCACCGCGTTACTGACGAAAGACACAGTCAGGACGTCGCCGTCGACATCCGTCGCCCCGGCCAGCAGGCTGGCCGCTGTGATGGTCAGCGCCGTGTCCTCGTTGGTCGAAGCCGTCTTAGTTGCCGCTACCGGGGCGTCGTTGACCGGTGCCACCGCTATCGTCACCGTCTTGGTGGCGAAGCCACCGTTGCCATCGCTGACGGTGTAGTCGAAGCGGGCGGCACCGTTGAAGTTTGCAGTGGGAGTGAACACAACGTCGCCATTGGCGTTGCGGTTGACGCTGCCACCCACCGCGCTACCGACCGAGAACAAGGTGAGGGCGTCGCCCTCCACATCCGTCGCCCCCGTCAGCAAGGTCGCGGCAGTAATGGTCAGCGCCATGTCCTCATTGGTTGATGCTGTTTTCCACTGCACCACCGGGGCGTCATTCACCGGCGTGACCGCCATCGTCGCCGTCTGGGTGGCAAAACCACCGTTGCCGTCGCTGACGGTGTAGTCGAAGCTGGCCGTGCCGTTGAAATCGGCATCGGGGGTGAAGGTGACGCTGCCGTCGCCGTTCAGCGCTACCGTGCCGTGGCTGGCATTGCCGACGCCGGACAGAGTCAGGGCGTCGCCATCCACATCGACCGCTCCGGCCAGCAATTGGCTGGCGCTGAAGGTCTTGGCCGTGTCCTCGACTGCAGAGAGGCTCTGTGCCACTGCCACCGGCGCGTCGTTGACTGCTGCTACCACCACCGTTACCGTCCTGGTGTCGAAGCCGCCATTGCCGTCGCTGATGGTGTAGTCGAAGGAGGCATTGCCGTTGAAATCGGCATCGGGGGTGAAGGTAACGCTGCCGTCACCGTTCAGCGCCACTGTGCCGTGGCTGGCATTGCCGACGCCGGACAGAGTCAGGGCGTCGCCATCGATATCGACCGCTCCAGCCAGCAACTGGCTGGCGCTGAAGGTCTTGACCATGTCCTCGACCGCAGAGAGGGTCAGGGCCACCGCCACCGGGGTATCATTGACCGCCGCCACAGCCACCGTCACCGTCTGGGTGGCGAAACCGCCGTTGCCGTCGCTAACGGTGTAGTCGAAGCTGGCCGTGCCGTCGAAATCGGCATCGGAGGTGAAGGTGACGCTGCCGTCACCGTTCAGCGCCACCGTCCCGTGGCTGGCATTGCTGACGCCGGACACAGTAAGGGCGTCGGCATCCACATCGACCGCTCCGGCCAGCAATTGGCTGGCGCTGAAGGTCGTAGCCATGTCCTCGACCGCTGTGAGGCTTTGCACCACAGCCACCGGCGCGTCGTTGACCTGGGCCACCACCACCGTCACGGTCTTGGTGTCAAAGCTGCCATTGCCATCGGCGATGGTATAGTCGAAATGCGCGGTGCCATTAAAATTGGCAACCGGCGTGAACACCACGTCGCCAGCAGCGTTACGGCTGACGCTGCCACCCACCGCGTTGCCGACTGAGGACAGAGTCAGGGCGTCGCTCTCGACATCGGAGGCCCCGGACAACAAGCTGGCAGCCAGGATGGTCAGTGCCGTGTCCTCGTTGGTCGCGACCGTCTTGGACATCGCCACCGGGGCGTCGTTGACCGCCGCCACCGTAACGGTGGCTGTCTTGGTGGTAACGCCACCGTGGCCATCGGAAACGGTGTACTCGAACGAAGCAACACCGTTGAAATCGGCATCAGGCGTGAAGCTGACGCTGCCATCACCGTTCAGCGCCACCGTGCCGTGGCTGGCATTGCCGACGCCGGACACACTGAGGGAGTCGCCATCAACATCCGTCGCCCCAGCCAGCATCTCGGCGGCGGCAAAAGTCTTACTGGTGTCCTCGACCGCTGTCAGGCCATGGTCCACCGCCACCGGGGCGTCGTTGACGGCACTGAAGTCGATGGTGACACTGCCGGCGCCAACCCCACCAAGGGTATCGCTAACCTGGTAGGTAAAGGACGCCGAACCGGTAAAGTCAGCATCCGGGCGGAACATAATGATGCCGTTGCTGAGTGAAACGGCACCGTGAATGGCCCCCCCAACACCGGTAACGGATAGGCTGCCATCAATGTCGGTATCATTCGCAAGCAGGTTGCCGACAGGGATGAACAAGGTAGAACCCTCGGTCGCAACGAGCGAATCGGCCCCTAACACAGCGGCATCATCGGCCGGCGCTAGGTTGATGGTAACCGAAGTCGAGGGGGAGCCATCCTGCCCATCGTATGCGTAGTAACTGAATCCTGCCGGTCCCCAATAATTGGCTTCCGGGGTGAAGATGATCTGACCATTGGCAAGGCTGACCGTGCCATGCTGCGCCCCGCCGACCCAGCCGACGGTAAGGGCGTCACCGTCCCAGTCGCGGTCATTGGCCAATAGGCTGGCGGCCGACACTGTCAGGACCGCGTCCTCGGTGCCCGAAAGAAGATCGGGGGTCGCCATTGGCTGAGAATTTCGGCTGTCGATATAAATAGTGCGATCCCTGAATCGCAGCACCTCGATACCCGACAGATTATCGCGTCCGTCGCGATCCGCGATAGTGTCGGCAATCGAATAACCATCGGCCGTGGCGGTGATGGTGTATTCGACGGCGTCACCGCGGTACCAGGCGGCATCGATACCGCTGCCGCCGACTAGGGTATCGTCGCCGTCATTGCCAATCATGGTGTCGTAGTCACTGCCGCCGATGAGTGTCTCGGCCGAGGCCGTCCCCCACAACGCCAGGTTTGAAATGGTCGGAGCCACTCCCATGATGACGGCGGCCGTATCGTTGTCTTTGACCACAACAACGTCGCTGCGGCCATCGCCGTTGATGTCACCGGCGAATGCCCCTTCTCTGCCGAAGCCATTAATGACATAGCCGCTCGCCGCCGTTATCGAACTTAGCGCGACGGTTGGCGACCATGTGGTTCTGCCATAGAGGACGTAGCCATTGGTGCCATTGCCGATCACCAGATCATCGGTTCCGTCGCCGTTGAAATCGCCACGGCCATCGACGAAGCCAGAACTGGCGCCATTATAGCCATTGATTCGGAAGCCATCGCTGCCGTTAAGGGTGCTGAGATCAACAACGGTGGCACCCCATCCAGATGCCTTGCCAAAAAGCACGTAGCCGTGATCCCGGCCCCCAATGAACAGGTCTTCGACACCATCATGGTTGATGTCACCCGCCGAAGTCAGGCCTGCCCCAAGCCACTCTCCGCTTGCGCCAGTAATAACAAACCCTGTCCCGGCAGACGGATTCGCCAAGTCGAGTCCGTTCCAGCCCGATGTCCTGCCGAAGGCGACATAGACCCGACCGGAATAATCGTTATAGCTGAGGTCTCCAATGACAAGATCGCCGATGCCATCGCCATTGATATCGGCGCCGGCCGCAGTGGTGGTTTGGGTCGATCCCGAGACAGTTACAAAAGCGGATGCCGTTGTCGATGTGAGCCAGTTGGCTTGCCCAAAATAAATAATCGCGTAAGGTGTTGAGCCCGCAAGACTGACGATGTCCGCCTTGCCGTCCCCATTAATATCTCCGATATGGCTCTGCTTACTATTCGAAGCCCCGTTATTCAGGCTTGTTCCAAATCCTGCAGGGTTCTCGGCACTCACCGTCGCCAAGGACGGATTTCCCAGCAACACGGTTTGCCGGCCGAATCCAGTCTGACTGACCACGAGGTCGCCAAAACCGTCACCATTGGCGTCGCCAACATCGGAGATCTGCTCGGAAATCCAATTATTGTAAATGCTGTTGGTAAGCGTAAAACCATGAATTCCGTCAGTCAGGCTGGAGAGAGAATTAGACACCGCCCAACCTGAACGCGATCCGTAGATGATTGAGGAGGTGCCTTTCGACCCCAGGGCAATATCCGGCACACCGTCGTGGTTGAGGTCGAAGTCACCCGCCGCGGCTATAGTTCCGCCAGGACCTTTAAATAGAACGCCGTTTGATCCATTGATGTCGCCGATCGAAATGGTGCTCGGAGCGGCTTGGCCGATGATCGAGCTAACCACGGTGATGTTGGCCCACGCCGTCGAGATTGTACCGCTGGCGTCTTGCACCCTGTAGCTGATGCCGCCACCTCCGGTTGCGCCAGTATCGGGCGTGAAGTTGAACGTCCCGTCGGCATTGATCACGGCAGCGCCTTTAGAGGCGCTGATCAGTGAATAGGTCAGGGCTTCACCTTCAATATCGCTGGCAGCCAGTTTAGCCGATAGGGTGGCGCCCGGTGTTGCCACATAAGATAGTCCGCGGCTGGTCGGCGCGTCATTCACCGGGGTGACGTTCACCGTGACCAACTGCGTTGCGGTGAAGCCATTGGCATCGATCGCGACATATTCGAACGATGCCACGCCGTTGAAATTGGCCGAAGGGGTGAAGGTGACGTTGCCACTGGCATTCTTACTGACGCTGCCATTGACCGGATTGCGAACCGCCTGAACCGTCAGAGGCCCGGTTTCCAAGGTTGAATCGTTGCCGAGCAACTGAGCGCTGGTCATGACCAGCGAGCTATCTTCACTGATGGTGAAGGTGTCGGCTGCGGTGCGGGGGGCATCATGGACGGCCGCCACATTAACCGCCAGGGTTGCGGTCGCGCTACCTCCCTGACCATCATCCAGAATGCAGGTAAAGCTATCGCGACCGCTGAAATTTGTCATGGGGGTATAGCGAAGCGTGCCATCAGCCGCCAGAGTCACGGCTCCGCCCTGAGCCGAAGACTGGACCACGGCGGAGATCCGAACGCCATCACCGAACGAAGCCCCACCAAACAGGGAGGAGGAGGCGATTTCAAACGCGACATCCTCCACAGTTTGAAGCAGATAGCCAACCACGACAGCCACGGTCGCGGTGCCAACCCCGCCATGACCATCCGAAACCGTGTAATCGAAACTCGCGCTGCCGATGAAATTGGCCGCCGGTGTGAATACAATCTCACCCGAATCCATCCGGGTAATATGCCCTCCAATGGCATTGCCGACACCCGACAGGGAAAGGGAATCGCCGTCACGGTCGGTCGCTCCGGCCCGAAGATAGTCCTCGGTAATGGTCACCGGCGTATTGGGAACGGTCAACACGGTCCTGGAATGAGCCATTGGCGCATCATTGACCGGCGCGACATGGAGGTGCGCAATTGCCGAGGTCGTTCCACCCTGGCCGTCCGAAACGGTATAATCGAAGCTGGCATCGCCGTTGACGTCGGCGCCCGGCGTAAATACGACGTCACCGGCGGCGTTGCGGCTGACCAAGCCATTGACCGCATTGCCAACGGCCGCCAGGGTCAGGGGATTGCCCTCGGCATCCGTCATGCTGGCAAGGAGGCCCGCCTTGGAGAGGGTGATCGCGGCGTCCTCGGTGGCGTCTCGGATAACGGCCAAAGTCAGAACCGGGGCGTCGTTGCGCCCCTGTACGGTCAGGGACAAGGTCTGAGCCACCTTGATGTGACCATCAAAGACGTTATAGGCGAAGGTCAGGATTTGGCTCTGGCCGAGGGCAAGGTCATTGAACTGACCCGAGTCAAGGATGATGCTGTTGCTGCTCTGGGTGAAGGAGGCCACCCGCCCACCGGTCTGCACCAGCTCTATCGCCGACAGCACGTCTGCAACGTTGGCATCGCTCACGCCTTCCAGCAGGTTGGTGGTGAAGATGCCGGCATCTTCGGCGGTGGCTTTCGACAGAGCCGCCTCCACATACGGCCGGGAATTGAAGGACATGTCCGCGCCAGCCGTGCGCAGGAAGAACTTGCCATTCGGCATATAGGGATTGCTGCCGTCGGTCCATGCCACCGTTACGCTGCCATCCAGACCAAGCAGAATCACCGGCGGGACAGAATACCCCGGCTTTAGATCATTATTGCCGAACTTTACCTCGCCTCCCTGCCTTGCTCCATCCCCCGAGAACTGTTGCCCACAAACGGAATTGGTATAGTCACTCCACGCTACGAAAAAGCCACCATCGGCGGTCGCCACCACTGAAGCCTGGCTTCCGAAATGTGGTATTACGGCATCGGTTGGAGTGGTGTTTGCCTGGAAGATGTCACCAATCGGAACACCCGATTCATTGAAACGCTGGCCACAAATGCTACCAGTGGATTCACCAAAATTTCCGTCCCAGACGACGACGAATCCGCCATCGGCAAGAGCAGTAACAACAGGGTTTCGTGAATTAATCTCTGTGGCTGGATTGACGCGGAATTCCGCGCTCCGGGGTGCCCCATCAGCGCTGAAAACGCGGGCGCACACATTTGGTGCTCCGCCGTTGTAGTCCTCCCATGTGAACAACAAATCACCATTGGTCAGAGCAGCGACATCTGGATTCCCCTTGGAGGAGGCGAAGGGCGACACGACCATTTCGGAGCCGATGCGAGTCCCATCCATTCCATAGCGCTGGGCGCCAATGCCATAGATTCCATTGTCCCAGGTGACGACGAACCCGCCATCGGGCAGGCCGAGGACCGTGGGTGTTGCTTGCCGGTAGGTCGTCGAGGTACTGACCCGGAATTCGGTGCCATCCGCTTGACAGGAGGCGGTGTAGCGTTGGGCAAAAACGCCCCAATCGTCTCCGTCCTGTCCCATGGACTGCCAGGCCACCAGAAAACCGCCATCCGCGAGTGCGGCTACGGTTGGCCAAGTTTGTTCATTGGCGGTGTGGGTGTTGACCATGATGGGCGGGCCGACCAGTGCCCCATTAGCGATAATCTGGGCGAAAACATTCTTATTGTCCAAGGTGTCCTTATCCACCCAAGACAATACCTGTCGTCCATCCGACAGAACAGCTCCCGCCAGCTTCTCGATATATCGCCCGGCGGAAATGCCGACGACACCGGCGGAAATGGAGACGTGCTGGCTGGCGGTTCCGCCCTTGCCGTCGGACACGATGTAATCGAACCCCGCCGTTCCCTGATAACCCGCAGCGGGTACAAAGGAGATCGTACCATCCGGGTTGATGGCGACAGTGCCGTGGCTGGCATTGCCCACCGCCTGGATCGCCAGCGTATCGCCATCGACATCGGTCGCTCCGTTCAGGAGTTCGGCGGCGGTCATGGTGATGGAGGTATCCGTTCCCCCGCCCACTGCTTTCGCAATAGCGACGGGGGCGTCGTTGACCGCAGCCACGTTAACGGTCACCGTGCTGGTGGCGGTGCCGCCGTAGATGTCGGAGACCGTATAATCGAATCGGGCATTGCCGTTGAAATTGGCGTCAGGCGTAAAGCTCACCGTGCCATTGGCATTCAGAACAACCGTGCCGCCCACGGCATTGCCGACACCGGACAGAGACAGGGTATCGCCATCCGCATCGGTGACGCCGGCCAGCAATTGTTCAACCGGAAGGATGATGGCGGTGTCTTCATTGGTCGAGACAGTCTTCGCCACGGTAACCGGCGGCGTATTGACAAATACCGCCACCGTCTTGGTGTCGGTGCCGCCATGCCCGTCGGACACGGTATAGTCGAAGCAGGCATTGCCGTTGAAGTTCGAGGTGGGCGTAAAGGTTACCGTGCTGTCGGCGTTAAGAACGACCACTCCGCCAACCGCATTGCCGGCTGAAGACAAACTGAGGGCATCGCCGTCATTATCGACCGCGCCAACGAGGAGGTCGGCGGCAGTGATGACCAGCGCCGTGTTCTTATTGGTCACCATTGCCTTGGTCAGTGCCACCGGCGCATCGTTGATCGCCGCTACATTGACCGTCACCCGCTTGGTATCGGTGCCGCTGTAGTCGTCGGAAACCGTGAAGTCAAAACCGGCCGTGCCATTAAAATTGGCGTCTGGGGTGAAGGTTACTGTGCCATTGGCATTCTTGGTAACTGTGCCTCCGACCGAATTGCCAACTCCGGACAGGGTCAGGATGTCGCCATCCGCGTCAGTGGCGGTGGCCAGGAGTTCGGAAGCCTGGAGGGTGATGGCAATGTCTTCATTGGTCGAGACAACCATCGCCGCGGCGATTGGAGCCTCGTTGACCATCACCGTCACGGTCTTGATGTCGGCACCGCCATGGCCATCAGATACGGTGTAGTCGAAACTGGCGCTGCCGTGGAAATTGGCAGTCGGCGTAAAGGTCACCGTCCCGTCGCCGTTGAGGACGGCACTGCCGCCCGCGCTATTGCCGACGGAAGACAATCTCAGGGCATTGCCCTCAATGTCGATCGCACCAACTAGAAGATCGGTTGCGGCGATGGTCAGCACCGCGTTCACATTGGTGGAGACCGTCTTGATCAACGCGACCGGGGCATCGTTAACCGCCGTCACGCTGACAGCCACATGCTGGGTGATGGTCCCGCCATGTCCATCCAGAACGGTATAGTCGAAGCCGGCGGTCCCGTTGAAGTTGGGGGTCGGCGTGAACACCACGTCGCCGGAAGCGTTGGTGGTGACGACTCCATTGCTGGCATTGGCCAACGACGGGAGCAGGACATTGCCGTTGGCATCACGGGCAAACGCCGTGGCGGGAAAGGTCAGGGCGGTATCCTCGGCCACCGTCATCGCGCTCAACCGCATCCATGGCGCATTGCCGCTGCCATCGATCACGAAATCGGCATTGGAGAAGCGAACGACCTCGACGCCGCGCAGGAGATCGGCGCCCATGGCATCACGGACATAGGTGCTGCCATCGCCATTGCGGATGATGGTGTAATCCTGCCAGCGCCCGCCATAGATCGCGACATCGCTGCCATCGCCACCTTCCAACACGTCCGCACCAATTCCACCGTCCAGCGTATCATTGCCGGTTCCACCGACGAGCGTATCATTGCCACCTGCACCAAAGAGAATGTCGTCGCCCCGCCTGCCCTGAAGCAGGTTGGCAAGGCTGTTGCCGACCATCCAGTCATCACCGTCGCCCCCGATGGCATTTTCGATGATGGTGTTATCGGCGATGGTCAGAGTATTGTCGGCGATCCAGGAACTGGCCCCGGCATTGAGGTCGATCAGCAAGTCCGAGGTCACAGCCGCGGCATTGATGGTGTCGTTGCCACCATTGCCATCGACCAGCAGGCGGCGCGAACTGTCCTCGCGGGCGGTGAACCGACCGTATTCGTCAGTATAGTAGTACGTGTTGTCAGCACCGGCATGATCGCCGTACAGCCGCAGGCTCCAATTGTTCAGGGTGCCGGTGTAGCCGGACGCCAGATCCTCGACACGCAGAGTCCAGGTACCGTTGCCCTGCTCGCCCCAATCGTGGGTGGTGGAGAAAGTGAACTTGAGCCCCTGGCCATACGGACCTTGCTGAATGCCCCGAGCGCTGGGGTCATCGGGATTCTTACCCGCTCGATCCGCCAGCACGCTGGCGGTGCCGTCGGGGGCGATCAGGGTCAGACGGAGGTCGCCGATCCAGGAATGATCGATATCGACGGTGACTTCGACCTCGTCGATGCTGAGATCGGACGAGACGGTGACGGATTGCTCCACCATGCCGCCGTCGGGAATGGCCGCCGATTGCGACTTCGATGCCGATACGCAGACCTCGTTGGCCATGGTACTCTGGCGGGTCCAGGTCTCGGCCAAACGCACCGCCGCGCGCGCATCCACCAAGCCGAAACCGGAATTGTGGCTGACATGCATGCCGCCGCCATTCCAGTTTTCCGCCCCGTTCCACGCCCAAGAACCATCCGTCGGGGCATTCTGTCGGGAAGACAGGGCCAGGATTTCCTGGACGTCGCGATATCCGAGATTAGGATTGGCCTGCAGCATCAGTGCCACTACCCCCGACACCAGGGGAGCGGAAGCGGACGTACCGGTGCCATAGATTGTCGCCAAAGAATCGTAGCCGGATCCGTAGGCATTATAGATACCTGAGGGGTTGTCCCCAATGACGTTCTCGCCCTGCGCGGAGGTCAGGATTGAGGCCCCAGGGTTAGAGAAGGACATGGTCTGTTCATTCATACCGGCGGCGGCGACGGTAATGCCGAAGCGGGCGTTCGTTTGGTCTCGGTAATTGGTGTTGTCCCCGGTTTCTCTGCCGTTGCCCGCACTCCAGACCCAGACCGTGCCCAAACCGCCACGCCCGGTCTGGATGGTCTCCTGGTAGGCATTATGGACCTGCGCTTCCCAGGAAGACCGCCCAGGATCGCTGTCGAACAGGCCGATGCGTCCAAACGAGCAATTGACCACGTCGAAGGCCGACTGTCTTCGGAACGCCTCAATATAGTTGGCATAAGTCTCCGGGGCAGGAAGCCCCAGCGACAGGCGCGTTCCGGCAAGGGTCGCGTCATAGGCGACGCCGACAATGCCGGTAGTGTTGCGGGCCGCCCCGATCACGCTGGCGACATAGGTTCCATGCCATTCCTGGGCATAATCGGGCCTAGCATCGTAATCGCGGAAGATCGAGTCCCAATCAAGACTGGTGTTGTAGTTGGGATAAAGGTCGGGATTCGAATAGTCCACCCCGACGTCGAAGACACTGACCTTGACGCCCAGACCGGTGTAATCCTCCCATACCGTCGAAACCCCCATCTTGTTGAGGTAGCCGTCTTGGTCCCCTCGGAAATCGGGATCCGTCGGGCTCTCGCCCTGAACATTGACATAGGCGGTCGAGGTCGTCTCCGCCCCATGCGAATCACGAATGGTAAATTGGAATTGGGCGCGACCGGTAAAACCCGTTTCGGATTGGTACCAGATGTCGCCATTAGCATCGGTCACGACTTGGCCATGGGTGGCATTGCCCACGGCCGATATGCTCATGCCATCGCCTTCGATATCCCCCGCCGACGCCAGC
>JAUSFB010000051.1 GCA_030651575.1 Phaeospirillum sp.
CTTCGGCTCCGTCCGGCAAGGTGATCTCTTCCGCCACGAAATCCCCTGACCTTACCTCGCGAACGCCATTGTCAACGTGGGCGGGCTTTACGCTAGAGACGAAACACGCATTCGGCAATATGCCGAGCGGTATACATCCAACTCGATAGTCAACAGTCATGCGGCAACCATATGTCGAATAGGTGAGGTTGACGCGCTGCATGCAGTTTTCTAGTGTCAGGTGTTTCCCTGAGGGTGGGATGGGGAACCTGAAGTCGGGGGGCGATCATGACGGGAAAGAATTCGGTGGCGACAGTGCAGGCTGTGGCCGAACGGGGTAGTGTTGCTTCGCCACCACCGACGTCGTCGCAGGTGCTGGGTGATATCGTCTTTCTGGCGATGAAGTCGCCGGAGCATCGGCACCTCTCCCTCGCCGATTTCGAACAGGCGATCATGCCCGCCTTGATGCTGCGGCAGTTCCGGCTGTGGCGCACCGACACCCAACCCATCGCCTTTGCCAGCTGGGCCTGCGCCAGCGACGCGGTCGCGGCGCGGCTGGAGGCCGGCGAGCGGACCTTATCCGCAGCCGAATGGCAGTCGGGTGAGCGGAAAGTGTTGATCGGCCTGATCGCCCCCTATGGCGGGCGCGAGGGGTTCGAACGGGCTCTGCAGGAATTGGTGGGGGGCGGGAAATGAGGCGCAAATGGACTCTGACCCCGTTTTTACGCCGCCGTTTTTACGCCGTGGGAGTTAGCCCTTTGATCCGATTCAAGAAACCCTGTGGGACAGCAGTGACTCTGACCCCGTTTCTCGCGACGGAAGAAGGGATGCATCGACGTGATCGGGAAGTAGGAAGTGAGCTATGACGCATTTGAACCGAAGAAGAATGCTCGGCGGACTGGCCGCAATGTTCTGCGGCATCGCACTACCGCGAGGTCTGGTGGCAGCGAAGGATGGAAGCATGACCGGGATTGAATTGAAGGTGAGGCAGCGGCTCCGTCATAGCGGCGTGCTGTCGGCGGCCTGGAGCCCGGACGGACGACGCTTGGTATCGGCTGGCCATCCCTACATTCTCTGGGATCCCTTCACAGGAGAAAAGCTGCATGAATTGAACGAGCCGTGGGCCGCATTCGTCGTGCATGCGCCGGTTCGATTTACCGCCGATGGCCGGCATGTGGTGGTGGTGAGCGACAACGCCAATATCGATGGCGTTCAAGTTGGTTTTGGGCTTTGGAACGTCGAAACTGGACGACTGGACAGGCAGATTCCGGTTCCTAAGACATATTTCCCCTCCGGCAAGGGAGGGAAGCCTTGGTTCCTTCCCATTCCGGGGAAACGGCAGGCCATCGTCATGTACATCACTGACCCAGGCTGGCCGATTCTGATTTACGATACCGACACCTGGGAGGTGTTGGGATCGCCCCTGAGAATTCCAGAAGGGGGGCGCACGGGGGATAGACGTGTCTCCCGATGGCCGATTGCTGGCCATCGCTAGCCGTCGACCGGTTCCCTTCATTGGCGAGCCGATTGGCCGGATCGATCTCTACGACATCGCCAGCGGCAAGCTGGTGCGCCGCATCGACGGCGCTCACAAGGACACGGTTCATCACGTCGCCTTCAGCTCGGATGGCCGCCTCATCGCCTCCGGAACCTGGGAAGCGGGTATGAATACCTTGAACAATGCCACCAAGCAATTGGAGTCGATGAAGGATCCCGATCCGGTTCGCGTGTGGGACGTCGCCACGGGACGGAAGATCGTTTCCTTCGAGGGGCCATTCCCTGGAGTCTCGAACCTAGCGTTCCATCCGACACGGCCCTGGCTGGCAGCCTCCCTAGGAACCATCACCGGCCAGACCAAGGGGCCGGAGTTCCGGATTTGGGACTGGCACAGCAGTGCGCTGTTGACGACCCAAGGTCAGTTCAGTTCCTCCGCTCAGCACATCGCCTTCAGTCCGGATGGCCGCTTCGTGGCCATGGCGGGGAACAACAAAGGCCTGTTGACGGCCGATGGAATTGAAATCGCGGAAATCATTGCGGCTTGAATGCGGTAGGAGCGGATCATGGCGACAGTCGATGTATTGGCGCAGGCAGCGAAGGCCGTTTATCAGGACAAGGGGGCTTTGGCGGATTGGCGTATCTTTGCTGAAAGTCCGCCCAACGACGAAGGCCTCTATGCCATCGCCTACAAGAACGATGTCACCAACGAGATCATCGTATCCTATCGCGGCACCACCCTAACCGATCTCGGCGATTTGGCTGCGGATGGTGCAATCCTACTCGGTAACAAACCGGAGCAGTTCGATCTCGGTAAGGCGTTCTTTGACGAAGTCCGCAGTGACCCCGAGAACGTAGGCTCTTCCTTCCAGATCACGGGCCATTCACTCGGTGGTGCAATTAGCCAATACGTGGCCGTAGAGTATGCGCGGGTAAACATCGCGATACCCACCGTCACTTTTGAATCCCCGCCCTTGGGCTCCTACGCGCAAGGCGTCGAGGTTCCGTCCGTCCTGAACCTCCGCATCGATAGCGACCCCATTGCGCAATATGTCGGCACTAGGACGCTCTACAATGTCGGACAAACGATCGATTTGGCTGACCCGCGAACCATGGCGGAAAGGCTGATCAATGCGGCGTCGAACGCATTTCAACTTGGAGGCATGCTGCGGGCAGGATACTTCGATTTGGTCGGTAATCCGCATTCAATGGATACCACTGTTCGAGCCTTGAATGCGGCCCCAGCACTACGAGATTTGCAGGTGGCCGGCGCAGTCATCGGGGCTGGGGGACAAAGTGCACCTCCCTCGCCCTTGGTGAGTGAAAGCATATCCAGCCAGCTCGGCGCTCCCCCTGTCGGCCCCGCCGACCCGCTCCGCGCCCCCTCTTCGTCCTTCATCGATATCGGGGCGGATCATACCGCCTCCCTCAAGGCCGGCGGCACCCTGTCTGACATCGTCGCCCTGGAGAATGCCAACGGTAATCCGATCACGGTGGAGGATCTGCGGCGGGCCAATGGGTTGACGCCGGAGATGGACACCAAGCTACGGGTGGGGCAGCAATTGCTAGTGCCGGAACGCAATGGCGATCAGCTGACCGCCGTGCTGGGGGGCAGCCGTCTGGTGATCGACACCGCCCGCAATACGACCGAAATCAATTTCGGCGACGGCAGCGGCAGTGCCTACGATTCTGCCGGCCAGCAGACCGCCACCATCGCCTATAGCGACGCCGGTCGCCTGTACACCTATCTCAACGCTAACGGCGCGCCGACCGGAACCAAGGAGTTCGTCAATCCCGACAACTCGCGCGAAGTCACCTACGCCGACCTCACCGGTGCGGCCTACAACGCCGCCGGCCAGCAGACCGCCACCATCGCCTATAACCGAACCACCACCGACGGCTCGACCGGGACGGTCTACACCCAGATCAATCCGGCGACCGGATCACCGACCGGGGCGACGACCACCGTCTTTGGCGATGGCGTGCGTCAGGTCATGAACGGCGACGGCACCGGCGCCATCTATGGCAGCAGCGGCGGTAAGGCCTCCGAGGTGGAGGTCGTCAACGGCGTTGAGACCCGTTATCTGGTCGGCGCGTATGGTCAGCGCACCGGCGAGTTCGCCAAGGTTTGGACAGACGGCACCATTACCGGCCAAATCAGCGACAGCCAGGGCGGGAGCTACGGATACACCCGCTTCGAAGGCGGCGAGCTGCGTTCCTACGGTGACGGCCGCATGGAGTTCATCGGGCCGCAGGGGCAAAAGACGGAAATTGGCGCCAACACTGACTTGGCGATGGTGCCCGGCTTCAATGAAAGCTTCGGTGGCGGGGCCGGGGCGGTGCCCGATGCCCCCAAGGTTGAGGTTCTTCCCCAGGTTGATGGCAAGCTCACCGTCCTGATCGGACCGGGTGATGGCAGCGGCACCCTGCTGTCCGGTAGTGACAAGGTCGGCGAGGTGGAGGTCCATGATGGCTATCGCGAGGTCATTCCGACTGATGGTGGCCCTGGTTCGATGGTGTTCGACGATGGTTATGTCGTCAATACCGGCGGTGGCGACAGCATAACGGTGAGCGCCGTCAATGGCGCCCAGGTGACGGTTGGCGGTGCGGTTGACAGCATCGTGACGATCGACGGGGGTTCCGGAAACTCGGCGAGCGCGGCGGTCGCTGCGCTGGCGAGGTCGGAGTTGACATCCAGCCATGATACTGAGGTTCCGCCTCCTGACAATCCTTACAGTCAGTTGGCCGACAGTGGCGACGGAGATTTCGCTAATTCCTCCGATTCCGGATCGTCGAACGTGACCAGCGAAATCAGTTCGTTCGGCGATTCCGCGTTGTTGTTCGAGACATCCGTTGAAACGGTCACCCGCCAAAGTAGTCCTCGGACCTCCGGTTGCTTCACCGCCGAGACACCGGTGCTGATGGCCGACGGAGCCGAGAAGGCCATCGCCGCCATTATGGCGGGTGAGAGGGTGATGGCATTCGACGGGCTAGGCGGCCTGACCTCCCGGCGGGTGGTGCGGACCTTCATCCATCAGGACAATGAGGTCATGGAGGTGGCTGGGGTCAGGGCTACTGCCGCCCACCGCTTCCTGACCGAGGACGGCGAATGGGTGTCGGCGCTACGTCTCCAGGTCGGTCAGGCCATCGCCACCGCCGATGGTCGCGCGGCGCCCTATGCCGGGCCAAAGCCGGTGGCAGGACGCTACACTGTCCACAACATCGAGGTCGAGGAACTGCATACTGGCGGTGAATTCTCCGTGCGCGATACCGTGAAAAACGGTGGGCGCGACACGCTAAGAAACGTGAGTACGCTGCGTTTCGATGATCGAGACGTTCAGGCATCAGTCTTCAATACGGCGCCGATTGCAGAAGCAAAGAGGCTGACGACTGTGGAAGACACGACGTTGGCCGTAACTGCGGCTCAGTTGCTGGCAGGTGCAACCGACATTAATGGCGATGCCACATCGCTGCTGCGAGTAGGCGCTGCCCATCACGGCAAGGCCACGTTGGAGGCTGATGGCGACGTCACCTTTACACCCGACAAAGACTATAACGGCGCGGCGGGTTTCAGCTATACCATAGGAGATAGTCATGGGGGGGAGGTGACGCAGGATGTCGTCGTCTCAGTGACGGAGGTCAATGACGCCCCGCTCACGCCCAACAAATTTTTGCTGACGGCTCCTAACCGGCCGCTTGTTCTGACGGGACAGCAATTGCTTGCCGGCTGCTGGGACGCTGACGGTGACACGATGTCACTTCTCTCCGTCGGTAACGCCAGCCACGGCATCGTCGGGCTGGGCGTGGATGGACAAGTCACCTTCTTGCCCGATCCCAACTACCTCGGCCCCGCTGAGTTTAATTGTACCGTCTCCGATGGCAAGGGCGGCACCTCAGTGCGCCAAATTTCCATCAAGGTCGGCTTGGAAGTTGACGTCAATACGCGCCCGATCCTGTCTGGGGCCAAGGATCTGGTGGGAGCGGTCCTGGCGGATGGGCGACAGGTGTTCGCCTGGACGTCCGGCAACACAGATGCTGAGACGGATGTTTTCATCCAACTCGTTAATGATGGCCTCGCCGTGGCCCCCCCCATCAGGGCCAATAGCACAAAGATCGGGCCGCAATCTTGCCCTACCGTCACCATGCTGACAGATGGCGGTTTTCTGGTGGCATGGCAATCCGCCAGCCGCTCCGTTAACTACCTCACTGACTACGGCATCTACGCCCAGCGTTATGACACCACAGGCCAGCCGATTGGTTCCGAGTTCAGGGTTAATGCTACGGCTCATCGCCCTCAGGACAAGCCCTCCACCGCTAGCCTGCCCGATGGCGGCTTCGTGGTCTGTTGGGTAAGTGGTTTCAACAAAATTGTTGCCCAGCGCTTTAGGGTGGACGGCTCCCGTAACGGTTCCGAGATGGAAGTGTCGTCTTCACTTCTCGGAAAACGAACAACCCCTAACGTTGCCGTCTTAGCCAATGGCGACATGGTGTTTGCCTGGGAGGAGGACCGCAACACTGTCAGCTCCGACTTAATCGCCCGAGTCTTCGCCTTTGACGGGCAAGCCCGCGGATCCGCGTTTTACGCCGCCACAACATCGGATTTCTCTCTGAATACGGCCATAACGGCGTTGGCCGATGGTCATTACGTCATCGTCTGGCAAACATTTGGTCAGGATGGGTCCTTCTCCGGCATCTCTGGCCAGATTTATAATGGGGCCGGTGAAAAAATCGGCGGCGAATTCCAGGCCAACACAACCACGTTTCTTTCGCAAGCGCTGCCAAGTGTTGCAGCACCCCCGGATGGCGGTTTTTTCGTGGCCTGGGTCGATTCTTATAATGGAGGCGCGGGGCAGAAATTTGCGGCTGACGGAGCCAAGCAGGGTCATGAGATCAAAATAGGGGCTAGCGGTGCGGAGAATGTGGCCTCTGGAACCCGGCCGACACTGTTGGTCGGTTTAGATGGCATTCCGACAGCCGCCTGGGTCACGAATATCTATGGAATGGACTTCGGGATCACGGTGCGATCGGCGGAATCGGGGCATTATAATTCGCCCGTGGTGTGGACACCTCTGGCGGTGAGCCTCGATGAGGACGCCGAAGCATTCACCACGAACCTTCTCTCCGGGGCCGCTGCCCCAGACACGTCAAGCACGCTGTCCGCTACGAATGTGGTGCAGACCAGTGGCCGGACGGTCCAGTTTGCCGTGGACGGCAACAATCTGCGGCTCGGTCCGGGTCAGTTCAATGATCTTGCCGTCGGTAAGAGCGAGACCGTCACCTTCGGCTTCAAGGTCGCCAACGTAAATCAGACCCTGATGCTGACGGTGGAAGGGCGAAACGACGGGCCGGTCGCCCAGGCCAAGTCAATCTCGACCAACGGCGGGGCCTCGGCCACTATTCAGGCGGGTGAACTCCTGGCCGGCGCCAGCGACATTGACGGGGACGCGGTTCATCTGTCGGGGGTGGGGCACGCGGTGGGTGGCAGCGCGGTCCTCAATGGAGATGGCGCGGTAACCTTTACCCCATCGGCCGATGCCGGACGCACGGCCAGCTTCGACTATACCGTGTCCGACGGGCATGGCGGCACCGACACCAAGACGGTGGCGGTATTTGTCAACCGGCCTTGCTTTACCGCTTTCAGTCGGCCATCGGCCAACATGCGGTATCCCGTTGGCCGCGAAAGGCTGCGGTCAGCTAGGAACCTGGTCAATCGAAGTAGACGGATAGACATTTTGGGCCTCGCCAAGATTAGGTGACAAGGCGATAGTACTGATGGACCAAATGCGAGACCCGGATGCTATTTCCCGGATGAATCCGGATTTCCATCCGGATTCTTGGTCTCCCAATCGCGCACGGCGGATCGAATGTAGCGCTCAACACTCGATGGACTATAAACCGTTGTATCAGCTATAAGCCTTGCCAGCTTCGCAACAGAACCGTGTCCTGGCCTTACCTCTCCATTCTCCAGCAGTTGGATTGCCTTGGCAGGACATTCGCGCTTTGGGCCTTGGCAGTTCTCTTGTGAAATGGACGTGGATATGGGCCACAATGTCGCCAACTGATTTTCATCAACCTCTATCTGCTCCACGATACCCGGAGCCATTGGCAGAAGTCGTCGGCGATATTCCTCCGAAATCCAAAATATTCCGGATTCTGGAACCTCCAATTCACGGGCACGGGCGGATAGCAATGCTCCGCTCACGTCGCCAGCGATACCATCAAGCAGGCCTCGCGCACATAGGGCCCCGTCTATGATGGCTTGGGAAATTTCCAACCACGCGGCATCTTTCTCAACCACCTTCGCAACACGGTCCAAGGCGGTTGCCAGCGGTATCCATGGCCGCTTGGAAAGGTAACTTCCTCCCATTTCTTCCTCCAACTCGCCTATTCCACCGCCGCGCGCCGAAGCGCCACGACGTTGTCGCCAGCATCCGCCTTCGGGATGATGATGGCGCAGAAATCCGCCCAATCCTGCATTAGCCGGGAGCGCTTTTCGAACAGGTCGCCGCGCCGATAGGCTGCCTCGACCTTGTCGCCGATGGTATGGGCCAGAGCCATCTCTGCCACGTCGCGCGGATAGGCGGTGCGCTCTGCTGCCCAATCCCGGAAGGTGGAGCGGAAGCCGTGCGCGGTAAGGTCACCATGGCCCATCCGGCGCAGCAGCATCAGAAATGCCATGCCCGACAGCGGGCGCTTATCCTTGGCACCGGGAAAGACGTAATCGGACGAGCGGACCTTGGCCATGGCCTCCAGCACCGCCACGGCGGCGTCGGATAGCGGCACCCGGTGTTCGCGTCCTGCCTTCATGCGGTCGCCGGGGATGGTCCAGGTCTTCTTGACCAGATCAATCTCCGACCACATCGCACCGACAACTTCGCCGGTCCTGGTGCCGGTCAGGATTTGAAATTCCAGGCCCTTCGCGCTGATGCCGTCATGGGTGCGCAGCAGCGCCATGAACTTGCCCATGCTGTCATAGGCCAGGGCGGCGTGATGCTCGACCTTCTTGACCTTGGAGCGGGCGGGCAGCAGCTTGTCCAAGTGCCCCTTCCACCGGGCGGGATTGTCGCCATGCCGATGCTTCCGGGCTGTCGCCCAATCCAATACCGACTCAATGCGGCCCCGAAGGCGGGAGGCCGTTTCCGTCTTGGTGTTCCAGATCGGTTCCAGAACCTTCAGAACCAGCCCGGTCTCCACCGCCGCCACTGACAGGTCGCCGAAGACAGGATAGGCGTAGGTGGCCAGGGTATTGGTCCATTGCGAAGCGTGTTTGGCATTCCGCCAACCCGCCTCATGGGCGGCTATGTACTTCGTGGCGCACTCGCGGAAGGTCATCGCCTTGGCGGCGTCGGCCAGCACCATCAGCTTCTCAGACTTCCGGGCATCAATCGGGTCTATGCCGTCACGAACCAGCTTGCGACAGCGGCGGGCCTCCTCGCGGGCCTCCGCCAGCGACACGGTGTTGACCGCGCCCAAGCCCATCTCGCGGGCCTTGCCTGCCAGGGTGAAGCGGAACAGCCAGGATTTCGTGCCGTAGGCGGAGACCTGAAGATAGAGGCCGTCGCCGTCGCCGTAGTAGCCGCGCTCAGTGACCGTTGCGACTGTCCTGGGGCTGAGTCGATTGACGCTACGTGCCATGATGGCCCTACCCACAAACCGTTACCCACATCTCTACCCACAACGATACATGCGATTGAGGGGTTCATCAAGAGACATTGGGAAACAGGTCGTCGTAAGAATGGCCTAGAGCCTTGGCTTCATTTGAGGCAATGAGGGATGTGGTGAAATGCTGTTTTGGCGGACGCCCAATCCGCCATTACTTCCAAAGAATAGATTTCCCGACGCAGTGAACCTTGGGCGAAAGTCCGGGGTTCCGCGCCGGTTTTGGCGTCTTGCCGTTGGCATCGGAATACGGCTACCCTAAGCCCGTCAGGAGGAGGCGGAACGCCGCCCGTCCGGCGCCACTGCGACAGCGAGATTTGACATGGATCGGTTCATGCGAGGGTACAAGGCCGCTTGGGAACAGCGAGACCCAGGCATGTTCGCGGCCCTCTTCCAGCCGGACGGACGCTACCACAACACCCCCTTCCAGGTTCAGCACGGCGTCGCCGAACTGGTCGAGTACTGGAAGCGAGTGCAGCTTCAAGAAGACGTCCACGTCACCTACGAGATCCTGGCCGACAAGGATGGGGTCGGCCTGGCCCACTGGCACGTTACCTATCAGGTCGCGTCCGAGGAGCTGTTCCAGATCTGGGCCAAATCGACGGGAACCAACCTTGTGTCCCGGAAGCCGGGCGAGCCGCTGCCCCGGATGGTGCTGGATGGCGTTCTCCAGGCCTCCCTCGTGGAAGGCCTGTGCGCCGAGGCGCGCATCTGGTGGCACAGCATGCCCCTGGCGAAATAAGGACAGCTCGCTTTCCGACGTATCAGGCACGAGCCCCGTGGAATATCGGCCCCGGCCTCATCCGGCCAGACGGAGGCCCTGATCCACCTCGACGCGAACCACCGGGGTCTGGGAGGCCGCGCCATGCGGCTCGTCATCGCCGATGCGGGTGTGAAAGCACCCCAGGCACCACAGCACCGGCGCCAGCACACGCTCGCTCACGATGGAATGGCGGGTGCGGCGGCCGCAATGGGGGCAGTGGCGGAAGTCGTTGTGAGCGGGGCTCATGTCTGAAGAAACTCGATGGTGAACGGTAGGCATTGACTAATCCCTGAGGTGAGGACCTTCAAGCGAAGGTTCCGTGACGGATTCAACATCCGGCACCCCCATTAGCCAGGGCGATTGTGGCCGCACGATGGCCGACTGCAACCAACTCTTCATTATTCCTCGGCCACCAACACTGGCAAGCTTCCGGGACAAATGTTCGAGGAGGATAGGTTGGACGATCTTGATTACGCCGCCGAACGGTCCGAAGCCTTCACGGAATCCGCCCTAAGATCCGTTCTGGGCCGCATGGCCGGAGCCCCCTCCTCGGGGGTTTGCCGGTCTTGCACCGACACCATCGAAACCGAGCGCCTGCGCGCCAACCCCATGGCCCGGCAATGCCGGAGCTGCGCCGCCGAAGAAGAATATCTCCGCCACCGCTCGCGCCGCTGCGGCCCGCGCGAGAACTGAGGAAAGTCCCGCACCGCCCGATCTAAGCCGGCGGCATCCGGACCGCGCCGTCAAGACGAATGGCGCTGCCGTTGAGCATGGGATTGTCGCAGATGGCCAGCACCATCTTGGCGAACTCCTCCGGCCGCCCCAGGCGATGGGGGAACAAGGTGGAGGCCACCAGTCCGTCCATCACCTCGTCGGGCATGCCGGCCAGCATGGGAGTCTCCATATAGCCCGGCGCCACCGCCATGACCCGGATGCCCAGCGGCGCCAGTTCGCGCGCCGCCGGCAGGGACAGCGCCGCCACCCCGCCCTTGGACGAGGCATAGGCGCACTGACCGATCTGACCATCCCAGGCGGCGATGGAGGCGGTGTTGACGATAACGCCGCGCTCGCCGCCCTCCAGCGGCTCCAGCCCGGCCATGTCGGCCGCCGCCAGACGCATGACGTTGAAGGTGCCGACCAGATTGACCTGAATGACGCGAGCGAAGGTCTCCAGCGGCATCGGCCCCTTGCGGCCGACCACCTTGCCCGGCGTCACCACCCCGGCGCAACTGATGCAGATCCGGGCCGGGCCATGGGCGGCGCGGGCCTTGGCGATGGCGGCCAGGGTGGACGCCTCGTCGGTCACGTCGCAGCCGGCGAAAACCCCGCCGATCTCCTGGGCGGTGGCCTCGGCCCTGGCGGAATCGATGTCGAACACCGCCACCTTGACGCCATGGGCCGCCAGGGCGCGCGCCGTCGCCTGCCCCAGACCCGAACCGCCACCGGTGACGATGGCGGCCAACCCGTTGATGTTCATTTCCGCTCTCCTGCTTATTGCCGTCGCCCGCCCCCGATCGGGTCAGCCCACCCCGAACGCCAGATCGCCGCAGGCCGGCACCGCATCGAACGGGGCCAGCACCTCGGCGGCATCGCCCGCCACCCGCCAGACGGGTCTGTTGTCGCGATCGATCAGCAGGGCGCGGACGCCTTCGATGAAGTCCTGGGCCGGGGCCAGTTCCATGGCGAGGCGGAACTCCATCTTCATGCAGTCGTCGAATGACAAGGCCCGGCCACGCCGGATCATCTCGAAGCTGACCGCCACCAGATGGGGCGACTTGCCGGCGATGGTGGCCAGGGTCTCGGCCGCCCAGGGGTCGGACTCGGCCGCCAGCGCCGCCAGCGCCTCGGCCAGGGTGGCCTTGCCGAAACAGCGGTCGATCAGGGCGCGCTTGTCGTCCAGGCCGGCCGGGCCGGGGTCGCTGGCAAAGCCGGTCAGCGTCGCCGCGACCTCGGCGTCATCGCGGGCCTCGGACAGGGCTTCCCGCAGGGCGGGCAGGCGCTCGGACTCCACATAATGAGTGGCGATGCCCACATGCAAGGTATCGGCTGCCTTCAGCCGCGCCCCGGTGAGGCCGAGATACAGGCCGATATGGCCGGGCAGATGGGGCAGGAAGTGGCTGCCGCCCACATCGGGGAAAAAACCGATGCCGGTTTCCGGCATGGCGAACAGGGTGCGCTCGGTGGCGACGCGGAACCGGCCATGCACCGAGACCCCGACGCCGCCGCCCATGACGATGCCGTCAAGCAGCGCCACATAGGGTTTCGGCATGGTCTTGATCCGGCGATTCAGCCGGTATTCGTCGCGGTAGAAGGCGGCGACGAATACACGGTCGCCGGCCTTGCAGGCCTCGAACAGCAGTTTGATGTCGCCACCGGCGCAAAACGCCTTTTCCCCCGCGCCCTCAATCACCACGGCGGTGACGGCGGGGTCGGCGGCCCAGGCGTCCAGCTGGGGATGGATGGCGTGGACCTGATCGAGCGTCAGGGCGTTGAGCGCCTTGGGCCGGTCGAGGATGATGCGCCCCAGATTACCGACCCGTTCGAATTGAAGTTCCTCGTGCATCACAGATTCGCCTTCCACATCGCGGCATAACTCTCGCGCAGCAGATTTTTCTGCACCTTGCCCATGGCGTTGCGCGGCAGGTCGCTGACCAGCACCACCTGCTTGGGCACCTTATAATTGGCCAGCCGGCCGCGCAGCGAGGCGATCACCCCGTCCGGGGTCAGGCCGCCGTCATGGGGCGTCACCACGATGGCAAGGCCGGCCTCGCCGAAATCCGGGTGCGGCATGCCGACCACGGCGGATTCGATCACGCCGTCCATGCGGTCGATGGCGTCCTCCACCTCCTTGGGGTAGACGTTGTAGCCGCCCGAGATGATCAGATCCTTGGCCCGGCCGACGATGGAGACATACCCCCTCTCGTCGATCACGCCCACATCGCCGCTCTTGAAGAAGCCGTCTTCGGTGAACTCGGCCTTGGTCTTCTCCGGCATGTTCCAGTAGCCCTTGAAGATATTCGGCCCCCGGACCTCGATGATGCCGACCTCGCCCTGGGGCAGCGCCTGACCGTCCTCGCCGGTGATGCGCAAATCCACATCCGGCAGGGGAAAGCCGACGGTGCCGGCCCGCCGTTCGCCGTCCAGCGGGTTCGAAGTGAACATGCCGCCCTCGGTCATGCCATAGCGTTCCAGGATGGCATGGCCGGTCCTGGCGGAAAATGCGGCGAAGGTCTCTTCCAACAGCGGGGCCGAGCCCGAGATGAACAGCCGCATATGGCGACAGGCCTCCGGCGTCAGGTTGGGACTGGCGACCAGACGAGTGTAAAAGGTCGGAACCCCCATGAACACGGTGGTGCGCGCCAACAGCCCGATCGCCTGCTCGGCGTCGAATTTGGGGCAGAAAATCATGGCGGTGCCGTTCAGCAACACGCAGTTGATCGCCACGAACAAGCCATGAGTATGAAAGATCGGCAGGCAGTGCAGCAGCACGTCGTCGGGCGCGAACCCCCACAGCTTGTGCAAGGTCATGGCATTGCTGGCCAGATTGGCGTGGCTCATCATGGCGCCCTTGGGCCGCCCGGTGGTGCCCGAGGAATAGAGGATGGCGGCGATGTCGTCGCCGCCCCGCGCGGTGGTGACGAAGTCGGGGCTCTGGCCCCTGGCGCGCCCGGTCAGGCTGCCGTCGCCGGCCGCCCCCAGGGTCAACACGCCGGCGGTGATCCCGGCCTTGACCACCAGCGCCTCCAGCTCGGCCATGCGATGGGGCTGGCACACCACGGCGGTGGGCGCGGCGTCGGACAGGAAGTATTCCAACTCGTCGGACTGGTAGGCGGTGTTGAGCGGCAGCAAGATCGCCCCGGCCCGCATGCAGGCGAGATACAGCACCACCGCCTCGGCGGATTTATCCACCTGCACCGCCACCCGGTCGCCGGGCGCGACCCCGGCTTCGATCAGCACGTTGGCGAAGCGGCCGGAGGCGGCCTCCAACTCACCATAGGTGAGAACATCCCCGCCGGGAACCTCGATAAATGGACGCGAGCGATCGGCGGGAAAGCGCGAGCGGAACAGCTCGAACAGATTGTCCAACATGCGGCGTCTCCCCGAAAATCCCAAGGCTGGCTTTAGCCGATAGCACAGCGCGCATCCTGGCGCCAGATTATTGTATCCAGAATACGCATATTTTGGATACAATCCTACGACATGATGGACACGAACTCGGCAAAGATATCCGCCTGAATGGTGACATGCTTGCGCATGGCCGCCTGCGCCCGGTCGGGGTCGGCGGCCAGGATGGCGGCGACCACCTCGTCATGCTCGCGAAAGCTGCCCTCGACCCGCTGAGGGTGGTTCAACTGGTAGCGGCGATAGGGCGCCAGACGGGCGAACAGCGAACGCGCCATCTCCTTCAGCACCTCGTTATGGCTGCCGTCATAGATGGAATCGTGGAAGGCCCGGTTGACGGCGTAGTATTCATCCAGATCGCGGGCGGCGCACATGCGGGCGGCGGCGGCGTGCAACCCGGCCAGATGGTCCTTTTCGTCAGGCGACATGCGGCGCGCGGCAAAGCGGGCGCACAGCCCCTCGACCTCGCTCATGACCTCGAACATCTGGACCATGCGGTGGAGGTCCAAGGGCGCCACTACCGCGCCCTGACGCGGCTTCTTGACCACCAGACCGGAATAGACCAGTTGCAGGATAGCCTCGCGCACCGGGGTTCGCGACAGGCCGAACCGAGCCGCCAGACTTTCCTCGTCCAGCCGGGTTCCGGGCCGCAACACCCCCTGGAAGATGTCCTTTTCGATGGCTTGGCGGATTTCCTCCGCCCTCGTCCCCGGCCGCTTCTGCTCGTTCATCGCCGCTCCACACCCATATCCGTCGCCGCTTCAATATACATGCTCCGTCAGACATGTCTAAGGCGTATCGCTTTCTTGCACACAAAAATCATCTTGTCCGTATACAGGAACTGGACCAATCGCATCCCGTATGATAAATCCATACCCATCGGTCGAAATGATCGATACCCTCGCAGACCAGAACCGGGGCGTCAGACTCCGGCACAGGGATGGAAGCGTTATGGATTTTGGCCTTTCCGAGGACCAGGAAGCCTTTCGACGCGCGGCCCGGGATTTCGCCGAGGGCGAGATGGCGCCCCATGCCGCCCTGTGGGACGAGGACGGCATCTTTCCGGAAGACGCCCTGCGCAAGGCGGCCGGCCTGGGCTTCGCCGGCATCTATGTGCAAGACGATGTGGGCGGCTCGGCCCTGTCGCGGCTTGACGCCGCCCTGATCTTCGAGGAACTGGCCGCCGCCTGTCCGTCCACCGCCGCCTATATCTCGATCCACAACATGGCGTCTTGGATGATCGACAGCTTTGGCGACGACGAACAGCGCCGCCGCTGGCTGCCCGACCTCGCCACCATGCACCACTTCGCCAGCTACTGCCTGACCGAACCCGGCGCCGGCTCGGACGCTGCGTCGCTGCGCACCAAGGCCGAACGCGACGGCGACCATTACATATTGAACGGCACCAAGGCCTTCATCTCCGGCGGCGGCCGCTCCGACATCTATGTGGTGATGGTCCGCACCGGCGGCCCCGGCCCCAAGGGCATCTCGTGCATGGTGGTCGAGGCCGGCACCCCCGGCCTGTCCTTCGGCAAGCAGGAAAAGAAACTGGGCTGGAAAAGCCAGCCGACCGCCTCGGTCATCCTCGAAGACTGCCGGGTGCCGGTGGCCAACCGCATCGGGGCCGAGGGCGACGGCTTCAAGATCGCCATGAAGGGCCTGGACGGCGGCCGGATCAATATCGGCGCCTGCTCGCTGGGCGGCGCCCGGCGCTGCCTGGAACTGGCCATCGACTACACCAAGCAACGCCAGCAGTTCGGTCAACCTATCGCCGCCTTCCAGGCCACCCAGTTCCGCCTCGCCGACATGGCCAGCGAATTGGAGGCCGCCCGGCTGATGATCCATCGCGCCGCCTGCTCGCTGGACCGCAAGGCCCCCGAGGCCACGGTGCAGTGCGCCATGGCCAAGCGTATCGCCACCGATGTGGGGTTCCAGGTGGTGGATGCGGCGCTGCAACTGCACGGCGGCTACGGCTACATCAAGGAATACCCCATCGAACGCTATCTGCGCGACCTGCGGGTCCACCAGATTCTCGAAGGGTCCAACGAAATAATGCGGGTCATCATCGGACGGGCGTTGACGCAATAAGCGGGCGGGACGTCCGCGTCCCAAGACAGGGAGAAGCACATGGCGAGCGTTGGATTCATCGGCCTGGGCAATATGGGGGCGCCGATGATGCGCAACCTGCTGAAGGCGGGACATACGGTCAGGGTCTTCGACCTGTCGGACCTCGCCCGCCGGGCCGCCGCCGATGCCGGCGCCACCGCAGTGACCAGCGCCCGCGAGGCCGCGCAAGAGGTCGAACTGGTGGTGACCATGCTGCCGGCCGGGGCGCATGTCGCCTCGGTGATGCTGGGCGAGGACGGCCTGTTCGCCACCGCCGCGCCGGGCACCCTGTTCATCGATTCCTCGACCATCGACGTGGCCACCGCGCGACTGGTCGGAGCCGAGGCGGCCAAGGCCGGCTACCAGATGATCGACGCCCCGGTTTCGGGCGGGGTCGGCGGGGCCGAGGCCGGCACGCTGACCTTCATGGTCGGCGGCCCCGACGCCGCCTTCGAGCGCGCCCGGCCGTTCCTCGAAGCCATGGGCAAGACCATCGTCCATGCCGGCGGCCCCGGCAACGGTCAGGCCGCCAAGATCTGTAACAACATGCTGCTGGGCATCTCGATGATCGGCACCTGCGAGGCCTTCGCCCTGGCCGAGAAGCTGGGGCTGGAGCCGCAAAAGCTGTTCGATATCGCGTCGAAGTCGTCGGGGCAATGCTGGTCCATGACCTCCTATTGCCCGGTGCCGGGTCCGGTGCCGACCTCGCCGGCCAACCGCGACTACAAGGCCGGCTTCGCCGCCGCCATGATGTTGAAGGACCTGAAGCTGGCGGTCGAAGCCGCCGGAATCGCCGGAGCCGCCGTGCCGCTGGGGGCCGAAGCCGCCCAACTCTATGCCATGATGGTCGGGTCCGGCGATGGCAGCCTCGATTTCTCCGGCGTCATCCACATGCTGCGCGGGAAAGCGTAAAGGCGCTTGCTTGCCGATTAAAAAAACGTATGCTCGTTTTCAGAATAAAGGACACCCCGGCTTAAACGGGGGTCCGCCAACAGGGTAAACGCCAAGGTCGGCCTTCGGGCCGGCCCGTCCAGGAGCCAAGGCAGATGTCCGTGGAAAATACCCCCATGCCCGAGCTGCGTCCGGTCCTTGAGGTCCGGGACGTCTCGCTGGGCTTCGGCGGCGTGCGCGCCCTGACCGAGGTCAGCTTCGAGGTCAGAAAGGGAGAGCTGTTCTCCATCATCGGCCCCAACGGCGCCGGCAAGACCTCCATGCTGAACTGCATCTCCGGCCGCTATCGCCCCAACTCGGGCCGGGTAATGCTGAACGGCCGCGACGTCACCGGCTTTACCCCCAATGTGCGCGCCACCCTGGGCCTGGGCCGGACCTTTCAGAATCTGGCGCTGTTCGGCCATATGAGCGTGCTGGACAACATCATGGTCGGCCGCCACCACCTGCTGCGCAACAACGCCCTGACCGGGGCGCTGTACTGGTTGAGCGGCGCCCGCAAGGAAGAGCTGTCCCACCGCCGCAAGGTCGAAGACATCATCGACTTCCTGGAAATCGCCCATATCCGCAAGGCGGTGGCCGGCACCCTGCCCTATGGCCTGCGCAAGCGGGTCGAACTGGCCCGCGCCATGGCGGTCGAGCCCAGCATCATCTTGCTGGACGAGCCCATGGCCGGCATGAACCTGGAAGAAAAGGAGGACATGGCCCGCTACATCGTCGATCTCAACGAGGAGTGGGGCATGACCGTGGTGATGATCGAGCACGATATGGGCGTGGTGATGGATATCTCGCACCGGGTGATGGTGCTGGAATTCGGCCGCAAGATCGCCGAGGGCCTGCCCGACGAGGTCATGGCCAATGAGCGGGTCAAGGTCGCCTATCTGGGTGTGGACGACGACGAGCCAGTACCGACCGAGGAGCAAGTGGCGTGATGAGCGAGTTTCTCGATTCCTCCATCCACGACACCTTCCCCAAGGCGTTGATCCACAACGCCGCCCGCTGGCCGAACGACATCGCCATGCGGGAGAAGGAGTTCGGCATCTGGAACAGCTTTTCCTGGGCCGACTACCTGGAGCGGGTCAAGATGCTGGCGCTCGGCATGCACGCGCTGGGGGTCAAGCGCGGCGACGTGGTGGCCATCTTGGGCAAGAACCGCCCGGAATGCATCTGGGGCGAAGTGGCGGCCCATGCCCTGGGGGCGCTGTCGCTGGGCGTCTACCACGATTCCATGAACAAGGAAGTCGCCTATCTGCTGACCTATACCGGCGCCACCACGGTGCTGGCCGAGGACGAGGAGCAGGTGGACAAGCTGCTGGAAATCTCCGCCGAGGTCCCGACGCTCCGCCATATCGTTTATTTCGATCCCCGCGGCATGCGCAAATACAAGGACGAGCGCCTGATCAGCGCCGACGACCTGCGGCAAAAGGCGGTGGAACAGGCCGAGCGTCAGCCCGGCCTGTTCGAGGCCGAAGTGGCCAAGGGCCAGGGCGACGACGTGGCCATCTTGTGCACCACCTCGGGCACCACATCCAACCCCAAGCTGGCCATGCTGCAAGCCGGCCCGTTCCTGCGCCACGCCACCGCCTATCTGCGCGCCGACCCCAAACAGGCCGGCGACGACTATGTCTCGGTGCTGCCGCTGCCCTGGATCATGGAGCAGATCTACGCCGTCACCCAGCCGCTGATCTGCCGCAACATCGTCAACTTCGTCGAGGAGCCCGAGACGATGATGGCCGATATGCGGGAAATCGGCCCCAATTTCGTCCTGCTGGCGCCCCGCATGTGGGAAGGTATCGCCGCCGATGTGCGCGCCCGCATGATGGACTCCACCCGTTTCAAGCAGGCGATGTTCGAATGGGGCATGAAACTGGGCATGAAGGCGCTGGACCAGGGCAAGCGGTCCAGGCTGGCCGACTTCATCTTGTTCGCCGCCCTGCGTGACCGGATCGGTTTTTCGTTCCTGCGCTCGGCCGCCACCGGCGGCGCGGCGCTGGGGCCGGAGACCTTCCGCTTCTTTCTGGCCATGGGCGTGCCGCTGCGCCAGATCTACGGCCAGACCGAACTGGCCGGGGCCTATACCGTCCACCGCGCCGGCGATATCGACTTCGACAGCGTCGGCATCCCGTTCGACGACGCCAAGATCCGCATCGACAATCCCGACGTCAACGGAGTGGGCGAGATCGTCGCCACCACCGACGGCATGTTCTGCGGCTACTACAAAAGCCCGGAGACCAGCCAGGCCGACATGCTGCCGGATGGCTGGCTGAAGACCGGCGACGCCGGCTATCTCAAGAAAGAGAACGGCCATCTGGTGGTGATCGACCGCATCAAGGATCTGGCCACCACCGCGCTGGGGGTACGCTTCTCGCCGCAGTTCATCGAGAACAAGCTGAAATTCTCGCCCTTCATCGCCGAGGCGGTGATCCTGGGCGACACCAAGCCCTATCTGTCGGCGCTGATCTGTATCCGCTTCTCCATCGTGTCGAAATGGGCGGAATCCAAGGCGATCTCGTTCACCAACTACACCAATCTGTCGGCCCAGTCCCAAGTCTACGAACTGCTGAAGGCCGAGGTCGAGAAGGTCAACCAGACCCTGCCCGAGCCCCAGCGCATCCGCAAATTCCTGCTGCTCTACAAGGAACTGGACGCCGATGACGGCGAGCTGACCCGCACCCGCAAGGTGCGGCGCGGCGTTATCAACGACAAATACGGCGACATCATCGATTCGGTCTATGCCGACCGCGAGATGGTGCCGGTCGATGCCGTCATCACCTTCCAGGATGGCACCACCACGCGGGTCAAGACCGAATTGAAGGTCGTCACCCTATTGCCGCCGCCCGCCCGCCAGATGGCCGCCGAGTAGGAGAACAAGACCATGGAATCGAGCCTGTTGTTCCAGCTCATCGTCAACGGCCTGATCGTCGGAACGCTCTATGGCGTGGTCGCCATGTGCTTCGTGCTGATCTACAAATCGACCCAGGTGGTGAACTTCGCCCAGGGCGAGTTCCTGCTGATCGGCGCCTGGACCTGCTGGTGGCTGGTCACCAGCATGGCCCTGCCGTTCTGGATCGCCTTCCCCATGACCTTCCTGTTCATGATGGCCTTCGGCATCATGTTGCAGATGGTGGTGCTGCGCCCGCTGATTGGCGAGCCGGTAATCTCGGTGATCATGGTCACCATCGGCCTGTCGATCTTCTTCCAGGCGGTGATGAAGTCGATCTTCGGCGTCTGGGCCCAGCCCTTCCCCGAGATTTTCCCGGTCAAGTCGGTCAACGTACTGGGACTTCAGGTCCAGCCGGCCTACCTGATGAGTCTGGTGGTGTCGGTGGTGATCATGGGGCTGTTCGCCTGGTTCTTCAAATACTCGCGCATGGGCCTCGCCATGCGGGCCACCGCCTTCAACCAGCAGGTGGCGCAAAGCCTGGGCATCTCGGTCAAGAACGTGTTCGCCATGGCCTGGGCCATCTCGGCCATGGTCTCGGCTCTGGCCGGCGTGGTGGTCGGCATGGTCAACGGCGTGTCCTCGGCCTTGTCGTTCTTTGGCATCAAGGTGTTCCCGGCGGTGATCGTCGGTGGACTGGACTCCATCATCGGCGCCGTCATCGGCGGCCTGATCATCGGCCTGTTGGAGAATCTGGCCGAGTATGTGGACGGCCAGTACCTGCACCTGGGCAACCTCTACAGCGTGGCGCCGTTCTACGTGCTGGTTGTCATCCTGATGATCAAGCCCTACGGCCTGTTCGGCACCAAGACCATCGAGAGGGTATAAGGCGATGATTTCCAGCAGCCTCATTCCTTGCGGCCAGTTCAAGACCAGCTACGGGGCCGACACCACCATCTTCCTGACGCCGGCATCGCGGAATTTCTGCCTGCTGGGCATCCTGGTGGCGCTGGCGGCTCCTCTGGTGCTGTCCAACTACCTGTTGGCCCTGCTGATTCAGATCGGCTACTTCGGCATCGCCGCCCTGGGCCTGAACATCCTGGTGGGATCCACCGGCCAGATTTCGCTGGGCCATGCCGCCTTCTTCGGCTTCGGCGCCTTCGCCTCCGCCTGGCTGAACAACGGCTTTGGAGTGCCGGTGCTGCTGGCCATTCCGCTGGCCGGGGTGATGACCACCCTGCTCGGCCTGCTGTTCGGCATCCCGGCGGGGCGGCTGAAGGGGCTGTATCTGGCCATCGCCACCTTTGCCTCGCAATTCATCCTGGAAGACTTCTTCTCGCGCGCCAACTGGTTTACCGGCGGATCAAGCGGCGCCCAGGCGGCCCCCATCAACCTGTTCGGCTATGAGGTCGACGGTGATAAGGGCTTTTTCTACGTGGTGCTGTTCTTCGTCGTGGTGATGTACGTGCTGGGGGCCAACCTGCTGCGCACCCGCGACGGCCGCGCCTTCGTGGCGGTGCGCGACCATTACCTTTCGGCCGAGGTGATGGGCATCAACCTGACCAAGTACCGCATCTTGTCCTTTGGCATCTCGTCGTTCTACGCCGGGGTCGGCGGCGCGCTGTACGGCCACTATCTCGGCTATGTCTCGGCCGAGGGCTTCACCATCCTGCTGTCGATCCAGTTCCTCGGCATGATCATCATCGGCGGCATGGGCTCGGTGATGGGAACGCTGATGGGCACCGCCTTTATGGTCCTGCTGCCGGAAGGCACCGAGGCCGCCGTCAGCACCATCAAGCACTTCACCGGCGACATCCCGGCCCTGACCAATGCCCTGGCCTATATCAAGGAAGCGGCGATCGGCCTTGCCATCGTGCTGTTCCTGATCTTCGAGCCCGACGGGCTGGTTCACCGCTGGCGTCTGATCAAATCTTATTGGAAGCTGTACCCGTTCTCTTACTAACCAATAAAAAAGCACCAAACGTGTGACACCAACTGGGAGGAAGAATCCGATGAAGCAGATCCTGTTTACCGGTGCGGCCCTGGCCGTCATCGCCTCGGGCAGCGCCATGGCGGCCGACGGCATCCTGGTCGGCCACATCGCCGACATCACCGGCGCGACCTCGGCGGTGGGCAAGCCCTATGGCCAGGGCATCGCCGATGCCATGAACTACATCAACGCCCATGGCGGCGTGGCGGGCAAAAAGATCATCTTCGAGACCGTGGACTACGCCTACGAAGTGCCACGCGCCATGGCCGCCTACAAGAAGCTGACCGGCTCGGAAAAGGCGGTCGCCATCCAGGGCTGGGGCACCGGCGACACCGAGGCGCTGGTCAACAACGTGGCCAAGGACGAAATTCCCTATTTCTCCGCGTCTTATTCCGGCCACTTGACCGATCCTCAGGGCAAGACCTCGGTCAAGGGCGCGCCCTACAACTTCTTCTACGGTCCCAGCTATTCCGACGCCTGCCGCGGTCTGGTCCAGTGGGCCGCCGAGGACTGGAAGAAGAAGGGCGGCAAGGGAGCCGCCAAGTTCGTCCATATGGGCGACAACCACCCCTACCCCAACGCGCCAAAGCAGGCCTGCGGCGCCTATGCCAAGGAAATGGGCCTCGAAGTACTGAACGAGATCCAGTATTCGCTGAAGCCCGGCGATTTCAAGGCGCAGTGCCTCAGCCTCAAGGAATCGGGCGCCAATTACGCCTATCTCGCCAACACCTCGGGTTCGACCATCTCGCTGTTGAAGTCGTGCGAGACGGTGGGCGTCAACGTCCAGTTCCTGGCCAATATCTGGGGCACCGACGAAGGTTCCCTCAAGGCCGCGGCCGACGCGGCCGACAAGCTGGTCTGGGTGGTCGGAGCGGCGACCTGGGCCGATGAAGTCCCCGGCATGAAGCTGGTGCGCGACATCTCCAAGGTCTCGGACGCCGCCGGGACCGAGGCCCGTCCGGTCCACTACATCCGCGCCATCTGCTCGGTCTACCACATGAAGGAGGCCATGGAGGCTGCCAACAAGGCCGGCGGCATCACCGGTCCCAACATCAAGAAGGCCATGGAGCTTGGCAAGGACAAGGTTCCCGCCGGCCTCGAAGGCGTCTGCCTGCCCTCGACCTGGACGGCCGAGGACCATCGCGGCACCACCACGGTCAAGGTTTATCAGGCCTCGACCAAGGGCGGCGCCATCGGCATGAAGCAGATCCACACCGCCGAGATCCCCCGCCGGAAGGAATGGCTGGGCTGGTAGCAGACTTGCGGGTGGGATGCCCGCGCTCCACGGCGACATCAAGGAGCGCGGGCGTCCCGCCCGCTTTTCCCCCGACAGGACATGAACATGGCTGAGCCCGCACTCAAACCCGCCTCCGACGAGATCCTTCTGTCGGTCAACAACATCGAAGTGGTCTACGACGACGTCATCCTGGTGCTGCGCGGCGTCAGCCTCGACGTGCCCAAGGGGCGGATCGTCACCCTGCTGGGTCCCAACGGCGCCGGCAAATCGACCACGCTGAAGGCCATCTCGGGCCTGCTGGGAACCGAGGACGGCGAGGTCACCCGCGGCAACATCACCTTCATGGGCGAGGAGATCGCCAACCGCGCCCCGGAAGAAATCGTCCGGCGCGGCATCTTCCAGGTTATGGAGGGCCGCCGCATCATCGAAGACATGACGGTGATCGAGAATCTTCGCCTGGGCGGCTTTACCCGCAAGGACGGCGGGGCCGCCATCCGCAATGATATCGACATGGTGTTCGACTACTTCCCCCGCCTGAAGGAACGCGTCGGCCTGGCCGGCTACCTGTCGGGCGGCGAGCAGCAGATGCTGGCCATCGGCCGCGCCATGATGGCCCGGCCCAAGATGATCCTGCTGGATGAGCCCTCCATGGGCCTGTCGCCGCTGCTGGTCAAGGAAGTGTTCGGCATCATCGAAAAGCTGTGCAAAGACACCGGCGTCACCATGCTGCTGGTGGAGCAGAACGCCCGCATGGCGCTGAAGATCGCCGAATTCGGCTATATCATGGAATCCGGCAAGATCATGCTGGACGGCCCCAAGGAAGACCTCGTCAACAACGAGGACGTCAAGGAGTTCTACCTGGGCGGCGACAAGGAACGTAAATCGTTCAAGAACCTCAAATCCTACAAACGCCGCAAACGATGGCTGTAACGGCGGCTCTCGGGGGAGCGTCGCAATGGCCAGAAATGATGAGAGAGCAATGACCGAGTACTTCGACTCCCTGGAAACCCGCTCCGCCGACCGGCGCGAGGCGGAACTGTTCGCGGCCCTGCCCGAGCAGGTGGCCCTGGCCAAGGCCGACGCCCCCGCTTTCGCCCAATTGCTGGCCGACGTCGATCCGGCCCTGGTCACCGACCGCGCCGCGCTGGCCCGTCTGCCGGTGGTCCGCAAGTCCGAGTTGATCGATCAGCAACAGGCCGATCCGCCCTTCGCCTCGCTGATCGCCGTGCCCAAGAGCGAACTGCGCCGCGTCTTCGCCTCGCCGGGGCCGATATACGATCCCGAAGGCTGGGACAACGACTGGTGGCGCATTGCCCGCGCCCTGTTCGCCGCCGGTTTCCGCCGAGGCGAGCTGATGCATAATTGCTTTTCCTACCACTTCACCCCCGGCGGCGTGATGTTCGAAAGCGGCGCCCATGCGCTGGGCTGCCCGGTATTCCCCGCCGGCGTCGGCAATACCGAACAACAGGCCAAGGCGCTGGCCGATCTGCGCCCCGCCGGCTATGGCGGCACCCCGTCCTTTCTCAAGATCATCCTGGAGAAGGCCGAGGAGATGGGACTGGACCACTCCTCGCTGACCAAGGCCTGCGTCTCGGGCGAGGCCCTGCCGCCGGCCTTGCGCCAGTCGCTGAAGGACCTGGGCATCGACGTCACCCAGTGCTACGCCACCGCCGATCTGGGCCTGATCGCCTATGAATCCGCCGCCCAGCAGGGCCTGATCGTCGACGAAGGCGTCATCGTCGAGATCGTGCGCCCCGGCACCGGCGATCCGGTGGCCGAAGGCGAGGTCGGCGAGGTGGTGGTGACCAGCTTCAACCCCGACTATCCGCTGATCCGCTTCGCCACCGGCGACCTTTCTGCGGTGCTGGAGGGAACCAGCGCCTGCGGCCGCACCAATATGCGGCTCAAGGGCTGGATGGGCCGCGCCGATCAGACCACCAAGATCAAGGGCATGTTCGTCCATCCCCGTCAGGTGGCCGATGTGGCCAAGCGCCATCCGGAAATCATCCGCGCCCGGCTGGTGATCGACAAGGCCGACGAGAACGACGCGGTGACCCTGAATGTGGAAAGCAAATCCTCCGACCCGGCTCTGGCCTCGGCCATCCGCGACTCGTTCCTGTCGTTGTGCAAGCTGAAGACCGAAGTGACCTTCGTCACCCCCGGCGGCCTGCCCAACGACGGCATCGTCATCCAAGACAAGAGAGTCTGATCCCATGTCGCTCACTCCCGAACTCGACCCCTTCAAGCTGGCCCTGACCCTGTCGGGCAAGCACCTGATCGGCGGCCAATTCGTCGCCGCCGCCTGCGGTCGGACCTTTGAGGTCGACAACCCCGCCACCGGCGCGGTAATCGGCGCCGCCGCCTTCGGCACCAAGCCGGATGTGGACGCCGCCGTCGCCTCGGCCAAGGCGGCCCAGAAGGAATGGGCCAAGCTGGCGGCGCGCCAACGCGGCAAGCTGGTAGCCGAATGCGGCCGGGTGCTGGCCGGCCATGTGGAGGAACTGGGTCGGCTGGTGGCGCTGGAAACCGGCAAGGCGCTGCGCACCGAAAGCCGGATCGAGGCCGGGGTGCTGGCCGATATGTTCGTGTTCTTCGGCGGACTGGGCAGCGAGCTGAAGGGCGAGACCATCCCGTTCAACCCCGACATGCTGACCATGACGGTGCGCGAGCCGGTGGGCGTGGTCGCCTGCATCATTCCGTGGAACGTGCCGCTGCTGCTGATGGCCATGAAAGCCGCCGCCGCCCTGGTCGCCGGTAATTCGGTGGTGGTGAAGTCGGCGGAGGAAGCGCCGCTGACCGTGCTGCGCGTCGCCGAGATCATGAACACCGTCCTGCCCCACGGCATCTTCAACATGCTGTCAGGCTTTGGCCCCGAATGCGGCGCGCCGCTGGTGGAACACCCCGACGTCAAGAAGGTGAGCTTCACCGGCTCGGTGGAGACCGGCCGCATCGTCTACCGCGCCGCCGCCGAAAAGCTGATCCCCGTCACCCTGGAGTTGGGCGGCAAAAGCCCGATGATCGTCTGCGCCGACGCCGACATGGATCAGGCGGTGGCCGGCGCCCTGGCCGGCATGCGCTTCACCCGCCAGGGGCAAAGCTGCACCGCCAGCTCGCGCCTGTTCGTCCACGACTCCATCCACGACGAATTCATCGCCCGGGTGAAGGCCAAGGTCGATTCCATGGTGATGGGCGACCCGCTGGACGAAAAGACCGATATCGGCACCATCGTCTCCGACAGCCAGTTGGAGCGGGTCCGCTCCTATATCGCCCTGGGCGAAGCGACGCCGGGCGTCACCGGGCATACCTGCTCGGCCATGCCCACCGATCCCAGGCTGGCCAAGGGCCGCTTTGTCCAGCCGGTGATCTTCACCGGGCTAAAGAACAGCGATCGCATCTGCCAGGAAGAGATTTTCGGCCCGGTCTGCGCCGTCATCCGGTGGAGCGACTACGAAGAGGTGATCGCCCAGGCCAATGACAGCGAATACGGCCTTGCCGCCTCCATCTGGACCCGCGACATCAAGATCGCCATGGACGCCACCCGGCGGCTGGAGGCCGGCTTTGTCCAGGTCAACCAGAACCTGGTGGTCCAACCCGGCCTGTCCTATGGCGGCGTCAAGACCTCCGGCCTGGGCCGCGAGGCCTCGCTGGAATCCATGCTGGAGCACTTCACCCACAAGAAGACCATCATCTTCAACATGAAGTGAGGTAATCCCGCTCGGCGATCTGGGCAAGGCGAAGAGGAGCGAGGTCGGTGGTGGCGACATCCCAAACCATGCGGAAATCGACGGAAAGGTATTCATGGGCGATTCGGTACCGCATGTCACGGACCTGTCTCCACGGAATACCCGGCTGCCGATCCTCGATCCCGTCCGCCATATCCTTCGTCACCTCGCCAATGATCTGGACGAGATGCGTCACCGCCAACATTAATTTCCCGGCAGCCCGGAATCTGGACGAAAAAACCTCCGCGATAAAACCCTCGATTTCCCCGATGGCGGACAAAGTGACCTCAACCGCCTCCAGCGCCCGTTTGTTCCGCTCAAAAGATACTGACGGCGTCCGTTCCGGCAAGACGCGGCCTCAGTGCCCGGCGGGACAACATGTCCGTCTTGCGGCCCAGCCATTCGGCCGAGGCGTCCCCGACGATGCCAAGATCGATAAGACTGAACTTGGCGTCGGGATCAATATCGATCACCAGATCCACGTCACCGTCGGGGCCGGGGCCGGGGCCGCCGCGCGCCACCGAGCCGAACACCGCCATTCCCATCACGCCCGTGGCGACGCTCCATCCTCGATTCCAGTATCTTATCAGACTCGCGCCTCCTCCACAAAGGACCTCCCCCCATGACCGCTTCCGATCCCATCGTCATCGTCGGCGCTGCCCGCACCCCCATGGGCGGCTTTCAGGGTGAACTGGCCGGCCTTGCCGCCCCCTCCCTGGGCGCGGCCGCCATCCGGGCGGCGGTCGAGCGTTCCGGCCTTGCCCCCGATCAGGTGGACGAGGTCTTCATGGGCTGCGTCCTGCCGGCCGGGGTCGGACAAGCCCCGGCGCGGCAGGCGGCGCTGGGAGCCGGTCTGCCGCAATCGGCCGGCTGCACCACCATCAGCAAGGTCTGCGGCTCGGGCATGAAGGCGGCCATGCTGGCCCATGACCTGCTGGTGGCCGGCACCGCCAAGGTGATGGTGGCGGGCGGCATGGAAAGCATGTCCAACGCGCCCTACCTGCTGGACAAGGCCAGGGGCGGCTATCGCCTCGGCCACGGCAAGGTGCTGGACCATATGTTCTTCGACGGGCTGGAGGACGCCTATGCCAGGGGCCGCCTGATGGGGACCTTCGCCGAGGAATGCGCCGACAGCTACAAGTTCACCCGCGAGGCCCAAGACGCCTTCGCCATCGCCTCGCTGGAGCGGGCGCAAAAGGCCTCCATCGACGGCTCCTTCACCCCGGAGATCGCCCCCGTCACCATCAAGGGCCGCAAGGGCGATACCGTCATCGCCATCGACGAACAGCCGCGCAAGGCCCAGCCCGACAAAATCCCGACGCTGCACCCCGCCTTCCGCGACGACGGCACGGTGACGGCGGCCAATTCGTCATCCATCTCCGACGGGGCCGCCGCCCTGGTGCTGATGCGCCGCTCCGAAGCGGAAAAGCGCGGCCTGGCGCCCCTGGCCACCATCTTGGGCCATTCCAACTTTGCCCAGGCCCCCGCCCTGTTCACCACCGCCCCGGTGGGCGCCATCAAGGCGCTGTTGGACAAGGTCGACTGCAAGGCCGGCGATATCGACCTGTGGGAGATCAACGAGGCTTTCGCCGTGGTCACCATGGCGGCCATGCACGACCTGAAGCTCGACCACCAGCGGGTCAACATCCATGGCGGGGCCTGCGCCCTGGGCCATCCCATCGGCGCTTCGGGGGCGCGGATCATCGTCACCCTGCTGGCGGCGTTGAAGCAATACGGCCTGAAGCGCGGCGTCGCCAGCCTGTGCATCGGCGGCGGCGAGGCCACCGCCCTGATGGTGGAGCTTCCGAACGGTGCCGGAGGGGCAAGGTCATGATCCCGACCGAAGAGCAGCAGCTGATCCGCGACACGGCGCGCGCCTTCGCCCGGGACAAGCTGGCCCCCAACGCGGCGCTTTGGGACCGTGAACACCGATTCCCGGCCGAGGCGCTGGCCGAAATGGGGCAGCTCGGCTTCCTGGGCATGGTGGTGCCGCCGGAATGGGATGGGGCCGGCGCCGACTATGTGTCCTACGTCATGGCGGTGATGGAGATCGCGGCGGGCTGCGGCGGCGTATCCACCATCATGAGCGTGCATAACTCGGTCGGCTGCATGCCGATCCTGACCTTCGGCAGCGAAGCGCAGAAACAACGCTTCCTCAAACCCATGGCGCGCGGCGAGCAGATCGGTTGTTTCTGCCTGACCGAACCCGAGGCCGGCTCGGACGCCTCCTCGATCCGCTCACGCGCCCACCGGGACGGTGACGGCTATGTCCTGACCGGGGCCAAGCAGTTCATCACCTCGGCCAAGAACGGCCACGTCGCCATCGTCTTCGCGGTAACCGATCCGGCGGCGGGCAAAAAGGGCATTTCCGCCTTCATCGTGCCGACCGATACGCCCGGCTTTACCGTGGCGCGGGTCGAGGACAAGCTGGGCCAGCACCTGTCGGACACCTGCGCCGTCACCTTCGACGACATGCGGGTGCCCGCCGCGCAGCGCCTGGGAGCCGAGGGCGAGGGGCTGAAAATCGCCCTGGCCAATCTGGAAGGCGGCCGCCTGGGCATCGCCGCCCAATCGGTGGGCATGGCGCGCTCCGCCTTCGACGCCGCCCTGGCCTACGCCAAGGAGCGCAAGCAGTTCGGCAAACCCATCATCGAGCATCAGGCGGTGGCGTTCCGTCTCGCCGACATGGCCACCCGGGTCGAGGTGGCCGAGCAACTGGTCCTGCACGCCGCCAGCCTGCGCGACGCCGGACAGGCTTGCCTCAAGGAGGCTTCCATGGCCAAGCTGTTCGCCAGCGAGATGGCCGAGCGGGTCTGTTCCGACGCCATCCAGATTCACGGCGGCTATGGCTATCTCTCCGATTTCCCGGTCGAACGCATTTACCGGGACGTCCGGGTCTGTCAGATTTACGAAGGCACCAGCGACATTCAACGGCTGGTCATCGCCCGCGCTCTGGCGATGTGACGCGGTATCGACGGGCCAAGGGGCCGGACGGCCCCGCCCGGCGATTGAGGGACGAAAACACCGACGATCCAATCCTCTTCATTGGATCGGAGTTGCGGGCAAGGCCCGGCGCGGCCCGTGCCGCGAGAGCCAAGGGGCCGGACGGCCCCGCCCGGCGATTGAGGGACAATAAAGCGGGCAACGCCGGTTGCCCGCCGGTATGACAGCAATGGTTGGGGGAATTTGAGATGAAGGACATCCTCGTTCACATGGACGACGGCGATCGCTGCGGCACCCGCCTCGATGCCGCCATCGGGCTAGCCAGGCAGCACGGTGCCCGCCTGACCGGCCTGTTCGCCCGCAATGAGACCCACAAGCCCAGCGCCATCGCCCATCAGGCCAGCGAAATGCTGTCGACGGCCCGCGACGCCGCCCGCGCCCTTTTCACCGAACGGGTCGCCGCCGCAGGCGTCAATGGCCGCTGGTGGCAGCTGGCCCATGGCGATCCCGGCCACGTCCTATCCGAAACCATGTTCTGCGCCCGCTACGCCGATCTGGTGGTGATGGGACAGATCGAGCCCAAGGCCAACCGGGTTCCCGAGGATCTGGTCGAACACACCATCCTCAATTGCGGCCGCCCGGTGCTGGTGATCCCCCATACCGGCAGCTTCGCCACCATCGGCGAGCGCATCGCCATCGCCTGGAATGCCGGCAAGGAAGCGGTCCGGGCGCTGAACGACGCCAAACCGCTGATGGCGATGGCCAAATCGGTGACCGTGCTGTCCATGCACGCCCAGCAAGAGCGTGGCGCCAGCACCATGGGCGAGGTCCCTCATGTGGACATCATCGACCACCTGGCCACCTGCGGCATCAAGGCCGAGGGCGAACGGCTGGCCGGTGAGCATATCGGCAAGATGGACATGCTGCTGTCGCGGCTATGCGACCTGGGCGCCGATCTGGTGGTGATGGGCGCGCACGGCCAGTATGGCCTGTCGCTCAAGCGTGGAACGGGAACCCGCTATGTACTGGCCCATATGACCGTCCCGGTCCTGATGTCCAACTGATATACGGGCGGCGGGGATGCTTCGGGGCAGCCGCCCCGCCGGGACGTGGCGTCATTTATCCGCGCATTCATGGGGATGACGGCCGTGTTCGGACAGCAACGAGGCGCTGAAGATGGTGCAGTAGTCGCCATAGGCGCAAACGCGCAGGCGCGGGCAGGACAATGTCTTTCGGGTAAAGGCCACCAGAGCCTGCGGGTCATCGGATTCGATGAGATCCCGTCCTGTTTCCGATACCAGCCGGAAGTTGCATTGGTCAGTCCTGAGCGTCATGGACGCCTCGCTCTACTCAATGGCCCGGCTTTGCCTGGGCCGCTCTTTCACGATCTGGCCCGAGACTTCTTCCCGCGAACGCCAGTGTCGGATATTGTACGTCAGGTTGGGGTAGAAGTGAATACGTAACCTCCACAAATGCGGTAAATAGCCAAGGTCAAGTACTTCTAATTAATTTAGCGGATAATTGCATGAATTTTTCTATGCACAACTCTTGATCACTCTATCCACTCGCCCTTATACACCCCCCAAATCTCATCCCGCTTGAACCAGCCCTGGGTCTGGCCGAGATCGACCCGGCAATAGTCGCGGTTGCGGGGACATTGCAACAGACGTCCCAGCACGCCGGGCTCGACCACCGCCACAATATCGGCCGAATCGCCATCCGAGCCGCGCAACTGCCGCCGGCCGCCGATCACCACCATCATCCGGCGTCCGGACAGCATGCTTTGGTGGACCCAACCCTCGGTTCCCTGCCAGTCGCGGATCTTGCGCCAGGCCTCGAACTCGGCGATGACCTCCACCGGCAGATCCTTGCGGGCATAGATCCAGTCGATGGGATAGCGTTGGCCCGGACCGGTCCGCAGATTGACCTCGTCCGAACGCAGGGACACGAAGCGCGGCAACGGCAAGCCCCTGGTCTCGCTGGCCAGGGCAGCCGTCGCCGTAATCGCGACCAAGGCGACGGCTGCCAGCACCCATTTGAAGTTCCCCCCGAACCGACTGGAATTCATCGTCCCTCCGGCGGCATTATAGGGGTGGCGCGGACCCACTGGTCAAGGCGGGTGCAAGCCACCACTTTCAAGAAGTTCCAACACGGCTCTGGACAAGGCCTCGCCGAGTTGCTAGGTCGTGAGCACGGGCACCGGGAGGAGTACAGGAATGCACAGTAAGAAACCGATCGTCGTCGTCAGCCGCAAGCTGCCCGACGTCATCGAAACCCGGATGATGGAACTGTTCGACACCAGACTGAATGTCGATGATCATCCCATGACCAAGGCAGAGCTGATCGAAGCGGTCAAGACCGCCGATGTCCTGGTCCCAACCGTCACCGACCGGGTTGACGCCGCCGTCATGGCCCAGGCAGGCCCCAACCTGAAGCTGATCGCCAATTTCGGAACCGGCGTCGACCATATCGACCTGGCCAGCGCCCGTCAGCGCGCCATCACCGTGACCAACACGCCGGGCGTCCTGACCGAGGACACCGCCGACATGGCCATGGCGCTGATCCTGGCGGTGCCGCGCCGCCTGTCCGAGGGCGAGCGGCTGATCCGCTCGGGCGAGTGGTCGGGCTGGAGCCCCACCTTCATGCTGGGCCACCGCATCTGGGGCAAGCGCCTCGGCATCATCGGCATGGGCCGCATCGGCCAGGCGGTGGCGCGTCGCGCCAAGGCCTTCGGCATGTCGATCCACTACCACAATCGCAAGAAGGTCCACCCGGACATCGAGACCGAGCTGGAAGCCACCTACTGGGAAAGCCTGGACCAGATGCTGGCCCGCATGGACGTGATCACCGTCCATTGCCCGCACACCCCGGCCACCTTCCACCTGCTGTCGGCCCGCCGCCTGGAACTGCTGCCCAAGCACGCCTATGTGGTCAACACCGCGCGGGGCGAAATCGTCGACGAGAACGCCCTGACCCGTATGCTGACACGCGGCGATCTGGCCGGCGCCGGCCTCGACGTGTTCGAGCACGAGCCGGCGGTCAATCCCAAGCTGCTGGCCATGAACAACGTCATGCTGCTGCCGCATCTCGGCTCCGCCACCCTGGAGGGCCGCATCGACATGGGCGAGAAGGTTCTGGTCAACATCAAGACCTTCGCCGATGGCCACAATCCGCCGGATCGCGTACTCGCCTCCATGTTCTGAGGCAAGAGTAAAGAAAAAGCCCCCCGGAGCGCCGCTCCGGGGGGCTTTTTCATGGAACCGGAGCAAGCCGCCCTTAATGCTGGCCAGCGAAGGCGCAACCGCCGCAGCCCATGGGGGTGCCGCAGGCGGGAGCCGGAGCCGGAACACCATGATGGGACTTGCCCAGATTGGGGGCCATGATCGCCTTGGCGACCTCCTTGTCGCCGCATTCGGGGCAGACCAGCGCGGCGGCGTCCTTCTTGGCATCGTAATCGCCGCTGTTGTCGAACCACTCCTCGAAGTGGTGATCGTGCGAGCAGCGCAGGGTGTACAGAATCATGGCGAAGTCACCTCGGATGAAGACCGCTCCCTTATAAGGGAGCGGTCGCGGCCGGTGCAATCATCTCGTCCAGGGACTAGAAGTCAGACCCGCCATCATCCCAGCCGCCGCTGTCGAAGCCGCCGCCGTTATCATAACCGCCGGTATCGGCGACATTGGTGTCGTATTGCGGCGGGACGTCGTTCACCGGCGCGGGCGAATCATGACCGGCCGTGCTGGTCTCGGAGACCGGGCTGGCGTGACTGCCGCCAAGGCCGCCATGACCGCCGCCGAACATGCCGGACAGGCTGTTGGCCAGCAGCATGCCGCCGGCGACACCCACCGCCGCCCCGGCCGCCGTGCGCAAAAAGCTGCCGCCGCCGCCCTGCTGGCCACCCCATGGCCCCTGGGGCTGCTGCTGGGCATATTGCTGCTGGGGTTGCTGTTGAGCCGGGACCGACGGAACCGAGCCGCGCCCCCAGGGGTTGGCGGCCGCCCCGCCCTGGCCGAAACCGCCCTGCGGCTGAGGAGCGCCGGCCTGTCGCCGCTCCAGCTCGGCGATACGGGCGTCGCGCTCCTTGATGGCCATTTCCTGGACCACCACCGCCTCCACCAGATTATAGGCGGCGTCCGGTATGGCGCGCATGCGCTCGGCGATCAGGGCCTCGGCTTGGGCATCCTTGGGACCGCCCGCCAGTTTGCCCAGTCGATCGAAGACACTTTGAATGAGGTCACGTTCTTGCGGAGTCATGGCAGCCTTCCCGGTTGGCGAAATACGCAAATGAATGTAAGCGCGAATCGCCGCCTGTCCATGAACCATCCGCAGGCCCATGGGGGACCAAGACGCGGCCATCACGGAATACCAAGCAATACCAATGTGTTGTCGTGATTGTGAAAGAATCTTCACCCGATGAAGCTTGACTCTGGGGCAACCTCCCCCTAGATCTTTGGCACTCATCGGCGGGGAGTGCTAACAAATCCCGGCCGGTATCGAATTTGTCTTTACGGAGGTTTTCAGGAATGAAGTTCAGACCGCTCCACGATCGCGTGCTGGTGAAGCGCCTCGACGCGGAAGAGAAGACCGCTGGCGGCATCATCATCCCCGACACCGCCAAGGAAAAGCCCATGCAGGGTGAAGTCATTGCCGTTGGCTCTGGCACCCGTGGCGACGACGGCAAGCTGGTCGCGCTGGATGTCAAGGCCGGCGACCGCGTGCTGTTCGGCAAGTGGTCGGGCACCGAAGTCAAGATCGACGGCGACGAGCTGTTGATCATGAAGGAATCCGACATTCTCGGCATTCTCGCCTAATCAAAGCAAAGGTTCAGACACATGGCTGCCAAGGAAGTCAAATTCTCCACCGATGCCCGCACCCGTATGCTGCGCGGCGTCGATATCCTCGCCGACGCGGTGAAGGTCACCCTCGGCCCGAAGGGTCGTAACGTCGTCATCGAGAAGTCGTTCGGCGCTCCTCGCATCACCAAGGACGGCGTCACCGTCGCCAAGGAGATCGAGCTGGTCGACCGCTTCGAGAACATGGGCGCCCAGATGGTGCGCGAAGTGGCCTCGAAGACCGCCGATCAGGCCGGTGACGGCACCACCACCGCCACCGTTCTGGCTCAGGCCATCGTGCGTGAAGGCGTGAAGGCGGTTGCCGCCGGCCTCAACCCGATGGATCTGAAGCGCGGCATCGACATCGCCGTCGCCGCCGTCGTCGCCGACGTCAAGACCCGTTCGCGCAAGGTCGCGACCAACGCCGAAATCGCCCAGGTCGGCACCATCTCCGCCAATGGCGAGAAGGAAATCGGCGACATGATCGCTCGTGCCATGGAAAAGGTTGGCAACGAGGGCGTCATCACCGTCGAGGAGGCCAAGGGCCTCGACACCGAACTCGAAGTCGTCGAGGGCATGCAGTTCGACCGTGGCTACACCAGCCCGTACTTCGTGACCAATGCCGAGAAGATGACCGTCGAGTTGGAAAACCCCTACATTCTTCTCCACGAGAAGAAGCTGTCGGGCCTGCAGCCGCTGCTGCCGGTGCTGGAGCAGGTGGTTCAGTCGGGCCGTCCGCTGGTGATCATCGCCGAGGACATCGAAGGCGAGGCTCTGGCCACCCTGGTGGTCAACAAGCTGCGCGGCGGCCTCAAGGTCGCGGCCGTGAAGGCTCCCGGCTTCGGCGATCGTCGCAAGGCCATGCTGGAAGACATCGCCATCCTGTCGGGTGGCCAGGTGATCTCCGAAGACCTGGGCATCAAGCTGGAAAGCGTCAGTCTGGAGATGTTGGGCACTGCCAAGCGCATCACCATCACCAAGGAAGACACCACCATCGTTGACGGCGCCGGCAACAAGGCCGACATCGAGTCACGCTGCAAGCAGATCCGCTCGCAGGTCGAGGAGACCACCTCGGACTACGACCGTGAGAAGCTCCAGGAGCGTCTCGCCAAGCTGGCCGGCGGCGTTGCCGTCATTAAGGTCGGCGGCGGGTCCGAGGTCGAGGTGAAGGAGCGCAAGGATCGCGTCGACGACGCCCTGCACGCGACCCGCGCCGCGGTCGAGGAAGGCATCGTCGCCGGTGGCGGCGTCGCCCTGCTCCATGGCGTCAAGTGCCTGGAAGGCCTCGCTGGCGGCAATCCGGACCAGAAGGTCGGCATCGAAATCGTTCGCCGCGCCCTTCAGGCCCCCGTGCGCCAGATCGCCGAGAACGCCGGTCATGACGGCGCCGTCGTCGCCGGCAAGATCAGCGAGTCCAAGGATATGGCCTTCGGCTTCGACGCCCAGACCGGCGTCTACACCGACATGATCAAGGCCGGCATCATCGACCCGACCAAGGTCGTGCGTACCGCCCTGCAGGACGCCGCCTCGGTGGCCGGCCTGCTGATCACCACCGAAGCCATGATCGCCGAGCGTCCCAAGAAGGACGCCGGCGGCATGGGTGGCGGCGGTGACATGGGCGGCATGGGCGGCATGGGCGGCATGGGTGGCATGGACTTCTAGTCCAAGCCGACCACCGTTACCGCTACGGAAACCCCCTCCCGCAAGGGAGGGGGTTTTTCGTTGGGAAAAGATTGGTTAAGGTAGCGTCCTTGACGACGCCCCTCCGTCGCGCCATCAAACACGCCAGCCCTTGGCCACAACTCCGAATCAATGAATAATGTCATTGGTATTCTAAAGAGGATCCCACCATGCCGTCGTTCGATATCGTCTCCAAGACCGACCTCGCCGAGGTCGACAACGCCCTGGCCGGCATCACCCGCGAAGTCGCGCAACGCTTCGACTTCAAGGGCGCCAAGTGCTCGGTCGAGCGCAAGGAGCAGATCATCACGGTCCTGGCCGACGATGACGCCAAGCTGAAGCAGATGCACGAGCTGCTGAAGGTCCACTTCACCCGCCGCAACGTCGATCCCAAGGCGCTGGACTACCAGACGGTGGAAAAGGCCTCCGGCAACACGGTTCGCCAGCAGATCCGGATCAAGGACGGCATCGAAAAGGACTTGGCCAAGTCCCTGGTCAAGGACATCAAGGACAGCAAGATCAAGGTTCAGGTCTCGATCCAGGGCGATGAGCTGAGGGTCAGCGGCAAAAAGCGCGACGAGTTGCAAGAAACCATCGCCATGCTGAAGAAACTGGACGCGGACCAGCCGCTCCAATTCATCAATTTCCGGGATTGATCCCGAGAAGCCATGCGTAAGGGCGGGGCGGCCATGTCGTTGCGGCACGATGAATTCGACGCCTCGACGACCGTCCGTCAATGACTTCGTAAGAAATTTCAGACTATGCTGCGTTGCATCATCAAATGCGCGGTTATCTTTTACCGCCAAGATGACAAGTGTCTGGAGTCAGCCATGAAACCATCATCCGGCCTTCGCTTCGTTCATTCCAAGCTTTTGTGCCAGGATGCGCTGGCGACCGGCGAGAACAAACCGGCGGTCTGCGAGATCATCCGGGTCGCCGAAGATATCGTCTGGTATTCGGTCCTGGGCCTCAACGGTACGCCCGTCAGCCGGGAGTGGTGCGAAACCGCCCGCTTCCCCGATATCTGCACCAAGGCAGCCTGAAACAGGCGGCGATTCCGGCCGGGTTCTCCAAAATCGCCTGTCACGCTACAGAGCGGCCCATTGACAGCAACCCGCTGCCGACGACGTCGGCCGCCCGGCTGAGAGTCTCACTGATCGGTTCTGATCAGTGAGACTTGGCATAAGTATCCCACCCTTCCCTGCATCAATAAAACTCCCGCCCCAACAGAAAACCCCCGCCAGTTTCCTGACGGGGGCCTTCTTGACTGGTCCACCATGCCCTTGTCTGGGTCGGTGAAGAGCGCAGCAACCCTTATTCGGATTAAACCGAATAATACATCTGGAATTCGACCGGATGCGGGGTGTGCTCGAAGCGGTAGACTTCCTCGTACTTCAGCTCGATATAGCTCTCGATGAAGTCCTTGGAGAACACGTCGCCCTTGCACAGGAAGTCGTGGTTGGCGCGGAGCGAGTCGAGGGCTTCGCGCAGGCTGCCGCAGACGGTCGGGACCTGCTTCAACTCTTCCGGGGGAAGGTCGTACAGGTTCTTATCCATGGGGTCGCCGGGGTGGATCTTGTTGGCGATGCCGTCGAGGCCGGCCATCAGCATGGCCGAGAAGGCCAAGTAGGGGTTCGCGCCCGGATCGGGGAAGCGGACTTCGACGCGCTTGCCCTTCGGCGAGGCCGAGTAGGGAATGCGGCACGAAGCGGAACGGTTGCGGGCCGAGTAGGCCAGCAGGACCGGGGCTTCAAAGCCGGGGATCAGGCGCTTGTAGCTGTTGGTCAGCGGGTTGGTGAAGGCGTTCAGCGCCTTGGCGTGCTTGATGATGCCGCCGATATAGTACAGCGCCATGTCCGACAGATCGGCATAACCCGAGCCGGCGAACAGGGGCTTGCCGGCCTTCCAGATCGACTGGTGGACATGCATGCCCGAGCCGTTGTCGCCATAGATCGGCTTCGGCATGAAGGTGGCGGACTTGCCGTAGGAGGCGGCGACGTTGTGGACCACGTATTTGTAGGTCTGGATCCAGTCGGCGGCCTGCACCAGGCTGCCGAACTTGATGCCCAGTTCGTGCTGCGACGAGGCCACTTCGTGGTGATGCTTCTCGACCGGCAGGCCCATTTCGAGCATGACGGTCAGCATCTCGGCGCGCATGTCGACGGCGTTATCCACCGGCGGAACCGGGAAGTAGCCGCCCTTGACGCCCGGACGGTGGCCCAGATTGCCCTCGGCGAAGTCCTTGCCCGACGCCTCGGGGCCATCCTCGGAGCTCAGTTCGTAATAGCCCTTGTTCATGCCGACGGAGATCTTGACGTCGTCGAACACGAAGAACTCGGCCTCGGGACCGAAATAGGTGGAATCGCCCACGCCCGACGACTTCACATAAGCCTCGGCGCGCTTGGCGATGGAACGGGGGTCGCGGTCATAGAGCTGGCCGGTGGCGGGCTCGACGATGTCGCAGTTGATGATCAGCTGCGGCTGGGCGGCGAACGGGTCCATGACCGCAGACGCCACGTCGGGCTTCAAGATCATGTCCGACTCGTTGATGCTCTTCCAGCCGGCGATCGACGAACCGTCGAACATGATGCCTTCGTTCAGCATCTCGGCGTCCACGGTGGACACATGCTGCGCGGTGTGCTGCCACTTGCCACGGGGATCGGTGAAACGGAAATCGACGTACTTGACGTCGTTTTCCTGGATCATTTCAAGGACCTTCTTGACGTCGTCAGACATGGTCACATTTCCTGATAGTTGAGAGTGTGGTGATTGAAAAGTTAAGGCCGCACGGCCTCAGATGGCGTCGTTGCCGCGCTCGCCGGTCCGGATGCGGATGGCTTCCTCGACCGTCGAGATGAAGATCTTGCCATCGCCGATGCGCCCCGTATGGGCGGCCTGCTGGATGGCCTCGACGGCGCGTTCCACCAGATTGTCCTCGATGACCAGCTCGATCTTTACCTTGGGCAGGAAGTCGACCACGTATTCGGCGCCGCGATAGAGCTCGGTATGCCCTTTCTGGCGGCCGAACCCCTTGGCCTCGGTCACGGTTAGTCCCTGCAACCCCACCTCGTGAAGGGCTTCCTTCACCTCGTCGAGTTTGAAGGGTTTGATGATCGCTTCGATCTTCTTCATGAAACCGCCGTCGATTAGGAGTGGGGCAGAACCCAATGAGTCAAACGCGGGTCTCATTTAGCACGCCTCGTGCCAGTTCTGCCACCCGGAAAACAGCACGAAACCAACACTGCCGCGGCCAATATTGCCGCATTTTCGGGCAGTTGCGCCCATTTCTTGGGCAGCGTCCATTTCCTGTTGCCAGCGGAGGAGACACCTGGAACCATGGTATCCGCGCGATGCAGGGGGTGAGGCCCAGGGACGTCCGGGCCGGGGCATGGCGCCAAACCGAGCTAGTTCCGGAGGGTCGTCCATGACCGAGAAATCTCCTTCTCCGCCACGCGCCTGCGCCATCGTCGGCCCGTTCGCCAGCGGCAAGACCAGCCTGCTTGAAGCCATGCTGTTCGCCTGCGGCGCCATCGGCCGCCAGGGCCGGATCAAGGACGGCTCCACCGTCGGCGATTCCAGCCCCGAGGCCCGCGCCCGCTTCATGAGCGTCGAACCCAATATCGCCACCGCCGAATATCTGGGCGAGCGATGGAGCTTCATCGACTGCCCCGGCTCGGTCGAGTTCCAGCAGGACGGCTTCAACGCCCTGATGGCGGTGGACGCCGCTGTGGTGGTGTGCGAGCCCGACCCGGCCCGCGCCGTGATGGTGGCCCCGGTGCTGAAGTTCCTGGACGAGCGCAAGATTCCCCACATCCTCTTCATCAACAAGATCGACGCAGCCGGCACCCGCCTGCGCGAGACGCTGGAGGCGTTGCAGGCGGTGTCGGACCGCCCCCTGATCATGCGCGAGATTCCCATCCGCGACGGCGACGCCGTCACCGGCTATATCGATCTGGTGAGCGAGCGGGCCTACAGGTACCGCCCCGGCCAGACCTCGCAGATGATCAAGATCCCCGACGCGCTGAAATCCGAGGAGGCCAAGGCCCGCCAGGAGATGCTGGAGCATCTGGCCGATTTCGACGACCACCTGATGGAAGAGCTGCTGGAAGACATCCAGCCCCCCACCGACGAGGTCTATCAGGATCTGGGCAAGGATCTGACCGCGGATCTGATCGTGCCGGTGTTCTTCGGCTCGGCCGAGACCGACGGCGGCATCCACCGCCTGCTCAAGGCGCTGCGCCACGAAGCCCCCGCCCCCGCCGTCTCCGCCAGCCGCCTGGGCATCGCGCCCGAGGGCGGGCCGCTGGCCCAGGTGTTCAAGACCATCCACGCCGCCCATACCGGCAAGATGAGCTTTGTGCGGATCTGGCGGGGCGAGTTCGCCGATAATCAGGTGGTGGACGGCTCGCGCATTGGCGGCCTTTACACCATGACCGGCGGCGTCGCCGCCAAGGCGCCAAGGGCCGGGCTCGGCGAACTGGTGGCGTTCGGCCGCCTGGACCCCGTCGCCACCGGCGCGGTGCTGGGCTCGGATTCCAACGGCATGGCGACCTGGCCGGAGCCGCTGAAGCCGCTATTCGCCTTCGCCCTGGCGACCGAGAAGAAGGGCGACGACGTCAAACTGGCCGGGGCGCTGACCAAGCTGTCCGAGGAAGACCCCTCGCTGACCCTGGAACACAGCGCGTTCGGCGAACTGGTCCTGCACGGCCAGGGTGAGATTCACCTTCAGGTGGCGATCGACCGGCTGAAAAGCCGCTTCAACATGCAGGTAATCACCAGGAAGCCGACGGTTCCCTATAAGGAGACCATCCGCAAGCCGGTGTCGGTGCATGGCCGCCACAAGAAGCAGTCGGGCGGCCACGGCCAGTTCGGCGACATCCATCTCGACATCGCGCCGCTGCCGCGCGGCCAGGGCTTTCATTTCGTCGACAAGATCGTCGGCGGCGTGGTGCCGCGCCAGTACATCCCCTCGGTCGAGCACGGCGTCGCCGAGTTCCTTCACCAGGGACCGTTCGGCTTTCCGGTGGTCGACCTGTCGGTGACCCTGACCAGCGGCAGCTATCACGCGGTGGACAGCTCGGATATGGCGTTCAAGACCGCCGCCCGCATCGCCATGGCCGAAGGCATGCCCCAATGCGATCCGGTGCTGCTGGAGCCGATCCTGCTGGTAGAAATCTCGGTCCCCAACGACTTCACCGCCAAGGCTCAACGCATCGTATCGGGCCGGAGGGGCCAGATCCTCGGCTTTGACGGCAAGGCCGGCTGGCAGGGTTGGGACACGGTCTCCGCCTACCTGCCCCAGGCCGAGATGGACGACCTGATCGTCGAGTTGCGTTCGCTGACGATGGGCGTCGGCACATTCTCGTGGACCTTCGACCACCTGCAAGAACTCACCGGCCGCGTCGCCGACAAGGTGGTGGAAATCCGCAAGGAAGCGCTGGCCGGCGCCTGACGCCGGCATCCGGATCCGCCCGCCCGGCAATTGGGACAATAAGGCGAGTCGCCCCGGCTCGCCGGGCCGGACTCTTCAGGTCATGGGCACCCGGTCGCAGGCATAGACCTCCACCGCCTCCGACCGGCCCTTGACCGTCACCGAGCGCAGCCGATCCGCCGGCGGGGGCGGGCCGGCCATGTCGGCGGCCGTTCTCGACAGAACCAGGACGCAGTCATAGTCCTTGGTCAGACCCTCCAGCCGGGCGGCGATGTTCACCGTGTCGCCGATGGCGCTGATGATCTGCGATCCCGGCGGCCCCATGGACCCCACGATAGCCTCGCCGACATGCAGGCCGATGCCGATCCGCAGCGGCTGCGGCAACTCGGTGGCGAGATCCTTGTTGACGCGCCCCACCGCGTCCAGCATGAGACGGGCGCCGGCCAGGGCGTCGCGCACCGCCTGGGCCGGATCGCCACCATCCAAGCCATACAGCGCCATCAACCCATCGCCGGTAAAGTTGGAATAATGGCCGCCGGTGGCGACCAGCGCCCGGTTCATCTCCAGGAAGAAGCGATTGAGAATAAACAAGACATCGTAGGGCATCCGCGCCTCACCCAGCGAGGTCGAGTCGCGCAGATCGACGAACAGCACCGCCACCTCGCATTCCCGCCCGTCGAGGCCGCCGCTTCCCGCCACCTCGCCCATGGTGGCGTCGGCGGGCAACAGCGGCATGACCGTCAGATCGGCGGTGGGCCGCAACTGGCAGGCCAGCCGGACCTCGGCCGGCGCCCCAATACGGGCCAGCGCCTCGACCTCCAACGGACCGGGCGGCCCCAGCGCCTCCTGTCCGCTCAACACCCGGACCCGGCAGGTGGTGCACCGCGCCTTGCCGCCGCAGACCGAGGCATGGGCGATGCCGTGACGATGTAGGGCCTCCAGCACGCTGGCGCCCTCCGCCATGGCGATGGTGCTGCCGCAGGACCGGGTCAGAATGACGCTCATGGGCTTTGCCCTCCTCCACTCGACCATGATTCGCCCCTCGCTCCCCGGCCGCAAGATGAATCAGGGCATCTTGACGCTGCCCCGCCGCAGGGTATACCTGAGCCCCTTGGTCCTTTCCCGGAGTGACGAGCAGCCATGAAGCGCATTTTTTCCGGCGTTCAGCCGACCGGAAACCTCCATCTCGGCAATTATCTGGGCGCTATCCGCAATTGGGTGCGCTTGCAGAACGAGTTCGAGTGCATCTTCTGCATCGTCGACATGCACGCCATCACCCTGTGGCAAGACCCCAAGGAGCTGATCCGGAACACCCGCGAGGTCACCGCCGGCATGATCGCCGCCGGGGTCGACGCCTCCAGGCATATCGTGTTCAACCAGTCGATGGTTCCGGCCCATGCCCAGTTGGCCTGGATCTTCAACTGCGTCGCCCGCATGGGCTGGCTCAACCGCATGACCCAGTTCAAGGACAAGGCCGGCAAGCACAAGGAAAACGCCTCGGTCGGCCTGTTCGCCTATCCCAACCTGATGAGCGCCGACATCCTGGCCTACCGCGCCACCCATGTGCCGGTGGGCGACGATCAGAAGCAGCATCTGGAACTGGCCCGCGACACCGCCCAGAAGTTCAACAACGACTTCGGGGTCGAGTTCTTCCCGCTGCCCGAGCCGCTGATCTTCGGCACCGCCGCCCGCATCATGTCGCTCCGCGACGGCGCCAAGAAGATGAGCAAGTCGGACGAGTCCGACTATTCGCGCATCAACATGCAAGACGACGCCGACACCATCGCGCTGAAGATCCGCAAGGCCAAGACCGACCTGGAGCCGCTGCCGGCTGAGGAAGGGGGGCTTGAAGGCCGTCCCGAGGCCTCCAACCTGCTGGGGATCTACGCCGCCCTGTCCGACAAGGAGAAAGCCGAGGTGATCGCCCAGTTCGCCGGCCGCAACTTCTCGGACTTCAAGAAGGAACTGGTCGATCTGGCGGTGTCCGTGCTGGGACCGATCAATACCGAGATGAAGCGCCTTATGAGCGACACCACCCATATCGACGCCGTGCTACGATCGGGCGCCGAACGGGCCGACGCCATCGCCCGCCCGATCATCAACGAAGTCTACGACATCGTGGGGTTCCTGAAGCCGTGATCCGACCGATTCTCAGCACCGCCTTCGCCGCCGTCCTTGGCCTGTTGCGCATCGCCGGGGACCTGCTGCGCCGTCCGTCGCGCCGCTTCGTGCTGTGGACGGCGGCGGCGGTGGTGGTGCTGGTCTTCCCGGTGGCCATGCTGGTGATCAGCAAGATCAACGACAATCCAGACTTCACGGCGGCCTCGGTGGCCGGCGGCCGGTCGCGTGGCGTCGCGGTGGCGGCGGCGCTGGTGGCGCGTGAACTCGACGTCAGCCGCTGGCGGGCGAACGATCCCTTCTTCCTGCCGGGCGGCTGGCTGCGCGACATGCCGGCCTTCCAGCTGGGGCTGGTGGGCGGTCTGGCCAAGCTGACCGCCGCCATGGCCGGGGAAAAGGGGCTGGGCTACGGCCCCAACGGCTCCGACGTGGATCTTAACAACGCCGCCGGCCTGTTGAAATATCCCGGCACGGTGTGGAAGTTCGACACCCGCACCTCGTGGCTGCCCACCGCCTCGGCGGAAAAGCAATACCGCAACGCCCAGCGCTCGCTGGACCGCTACAACGACCATGTGGCCGCCGGCACCACCGGCTTCGACCGCCGCGTCGAGGCTCTGACGGTGGTGGTCGAGACCCTGCTGCGCGAGCTGGACGACTGCACCAACGCCGTCGATCATCATCTGGCGGAGGGCCGCTCGGTCCTGCTGGACTTTACCGTCGACGGGGTGTTCTACGGCAATAAGGGCCGCCTTTACGCCCATTCCATCGTGCTGCGCGAGTTGGGCCGCGATTTCGAGACCGTGCTGGCCGAGCGCCGCCAGACCGAGGCCTGGAACCGCATGGTCGAGCAACTGGCCGCCGCCGCCCGGCTGCGGCCGTGGATGGTGTGGAGCGCCGCGCCGGATTCCAGCTTTTTGCCCAACCATCTGGCGGCTCAGGGCTACCTGACCCTACGCGCCCGCATGCAGGCGGCCGAGCTGCTGGCCGCCCTGAATATTAGAAAGCTGTAGAAGGCCGCTTGCCTTCCGTCCCGGTTCAGGCGAAAACCGAGGAGAGGGGGCCGCAAGATGCAGATCTACCTTCCCATCGCCGAAATGTCGGTCAACGTCTTCCTGATCCTGGGATTGGGCGGCGGCGTCGGCTTCATGTCCGGACTGTTCGGCGTCGGCGGCGGCTTCCTGATGACCCCGCTGTTAATCTTCCTGGGCATTCCGCCGGCGGTGGCGGTGGGGACCGAGGCCAATCAGATTGTCGCCTCGTCGGTGTCGGGGGTGCTGGCCCATTGGCGGCGCGGCAATGTGGACATCAAGATGGGGTTGATGCTGACCTCCGGCGGCTTTGTCGGCTCGACCCTGGGCGTGTTCCTGTTCCGCTGGCTGCGCGGGCTGGGTCAGATCGATCTGGTGATTTCGCTGTGCTACATCGTCTTTCTGGGCGTGGTGGGCTCGCTGATGCTGGTCGAAAGCATTCAGGCGTTGCGCACCAGCCGCAAGCAGGCCGCCGGCGGCCCGGTGGTCAAGCGCAAGCTGCACCAGCACACCTGGATTCACGGCCTGCCGTTCAAGATGCGCTTTCGCCGCTCCAAGCTCTATATCAGCGCCCTGCTGCCCATGGGAATCGGACTGCTGGTCGGCATCCTGGCGGCGATCATGGGAGTCGGCGGCGGCTTCATCATGGTGCCGGCCATGATCTATCTGCTGGGCATGCCGACCGCGGTGGTGGTGGGAACCTCGCTGTTCCAGATCATCTTCGTCACCGCCAACGCCACCTTCTTGCAATCGACCATGAACCACACCGTCGACGTGGTGCTGGCGCTGCTGCTGCTGCTGGGCGGCGTCATCGGCGCCCAGATCGGCGCCCGTTTCGGAGCCAGGCTCAAGGGCGAGCAACTGCGCTCGCTGCTGGCGATCATGGTGCTGATCGTCTGCGCCAAGCTGCTGTTCGACATGGTGTCCGTGCCGGCCGAGTTGTTCGCCGCCGGGACGGGGGGCAAGCACTGATGCGCCCGAGACTCGCCCGCCTGCTGCTGGCCCTGATCGCCGTGCTGTCCGCCGGCCCCGCCCGCGCCGCCGAGCCGCTGGTGGCCGACCTGTCCAGCCATCTGGTGGCGATCACCACCGGCTTTGTCGGCACCGATGTGCTGCTGTTCGGCGCCATCGACGGCGACGGCGACGTGGTGGTGGTGGTGCGCGGTCCCCAGCGCCCCGACACCATGCGGCGCAAAGCCCGCGCCGGCGGCATCTGGATCAATTCGGGCAGCGCCCAGGTGGACAACGCGCCGGCCTTCTATCGGGTGGCCGCCACCCGGCCGCTGGATCAGGTGGCGTCGGCCACCACCTTGGAGCGCCACCAGATCGGGCTGGAGCACCTGACCCTCGACATCCGCGCCAAGGATGCCGAGGCCGATCCGGCCGAATATCGCAAGGCGCTGCTGCGGCTGAAGCAAAGACAAGGCCTGTACGGCGACAAGGTCCAAGACATCGGCATGCTGAGTCAGCGGCTGTTCCGGACCGATGTCCACTTCCCCGCCAATGTCCCGGTTGGAACCTATATGGTCGAGGTCTATCTGATCGCCGGAGGGCTGGTGATCAGCGCCCAGACCACGCCGCTGGTGGTCAGCAAGGTCGGCCTCGGCGCAGATCTCTACGATTTCGCCCACCAGCAGGCGGCGGCTTACGGTATCATCGCCATCGCCTTGGCCGCCGCCGCCGGTTGGCTGGCCGCCGTCGCGTTCAAGAAGGCTTGAGGCTCGGTGAACTCCGTTTGTCGGGATAAGGAGGACAGATCATGCCGTCCAGCCGCGTCTTCCTGATCGTGGTCGACGACTCCCCCGAAATGCGGGCGGCGCTACGCTTCGCCTGCCGCCGCGCCAGATCCTCCGATGGTCAGGTGGCGCTGCTGCGGGTGATCGAGCCGGCCGAATATCAGCACTTCGCCTCCATCGGCAACCTGATGCGGGCCGAAGCGCGCGAAGCGGCGGAAGAATTGCTCCACCGCCTGGCCACCGAGGTCAACGCCCTATCAGGGCATGTGCCGGTCCTCTATGTGCGCGAAGGCGAACCGCGCGAGGAACTGATCAAGGTCATCGCCGAGGAGCCCAGCATCTCGGTGCTGGTGCTGGGCGCCGATACCGGGTCCAAGGGGCCGGGGCCGCTGATTACCGCACTGACCGGTAAGTATATGGGCAAGATGCGGGTGCCGGTCACCATCGTGCCGGGCAGCCTGACCGACGATCAGATCGACCAGATCACCTAGGATCTCCATGCCCATCGCCTTTGAAATCGTGGTTCTCGTCTTCCTGGTCGTGCTGAACGGCTGTTTCGCCATGTCCGAACTGGCCATCGTCTCATCCCGGCGGGCCAGACTGGCGGCGAAGGCCGCCGAGGGCAGCAAGGGAGCCGCGATGGCCCTGACGCTGGGAGAAAATCCCGCACGCTTCCTGGCCTCGGTCCAGATCGGAATTACCCTGGTTGGCATTCTGGCCGGCGCCTATTCCGGCGCGACTCTCGCCGCCCAACTGGCGGCGTGGCTCACCACCCAGTTTCCGCCCCTGGCCCCAGCCTCCGAGGCCCTGTCCATCGCCATCGTGGTCGGAGCCATCACCTATGCCTCGCTGATCATCGGCGAACTGGTGCCAAAGCAGATCGCCCTGGCCAACCCCGAAGCCATCGCCATCCTGGTCGCCCGACCGATGGCGGTGGTGGCGAGGATCACCACGCCGCTGCTATGGGTACTGGAGGGCTCCAGCCGCGTCATCCTGGCGATCTTGCGCATCCGCCCGTCAACCGATCCGGCCGTCACCGAGGAAGAGGTGAAGGCCATGGTCGCGGAAGGCACCGAAAGCGGCGTGTTCGAGCCGCAGGAAAAGGAGATGATCTCCGGCGTCATGCGGTTCGGCGACCGCAAGGTCCGCGCCATCATGACCCCCCGCGGCGATGTCAGCTGGATCGACCTGGACTGGGACGCCGCGGAAATCTCGCGCGTGGTGCGAGACTGCCCCCATTCGCGCCTCCCGGTCTATCGCGGCGCCCCAGACGAGGTTGTCGGCGCGGTCCTCGCCAAGGATCTGCTGAACGGCTTCCTCGACGGCGCTCCCTTCGATATCGCTCCGCTGATCCGACCGCTGACGGTGGTCCACGACAACGCCCCGGCGCTGCATATGCTGGACATCCTCAAACAGGCCGATATCCACATGGCGCTGGTGGTGGATGAATACGGCTGCGTCCAAGGCATCGTCACCGCCACCGATATCCTCGCCTCCATCCTCGGCAGCCTTTCCGAACACGGCGAGGACTATGAAGGCGCCATCATTCAGCGCGAGAACGGCTCGTGGCTGCTGGACGGCGACGTGGCGGTCGATCTGGTCGCCGAACGCATCGGCTGCCGGGGTCTGGAGGGCAAGGACGGCGACTACATCACCATCGCCGGCTTTATCCTGGCGCAATTGCGCAGCATCCCCACCGCCGGCGACGCCTTCAAGTGGGGCGGCTGGCGCTTCGAGGTGATGGACATGGATGGGCGGCGCATCGACAAGGTGCTGATTTCACGGGACGACGAACCGGCCTGACCTTTGCCGGGCTATCGCCCGCCCCCTCCGGCCTGTTCCAGGTATTCCTTCTTTTGAGCCATATCCATCTCGGAATCCTCGAATCTGGCCGCGATGGCCCGGAACTCGTCCTGAATGTCCACGAAGGCATCGACCATGTCGGGGTCGAAATGGCTGCCCTTGCCCTCGCAGATGATCTGCACGGCCTTTTCGTGTGACATCCCCTCCTTGTAGACCCGGCGGCTGATCAGGGCGTCATAGACATCGGCCACGGCCATCAGGCGGGCGGACACCGGGATATCGTCGCCGCCGATGCCGTCGGGATAGCCGCCGCCGTCCCACTTCTCCTGGTGCCACTGGGCGATTTCCTTGGCGCAGGTCAGGAAGCCCACCGACATGCCCAACGACTGCTCGGCGCGTTCGATAGCCTTGCGGCCCAAGGTGGTGTGGGTCTTCATGATCTCGAACTCATGGGGCTCGAAGCGACCGGGCTTCAGCAAGATGCGATCGGGAATGCCGACCTTGCCGATGTCGTGCAGCGGCGCCGATTTGAACAGCATGGCGATGGTGGCGTCGTCGAAGTCGCCGGCGAAGCGGGGATGGGTCTTCAACCGCTCGGCCAGGGCCTTGATGTAGAACTGGGTGCGGCGGATATGGTTGCCGGTATCCGAATCGCGCGCCTCGGCCAGGGACGCCATGGCCAGGATGGTCACATCCTGGATCGCCGCCAGTTCGCGGGTCCGCTTCTGAACCTCCTGTTCCAGGAAGTCGGACTTGTCACGCAGAAAGTCGGCGCTGGCCTTGAGCTTCAGATGGGTTTCCACCCGCGCCATCACGACCGGCGGGCTGATCGGCTTGGTGATGTAATCCACCGCCCCCAGCCGCAGCCCCTTTTCCTCGTCCTGGGTCTCGGCCTTGGCGGTCAGGAAGATCACGGGAATGTCGCGGGTCGCCCGGTCGCGCTTCAGGCGCTTGCACACTTCATAGCCGTCCATCTCGGGCATCATGATGTCGAGCAGGATCAGGTCGGGCGGCGCGTCCGAGGCGGCGATGACCAGCGCCTTCTCGCCGCTATTGGCGATCTTGACCTTGTAGAGATCCTTGAGCAGGCCGCTCATCAGCTTCAGATTGTCCGGGGTGTCGTCCACCACCAGGATCGTGGCCCGGTCGGGCAAGGCATTGACATCCATCGGACGGCGCTCCGTTAGGCCAGGGTGATTTTCAAGGCCCGCTCGATGGCCTTTTTGACGGCGGCGATGGAAACCGGCTTGATCAGATAGCCGTCCACATGCAGCCCCTTGGCGGTCAACACCGCGTCCTGGCTGCTGTCCGAGGTCAGCATGACCACGGGAATGGAAGCCACATTGGGCAGCGGCGCCTTGCGCAGCTTGGCGACATAGGCCAACCCGTCCTCTCCCGGCATATGGATGTCGCACAGCACCATGCTCGGCTGCACCCGCAGCGTCTCCTTGATGGCGCTATCGACGTCGCCGGCCTCGTAGACGTTGTTGATGCCGATCTGAATCAGGATCTGACGGATGGTCGAGCGGATGAACCACTCGTCGTCGATCAACAGAATTTTCAGACGCTTCAGGTCGCACTCAGCCATGGGAGTCTCATGCGTCAGGGGTTAAGAAACGGCGCGATCGCCTCGCGCAGTTCGTCAAGGGTGGAGGCCAGCAACGGAACCAGCATGTCTACCGCATCGGCATTGCCGTCAAGGGCCATAGCCTCGATATTCGCGGCAAGGGTGCCGAGCCGCACGGCCCCCGCCGTATTGGCCGAGCCCTTGAGCCCATGGGCGAGTTGGCGGACCGCCTCCCGGTCCCCCTTGGCCTGGGCCGCTTCCAGGGCGGTGATCTTGCTTTGCGAGTCGCCGGCGAAGCCGTTCAGCACCCCCCTCAGCTTGGCTGCGTCCCAGCGATAGATCGGCCCCAGCTTCTCGAAATCAAAGATATCGGGGTCCATATCGGGGAGTTCCGGCCGGCCGGCCGGCTGCTTCACCGCCATGGCCCCGGTCAATCGGGTCAGGGCCTTGTCGTAATCAAAGGTGCAGATGCTGTCATGGATCGCGACGTAATGGTCCGGGAAGGCGGCCTTCAGCATTTCGGCATTGGCTTCCACCACCTCCTCCGCCTCGGTGTCGCTGTCGGCCAGCAGGGCGGACAGGCGGTCACAGACCTGCTTCAGACCGCCGGCATCCGTGGCAACGAGTCGGGGGGCAACAAGTCGGGGAGCGGGCAGCGAAAGGGCGGCGCGCCGACACGACTTCACCCATTTGAGCAAGGTGGCGAACAGGGCGTCGCAATCGATGGGCTTGGCCAGATAGTCGTTCATGCCCGCCGCCGCGCACCGGTCCCGATCCACCTGCATGGCATTTGCGGTCATGGCGACGATGGGCAGGTCGGCAAATCCCAACCGGCGGATCTCCATGGTGGCGGCGACGCCGTCCATCACCGGCATCTGCATATCCATCAAGACGATGTCATAGGGCATGGCCAGGATCTTTTCGATCGCGATCTGGCCGTTATCGGCGATATCGACGATAAGGCCGGCGTCGTTCAGCAACTCGGAGGCCACCTGCTGGTTCAGATCGTTATCTTCCACCAACAAGACCTGGACGCCGCGCAACCCGGCCACATCCATGACCGGCCCCTTGGGCGCGTCGCCGTCGCTCGGCTCGGCATCGGACCCGAACACCCGCATGATGCTGTCGAACAGGATGGAGGGATTGACCGGCTTGATCAGAATCTCGCCGATATCGACCAGGGCCGCCCCCTTCATCAGTTCCTCGCGACCATAGGCAGTCACCATGATCAGATAGGGCGGATAAGGCAGCCGAATCTCCCGAATCCTGGCGGCGACCTCCAACCCGTCCATGCCCGGCATCTGCCAGTCGAGGAACACGACGTCGTAGGGATCCTCCAGCACCGCCTCGCGGATGGCCGCGATGGCGGCCCGGCCGGACTCGACCGCCTCGACCTTGAACGACATGGAACTCAGCATGTCCACCAGGACGGCGCGGGCGGTCTCGTTATCATCGACCACCAGCATGTGGCGGCCGCGCAGGTCGGGTTCGGGCAGCAGGGGCCGTCGCGGCTTGCCGCGCCCCAGGCGGGCGGTGAACCAGAAGGTGGAGCCCTGGCCGGGCACGCTGTCCACCCCGACCTCGCCGCCCATCAGTTCGGCCAGCTTCCTGGAGATGGCCAGTCCCAGGCCGGTGCCGCCGAATTTGCGGGTGGTGGAGGTGTCGGCCTGCTGGAAGCTTTGGAACAGGCGGCTCATCTGCTCCCCGGTCAGGCCGATGCCGGTATCCTTGACCTCGAAGCGCAGCATCACCTCGGAGCCGAAATCCTCCACCAGGCAGACCGCCACGATGATCTCGCCGGTTTCGGTGAACTTGACCGCGTTGTTGCCGTAATTGACCAGCACCTGACCCAGGCGCAGCGAATCGCCGATCAGGTCGAGAGGGACATCGGGGCCGACATCGAACAGAAGTTCCAGCCCCTTGGCGGCGGCCTTTTCGGAAATCAGGTTGGCGACGTTGTCCAGAACCTTGTCCAGGCGGATCTCGGAGGAATCGATATCCAGCTTGCCGGCCTCGATCTTGGAGAAATCCAGGATATCATTGATGATTCCCAACAGGTGCTGGCCGGATTGCTGGATTTTCCTGACGTAATCCTTCTGGCGGGGATTGAGATCGGTCTTCAGCGCCAGATGGCTCATGCCGATGATGGCGTTCATGGGGGTGCGGATTTCGTGGCTCATATTGGCCAGGAAATCGGCCTTGGCCTGGGCGGCGGCCTCGGCCGCCTCCTTGGCCTGACGAACCGTGTCCTCGGCGGCCTTGCGCTCGGTGATGTCCAGGACCCAGGCCAGGATGCCGTCCTCGCCGTCATAGTTGATGGGCAGATAGGTGATCAGCATGTCGCGCACACGCCTGTGGCGGTCATAGGCCTTGACCTCGCCGTTCAGGACCACCCCGTCGCGTTGCAACCGCGCGATCAGCGCGTCGCGGTCCTGGGGATTGACGTAAAGCTGCGGCGTCGCATCGCCCACCCCCGCGCCGAAGGTCTCGATGAACAGGGGATTGGCGAAGCGGATCTGTCCCTTGGTGGTGAAGGCGATGCCGATGGGGGCGCGGTCCAGGATGTTTTGCAACCGCTCGCGCTCGGCCGTCAACGCCTCGGCGATGGCCTTGCGTTCGGTGATGTCGTGGAAAACGATGACCGAGCCGACGATCTGTCCGTCCTTGATCACCGGGGTCGTGGCGTATTCCACCGGCACCGCGACGCCGTCCTTGCGCCACAGCACCTCGGTATCGACCTTGCGCGGCTGCCCATCGCGAGACGTCAGATACATGGAGCATTCGGCGCGGGGGAAGTCGCGCCCATCGGAATAGCTATGATGCACCAGCGGGTGCATGGGCTTGCCGATCAGTTCATCCTCGGCATAGCCCAGCATGGCGGGCACGGCCGGGTTGACGAAGGCGATCCGGCCTTCGATATCCATGCCGACGATGCCGTCGCCCACGGCGGTCAGAATCAGGCGGCTCCGCTCTTCCAGCGCCGCCAGTGCGGCCTCGTTCTCGCGGCGCAGGGTGATGTCGCGCACCGAGGCGCAGACGCACTGCCCCCGACCGCCCACCGCCGGCAGCCGGGACAGGCCGACCTCGACCGGGAACTCCTCGCCATTGCGCCGGATGCCCCGAAGCTCCTTGTTCACCGCCCCCATGGCGCGGGCGGCTCCGTCGCGCATGTAGTCGTCACGCTGCGCCACATGCCGGAACCGGACGGCGGCCGGAACCAGATCCTCGATGGTCCGACCGGCCAAGGCCCCGACCTCATGGCCGAACATCGCCTCGATCCGGGGATTGGCCAGAATGATGACGCCATGCTCATCGGCCACCAGCATGCCGTCCGGCGCGGATTCGATGATGCCGCGATACCACGCCTCGGTTTCCTGCAAATGGGTCTGCTGCCGTTGCAGGGCCTCGGCCTGACGCTGGGTTCCAAGATTGCGCGCCAGGATTTCCAAATTCATCGCCAGCATGGACAGCATGGCGTCCAGCACGACCCGGTTATCCGCATCGATGGCCCGCAGCCCCGCCAGCACCAGCACGCCCAGCAGCTTGCCGGACTGGACGATGGGAAGCAGGAGGATGAATTTCGGCGAGGCCTCGCCCGCGCCCCAAACGATTCGGATATCGGTCCCGGCCGGGTCCGGGATCGTGATGGGAGTCAAACTCCTGGCACACTGACCGACCAGTCCCTGGCCGACGGCCACGCTCTCCAATGCGTGCGGCAGGGCGCCATAGCCGCCGACCGGCGTCAGGACAAGGCCATCCTCGTCAAGGCTGTAGAACGCGCCATATTCGACATTGATCCTCGGCGCGACGCGCTGGAGGAATCGCCGGGCGAACTCGGTCAGGGAGTCGGCCTGATGAAGCTCCGCCGAAACCTCCGCCAGATACGACTTGGTCGCCGAATCGAGTTCCAGTTGGCCGGAATAGGCCTTCAGTTCCACCTCGGCCTGCCGGCGCTCCCGATTGGCCTGCTCCAGACGACGGCGCCACGCCAAACCCAAGGCGCAGAGGCCGAAAACCGAACCTCCGGCCGCCCAGCCGATCCCCGCCTTGCGCGAGGCCGGCATCACCCCGTCGAGATCGCCCAGCAGGATAAGGCTCCACTCGCCGTTGGGATCGTTCCACTGCACCGGCGCCCGGGCGACGGCGTAACGATGCTGGTCGAGCGCCACCCGATCCGCCGCGATATGAAAGGGAAGAACCTGGGGCGTTCCGCTTTCAAACACCTTGCCGAATTGCTTGAGCGCCCGGATTTCGGCCAGTTGCGGAGCAGTCCGCTCTCCCGCCACGCGCGCCACCCAGTCGTCCCGATTGCTGGCGAAGGCCACGTCTTGCGGCGACAGCAGCAGGGCCGGCCCGGCCCAGGCCTTCAGCACAGAATCGACCCGATCGAGATCAAGGCGCGCCACCGCCGCGCCGATGATCGGCGAATTGGTCGAGGCCTCGCCGAAAACGGGGGCCGCGAAATAAAGAGCCCGGTCGCCGGTGGCGAGACTGACGGCGGCGTAAATGTTCTGCTTGCCCTGCATGGCGATCTGGAAATACGGGCGGAACCGGATGTCCAGCCCCGTGCTGGGTCTGCCGGAGCTGTCCCAGGACGAGCGGACGACGCCGGCCCCGCTCACCACGAACGCGCCGCTGGCCCGATAGGAGGCCCCGACGGCCTGCAAGGCTTCCATCGCCCCCGGATCGGAAGGAGACAAGGCCCCGCGCACGACGCCCTTGATCGATGGCGTAACCAGCCCCAGCACCGCCACCGACCCCATGATATTGCCGTTCAGGGTCTGGGCCGTGACCTCGATGGCGCGCCGCCTGACCTCGGTGTTCAAGACATCCTCGTAACCGCGTTCGAGGGACAGACGGGTCGCCTCCACCGTCGCGAAAGCGGCGGCGGCCGAGATCAGGACAGCCATGCCCCAGGGCAGCAGCGAGCGGGCGGTCAACGTCATGACGTCTGCCCCTGACGTCCCGGCGACAAGGTAACGTGGAGGGCGCGGGCCAGTTCCGGCAATTGGTCGCGGGCGGCATCGAAGTCGAAATCATCGACCGCCTTCAACACCCCCTCGGCGGTTTTGCCGTGGCCCAGCGCCCGCAACCGGCCGGCCAGATCGTCCGCCACGGTCGCGGCATCGGAATCGGACTCGGCCAGCAGCGCGTCCAGCCGGCGGAGATCGAACGCCAGCTTGTCCCTGTCGACGGCCGCCGCCGCCGGGGCTGCGCTCTCCACCGCGTCGCCCAGCCCCGCCTGGATGCGGCTCCGCAGCTCCGTCAGTTCGGCCTCCATATGGGAAAGGGCGTCGGCGAATCCATCGCCCTGCCCCTCCTTCAGCATGGTTTCGACTCTGGCCGCCAATTCGGCCATGCGGGGAGCGCCGATATTGCCCGCCAGCCCCTTGACGGTATGGGCCTCGCGGAGGGCGGTTTCGCTGTCGCCGCCGTCGCGCGCCGCCCGGATGCGGGCCACCACATCCGCCTGGGCGCCGCAAAAGCTCGTCAGGATCTTGCGCAACAGGCTGACCTTGCCGCCCACCCGCACCAGGGCCGCCTTCAATTCCAGACCGGGGATGTCGGGAAGCTCGCCAGGGGCGCTCGTCCTGGCCGGAGAAGCCTGGACCGCCCCGGCGGCCTGCCGGGGCTTGACCCAAAGCGCCAGGGTGAGAAACAGATGCGCCACGTCGATGGGCTTGGCGATATGGTCGTTCATGCCGCTTTCGACACAGCGTTCCTTGTCGCCCGCCATGGCGTTGGCGGTCATGGCCAGGATCGGAAGGTCGGCGAAGCGCGGGTCTTGGCGGATCTTGCGGGTGGCCTCGAACCCGTCCATGACCGGCATCTGGCAGTCCATCAAAACGCCGTCATAGTCCGCCCGCATCACCTTTTCAACCGCGTCCGCTCCGTTATTGGCCACATCCACGCGCAGGCCGGCGTCCTGGAGAATCTCCAGCGCCAGTTCCTGATTGACGGCGTTGTCTTCCACCAGCAGCAGATGGGCTCCCTTCACCAGCCGGGCGGCCTCTTGATAATTGGCCTGCTTCTCGTGCCGGCGGGTACGCTGCGCCACGTCCTTGCCCAGGGCGTTGAGGATGCTGTCGAGCATGGTGGACGGGCTGACCGGCTTGACCAGCACGCCGTTGATATGCACGCCCTCGGCCCGTTGCAGCAGTTCGTCGCGGCTATAGGCCGTGACCATGACGAAGGCCGGCGTTTCCGACAGCTTGGCGTCGGCGCGGATGCGCTTGATGGTTTCCACCCCATCCATGCCGGGCATCATCCAGTCCATCAGCACCAGCCCGTAGGGACGGCGTTCCAGCTGGGCCTGTTCCAGCTCGCCGATGGCCTCGGCCCCGCTGCTGACCGCCGCCGCCTCGAATTTGAGCGAGGCCAGGATGCTTTGAAGGATTTCCCGTGCGCTGGCATTGTCGTCCACCACCAAAATCCGCAGACCCCGCACATCCGTCGCGCTGACCGACAGGTGACGCTGCTCGGTCTGGATTCCGAATCTGGCGGTGAAGTGAAAGGTGCTGCCCACGCCCGGCTGACTATCGACGGCGATTGCGCCATCCATCATTTCCACCAGCTTCTTACTGATGGTCAGGCCCAGCCCGGTTCCGCCGTATTTGCGGGTGGTGGAGGCGTCGGCCTGGGAAAAGGCGCTGAACAGCTTGTTGCGCTGCTCCTCGGTCAGGCCGATGCCGGTATCCTTGACGTCGAAGCGCAGCCGCACGCCATCGGGCTCGTCGGCGATCTTGTGAACCCCGACCGTGATTTCGCCCCGTTCGGTGAATTTGATGGCGTTGTTCACCAGATTGACGATCACCTGACCCAGCCGCAGCGGGTCGCCGATCAGGGCGGTGGGAACGTCGGTCCCCACGTCGAACAGCAGTTCCAGCCCCTTGCCCTGAGCCTTGATCACCGACAGGTCGGCCAGATGCTCCATGACGTCTTCCAGGTAGAAATCCACCCGTTCGAACTGCATCTTGCCGGCCTCGATCTTCGAAAAGTCGAGGATGTCGTTGATGATGCCCAGCAGGTTCTTGGCGGCGGAATCCACCTTCTCGATGTAATTACGCTGCTTGGGGTTCAACTCGGTCTGCAACGCCAGATGGCTCATGCCGATGATGGCGTTCATGGGGGTGCGGATTTCGTGGCTCATATTGGCCAGGAAATCCGACTTCGCCTTGGTGGCGTCCTCGGCGATCTCCTTGGCCTCGCGGATGGCGTCATCAGCCATCTTGCTGGCGGTGACGTCCATGGTCACGCCATACATATCGGTGGGCGTGCCGGAGGCGTCGCGGACCACATGGCCCATGGCGTGAATCCACACCACCCTGCCGTCGATCGGACGCCGGTAGGCATAGGTCGCGTCGTAGCGGGGCGCGCTGCCGTCCAGGGCCGCGCCGTAGTCTCGCAGCGTCGCCTCGGCGGCGGCCTTGTCGCCAGCCTCCACATTGGCGAACCACTCATTCATCAGGTGATAGCGCCAGTCGGCTCGCGGCGGATCGCCAAAGATGGTCGCGGCCCGCTCCGACGAATTATAGAACTCGTCGCCGGTGTTGAGCGAAATATGCCAGTAGCCGGCATTGGACAGATCCAGCGCCTGATCGCTGAGGAAGTTGGCGAGGCGCAGCTTCTCCTCGGCCTGCTTGCGCTCGGTGATGTCGCGGAACACGATCACCGTGCCGACCAACACGCCGTCCTTGAGAATGGGCGTCGTGTCGTATTCCACCGGAATGGGGGTCTTGTCCTTGCGCCACAGAACCTCGTCCGCCACCTTGCGCGCCACTCCGTCCTGGGTGGTCCGGTACATATGGCACTGTTCGAGGGGATAGTCGGAGCCGTCCGGATGGGCGTAATGGACCAGGGCGTGCATGGGCGTGCCGATCAGCTCGGCCTCGGAATAGCCCAGCATGGCCGCCGCCGTCGGGTTGACGAAGGTGGTTCGCCCCTGGGCATCCAGGCCCCAGATGCCTTCGTTGACCGAACCGAGAATCAGGCGGGTCCGCTCCTCCGACTGCGACAGGAAGGCCTGGGCGCTTTCCAGCTCGTCGCGCCGGGACATCAATTGCAGCTCCGAAGCGGCCAGCGCCTGGGCCTGGGCCTGACTCTGGACCAGCAGATCGCGGGTGGCGACATTGCCGGCCAGGATCTGCATCTTCACCGCCACCATGGGCAGCAAGGCGTCGAGCATCTCGGTCTTGCGACTGTCGAACGGGGTCAGCGCCCCGACCTCCAACACGGCCAGCACCTTGTCGTGATCCATGATGGGAGAAATCAGCACGGTCCGAACCGCCAGGGTCCCCAGCCCCATGGAGACCACGACGAAATCCTCCTCCGGCAGGGACAGGGCGATCCGCCCGTGGCCCTGCGCCGCCTGACCGACCAGCCCCTGTCCCCAGGCGAAGCAACCGGCATGGATCTTGTCGTCACAGCCATAGCCGCCGGCCCGGCGCAGGGTCGTCCGCTGGGCGTCGGCCACGTACAGCGCCCCATAGACCAGCCCCAGGATCGCGGCCAGCCGGGCCGTCAGCGCGTCGCCGAACTGCTCGAAGGATTCCGCCGCCTGGACCGCCTGATCGATGTCCGCCAGGGCCTGCTTGATCCAGCGCTGGATCTCGATGGCCTGGGCACCTTGCTGGAACACCCGCACCGAGTTCGCCATGACGCCGATTTCGTTATGATAATCGGTATGCGGGATGACGGTCTCCAGCCGCCCCTCGGCCAGATTCTCGATGCTGTCACGCAGATTATCCAGCGGCCGGCGGATGGAGGCCGCGACCAGCAGGCCGAAGACGACGCTGCCCGCCAGCCCGAACGCCAGCAGGCCGAGGGCCTGGCGTTGCGTCCGCCCCGACAACTCGGCCCCCCGCTCGGCGGCCTGTCTGGCTCCGGCCTGCTTCAACTGAACGACGGAGTCGAGGGCCATGTCGGTGGCCGTTCCGACCCGGTTGAACTCGGGTGCCAGAATAAAGTAGGTCGCCTCGCCGTCGCTGTAGGAGTTGCCCTTTTCCAGCAAGGCCACGGCACGCGCCACGTCGCGGGAATAGGTGATGAAGGACGCCTCGAATTCGGCCAGTTTCTTTTTGACGGCATCGCGGAAGATACGCTTGCGGCCTTCCTCGATCTCCAGCCTGAGCGCGGCCTCGGCGGCGGCCAGCGCCGTCTTGGCCTCGACGCGCTCGGCGGCGGTCGAGGTCATGGCCATCTGACGCAAGGACCGGCCCATGCTGACCAGATTGACCTGGGCCTCCATGATATGGGAAATGCCCAGCAGGTCTTGCTCATAGAGCTGCTGTTGCGACTCGCTCAACGTCTGCATGGCGGGAATGCTCAGGCCCCCCACCAGCAAGGTGATCGCAAAACCGCAGCCGAAGCCCAACAGCAACTTGGTGTTAAGCCGCAGCCGCGCCATGAAATCGATGAGGCCTCGCATGCACATGCCCTTACTTCAAGCGGTTCCGACCCGAGGCGCGGCTTAATCCTTCAGGTAGCCGCCATTCTTCATAATCTCGGCGACTCTGGGAACAACATCCGCCAACGCCTGTTCGGGCGACCGCTTCCCGATCAGGGCGTCGTGGACGGCAAGCCCCAGATGGCTGACATTGATGTCATCCCACTCCGGGATGATGGGCCGCCAATCCGGGTCGGCATGCTTCAACTGCTCCCTCAGATTGGCATATTCCGGGAATTGCCGCACCAGATCGGGATCGGTCATGGTCGACAGACGGGAGGGACTGCCCCCCCAATCTGGCCAGCGCCTTATCCTGCGCCTTGGAGGTCAGCCATTGCATCAGCAAAAAGGCCGCATCGCCATTCGGCGCATTGCGCGGAATGGCCAGCCCAAATCCGCCGGACTGCGATGAATAACGCTGACCCTTGGGGTGGAGGGCATAGCTGACCTTGCCCATGACCCGCGACGCCTCCGGACTGTGGACCGCCCCGAAGATGCCGGTCGAGTCCAGATACATGGCCGACTGTCCATGCAAGAAAGCGTGCATCATCTCCATGTGGCCGAATTCCGGAATCCCGGCCGGCCCGGTCTCCACAATGTCTTTAAGCAGCTTCAGGGCCGCCACGCCGACGTCGCCGCCAAAGGCGGGCCGCCACTTGTCGTCGAACACCCGCGCCCCCAACGGGTTGAGGTGCAGCAGCCAGGCGTGAACGCAGTGATGCCCGACCTGCCCGCGCGAGGTCAGCGCCCCGATCCCCTCCTTCTCCCGAAGGATGGGCAGCAGCCGCTTCAGTTCGTCATAGGTCTTGGGCGGGTGCAGGTTGTGCTTGGCGAAGATGTCATGGCGATAGGCCAAGATGGAGGTCTCGGCACCATAGGGCAGACCGTAAAGCCTAGCCCCCGGACCGGCCAGATACCCCTTTGCCCCCCCGACCAGCCCCAGATTCTCCAGGTAGCGGGGGACGATGTCCTTGATGTCATAGGCCGGATCGGCCAAGGCGGCGTTGCTCAGAAACGGCGCCAGTTCGTGGAGCAGGTTTTTTTGACGTATTCGCCCTTCCACATCGCCACATAGCAGACCAGATCCAGTCCGCCTTGCGGCTTGGACATCTCCATCACCTGCTTGAATTTCATACGCAGGAACGGCTGCCGGTCCAGTTCGACCTTGATGCCGGTCTCCTTGGTGAAAACGGACAGCAAGGCCGCGACAGCATCGTAATGCGGATGAATCGGGACGCTGACGACGACGGTCTGGCCCCGGTATTTGGCGTGGCGATCCTGAGCCCTGCTGCTGGCCAGTGGCAACCCGGCGCCGAAAACCGAGACGCCGATGGTCTTCAATGCCGATCTACGGTCCATCGCCCCCCCCTGCCAGGCCCCAGCCTGTCTATCGGGGCAGAATAACCCTGACAAGGGAATGCAGAAAGGACGGATCTAAATATTGCATGTGTGGCCGGGAGGCAAAGACAACGCCCCCCAGGCGTAAAAGCGACAGCTTCGCGCCGCCTCCTCGAAGGGCCGGAACCAGCTTCCTTCCGGTTGGCTAGGCCTTCGGGGGTTCCGTACCGGCGGGCGCTTCAGCTTCGGCCGTCGGGGCAGTACCGCGTAAGGCGCGAGTCACGGCCATGCCGGCGGCGAAGGCCGGCGACAGATAGGGGCTGCGCCCCTGTGGCACGCGCACGGGCTCCAATCCCATGCCGTGAAGGGCGTCGTAGATTTCCCGTAATTCCGCTGGTCCCAACATGCCTGTGCCTCGGTCCTTGACGTGAGCGGGGCGTTCTACCGCGCCTCCGTTGTCCGGCACATAGTGTGCCCTAAAACGCCGACCGGAAGCGACAGCATTTTGTGCACCGCAACAATTCGCGAAAAACATGGTTGTAAAAAAAGAGGCGGGACGCGGTGTAACCCGCGTCCCGCCCAAATCTCAGGGAGACAAAGCAGTAATGTGCATTGTGGTACCAGAATGCCGGATTCGGGTCAAGCCAAAAAGATTCGGTCTTCGATGGGGGGAGGCCGGCTTGGGCGGAGTACTCACCCTCCGTGACGCGGCACCGGGCTTTCAAACGCCAAAGGCAGCACCCTGCGCAACCGGCGGAGCGCCTGCCAAAAGCACCGAGTCACCAACCCCCGAGACCGGAAGCCGTCCCTAACCTTCGCGGGATAGCCGGCCTTCCGCGATCGGAAGGCCGGCAAACCCAATCAGGCGATAATCGCGACCGTATCCGCCTGCGGCCCCTTAAGGCCCAGCGTGGTGGTCACGCGCACGCGCTGTCCGGACTCCAAAGCGGTCAGACCCGACCGCTCCAGCGCCTTCACATGGACGAACACGTCCTTGCCGCCCTCGTCGCAAGCGACAAAGCCAAAGCCCTTCTCGGCCGAGAAGAACTTGACCACGCCTTCAACGGTCTGGGTCGGGCCGCGCTCTTCGCGCCGGGGCGCCTTGGGAGCGGCGGTGGTGTCGTCGACCTCGTGCACCATCACAACCTGCGGGCCGCGCTGGCCGGCGCCAAGATCGACCAGAAGGGTGGTGCCCTCCGCGACCTGGGTCAGACCGGCGCGCTCCAACGCCGAAATGTGCAGAAAAGCGTCCGGCGAACCGTCGGCGGGGGCGACGAAGCCGAAGCCCTTCGCGGCGTTGAACCACTTCACGGTGGCGCTGACGTTAGCCTGACTGACCATCTGACGGTCGAAGGAGCTGGGCACGACTGCGCGAGTGGTCCGCGGCGGCTCATACGCCGGCTCGCCAAAGTCGTCCCGCCGCCCGCGATCCCGGGAGCGGCTGCCATGATTATCTCGGTTCCATGCCATGTGTCGTTCTCGTCGATAAGAATACTAAAAACTCCCCCGCACCCACGCGAAGGCACGCCGCCCCGGCTACTTCCGCCTAGGTCAGTCTGAGCTAATATCATTACCCGAAGATAGCCTCTCCCGCTAGGGTCTTAGGGGGATTTAGGGGAATCCGCGCGATTATTTTTCCGCGTCAATATCTCGTATGGCGCGACGATCCGCACATACAGCCAGCGGGTCAAGCCGATGACGATCGCCCCTGAAAAGACGACGTCCGACAGAAAATGCCCGCCTTGCGCGATTCTGACCCCTCCCACGAAGCTCCCGAACACCACCGCCGCCGCCAATGCCGGGCGGCGCCAGCGGGGCGGCGCCAGGAAGGCGAAGGCGACCACCCAGAACCCCAACGCCGCATGGCCGGAAGGAAACGAGCAATTGTCCTGACACTGATCCGAGGGCAGCAACGGCGGCACATACTGATTCGGCCCATGGAACTCGGCGATGGTCGAGGGCCGGGGCCGCCCCCAGTTATCCTTGAGCACGGTATTGACCACCAGCCCCGGTCCCAGGGCCAGCGCCGCCACCACGAAGACGGCGATGCGCGGGCTGATCCGGGCGACCGGACGCCCCCGCCATCTGGCCACCGCCCCCAACACGGCCACCCCGGCGGCCAGGGCGAACAGGATGATGGGCAGGGTCTTGCGCACGAAATCGCCCAGGGGATGGGTCCGCAGCAAGAAGATATGGCGCTCGGAATTGAAAAACAGCGCCGAGGCGGCGATGTCGATCCGGGGGAACAGCGCCAGCACCACCATGGTCGCCAGCACCCAAGCCCAAGGAGACCGCGCGGCAGCCCGAAACACGGTCAACCGTCTTCCAGGTGAAACAACCCGCCCAAGCCGATCAGGCTGGCGAAAACCGCCGGCGTCCAGGCCGCCATGGCCTGCGGCAGGGTGGCGGACAGGCCCAGGGCGTAGACCACCTTGGAAAAGAAATAGACGGTAAAGCCCGTGGCGATGCCCCCCGCCACCCGCGTGGTCAAGCCACCCGACCGGGTGTTGGGCTTCAGCGAGAAAATCGAGGCCAGCAGCACCATGCCGCAATACAGCAGCGGCGAGGCCAGCAGCGACTGAAAATACAGCCGGTGCTTGTTGGCGGTGAAGCCGGCACGCTCGAAAAACCGGATAAAGCCGGGCAATTGCCAGAATGACAGGGTCTCGGGCGAAGAAAAGTTGTCGTGAATCCGCTCCAGGGTCAACTGGGTCGGGATGCGCATGGCCTCGACGAAAGTGGACGGCTTGCCGCCTTCCATGACCCAGGCGCGCCGCACATCGAAGACGCCATCAACCAGGGTGGACGTCTCGGCGCTGATGCGGCGAAAGAAGTGGTCGGGCTTGTCGTAAATGAAGATCTGCGCGTCCTTGAGGTACAGGGACAGCCCCTCCTGACGCACGTCTTGGGAATGAACCACCATCTCGCCCTGGTCATGGGGCTCGCGCAGCCACAGCCCGACCTCGGACAGGTCGAAAGCGGTGGTGCGGGCATTGATCATCTCGTCCTGAAGCCGCTCGTAACGGGCATACATGGCCGCCGCCAGCGGATTGAAGGCGGCGACCTCGAACACCCCGAACGCCAGGGCCACCCCCAGCACCGGCGCGATGAACTGCCAGGCAGAGATCCCCGCCGAGCGCGCCACCACCAGTTCATGGGTGCGGGTCAAACGCCAGAAACTGATCATGGCGCCGATCATCACCGCGAACGGCAAGACGGTGTGAAGCATCTGCGGCAGCTTCAGCAGGGCCATGACCATGATCAGCCCCATGCCCAACTCGGCCCGTCCGGCGGCCCGACGGATCAACTCGATCAGGTCGAACAGCAAGATGATCCCCAGGATGACCAGCAGAACGGTGACGAAAGCCGTCGCGAACTGACGCGCGATATAGCGGCTAAGGAGGGGAGAAAGACGCATGAGGTTCTGTTCCGGCAAGAGCCTGGGGCATCGAAGGTCAGTATAGAGCTTTCCCTGCCGCTCGTGTCATAAACCTTGTCGAGGGACAATCCTGGGAAGAGACATCATGGTCAGGCTGACGCGCATCTATACCCGGACGGGCGACAAGGGCAAGACTTCCCTGGGGGACGGCACCCGGGTGGACAAGAACGCCATCCGGGTCGAGGCCTATGGAACCGTCGATGAAGCCAATGCTGTGCTCGGTCTGGCGCGCCTTTACGCCGATGGTCCGATCCAGACCCTGCTGGCCCGCATCCAGAACGACCTGTTCGACCTGGGGGCCGATCTGTGCACCCCCCCGGCCGAGGCGGAAGCGCCGGGATCGCGTCTGCGGGTGGTCCAGTCCCAAGTCGAACGGCTGGAGCAGGAAATCGACGCCGCCAACGAACCGCTCCCCCCGCTCAACTCGTTCATCCTGCCGGCGGGAACCCCGCTGGCGGCCCATCTCCACCACGCCCGAACCGTGGTGCGCCGCGCCGAACGGCTGATGGTGGCGCTGGCCGGAGTCGAGCCGGTCAACCCCGCCGCCATCACCTATGCCAACCGCCTGTCCGACCTGCTGTTCGTGCTGGCCCGCGCCGCCAACGGCCAGGGAACGGCCGATGTGCTTTGGACGCCGGGAGCCAACCGCTGATCGCCGCCCCGGTGGCGTTGACATCGGCGAAACCACGTCATATGGTGCAATGCAACACTAAATTCAGCCTAGCAATGCCGATTTATTTATCGTGCGCCGGATCAGAGGGTTGAGAGCCAAATGAAAGTCCTAGTCGCGGTCAAGCGGGTCGTCGATTACAACGTCAAGATCCGGGTCAAGGCCGACCAAACCGGGGTCGAGACCCAGAACGTCAAGTTCTCCATGAACCCGTTCGACGAGATCGCGG
>JAUSFB010000053.1 GCA_030651575.1 Phaeospirillum sp.
GGCAACCCGAAGGCGCCGCCGCCGCCACGCTGCGACGCCTGCAAAACGAGATGCAGATGATACTGTATACTCTTCCAGTAAACGACCTGAGAAGCAAGGCGATCGGCGCCGCCCGGCTGCCGCTGATCAACTCGAACTGGCTGCACGGCACAGGGGAGCTGACGGATGCGAATCAGCGGGAAGCCATCCATATCACCGGTCCCCGCAGTTTGGCGGATGCCGCATTGCGGGAAGACTGGACGGCGTGGGCGCAGGCATGGCGGCAATTGGACGCGACGGTCTGTGCCGATTTGCTCAAGCAGCTGCAGACCCAGGGCCGGGCAACGTTGACGCTATGCGGCGAGCGCAGTGCGTTCACGTATGGCCTGCAGTCCAAAAGCGGTTTTGAACGGATAAAAGGCAATTTCAGAGTCATTTTTGGCCTTCAGCCAGCGAATTTATTGCCTAAACAGCTATGAAAATAATAGTGAAATAACGACAACACGACAACAGCATGCGAATCACCGTCCGCGACGTCCCCCCCCGCGCCGCCTGGGCGTTAGAGCAAACCGGCGTGCACCCGCTCTTGGCGCGCCTGTTCGCCGCGCGCGGTGTCAACACCAAAGAACAGCTGGACGACGGATTGGCGCTCTTGCTGCCGCCCAGCAGCTTGAAAGGCGTTCAAGCCGCCGCCGTTCTGCTGGCCGAGGCGATGGCCCAAAACAACCGACTGTGCATCGTGGCCGACTACGACTGCGACGGCGCCACCGCCTGCGCCGTCGGCGTGCGGGGCTTGCGTCTGCTGGGTGCCAGACACGTGACCTACCTCGTGCCCGACCGCGTGGTCGATGGCTATGGCCTGACCGCGCCGATCGCGCAGCGCGTCAAAGACAGCGGGGCGGACGTGCTGATCACGGTCGACAACGGCATCGCCAGTTTTGAGGGTGTCGCCACCGCCAAAGCGCTCGGGCTGCAGGTGCTGGTGACCGATCACCACCTGCCCGCCGTGGTGGACGGCGTCGTCAAGCTGCCCGAGGCGGACGTCATCGTC
>JAUSFB010000057.1 GCA_030651575.1 Phaeospirillum sp.
CAGCGTGGAGAACTTCTCGCTGGAGCTGAAGACGCCGGACATCATGGCGGCCATCCACCACCACGACGCGGAGATTGCCAAGTCGGTGCTGGCGGGCTTTCTGAACCTCGGCCAGGAGGGTGCGGGCGGCGCCTACGCGCTCAGCACCGACCAGACCGACCTTTTCCTGCTCTCCCTGGAGGCCATTGCGGATTACCTGTGTGCGCGGATCAACCGCAGCATCATCCCGCAGATGGTCTCGTACAACCTCGCCACGGACCAGTACCCGCGCCTGTCGGCGACCATCAGCCGGCGCAGTGCCAGCGCCCTGGCGGGGCTCCTGCAGCCGCTCACGGCGGGAACGCTGACGTGGGGCGAGGGTGATGAGGATTGGATGCGTGAGCAGCTCCAGCTTCCGGAGCGCCAGGAGCCGCGGCCGGCGCGCCAGGAGCCGGCACAGAAGCTGCCGGTGGGGTCCGGCGCGCGCGCGCCGGAAGACGAGCGTCGCATGGCGCGGGACGTACGCCGCGAGCTGATCGTGCTGGCGGATCCGCCCTCCTTCCGTGAGGAGCCCGCGTACCCGGAGTTCGGGGCCGTGGTGGAAGACTTCGGCGCGGCGGTCCGCAGCCTGGGGGAGCGGTACCGGGCGCAGGTGTGGCAGATTACCGGCCTGCCGGCAGTGGAGCCGGACCGGGGGCAGTTCAACGTCAGCGGGGCCTTCCCGAAGCTCACGGTGGCACAACAGCGCGAGCTGGACGCGGCCATCGAGTCGTTCCTGACGGACTTCTTCGGCGACAAGCTAACGCTGGCCGGCTTTGTGGAGATAGATACGGAGGACGCGCTTCTGCAAGGATTTCTGCGGCTGGCGCACGCGGTGGGCGTACAGCGGGCGCGGCAGTTGACTCGGGCAGAGACCACGGCGTTTCGGCCCACGCGAGAGAGTCCGCAGATCAAGCGCCTGCTCACCGACAGCTTCAACCGGCTGTCGGACCAGGGTGAGGTACGACTGCGAGGCCAGCTTGGCGAGGTCCGGGACATCCTCACCGACGGCACGTTGAAGGGCAGGAACAGCTTCGACGTGGCGAAGGAGCTGGACGCGCGGTTCGAGCAGTATTCCCGCTACGAGTTTGAGCGCCTGGCGCGGACGGAAGCGAGCTTCGCGAACAACGCGGGAATCGTAGATGAACTCTCCGCCGAGGGCGTGAAGGTCTTCGAGGTGCTGGTGTCGCCGCTGGCGTGCCCGGTGTGCCAGTCCCACGCGGGCGCGAAGGTGCCGGCTGAGAAGGCGAGGACGGGCGACACCATCCCGCCGTGGCATCCCCAATGCTTGTGCAGCACGGTGGCGGACGTGGCGAGCCTGTGACCTGCCCCTGCGGGCGCTGCGTCTGGGAGCTGGTACGCGGGTTCCTCGCCTTCGCCCAGAGGGCACCCGACTGCAGGCGGCTGTGGAAGGACCGGAAACGATGATTTGCAACGCGGAGGGCGCGGCGGCAGAGGTGGAAGTCACGCAGCGCGAAGACACCAGCACGCAGGTTCTCATCAAGCACGTGACGCCGTGGACGCTCCAGCAGCCAGTCCGGGTGCTGCTGCTGGCGGCGCCAGAGGATGAAGACTGGCTGCGTGAGCAGCTCCAGCTTCCGGAGCGGTAAACAATGACAAACCAGGGGCAGGGTAAGTCGTGTCTCACCGGGCTCCCCATCAGCGTGGGGATAGTCAATCAGGCTACCACCAACGTCCTGGCGGAGCTGCTGATCGACGCAGCGCCCGGCGGCGAGCTCCGTATCCGCGTGGTTGCCATCGGGCCGCCGTGGCTGAGTCGGCGGGAGGGGCTGCTGCTTCTGGAGGGGCCGCGGCCGGAGCGGGGAGACGAGGCGGCAGAAAAGACGTGAAAAGAAAGGCTGAATAGCGGCCCACTTCGTGTTGAATGGGACGGAAAATGATAGAATAGGATTGCTGAAGCGCAGCGCAGCGCAGCAAAGCGCAGCGCAGCAAAGCGAAGCCGAGCCCAGCGAAGCTTAGCTAAGCCAAGCAATCCGATCACTGCCGGGGATCACTCCCCGGCAGTCTCTATCCCGACCAGAGGAGCAGCATGGCCGCGAAGAAGACGACCGGGCCCCTGGAAATTCCGCCGATTGTGATGCGGAGCCTGGAGGTCCATGTGGTGGGGA
>JAUSFB010000070.1 GCA_030651575.1 Phaeospirillum sp.
CGGGGAGCTGTCCCTATCGGAAGGCGCGATCGCGCCCTGGTCCCTTGGCACCGCGACCACGGAGTACTGGAACCGCCTGCTCGACGGGCTCGCCAAGGAACTCGGTTTCTCGATGACGACCCCGTGGGACAAATTGTCCAAGGACACCCGCCAGACCGTGCTGCACGGCAAGGACCACAAAGTCGTGGTGCAGTACCGCAACCGCTTCGGCCGGGAACGCAAATACAGCACCGGCTTCGAGGGTGTCATCCAGTACGTCCACCGCAAACACCTCGAGACGGACTCGGACTCGGCCCGGGACCGCTACGAGGAGTACATGCGGCAGATCCCGTGCCCGGCCTGCAACGGCGCACGCCTGAACCCGGCGTCGCTCTCGGTCCTGATCAACGGCAAGTCCATTGCCGAGGTCGCCGCCCTTCCGATGCGCGATTGCGCCGACTTCCTGGACAACCTCGTCCTCACCGGCCGCGAGGCCCAGATCGCCCACCAGGTTCTTAAGGAGATCCAGGCCCGCCTGACCTTCCTGCTCGACGTCGGCCTGGAGTACCTGAACCTGGAACGTCCTTCCGGCACCCTGTCCGGCGGCGAAGCCCAGCGCATCCGGCTGGCCACCCAGATCGGCTCCGGCCTCGTGGGTGTGCTCTACGTCCTGGACGAGCCGTCGATCGGCCTGCACCAGCGCGACAACCGCCGCCTGATCGAAACCCTGACCCGGCTGCGGGACCTCGGCAACACCCTGATCGTGGTGGAACACGATGAGGACACCATCCAGGAAGCCGACTGGGTGGTGGATATCGGACCGGGTGCCGGCGAACACGGCGGCATGGTGGTGCACTCGGGTTCCTACAAGGACCTGCTCGAGAACACCGAATCCCTCACCGGCGACTACCTCTCCGGCCGGAAAAAGATTGAGATCCCCAAAAAGCGGCGCAAATACGACAAGAAGCGTGAGCTGAAGGTCGTCGGCGCCAAGGAGAACAACCTCCTGAACGTGGATGCCACCTTCCCGCTTGGACTGTTTACCGCGGTGACCGGCGTCAGCGGCTCGGGCAAGTCCACGCTGATGCAGGACATCCTGGCCCCCGCGCTGCTGCGCCAGTTCGGCAAGGCCACGGAGACCCCCGGCCTGCATGACCGGCTGATGGGCGCCGACTACCTGACCGACGTGGTGTTTGTCGACCAGTCGCCGATCGGCAATACCGCGCGGTCCAACCCGGCCAGTTACGTCGGTGCCTGGGACGCGGTGCGCGAACTGTTTGCGCAGGCGCCCATGGCCCGCCAGCGCAGTTACACCGCGTCCAAATTCAGTTTCAACAATGGCGACGGGCGCTGCCCGAC
>JAUSFB010000028.1 GCA_030651575.1 Phaeospirillum sp.
CTGAGAGCCTGTGAAAAAATCTCGTCACACGTGGAATTCACGTTGGGCAGACGGGGGTGATCTGCGACAGTACGGTTATGACAGCCCCCCTGTTTCCATTGGCGCCCGCTGAAGTGGCTCGTGATGACTCCCTTTCCGCCGCCGCGCCGCGAGTGCAGCGGCCCAACCGAGCGCAGCTTGAGTTCCGGCCGGTCGACCTGGAGAGCCTGTTGCCGGCCGACCACCGGGCCCGCATCGTGTGGGAGTTTGTGGAAGGGCTCGATCTGTCCGCCCTGTATGCGGAGATCCGCGCGGTGGAGGGGAGCGCGGGGCGGCCGGCGATCGATCCGGCCATTCTGATGGCGCTGTGGCTCTACGCGACGCTGGACGCGGTGGGCAGTGCCCGGGCCATCGAACGGCTGTGCGAGCAGCACGACGCGTATCGATGGATCGCCGGGGGCGTCTCGGTGAACTATCACACGCTGGCCGATTTCCGGGTGGAGCACGTGGAGGTGCTGGACCGGCTGTTGACGACCAGCGTGGCGACGCTGATGGCGGAGGGGTTGGTCGAGCTGACGCGGGTCGCGCAGGACGGGATCCGGGTGCGCGCGAGCGCGGGGGCCGCGTCGTTTCGCCGGCGCGAGCGGTTGGAGACGTGCTTGGCGGATGCGACGGCGCAGGTGGAGGCGTTGAAGCAGGAAGTGCACGACGATCCTGGGGCGACGGCGCGGCGGCAAGAGGCGGCGCGGCACCGGGCGGCGCGGGAGCGGCAGGAGCGCGTGGCGAAGGCCCTGGCCCAGTTGCCGGAGATCGAGGCCAAGAAGCGGGGGGCGGCGGCCCAGGCCCAAGCGCGGGCGTCGACGACGGACCCGGAAGCGCGCGTGATGAAGATGGCCGACGGGGGGTTTCGGCCGGCCTTCAACGGGGAGTTCGCGACAGACACGGGGACGCAGATCATCGTGGGGGTCGATGCCACCAACGCGGGGAGCGATCTGGGCGAGTTGGTGCCGATGGTCGAGCAACTGGACGGGCGGTATGGTCAGGTGCCGGCGGACATGTTGGTGGACGGTGGTTTCGCCAGCCACGAGGCCATTGAGCAGGTGTCGGTGCCGGAGATCGGTTGCACGGTGTATGCGCCGGTGCCCAAACCCAAGGACCCGACGCGCGAGCGCTATCACGCGTGTCCGGGGGACAGCGCAGCCGTTGGGGCGTGGCGGGAGCGAATGGGAACCGCCGAGGCCCAGGCGATCTACAAGGAGCGGGCGGCCACGGCCGAGTGCGTGAACGCCCTGGCTCGCAATCGTGGCTTGCGTCAATTCCTGGTGCGCGGTCTGCCCAAGGTGAAAGCCGTGTTGCTCTGGTTTGCTCTCGCGCACAACCTGATGCGGAGCGTGGCGTTGCGGTCTACAGCGGCGGCGCCGGCATGATCGCGCCGCCGGTAGGGACCGCGTGATCAGAGGTGGGGCGGCGAGGAATCGGGGCCAGCACGCCGCCGTCGCCACGCTCCACACACCCTCTGCTCGCCCCCGGTGCGGCGGGCCAGCACGTCGCTCGCCACATGACGAAACGCCGCCCAGCGTGATGCGCCGATTCATTCACAACCTCTGAG
>JAUSFB010000075.1 GCA_030651575.1 Phaeospirillum sp.
GGCCTGCTTCGCGGAGCATTGGCCGCGACAGTAGATTGGAGCACCCGCTTTGGCGTGGTACTGGTTGGCCCGCCGGATTGCTTTGCCACATTCCGCACAATTTCCGCGTACAAGTTGCCTCATCGTGTCTCTCCTATCCTACCCATCATCCTTATCGCCAGCGCCGCGCATTGCGGGACGATAGCATTCCCAAGCGCCTTCAACGCTGCGTTTCGTTTCACCATCGAACACCATTCGACGGGATAGCCCATCAGCCACGTCGTGAAGGCTACTCCGAGCCTTCCATCTATAGCAGGGGCAAGGTCTAGCCGGACGGCGAGGACTCGCCGCCATCCTTCGGCGTCGTTGGGTGCGGGCGGAAAGCGCCCCAGTCCTTCACTTGCGACGTCAAAGTGTTTCTCGCTCCCATCTTGTCTAGCCCGTGCGGTATTTCTCTCGCTGAGGGCGTCGCCCACATCGCCGCTTGTTTTGTCAAGCCGCCCTCGTCTGGCCTCGCATTCCCCTTCGTTGTCCGTCCGCCGCCCATCGCATCGGGGGACTGCCAAATGTTCTGTGCTGCTACTGTCAACGTGGGCGCTCGCGTCAGCCGCACCCTCGTTATCTCGCCATTGCGGTAGCGTTCCAACGTCTCCGCGCTTGGCGTCGCTGTCACATCGTTCTCCCGCTCCGTCGCCGTTGCGGTGGGCCACAATCCAGACGCGCTCCCGCCTGTGGCTGGCGCCGACTTGGGCAGCGGATAGCACGCGCCATTCCGCATCGTACCCCGCTTCGGCCAGGTCTCCGAGAACTCTGCCAAAGTAGCTGGGCTGTCCAGCGTTCCCAAAAAGGATACCTGGCACGTTCTCAAGCAGCGCGTAGCGGGGTCGTAAGCCGCGAATGGCGTCGGCGACGACGGGCCAGAGGTTGCGGGGATCGTCCCCTCCGAGCCGCTTCCCTGCGACGGAGAATGGCGGGCAAGGAAATCCTGCGCTGAAAATGTCAAGCCAACCTGGAGCGATTCCCCATTCTCGCCATCGGGTGAGGTCGCCGAGGTTGGCGGCGTTGGGCCAGTGAGCTTGATAGATTCGGATTGCATTGGTATCAACCTCCGAGAAGCCGTGATAGTCTATTTGAACGCCCGCCATGTCCAAAGCAAGCCGCCATCCGCCTATGCCCGCACAAGCGTCAACGTAGTTCATCGTGTGTCCGCGCTCACGGCGCCCGCTCCTATCCCGCCAGCATCGGGGCGGGTGTAGCCCCACGGATGCGCGCCGACGCCATGCGGCTCTGCGCTCAGCAT
>JAUSFB010000084.1 GCA_030651575.1 Phaeospirillum sp.
CACCTCTCCGGTCTGGGTAACGTAGAGGCGGTCGGCGGTGCAGGCGATGGCATAGGCCGCCGATAGCGCCGCCTCATCGGCCACCGCCCAGATGGGCTTGCCGCATTGGCTGCGGATGGCCTGGATGTGGTCGACCAGATCGAACAGGCCGCCCACCTCGCAGCCGGAAGAGTCCACATCCAGCAGGATGGCGCGGATGCCAGGATCGGTGGCCGCCGCCTCGATGGTATCGGAGATGTCGGAATAGGCGGTGAGGCCGCTGGCGGCGCCCAGGTAGCCCGAGCGCGCCACCAGGGTGCCGATCACCGGCACGATGGCGATGCCGTCGGGCGTCACCGCCACATCGGCGGACGGAGCCGTATCGCCGTCGAAGGAGATGGACTGCCCAGCCAGCCGGGGGCCGAGAGCACCCAGGATCACATCCAGTTTGCTGCGAGCGACCAGCAGCGGCGTCCCGTACAGACGGGCCGCGAGATGGGGGAGGTCGGTCATGACCACTCCCCCACCATCCTGTCGCGGACACGGTCGGCGATGCGGGCTACATCGACGGTGATTTCGATCTCGCCGCTGCGGCAGGTGACAATATCCCGCCCTGCTGTGCCGTCAGCCGAGGAGCCGACCATATTCACCGCCCGCCGGAGATCGATTCCGATGGAGCGCAGATCGGAAATGACGGCGAGATGCACCATGTCCCTCAGCGTGAAGTCGCGGGCAACGCCATTTCGAGTGCTGTGAATGGGCACGAAATGCCTGCGGTGGATCAGGCCATGGAGACATGTTCGGGAAATTCCCGTCACCTCACTGACAGTGTCGATGCTAAAGACGCGTTCGCTCATGTCCATCCTCTGGCTGATGGGGCTGGTGTCATGGGTTGGGGCTGCCGGCGGCGTGGCGCCAAACGACAACCCCAGCCGCTGTTCGCGTTCCCGGTCGGCGGCAATCTCGGCATCCACCTGTTCAGCGTCATAGCCGCGCTCGGCCAGGGCCTGCGTCCTGCTTTTCAGGCCCGCTCCAATCTGCTCGATCTCGGCTTTGGCATCCTTCAGCGGATCGACCCAGTCCCATTTCGGCGGCAGCCAGGAACAGGCGATGAAGCTGGCGCGGTTGCGCTCATAGCCGGGAATGTCGAGCGCCCCGGACAGCACCGCCACATCCAGCCAGCGCTGCCACACTTTCCTGCACATCTGGTGGACCATCACCGAGTGCTGCCATGCCTCGACCCGGCGGCGAAACTCCAGCAGCGCCATGCGCGAGTTGGAGTAGTTGGCCTTCAGCATGTCGTTGGACAGATAGGCGTAAGGGATGCCGGTGGCGGCCGAGATCTGCAGCAGCGTCCGGTACTCGAACGGCTCATACGATCCGCCGACATCGGCGGGAGCCGAGGTCTGGATCTGCTCACCCGGCTCCAGCGGGACCACTTGGCCGGGCTGCACCTCGACGACGCGGTCGCCGGAGCCGTCATCGGCGGGCACCATGTCGATCACGTCGGCCGGAGCCGGCGAGGTCACGAACATGGCGTACATGGCCGCGATCTTCTTGCGCTCCAATTCGGCGTCATCGTACTGATCGAGCAGGAACAGCTTCACCACCGCCGGAGCCAACCGCGACACGCCGCGAAGCTGGCCGGATTCCACCGGGTCGATGACGTGGATGATCTCGGCGGCGGGCACCCGCACCATTTCGCCGACCATGCCGGGATCGGTGAGGTCGCCGGGATGACGGCGCAGGAAGTGATAGGCGACACGACGGCCGATACGGTCGAACTCGATGCCCTGGCGGATGGTGTTGCCGTTGGGAAGAACCTCGGTTCGGGTCAGCGGCAGCATCTCGGAGGGCAGCATCTGAAGCTGCAACGGCACCGTCAGGCCATCTTCTGGGCGACGCGGGCGCAGGCGGAAGAACACTTCCCCGGCGATGAACACCTCGCGGGCGGCGCGACGCTGCTGGCCGTAGAAATCGGTCAGGCCCTCGGCATCGGATTCGTCGGTCCAGGCCAGCCAGAGCTGCTGCACCAGGGCCTTCAGATCCTTGTCGGCGATCAGGGATGACGGCTTGATGCCGGTGCCGACCGCGTTGCCGGTCCAGCTTTCGGCGGCATTGAGGGCATAGCCGTTGTTGCGGACCAGATAACGGGCTCGCGCCGTGATGTCGGAACCGGCAGCCGCGATCAGGGTGTTGACATGGGCGCGGCTGGGCTGGAAGCCCTTGAGCCGGCGGCTGCCCTGGGCGGCCTCGAAGCCGCCGATCAGGGCGCCGAGGCGACGGCGGAAACTCCCCAGCATGGTCACAGCCCCTTGGTGGCGACGGCGAGGATGCGCCGACGGGGCTTCCTGCCCTCCAGCACGGCGATGCGGCGGTCGAGATCGGCCAGGACATGGTTGGCCTGGGTCAGGTCGTATTGGACGGTGCGGTCGCCAACCGTGACGCGAGCCACCAGTGAGTTGCGTCGCGCCAGCACCCGCTCGCGCTCAGCCTTCATCTCGTTGAGAGTCATGATCAGTGCATCCCGCTGAACTTGATGATCCGCCGGGGTCGGCGAGCGATCCGGCGGATCTGCCCGGCCTCCGGGTCACTGGCAGTGGCAAAGTCCGTGGCAGCCACCTGCTTTTCCAGATCCCGCCACTTGGCCTCGGGCCAGCGATCAGCGCCAACGATCCAGACGGCGGCGCGGGCATAGACCCGGCAATCCAGCGCTTCGTTGCGTTCGCGCAGCTTTTGCCATTCCAGCTTGGAGAAGCCGCGGCGGTTCTTGACCGTCACCAGTTGCTCGGCGACGAATTGCTTGCACCATTCCGAATCGGCCCACGATGGCAGATGCACCGTTCCGGCGGGGAAACGGACACCCTCGGCCAATTCCTCGTCGGTAGGGCGCTCGAGGCGCAGGAATCGGTAGGTCTCGGTTTTGAAGGTGGACACCGCCACCGTCCAGAGGCGGGCACCGCGACGGACCTTCTTGCCGCCCTCGGTGGCGTCCACCATGGTGGGGCCGGACACCGGGCTGGAGCGGTTGAAGCCCTCGACGCCCTTGATCGGCGAGACCTGGCCGACGCCCATCCGGCGGCCCCAGGTATATACCGCCGAGGACTCGTAGCCGGAATCGATGGCGAGGCGGGCGATCTTGAGGGCCGCGCCGCTGGCATGGGTCCAGGTTTGCCCCAGCACCCGCTCCAGCGCCGCCCACGTCTCGGCATGTTCCGGCCCGCCGTCGATGACGACATGGTCGACCAGCCAGCTTTCCAGATTCCGCCCCCAGGCCCAGACGTCGATCTCGACGCGGTCCTTCTGGACGTCGGCTCCGGCGGTGAGGAACAGCCCGCCAGCGGGGACGGTGCCGTTGGTCCAGGTCTCGCGGCGGTCGTACAGCCGCTGCCAATCGGGCGCCTCGCCGGACTCGACCCAGGTTTCCCCCAGCACGGTGTTGCGAAACACCCGCAGGGCATCGTCGGAGCCTTGGGCGGACTCCCACAGGCGGGCGATGCTCTCCCACGACTGCCAGCCGGGCGGCGAATACAGCGCCGAGATGTGGAAGCCGACGGTGCCGGGATCCTCGGCCACCGCCGTGGCCCGCCAAATGCCTGCCGCCAGCATGGTGGCCTTGGCCGATTCGGTGATCGGCTGGTCGCAGGACTCGCAGACGTAACGGACGCTGCCCGGCTGGCCCTTGTCCCATTTCAGCCGCTCGAACTTCAGCCACTGCATTTCGCCGCAATGGGGGCACGGCACGAAGAAGCGGCGCTGGTCGCTAGCCTCGTATTCCCGCTCGATCCGCGACAGCCCGCGAATGGTGGGCGTCGAGACCAGGAACGCCTTGGCCCGATGGGCGAAGGTGGCCATGCGGGCGCAGGCCAGTGCCACCGGATCGCCCTCCTCGTCGGCCGAGGCGGGATAGGCGTCAACCTCGTCGAGGAACAGATAGCGGGCGGGCATGGAGCGCAGGCCTACCGCGCTGTTGGCCCCGGTCATCACCAGGGTGCCGCCGGGAAAGTCCTTCGACAGCATGGTGTTGCCGGCGTCGCGCGAGCGGGCCGGCTTCACCCGTTCCCGCAGGATTGGGCTTTCGTCGATCAGGGTGTCGATGCGCTGGCGCGAATTGCGCTTGGCCATCTCGACGGTGGGCTGCACCGCCAGCACCGGGCCGGGGGCGTGGTGGATGATGAAGCCGAGGAAATTGTTGCCCGCCTCGGTCGCACCGACCTGGGCACCCTTCATGAACACCACCCGCCGGCAGGGGTGCGACGGCGACAGGCAGTCCATGATCTCGCGTAAGTAAGGCGTGCGATTGGTGCGGTAGCGGCCCGGTTCGGCGGAGGCGCGGCTGGACAGAACCCGGTGCTGGTCGGCCCATTCCGACACGGTCAGCAGCGGGTCGGGCCGCATTCCGTCGGCCCAAGCCGACAGGATCAGATCCGCGCCGTCGAAGTCAGTGGAAGTCCGGCTTGATGTCTGCAAGCTCATTCAGATGCGCCCTGACGTGGGTTTCCAGCAAAACCTGCATGACGTGCGGGTCGATGCCGATTTCCGCCGCCATCAATCCGGCGACACGGGCAGGCCAGCCGACCCAGGCATCGCGTTCCTGGCGGGCCAGCTTGAACACCAGGGCCAGGGCATTGGCGCGGTCGATGACCTCGTCCTTGAGACGCTGGACCTGGATGCGGGCCTTCTGCGCCTTGGCGACCTCGTGGGCGGTGCGGGCCTGGGTGAAGTTGGTGCCTGTCGAGGGCAGAGAATCGCGCTGGGGCACTGGTGATGGGGATGCCTGGGTCGCAGGCGGAATTGGTGCGGCCTTCTCCGGCGCAGGTGCCGGAGCCTTGCGGGCGGGATCGGTCTGGGCATCCCAGGCGGCATCGGCCTTGACCGGGTCGATGGTGCCGTCCGGCTCCTGGGAAATGCGTCCAGCCTTGGCGGCCCGCAGCACCGAGACGTGACTGACCCCGCGATGCCGCGCATAGGCGCGTATCGACAGCCCCATGGCAGGAACCCCGCAGAAAGCAATCTAATGATCGACTTATCGAGTTGATGTCGTCGCCCGGCAGAGCGATGGATGGTCCCACGGACAGCGGAGGGAACCATGACGAAGCGCACCGACAACACCCAGGCTATCGATGCCTTTATTGCCAGGAAGGCCGACTTCGACGCCATGCTGGCCCGGCTGCAAAACTTGAGCGCCGACCATTTCAACTGGGCGCCAGACGAGATCAATTGGGGCCACGCCGGGACGATGGCCCACTACGCCGAGATGCTGAAGCGCATCACCGACAGCGCCTTCCACGAGGGCGAATTCGCCGCCTGATCGACGGCTTTCCCCTCAGCTCTCCGCTTGCGCGGGGACAGGCTCCGACCGGCTTCTCGCTGGCGGGGCTTCGGGTGGTACAGGCGCGGGACGGTCCCGCGTCGCATCCCGGAGGGAACCACCATGTCGTTGTCCGATACCCAAGCCATCATCCTGTCCACCGCCTGCGCCCGCGAAGGCGGTTTCCTGCTGCCCATCACCGCCGCCTTGAAGGGGGGCGCGGTGAAGATGGTACTGACCAGCCTGATCAAGAAGGAACTGGCCGAGGAGATTCCCGCCGAACCCGGTATGCCGGTCTGGCGCGAGGACGAGGACGGGATCCCGTTCACCTTGCGGGCCACGCCTGCCGCCTACACCGCGTTGGGCATGATGGCCGACACGGGCGCGGCCACCGCCCCGGAAGAAGAACCGGCGACGGACATGGCCGACCAGCCGGAAACCGCGCCCACGGAGGCCGACGGCGCGAATACGCCGCGCAAGACCCGCCAGGGGACGAAGCAGGAAGCCCTGATCACCATGCTGAAGCGGCCTGAAGGGGCCAGCATTGACGAGATTACTGCAGAATTTGGCTGGGCGAATCATACGATTCGCGGGGCCATTGCCGGGGCCTTGAAGAAGAAGCTGGGCCTGACGATCACCAGCGAGAAGGTCGATGGGCGCGGTCGCACCTATAAAATCGCCGAGTAGGAGCCGCCCATGCCCCGCTTTAGCGTGATCATCACCCGCGACGTCACCGAAAGCACCATCGTCCAGGTCGAGGCCGAAACGCCCGAGCAAGCCGAGACGGCGGCCTTCGAGAAACTGCACGAGAGCTCCGACACCGAGTGGGAACTCGACGAAGGGTCCTGGAACAAGGGCGATTCCTACGTCACCGGTGTGGACGAACTGCCCTGATGACGCTCGATTTCGGTCAAAACCATCAGGGCTTGATCGAGGGCCGGCATATCACCGGCCCTCGATGCACGTTCAGCTTGCGTTTTGGCCACATCGAGAGCGGCCTGACCATAGTGATCCATCAGATCATTCGCGGCGCGGGCCACATGCTCGGGATTAACGGCCATGACCTACAGAGACTTCTTCAAAGCCGCAGAAGTGCTGAACTTGATGCTCGTCGAGGCGGCGATGTCGATGGCCTCGCCGGTCTTCGGATTGCGGCCCTGGCGCGCCGGACGCTCGGCCTTGGCGAAGGTGCCGAAGCCGATCAGGCGGAAGCTGCCGTCGGTCTTCACACCGTCGATGATGGTGGACAGCATGGCCTCGATGGCGGCATCGGCCTGGGCGACGGTGCAGCCGGTGGCCTCGCGGACGGACTTCGACAGGGCGGACTTGGACATGGTTAACGAAACCTTTCTTGGACGCGATTTCGAACAGTAGATTCGGTTGGCGCCAGATCCAAGCCCTCACCGCAACCGCTCGAAGACCCGCCGCAAGACGAAGCCGCGCAGCAGGGACACCAGGGCGAAGATCCCGCCGATGGCCAAATCGTCCGAGATGGCGATGCGGATGCCGAACAGCGGGAACACCGCCACCTGCGTCGCCACCGCCAGAATGTAGCCGATGACCACGTTGGCGATGGCTTCCGCCAGGGACATGCGATGGGATTGACGCATTTCTAATCCATTGAAATTGATTGATTAATCGACTTGATAAGCCCGCGCGGGAGAGCGTTATTGGTCCCACCACAACGGAGGAGCCAAACGATGCAAACCCGCGACGAAGCCCTGGCGAAGATCGCCGCCACCATCCTGGCCATGGAAACCCTGGACACCCGCAAGAGTGACCGGCTGGACTTCCACGAACTGGCGGTTTGGCAGATCAAGAAGGCCCTGGAAGCGGCCTACGCCGCCGGCCAGAAGGCGAAGTGATCATGGCCCTGACCGTTCGCCCCATCGCCGCCCTGAAGGCCCATCCGCAGTGGTCGCAAAGCGACTTCGAATACTTCCGGGGCAAGGGCTATTCCAACCAGCAGATCCTCGAATTCTGGGAGCGCGACCTGCGCCTCGGCTGCAAGCCGCTGAATTGGAAGCCCACCGACGCCAAGTACCAGCATTCCCTGCGCCGGATCACCCGGCGCTGACCACCTTCCCGGCGGCGATCTCCTCGAAACTCCGGCCATCTCCCTCCAGGATGGCCTTCTGCCCGGTCAGCTTCTGCCAGCGGCCGATGATCACGTCGGCATAGGCCGGGTTCAGTTCCATGGCGAAGCAGATCCGTCCGGTGGTTTCCGCCGCGACCACCGTGGTGCCGCTGCCGGCGAAGGGCTCGTAGACCGAATCGCCCTCGGCGCTGTTGTTGATGATCGGACGGCGCATGCATTCCACCGGCTTCTGGGTGCCGTGGACCGTGGCTTCATCCTCATCACCGTTGTTGCCGATGGCCCAAACGGTGGCCTGATCCCGCGCCCCCTGCCAATGGCCGGTGCCGGTCTTGCGCACAGCATAAATGCAGGGTTCGTGCATCCAGTGGTAGTCGCCGCGGCCCAGGACGAAGCGATTCTTCGACCAGATGATCTGGGCGCGGATTTTGAAATCGTTGGCTTCCAGGCTCTCGGCCACCACCTTGGCGAAGATCGCGGCGTGCCAGACATAGGCCACTTCTCCGGGAAACAGCGCCCAGGCTTCCCGCCAATCGGCGCGGTCATCATTGGCGACCTTGCCGGTGCGGGCCGAGGACGACACCCCGGCTTCGTTCCGCCAAGTGGGATCGTATTCCACCCCGTAAGGCGGGTCGGTCACCATCAGGTGCGGCGTGGCTCCGGCCAGCAGACGCTCCACATCGGTGGCGACGGTGCTGTCGCCGCACAGCAGGCGGTGGCGGCCCAAGATCCACAAATCGCCCGGCCGCGTCACCGGATCGACGGGCGGTTCGGGGATCTCGTCTTCGTCACCTTCTCCCTGGCCGCCGCCCTCGTCGTCGAGGGGAGCCATCAGGGCATCCAGTTCCTCTTCCGAGAAACCGATAAGGTCGAGGTCATAGCCCTCGGCATTCAGCGCGTGCAGTTCCGCCGCCAGAGTCTCGTCGTCCCAGCCGGCATTCAGCGCCAGCTTATTGTCGGCCAGGATGTAGGCGCGGCGCTGGGCTTCGCTCAGATGATCGAGAATCACCACCGGCACCGTATCCAGGCCCAGGGATTTGGCGGCGGCCAGTCGGCCATGCCCGGCGATGACGTTGCCTTTGCTGTCGGCCAGCACCGGATTGGTCCAGCCGAACTCCACCATGCTGGCGGCGATCTGGGCGATCTGAGCGTCCGAATGGGTCCGCGCATTGCGGCCATAGAGGATCAGCCGGTCGATGGGCCAAGCCTCGACCGTGTCGGGAAGCGGATGGGTCATGGTCAGTCCGTACAATCGCAGGGCAGGTAGTCATCGGATGGACCGCCCTCGAAATCCCGCTGGCGGCGGACGAAATTGAGCAATTCGCGGTAGCTGGGCCGGTCGGCGCGAAACAGCGCCATCTCCGGCTTGGTCAGGGTGCCGAGCGCCGGGGCGTTGCGCTCCATGTCGATCCACCATCTGGCCCGCTCGGGGAACAGCCGTATGATCCCCTTGATGGTCGCGGCACCCTTCATGTAGCAGAGGTCGCAGTTGCCCAGAGGCGTCTTGCCGTTGTTGTCGGGCAAGCCGAGGTCAAAGGGCTGGCGCTTCCAGAACGCCGATACGTCGCGGCGTGTCACCTTGGCTACGTCGAGCGGCAGCACCGTCTCGAACCGTTCCTTTCCCGCCTCGTTCATGGCCTTCTGACGGGCGACCCGTCGGGGTTCGTCATGGCGCAGCCCGACGACGTTGATCCATTCCGGGTAGCCCAGCATGTCGCGCATGAAAGCGATGCCGCGCTTGACCTTAAGGTAATGGGTGCAGAGCCGCATGGTCGGATTGGGCAGGAAGCCCCGCACCTTGACGATCTTCTCGAAGGGCTCGCCATCACGCGACGCGCTGTTGTAGCCCACCACGCTGGTGTCAAACGGCTCGGCGGGATCGTATTCCAGCCAAGTGATCTGGACCGACCAACGCACCGAGCATTCGTGAACGAAGCGGAGCGTCTGCTCGAATTCCCGGCCCGTATTGAAAAACACCACATGGATGTCGGCGGGCAGTTGGCCGTCATGGGCGTCCAGGATCTGGCGCAGCATGTAGCCGGACGTGCGCCCGCCCGAGAACGACACCAGCGCCGGGCCGTCGATGAGATAAGGATTGCGGATCATGGCCGTTGTCCTGCCGCCTGGATGCGGCGACCGATCCAGCGCATCACCGGCACGGCCATGGAGTTGCCCAGTGCCCGATAGCGGGGGCCGTCGGGACAATCTTCGGCAGCCTTCTTGCGCCAGAGGATCTGGGTGTAATCGTCGGGGAAACCCTGGAGCCGCTCACATTCGCGGGGCGTCAGGCGGCGCACCGTCATGTCGTGCTGGATCGCCAATTGGCCGCCGCCATTCTCTCTGCCCTGAGCCGACATGGCCCGCAGGGTCGGAGTGACGCCATCGGCATTGATCGTCTGGAACCCGGTGCCGGCCTTGCAATCAAACGCCACGTAAGTCTGCTGTTTGGTTCCCGGCTCCGCCGCCAAGGCACCAGCCACGGTCAGGGAGCGGACCTCGTCACGCTGATTCTGGGCGAAGGCGACATAGCTGCGGCTGGAGCCGCCGCTGGCCGCCCGCAGGCTGGCGAGGTTGTCGGCATAGATCTCGGCCTGCGCCCCACCGTCGCGGCCGCGCAGATTGAACGCCACGGCGTGCTGCTTGCCCGCCTGCAAAGTGAACATCGGATCACCATCACTGCCGACACCGATTCCGGCACGCACATCCGTGGTGCTGATGCCGGTGCGGGCACCGGCCTCCTGAATGGGAATGGCCACCGGCACCAACGGGGTGCCGCGTCCGGTGCCATCTTCCGAGGCGTCAAATCCCTCGCCGCGCAGGGAATGGGTGACCAGGGTGTCGATGTCGGGTCGGTGGGCGAGGTTTGACCTGGCCCGCAGGGTGTGGGCGATCAGCGTGTCGGTGCAGTCGCTGTCCACGCCACGGGACAGATCGCGTGCCCGCAAGGTGGTGGCGACAAAGGTCTCGCTCTCGAAATCCATCCGCCCGCTTGCCGAGGCGCAGGCATTGAGCGCGGTGGCGACGTCGATGGGGCCGGAGGTGTTGTTGCCGCCGAACGCCTCGGCGATCAGTCCGCCGCTGGTGGCGAATGACGTTTCGCCGCTTCGGCCAGCGCGAGCATCAAGCGTGGGGGCAACACCTTGTTCCGCTTCTCGGCGCGGCGGATGATCCCGGCGCACGCCTTGGCGCTCAAGAAGTATTTGGACGGGATCGGCCCGGTCTCCAGCACCTGTGACAACAAACACACGACGGCGTCGTTGGGCCAGGCCGAAATATTGGGCGTCGAGTACCCGCCACGCGACTGTGCGCGCGGGTCCAACGACAACACCAGCGTCCGACCATTTGCCCCCTGGCGGGACAACCGGACCATCTTCTCCGGCCAGTCCGCCCAGAAGGCATCCGAAGGCGTTATCGCGGGTGGACAGGACTCCGGGGACGTTTTCCCAAATAACCCAAGCTGGATCGATGGCATCGGCGAGTTCCACGAATTTGAGAGCAAGGTTGCCACGGGCGTCGTCCAACGACTTGCGCAACCCCGCCACCGAGAAGGCTTGGCAGGGCGTCCCGCCCACCAGCACGTCGATCTTCCCGCGCCACGCCGAACCGTCGATGGCGGTCATATCGCCGAGATTCGGGATGGTGGGATAGCGGTGCGCCAGTACGGTGGAAGGAAACGGCTCGATCTCGGCGAAGAACGCCGCTCGCCAACCCAACGGCTCCCAGGCCGCCGTCGCCGCCTCGATTCCGCTGCACACCGAGCCGTAAACCAGCCCTTGGGCGTGCAGCATGGAGCCGAGCGCCGGGGATACCGGCTCGGTGAGAGCAAGTTGCATGGTGGTAGCCGTGGTACGGGTGGTACAGGGGTGGTAGCCGGAAGGCGGCTACCGGGCTGGCTACCACCCCCCGTACCACCCCGCCCGAAAGCAGGAAAGGCGCGCTGTCCTTGGGACTTACGCGCCTTCTGGGGTGGTAACTGGTACGGGGTGGTAGCCTAGACTTTTCGGCTGTCGCTAGCGAAATCGGGCGCTGATGCCCCCCGCATAGCGGAAGTGCCAGGGAGGACCCGCGATATCCGCGTCGCCTCGCCCTGGCCTGTTCTATTCTTTCGCCCGCAGTGGGCGGCGGATCATTTGATGATCGTCTTTGCCGCCTCTCGTGAGCATGGGTTCATATCTACCCCAGACTGGCCATCCCTGTCGCGGCCTGCGATGTCTCGATACACTTTTCGCTTTCCTCCGCTGCCTTGGTGCGGGCGATCAGATCGACCTTGGAGATATGACGGGGGATACGCCGTCCGTTCAGCGTCCAGGCGATGACACAGAGCGCGAACAGCCAGTGCCGATGCGCGGCGGAGCGGGTCATGCCGACCTTCCAGCAGATCACCTTCCACGGATCGCCATCGGCCCGCAGCCAGACGATCCTGGCATCGACCGGATCGAGATGGCGCAGCCAGGGCAAG
>JAUSFB010000085.1 GCA_030651575.1 Phaeospirillum sp.
CGAACTGGAGCGCAAGAAGATCGCGGCCATGTACGCCATGTTCGTGATCTCTCCGGCCCCGGCCGACGTGATCGACATGGTGCCCGCCGACGATGGTTCCGGCGACCGCATCGTCGAGGTCCAGCCCGGCCAGGTGGTGCCCTTGGAGCCGGGCGAGCAGATCCAGACCTCGGCCCCCGCCGATGTGGGCGGTTCCTATGAGCCGTTCGAGTACCGCACCCTGCTGCAGATCTCCGCCGCCACCGGGGTGCCCTACGCCTATCTGTCCAACGACATGCTGAAGGCCAACTACTCCAACTCGCGCATGGCGCTGCTGGAATTCCGCCGCCGGGTCGAGGCATGGCAGCACTCGGTGATGGTCCACCAGATGTGCAGGAAAGTGTGGCAGCGGTGGCTGGATGTGGCGGTGCTGTCCGGGGCGCTCGACATCCCCGGCTATGAACGCAACCGCGCCAGCTTCATCGCCTGCTCCTGGCTGCCGCCCAAATGGGACTGGGTCGATCCGCTGAAGGATGCCAAGGCCGAGATCGAGCAGATCGACGCCGGTCTCAAAAGCCGCACCCAGGCCTTGGCCGAACGCGGCTTCGACGCCGAGCAGGTGGATGCCGAGATCGCCGCCGATAAGGCCCGCGAACAGCGGCTTGGGTTGTCGTTTGGGGCCACGCCGCCGGCAGCTCCCACCCATGACACCAGCCCCATCAGCCGGAGGATGGATATGAGCGAACGCGTCTTCAGCATCGACACCGTCAGTGAGGTGACGGGAATTTCACGAGCGAACCTCCACCAGATGATTTGCCGCAGGCATTTCGTGCCCATCCACAGCACTCGAAATGGCGTTGCCCGCGACTTCACGCTGAGGGACATGGTGCATCTCGCCGTCGTTTCCGATCTGCGCTCCATCGGAATCGATCTCCGGCGGGCGGTGAATATGGTCGGCTCCTCGGCTGATGGCACAGCAGGGCGGGATATTGTCACCTGCCGCAGCGGCGATATCGAAATCACCGTCGATGTAGCCCGCATCGCCGACCGTGTTCGCGACCGGATGGCAGGGGAGCGGTCATGACGGACCTCCCTCATCTCGCGGCTCGCTTGTATGGGACGCCGCTGCTGGTCGCCCGCAGTAAGCTGGATGTGATCCTGGGTGCTCTCGGCCCCCGGCTGGCTGGGCAGTCCATCTCCTTCGACGGCGATACGGCTCCGTCCGCCGATGTAGCGGTCACGCCCGACGGTATCGCCATCATCCCGGTGGTCGGCACCCTGGTGGCCCGCTCCGGCTACCTGGGTGCCGCCAGCGGCTTGACCGCCTATTCCGATATCGCCGATACCATCGAGGCGGCGGCCACCGATCCCGGCATCCGCGCCATCCTGCTGGATGTGGACTCTTCCGGCGGCGAGGTGGGCGGCCTGTTTGATCTGGTCGACCACATCCAGGCCATCCGCAGCCAATGCGGCAAGCCCATCTGGGCGGTGGCCGATGAGGCGGCGCTATCGGCGGCCTATGCCATCGCCTGCACCGCCGACCGCCTCTACGTTACCCAGACCGGAGAGGTG
>JAUSFB010000027.1 GCA_030651575.1 Phaeospirillum sp.
GCAGGCTCGGGTTCCGGAGCGGGCTCGGGCTCCGGCGCAGGCGCGGGTTCCGGAGCGGGCTCGGGCTCCGGGGCGGGCACGGGTTCCGGAGCGGGCTCGGGCTCCGGGGCGGGCACGGGTTCCGGAGCGGGCTCGGGCTCCGGGGCGGGCACGGGTTCCGGGGCGGGCACGGGTTCCGGAGCGGGCTCGGGCTCCGGGGCAGGCGCGGGTTCCGGCGCAGGTGCGGGTTCCGGAGCAGGCTCTGGTTCCGGAGCAGGCTCGGGTTCCGGAGCGGGCTCGGGCTCCGGCGCAGGTGCGGGCGCGGGCTCCGGCGCAGGTGCGGGTTCCGGGGCAGGCGCGGGTTCCGGGGCCGGGGTTACGCTGATCCCTTCGTCGGTACCGGTGATATCCACGCCGACAGTGGTCGAGGCCGTACCGCCATGGCTATCGGAAACCGTGACCGTAAAGTTATCCTGCACCATATCGCCGGCCCCCAGACTTGCCGCATCGGCATTGGGGGTAAAGGTGTATTCACCGGTCGCGGTATTCAGGCTGACGCTACCGTGGGCCGTGGTTACCGTCTGGATACCATCAACGGCGGAACCGGCGCCATCGATGCTATAGGTCAAGGTATCGGCGACATCCTGGTCCGACGCGGAGATCCGGCCCGAGGTCAATCCGTCATGATCATCCGCGGTGGCGTCGAGAGTGCCGTCGATGGTCGGAGCATGGTTGACCGCGACCTCCTCGACCTGAACTTGGTCAATGACCTCGGCCTCGGCCTGCTCGGCGGCGGCAGCGGCCTGAACCGGTCCGGACGCTACGGCGGCGGTCGGCGGAGCTTGGTCATGGGGCTGCCCAAGGGGAAGTTCCTGGGGCTTGAATTCAGCGTCGGGCTTGGCGAGATCAGCCTGAGCCACCACATTCAACGGCGTCGCGCCGGCGGCGGCCACAGTGATGAAGGCCGCATCCTCGTTGACTGGAACCGGAATCGTGGCAAGCTCCGGCGGCGTCACCGCGCTGCTGGTCGCGGCCTCGATGGCGACGTCCAGCGCGATATTGCCGCCACCGGTAACGCCGCCCACCTCACGGGTCTGCGGATTGCTGGTCGAACCCTGCTGCACATTGGCGAGGTTGCCGAGGGCGGTGTCGCCGACATCCGTCGGACGCGCGACGTTAAGCCGGGCATCCCCCATACTCTGATTCTGAACGTTTTGCAGAACAGTCAGGTCATCAAGAGCCTGATGCGCCCCACCATTGGAGCCGGTGGAATTGGCGTTCACATCATTCGGGGGGTTCGGATCAGCCATTATTCAGCTCCCGGGCAAAAAAATACCCCGGCCTCAATGAGGTCCAGGGGGATGACTACACCTTTTGTAATGAATCATGACCAATGTCAAATCCATTCGCACGGATAGCTATTCCTACGTATATGCCCGAGCCCCTGATATCCGGGTCCGATCCGATACCTTCGCGGCACATACCATCGACAGAGACCGATTTGGCAGCTTGACCACCCTCAATGCCGCCCCTGCGATTTTCATGGCGTTGTGATCCACTACTCAAGCCCCAGCCAAGGACACCCCCTTCCATGTCGAATTCTCTTGCCGGAAAAGTCGCGGTCATCACCGGCGCCAGCAGCGGCATCGGCCGTTCCATCGCCGACCAATTCCTGGCCCAGGGCGCCAGGATCGCCGTATTCGCCCGCAATGCCAAAGCCCTGGCCGAAATCGCCGTCGGTAACGAAGACCGGGTTCTGGTCGTCACCGGCGACGTGACCAACGCCGCCGACCTGGAGCGTCTGGTCGCCGAAACCACCAGGAAGTTTGGTGGTGTCGACATCGTCATCCCCAATGCCGGCATCGCCAAGGTGGTGCCGTTCGCGGACAGCGACGTGGCCGCGATCAATCACCAGTTCGATGTGAACTTCACCGGCGCGGTGCAGACCGTGCGCGGTTTCCTGCCGCATATCCGCAAGGGCGGTTCCGTGCTGTTCGTCACCACCTTCCTGACCCAGGTCGGCTTCCCCGGCCTGGCGATCTACAGCGCCAGCAAGGCGGCGTTGAAGTCGTTTTCGCAGACCCTGGCGGCCGAGTTGGCCCCCCAGGGCATCCGGGTGAACTCGGTGGCGCCCGGCCCGATCGGCACCCCGATCTGGGGCAGCATCGGCCTGCCCGCCGACGTCTTGCAGGCGGTCGCCACCCAGGTTACCGCCCGCCTGATGCCGGGCGCCTTTGGCGAGCCGGGCGATATCGCCGCGACCGCCGTTTTCCTGTGCTCGGATGCCGCCAAGAATATCTGGGGCCAGGAAATCGTGGTTGATGGCGGCTACACCATCGGCTGATCCAGTGCCGCGTCCCGGTGGGCAGGCCTCACCGGGACGATGGGCGCATGGAAACATTGCACAAGGAAGAAGTGTGGCAAGTATTGCTTAGGGGACAAGCCCCACGTATCGTGATGCATCGTGATGTCATGAGTTGGGGTGCCGACATGAGCGGTCATCCATTCGTTCGGGCAGCCCTCGCGGCAACCGTATTTTGGGCCATGGCCCCGGAGGCGCGCGCCCTCGACCCCGGTTACGCCGCAACTTACGCCTACGACACGACCGGGGCGGGACTTGACCTGGGCGTCCAGCCGCTGGGCTATCCGTCCGGGATGTTCAGTTCGATCATGGCCCGCGACCAGACCCTGCGGCATGCTCTGGAGCGGCTTGGCCTCGGCCTGCGCCTACACCCCTATCTGAAGGGGTTCGACATGATCGATCTGGTGGACGGCGCCCGGCTGGAAGGCGCCCTGCTCGGCGACATGCCGACGATCCTGACGGCGGTCGCCAACGAGGTGGCCATCATCGGCATGGTCAAGCAGACATTCTCCTCGGTTGTCGCCCGCGAGTTCGGGCAGATCGGGGAGTTGAAGGGCAAGCGGATAGGAAACGCCGCGGGCTCGTCGGCGCATCACGCCCTGCTGCGGGGGCTGCGCTCGGCCGGCCTGTCGGAAATGGACGTCACCCTGGTGGCCGTGGACGTCGGAGACATGCCCGCCGCGCTGGCCGCCGGGACCATCGACGCCTTCGCCGCCTGGGAACCGGCCCCCAGCATCGCCCTACGGGGCGGCAGCCAGTTCAAGGTGATCTACCGCGGCGTCAGCACCGATTATTTCGTTCTGGCGCGTTCCTTCCTCCTGCGCCATCCCGAGGCCGCCCGCGAGGTGATCGCATCGTTCGTCCGGGCGCTGAATTGGATGGGATCATCCCGTGAGGCCCTTTTGCAGTCCTGCGAATGGGCCATGGCCGATGGGACGGCCTTCATCGGAAAGCCCCAGAACACCACGGCCGAGCAGGCCGCCGCCATCGTCCGGCGGGAAATTCTGGAGGTGGCCTCGGCCCCGGTGATCCCCAGGCGCGGCGCCGGTGGCCAGGAGATGCTGGAAAGCGAGTTCCTGTTCCTCAGGGAACTGGGCAAGATCCCGGCCGATACGCAGTGGAGCCGGGTGGCGGCAAGCTTCTCCCGCGATCTGCTGCTGGAGGTTCTCGAAAAGCCCGGCCGCTATCGGCTGGCGGGCTTCGACTACTCCCCCACCGTTTCCAGCGCCGCGCCACGATGATGGGCAATATCGGGAAGCAAACCGGGGGATTTGCTTTTGGCGGAATATGGACCCGCATGGCCCTGTCGTTCGGCCTGCTGTTCAGCGCCGCCCTTCTCCTTCTGGAGTGGGTGCAGCTGTTCGGCCTGCCGCTGATCGGCTTTCCCGGCGCCATCGAGGAGCGCCGCCAGAACACGGTCCAGATGCTGAACCGGCTCGCCGACTTCAAGAAAGACCAGCTGACGCGCTGGCTGTCGGAACGGCGGGCCAACACCAGACTGATGTCCGCCAACCAGCAGGTGGCGGCGGCCCTGCGCGAAGCAAAGACGGCTCTGGCCGCCATTCCGGCGGATCGCTCGGCGGAAGCGGTGGCGAAGACCCTGACGGCGATGCCGTCGATCCTGGCGGCGCAACGCTATATGGAGGAAATCCGGACCGGCTATCAGGTGTTCTCCTCGATTCAGCTTCTCGACGCAAAATCCGGGCGGGTGCTGGTGTCGACGCCCAGCGGCCTGTCGGTCGGCGCCGACCTGTCACGGCTGCCCCTGCTGGAACGGGCCAGGGAGGTCGGACAGAGGGAAGTGATCGTTCACCAGGGGGGCGCGGTTCCCATCCTGTCCATCGTGCGCCAGATCACCGAACCGACCCCGGACGGCGGCGCCAGCCTCCTCGGCCTGATGATCTTTCAGTTCGATCTGAACCAGATCATCACCTCGTCGGCTTCCGATGACGCCCAGAGTCTGGGGCGGACCGGCAAGGTGCTGGTGGTCGGAGCCGATGGAACCGCGCTGGCCCGCTCGCCCGACGCCGTCAGGGAGGCCGGAGCGGCGATCCCGCCGGATTCCCGCCTGCCCATCGGTGGCAACGAAGGCGTCGCCTCCTCGACCGGCGCCGCCGGCCAACCGGTCATGGCGGCGTACCGCTATATCCACATCGCGCCCGACATGGGCTGGGGACTGGTCGTCTCCCAGGACGAGGCCGAATTCCTGGCTCCAGTCAACCGGGCGGCCCTGCGCTGGTTCGGCTTTAGCGGGTTGGTGCTGGGCGCGGTTCTGCTGCTGACCGGAGTGGTCGCCAGACGCCTGACCCTTCCCATCCGGTCACTCAGCGACGCGGCGCAACGGGTCCACGGCGGCGATTTCAACGCCCGCGCCCAACCCGTCGCCCCCGGCGAACTGGGGGTGCTGGTCGGAATCTTCAACCAGATGGTCGAACGGGTGGGCAAGGCCCACCACTCGCTCGAACGGCTGGTCGAGGACCGGACCCGGAATCTGACCGGAGAGATCGCCAGTCGGGTCGAAGCCGAAACACGGGCGCTGCGGCTACTGACAGAGAAGGAAGCCCTGCTCAGCAACAGCATGGTCGGCATCTACATGACGGAAAGGCGGGTCTTCACCGTCTGTAACCGCCATCTGGAGGTCATGCTGGGGTATGAGCCGGGGGAAATGATCGGCCAGCGAGCCGACATCGCCTATCCGACCGAGGAATTATGCCGGGAGCATAGCCAAAGCCTCTATCAGAGCCTGCTCCGAAAAGGCCGCGCCGAATGCGACCTTCTCCTGCGGCGCAAGGACGGCTCGACCTTCTGGGCCTATATCTCCGGCCACCCCATGGACCCCGGCGATCCAAAGGGCGTCTCCATCTGGATGATGATCGATATCAGCGCCCGCAAGGCGGCCGAGGACGCCTTGGCGCAAAGCGAGGAACGCTATAAGGAAATCGTCGAGGGCACCAATGCGGTGGTGACCGCCGTCGATGCCGAAGGGCGCTTCCTGTTCGTCAACGAGGCGGCGGCCCGGATCTTTGGCCTGACCTCGGAACAATGCGCCGGCCGGCTGGCCTTCGACTTCGTTCATCCCGACGACCGCCTGGGTACGATCGAGGCGTTCCGCCGCTGGGTCGCCGAGGGCAGGGCCAATATCGAACACGAAAACCGTCAGATCAGTGTCGATGGCAAGGTCAGCCACCTGCTGTGGACCATCCGCACCCATTTCGGCCCCGATGGCGCGCCGCTGCGCTTCACCTCCATCGCGCGGGACACGACCGAGCTGCGCAAGGCGCAGACCACGCTGCGGCTGACCCAGTATTCCGTGGACAATGCCGGCGAGGCGGTGTGCTGGATGACGGCGGACCTCGCCATTCTTTACGCCAACAAGGCCGCCGGCCTGCTGAGTGGCGTCAGCCTGTCGCATGAAGACGGCAGCCCTCTGGCGGGTCTGATCGGCAACGAGCCCGCGCAACAGTGGCGCGACGTCTTCACCGCGCTGGCGCCGGGTGAAACGACCACCTTCGAAGCCCGGATCACCCCCGCCCACGGCAAGGCCGTCGAGGTCGAGGTGACGGCCAGCAAGGTCACCTTCGACGGCTACGAGCGTAATTGCGTCTTCTTCCGCGATATCCGCGTCCGCAAGGAGACGGAGGAGCGGCTGATCCGGACCAATACGGAACTGGAGCAGTTCGCCTTCATCGCCTCGCACGATCTCCGCGAGCCCCTGCGGATGGTCAAGCTTTACGTCGCCCTGCTGGAACGGCGAATGGAACGCCACCTGGACACCGACACGCGGGAATTCATGGGGTTCGTCGTGGACAGCGCCAGTCGGATGGACAGCCTGATCAACGACCTGTTGGAATACTCCCGCACCGGCCGCAACGTCACCCCGCCGGGACCGGTCGATCTTCAGGCCGCCTTTGCCTCGGTCATGACCTATCTGCGCGGCCCGCTGGAGGAATGTGGCGGCGCAATCGAGCTTGAAAGCCGCCTTCCGACCGTCACCGGCGACGAAGGCGAAATGGTTCGCCTGTTCCAGAACCTGATCGGCAACGCCATCAAATACAGGTCGCCCCAGCAGGCGTTGCGGATTGTCGTCGCCGCCGATTCAGCCGATGGCTACTGGCGCGTTTCCATCTCCGATAACGGCATCGGAATTTCGCCCGAATACCGGGAAAAAATCTTTCGCGTGTTCCAGCGCCTGCACGCCCCCGGAGCCCATGGCGGCGGAACCGGTATCGGGCTGGCGATCTGCAAGAAGATCATCGAACATCGCGGCGGCAATATCCGGGTGGAGTCGGAACCGGGAAGGGGCGCGACCTTCATCTTCACCCTGCCCATGGCGGTTCCCGCCGATCAGCTGGTATAGATCCCCACACAGATCACCACATCATCGACCAGCTTGCTGAAGCTGGATTTGTGCTCCAGCAGCTTGGTGGCGGGGTTGGCCCAGACATAATCGACCCAGCCCGATCCCTTTTCGCGGGCGACGGTCAGCATTTCCTTGGAGAACAACTTGCCGTTGGCGTCCTTGAGACAGCTGCCGTCGGCGCCGATCAGGCCTGGGTTCCGGCCATGGCCGATCACCCGTCCGGCCAGATCCTGAACGATGACGTACAGGTCCTTCTGGTTGAACGAGCCGTTCTTGTCGGTGATGGCCGACAACAAAGGCTCGCGGCCCTGGGCGCGATAGAACTTTTCCGCCAACCCGACCATGGCCACGGCCTCGTCCGCCGTGCCCCGGTCAGAGGCGCTGTAGGCGGTCTGGTCGGTCTTGTAGCCCAGCCGGATTGCCCCCCAGTGACGGCCTTTGCAGAACACCGGGGCCGAGATGTCCATCATGACCACGCTGTCGCCACCGCCCATATCGCGGCGATAGACCTGAGGCCACAGCTTTTCCAGATTCCGCGCCGCCGTTATTCCAACCTTGTCGGTGAACATCCGGCGATTGCGCGCATGGGCGGCGTTCCAGTCCAGGTCGCTTCCCTGGGGCTGTGAGAACTTGGTGTTATGAGTCGGCACATAGCCGTTGCGATCGGTCAGGACGCAAAACACCACGCGGTCGTGAAAGCCCAGCGCCTTGTCCAAGACGGACTGCACGGCCTGATCGGTGAAGTTGGTGAAGCGGGCCATCTGCTGGGGCGGATTGGAGCCGGCGATCTCGCGGTAATCCTCGTCGAACAGGTCGGCCTGGGAAATGACTCCCCGATCGAGCGCCTCGTCGAAGATCGTCCCGACCAGTTCCGCCAGACGCACCACCTCCAACGCGAACGGGGTGTCGCCGGTCTGGCAGCCCGAATCGAAGGTGACGGCGATCAGCCGCTCCCCCGACAGACGCATGGTGTCGAGGAGCCCGCGCGCGGTGTCGAGATGCCCGGCGGAAGCCGCGATGCCGGTATTGGCCTTTTGAACGGCGCCCAACAGGCTGGCGCCATCCTCGTTGATGGCTTCGGCCTCGGTGGACACGGTCCGCAGATCGGTGGCGATGTGCTCGACCAGACCGCGAATGTCATCCACATGGGCGCCGATGGTGGCGGTGCTGGCATTGACGATGCGGGCACGGGCGGCGCTGGCCTCGTTATCCGTGGCCAAGGTGGTCGCCACCGCCTGCAACGTGTCCAGGGTCCGACGGATCTCGGCGGTGCTGGTGGCGGTCTGACGGGCCAGTTCCTTGACCTCGCTGGCCACCACGGCGAAGCCGCGCCCGGATTCTCCGGCACGGACCGCCTCGATGGTGGCGTTGAGCGCCAGCATATTGGTCGAACGGGCGATGGCCTCGATGGAGGCGGCCACCCGGCCGACCTGCTGAAGCGCCGACTGCAAGGTGGTGATCCGCTCCATGCCGGCCACGACCATGTTGGTCAGCATGGTGATGTCGTCAAGCGAGCGGGCGATCTCGGCCTTGGACGCCCCCATGGCGGTCACCGCCTCCTCGGACAGGGCGTGACTGCGGCTGGCGGTGACGACGATATTGCTGGTCTCCGCCCCCAGGGCGGTCATGCGCTGTTCGATGGTGCCCATCAGCGCCGACTGATGTCCCACATGCTTGGCCACGTCCTCGACCTTGCCGATGACCTCGACCACCTGGATGCCAAGACCACCCGCCTCATTGGCGAAACGCTGAAGTGCCTCTTCTTGTTCCTGTCCGGCCGTCATGCATCACCTGTCGGGACAAATTGCGCCGAAGTCGCCAGCCTGAACCGCCGCAACCGGCATCATGGAATCTAAAATGATAATTCGGTACGATAATACCTATTTTGAATCCGCTGTCAATATTACTCAAGCGGCCGATCAACCTGGAATGGCCTGACCGATCCCCATATTAGATTGACTATAATTTTGATTATTTACTTCGGCCGAACGGAACTGTTCTTGCCTGAAATGGCGGACCAGACCGCCTTTTTTCCACCTCGCCGGGCCGGATCAGCCGGCCAGCATGGTGGCGCGGATATGCTCCAGCAGGCCGGCGGAACCGGCCTCGATCATGTCGAGAACGCGTTCAAAGCCATCGCCGGCACCGTAATAGGGATCGGGAACGTCAAGGATGTTCAGCTGTGGCGCGAAAGACAGGAACAGGGCCAAGGCCTGACGCCGCTCTGGCGGGCACTGCCCCGACAACAGACCGAAATGTCCGCGATCCATGGCGAGAATCAGGTCGAATCCGGTGAAGTCGGCCTTGACCACCTGACGGGCGCGCAAATCCTTCAGTTCGAATCCGCGCAGCCGGGCCGTCTCGGTCGAGCGACGATCCGGCGGCTCGCCCACATGGTAGGCGTGGGTTCCGGCGGAATCGACGCCGATAACTCCGGCCAATCCCGCACGCTCGACCATGGCGCGAAACACGCCGTGGGCGGTGGGTGAGCGGCAGATATTGCCTGTACAGACGAACAGAACCTTGACCATGGCGGGAACCCTCCGGAACGGAGGATTAGGACGTGCCGTTCAATCCCGCAAGCCCTATTCTCCCGCCGACTTCCGTTCCAGACTGCCGAGCGAACGATGCATGGCGACGAAGTCGAATCCCCGCCCGGCGCCGTCGCCCTTGGCGATGCGGGAAATTCCCAGGACTCGGGCCGCCCTTGTCAACCAGCCGGCGGACATCCCGCCGCCGCCATGCGGCGGAAGCGACACGGGGCCGCATTGGGCCTCGCTCTGCGTTACCTTGGACATTTGAACATCTCCCTAAGCGGTCCCATGGGGACTCTCTTTGTTGGCACCATCCTTCACTGAATCGGCGTCGCCGGAAAGACACCAAATGTGACATTTATCTGTTACATGACTTTTGCTATACTTACTGGCCGCCCGTACAAGGGGAAAATCATGCCAAGATCTTCCCAGGGCGGCATGGCCGTCATTCTGACCGGGGCAAAAACCCAAAGAAATCTGGCCTCCGCACCGTCCAGACCCCGCGCTGGGCGGGCATCGAAGCGGGGGCGCACCGTCGTCGGCGGGTTGATGTATTCTCAGGACACTTGACTCCTGGCCCATTCCGGGTAGGCATGTGCGCTGAGATCTAGGGGGGACACCAGACATGACGGCCAACCCGGGCCACGAAAAGTCCCGGAACGTTGCCGGGCTGATGCTCGCCGCCATCGGCGTGGTATTCGGCGATATCGGCACCAGCCCGCTCTACGCCATGAAGGAGACCTTCAGCGGCCCCCATGCCGTGGCGCTCGATCGCGGCAACATCCTGGGGGTGCTATCGCTGATCTTCTGGGCGATCACCATTATCGTCTCGCTCAAATACGTCATCATCATCATGCGCGCCGACAACCGCGGCGAGGGCGGCTCGCTGGCCCTGCTGGCTCTGGTCAGTCACGCCGCCGAGGGGCACAAGCGCCTGCCCATGCTGGTCAGCGCCCTGGGCATCTTCGCCGCCGCCCTGTTCTACGGCGACAGCATCATCACCCCGGCGATTTCCGTGCTGTCGGCGGTAGAAGGGCTCCAGGTCGCCGCCCCCCATCTGGAGCAATGGGTGGTGCCGCTGACCCTGATGATTCTGTTCGTGCTGTTCGCCATCCAGTCCCACGGCACCGATCTGGTCGGCAAGATGTTTGGGCCGGTGATGCTGATCTGGTTCGGCACCCTGGCGGTCCTGGGGGTGAAGAACATCGCCCACGCCCCCTCGGTCCTGGCGGCGCTCAGCCCCCACTACGCCATCATGTTCGTCTATCACGAAGGCTGGCACGCCTTCCTGGCGCTGGGCTCGGTGGTGCTGGCGGTGACCGGCGCCGAGGCGCTGTACACGGATATGGGCCATTTCGGCCGCCTGCCCATCCGGCTGGCCTGGTATCTCCTGGTGCTGCCGGCCCTGGTGCTGTGCTATTTCGGCCAGGGCGCCCTGCTGATTCACGATCCTTCCGCCATCGCCAGCCCGTTTTTCAAGCTGGCCCCGGCCCATCTGGCGCTGCCGCTGGTGGTACTTGCCACCATGGCGACGGTGATCGCCTCCCAGGCGGTGATCTCCGGCGCCTTTTCGGTGACGCGCCAGGCGATTCAGCTGGGCTTCCTGCCGCGCATGGAGATCATCCACACCTCCAAGGACGAGATGGGACAGATCTACCTGCCCTTCGTCAACTGGCTGCTGATGATCCTGGTCATGGTCCTGGTGGTGGGGTTCAAGACCTCCAGCAATCTGGCCGCCGCCTATGGCGTCGCGGTGACGGGAACCATGGTGATCGACGCGTTGCTGGTCGGCACGGTGATGCTGCTGATCTGGAAGTGGAATCCCAGACGGGTCAAGATCTTCATCGGCGGCTTCCTGGTGGTGGATCTGGCTTTCTTCCTGGCCAACTCCATCAAGATCCCCGACGGTGGCTGGTTCCCCCTGGTGATCGGCGGCATCCTGTTCACCGTGCTGACCACCTGGAAGCATGGCCGCCAACGGCTGCTGGCGCGGCAGCGCAAGGACGCCTTCCCGGTGGAGGACTTCCTGGCCAGCCTGTCCGACCGGGTGCCGCGCGTGCCCGGCACCGCCGTCTTCCTGACCGGAACATCGGAGGGCGTACCCATCGCCCTGATGCACAACATGAAGCACAACAAGATCATCCACGAGCGGGTGGTGCTGCTGACCGTCCAGGTCGAGGAAGTGCCGTTCGTCCCCGAGGAAAACCGGCTGGAAAACCGGCTGCTGGCCCCCGGCTTCCATCGGGTGTTCCTGCGCTATGGCTTCATGGAAAGCCCCAACATTCCCAAGGCGCTGGCCCATGCCCGCACCGACCAGTTGGGCTTCTTCTACGAGCCCATGTCCGTCTCGTACTTCGTCTCGCGCGAGACCCTGATTCCACTGCCAAAGGAGGGTCTCGCCGGTTGGCGCGACCAGCTGTTCGCCACCCTGGCGCGCATGGCCACCAGCGCCATGGACTTCTTCCACCTGCCCAGCAATCGCGTGGTCGAGCTGGGCAGCCAGATAGAGATCTAAAATGGAAGCAGCAGCCCCCCCGAAGCAACCCCCGGCCGGCATCCGTCGCCTGAGCGGCCTGTCCCTGGCCGCCATGGGGGTGGTCTACGGCGATATCGGCACCAGCCCGCTCTACACCCTCAAGGAATGCTTCGCCCCCAACCACGGGGTGCCGCTGACGCCGGAAAACGTCTACGGCATCGCCTCGCTGGTGTTTTGGGCCATCATCATCGTCGTCACCCTGAAATACGTGCTGTTCGTCATGCGCGCCGACAACCGGGGTGAGGGCGGCATCCTCGCCCTGCTGGCCCTGGCCATGCGCGCCACCGGCAGCGACAAGAACCATGTGGGCATCTTGATGGTGCTGGGTCTGATCGGGGCGGCGCTGTTCTACGGCGACGGCATGATCACCCCGGCCATTTCCGTGCTGTCGGCGGTCGAGGGGCTGGAGGTGGGAACCCCGATCTTTGCCCCCTTCGTCGTGCCCATCACCCTGGTGGTGCTGACCGGCCTGTTCGCCATCCAAAGCCACGGAACCGAGCTGGTCGGCCGCCTGTTCGGCCCGGTGATGCTGGTGTGGTTCCTCGCCCTGGCGGCGCTGGGGCTGAACGAAATCATCGGCCACCCCGCCATCCTGGGCTCGATCAATCCCGCCTATGGCGCCGCCTTCGTATACAACCACGGCTGGATCGCCTTCATGGTGCTGGGCTCGGTGGTGCTGGCGGTGACGGGCGGCGAGGCGCTTTACGCCGATATGGGCCATTTCGGCAAGCTGCCGATCCAGCTGGCCTGGTTCGTCGTGGTGCTGCCGGCGCTGGCGCTGAACTATTTCGGTCAGGCGGCCCTGATGCTCGCCGACCCGGAAGCGGCGCGCAACCCGTTCTATCTGCTGGTGCCGGACTGGGGGCTTTATCCCATGGTGGCGCTGTCGACCCTGGCCACGGTGATCGCCAGTCAGGCGGTGATTTCCGGGGTGTTCTCCCTGTCGCGCCAAGCGGTGCAGCTGGGCTATTCGCCGCGTCTCGACATCCGGCACACTTCGGACGAGGAAGAGGGGCAGATCTATATCCCCCGCGCCAACTGGGGCCTGCTGATCGCCATTATCGCCCTGGTGGTGGGGTTCAAAAGCTCCAGCAATCTGGCAGCCGCCTACGGCATCGCCGTCACCGGCACTATGGCGGCCACCACCGTGCTGGCGCTGGTGGTGGCGCGCACCCGCTGGAAGTGGCCGCTCTGGCTGTGCCTCGCCCTGGGCGCGGTCTTCCTGGTGATTGATCTGGCCTTCTTCGGGGCCAATCTGCTGAAGGTCGCCAACGGCGGCTGGTTTCCGCTGGCCATCGGCGCGGTCATCTTCCTGCTGATGGCCACCTGGCGGCGCGGCCGCCAGATCCTGACCAAGCGCCTGGCCGAGGGCGCCATGCCGCTGGACATGTTCCTGAAGCAGCAAAAGGACTCCACCAACATCATCCGGGTCCGGGGCACCGCCATCTTCATGACCGGCGACCCGTCGACGGTTCCCATCGCCCTGCTGCACAACCTGAAGCACAACAAGGCCCTGCATCAACGGGTGGTGTTCATGACGGTGGTCACCGAGGACATCCCCCGCGTCTCCGCCCGCGACCGGGTGGTGGTCGAGGGGCTGGTGGAGGGCTTTTACCGCATCACCGTCCGTTACGGCTTCTTCCAGGAGCCCGATATTCCCAAGGTTTTGCGCCTGTGCAAGGCCTTCGGCCTGGAATTCGACATGATGGACACCTCGTTCTTCCTGGGCCGCGAGACCCTGATCTCCTCGGTCCATCCCGAAATGGCGGAATGGCGCGAGCGTCTGTTCGTGGTGATGAGCCGCAACGCGGTCAGCGCCACCGACTTTTTCCGCATCCCCGCCGGCCGGATGGTCGAACTGGGCGTCCAGGTCCAACTATAGCCGCATGACGAGAAGTTAATCCCCAGGATCATTGACAGCGTGGCCGCCCCGGTGCTGTTGTTCCCGCCGCGACAGGAAGGATCGGTCATGGGTGCGATGCGGGTACTATCGACGGCTTTGCTGGCCTGGGGCTGGTCCTGCGCCATGGCTGCCGCCGGCGAGTCCGCCGCCTCGGATTGGGCGAAAAGCGAGTCCGGTCAGGTCCGCCTGATCAGCGCCGTCACGGCCGCCGGAACCGCCCCGACCCTGCGGCTCGGCCTTCAGTTCAAACTGGAGCCGGGCTGGAAGATCTACTGGCGCAGCCCCGGCGACGCCGGCTATCCCCCCAAACTCGACTGGAGCGGTTCGACCAATCTGGGCGCGCCCTCCCTGCGCTGGCCGGCGCCGCACCGTTTCGTGCTGGCCGGCTTGCAGAACCACGGCTATGTGGACGAGGTGGTGCTGCCGCTGGAAGCGCCCATCGCCGCGCCGGGGCAGCCGGTGGGACTAAGGCTGGCGGTGGAGTTCCTGGCCTGCGCCAAGATCTGCGTGCCGCAACATGCCGACCTCGCGCTCGACCTTGCCGCCGGGGCCGCCGAGGCCTCCGCCTTCGCCCATGATATCGGTCGCTTCACCGCCCTGGTTCCAGGCGACGGCGCCCGTCACGGCCTCGGCCTGGACTCGGTCGAGGCCATCGGCGACGGCGACGCCTCGCTGCTGCGCCTCACCCTTGCCGCCACCGAGCCCCTGAACGAGCCGGACGCCTTTATCGAAGCCGACGACGTCGCCGCTTTCGAGCAGCCGCGCGTCACCCTGTCCGCCGACCGCCGCCATGCCGTGATCGAAGTGCCGGTAGCGCCCAAGACCCTGCTAAAGCCCCTGGCCGGCGCGCCGCTCCGGATTACCGTGGTCGATGGCCTGCGCTCGCTGGAAGCCTCGGCAACGCCGGTTGCCGGCGTCGCGGCTCCGGCCGGCGGTCCCGGCCTGCTGGCCATGATGGCGGTGGCGCTGCTGGGCGGCCTGATCCTCAATCTGATGCCCTGCGTACTGCCGGTACTGTCCATCAAGATCCTGGGCGTCCTGGGCCATGGCGGGGGCGAGCGCGCCCATGTGCGGGCCAGCTTCCTGGCCTCGGCCTCCGGCATCGTGGCGTCGTTCATGGCCCTGGCGGGACTGGCGGTGGCGGTCAAGCAAGCCGGCGCCGCGGTGGGCTGGGGCATCCAGTTCCAGCAACCCGGCTTCCTGGCGGTCATGGTGCTGCTGCTGGGCCTGTTCGCCGCCAATCTGTGGGGCGCGTTCGAGGTTCCCATGCCGACCTGGCTGCTGAACCGCAAGGGCGGCGGCGGCGTCCCCCATCACACCGTGCTGGGCCATTTCATGTCGGGAGCCTTCGCCACCTTGCTGGCCACCCCGTGCTCGGCCCCTTTCCTGGGTACCGCCATCGGCTTTGCCCTGGCGCGCGGCCCGGCGGAAATCACCGCCATCTTCGCCAGCCTGGGCCTCGGCATGGCCGCCCCCTATCTGGCAGTGGCGGCGTGGCCCGACGCGGCGTTGAAGCTGCCCAAGCCGGGCGGCTGGATGATCACCGTGCGCAAGGCGCTGGGCGTGGCGCTGGCCGGAACCGGGCTGTGGCTGCTGACCGTGCTGGCGGTCCAGGCCGGAGCGGCGGCGGCGCTGGTTTCGGGCGGGGCGGTGGCGCTGGCCGTGGTGGTGCTGGCGCTGAGGCCCCGCATGCCGGCCTCCGCCCACTCGGCGGCGGCGGCCTTCATCGTCGCCCTGGCCGGTCTGGCCCTGGCGGCCCCCTATCACGGCGACGGCGGCGGCGAGGCCTCCACCCCCTCGGCCGGCGGCATTCCCTGGATAAGCTTCGACCGCGCCGCCATCCCCGGACTGGCAGGCGGCGGCAAGCTGGTCTTCGTCGACGTCACCGCCGACTGGTGCATCACCTGCAAGGTCAACAAGGCGGCGGTGGTCGAGCGCGGCGAGGTGGCGCGCCGCCTGTCCGCCGCCGACGTGGTCGCCATGAAGGCCGACTGGACCAAACCCGACGAAGCCATTTCCCGCTATCTTGCCTCGTTCGGGCGCTATGGCATTCCATTCAATGCCGTCTATGGCCCCGCCGCGCCGGACGGCATCCCGCTCTCGGAACTCCTCGGCGAATCGGAAATCCTGGCCGCCCTGAACAAGGCCGCCGGCTCGTCCGAAAGTCCGACCTCCGGCCGCCCGAATCGATGAAATGACCGGGGCGATGCATCATTCTTGAATAATTTTAATGTCGTAGGGCTTTACCCCCTGCCCCGCCTATGAAAGAGTGCCCCGTCCCTGACCCTAGAGTGCCCATGATCACCATCGACGACCTGACCCATATTTATCCTGGAAGCCGCAAGGTTCCCGCCCGCACCGCCATCTCCGGGTTGAGCCTGGGGGTCAGGGAGGGCGAGTTCGTCATCCTGTCCGGCCCCAACGGCAGCGGCAAATCGACCCTGTTCCGAATCCTGTGCGGTCTGGCGCTGCCCAGCTTGGGCCGCGTCTCCATCGCCGGCTTCGACCTGTTCGCCCAGCCGGCCAAGGTGCGCGAGATCATGGGGGTGGTGTTCCAGAGCCCGGCGGTGGACAAGCACCTGTCGGTGGCGGAAAATCTGGCGATCCACGGCGACCTCTACGGCCTGTCGGGGGCGGAATACCGCTCGCGCCGCGAAGAAGCGTTAAGCTGGACCGATCTGGCCGACCGCCTGGACCAACAGGTTTCCACCCTGTCGGGCGGTCTGGCGCGACAGGTGGAGTTGGCCAAGGTTCTGATGACCAATCCCAAGGTGCTGCTGCTGGACGAGCCCACCACCGGGCTTGATCCGGTATCGCGCCGCAACTTTCTCGACGCCCTGCACCGCCTGCAAAAGGCGCGCGGCATGACCGTGCTGATGACCAGCCACGTCTTCGCCGAAGCCGACGATGTGGACCGTGTCGCCATCATGCGCGAGGGTAAATTGCTGGCCTATGACAGTCCCAAGGCGCTGAAAGCCATGATCGGCACCGAGATGGTGGTGCTTCAGGCCAAGGACACCGAGGGACTGGCGGCGCGGTTGCGCGCCGAAATGGGGCTGGCGGTGCGCTGCATCGGCGACGAGGTCCGCCTGGAGGAGACCGAGAACGGCGAAAGCCTGCCGCTGCTGGAAAAGATCCTCGACCGCTACCGGCCCGAGGTGCTGTCCATCTCCATCAAGCAACCCGGCCTCGACGACGTTTTCGTCCATGTCACCAGCCGCGCCGTGCCCGACCATGCCCTGGCGATCGACCTGAAAAGGACCGGCTCATGAGCGCCCTGATCCGGGTTTCGCTGTCCCTGGCCAAGCGCGAGTTCACCCGCTTCATCCGCCAGCCCCAGCGCGTCATCGGCACGGTGGCGCAGCCGCTGCTGTTCTGGCTGTTCCTGGGGGCCGGTTTCGCCGGATCGTTCCGGCCGGCCGGGATGGAAGGCGTCAGCTATCTCGAATACTTCTACCCCGGCGTCATGCTGATGATGATGCTGTTCGCCAGCATCTTCTCGTCCATCACCATCATCGAGGACCGCGACGCCGGCTTTCTCCAGGGCGTTCTGGTCGCCCCGGTCTCGCGCCTCGCCATCGTACTGGGCAAGGTGCTGGGCTGCACCTCCATCGCCATGGTCCAGACCCTGATCTTCACCATCGCCGCCCCGTTCCTGGGCCTGAACCTGGGGTTCGGCAGTCTGGTCATGCTGCTGATGGGCTTCGTGCTGACGGGGGTCGGCTTTTCGGCGCTGGGCTTCCTGCTGGCCTGGGGGATGAAGTCCACCTCGGCCTTCCACGCGGTGATGATGGTGTTCCTGATGCCGCTGTGGATGCTGTCGGGCGCCTTGTTCCCGCTGGGCAACGTGCCCCAGGCCATGAAGCTGGTGATGCTGGCCAATCCGGTCAGTCACGCCCTGATCATCATCCGGGCGCCGTTCTATTACGGCCCCCAGGTGCTGCTGGCCGATCCCCACTACCTGACTTCGCTGGCCGTCACCATCGCCTGGGCGGTGCTGTGCCTGGGCCTGTCCATGGCCCGCGTCAACAAGCGGGAACGGGGCGTCGCGGCGGCGTAGCCCTTCTTTGAACCTACACCAGCTCTCCCGCCAGCTTTTCCTGTAGGGCGGCGGCTTCTTGCTGCCTGCGCCACATCTCGGCATAGCGGCCATGGGCGGCCAGCAGTTCGGCGTGGCGGCCGCGTTCGATGACGCGGCCCTTGTCCAGCACCAGGATCTCGTCGGCATCGACCACGGTGGACAGGCGGTGGGCGACGATCAGGGTGGTGCGGTCGCGCGACACCTCGCGCAGGGACACCTGGATCTCCTTCTCCGTATGGGTATCGAGCGCGCTGGTGGCCTCGTCGAAGATCAGGATGCGGGGCGACTTCAAGATGGTGCGCGCGATGGCGACCCGCTGCTTTTCGCCGCCCGACAGCTTCAGGCCGCGTTCGCCCACCCTGGTCTCGTAGCCCTGGGGCAGCGAGACCACGAAATCATGGATGCTGGCCAGCCGGGCCGCCTGCTCGATCTCGTCCTGAGACGCGCCGGGACGGCCATAGGCGATGTTGTAGCGGATGCTGTCGTTGAACAGGACGGTGTCCTGGGGAACGATGCCGATGGCGGCGCGCAGGGAGGCTTGGGTAACGTCGCGGATGTCCTGGCCGTCGATGCTGACCGCCCCGGAATTGACGTCGTAGAAACGAAACAGCAGCCGCGAGATGGTGCTTTTGCCCGCCCCCGACGGGCCGACGATGGCGACGGTGCGCCCGGCCGGCACCACGAAGCCGACGCCATCCAGAATCCGGCGGTCGGGATCATAGCCGAAATGAACATCGTCGAAGCGGACCTCGCCGCCGGCGATCTCCAGCGGGCGGGCATGGGCGCCGTCCTCGATCTCGGCATTCTCGCGCAGCAGACGGAACATGGATTCCATGTCGGTCAGCGACTGCTTGATCTCGCGATAGACGAAGCCCAGGAAGTTCAGCGGCATGTAAAGCTGGATCAGATAAGCGTTGACCAGCACGAAGTCGCCCAGGGTCATGGCCCCGGAGGCGACGCCGCGCGCCGCCTGGATCATCACCAGGGTCAGGCCGATGGCGATGATGGCGCCCTGGCCGATATTCAGCATGGACAGCGTCACCTTGCTTTTGGTGGCGGCGCCTTCGTAGCGGGCCAGGGCCTTGTCGTAGCGGCCGGCCTCGTGGTCCTCGTTGCAGAAATACTTGACCGTCTCGAAATTCAGCAGCGAGTCGATGGCCTTGGTCGAGGCCTCGGAATCGGTCTCGTTCATGGCGCGGCGGTACTTGGTGCGCCACTCGGTGACGGTCAGGGTATAGGCGATATAGACCGCGATGGTGGCCGCCGTGATCAGGGCAAAGCTGGAATCGTACAGCCCCCACAGCACCGCCGTGACCAGGACGATCTCCAGCAGGGTCGGCAGGATGTTGAACAGCATGAAGTTCAGCAGGAACTCGATGCCCTTGGTGCCGCGTTCGATGGCGCGCGACACGCCGCCGGTCTGGCGGTCGAGGTGAAAGCGCAGACCCAGCCGGTGGAGATGGCGAAACACGCCAAGCCCCACCGAGCGGATCGCCCGCTGGCCGACCTTGACGAATACGATGTCGCGCAACTCGCCGAAGGTGCCGCCCAGGATGCGGGCCAGGCCATAGGCCAGCAGGATCGCCACCGGCACGGCGACCACCATGTCCGGCCGGACGGTCAGCGCGTCCACCGCCTGCTTGTAGAGCAGCGGCACCCCCACCCCGACCCCCTTGGCCGCCACCAGGAGGATCATGGACAGCACGACCCGCAGCCGCAGCGCCGGCTCGCCCGGTGGCCACAGATAGGGAAGCAGGGTCCGGATGGTGGTCCAGTCGGCGGCCGGCCCTTGGCCGCGCGCCTTGTCGAAGGTCGATGGGGTGCGAATTCTCATGCCCCTAACATGAGGCGGCGGACGCTCTCCTGCAACATGCCTTGGCTTAAACCGTCGCGATGACTATGTTGAGGGCGGGGAAGGCCATGGCGGGGATGCTCGGAGTTGCGGCCAAGGGCCGACGCGCGCCCCGCTTGGGCAGACCGAGGATTCGGCGATCTTTTAAGACAAGGGCGAGTTTTTCATGCGTCATCCCACCGTGGGCGCTCTGGGCGCCGACTGGAAGACGGTCCGTCTTCTGGTCTTCGGCCTGGACGATCAGTTTCGATTCCTGGCCCGGCAGACGTTCCGCAAGTTGGGCGTGCGCGAGGTCGTCTCGTTCAGCGAGCCGGCCGACACGCCCGGCCTGCTGGCGCGCGGCGCCGACCTGATCCTGATCGACCTGGGCGCCAAACCCGAAAGCGGGCTGGCGGTGATCGAACGCCTGCGACGCCCCGCCGGCAACCCATTCGACGCCGTCCCGATTCTGGTGGTCGCCCATTTCGCCCAAAAGGACATGATCGAACGCGCCAAGGCGCTTGGCGTCGAGGGCGTGATCCCCAAGCCGATCTCCGGCCATGAGTTGTCGCACCGCGTCACCGATACCCTGGCCAATCCCCAGCGCCTGCCCATCCCGGTGATGGCGGTGGCCAAGCCCAAGATGAACTTCGTCAAGGAGCCCGACCCGCTGCCCGACCTGTCGGTCAAGGGCGAGGCCGCCCCCCTGGCGACCCGCCCGGCGGCGGCGGCGGAGCCGATCCCGGAAGTGGCCGCCCTGGCCGCCCGCCTCGCCGCGCGGGACGACTCGGTCAAGCCCGCGCCGGCCAATCCCGAACGCCCCGGCCGCGACGGCCCCTGGACCGAAACGGCCGAGGTCGCCGCGCCGGCCGCCAAACCCGCGCCCCGCCCCACCGCCCCACCCGCTGCGGCTCCCGCTGCGGCTCCCGCCGCCCCGCCCCGTCCGACGCATGGCGGCGGCAGCCCGGTCGAGGCCAGACGCCCCACCGGCGGCAAGCTTGACCTGGACGATCTGGCGCCGGCCGCCAAGCCCAGGGACACCTCCGTCGGCTTCGAAGTCGCCGGCGTCAAGCCCGACCTCGACGCCGAAGCCAAACGCCGCATGGCGGAAAAGCGCCGCCAGCAGTGGAAGGAGGCTATGGAGAAATCCGGCCACAAGGCGCGTAAGGGCGGCGACGTGGCCAGCCTCGACCTGACCGCTGTGATCGCGGAACACGGCCTCTGGCTGCAAAGCAAAGGGGCCGAGGGCAAGCGGGCCACCTTCATCGGCATGGATCTGGCCGGGGCCGACCTGTCGAACGCCATCCTGGCCAACGCCACCTTTCGCGAGGTCAATCTGTCGGACGCCTGTCTGGCCGAAGCCCGGCTCGACGGTTCCGACTTCCGCTACGCCGTCCTGGAGGCCGCCGATCTCGGCAGCGCCAATCTGGGCGTCGCCGCGATGCGGCACGCCAGATTACAGCTCAGCAACATGGAAAACGCCGTCCTGCGCGGCTCGGACCTGTCGGGAGCGATCCTGACCGGCGCCCGCATGGCCGGAGCCGACCTCAAGGGCGCCACCCTGATCGGCGCCGACCTGCGCGAAGTCGATCTGTCCAAGGTGGACGGCCTGACCTCGGGCCAGATCGAAAAGTCGCTCTGCGACATGTCCACCCGCCTGCCGCCCGGCGTCTTCCGGCCCAGCAAGACGGGGGATTGAGGAAGGCCCCGGAAAAGCCCTCCGGCTATTCCTTGCAGGAAGCCTTATCACCGGTCTGGGTGCATTCGGCGCGGGTGCGCAGGGTCATTTCCTGGCCGCCGTCATAAGAGCAGGTTACCCGCGTGATCTTGCCGGCCTTGCGGATGGCGATTCCGGCGGGCTTTGACGCCTTATGCGCCTCGGGCGCCAGCGAGCAATGCAGATAGCCCTGGAACTCGCCGGCTTCCCACAGCGATACGTCCTTCAGCTTGCGGTAATTCTCGGGGTTGACGCAGGTATCGCCCTCCTTGTCGTAGAGGCGGGCATTGTCGCCGCAATAGCCGGTATAGCCCCAGTTCAACTCTTCCTCGGTCGGGCAGGCGCCCACCTGAACGGCGGCGGCCATGTCGGGACAGGCCACATCGCCGGCAAAGGCGGGGGCGGACAGAACGCACAGGGCAAAGGCAAAACGGCGGATCATGATGGTCTCCCCTCGAAAGGCGGGCACTCTAGGCCAATTCGGCCGGCCGCGATCTGACAAAGGTCAAGTGAGCCGCCGCCCGATCCCGTCCAGCAGTCCCTGAAGGATGTAGGCGGCCGCCATCTTGTCCACCACTTCGGCCCGCCGCTTGCGCGAGGCGTCGGCCTCCAGCAGGGTCCGGGTGACGGCGGCGGTGGACAGGCGCTCGTCCCAAAAGGCCACGGGCAGGTCGCGCAGCTTGGCCAGATTGGTGGCGAAAGCCCGCGCCGACTGGCAGCGCGCCCCTTCGCCGCCATCCATCTCCACCGGCAGGCCCAACACCAGACCGCCAACCCCTTGCCTGTCGACGATCGCCAGCAGGGTTTCGGCGTCCTTGGTGAACTTGGTGCGGCGGATGGTGTCGAACGGGGTGGCGATGGTGCGGCTGACATCGGACAGCGCCAGGCCGATGGTCTTGGTGCCGAGGTCAAGTCCCATCAGCCGCTGATCGCGGGAGAGCAAGGCAATCAGTTCGGCGGGAGGAACGACGGGCATGGACAGTGCTTGCGCCTCGCCGCGCAAAAAATCAAGCGGCCCGATTGCATCCGGCCGCCCCGACGCGGTACAAGCAGGGTATGTCCACGCTCCCCCCCGATGCTCCGCCCGTCCCCGAAGCGCCTTCCGCCGTCGAAGCGCTTCCCGACTGCCCATCTTGCTGCAAGCCCGAAATACTGTGCGTCTGCGACGGGATCGTTCCCATCGAGAACCAGCTTGGCCTGCTGATCCTTCAGCACCCCCAAGAGCAGGACAAGACCCTGGGAACCGCCCGACTGACGGCGCTGCACTTCACCAATGCGGTCCTGAGAGTCGGCCTGTCCTGGTCCAGCCTCGCCAAGGCGCTGGGCCGACCGGCCGATCCGCAACGCTGGGCGATCTTGTATCTCGGCTCGGCCATGCCCGCCGCCCTGGCCCCCGACCAGGAAGTGGTCGCCCTGGACGCCAAGGGCGCGCCCTGCCCCGATCAGACCAAGGCCCTGGCGTTCATCGAAGGCGTCATCGTGCTGGACGGCACCTGGAGCCAGGCCAAGGCGCTGTGGTGGCGCAATCCCTGGGTGTTGAAGTGCAAGCGGGTGATTCTCGGCCCAAAGCGCCCGTCGCGCTATGGCCGGGTCCGTACCGAGCCGCGCAACGACAGCCTGTCAACCATCGAGGCCGCCGCCCTGCTGCTCAGCCGGCTGGAAGACCGCCCGGAGATCGAGACCGAACTGGACGCCACCTTCCTGCGCATGTTGGAACGCTTCCGTGCCGCCCGCGCCAAGCTGCCCAAGCCGCCAAGCTCCAAGCGCCGTTACCACACCAAGGGCCACAAACGGAAGTAAAGGGCGGGGGCTCTGCCCGTCCCCCTACTTGCACGTCGTGATTCCGGGGCCGGCCTCAACACAGATCAGCCGGCGATTGCCCAATTTGGCCGCCAACATGCCTTGGGCGCGGATGATCATCAGCTTTTCGCCGCCGATCAGGCCGAAAATGTTGCCCTGCCCATCGTTTTGCAACACCACGGGCTGATTTCCGGGTGCGCTGCTCAGACCCTGCAAGATCAGGGTCTCGCCCAGATCAAAGCAGTGCAGCCCATCCGGACGCGCGACGCAGGCCCCGGCCAGGGCGGGGGCCGAGGCCAGCGCCCCGACCACGAAGACCAAGGCTGCGGTTCTTTTGCTCAATGCAGCTCGGCCCGGATCTTCTGGCGCAGCACATCGATGGGCAGGAAGTCGTCCTGGCCGGCCATGAAGTGCCAGAAGGTCCAGCCATTGCAGGCCGGCGCGCCCTGCACCAGGGCGCCGACCTTGTGGATCGAGCCGCGATGGATATCGGTGATCAGGGTGCCGTCGGCCCGCACCTTGGCGACCTTGTCGTGGCGGGAACCGCCGAACAGCAGGTCGCCGGGGGTAAGCAGGCCGCGCTCCAGCACCGAGCCGAACGGGATACGCGGCTCCGACCGCTTGGAAATGGACATCAGGACGGATGGATCGGACACGGGGATCACCTTGGCTATGCGTTCCTTGGCGGCGGCGATGTATTCGGGGTCACGCTCGCAGCCGATGAAATTACGTCCCAGCTTCTTGGCGACGGCGCCGGTGGTGCCGGTGCCGAAGAAGGGGTCGAGGACGACGTCGCCCACCTTGGTCGAGGCCATGATCACCCGATAGAGCAGCGATTCCGGCTTTTGGGTCGGGTGGGTCTTGAGGCCGGTGCTTTTCTTCAGCCGCTCGCCGCCGGTGCACAGCGGCAGGGTCCAGTCGCTGCGCATCTGAAGATCGTCGTTCAGCGCCTTCATGGAGTCGTAGTTGAAGGTGTAGCGGGACTCGGCCGACTTCGAGCACCAGATCAGGGTCTCGTGCGCATTGGTAAAGCGGGTGCCCCGGAAATTGGGCATGGGGTTGGACTTGCGCCAGACGATGTCGTTCAACATCCAAAATCCCAGATCCTGAAGGATGGACCCGACCCGGAAGATGTTGTGGTAGCTGCCGATCACCCACAACCCGCCGTCATCCTTGAGAATGCGGCGCGCCGAGGCCAGCCAGGCGCGGGTGAACTGGTCGTAGGCGGCGAAATCGCTGAAACGATCCCACTCCTCGTCGACTCCGTCCACCTTGGAGTTGTTGGGGCGCAGCAACTCGCCGCCCAACTGAAGATTATAGGGCGGGTCGGCGAACACAAGGTCGACCGACTTGGCGGGGAGCGAGTCCATCAGTGCGATGCAATCGCCCGACATTATGGTGTTCAGGGGCAAGGTCATGGGACTCAATTTGAGTCAAACATGAGAGTCCGTCAAGAACCTATTGGAATCACACGATTCATATCCAGGGGTTGTGGCTCACCCCCTCATTTATGACGACATATATTGCGCCACCGGGGCAAAAGAGCGCCGATGATGCGGCGTCGGCCCCAGCCGTCTGAGGCCGTCCAAATGTTCCGGCGTGCCATAGCCGGCATTTCGCTCCCAGCCAAAACCGGGATGGAGGACGGCCAATTCGGTCATGACGGCGTCGCGACGCACCTTGGCCACCACCGAGGCGGCGGCGATGGACAGCGAAATTCCATCGCCCTTGACCACGCACCGCACCGGACAGGCCAGACCGGGCGAGCGGTTGCCGTCCACCAGGGCATGATCGGCGCCCCGCCCCAGCGCGTCATAGGCGCGACGCATGGCCAGCATGGTGGCTTGCAGAATGTTGATGCGGTCGATTTCCTCGACCGAGGCTTCGCCAAAGCCGATCAGGGCGGTCTGGGGGATCAGCAGCGCCAGTTCCTCCCGCAGCCGCTTGGACAGCGCCTTGGAATCGTCCAGCCGCTCCAGCAGGCGCCTGGGTAGCCGGGACGGGTCCAAGATCACGGCGGCGGCCACCACCGGCCCCGCCAGCGGGCCTCGGCCCACCTCGTCGAGGCCGGCGACCACCCCGCCAAGCTCAGTTTCCAGGCTTAAATCCGGCATCGTCCCTCCCCTTCCGGGATGCGCGATAGGCCAGCCGCCGGGTCTGGCGGGCGATGCGGGCCACGGCCTCGGCATCCGCGCCATAGAGGCGGGCCATCAGCTCGCGGAACGACCCCACCTGCACCACCGCCACCCGGTGCATGCGCCGCATGGTGAACAGCCAGAACGGCGACAGCACCAGCGACAATACGGTGACCGCCACCACCAGCTTGGTCTCCTGGGCCGAAATCAGGTGGGCGGCCTTGCCGGTCTCGGCCAGCAGGAACGAAAACTCGCCGATCTGGGCCAGGGCGACGCCGGCCAGGAAGGCACTGGGCCAATCCTGACGCAACAGCCGCAGCGCCAGGATGTTGAGCGCGGTCTTGAACACAGTGACCATGGCCAGCAGCAGCAGGACGGAACCGAGATTCCTCCAGATAAACTTGAAATCCAGCAGCAGCCCGATGGACAGGAAGAACACCATCAGCAACACACTTTTGACCGGCTGGGCGCGACGCAGCAAGACGTCGCTTTCGGCGGTATTGCCCAGGATCACGCCGCCGAGAAAGGCGCCATAGGCCGGCGACATGTCCAGCACCCCCGACAGCGCCGCCGCACCGAAACACCAGGTCAGCGCCGCCAGGGTGGACAGATCCACGTCGTGAATCAGACGCGAGGTCAGCGGCAGCACCAACTTGCGCCGCGACAATCCCCAGAACAGCAAGGCCAGGATCAGCATGGACAAGACGACGCGGCCGGCGTCCATCGGCTCGATGGTGCGGGTCTCCATGGCCTCCAGCACCAGCATCATGGGCACCACCGCCATATCCTGGGCGATCAGGATGGCGACGGTGGTCCGCCCCACCGGGGTATCAAGCTCGTCCGAGCTTTCCAGGATCTTGATCACCACGGCAGTGGATGAAATCGCCACGGCGCAGCCCAGCACCATGGCCAGCCCCAGGCTCCAGCCCAGCAGGTGGCGCAGCAACAGCGCCGCCCCGACGCTGCCGGCGATCTGGAGGCAGGTGACGAACAGCGCCGTCTTCCATACCGCCATGAAACGGCGCAAATCCAGGCGCATGCCGACCACGAACAGCAGCATCAGCACCCCGAACTCGGCCAGGGTCGAGATGGCGTCGCGATTGGTGACCAGGCCCAACCCCGAAGGCCCCAACACCACCCCGGCCAGAATATAGCCGACGATGGCCGGCTGACGAAACCGGGTCATCAGCCCGCCGCACAACACGGCGGCCATGGCGACGATGGCGGCGGCGGTCAGTTCGGGGTGGTGAATATCCATGATTATCGTCTCATAACACGTTCGGTCCGACGGGTTTAGGGGGCGCTTGTGGCGAGAGTGTGGCGGAAGCGCCCGCGTCCTCCCCTATTCCGGCCCGCGATGGGGCCTTGTCAGGATGAAGACCGCGCCGATGGTGCTGGTGATGGCCATGAAGGCCAGCAGGTAACCGGGGGTTTGGGTAAAGCCGAGGACATAGATCATGCTGACGACCATGGAGGCGATGGCGATGATCTTGGCGCCGAGGGGGATGATACCGTGGCGTTCCCAGGATTGCAGCGGCGGGCCGAACAGTTTGTGGTGGAGCAGCCAGCCGTGAAAGCGGCGCGAGCTTCTGGCAAAGCACCACAGGGCGATCAGCATGAAGGGGGTGGTGGGCATCACCGGCAGGATGGCGCCGATGATGCCAAGGACAAAAAAGACCCAGCCGAGACTGAACAGGGCGAGACGAAACGCCCTGGACCTCTGCTCGACCTCGATCATCGCGGATCAGGCCTCGGTCGGCTCGGAAGTCGGTTCCGGCTTCGGCTCGGCGGCGCGGTCGGGGTCGACGCGGCGCGGACGACCACGGGGCCTGCGGACCGGCGCCTCGGCGGCGGCGGGTTCGGTGGCCTGAACGGCCACGGGCTCGACGACCGGCTGAGAGGCAACCGGCTGAAGGACGGGCTGAAGGGCCGGTTCGATGGAGGGCTGAGGGCCTTCACCGGGGATTTCGGCGACCGGCTGCTGCTGATGCTGGTGCCGTTGATGACGTTGGTGCCGCTGCTGCTGAGGCTGCTGCTGCTGTTGCTGCTGCGACTGCGCCGAATCGTTGCCGGACTCGGCTTCGTTTTCGGTCTCGTTGTCATTGCCGCCTTCGTTGCTGTTGTCGTCCTCGCCTTCCGACTGCATGGACTGCTCGTCGGCGGGGGTCGGCATCTGCTGGCGCGGGCGGCCATTGTTCTGATTTTGCGCGTTGATCACGCGGAAATAATGCTCGGCGTGCTGATAGTAATTTTCAGCGGCGACCCGGTCGCCTTGTAACGAGGCGTCACGCGCCAGGGTCAGGTACTTTTCAAGGACCTGATGGGCATTGCCGCGAATACGGCATTCCGGGCCATTGCTGTCGAAGACCTGATTGGGGCGAGGCATTCCACCGCCGCCACCGCCACCGCCACCGCCACCGCCGCGGTTTTTACCGCCGCCGCCACCGCCACCGCCACCGCCGTTGGGACCACGACCACGAGAACGTTGCTTCGGATTCACGGAACCTGCCTTCATGTGCATCATTATGATTTTCGCTCAAATCCAGTTCGCCGGCATCGCTGCACGGCCTGTCCGCTACCGGTTTAGGGGCGGCGATGGGGGATTTCACGGCACAAATCGAGAGGCAGAGCCAAAGGCTCGACGCAGTCGCCCGGTTCAAATGGCGCGTGTTGGGTTAACGTAGTCGGCCCGCCGCCTCTTTCCAACAACTTTTTTCATGAAACCGCCACGACGCAGCGTTCGACCCCGCCAAGGTCGCGCCGAACCCCGGCCGGCGTCAGGCCGGCGTCGGCCAGAAGGGCGGCCACGTCCCCGGCCTGGCCCATGCCCACCTCCAGCACCACCACTCCGCCGGGGCTAAGCAGGCGGGCCATGTGGGGGGCGAGCAGGCGGTAACAGTCGAGGCCGTCGGGGCCGCCGGCCAGCGCCAGACGCGGCTCGAACACCGCCACTTCCGGCTCCAGCCCGTCGATTTCGCCATCGGGAATATAGGGCGGGTTGGAAACGATGATGTCAAAACGCTCGTCCAGGCCGGCGCCCCAATCGCCCAACTGGAACGAGGCCCGGCCGGCCAGTCCCAGGCTGTGCGCGTTGTGGCGGGCGACGTCCAACGCCGCCGGGCTTTTGTCCACGCCAAGGCCGGTGGCGAATCCCAGCTCCGACAGCAGCGCGAGGAGGATGCAGCCGGTGCCGGTGCCCAGGTCGAGCACCCGGCGCGGCCTGCCCCGCTCGGCCAGCCCGTCCAGCACCGCTTCGATCACCGTCTCGGTGTCAGGGCGCGGGTCGAGGGTGTCGGCGGTGACCTTAAGCTCCAGGGTCCAAAAGCCCCGCCGCCCCAGCAGGTGGGACATGGGCTCACGGGCCAGCCTGCGCGTCAGCAGGTCGTCAAAGCGTTGCCGCAGGGGGGCGGAGACCTCTAATTGCGGCTTTGAAAACACCGCCTGCGGCTCCAGCCCCAGCACTTCGCCCAGCAGCAGTCTGGCGTCCAGGCGCGACGTCTCGATCCCCGCCGCCATCAACCGCGCCGAGGCCTGGTGCAAAAGTTGGGCGATGGTCATCATCTCAAGACATTTCGGCCAGACGCTCGGCCTGATCGGCGGCGATCAGGGCCTCGACCACCTCGTCCAGCGCGTCGCCGCTCATCACCGCCTCGATCTTGTAGAGCGTCAGGTTGATGCGGTGATCGGTGACGCGGCCTTGCGGAAAATTATAGGTCCGGATGCGCTCCGACCGGTCGCCAGACCCCACCTGACTCTTGCGGTCGGCGGCGCGGACGGCGTCCTTGGCCGAACGCTCGCGCTCGTAGAGACGGGCTCGCAACAGCTTCAAAGCGGTGGCCTTGTTCTTGTGCTGGCTCTTTTCCTGCTGGCAGGCGACGGCCAGACCGGTCGGTATATGGGTGACGCGGCACGCCGAATCGGTGGTGTTGACGCTCTGGCCGCCCGAGCCCTGCGAGCGATAGACGTCAAACCGCAGATCCTTGTCGTTGAGCACGATATCGACCTCTTCCGCCTCGGGCATAATGGCGACGGTGGCGGCGGAGGTGTGGATGCGGCCTTGGGATTCGGTGGCGGGCACCCGCTGGACCCGGTGAACGCCGGATTCGAACTTGAGGCGGGCAAAGACGCTGCGGCCGGTGATGGTGGCGCTGGCTTCCTTGACGCCGCCGATGCCGGTATCGCTGACCTCCAGCACCTCGAACCGCCAGCCGTGCAGGCCGGCATACCGCTCGTACATACGAAACAGTTCGGCGGCGAACAGGGCGGCCTCGTCCCCGCCGGTGCCGGCGCGGACTTCCAGGATGGCGTTCTTGTCGTCATCCTCGTCCTTGGGCAGCAGCATCAGCTGGACGTTACGCTCCAGCGCGGTCAACCGCTCCTTGAGGTCGTAGAACTCCTCCTCGGCCATGGCGCGCATTTCGGCGTCGGCCGAGGCGTCTTGCATCATCACCGCCGCTTCGGTCATCTCGTCGCGCGCCTTGCGGAAGGCCTGAACCGCCTCGACCACCGGGTCGAGTTCCGCCAGTTCCTTGGACAGCCGGACGATGGTGTTGGAATCGATCCCCTCGCCCGAGGACAGCTGCGCCCGCAGCTCGTCATGGCGATAGAGGACCTTGTCGAATTGGGTTTCCAGATTCATTGCCCTTAATCCTCCAGCCGGAACAGCGTGTTCAGCGTCTTTTCCATATCCCGCCACTCCGGCCCGTCGGCGGCCCCCTTTGCCGCGATCGCCTTCATCGCCTCGCTGGGGGCGTGCAGCAGGCGGTTGACCAGCAGCCGAGTCGCCTCGGCGGCATCAGTGCCGGCCTCGGCCAGCACCGCCTCGCGAGCGGCCTCGAAACGGGTCCGCAAGGCGACGATGGCCGGAACCGCCACCCGCGCCGCGCGGCCGCGCGAGAAGGCGGCCGCTTCGTCGGCGACGATGGCGCGGGCCGCGCGGGCCGCCGCCTCGCGGGTGGCGCGGCCCTTCAACGCCACCTTTTCCAGGTCGCCAAGATCGTAGAGGAAGGCGCCCTCCACCCGATTAACCGCCGTCTCCACATCGCCGGGAATGCCGGCATCCACCAGAAATATCGGCCGGCGGCGGCGTTTTTTCAGGGCGGCGGCGACCGCCTCGGCGCTAACCGCCACGTTGCGGCTGCCCATGCAGGTCAGGACCACGTCGGCGTTGGCCAGCCCGTCACGCATTTCCTCGAACGGCAGGACGTGGCAATTCAGCGCCTTGGCCAGCGCCTCGGCGCGGCTGCCGCGCGGCGCGGTGACCGAAAGATCCCCAAGCCCGGCCGCCAGCAGGCTTTCGGCCACCAGTTCGCCCATTTCGCCGGTGCCCACCAGCAGCGCCCGGCAGCGCCCGAGATCGCCGTGCAGGTCGCGGGCGATCTGCACCGCCGCCGCCGCGATGCTGACCGGGCCTTCGCCGATGGCGGTTTCGGTCCGCACCCGCTTGGCGACGGCGAAAGCGGCCTGAACATAGGCGTCCAACTCGCCGCCCATGGCGGCCGCTTCACGCGATAGCCGGTGGGCGGCCTTGACCTGACCGGAAACATGGGGCTCCCCGATCACCAGCGAATCCAGCGAGGCGGTGACGGTAAAGCCGTGGCTCACCGCCTCGGCCCCCGACAGGGTATAGAGGTGGCTGGCCAGCACCGAAGCCTCCAGCCCGGCCCGCGCCGCCAGGGCCTCGGCCGCCAGCCGCGCCGCATGGGTGGGATCGGCATCGACGGTCCAGACCTCGACCCGGTCGCAGGTGGACAAAATCAGCGCCTCGGCCAGACCGGATCGCTTCAGCCCTTCGAGGAATCCCGGCGCGGCGAGATCGTCCACGAACAGCGCGTCGCGCAGGGATAACGAAGCCGACTTGTGGTTGGCCCCGATCATGACCAGACGATGGGTGGACACGGCCACGCCGTTGCCCCTCGCTACAGCAGGCGGCCGAGGTGTTCCTCCAGCGACGCCAGCGGCACCTCACTTTGCAGTCCGCCGTCCAGGTCGCGGATCGTAACGGCGCCGCGCGACGCCTCCTCCTCGCCCAGAATGACGGCGAAACGGGCGTTGACCTTGTCGGCCCGCGCCATGCGCTTTTTCATATTGCCGGTATAGCCCAGATCGACGGTCATGCCGGCGCGGCGCAGGCGCTCGGCCACCGCCATGGCCCGCAGGGAATCGCCCATGGGAATGACGGTGATCGGCCGCACCCCGGCGGGAACCTCGTCGACCAGCATGGAGAGCCGCTCGACCCCAGCGGCCCAGCCGATGCCGGGCGTCCGGGTGCCGCCCATCTGGGCGATCAGCTCGTCATAACGACCGCCGGCCAGCACGGTGCCCTGGGCTCCCAGAGCGGTGGTGGTGAACTCGAAAGCGGTGTGGCAGTAGTAGTCGAGGCCGCGGACCAGCTTGGGATTGGTGACGAAGGGAATCCCCAGCTGGGTCAACCCGTCGGTCACGGTGTGAAAGAACTCCCGCGCCGCCGGAGTCAGCGAATCGCCCATCAACGGAGCGCCTTCGACGATCTTGCGGTCGCCCTCGTCCTTGGAATCCAACACCCGCAGCGGGTTGCGGTCCAGGCGATTGCGGCTGTCCTCGCTGAGGGCGGTGCGGAAGTCGGACAGATAGGTGGTCAGGGTGTCGCGATAGGCAAGACGGCTTTCGGCGTCGCCCAGGGTGTTGAGTTCCAACCGGACCTTGCCGGCCACTCCCAATTCGGACAGCACCCGCCAGGCCAGGGCGATGACCTCCACATCGGCCAGCGGCGATTCAACCCCCAGCAGTTCGACCCCGACCTGATGGAACTGGCGCAGGCGCCCCTTCTGCGGCCGTTCGTGGCGGAACATGGGGCCGCGATAAAACAGCTTCAGCGGCAGCGACTGGGCCAGACCGTTGGAGATGAAGGCGCGCGCCACTCCGGCGGTGCCCTCGGGCCGCAGCGTCAGGGAATCGCCCGAACGGTCGGCGAAGGTGTACATCTCCTTGGTCACCACGTCCGAGGTCTCGCCCAGGGTGCGGGAGAACACCTCGGTGAACTCGAAGATGGGAGTGGAAATCTCGCCAAAGCCATAGCGTCTGGCGGCGGCGAAGGCGATCTCCTCCACCCAACGGTGACGGCGCGAATCGTCGGGGAGCAGATCGTGGGTGCCGCGAACCGGCTGCAAACTCGACACGGGTCAGACGTCCTTCTTCTTGGCCGCCTCGATCTCGGCGGCGCGCGCCTCGACCAGTTCGACGATATGGTCGATCATCTCTGATCCGGCGATGTTGTGATCGGGAGTGCCACCCACATAGACCTTGTGGTTGTCGCTGCCGCCGCCGGTGATTCCGACCATGGTTTCCCGCGCCTCGCCGGGGCCGTTGACGACACAGCCAAGGATGCTGAGCGTGACCGGGGCGCGGATGTGGGACAGGCGGTTCTCCAGGGCTTCCACCGCCTTGATCACGTCAAAGCCCTGGCGGGCGCAGGACGGGCAGGACACGATGCGCACGCCGCGATGCCGCAGATCCAGCGACTTCAGCATCTCGAAGCCGACCTTGACTTCCTCGACGACATCGGCCGACAGCGAAACGCGAAGCGTGTCGCCGATGCCCTGCCACAGCAGATTGCCGATGCCCATGGCCGACTTCACCGTGCCGCCGATCAGGCCGCCGGCCTCGGTGATGCCCAGGTGCAAGGGGTAGTCGCAGGCCTTGGCCAGCCCCTGATAGGCGGCGACGGCCAGGAAGACGTCGGAGGCCTTGACCGCGATCTTGAACTCGAAGAAATCGTTGTCTTCCAGAAGCTTGGCATGCTCCAGCGCGCTTTCCACCAGCGCCTCGGGGCAGGGCTCGCCATACTTGTCCAGCAGATGCTTGTCCAACGAGCCGGCATTGACGCCGATACGCATGGAACAGCCATTATCCTTGGCGGCCTTGACCACCTCCCGCACCCGGTCATGCGAACCGATATTGCCGGGATTGATGCGCAGGCAGGCGGCGCCGGCCTCGGCGGCCTCGATGCCGCGCTTGTAGTGGAAATGAATATCGGCGATCAGCGGAACCGGCGATTCCCTGACGATGCGTCCAAAGGCCGCCGTCGAGTCCTCGTCCGGGCACGACACCCGCACGATGTCGGCGCCGGCATCGGCGGCGCGGCGGATCTGTTCCAGGGTGCCGGCCACGTCAGTGGTCAGCGTGTTGGTCATGGTCTGCACCGAAATCGGCGCGTCGCCGCCAACGGCCACCGGACCGACATGGATTTGCCGGGATTTGCGCCGGCTGATTTCGCGGTAGGGCCGCAGGCTCATGGGATCGCTCTCGCTGACAGATGCAATTCGCTCCGACCGGCACGAGCCAGCCCGAGCGAGGGGTTATAGCGCATGTGAGGACCGATCCGAAAGCGACAACCTGTTTAGGGGTATTCAGCCCCCGGACATCAGCCTGTCGGGATCGAGACGGATATCACGTCGCACCTGGCCGACGGCGCCCAACGAGGCGGCCTTACGCCCATCGACCGAGACCTCAAGCGACCCGGCATTGCCGACCATCAGGTTCAGGCCGGGCCGGTTGGGAACCCGGTAGCTGTCACCACGCCGCAGCAGACGCGACACCAGCAACGAGCCGTCCATCTCGCGCACCTGGACCCAGCAATCATCGCCGGTCGCCTTCAGCACCACACGAGAATCCGCGAACTCTGCGCCATAGACCTTGCCATCGACCTTGGGAGCCTCGGCCTTGGGAGCCTCAACCTTGGGAACCTCAACCTTGGGAGCCTCGACCTTGGGAGCCTCGACCTTGGGAGCTTCGACCTTGGGAGCTTCGACCTTGGGAGCTTCGACCTTGGGAGCTTCGACCTTGGGAGCTTCGACCTTGGGAGCTTCGACCTTGGGAGCTTCGACCTTGGGAGCTTCGACCTTGGGAGGCTCGGCCTGGACGGGGGCCATGGATGTCTGCTCGACCGGCGCCACCAGCGGCGGCGGGGCCGGCGGCTTATCGTCCTCGGTCTCGACGGGCGGAACCACATCCTCCTTGACCTTGGCCTGCTCATCGCCCGGCTTGATCGCGTCCTGGGGCGGCGACTTGGCGTCACCGGTCAGCGCCGCCTGCCGAGTCAGAATATTCGACAGGCGATCCGGCAGCGGCGGCACCATCTCGGCCACCTTGGATTCCCGCGACGACAGCATGTACCAGCCGCCATAGGCGACGGCCGCCAGCGCGATGCCCAGAAAAATCACCGCCCCACCGGGAATGCGCCCCTCGGACACTGGTGACGGAAACGACAGTTCGGCCCGGGCGGTGAACCCGCCCGCCCCCTCCTCGCGGAAGCGGCGGACCAGTTCCTCGCCATCAAGGCCGAGAAATTCGGAATAGGTGCGCAAGAAACCGGCGGCATAGGTTCCGCCGGGCAGGTCGCGGTGACGGCCGTCCTCCAACGCTTCCAGGAAGGGCTGACGGATGCGCAGTTGCTTGGCGCACTCGGACAGGGACTTGCCCATCTTCTCGCGGGCGCCGCGCAAGGTCGGGCCGACGCCGAACATCGAAACCGGGGCGACCGGCTCCGGCGCGACGGCAGGAGTGGGCTCGACCGGGGCGGCGGGGGCCTTGGACTGATCCTCAGGAACGGGGTTTTCCACGGCGCGTGAACCTTTCCATCAATCCGGGTCGCCCCAGGGGAAGCGGTATCTGTGTATCAAATCCTTCAGGCCCCTGGCAACCGTCCGACCCTGGCAGCCTCACAGGACAACGCCGTGATCGAAGGCAAAGCTTTTCAACTTGCACCGCAGGCTGTGATCGGGCGAGTCCAGCAAGGTGGCCATATAGGCCTCCAGCGCCCCAAGCTCCAGGCTGCGGATCATGGTCTTGACCGGGCCGATCGACGGCGAGGACACCGACAGGGTCCGAATTCCGACGCCGATCAGCGCCATGGCCTCCAGCGGCCGCCCCGCCATCTCGCCGCACACCGACAGCGACACGTCATGCTCGCGGCACTTGGCCCCCACATAGCGCATGAAGCGGATCATGGTCGGCGCCAGCGTGTCGTAACGCTCGGCAATGCGGGGGTTGCCGCGATCGACCGCAAACAGAAACTGCATCAGGTCGTTGGTGCCGATGGAAACGAAATCCACCAACGGCAACAGCGCGTCCAGCTGCAACGCCAGGGCCGGCACTTCCAGCATGGTCCCCACCTTCAACTGGGCGGGGAGCGGATTGCCGATCTGGCGCTCGTGCTCGATCTCGATGTCGAGGATGCGCCGGGCCTGAACCAGCTCGGCCACCTCGGCGATCATGGGGAACATCACCGACAGCTCGCGGCCGGCGGCGGCGCGCAACAAGGCGCGCAGCTGGTGACGCATCACCGCCGGACGATCCAGGGTGATCCGGATCGAACGCCAACCCAGGGCCGGATTGTCTTCCTCGTAGCGGTTCCAGTAGGGCAGCACCTTGTCGCCGCCCACATCCAGGGTGCGGAACACCACCGGCTTGCCCTCGGCCTGATCGAGGATTTTGCGATAAAGCAGGGTCTGGGCCGCCACGTCGGGCAGCGAGGACCGCGCCATGAACGGCAGTTCGGTGCGGTAGAGCCCGATCCCGTCCGAGCCCGATTCGTGCAGATGCTGAAGATCCAGCAGCAGGCCGGCATTCATATGGATGCCGATCCGCACGCCCTCGCGGGTCACCGCCGGCAGATCGCGCAGCCGGGCATAGACGGCGATCCGCAACTGACGCTGACTCAACGCCTCGACAAAGCTTTCGCGGATGTCGTCCGGCGGCCGGATAAAGACCTGACCGTTGTCGCCGTCGCAGATGACGAGGTCGAGCGGCTCGATCTTGTCCAGCACGTCCTTGACCCGGCCGACCACCGGAATATCCAGGGCACGGGCGACGATGGCCACATGGGCGGTGGCCGAGCCCTCTTCCAGAACCAGTCCGCGCAAGCGCTTGGGGTCGTAGTCGAACAGCTCCATCGGCCCCATGTTGCGGCCGATCAGGATGGCCGCCTCGGGCAATTCGGAGCGCGGATTATCCTCGTTGCCACCCGACAGATACTGGAGCAGCCGGTTGGCCAGATCCTCGAAATCGTGCATCCGCTCGCGCAGATACGGATCGGTGATCTGACTCATGCGGGCGCGGGTGTCGTCGTGGACCTTCTGGACCGCCGCCTCGGCGGTCAGGCCGGTGCGGATGGCCTCGCTGATGCGATTGATCCAGCCCTTGTCCTCGGTGAACATGCGATAGGTCTCAAGCACGTCACGATGCTCGCCATCCCGCATTTCCGGGCGCGAGAACAACTCTTCCAGCGCCGTCTTGATGCCGGTCAGGGCCTTCTTCAGGCGCTCCAGCTCGACATCGGGGTCCTCGGCCACCATGCGGCGGATGACGATGCGCGGATTGTGCAGCACCGCGACCCCGACCCCGACCCCGCCGTTCAGCCGAACGCCTTCGAGACGCAGCGGCAGCAGGGCGTTGCCGTCCACCTGCACCAGTTCGGCGCGGTCGACCAGCTCGCCGGAGGCGACCAGCTCGGCCAGCACCATGGCCACGGTTTCGAGGGTCTCGATCTCCTCGTCGGTGTAGTGACGCATGGTGCGGTTTTGCACCACCAGGACGCCGACCACGCGCGAACCGCGGATGATAGGCACGCCCATCAGCGAATGAAAGATCTCTTCGCCGGTTTCGGGACGATAGGCGAAATTGGGATGGGCCTGAGCGTCGGCCAGGGCCAGCGGCCGGGCATGGGCGGCGATGTCGCCGACCAGACCTTCCCCGACCCGCAGCCGGGTCTGGTGAACGGCGTCGCGACGCAGACCCTCGGTGGAGAACAGCTCCAGGACTTCGCCGGCGCGCATGACGTAACAGGTGCAAACCTCGGCCACCATGTCGGCGGCGATCAGGGTCACCACCTTGTCGAGGCGTTCCTGAGCCGAACCACCGCCGGCCATCACGTCACGCAGACGTCCCAGCAACCGCCTGGAAACAGAGGTCGTTCCGCTGGTCAGCATTGGACTCGCGTCGAAACCAGCCCTTCCCGGGCGGCCAGGGCGGCCAGAGCCTGGTCCACCAATTCATTGAGGATCTCGGCGGTCGGCTGCTCGCGCGCGACCATGCCGACGCTTTGGCCGGCCATGAGAGAGCCGTTTTCCACATCTCCGTCGATGACGGCCCGCTTCAGCGCGCCGGCCCAGAAATGCTCGATACGAAGCTGGGCTTCCTTCTGGTCGATCTCGCCGGATTTAAAGCGGGCGACCACGTCCAGCTGGAACAAGGTAAAACGCTTGGTGGCGTTGTTGCCGAGGGCGCGAACCGGGATCACCGGGAACTGGGGATCGACCTGAACGCTGGGCACCGCGTCGCGCGCGGCGGCATGAATGAACGCCTTCTTGTAATTGGCGTGGGCGACGCACTCGCTGGCGCAGACGAAACGGGTGCCCAACTGGCAACCGGCCGCCCCCATCTCCAGATAGGACAGCACCGCCTCGCCGCGGCCGATGCCGCCGGCCACGAAGACCGGGACCGCCTCGATCATCGGCAGGATTTCCTGGGCCAGCACGCTGGTGGCGACCGGGCCGATATGGCCGCCGGCCTCGGCGCCTTCGATCACCAGGGCGTCGACGCCGGAACGCAACAGTTTCTTCGCCAGGACCAGGGCGGGAGCGAAGCAGACCACCTTGGCTCCGGTGGCCTTGGCCCGCTTGATGGCGGCCCCCGACGGCAGACCTCCGCCCAGCACGATATGACCGACCCCCGCCTCGCCGCAGACGTCGATCAGGTCTTCCAGTTGGGGATGCAGGGTGATCAGGTTGACCCCGAACGGCTTGACCGTCCGCTGCTGGGTGGCGAGGATCTCCCCGGCCAGCAGGTCCGGCGTCATGGAGCCGCAGGCAAGCACGCCAAAGCCGCCGCCATTGGAAATGGCGGACACCAAGTTACGCTCTGAAATCCACGACATCGCGCCGCCCATGATGGCGAATTCGGTGCCGAGAAAATCCCGCCCGCGCCGCCACAGATATTCGAGCCGCTGTCTGGCCTTGTCCATAAAATCCCCTGATCTCTTGTCCGTCGGTCAGGCGGCGTCGAGACCGTAGGCGGTGTGGAGCGCCCGAAGCGCCAACTCGGTGTATTTCTCCTCGATCAGAACGCTGATCTTGATCTCGGAGGTGGAAATCACCTGGATGTTGATGCCTTCGGAGGCCAGGGTCTGGAACATCTTCTGGGCGATGCCGGCATGGCTGCGCATGCCGACCCCGATGACCGAGACCTTGACCACGTTGGGGTCGCAGATCAGCTTTTCATAGCCCAATCCGCCCTTGTGATCTTCCAGCACCTTCTTGGCCCGCTCCAGATCGGCATTGCCGACGGTGAAGGTCAGGTCGGTGGACTTGCCGTCCTCGGACACGTTCTGGACGATCATGTCCACATTGACGGCGGCCTCGGCCAGCGGCCCGAAGATGGCGGCCGCGACGCCGGGACGATCCGACACGCGCACCAGGGTGACCTTCGCTTCGTCGCGGCTGTAGGCGATGCCGCTCACCAGTTCCTTTTCCACGATCTCATCCTCATCGCAAACGAGAGTCCCGGGCTTGTCCTCGAAACTCGACAGCACCTGGACGCGCACCCGATGCTTCATGGCCATCTCGACCGAGCGGGTCTGAAGCACCTTGGCGCCGACCGAGGCCAGTTCCAGCATCTCTTCATACGTGATCTTGTCGAGTTTCCTCGCCTTGGTCACGATCCGGGGGTCGGTGGTATAGACGCCGTCCACGTCAGTGTAGATGTCGCAGCGATCGGCTTTCAAGGCCGCTGCCAGCGCCACCGCCGAAGTGTCCGAGCCGCCGCGCCCCAAGGTCGCGATCCGCCGGTCCGGCCCCAGACCCTGGAAGCCGGCCACCACCGCGACCTCGCCCCGGCCCATGCGTTCGATCATTTCCGCCGTTTCGATGGATATGATGCGCGCCTTGCCGTGAACGCCATCGGTATGAATCGGCAACTGCCAGCCGCACCACGACCGGGCCGAAACGCCCAGTTCCTGCAATGCGATGGCCAGCAGGCCGGTGGTCACCTGTTCGCCGGTGGCGACCACGGCGTCATATTCCCGAGCGTCGTGCAGCGGCGCCATCTGATTGCACCAGGCAACCAGCTGGTTGGTGGCGCCGGACATGGCCGAAACCACCACCGCCACTTCATTGCCGGAGTCCACCTCCCGCTTGACGCGGTTGGCGACGTTCTTGATCCGCTCGATGTCGGCGACCGAGGTGCCACCGAATTTCATAACGATGCGAGCCATGTGGAAACCCTTTTGGACCGAGTGTCTGGTCGCTCCAGACGCTTGCGGTCGGTTCTGGAATTCTATTGTATGCCCGGTTGCCGCCGGAAGGGCGCGTATTCATACTCTGTCGTAGTTTCGGAAGCAAGAGCGGCCCACCCCTTTCGGGGAGGGGATATAGGGAGAGCGTTTCATGGAACCACAGGGCACCGCGTCGCCCGAGGAAGTCGCCCGATTCACCGCCATGGCCGAGGCCTGGTGGGATCCGCTGGGCAAATTCAAGCCGCTGCACCGGTTCAACCCGATCCGGCTGGACTTCATGCGTCGACACTTCGCCGCCCATTTCGGCCGCGACGAGACCGCCATGCATCCGTTCGAGGGGCTGACGCTGCTGGATGTGGGCTGTGGCGGCGGGCTGCTGTCCGAGCCGCTGGCCCGCATGGGCTTCACCGTCACCGGCGTCGATGCCGGGGCCAAAAATATCGCGGTCGCCGCCTTGCACGCCGAGCAGTCGGGCGTCGCCATCGACTACCGGGTCTCCACCCCCGAGGCCCTCGACCCGGCGGCGGCGTTCGACGTAGTGCTGTGCATGGAAGTGGTCGAGCATGTTCCCGACGTCGCCGTCTTCCTGGAAGCCGCCGCCCAGCGGCTAAAGCCGGGCGGATTGCTGGTCGGGGCCACCCTCAACCGTACCGCCAAATGCTGGGCGCTGGCGGTGGTGGGGGCGGAATACATCCTGCGCTGGCTGCCCAGGGGCACCCATGACTGGCACAAATTCGTCCGCCCGTCGGAGTTCTCCGCCATGCTGCGCGGCTGTGGCGTCGAAGTCCGCCACATGGCCGGCATGTCCTATTCGCCGCTGACCGATTCCTGGCGCGAGACCCCGAATCTGGACGTCAACTATATGGTGCTGGGGGTAAAGACGGAGACGTGAGGGCCTTACTTGAACTGCCCGCGCAGATCGGCGCCGGGGTCGGGGACCAGGGCGGCGGATTTGGGGGCCGCGCGCTGCTTCAGCCATGCCGCCATGCGCTTGGGCTGGTCCAACAGCTCGCGCACAGCCGCCGTCAGCTCCAACCCGTAATCGGCGATGCCGGCGAAGTGCAGCGCCTTCAGCACCCCGTTCAGGGCCTGATCGTAGACGTGCTGCGGCGCCCCCAGGAACACCGGCCGGATCGTGCCCAGTTCCAGCCCCGCCTTGACGGAATCCGGGTCGTTGAAGCTGGCGACGCAAAAGCTCATATCGGTCGAGTGCAGCCCCCGGCAGCGCAGCGGCCGCACCGTGTAGATCGAACAGGCCCCCTCCACCAGAAAAGCGCAGGGCTGCTTGCCGGCGGCGCGCCGGGAGGTGGCGAGGCCGTTGGTCTGGTCGTCCAGCCCACGCACCCGCTCGGCCATGGCCGAGGCCTCGGCCGACGGCAAGGCCCGTATATGGACCGCAATCCGGATCGCCTCGGGAACCGAGACGCCCACCTGCTGGTGACAGCACCAGCCGCATCCGGCCTTGCAGGCGGAGGCCGCGATATTGGAGCGGAAGGACACGGTGCTCCGGGTCGCCTCCCACGACTGATCGGCCAGGACAAAGACCTGATCCAGCGCCGCCGCCACCCGCTCGGGCGTGGCCTTGGGAAATGCCGCCGCCATGGCGCGGGCGGCGTTGTCGAGCAGGAAACCACTGGTGGGAGCAAACATGCGAGACCGGGAAGCAAGAGAAACCGATCCCGGCAAATTAGCCGGGATCGCCGCCCCTGTCACCTGCGGGTGGGGTGCGCCAGACGATCCGGTTTGATACACTCGCCGGACAGGATAACGGACGGACGCGAAAAAGGCCGATGACCAGCCGGGGGCAGCCGAGGGTTCTGGTGCGAGGAGCCGGCGAGATCGCATCCGCCGTCGCCCATCGGCTGTGCCACGCCGGCGCGGCGACGGCGTTGCAGACCAGCCGGCCTCCCATCGCCATCCGGCGCGGCATGGCCTTTTCCGACGCGGTCTTTACCGGCGTGGCGACGCTGGCCGGGCTGACGGCGCGGCGCATGAGCGATGACGACGACCCGGACCGCGCCTGGGCGGCGGGAGAGATCCCGCTGTTATACGGCGCGTTCGCGACGGCGCTGGCCCGCCTTCCCTGGGACGTGCTGATCGATGCCCGCATGAACAAACAATCGACGCCCGAGCCCCAGATCGGGCTGGCTCCGCTGGTGATCGGCATGGGGCCGGGCTGCGCCATCGGCACCAATGTGGACATCGCCGTCGAAACAAGCTGGGAAGCCCTCGGCGACATCATCCGCCAGGGTGGAACCTTACCGCTGGGGGGCGAGCCCCGGGCGGTGCTCGGCCATGCCCGCGACCGCTTTCGCTATGCCCCAAAGGCCGGCATCGTCCGCGCCGAGGCCGAAATCGGCCAAGTGGTGCGAATGGGCGAAATCATCGCCTGGATCGACGACGCCCCCATCGTCGCCGCCTTCGACGGCGCGGTGCGCGGCCTGACCCATGACGGCGTACCGGTCGAGGCCGGCAACAAGATCGCCGAAATCGACCCCCGGATCGGTTCCGTCCGGCTGACCGGAATCGACGAGCGGCCGCGCCGCATCGCCGAGGCAGTGGCGGCCATCGTGGCCGAGCGGTTTTCCGCGCCGCGGCCCCTCCTCGAACCGGCTGGTTTATAATTCATCTACATCAGACTGTTAGCATGCGCCAAACCGGCGGGTGAGGGAGTGTCGCCAACATGTGGATCGAACAACGGATCTGGACAACGCAAGACGGCTGGAGCCAGCAGGAAAAGCCGTCGGGCGCGGCATCTCTGGTTCTGTACTTCGCCGCCCCCGGCGCCATGCCCCCCCAGACTCTACTGGACGAGCTGCGCCGCCGCCATGGCGAAGCCGCCATCGTCGGCTGCACCACCGGCGGCGAGATCAGCGGCAACGAAGTCCTGGACGACAGCATCGTCACCGCCGCCATCGGCTTTGACACCGCCACGGTCCGAGCGGCGGCACGCGACTTGGCCGACGCCTCGGAATCGTACCGGATCGGCGAAGAGCTGGCCCGCGAACTGGCCGGCAGCGACCTTCGCGCCATCTTCCTGCTGTCCGACGGGACCGCGGTCAACGGCGACCTGCTGGTGACCGGCTGCCTTGCCGCGGTATCGCCCGAAGTGGTGGTGACCGGCGGTCTGGCCGGCGACGGCGCCCGCTTCCAGTCCACCGCCGTCGGCTGCGACGACGCCATGCGGCCGGGCCGGGTGGCGGCTATCGGGCTGTACGGCGACAGCCTGTCCATCGGACATGGCAGCTTTGGCGGCTGGGACGAGTTCGGCCCGCCGCGCACCATCACCCGCGCCGAGGGCCACATCTTGTACGAGCTGGACGGAGAACCCGCCCTGGACCTCTACAAACGCTATCTGGGGGACGAGGCCCAGGACCTGCCCGGCAGCGCCCTGCTGTTCCCCCTGTCCATCCGTCCCTCGGCCGGGGTCGAAGGCAGCGAGGTCGTCCGCACCATCGTCGGCATCGACGAGGCCGCCAAGTCCATGACCTTCGCCGGCGACATGCCCACCGGCTATCTGGCCCGGCTGATGCGCGGCAATTTCGACAACCTGGTGGACGGCGCCGGCAAGGCGGCCGAGGCCGCCGCCAGCGTCCGTCCCAACTGCCTGGCCATCCTGGTCAGTTGCATCGGGCGCAAGCTGCTGATGGGTCAACGCATCGCCGAGGAGGTGGAAATCGTGTCCGACGTGCTGGGCAAGGACGCCGCCCTGATCGGATTCTATTCGTATGGCGAAATCTCGCCCCACGGCTTCACCGGCAAGTGCGAGCTGCACAATCAAACCATGACCATCACCACGATCTCCGAACACTGACATGCATCGCCTGCTGCAACGGCAAATCGTCCGCGCGACCAAGGGCCGCGCCGACGAAACGCCGGACCTGGACCTGCTGCTGACCCTGGTCAGCGAAAGCTACGAGGAACAGGATCGCGAGCGGCGTCTGAACGACCGTTCGGCCCGGCTGATGGAAGAAGAGCTGCGCGCCGCCAATCTGGCGTCGCGACAACAGGCCGAGGCCCATCTTCAGGCCATTTTGGATACCGTCGGCGAGGGCATCGTCATTGCCGACCACTCCGGCCGGATCATCAGCGTCAACCCGGCTCTGCTGGTCATCTTCGGCTATACCAAAGGCGAACTGGTCGGCCGTCACCTGGACATCCTGATCCCCCCCAGCCCGGCCGAACAGGCGGGGGGGCTTTCCCCACGCCGAGGCATCGACCACATCTTCAGCCTGGGCCGCGAAAGCGTCGCCATCCGCCGGAACGGCGAATACATCCCCATCGAACTGGGGGTCGGCGATCTGTCGCCCACCGGTGTTCCCCATTTCGTCGGCATCATCCGCGACATCTCGGAACGCAAGCGCATCGAGCGCGACACGCGCGAGAGCCAGCAGCGTTTCCGCGACTTCGCCGAATCCTCGTCGGACTGGTTCTGGGAGACCGGACCGGACATGCGCTTCACCCGCTTTTCCGGCAACTTCACCGAACACACCCGCATCCTGCCCGACCACTATATCGGCCACACCCGCGACGAGATGATCGGCCCCGAGACCGACCCGGACGCCCGACGGCAGAATCTGGAGGATCTGGAGGCCCGGCGACCGTTCCGCAGCTTCGTTTACCGCACGACGGCCATGGATGGGCCGGGCCGGGTGCTGCGGGTCAACGGCAAGCCGGTCTTCACCGAAACCGGCGAGTTCACCGGCTATCGCGGCACCGCCTCCGACATCACCGACGAAATCGCCGCCGAGGAACAGTTGAAGGCCACCCAGGTCGAGATCGAACGGCTGGCCCAGCGCAACGCCTCGATCCTGGAAAGCGTCGATGACGGGATTTTCGGCCTGGACCTCAATGGCAAGGCCACCTTCGTCAACCGCGCCGCCGCCGAAATGCTGGGCTACGAGCCATCGGAGCTGGTGGACGTCGATATCTTGCCGCTGGTCGCCTCCGACGCCAAGACGGCGGAAAGCCTCTACGGCGTGCTGCTCCGCCTGTCGGACTCGCTCCGCGACGACAACGCCACCTTCCACCGCCGCGACGGGTCGCTGTTGCCGGTGGAATACATCGCCTCGCCGGTGCTGGAGCAAGAACGGCAGGTCGGCGTGGTGGTCGGCTTCCGCGACACCACCCAACGCCGTCTGGTGGAAAGCCAGTTGCGCGACGCCAAGGAAGCCGCCGAGGCGGGCAATCGCTCCAAGTCGGAATTCCTGGCCACCATGAGCCACGAGATCCGCACCCCCATGAACGGCGTCATCGGCATGACCGGCCTGCTGCTGGACACCAAACTGGACGACGAGCAGCGCCACTTCGCCGAAACCATCCGCGATTCCGGGGAATCGCTGCTGACGGTGATCAACGATATCCTCGACTTCTCCAAGATGGAGGCCGGCAAGCTCGACCTCGACTACACCGAATTCGAACTGGTGCCGCTGGTGGAAAGCGTGGTCGATATCCTGGCGCCGCGCGCCCACGCCAAGGGCATCGAGATCGCCAGCCTGATCGATCCCGGCCTGCGCATGGTGGTGCGCAGCGACCCCGGCCGCCTGCGCCAGATGCTGATGAATCTGGGCGGCAACGCCGTCAAATTCACCGAAAAGGGCGGCGTTTCCATCGAAGTCCACATCGCCGAGCGGAGCGAGGGCCGGATGGTGGTCAGCTTCGAAGTCCGCGATACCGGAATCGGCATCCCCCAGGATGCCCAGGGACGCCTGTTCTCCATGTTCTCCCAAGTGGACGCTTCCACCGCCCGACGCTATGGCGGAACCGGGCTGGGCCTTGCCATCAGCAAGCGGCTGGCCGATCTGATGGGCGGCGAGGTCGGTCTGCACAGCGAACCGGGGCAAGGCAGCCGCTTTTGGGTTCGCCTGCCGGTCGAGATCATGGGGGCGCAGCTTGCCACGCCACCCGACCTCCACGGCCGCCGGGTGCTGGTGGTGGACGACAACCCGGTCAATCTCGACGTGCTGGAGCGCCAGCTGACCGCATTCGGCGTAACCGTCCGCGCCTGCGGCGATGCCGGCAGCGCCATGACCGAACTGACCCACGCCGCCGCCGCCGGGCATCGCTGGGAAGTCGCCGTGATCGACGCCCAGATGCCCATGGTCAGCGGCCCCGACATGGTCCGCATGATCCGCGCCATTCCCATGCTGCGCGACACCAAGGTGATCGTCACCTCGTCCCAGGGAGTGATCGAGCGGGCCGAGGCATGCGCCACGGACGCCTTTTTGCACAAACCGCTGCGCCAGGCCTCCATCCTCGACACTATCGCCCGCATCCTGGGGGTGGGCGAGCACCTGCCGGGGGCGCGGACCCCGGCCGACGAGGACGCCGGCGAAGCCCAACCCCAGGGGCGGCGCCTGCGAATCCTGGTTGCCGAGGACAATCCGGTCAATCAGCAGGTCGCCATGGGCCTGCTGCGCAAGTTCGGCCATACCGTCGATGTGGTCGGCGATGGACTCGAAGCGGTGGAGGCGGTCCGGCTGCTGCCCTATGATCTGGTGCTGATGGACCTGCAAATGCCCGAAATGGACGGATTGGAGGCCACCCGCACCATCCGCGCCCTGCCCGGCCACCTCGCCCGAATTCCCATCGTCGCCATGACCGCCAACGCCATGCGCGGCGACGAGCAGCGTTGCCTGGACGCCGGCATGAACGGCTATATCGCCAAGCCCATCGACCGCCGCAAGCTGATGGAGGTTCTGGCCGGCTATGCCGGGACCGAACCCGCCAAGCCCGCCGCCGCCGCAGCCCCGCCAAAGCCGCCCCAGGTGGACTTCACCGTCCTCGATCTGCTGAAGGACGACCTGGAAGTCGAAACGGTGGTCCTCATCTTGGGACAGTTCATGACGGACGCCGTCACCCGCGTGGCGGAATCCCGGACGGCCCTGCTCCACGACGATCTGGAGCGCATCCGCCGCGAAGCCCATACCATCAAGGGGGCCGCCGCCAGCCTGGGGCTGACCGCGGTCCGCGACGCCTGCATCGCCACCGAGGCCGCCGCCCGCGCCGCCGTCGGAACGGCCGAGGCCGTCGAAACCCTGGCCGAAGCCGTCGAGGCCCTTCCCCGAAAACTCGAAGGCACGCCCTACGCCCTGCCAAAGGACTGACTCATGATCGCCTTGGTTATCGACGACAATCCCACCAAGGGAAATTGCGTTCAGCTTGTGATGGCGGGGGGATTGGCCTAGAAGGGGCCAGCGCCCCACTGGTCGGACCCCCATGCCCTCACCGCTTGAAGTCCTTAATCGCGTCTTCGGATTTCCGGCATTCCGGGGCCAGCAGGCCGATGTCATCGATCATGTGGTCGGAGGCGGCGACGCCCTGGTGCTGATGCCGACCGGCGCCGGAAAATCGCTATGCTATCAGGTGCCGGCCCTCTGCCGCGACGGCGTTGCGGTGGTGGTGTCGCCGCTGATCGCCCTGATGCAAAATCAGGTCGAAGCGATGAGTCAGCTTGGCGTGCGGGTCGCCGCCCTCAACTCGGCCCGCAGCTTCGACGAGGTCAGCGTGATCGAGCGTCAGATGCAGGCCGGCGAACTCGATCTGGTCTATGTCACCCCCGAACGGCTGGTGACGCCCGGCTTTCTCGCCCTGCTCGACACCTGCCGGATCGCGCTGTTCGCCATCGACGAGGCCCATTGCGTCTCGCAATGGGGCCATGACTTCCGCCCGGAATACCTGCAACTGGCCCTGCTGCGCGAGCGTTACCCCGCCGTGCCCTGCCTGGCTCTGACCGCCACCGCCGACGGCCCCACCCGCCGCGACATCGCCGAGCGCCTGGGCCTGGGCGACGGACGCCTGTTCGTCGCCGGCTTCGACCGCCCCAATATCCGCTATCGCATCACCGCCAAGAAGACTCCCAAGGAACAGCTGCTGCACTTTCTCGCCACCGAGCATGGCGGGGCCGAGGGCGATTCCGGCATCGTCTACTGCCTGTCGCGCGCCAAGGTCGAGGAAACCGCGTCCTGGCTGGTGGGAAAAGGCTTTAACGCCCTGGCCTATCATGCAGGAATGGATCAGGCGACCCGCGCCGCCAACCAGCAACGTTTCCTACGCGAGGAAGGGGTGGTGATGGTGGCGACCATCGCCTTTGGCATGGGCATCGACAAGCCCGATGTGCGCTTCGTCGCCCATCTCGACCTGCCCAAAAGCCTGGAGTCCTATTACCAGGAGACCGGCCGCGCCGGCCGCGACGGCCGCCCCGCCAACGCCTGGATGGCCTATGGCCTGGAGGATGTGGCCAAGCTGGGCCAGTTCATCGCCAGCAGTCAGGCCTCCGACGCCCAAAAGCGGATCGAGCGGCAAAAGCTCAACGCCCTGCTGGGCCTGTGCGAGACCACCCGCTGCCGCCGCCAGGTGCTGCTGGAGTATTTCGGCGAAAGCGGGGCCGAGCCCTGCGGCAACTGCGACACCTGCCTGGAGCCGATCGCCTCCTTCGACGGCACCGAACTGGCCCGCAAGGCCCTCAGCTGCGTCTACCGCACCGGCGAGACCTTTGGCGCCGGCCATGTCATCGACGTGCTGCTGGGCAAGGACAACGAGAAGGTCCAACGCTTTGGCCACCACCAGATCAGCACCTTCGGCATCGGCAAGGAACTCTCCGCCGATGAATGGCGCTCGGTCCTGCGCCAGTTGGTCGCCGCCGGCCTGCTGACCATCGACGTGGAGGGACACGGCGCCTTTCGCCTGACCGAAACCTGCCGGCCGGTGCTGCGCGGCGAGACCCGCGTCGATCTGCGCCGCGACCCGCTCCCGGCCAGGGGCGGGGCCAAGGACAAGGGCGGCAAGAAGCCGGCCACCCAGTGGGATGATCCGGCGGAGGAGGCCCTGTTCCAGTTGCTGCGGGCGCAGCGCCTGATCCTGGCCAAGGCCCAGGGCGTGCCGCCCTACGTGATCCTGCACGACGCCACCCTGATCGACGTGGCCCGCCGCCGGCCGCGCCGGCCCGAGGATCTGCTGGGCGTCGCCGGCCTCGGCGACATCAAGCGCGACCGCTACGGCGAGACCCTGCTGGCCGTGGTCGCCGCGTTCGAGGCCTGACGCGCCTGCAATTACGCTATCGTCACTTGCGGCGCCGGATGGCGGCAGGCATAGTCCGCTTCCATTGAAAGCCAGGGGGCGACGCTCATGAGTGGTTACCGCAGTCACGACGGACAGCAGTCCGACCGGCAGCCCATCAAACGCAGCAGCGCCGATAACCAGCGCATGCTGCAACGCCTGAAGGACGAACAGGCCTCGTTCAAGCCCTGGGTGGCCGAGCCGATCAAGCAGGCCCTGGCCAAGCGCATCGCCGAGCTGGAAGCCGAACTGGCCCCCTCGCGCCGCTAAGTATTCCCCTTTTGTTCCAGATCGACTATCATCCCTCCGCGACTGCGAGAGGCGATGATGGCCAGCCTGTGCCGTGACTGTGGAACCACCGACGATCCAGGGACCGAGGCCTGCCCGGCCTGCGGCTCGACCCGGCTGATCCGCCATCCCGAGCTGCTCGATCTTTCCATCGCCCATATCGACTGCGACTCCTTCTACGCCTCGGTGGAGAAGCGCGACAATCCCAGCCTGATCGACCGGCCGGTGATCGTCGGCCATCCCGGCGGCCGCGGCGTGGTCACCACCGCCTGCTACATCGCCCGCCAATACGGTCCCCGCTCGGCCATGCCCATGTTCAAGGCCCTTGAACTGTGCCCCCATGCCGTGGTCATCTCCCCCGATATCGCCAAGTACAAGCGGGTCAGCGCCGCCATCCGCTCGCTGTTCGCCCAGGCGACGCCCCTGCTGGAACCGGTATCGCTGGACGAGGCCTATCTTGACCTGTCGCCGGGCGTCCGGCTGGTGGAGCGCCCGCCGGCGGTGCTGCTGGCCCGTCTGGTCACCGCCATCGAAAGCCGGGTCGGCATCACCGTCTCGGCCGGCCTCAGCTACAACAAGTTTCTCGCCAAGCTGGCCTCGGATCGCGACAAACCGCGCGGCTTTTCCGTCATCGGCCGGGCCGAGGCCACCCGCACCATCGGCCTGCTGCCGGTCCGCGCCCTGTGGGGAATCGGAGACGCCACGGCGCGACGCATGGCGGAACAGGGAATCACCTCCGTCGCCCAGTTGCAGGCCCTGCCCGAGGCCGAGATGTCCGCCCGCTGGGGTAAGTTCGGCCGTCAGTTGGCCGGTCTGGTCCATGGCGTCGATCTCCGCCGCGTCACCCCCGACCGACCGGCCAAAAGCGTCTCCACCGAGACCACCTTCGTCCGCGACATCCGCGACTCCGCCGCCCTGACCCGCGAGTTGGAGCCCCTGGCAGCCGGCGTCGCCCGCCGTCTGGCGCGGGAAGACGCCGCCGGCCGCACCGTGGTGCTAAAGCTGAAGACCGCCGACTTCCGGGTCATCACCCGCCATCATCGGCTGGCCGACCCCACCGGCAGGGCCGAGGTGATCCTGAGAGCCGGCAAGGTCCTGCTGGACCGCCTGACCGATGGCCGTGCCTTCCGCCTGATCGGAATCGGCCTCACCGATCTGTGTCCCGCCGCCGAAGCCGACCCTCCCGATCTGTTCAGACAGTGAAAATACCGCGTTGATCCGATTGAATTGATGGAAATCCATTCAGGTTCAAGGCAAGCTGCGGGGCAAGGGAAATATTCCGGCGGACGACAAGACCGGAAAGAGGCCAATCGGGGGAGGAGCACGCGGTGCCCACAGCACGCAACGCCGAGTTCGCGCACGCCTTCGCCGTGCGCTTGATGCAGCATCTGGTGGTGCCGACCTTCGTGCTCGACGCCGAGCGCAAGGTCATCATCTGGAACAAGGCCTGCGAACGCCTGACCGGGGTGCCCGCCGCCGAGGTGCTGGGAACCAGAAACCATTGGCAGGCCTTCTACGAGGCCCCCCGCCACTGTCTGGCCGATATCCTGGCGCTGGGCCGGACCGACGAGCTGGAGACCCTCTACGTCGCCCATTCCGAACCCGGCGAAAGCGCTCATGGCCTCAAGGCCGAGACCTGGTGCGTGATGCCCCGCGTCAAAAAGCGGCTTTACCTCGCCGTGGACGCCGGCCCCATCTATGACGAGGACGGCAACCTGCTGGCGGTGGTCGAGACGCTGCGCGACAACACCGAGCAAAAACTAGCTCAGATGGCGCTGCACAGTCTGGCGGTCAAGGACGGCCTGACCGGACTGGCCAACCGCCGCTCGTTCGACGAGCGGCTGGAGGCCGACTGGCTGCACTCCATCCGCGAGCAGGCCCCCATATCGCTACTGCTGATCGATGTTGATCACTTCAAGCTCTACAACGACACCTATGGCCACCAAAAGGGCGATACCTGCCTGAAGGAGGTCGCGGCGGCCATGACCACCCAGGTTTTCCGCCCCGCCGATCTGGCGGCCCGCTATGGCGGCGAAGAATTCGCGGTGATCATGCCCAATACCGATCTGGACGGAGCCCTGCGAGTGGCGGATCGTATCCGCGAGGCGGTGGAAGACCTCAACCTGCCCCACTCCGCCAGCCAGACCACCGACAGGGTGACGCTCAGCGCCGGCGCCGCCTCGGCGGTTCCCACCGACGACCAGACCCCGGTCGATCTGATCGCCGCCGCCGATGCCGCCCTCTACCGGGCCAAGCATGCCGGCCGCAACCGGGTGCTGGGCGCGGAACTGGTAGCGGCGGAATAAAGCCCCCTACATCCAGCCCTTGCGCTTGAACAGCCAGTAGGGCAACAGCGCCGCCGCGACTGCCAGGGCGATAGCATAGGCGTAGCCATACTCCCATTGCAGTTCCGGCATGATCCTGAAATTCATGCCATACCAGCTGGCCACCAGGGTCGGGGGCAAGAATAGCACCGACATGATGGTGAACAGCTTGATGATCTGGTTCTGCTGAATACTGATCATTCCCAGGGTAGCGTCCAGCAGGAAGCTGATCTTGTTGCCGAGAAAGTCCACATATTCGGCCAGAGACTGGACATCGTGGCCGATGGTTTCCAGCCGGGCGGCGGTCACCTCCGGCGCCGTATCGCCATGGGGCAGGAAGGAGACCATGCGCTTCATCCCCAGCAGGGTTTCGCGCGCCTTGCCCGACAGGTCGCCGTCCCGGCCGATGGAGCGCAACAGCGACTCCAACTCGCGCGAGGAAGCGCGGCGGCGCTTATGGTCCATCGTATGCTGGTGAAAGACGCGGTGCGACATGGCGTCAAGATCCATGCCGAGCCCTTCCAGCACATCGGCGATGCGATCGACCACCGCCTCCATCAGGCCCAGCAGGATCTCGCCGGCGGAAGTCGGGGAAAGCTCGCCCAAAGCCAGCAATTCCAGGTAGGCGTTGAAGGCGTGGGGCGTGTCATAGCGTACCGTCACCAGTTGGCGACCGGAAAAGATGAAGGTGATGGCCGAGTTGCGAGGCTCTGAACCGCCGGAGCCGGTTAACACCGGTACCGTCACCACCACGGCGTTTCCTCGCCGGATCAGCCGGCTGGAGGCCTCGATCTCCTGCATTTTCTCGTGAGGAGGAATACGAATGCCGGTGGCGGCCTCCACCGTCGCCACCTCTTCCGGCGACGGCCGCAGCAGGTCGATCCACATCGCCTGGGCGGTAACGTCCCCGATCTCGCCGGAGGTCAGGCCCCCATCAAGCGGGGTATGGACGCTGATCACGGTCAGGCGGTGCCGGCCACACCATGGGCAAGGTCGGGCTGGGTCGAATCGGGCGGCGCGATCTGCGCCGGATCGACGGCGCCATTGCCCTTGGCGGCGGGCAATTGCTCCAGCGCCTTGACGGAACCACGGCGGATCAGGCGGCCTTCCATGGATGCGCCGGCCTCGATCTCCAGGCTGTCCTGGGTGACGTCGCCGGTGACGCGGCCCGACTTGGTGATCAACACCGACGAGGCGTTGATCTTGCCGTTCAGCTCGCCATGAACCTGGACGATCTCGGCCGTCACCTCGCCGGAAATACGGCCGCCCTCGCCCACCAGCAGACGCTGACAGGCGATATCGCCCTCGACCTGACCGTCGATCTGCATCTCGCCCTGGGTGATGATGTTGCCGACGATCTTGACGTCCGGCCCGATCACCGACAGGGGAAGGCTGCCGGTGGAATGACGGGTGGCGTTGTGGGCGGCGGCGGAAACCACGCCGAACGCCTTACCAAGCTTTGGGAGCATCTTCACCTGCCGCGATGAATTTAAGGGGATCCTTGGGCATATCCGACAGCCGGACCTCGTAGTGGAGATGAGGCCCGGTGGACCGCCCGGTATTGCCCAGCATACCGATCACGGTGCTGCGAGTCACCTTCTGGCCTTCCTTGACCTTGATTCGCGACAGATGGGCGTAGCGGGTGGTGACCCCGCCGCCGTGATTGATCTCGATGGTCAGGCCATAGCGGTCCCAGGGACCGGAGAATTCGACCACGCCCTCGCCGGTGGCGTAGACCGGGCTGCCGAACGGCGCCCCCAGGTCGACGCCTTCATGAACGCCGGTCCGGCGGTTCAGGGGATCGCTGCGGTTGCCAAAGCCGGAATTGATGTCGTAATCCACTTGCAGCGGCTCGCCCAGCGGCATCTTCTGCATCACCAGCTTGACGCCGCTCCAATGATCGAGCCGGTCCAGCAGGCCGCTCAGGCCGGTATCGCCCCCGCCCGAGGGCAGCGGAATGAAGGGACCGCCACGGCCGCCGTCGCGCTGCTGGCGCTCGAACAGCTGGCGGGCGTCGATGCCCAGCCGCGACAGCACCTTCTCTGCTTCGGAGATGCGCGACGAGGTCGCGTCATTGGTGTTCCGCACCGCCTGGGCATAGGCCAGCTTGAGCCGCTCCAGCGAACCTTCCAGCCGCCGCACCTGCTCGCGCACGGCGCGGGCCTCGTCGCTGGCCGGCTGGCCATCCTCGTTCCAGGCGGGTTCGGCCCCAACCCGCGAGCGGGCCGGAGCGACCACGGCCTTGCCCACCGGATGATCCTTGGCCAGCGCGGCGTTGGATTCCGCCAGCACCAGCAGGTTGGTGTGGACCATATCGACCTCGCGGGCGATATCGGCGACCATCTTCTGGGACGACGCCAGACGATGCTGGGCGGCGCGGGTGGCCGCCATCATCTCTTCCAGCTTGCGTTCCTTCACGGCAAGCTCATCGGGCTGGCGGGTCAGCAGGGTCGAGACGGTGCCGGCCCAGATGGCGACGCCGCACATCACGGCCAGGATGACCAGCTGACGCTTGCGGGTAAACCGGAACTGCTCCGCCGAGCCATCGGGACGGCGGATGAAGACCTGCCATTCCGGGATCATCCACGAAATCGCGCGCCGCAATGCCTTTGTTCGTTTACCTGCCGCCGGGATCGATCGCTCGTCCGCCACTGTCCTTGCGTCCCCTGTCCGTTTTCCGGTCGTGAGCGGGGTCGGCTTTATCGCCTGACCCTCATTAATCTATCGGTAATGAATTTTTACATCAGCAATTCCGATATTCAAAATCGAATCGGTCAATGGCGGGGAACTTTCTCACCGCCGCCCCTCGATCCGCCACGCCGTCACCAGCCCTCCCAACCCCAACAACAACAGCGCCAGAGCCGGTAACAGCGGGATTTCGCGCAAGCCCTCGACCACATGATCGCCCCGTTCCACCAACCCGATCCAGCCACGCCCGCCCGCCATTCCCGCGCCCACCCGGCGCAGTTCGGGCACGCCGTCCCTGGCCAGCCAGGACAAGCCGCCATGGGTGGCGGCGGCGACGGGAGCCAGCCGGTCGGGGCTGGCGGTCAGTTCCGCCAGTTCGATGGGAGCGGGCGAGCCGGCGGCGGCGATGGCTGTCAGCCCGGCCTCGTCGGCAACCCGCCACAGTCCCGTTTCCCCCGCCGGCAACCGCCCGACCGCGCTGCCGTCGCCCTGATCCTCCAGCGCCAGGGTCTGGCCGCCGCCATCGGGGCGGGTCACCGTCGCCGTGGCGGCGCCGGGCTCCAGGCTGCGACGGGTGACGGTCAGGCGGCCGGCCGCGATCTCGGCCTTCAGGGAGCGTTCCTCCAGATCGGGCTCCTTCATCAGCCAATGGGCCAGCCGCCGCAGCAGCTCGCCATGGGGGCCGCCGCCTTCCCAGCCGCGCGCCCACAGCCAGATGGTGTCGGACAGCACCATGGCGACGCGGCCTTCGCCCACCCGGTCCAGCACCACCAGCGGCCGATCCTCCGGCCCGGTCATCACGGTGACGCCATCGGGGCTGCCGACCTCGATCTGGCGCATCCAGCTGCCCCAGTTCCCGGCTCCGGCCAGGCCGGCGGTCACCGGGTGACGCCGGCCGATCTCGGTGACGGCGGGACGGAAGGCGCGGGCCAGTTGCGCCCCGGTGGGCTTGGCCGGCAGCACGCCGGCCAAGGCGGAATCGGCGATCCCGCCGGCCTCGGCGAATTCCGGCCCCACCGCCACCAGCAAAGCCCCGCCGCGCCGGACATAGTCGGCCAGATTGCGGTAATAGCCCGCCGACAGCACGCCCCGGCGGCGGTAGCGGTCGAAAATCACCAGATCGAAGTCGGACAGCTTGTCCTCGAACAGCTCACGCACCGGAAAGGTGATCAGCGACAATTCCCGGATGGGGGTGCGGTCATCCTTCTCCGGCGGCCGCAAGATGGTGAAATGGACCAGATCCACCGCCGGGTCGGCCCGCAGCAGGTTGCGCCAGGTGCGCTCCCCCGCATGGGGCTCACCGGAAATCAGCAGCACCTTGAGGCGGTCGCGCACCCCCGAAATGGCGATGGCGGTGCGGTTGTTCAGCAGCGACAGTTCGGACGCGCCGGGCGCGACCTCCAGCTCGACCACGTTCGGGCCGGCGTGGCGAATGGGAACCTCCAAGGTGGCGGGACGGTTGAGCGGCACATTCATCACCGCATGGGGTTGCCCGTCGATGCGGACCGCGACCAGGGCCTCGCCGGTGGCGCCGGGGTCTTCCACCGTGAATCCGAAGGTGGCGGAACGCCCGACCAGACCAAAGCCCGGATTTTGTCCCGCCGCCAGCCGCCGGTCACGCTCGCCCGGCGCTCCGGTCAGCAGGACATGGACCGGCGCCCCCAGCGACCGCCCAAGATCGGCCGGCACGTCGTGAACCCGGCCATCGGTGACCATCACCACCCCGGCAAGACGGCGGCGCGGCACATCGGCCAGGGCGCGCTCGGCCGCCGCGAACAGGCGAGTTCCCTCGTCCTGACCGGGCAAGCTGGTCACCCGCTCGACCCGCATCTCCAGATTGGCCAACCGGCCGAACCGGGTCCGCAATTCGGCCAGGGCGGCTTCGGTCCGGGCGACGCGGTCGCCGATCGCCTGGGACAAGGTCTGGTCCACCACCACCAGGGCGATATCGGGCAGCGGCGTGCGGTTCTCGGTAATCAGCCGGGGATTGGCCAACGCCGCCAGCACCACCGCCAGTACCAGCAAGCGGGGCCAGCCCGCCGCTCCACCGCGGATCAGCCCCAACGCTCCCACCGCCAGGGCCAGGGCCGACAGGCCGGCCAAGGCGGGCCAGGAGATCAGGGGGGCGAACGCCAGCGTCGATGTCATCGCCCCAGCCGCTCCAGGATGGCCGGCAGATGGACCTGATCCGCCTTGTAATTGCCGGTCAGGGCGTACATCACCAGATTGACGCCAAAGCGGTAGGCCATCTCGCGCTGCCGTTCGCCGCCCGGCACCACCGCGTGCAGCGGCCGGCCGCGCTCGTCCACCGCCCAGGCTCCCACCCAATCATTCCCGCCCAGCACCACCGGCGAGACGCCGTCATTGGCCCCGCTGCCGCCCGGCTGCTCGACCCACAAGGAAGTCCCGTCCCAGCGGCCCGGCACCTCCTTCAGCAGGTAGAAGGCGCGGTTGAGCACGTGATCGGGGGCCAGCGGCGTCAGCGGCGGCAACGCCAAGCCCTGAACCACGGCGCGCAGGCGATTCAGCTCGGCGGTATCGGGGCCGGCGGCGGGTTGGCCCTCGTCACCGGTGTCGAACACGATCAGGCCGCCCCGCGCCATATAGGCGTTCAACCTGTCCATGGCGGCGGCGGAAAGCGGGCGTTGCGAGGGACCGATCCGCCAATACAACAGCGGAAAGAACACCACCGGATCGCGCTCCGGGTCCACCGTCATGGGCTCGGCCAGATTGGCGGTGGAGCGCAAGGCGATGACCGCCGACAGCCCTTTCAGCCCGGCGAGACAATCGCGGTCGATGGCGACGTCGTGAGTCTTGACGCAGGCCAGCCGGGTCGCCAGCGCCGCCTCGATGGCGTCGCCCGCTTGGGCCGGCGCTCCCGCCAGCACCGGCAGCAACGCGGCCAGCGGCAAGGCCCGCCGCAACCGGCCGCGCAACAGCAGCGTCGCCACGCCGTCGACCATGGCCAGCAGCAGGGCAAGCACCAGCAGGGCCGGCCCCAGATCGATCTCGGCCCGCCCGCCCTCCAGACCGGCCACCAAAGCTCCCGACGGCAGCGGCAGCGCCTGGGGCGGCGGCAACCGGGGGCCGAGGTTGAAGGCGACCCGTCCATCCGCCGGACCATACAGGCCGGGGGGATGGCGCGGCCCCGGCCGGGTGGCCTCGACCCCTTCGGTGATGGCGGCGGCGGCGCCGCTGGGAGGGGCAAGGCGGCCGAAGCCGTCCAGCAGCTCGGCCGGCGACAGCGCCCCCCCAGCCACCGCCGCATCGCCGCCCTGAGACAGCGCCACCACCCGGCGTAGCATATCGACGAACAGCCCCGACAGGGCCAGGTTGCTCCATTCGGCATTGGCCCCGGTATGGATCAGCACCAGCCAGCCCTTGCCCTGACGTCGGGCGGTGACCAGCGGCGTTCCGTCGGTCAGCGAGGCCCAGGTATGGGAGGCCAGTTCCAGACTGGGCTCGGCCAGCACCTGGGCCTTGACCTCGACCTCGGCGGGGATCTGAAGCCCCCGGAAAGGGCTGCCCTCGCCGAATGGCGCCAACCCCATGGGCGTGGTCCACGACATGGCCCCGCCCATGGCGCGGCCGCCATCGCGCAGCCGCACCGGCAAGAGCGGGTCGCCCGTGGCTCCCGACGCCGCCTGGGCCAGCAACGGCCCGCCAAAGCGCACCACCACCCGCCCCTGCTCCACCAGAGCCGCCAGACGATCGGCGAGAGCGCCGGGGACCAGCGGCGTATCGGCCAGGATCAGCACGGCCGGCGCGTTCTCCCCGATCAGCTCGGCCAGCCCCCCGCGCCGCACATCGGCATGGGGAGTCAGCGCCCGCTCCAGGTAATACAGCCGGTCGAGCAGGGGAGCGCCGCTGGCGCGCTCGTCCCCGACCAGCCCCACCGAGCGCCGCCGCCAGCGTTCGTCCAGCAGCACCACCGAACCGGCCCCCCGCTCGCCCTCGATATCCAGCCGCGCCAGCCGGTTGCGCAGCTCTACCGGCAAGATTATCGACACCGTGGCCGAAGCCGCCTCCATCACGACCTCGTCGCGGGCCAGCACCACCCCGGCGGCGTCCAGGCCGCGCACCACCACCCGCTCTGGCACCCGCTCTGGCCCGTCGCCCGGCAATCGCCGGATGGCGACGACCAGACGGTCGGGCGGCGAATCCTCGGCCGGTGGCAGCAATTGACGCCCGGTTCGGCCATGGACCAGCTCCAGCCGGCCGCCGGCCGACTGCAAGGTCCGGGCGAGGTCGGCGCTGCCCTCGCCATTCAGCCCGTCGGTCAGCCAGACCGTCCGGGCGACCTTGCCGACCTCCAGCGTTCCGAGCGCCTTCAGGGCGGCGCGGCGGTCGGTGGGCCACGGCTTGGGCTCCATCCCGGCCAGGGCGGCGCGGGCCTCGGCGGCCGGCATCAACCGGGGGGACGCGATCGGGCCGCCATCGGCCGGCGGCGCGGTCCCCAGCAGCAGAACCGGGCGGGCGGCCCGTTCGGCCCCCGCCAGCAAGGTGTCGAGATAGGCGCGCCGCGCCGGCCAGTCGCGGGCGGCGGCCCAGCCGTCATCCACCACCACCATCAGGGTTCCATCGGACCGGGCCTGGGGCTTGGCCGGGTCCAACAACGGCCGCGCCGCCGCCAGGATCAGCGCCGCCGCCAAGGCCAGCCGCAAGGCCAGCAGCCAGGGCGGCGTGCTGTCGGCGGCGTCCTGGCCCTGCGGCAGCCCCAGCAACAACCGGATGGCGGGAAAGCGCACCCGCGCCGGCTCGGGCGGCGTCACTCGCAACAGCCGCCACAGCAGCGGCAACAATGCCAGCAGTCCCAGCGCCCAGGGCGCGGCGAAGACAAAGTTCATGACCGCACCAAGGCCAATTGGGCGTACAGCGCCAGCAGGGCGTGCTGCGGCGGCTGATCGGTGCGGTGGGTGGCGAAACTCCAGCCGAGCGAGCGCGCCAGAGCGGCCAGCCCGTCGCGATGGGCCGCCAGCCTGGCCCTATAGGGGGCGCGCAGATCCTGGGCGCGGCGGGCCAGCAATTCGCCCTCGCCCTCCAGCCCCTGAAACCGGACCCGCCCCGCATAGGGCAGAGTTTCCTCGGCCGGGTCCAGCACCTGGACCAGATGCCCCATGACGCCGGTCGCCGCCAGCCCGCCGACCCAGGCCGCAACCTCCTCCAGCGGTGAAAGAAAGTCCCCGACCAGCACCAAGGTGGAGTTGAACTTGATTTTGCCGTCTCCCGGCCGCCGAGGACTGTCCTCCTCACGCTCCAGCGCCGTGGCCAGCCGCTCCAGCGCCCCGACTCCGGTGGTGGGAGCCAGCCCCCCCGACAGCAGCGCCACCCGCTCGCCGCCACGCAGCAGCAAGGCCGCCACCGCCAGGATCAGCAGTTCGGCCCGCTCGCGCTTTACCGGCAGTTCGCTGCCCGAACGCCACCGCATGGAAGCCGAGCCGTCGCGCCACAGCCACACCGTCTGGGCCGCTGTCCACTCACTCTCGCGCAGAAACAGATGATCCGAGCGGGCCGACTGCCGCCAGTCGATGGACGAGGCCGCGTCGCCCGGCTGGGAGTGGCGGAACTGCCAGAAGGTCTCGCCCGCCCCGGTGCGGCGGCGGCCATGGGCGCCCTGCGCCACCGTGGCGGCGATACGCCGCGCCGCCACCAGCAGCGGCGGCAGCCGGGCCGCCAGATGTTGCGCCTGATGCCGGGGGGGAGGAAGCATGGCCGCTTACGCCAGGATTCCGATCAGCGCGCCCACCACTTCGTCCATGGTCACCCCGTCGGCGCGGGCGGCGAAGCCCAGGGCCATGCGATGGCGCAGCACCGGCGGCGCCAGGGCGGCGACATCGTCGAGCGAGGGGCTGAGACGGCCGTCGAGCAGGGCGCGGCCGCGCACCGCCAGCATCAACGCCTGGGCGGCGCGCGGCCCCGGCCCCCAGGCGACGGCGCGGCGGACCAGCTCCAGTTCCGAGCTTTCCGGCCGCCCCGCCCGTACCAGGGCCAGGATGGAATCGACCACGCCGTCGGCCACCGGAACGCGGCGCACCAGAGACTGGGCCGCCAGCAGATCGGCGGCGGACATCACCGCTTCCACCTCGGCCTCGGCGGCGCCGGTGGTGGCGATCAGCATCCGCCGTTCGGCGTCGCGGTCGGGATAGCCCACGTCGATCTGCATCAAAAAGCGATCCAACTGGGCCTCGGGCAATGGATAGGTGCCCTCCTGCTCCAGCGGATTCTGGGTGGCCAGCACATGAAACGGAGCCGGCAGATCGTGCGAGACCCCGGCGATGCTGACCCGACGTTCCTGCATGGCCTGAAGCAGCGCCGATTGGGTGCGCGGGCTGGCGCGGTTGATCTCGTCGGCCATCAGCAGCTGACAGAACACCGGTCCCTTGATGAATCGAAAGGCCCGCGCGCCGGTGGGGCTTTCCTCCAGCACTTCCGATCCCAATATATCAGCAGGCATCAGGTCGGGAGTGAACTGGACCCGCTTGTCGGCCAAACCCAGCACGGTGCCGAGAGTCTGGACCAAACGGGTCTTGGCCAGGCCGGGCAGGCCGATCAACAGGGCGTGACCACCTGCAAGCAGCGTGATAAGTGTCTCGTCGATCACGCGGTCCTGCCCGAAGATGACCCGGCCGATGCTCGCCCGAGCCTCGGCCAGACGGGCCTCCAATGCCTCGATCTCGGCGAGGGGGGCCGGTTCGGCGATGTTGGATTGCGTCTCGATGATCATGTGGGGGCACCTGAAATGACGACGGAGCGGCTGGAAGGTCTGCCTTCCCTGAACGTGGACTTCCCGGCGGACCTGCCCGACGATTGCGGCGATCTCGGCATCAGCATCGACCGTCAGGGCCGTTGGTTCTACCATGGCTCGCCGATCAACCGCAAAGAGATGGTCTGCCTGTTCGCCTCGCTGATGCATCGGGCCAAGGACGGTTCCTACCTGCTGATCACGCCGGGCGAAATGGGCCGGATCGAGGTCGCGGACGTCCCGTTCATGGCGGTCGAGATGTTCGCCGCCGGCGCTGGGCGCGACCGGGTCATCAGCTTCCGCACCAATATGGATGAAATCGTCACCGTCGATGCCGACCACCGCCTGCGCATCGCCGAACCCAAGGACGGCAGAGAGCCCTCCCCATACGTAATGGTCAGAAATGGATTGGAGGCGCGCCTGACCCGATCCGTGTATTATGAACTGGTGGCCCAGGGCTGGGAGGAAGACCTGGGGGGTGAGAAAGTCTACGGTTTATGGAGCAGCGGGATATTCTTTCCATTGGGAAGGCTCGACCCTTCCGATTGACGCGCGACGACATCGCGCGGGCCTTGACCCTTGGCTATGACCCCCGCGGCCGCTCGGACTCCGCGTTGGAAGCCATGATCGACGGCGGCGCCGTGCGACCGGGCGACCCGGTCGGACAAGAGCCCGACCTGATGGCGGCGGCGGTGCTGGTGCCGCTGGTGGAACGCCCGGACGGCCTGGCCGTCATGCTGACCAAGCGCACCGCCCATCTGGCCCACCACCCCGGACAGATCAGCTTTCCCGGCGGCCGCCTGGAAGCGGAGGACCGGGGCGACCTGCTGGCCTGCGCCCTGCGCGAAACCTCCGAGGAGGTGGGCCTTGCCCCCGATCGGGTGCAGGTGCTGGGACGCCTCGACGACTACGTCACCGGCACCGGCTTTATCGTCACGCCCATGGTCGGCATGATCACGCCGCCGTTCGAACTGGCCCCCGATTCGTTCGAGGTCGCCGAGGTGTTCGAGGTTCCGCTGGACTTCGTCCTGGATCAGGCCAACCACCAATTGCAACGGCGCGAAGTTCGCGGCCTTCAGCGGCCCTTCTGGGCGTTGACCTGGGAAGACAAGCTGATCTGGGGCGCCACCGCCGGCATTCTCGTCAATCTGTTCGAGGTTCTGGCGCATCGTGACGACTAAGGGCGCGAAGGGGGAAGGACTGGCGCTTCGCCCCGGCGACCCCGTCGGTCTGTTGGGGCCGCAGGCCTGGATGCAAGCCTCCGAGACTCAGGCGGTAATCCAGGCGCTGGGCGCCGATGGCGCCGAAGTGCGCTTCGTCGGCGGCTGCGTCCGCGATTCGGTGCTGAGGCGCCCCATCAAGGACATCGACATCGCCACCCCCGACCCGCCCGAGCGGGTGCTGGCCCTGCTGGACGACGCCGGCATCCACGCCATTCCCACCGGCATCGATCACGGCACCGTCACCGCCGTGATCGGCAAGGCTCATTTCGAGATCACCACCTTGCGGCGCGATGTGGAGAGCTTTGGCCGGCATGCCCGCATCGAATACACCGACGACTGGCGCATCGACGCCTCGCGGCGCGATTTTACCATGAACGCCCTGTCCGCCGACCCCCAGGGCCGCATCTACGACCCGTTCGACGGCTTGGCCGATCTGGGCGCCGGCCGGGTGTGCTTCGTGGGAGACCCATTCCAGCGCATCGAGGAAGACGCGCTGCGCCTGCTGCGTTTCTTCCGCTTCCATGCCCATTACGGCCGGCGGACCAATATGGACGACCGCGCCCTGGTCGCCTGCCGCAAGATGGCACATAGACTGACCGGTCTGTCCGGAGAGCGGGTGGCCGGCGAGTTGCTGCGGCTGCTGCTGGCCGATGACCCGGCCTCGGTGCTGCTGACCATGCATGGTCAGGGCATTCTCGAACCCCTGCTGCCCGAAGCGAATAATTTCGGCCGCTTGCGGGTGCTGTCCTGGCTGGAAAGCCGGGGGCTGGCCCGCGACGATGTCCATCCCGACGCCATCCGCCGGCTGGCCGCCATGCTGACCACCGGCAGGGCCGGGGCCGAGGCCATCGGCGAACGGTTGAAGCTGTCGGGGGTTCAGACCCGCCGGTTGGCCGCCATGGCGGCTCCGCGCGCGACGGTCGGGCCGGGGCTCGATTCCGTCGCCGCGCGACGGATCTTGCGACATGTGGGAGCGGCCGAGCTTCGAGATCTGGCGCTGTTGAGCTGGGCGGAGCGGCGCAGCCTGAACGCCAAGCCTTCCGCCGCCGAGACCGAGGGCTGGACCAGGCTGCTGAATGCCGCCCGCGACTGGGTGCCGGTTGAACTGCCGGTCAAGGGCCGCGACGTCCTGGCGCTGGGCATCGCCCACGGCCCCGATGTCGGGCGCCTGCTGGCCAGGGTTGAAGCATGGTGGGAAGATCGCGACTACCGCCCCGACCGCGCCGCCTGCATGGCGGAACTCGGCCGGATGGTGGCGCAGGCCTGATCACAGCCCAAAAGCGGCGCTGCCATCCATATCGGCCTCCAGGCGCTCCAGCGCGGGAAATCCGGATAGCCGTCCCTTGCGGGCGAGGGACAGAAACCTCTCCAGGGCCTGCTCGCTGCACCGCACGCACTGCCTGCAACCACGCCCGGACGCGCATCGAAGGACCAGATGCAGGTCTTCCAACTCCAGTTCCGCGGTTCGCTGCTCCCAACCGCAGGGGCCTTCTTTTGGGCCTAATTTCGTCATAACCACCGACCCCAAAATAAAAGGGGCGTCGCCAATGGCGAGCCCCGTCCGCTTTCAAGGTTAAGGGCATGAAGAAATTATGGATATGCGGGCATTGGTATATAACCGGATGATAATCCGACCATTGGAAGTAGAAAAACCGAAACCACCACTGAAACTCACACGGCCGTTCCACCAACCGTCAGCCCATCCATGCGCAACGTCGGCTGGCCGACGCCCACCGGCACGCCCTGGCCGTCCTTGCCGCAGGTGCCGATTCCCGGATCGAGCAGCAGGTCGGTGCCGATCATGGAAACGCGGGTCAGCGCATCGGGGCCGTTGCCGATCAGGGTGGCGCCCTTGACCGCCTGACCGACCTTGCCATTCTCGATCAGATAGGCCTCGGAGGCCGAAAACACGAACTTGCCGCTGGTGATGTCCACCTGACCGCCGCCGAAATTGACGGCGTAGATCCCCTTGGACACCGAGGCGATGATCTCGGCCGGGTCCTTGTCGCCGGCCAGCATGAAGGTGTTGGTCATGCGCGGAATCGGAGCATGGGCATAGGACTGGCGGCGACCGTTGCCGGTGGGCGCAACCCCCATCAGGCGGGCGTTCATGCGGTCCTGGAGGTAGCCCACCAGGATGCCGTCCTCGATCAGCACATTGCGCGCCGAGGGCGTGCCCTCGTCGTCGATGGAGATCGAGCCGCGACGGTCGGGAATGGTGCCGTCATCGACCACGGTGACGCCGGGCGAGGCGACTCTTTGGCCGATCTTGCCCGAGAAGGCGGAGGTGGATTTGCGATTGAAATCGCCCTCCAGACCGTGGCCCACCGCCTCGTGCAGCATGACGCCGGGCCAGCCCGGACCCAGCACCACCGGCATCTCGCCCGCCGGGGCGGGAATCGAGCCCAGATTGATGTCGGCCTGTCGCAGCGCCTCGTCCACGCAGTGCCGCCAGTCGGCAAGACCCATCAGCGCGCCATAGGCGATGCGACCGCCGATACCGTGCCCGCCGGTTTCCATGCGGTCGCCCTCGCCCAGCACGACGCTGACGTTCAGACGCACCATGGGCCGGATATCGGCGGCCAGAGCGCCGTCGGCCCGCAGGATGCAGACCGCCTGCCACGACCCGGATAACGAGGCCGAGACCTGACGCGCCCGCGAATCCTTGGCCCTGGCATAGGCGTCGATCTCTTCCAGCAGCTTGACCTTGTCCTCGAACGGCACCTGCGCCAGCGGATTGAGCGAGGTGTAAAGCGGCCGGGCGACCCGGTGCGGCCCCTGGGCCGCCTTGCCCGAATGCCCCGAGCGCACCGCCCTGACCGTCTCGGCGGCGCGGCGGATGGCGGCTTCGGTCAGTTCTGTTCCGTGAGCGTAGCCATGCGCCTCGCCCGCCACGGCGCGCAGGCCAAAGCCCTGGGCGGTGTCGAAGCTGGCGCTTTTGATCTGACGGTCGTCCAGCACCACCGTCTCGGACTGGCGGTATTCCAAAAACAACTCGCCGTCATCGGCTCCCACCAGGGACTCGGCCACCGCGCGGCGGATCGCCGCCTCGTCGAGGCCGGCGCGATCAAAGAACAATTCATGGGCCATGGCGGAGTGGGGCATGGGAGCTCCTGAAGGGAATTGGCGGCGCGGCGACGATGGGTGTACACCTGAAACCATAAGCATCTCTCATCGGAGATATATGGGCAATGACGGAAGGTGTACCAGTCCGGACGGTGAGCTTCCGCGAACACTCCCAGCGCCGCATCCTGGCCGGCGAGGTCCATGCGCGGCCCTACGAAGTTCTAACCGCCCCCGTGCGCGCCTCGCAACTGGCCCTGGTCCATGCCGACCCCGAGGCCGAACGCGCCCATCTCGCCCTGCTGCTGGCCAGCCACGGCGCCGAGCCGCCGGGTGACGGCGCCAGCTACTTCATCCGCGACCTGGGCGGCTTTCGCCTGCGCTGGGAACGGCACAGCGAGTTCTCTACCTATACCATCTTGCGCACCGACCCGTTCGAGACCCCGTTTCTGACCACCGCCCTGGATCTGATCCCCGCCGACTGGCTGGAAAGCCTGCCGGGCGAGATGATGACCGGTGTCCATGTGGCGGTGGCGGCGGACCTGCCCCAGGATCTGGGGCCGCTGTTCGACGGCAATTCCCTGATCGGAGCCAAGGTGCTGTGGGGAGCCGGCGAGGCCTGGACCGATTTCCGCCTGCATGCCGACGGCTTTGGCCGCTTCGTGCTGCGCGACCTCGGCCTGTCCCGAGGGCAGACCGGCCGGCTGGTGCAACGACTGCTGGAAATCGAGACCTACCGCATGATGGCCCTGCTGGCCTTCCCGCTGGCCCGTCACGCCGCTGGCGAGATCGCCCGCATCGACCGCGACCTGGGCGGCATCGTCACCCAGTTGGCCGACCCCGAGGTGCGGCAAAACGACCGTGAACTGCTGGAGCACCTGACCCGCCTCGCCGCCGAGGCCGAGCAGTTGGATGCCGCCACCAGCTTTCGTCTGTCCGCCGCCAAGGCCTATTACGCCATCGTCGGCCAACGCATCGCCGAACTGCGCGAAGACCGCATTCCCGGCTTTCAGACCTTCGCCGAATTCATCGACCGCCGGCTGGGACCGGCCATGAAGACCTGCGAATCGGTGTCCGAGCGGCAACAACTGCTATCCACCCGCGTGTCGCGGGCCGGCGACCTGCTGCGGACCCGCGTCGATATCGCGCTGGAAGAAAAAAACCGCGACCTGCTCAACTCCATGAACCGCCGGGCCGAGTCGCAATTGCGCCTGCAAGAAACGGTGGAAGGTCTGTCGGTGGTGGCGATCAGCTACTATCTGCTGGGCCTGATCGGGTACCTGGCCAAGGGCCTGAAATCCGCCGGCCTGCCCGTCAACGCCGACCTCGCCGGCCTGATCGGCCTGCCGGTGGTCGCCGGCGCGGTCTGGCTGGGCGTCCGCCGCCTGCGCAAGGCGATCGCCCAAAGAGAAGGGGAATAGCCGCCGCGATCCGTCAAACGGCAAGAATCGGCTTCGCTCTTCCCCTCGGCTTCCGCCGTGCTATAGTTCGGCTTCCTCGCAGGCAGCCTCTTCCGAACGAGATTTCATGACCTTTACATCGTTGTCAGATCATTCCAAGGCGCTCGCGCTGGTCGCGCTGGTTTTCCTCGGCGGCTGCTCCGCCAAGAAGGAGGACTATGTCGAGCGTCCGGTGGAGGAACTCTACAACGCCGCCATGGATTCCGTCGACGCCAAGGAATACTACAAGGCGGCCCAGGCCTTCGACGAGGTGGACCGCCAGCATCCCTACTCGGTCTGGGCGACCAAGGCGCAGCTGATGGGGGCCTATGCGCTGTACGAGCGCAACAAGTACGATGACGCCATCATCGGCCTCGACCGCTTCATCCAGCTGCATCCCGGCAGCCGCGACGCCGCCTACGCCTATTACCTCAAGAGTCTGTGCTACTACGAACAGATCACCGACGTGTCGCGCGACCAGAAGATGACCGAGCTGGCGCTAAAGACGCTGCAAGAGGTGGTGGACCGCTTTCCCGCCAGCAGCTACGCCCGCGACGCCAAGCTGAAGATCGACCTCGCCCGCGACCATATCGCCGGCAAGGAAATGGCGGTGGGACGCTATTACCTGACGATCAAGCAATATCTGGCCGCCCTCAACCGCTTCAAGTCGGTGGCCGAGCAGTATCAGACCACCACCCACGTCCCCGAGGCGCTCCACCGCATGGTCGAGATCTACGCCACCCTGGGCCTGGAAGCCGAAGCACAACGGACCGCCTCGGTGCTGGGACACAACTTCCCCGGCAGCGAATGGTACGACGACACCTATTCCATCATCGAACGCGGCAACACCGACCCCTCGAACCGCAAGGAACGGGACAAGACCTGGGTCGATTCGCTGACCTTCTGGTCCAAGGACAAGGCCGAGGTCGAGGCCCCGCCCCCGCCGAAGAAGCCCGACGATCCCGCCACGACCAGCGGCGGTTGGTTCAACTGGGCCAAGTTCTGGTAGATGTTGATCTCGCTATCGATCCGCGACGTTGTTCTGATCGAGCGCCTCGACCTGTCCTTCGCCGCCGGCCTGTCGGTGTTCACCGGCGAGACCGGCGCCGGTAAGTCCATCTTGCTCGACTCGCTGGGGCTGGCGCTGGGCGCCCGCGCCGAGTCCGGGCTGGTGCGCCACGGCGTCGCCCAGGCCTCCGTCACCGCCGAATTCGACCCCGCCCCCGGCCATCCCGCCCGCGCCCTGCTGATCGAGCAGGACATGGATGCCGGCGACGCGCCGCTGGTGCTGCGCCGGGTGTTGACCGCCGATGGCCGTTCCCGCGCCTATGTCAACGACCAGCCGGTCAGCGTCGGGCTGCTGCGCCGCGTCGGCGACGAATTGGTCGAGATCCACGGCCAGTTCGAAAGCCACGGCCTGCTGGATTCCACCACCCATCTGGGCGTGCTGGACGCCTTTGGCGGGCTGGCCGCGCCAAAGGCCCGGACAACAGCGGCCTGGACCGGCTGGCGCGCCGCCAAGACCGCCCGGGCCGAGGCCGAGGCCTCGCTGGCCAAGGCCCGCGCCGAGGAAGAGACCCTGCGCCAGATGTTCGAGGATCTGGACGAACTGGACCCCAAGCCGGGCGAGGAAGCCGCCCTGGCCCAATCGCGCGCCGTCATGATGCATGGCGAAAAGCTGCTGGAGGCCATGAACGCCGCCCAGACCGCCCTGACCGAACGCGGCGAGGTCGAAGCCGCCCTGCGCTCTGCCCAACGCTCGCTGGCGCGGGTGGCCGAACGGGCCGAGGGCAAGCTGGACGGCGTCATCGCCGCCCTGGACCGTGCCGCCGTGGAAGCCGCCGAGGCCACCGGCCTGCTGGAGCGCGCCTCGGCCGAAATCGACCTCGACCCCCGCCACCTGGAAAAGGTGGAAGAACGCCTGTTCGCCCTGCGCTCCGCCGCCCGCAAGCACGCGGTCTCCGCCGACGAACTGGTGCTGCTGAAGGACCGCCTGGGCCGCCAACTGGCCGAACTGGAGGGCGGCGGCAACGACCTCGCCCGGCTGGCCCGCGAGGAACAGGCCGCCCGCACCGCCTATGTGGAGCAGGCCCGCGCCCTGTCCAAATCCCGCTGCGCCGCCGCTTCGGCCCTGGACACCGCCGTGGCGGCGGAACTGCCGCCGCTGAAGCTGGAAAAAGCCCGGTTCCAAACCCGCGTCGCCCCCCAGGACGAAGCCGCCTGGGGAGCCGGCGGCCTGGACAGCGTCGGCTTCGAGGTCGCCACCAATCCCGGCAGCCCCCCCGGCCCGCTGGGCAAGATCGCATCCGGCGGCGAGCTGTCACGCTTCATGCTGGCGCTGAAAGTGGTGCTGGCCCGCGTGTCGCCCACCCCCACGATCGTGTTCGACGAAGTGGATTCCGGCATCGGCGGCGCGGTGGCGGCGGCGGTGGGCGAACGCCTCGGCCGCCTCGCCGAAACCCTTCAGATCCTGGTGGTGACCCACTCGCCCCAGGTGGCGGCGCGCGGCGCCCACCACTACCGGGTCGCCAAGACCGAAAGCAACGGCGCGGTCTTCACCGGCGTCGACCAGCTTCCCGCCTCCGCCCGCCAGGAGGAAATCGCCCGCATGCTGTCCGGCGAAACCGTCACCGACCACGCCAGGGCGGCGGCGGCGGCGCTGATGGGGTAAGGGCTTCCTGCCTTGACAGTATCAATAGTGATACCGTATTTAGCCCATAGGGACCATCGACCAGGTAATCGAGGACATGCGGCAAAACCCGGCTCACGTTCGGTTCGCCGACTTGTCCAGGGTATGCGAGCCGTTCTTTGGTCCGCCGCGCCAGTCTGGCACAAGCCATACGCTCTACAAGATGCCGGGCCGGGCGATCCCCGCGTCAACATCCAGGCGGCAAGGCGTATCAGGTCAAGCAAGTCCTTCAGGCCATCGACAAGCTGAAGGCCATGCCGGAGAGCTCAAAGAAATGACGACCGACCGCTACACCTATCGCGTCACATGGTCCGCCGAGGATCAGGAATACCTCGGCACCTGCATCGAATTTCCAAGCCTGTCATGGCTGGACGAAGACGAGGACGAGGCCTTCCGAGGCATTCGCAAGCTGGTGCGCGAGGTTGTCGCCGACATGCAGGCCAATGATGAAACAATTCCGCCCCCCCTATCCGAAAAACGCTACTCCGGTAAGTTTCAGATTCGGACGACGCCGGAAATTCACCGCAAACTCGCCATCGAAGCCGCCGAAGCCCACGTTTCCATCAACCGATGGATCAACTCCAAGCTGGCCGGCTAGGAGTCGCGCCGCACCATGATCTCCCCGCATTCCCTGACGCCTCTGGAGGCCGCCATTGAGTTGGATCGGCTGGCGCACGAGATCAAGCGATTGGATGGCCCCTACAATCACCCAGGGATGACGCCGCTCGCCAGCGATACTGAATATGACGCACTAAAACGGCGACATGCTGCGATCGAAGCGCACTTTCCCAATTTGGTGCGCGCGGACAGCCCATCCAAGCAAGTGGGAGCACCCCCAGCAGAAGGGGTGAGCACCATCCGCCACCGCATTCCCATGCTGTCGCTGGATAACGCCTTCTCGCCCGGGGACGTGACCGAGTTCGACGCCAAGGTGCGCCGCTTCCTCGGCTTGGCCGAAGACGCTGCGCTGGACTATGTGGCCGAGCCCAAGATCGACGGCCTGTCCATCAACCTGCTATACGAGGGCGGCGCCCTGGTTCGGGCCGCCACCCGGGGTGACGGCGCCGAGGGCGAGGACGTCACCGCCAATATCCTGACCTTGCCGGAAAGCGAACTTCCGCGCCGGCTCGGCCCCGACGCCCCCGCCCTGATCGAGATCCGGGGCGAAGTCTATATGGCCAAGGCCGATTTCCTGGCCCTCAACGCCCGCCAGGAAGCGGCCGGCGACAAATTGTTCGCCAACCCGCGCAACGCCGCCGCCGGCAGCCTGAATCTCCTGAACCCCCAGATAACCGCCGAACGCAGACTCAGCCTGTTCGCCTACGCCATGGGTGACGCCTCGGAACCACCGGCAGCCCGCCACGGAGAATATTTGGAGAGACTGAAGGCATGGAAGTTCAAGGTTAATGAAGAGATCAGGCACTGCCTGTCCGTAGCCGAGCTTCTTGCCTTTTATGAAGAGATCGGGGAAAAACGCAAACAGCTGGACTATGAAATCGACGGTGTGGTCTACAAGGTGGACGACCTTGAACTACAACGCCGCCTCGGCATGGTCAGCCGCTCGCCCCGCTGGGCCATCGCCCATAAATTCCCCGCCGAGCAGGCCGCCACCCTGCTGGAGGCCATCGAGATCCAGGTCGGCCGCACCGGGGCGCTGACCCCGGTGGCGCGATTGACTCCGGTCAACGTTGGTGGAGTCTGGGTAGAAAACGCCACCCTGCACAACGAGGACGAGATCGCCCGCAAGGGTGTGCGGGTCGGAGACACCGTCATCATCCAGCGGGCCGGCGACGTCATCCCACAGATCATTGGCATCGTGGTCGATAGCCCGCGCGGCCCCGCCGACTTCCTCTTCCCTGACCACTGCCCGGTCTGCGGCGCCCTGGCGGTGCGGCCCGAGGGCGAGGTCATCCGCCGCTGCACCGGCGGCCTGACCTGCGAGGCTCAGGCCAAGGAACGGCTGCGCCATTTCGTGTCGCGCAACGCCTTCGACATCGAGGGACTGGGCGAGAAGAACATCGACTTCTTATTTAAGATCGGACGAATAAAACAGCCTTCCGATATTTTTTCTCTCGAAGCCACCGAGAGAAACATCCTGAAAGACGTCGTTACAATATGGTCAGAACATAAAGGCCGAAAAGTTTCAGACGACCCCCTTAGCGAGGACTTCCACTATCACACAGACAAACTTGGGATATTGCCGCTCATCGCCTTCGCCGGCTGGCAAGAAAAGTCTGTGGAAAATCTTTTCTCCTCCATCCGCGCCCGCGCCACCGTGGGGCTGGAGCGTTTCATCTTTGCCCTGGGCATCCGTCAGGTGGGCGAGGCCACCGCCAAGCGCCTGGCGCGTCACTACGGCACCCTGGACCACTGGCGCGACGCCATGCAAAGCGATACCGAGGAGGCGCTGGCCGAACTGACCTCCATCGAGGATATCGGCCCCGCCGTGGCCAAGGATATCCGCGACTTTTTCGCCGAGGACCATAACCGCGAAACCGTCTCCGACCTGGTCGCTGCCATGCGGGCCCTGGGCGGGCGGGTCGAGGAGGCCAAGCGGGTCGAGGCCTCGTCCTCGCCGGTGGCCGGCAAGGCGGTGGTGTTTACCGGCACCCTGATCACCATGACCCGACCCGAAGCCAAAGCCCGCGCCGAGGCACTGGGGGCCAAGGTGGTGGGCAGCGTCTCGAAAAAAACCGATTATGTGGTGATAGGCGCCGATGCCGGGTCCAAGGCGGCCGAGGCCGCCAAACTGGGCGTCGCCATCTTGTCGGAACAGGACTGGCTGACGCTGATCGGGGGTTAGACCTGTTGCCGTCCGGGCCGCTCTCCCGTATACGGTTGAAGTTATGGCGGATGAAGACGACAAGAAAGCGGAACGGCTGCGGCGGGCTCGGGAACTGACGGCCTCGCGCGGGGCTGGCGCGCCCGCCCCGTCGGCTCCGCCGACCGCCGCCCCCGCCAGCCGGCCCGAGCCGGCCCGCGACGCGCAGACGCCGCCTCGGAAATCGCCGGGGCTGCTGGACATCATCGTCAGCCTGTTCAAGCCCAAGCCGGCCTCGCTGCCGGCTCCGGTCCAGACCGCCACCGGAATCGAGCCGCCGGCCTTCACCGTGCTGGTCGCGGCCCTGGCCGGCGATGCCGACGGAGCCGCCGCCACCTTTCTCAATCAGGCGCTGACCGCGCGGCCCACCCTCAAGGTCAAGGCCTTGGGCAAGGTCTTTCAGCTCGACAATCTGGAAGACCCCTCGCTGGTGTCGTCGGTGGTGACGAACACCCGTCACGCCGTGGCCGAGGAAGACGCCGACCTGCTGGTCTGGGGCGAATTCGGCAAGGACGGCTACCGCCTGCGGCTGGCCACCGCCACCACCGATGACGAGCGCGCCGCCGCCTTTGGCCCGGCCACCCGCGTCGAGCTGCCCAAGACCTTCGCCGAGCCGGCCAATAACCTCCTTTACGCCGCCATCCTGTCGGCCATGGATCCGGTCTCCGAGGCGCAAAAAGTCGCCTTGAAGCGCCAGTTGCCCGCCGCCGCCACCGCCGCCGAAGCCCTGGCGGCCCGGCCGCCGGTTCAGATGTCCATGCCGCAGCAACGCTCGGTCCAACTGGTTTTCGGCCATGTGGCCACCGCCGCCGCGCTGGTGATGCCGGCGGAAGAAACCGCCATCTGGTTCGATAAGGCGATCAACGCCTATCGCCAGGCCCAGCGCCGGCTGGCCCGCACCGATGCCGGCTGGGAAGCCGGACTCATCCACAAGCACATCGCCGCCACCCTGGTGGCCAAGGCCGAACGCACCAAGGAGCTGTCGGCCCCCATCTGGGAAGAAGCCATCACGGAATGGCGCTTGGCGGTGGAAAGCCTGCCGCGCGCCCTGATGCCCCAGGAATGGGCCTCGTCCCAGGTCCGCCTGGGCGGGGCGCTGTACCGGCTTGACCTGCTGACCGGCCAGACCGAATTGCTGCGCGAGGCGCTTCAGGCGCTTCAGGCGACACTTCAGGTCTATTCCCGCACCGAAACGCCGCAGCGCTGGGCCGAGATCATGCACACCGTCGCCCAGGTGCTGGAGGTCTACGGCGACCAGATCAAGAATACCGAAGTTTTGCAGCGCGCCGTCGACGCCTGTCACTCGGTGCTGGAAATCCGCACCCGCGAACGCGGCCCGCTGGCCTGGGCCGCCACCCAGAACACCCTGGGGGGAGCCCTGTTCCTGCTGGATCGCCACAGCGAGGGCGGCACCCATCTCGCCGAGGCGGAAACCGCCCTGGCCTCGGCGTTGGAAGTGTTCCAGGCCCACGGCGCCAAAGGCCCCGCCAAGGTCGCCGCCAAGAACCTGAACCATGTGCGCAAGCTGGCCGAGACCCGCAAGACCCGCCACGGGGTCGATCCCCACTGGCTGGACGACCCCGGCGAAGGCCGGAGGTAGCCCCCCTTACCTCACCTTGAACACCGGCATCACCGCCGGGCAGGGCAGGCGCTCTTCCAGTCTGCCGGTGGCCAGTTCCTCGGCGACCTTGGCCAGGGCGATGTCCCAGGCGGTCAGCACCCGGTTGATATCCTCGGCGTCATGGGCGTAGCAGACATTGTGGCTGGCGAGGAACAGCACGCCGGCCCGCAGCATCTCGCGCGCGAACAGGGTCTTGATCGCTTCCTTGCGGGCGGTGGGGTGATCCTGCACCGCCAGAATCATCCACGGCGCGCGGCCCAGCAGGCCGAACACCTCGGACAGGCCGTGGCCGGCGGCCAGCTTGGCCACTTCGGTCGCCAGCAGGGCGCCGGTGCGCCACAACGTCTCGATCACCGGCTCGCGCTTCATCTTGTCGATGGTGGCGATGGAGGCCGCCAGGGACAGCGCCTCGCCGCCGAACGTGCCGGAAATGAAGACGTTTTCCATCTCATGCATGATGTCGGCGCGGCCCATCACCGCGGAAATCGGCATGCCGTTGCCCATGGACTTGCCGAACGAAGCCAGGTCCGGCGTCACCCCGAACAGCGACTGCGCCCCGCCCAGAGCATAACGGAAGCCGGTGATGACCTCGTCGAACACCAGCAGCGCCCCGTTGGCGTGGCACAGCGCCTTCAACTCGGCCAGATAGCCCGGCTCTGGGTCGGTGGCGTTCATGGGCTCCATGATCAGGGCCGCCATCTCGCCGGGATGGTCCTTGAACAGCTGACGGGCGGAATCCAGATTGTTGTAGGCGAAGGTGTGGGTCAACCCCTGCACCGCCGCTGGTACGCCTTTGTTGCGGGTGGTGGAGCCGATATACCAGTCCTGCCAGCCGTGATAGCCGCACACCGCCACCCGGTCGCGGCCGGTGAAGGCGCGGGCGAGGCGGATGGCGGCGCTGGTGGCGTCGGTACCGTTCTTGCCGAACCGGACCATCTCGGCGCAGGGGATCAGTTCGACCAGCCGTTCGGCCAGTTCGGTCTCCAAGGTGGAGGCGAGGCTGAACGAAATGCCGCTGGTCAGCTGCGCCCGGATGGCGGCGTCCACATCGGGGTCCTGATAGCCCAACACCACCGGCAGCAGACCGCAGACCATGTCGACGTAACAGTTTCCGTCCACGTCCCAGACCTTGCCGCCCTGGCCGTGGGTCAGGAACATGGGCGAGTCGGCGGGATATTGCAGGCGGCTTTTGGAGAAGGTCTGGCTGCCCAGCGGAATCACCGCCTCGGCCCGCTTCAGCAGGACGGCGCTGGTCGCCGCGCCGTTCCAGGGCGGCAGGCCCTCCTTGCGCAGGGTTTTGACGAAGCCTTCGTTGCGGGTGATGCGGGCGTTGATGTCGCGCAGTTGGGGCCGCGCGTCGAGCGCCGCCAGCACATCCAGGTAGGACGGCCGCTCGGGGACATGCTCGACCACCGCTTCGAGGAAACGGAAATCGGACTCCTCGTCCAGGGTCCAACGCTCGGTATCGAGGCCGGGCAGCGGGCAGACCAGACTGGCATGGGCAAAGCGGTGGCGGCGGTCGCGCAGGAAAACGGTAACGTGCTCGCGCTCGGCCGGGCGGGTGGCCTCGGCAGCGGCGGCGTCCAGGGCGGCGCGGGTAAAGGCCTCGCAGTCGAGCCCGTCGGGCCAGGACGGCGGACTGGCATTGCTGGCATAGGACGCCCCCGTCCGCTTCAGCAAGGCCAGCACTTCGCCGCAGACCTGGGGGTCGAGCAACGGACAATCGGCGGTCAGGCGCATGATGATGTCGGCGTTCTCGGCCTTCGCCGCCTGGGCGAAACGCTCCAGCACGTCGTCCAGCGGGCCGCGGTGGCAGGCGACGCCGGCCCCTTTGGCCCAGGCGGCGACGGCATCGTCATCGGCTCCGATGCTGGTGGCCACCACCACCTTGTCGATGCCGGGAATGGCCTGGGCGGCGCGGACCACCCATTCCAGTACCGGGCGGCCCTTCAGCGGCAGCAGAACCTTGCCGGGCAGGCGGGTCGAGGACAGGCGGGCCTGAATGACGGCGACAGCGGTCATGACGGTAATCCAGCGAGAGAACGGGTGAGCAGGATGCCTTCCAGCACCGCCAGCGCCTCGCGCCCGCCGCAAACGGCGGGAGCACCGCGCAAGGCGGCCAGGAAGGCCGACATTTCGGTGACGTAATCGTCGGCATAGCCGCCGGGAAGACTTTGGTCGATCACCGCCTCGCCATCCTGGCCCAGGCAGCGGAAGTGGCGACGGTCGAGGTCCACATGAATCAGCCCTTCGGTCCCGGCCAGGGTAAAGCCGCGCAGACGGGGCCGGGTGACATAATCCACATGCACGGTGGAGGTGACACCGCCGGGATGCTCCAGGATGGCGTCGGCCACATCCTCGGAATCGAGGCCCAGCGTGCCGGAGCGGCGCGCCACGCAGGCGGCGGGGCGAAAGCCGCCCAACAGATGGGCGGCCAGATCGAATTCATGGATATAGTCGAAGATCGCCCCGCCGGTGCGCGGATCGTTGGCGTAACCCTGCCGCCAATCCTGGCCGGGCCGCCAGTCGGGCAAGTAGAGGGCGGCGAGAAAGCGGCCCCACAGCATTTGCCCCAACCGACCCTCGGCGATGGCGTGGCGGGCCAGCAGGACGCAGGGGTGAACCCGCAGATTAAGGGCGGCGGCGATCACCAGACCGGCGCGGTCGGCCTGATCCAGCAATTCGGGCAGCCGGCCGACCCGATGGCCGATGGGCTTTTCCACCAGAGCGTGACGGCCGGCGGCGATGGCGGCGGCCAGATCATCCTCGTGACGGTCGGACGGGCTGGCGATCACCACCGCCTGGGCGGCCGCCAGGGCGGCGTCACGACTGTCGGTGATGGCGGCGCCCTCGGCCTCGGCCAGGGCGCGGCGCTCCGGCGACGGATCGAAGCCGATCACCGCCTCCCCCAGGGCGAGGGCGTTACGGGCATGGCGCAGACCGATACTGCCAAGACCGAGAACCGCGATCATCCCAGGATCTCCCCGACCGCCTCGACGACGCGCCCGACCTCGTCCCCGGTCATGCCGACGAACAGCGGCAGGGTCAGGCAGCGGTCGTAATAGGCATCCGCGCCGGGCAGGTTCACATCCGGGTAGCGTTGGCGGTAATAGGGCTGGCGATGAACCGGCAGGTAGTGAACCTGGGTGAAGATTTCCCGCTGGGCCAGCGCCCGCATCAACTGGGCGCGGCTGACGTCTCCGGCGGCAAAGTCGATCAGCGCCACCTGGATATGCCAGGCCGGCTGGCAATGCCCGACCCGGTGAACCGGCGTCACCCGTGGAGCCAACGGGGCCAGGGCCGCGTCATAGGCGGCGACCAGCTCGGCCCGGCGGGCGACGAAACGGTCCAGCTTGCCCAGCTGGCTGGCGCCCAGGGCGCAGGAAATATCGCTGGCCCGGTAGTTGAAACCGGGCGCGGCCATCTCGTAATACCAGGGATTGGGACAGCCATCGGAATCAAAGGCCTCCCCCGCCTGGATGAAGCGGGTGGGATCGCGCTCCATGCCATGGCTGCGCAGGGACCGCAGCCGGGCGGCAAGCCGGGCGTCACGGGTGGTGATCGCGCCGCCCTCGCCCATGGCCACCGTCTTGACCGGATGAAACGAAAAAACCGCCATATCCGACGCGCCGCAGGCCCCGGTGGGCTGCCAGCCGCCGGACAGCTCCTGCCAGCTGCCCAGGGCATGGCAGGAATCCTCGACGATGGCGAGGCCATGCTGTCGGGCGGTCTCGGCCAGCGCCGCCATATGGACGCACTGGCCGTTGAGGTGAACCGGAAACACCGCCCTGGGGCGCAAGCCGCCACAGCGGGTCAGAGCCTCTTCCAGGTGTTGCGGTCCCATCAGGCCGGTCGCCGGGTCCACATCGGCGAACACCACCTCGGCCCCCACATAGCGGGCGGCGTTGGCGGTGGCGAGGAAGGTGAGGCTGGGCACCACCACGGCGTCGCCGGGGCCAAGGTCCAGCGCCAAGGCCGCCAGATGCAACGCGGCGGTGCCCGACGAACACACCACCGCCTGGGGGGCGGCGGCGACCCGGCCCAACGCCGCCTCGAAGGCGGTGACGGCCGGGCCGGTGGTCAGAGTGTCGGACTTCAGCGCCGCCACCACGGCGGCGATATCGTCATCATCGATGACCTGACGTCCATAGGGCAGCGGACGAGTCATACCGGAGACCCTTTACCTCAATCAAAGATCCAGATTGATCCGGCTGATCATGCCCAGCAATTCGGGCTCGGACAGCCACCACGTATTGGTGTTGCTGGCGTAGCGGAAATCTTCCGGTACCGGCTCGCCCTCCATGACGTCGTCCTTGGACCAGTAGGACAGCATGGGATAGATCACATAACGGTCGGCCAGCTCGCGGGTGGTGCGGGCCTCCTCCTCGTTGACCATGACCTCGTGCAGCTTCTCGCCGGGACGGATGCCGACGATCTTTTGCGGCATATGCGGCGCCATGGTCGTGGCCAGATCGGTCATCTTCATGCTGGGAATCTTGGGGATGAAGATCTCGCCGCCCTTCATCATGCACATGGAGGACAGCACGAAATCGACGCCCTGCTGCAAGGTGATCCAGAACCGGGTCATGCGGTCGTCGGTAATGGGCAGGAACTCGGCCTTCTGGGCGATCAGGTCGTGGAAGAACGGAACCACCGACCCGCGCGAGCCGACCACGTTGCCGTAGCGCACCGCGCCGAACCGGGTCTGCGACTTGCCGGACAGATTATTGGCGGCGCAAAATACCTTCTCGGCGGCCAGCTTGGAGGCGCCATAGAGGTTGACCGGACTGACCGCCTTGTCGGTGGACAGGGCCATGACGGTCTCGACCCCGTTATCCAGGGCGGCGCGAACCACGTTCTCGGCCCCCCACACATTGGTGCGCAGGCATTCGGTCGGGTTGTACTCCGCCAGTGGGACGTGCTTCTGGGCGGCGGCGTGAATGATGATATCGACGCCGCGAAAGGCCATCTGCAACCGCTCCAGATCGCGGACATCGCCCAGGAAATAGCGGATGGCGGGATATTTGGAATCGGGGAATTCCCGCATCATGTCGAAATGCTTCTGCTCGTCGCGCGACAGCACGATCAGGCGCCGGACGCAATCCAGCCCCAGGACGGTGCGGACGAATTGCTTGCCGAACGATCCGGTCCCGCCGGTAACCAGGATGGATTTTCCGGCCAGTCTCTCGCGGATGTCGTCGCGCCGAAAGGAGTTCAATAGCGTCACGATGGGGGTTCCTTCGAAGAGAGGCGATTGGCGTCAGCGTGCCGGGAAATGGTTAAGATATCGCTTCCGCCGACACCGGCGGGCCAGCGGAGCGGCGGTAATAGAGCACACCATCGTCGGCGTCGCTCCGATCAAAGCCGCAAGCCTCGAAAATCCGCTGACTGGGACGGTTCTCGGCGCGGATCTCGGCGTAAAGGACTCCCGGCCCGCGCTCGCGCTCCAGCCGCAAGATGGCGGCGGACAGCAAAGCGCCGCCCAAACCGCCGCCCCGCGCGACGGGGGCCACCGAAATCGAGACCCGCCACTCGCCCGCGCAACAACTGTTGAACCGCACCGTGCCAAGCTTGACCCCTCCCCGCTCGGCGATCAGCAGCACGCACTCCGGATCGCCCAGCACCCGCTCCATCCAGGCGAAATGGTGGTCGCGGTCCACCTCGGCGGTGTCGAGCGAATTGGCCCGCGTGACCGGATCGTTGCGCCACCTCAGCAGATCCTCGCCATCCCCGGCCACAGCCGGACGCAGCGTCAGGCCCATGAGACCGGCCAGCCGCCCGGCCCCGCCGCCGTCGCACAGCGCCATACCCCGCTCCGCCATCCCACGGCGCGCTTCGGCATCGCCGGCCAGGGCGGCAAGCTGTCGGGCGATGGAATCGGTGTCCAACTCCACCACCCGCGCCGCGCCGGCCTGTTCCAGCCCCGCCGCGACCATGCGCTGATTGTCGGCGATCACCAGCAACAGGGTCGGCAGCCCAAGGCAACAACGCTCCAGCGCCGAGGTGCCGGCCGCCCCCACCGCCAGATCGCAGGCGGCCATCAGGTCTGCCATATGGGCGAGGTCCACCACCACCTCGGCCGGCGGCCGCAACCGGCCGGCCTGGGCACGCACCTGCTCCAGGAAGGGGGCCGCGCCGCCCATCGCCACGGTGGCTGCAAGCCCCAGATCGGCCCGGTCCAAGGCGTCCAGCACGGTGGCGGTGGCGTTGACCGGATCGGTGCCGCCCAGCGATATCAAGAGCCTCGGAACGTCCCCCGAGCGCCGGGCCGGTCCCCTGGCTTTCGCCGCATGGGCGGCGGCGAAGTCGGGACGCAGCAGGGCGTGCCTCGCCCCGGCCAGGACCAGGGCCGAGGCCGGAATCAAACCGGCATAGTCCCGCCTTTGCCGCCCTACCGTCTGGTCCAGCAAGATGTCGCAGTCGTGACGGCGATCGACCAGGTCGTCGATCACCAGAATCCGGTCGGCCCAGGGCCGCAAGCCCCGCTCATAGGCCGCGTCCAGGCGGTAATGATCGATCACCGCCCAATCCGTCGGAGGCAGGGCGCGAAGGGCGGCGGGGTCGCCCCCGGCCCCCTCGGGCAGCACCGTCACCTCGACAGGAGCGGCGCGCAGGGCGGCGACGGTGTCGAGCGTCTCCTTCGTACAGGCGAAGCGGCAACGGCAGCCGTGCTCGGCGAGGGCCGCCGCCAGGGTCAGGCAGCGCATGACATGACCGATCCCCAGGCCGGGGGAGGCATCGGCGCGAAACAATACGGAAAGGGCGGCGTTCCACATGCCCCGATCATCACCGCAAATCCCGGCATGATCAATATCGGGATGGCCAATGGCAGGATGGATAATGTTGTCGCCTTCCGGGTGGCGGGATTACACTGTCGCCATGGATGATATCGTGATCGACGGCCGTTCCATCGGGCCGAACTCCCCCCCCTATGTGGTCGCCGAGATGTCGGGCAACCACAACGGCGACATCAACCGCGCCTTCGCGCTGCTGGAGGCGGCCAAGACCTCGGGGGCCGATGCGGTCAAGTTGCAGACCTACACCGCCGACACCATCACCATCGACCATGACGGGCCGGACTTCGTCATCGCGGGCGGGCCGTGGGGCGGGCGGACGCTGCACGACCTTTATCGCGAGGCTCATACCCCGTGGGAGTGGCACGCGCCGCTGTTCCAGCGCGCCCGGTCGCTGGGCCTGTCCATCTTCTCGTCGCCGTTCGACGGCTCCGCCGTGGACCTGCTGGAGGGATTGGGAGCGCCGGCTTACAAGATCGCCTCGTTCGAGCTGATCGACCTGCCGCTGGTGCGCCGGGTCGCCGCCACCGGCAAGCCGCTGATCATGTCCACCGGCATGGCCCATCTGGGCGAGATCCAAGAGGCGGTGGCGGCGGCGCGGGGGGCCGGCTGCCGCGACCTGATCTTACTGCATTGCGTCTCGGGCTATCCCACCCGTCCCGAGGATTCCAACCTGCGCACCATTCCCCATCTGGCCCAGGCCTTCGGGGTCCAGACCGGCCTGTCCGATCATACGCTGGGGGTGGCGGTCTCGGTCGCCTCGGTGGCATTGGGCGCGACCTTCATCGAAAAGCACTTCACCTTGAAGCGCACCGATGGCGGCCCCGACGCCGCCTTCTCGCTGGAGCCCGACGAACTGAACGCGCTGGTGGAAGGAGTCCGCACGGCCTGGGCGGCGCTGGGTCGGGTGTCTTACGATCTGGCCCCGTCCGAGCGAGACAACCTTCAGTTCCGCCGCTCGCTTTACGTGGTGGCGGACATGGCGGCGGGCGAGGCGTTTACCGAGGCCAATCTTCGCTCGATCCGGCCCGGCCACGGCATGGCGCCAAAGCACCTGCCGGACATCATCGGCCGCCGCGCCACCCGCGCCGTGGCGCGCGGCACGCCGCTGTCATGGAATATGGTGACGGAGATTTAACCCCGGCAGCCTCCTTCGAAACGCCGGCGTCCTAATCCTCGCGGTGGGTGCGTTCCAACCGCTCGTGGCGCTCCTGCGCCTCGATGGACAGGGTGGCGATGGGGCGCGCTTCCAGCCGGCGGATACTGATGGGTTCGCCGGTCTCCTCGCAATAGCCGTAGCTGCCATCCTCGATCCGCTGCATGGCGGCGTCGATCTTGGAGATCAGCTTGCGTTCGCGGTCGCGGGTGCGCAACTCCAAAGCCCGGTCGGCCTCGGCGGAAGCACGGTCGGCGATGTCGGGCTCCTGCATCCCGCCTTCCTGGAGGTGTTGCAGAGTCTCATCCGATTCGCGCAACAGCTCTGCCCGCCAACGGAGCAGCTTCTGGCGGAAATATTCCTTCATGTTTTCGGTCATGAAGGGCTCATCCTCGGCGGGACGGTAATCCGGCGGCAACGTGACGGTCATTAACATTCCTCGATGTCACGGTCGGGCGTAAGTCGCTGCGCAATATATGGATAGGGGCGCACCCCCGCAAGCGCAATTGCGTTTCGCCACATATTAGAATGCGGAAGGGAATTGGGAAAGCAGGCCTAGCGGTCGCGCGACAGCTTGGCCAGTTCGACCTCGACCCGCAGCTCGATTTCGTCGAGCAGGGCGCCCAGGCGCGGGTCGCCGCAGTTCTCGCGACGCGAGCGGACCGACTGGGCCAGGGCGATCATCTTGTCCTTGGGGATCTCGCCCATCAACAGGCCGTGGCGCAGGTCTTCCAGTCCGTCCAGCAATTCCTCGCCCCGGCGGACCAGACGCCGACGCGCCTCGCGCTCGGTCGAGCTGTCGACCTGCTGGATCATGAGCAAGGCGTCGATGGAGCCGACCGCGGCCGGCGCCTCGACGGCATGAGGCCCCGCCACCGCGTCCATGGACTCGATGAGCGCGGCCTTGAACTCGCCCTTGCTGTCGGTCTTCTCGGCCTTGCGGGCGCCGCTGGCAGCGCCCTTGGAGCCGACTCCGGAAATTTTCATGTGTCCCCGGTGCGGGATTTAAGCAAGCCCCGATCCTAGCCGCTGGGGCCGGATAAGGATACGCGCTATTTCGCCAGACGGCGGCCTCGCGGTCAACTGGGCAGGTTTTGCCGGGTCAGGGGGGATGGAACGACCCGGCAGGAACGGTAAAAGCCGACGGGGGCGGGCCAGAACGGGCGGATCGTCTGGCATTCGAAGTTGGCACGGGTTTCGCAGAGAACTTGCTGCACGACTGTGACCCGCCTGTTTGGGGATAGACCGCCATGACCCGCATCAACGTTGCCGCCGTCTCCTTCACCGCCCCGCTCCGCGCCTTGCTGCTGGCCGCGTCGCTGGTCGCGGTGACGCTTGGAATGATGCCGAATGAGGCCTTCGGGGCCTCGCGCATCAAGGACATCGCCGATTTCGAAGGCGTCCGCGACAATATGCTGGTGGGCTACGGCCTGGTGGTCGGCCTCAACGGCACCGGCGACTCGCTGACCAACGCGCCCTTCACCAAAGAAAGCCTGGTCGGCATGCTGGAGCGCCTGGGCGTCAACATCCGCGACAAGACCGGCGCCATCACCTCGGTCAGCCCCAAGAACGTCGCCGCCGTCATGGTCACCGCCTCGCTGCCGCCCTTCGCCCGTCAGGGTACCCGCATCGACACCAACGTCTCGGCCATGGGCGACGCCAAGGACCTGCGCGGCGGCACCTTGCTGGTCACCCCGCTGATCGGCGCCGATGGCGAGGTCTACGCGGTCAGTCAGGGTCAGGTCGCCACCGGCGGCTTTTCCGCTTCGGGCGCTTCCGGCTCCTCCGTCGTCAAGGGCGTCCCCACCGCCGGCCGCATCGCCAACGGAGCGATCGTCGAGCGCGAGTTGCCGTTCGAGATGGCCCATCTGGAATCGGTCAAGGTCTCCCTGCGCAATCCCGACTTCACCACCTCGCGCCGCATCGCCCAGGCGATCAACTCTTATCTGGGCGGCGACATGGCGCGCCCGGTCGATCCCGGCACCGTCCAGGTCCTGGTTCCGCCCACCTATCGCGGCAACGTGGTCGGCCTGCTGACCGATGTAGAGCAATTGCGGGTCGAGCCCGATCAGATCGCCCGCGTGGTGATCGACGAGGTTTCCGGCACCATCGTCATGGGCGAGAACGTGCGCATCAGCACGGTCGCCATCGCCCAGGGTCAGTTGACCATCCGCATCACCGAGACGCCGCAAGTGTCGCAGCCCTCGCCCTTCTCCGACGCCGGCACCACCACCACCGTGCAGCGGAGCGACATCCAGGTCGACGAGGGCGCCGGCAACAAGCTGGCGGTCGTCCCCCACAAGGTCACGCTGCAAGAGCTGGTCGAGGGCCTCAACAGCCTTGGCATCGGCCCGCGCGACCTGATCAGCATCTTGCAGGCCATCAAGGCTGCGGGCGCTCTCCAGGCCGAGTTGGAGGTTCTGTAACATGGCCATGTCCGTCACTCCCTCATTCGACCCCGCGCAGACGGCGCCAAAGCTTCCGTCCATGCACGCCCCCGACAAAGCGACCGCAGCCAAGGTCGGCAGGCAGTTCGAGGCCCAGTTCGTGTCGCAGATGTTTCAGCACATGTTCGAGGGCATCAAGACCGACGGCGTGTTCGGCGGCGGCAGCGGCGAGGAAATGTTTCGGTCCCTGCTGACCGACGAATACGGTAAAATGGTCGCCAATCGCGGCGGCCCCAACGGCAAAGGCAGCGGGTTCGGCATCAATGCCGCCGTGCAGAAGATGCTGCTGAAGCACCAGGAGGTGCAGTGATGTCCCAGATGATCCATGACGACGAAGACTTCCCCGCCGAGGACGAGTTTCTCGACGCGGAGGCCGCCCAAAGCGGCCCGATCATCGCCTTTGACGATCTGATCTTCGCCTGCACCAATCTGTGCGACCTGCTGGAGATCGAGAACGAGGCCCTGGCCAATCACGATCCGGACACCGTCAAGATCCTGACAGAGAACAAGCTTGCCCTGGCCAAGCTGTACGAACAGGCGGTCCAGCCGCTGATCGTCACCCCGGAGCTGGCCGAAACCCTGGAACCCGAGCAGCGCGACGAACTGGTGGCGGTGGGGACGCGGCTGAAGGAACTGATGGGGATCAACGAAATACGCCTGCGGGCCGAAATGGAAGCCTATCAGCGTGTGATGGACATCCTGGCCGACGCCGCCAAGAAGCAGGCCACCAACGTGACCACCTACGGGCGGGCGGGCACCTTCGATCACGCCAGCGGCGTCGGTGGGTCGCTGTCGTTCAACAAGTCGCTCTAACGCCAGAACGGCGGGGAGAATATCATGGGTATGACACTCGGCCTCAGCACGGCGCTCTCGGGACTGCTGACGAACCAGAAGGGTCTGGACGTCATTTCCCAGAACGTCGTCAACGTCAACACCAAGGGCTATGTCCGCAAGGTGATGACGCCGGAATCAGTCTCGGTCAACGGCATGGGCGCCGGCGTCCAGAGCGGGGCCATCGTGCGGTCGGTCGATGAAGGCCTGATGAAGGACATCCGCCGCCAGACCTCCGCCCAGGGCACCTTCGACGCCCTTGGGGAATACTATCCCCGCGTCCAGGATATGTTCGGCCGGGTCGGCGACAACAACTCCATCGCCCACAAGGTCGAGACGCTGAAAACGTCGTTCGAGACCCTGGCCGCCCAGGTCAACACCTCCGCCCTTCAGACATCGGTGGTGCAGACCACCTTGGACACCACCGACCAGCTCGGCCAGATGACCTCCTCGCTGCAAAACCTGCGGCTGGAGGCCGATCGCGGCCTGCAAGATACGGTCGGCCTGGTCAACGAGCAGTTGGCGAACATCTTCGACCTCAATCAGAAGATCGTGCGCGGCGGGGCCATCGGCGCCGATATCGGCGACCTCAAGGATAAGCGCGACAACGCCCTTACCACCCTGTCGGGTTTCATGGACGTCCAGTATTTTGAGCGGGGCGACGGGTCCATCGGCGTCTACACCAATTCCGGAAAGACCCTGGTGGAAAAGACCGCCTCGGTCCTCAGCCATGTGGCGACCACCATCACCGATTCGTGGATGACGGCGGCGGCCGGCAACTTCAACACCATCGGCCTGTCATCCGTCGCCTCCGGCATCGATATCGCCTCGGACATCTCCGACGGCAAGATCCGCGCCCTGCTGGAGATGCGCGACAACATCCTGCCCAACCTTCAGGCCCAGATCGACGAGTTGGCCAGCAAGATGAAGGATATCGTCAATCAGGTTCATAACCGCGGCACGTCCTTTCCGACCCCGACCTCGCTGATGACCGGGACGCGCCAGTTGATCGACCCCAACAACCCCACCATCAACGGCGGCCTGATCCCGGCCGGCCTCACTCCCAATCCGCAAAAGATCTGGTTGAGCGGCGCCAGCGACGTCACCATCGCCATCTTCGACCCCACCGGCAACGAATTGGCCAGCACCACGCTGAAGACCATCATGTCCAGCACGTCCTACAACGCCGCTGGCGACGCCGCCGGAGCGGGCGCCGCCGGAACCGCCACCTCACTCGACATTTCGGCGACGCCCGGCGTCAAGATGACCGATCTGGCCGCCAAGATTCAGAGCTGGATGCAGGGCCAGACCTATCAGAACAATCCGCTCAGCTCGGCCAGCGCCTCGGTCACCTCCGGAACCCTCGTGATCAATACCGCCAATACGGCGGTATCGCTGGGGTTCCGCGATCAGGTCTCGTCCACCAAGGGCGCCGTCGCCGGCGACGCCACCATTAATTTCGACGTGGATGGCGACGGCAAGCTCGACCAGACGGTCAGCGGCTTTTCCAACTTCTTTGGTTTAAACGACCTGCTCACCAAGACGGTTCCGAACAATATCAGCGACTCGCAGATCCTGGACGCCACCCACACCACGACCACCTCGCGGGCCTTCCGCCTGCTTGATCCGTCGGGCCAGATCGGCAACACCATCAACATTTCGGCAGGTTCGTCCCTAAGCTCCATCGCCACGACGATCAACAACCAGACCCAGACCAACGAGTCCTCGATTCTGTCCAGCACCTCCCTGGCGCTGACCTCCAACGCGACCATCACCATTTCGGACTCCTCCGGCACCATCACCGGCTTTCCCCTGAGCCTTGTCGCCGGCGCCACCACCGACCTGAACACGATCGCCGCCGCCATCGACGGGGTTTCCGGCTCGGTTCAGGCCAAAGTGGTCCAAAACGGCCCCAACAGCTTTCAGCTGCGGGTCTGGGACAGCCGGGGTCAGCCGCTGACCGTGGACGTATCGGGCGGCGCCATCGGCACCAACACCCTCGGCAGCTATCTGGGGATGAAGCAGACTCATCTGATCCAGGCCTCGGTCGTTCCCGATGGATCGGGCTATCGCCTGCGCATTCGCCAAAGCAGCGACAAGGAGCTGTATGTGGGCGCCACGCCCGACTCGCAGACTCCTCCCGGCAGCATCATCACCGATCTGGGCTTGCACGCCTCGGCGGCCCGGACCGCCGGCGCCATTTCGGTTCGCCGCGACATTCAGGGATCGCCATCGCTGATCGCCCGCGGAGCCATGCAGTACAACACGGATCTGGACAAGTATTCCTTGTCCGAAGGCGACAACACCACGACCATGGCCATCGCCAAGGCGATGGAAACCAAGACGGTCATGGCCTCCGCCGGCGACATCTATTCCGGCAGTTACAATTTCGCGGAATATGCCGCCGCCAGCATTTCCGTGGTTTCGACCAATGCCGCCCACTCGAAGGAGCAGCAGACCTATCAGGCTTCCCTGGGGCAGTCATTGAACACCCAATACACCTCCTTCAGCGGCGTCAACCTCGACGAAGAGGTGGCAAATATGATTAACTTCCAACAGGCTTATTCGGCCTCGGCGAAGGTGATCGCGACGCTTCAGCAGATGCTCGATACCCTGGTTAACATTATTCGTTAGGGAGGCCGGTCATGACACGCATCGGCACGCTTGGGGCCAATACCGCCTATGTTGATCGGATTCTCGACATCCAGAGCCGGATCAACGACACCCAGATCCAGGTCTCGACCGGCCTGAAATCCGAGAGCTATGCCGGCATCGCCACCGACGCGAATACGTTGCTGAATTTCGAGACCGAGAAGGCCTCCGCCGAGCAGTTCATCAAGGGCAACACCTCGATCGGCACCAAGCTCAGCGCCGCGGCCAAGACGGTGGACGGCATCCAGACCTCGCTGAAGAACTTCAACAAGAACCTCACGACATTCTTTGGCGGCAACACGACCGACCAGAAAAATGTCGAGCAGATACAGACCTTCGCCTTCCAGACGATGATCGACATACAGTCGTATCTGTCGGCCAACGTCAATGGTCAGTACCTGTTCTCCGGTGGACGGCTCAGTACCGAGCCGGTGGTTCTTCCCGCCTCGACGCTGACGGGGTTCCAGGCGCTCTATGATGGCGACAACAAGACCTGGCCGACCAGCAGGGCCGCCCAATTGCTGGAGACCACGATCCCCCGGCAGGAAACCACGAAGCTGACCTTCACGCCGGCCACCGGGACCATCCGCGCCGCCGACGCCAACGCCCTGACGCCGCTGGCGACCGGTTCCGTCGTCAGCGTCACCAACAGCGTCTCCAACAACACCGACTATCAGGTCCGCAGCCACGCCGCCATGAATGTCGGCGGCACCGCCCTGGCGGAAGGCACCACCGCTTCGGCTACCACCGTCAGCTATGGCAGCACGCCGACCAACCTGACCAGCGGCGCCAATACCGGCGCCCTGACCTTCGCCTTCATGCCCAACGGCAACATGAAGATCACCCCGGCCACCGCCAATTCGCTGTCCAACCTGACGGCGGGGACCACCTTCACCATCAACGGCTCGACCAGTTGGGATGGGGCCTACAAGGTGATCACCAACCTGAACGGCGCCGTCGAACTCGCCATCGACACCGATCAGGCCAAGTCCGAAACCATCGGCCAGACCGCCGCCGCCGTACCGCTGTCGATCAAGCTGGCCGGCGTCGCTCAGGCCCTGACCTTTCCCGGCACGGCGACGATCACCGCCACCCCATCGGCCGCGTCCGACAAGACCCTGGTGACCATCACCGGGGGAGCCGGCGATTTCTCCGGTTTTGCCGCCATCGGCGGCGAGGTCCTGACCATCGGTGGATCTTCCAGCCATAACGGCACCTTCACCACCGTGTCGGCCACCGCCAATTCGGTTACCTTCGCGATCAATTCCGACGCGCTGCGGGTCAGCAAGTTCCTGCCCCAGACCGGCCGCACCGACGTCACCGTTTCATTCGATGCCCCCGTCGGCACCCCGCCCGCCAGCCTTGTCACCTCCGCCGCCTACACCTCCCTCAGTTTCAGCCCGATCGGCACCACCGGCGAGCGGATCACCGCCACCGGCGGCGCGACCTCGTTCCAGGACGCCCTCGGCAATCCTTATCCGGCGGTGGGCAAGGTCATCACCCTGACCAGCACCAGCGGCGTCAATGACGGGGTCTATAAGGTCACCGCCAATAACGGCAGCAATATCGAGGTCGAAAGCGTCCAGATGACCGCCGAGGCCGGCGTGACCACGGCCGATCTCGCCACCACGTCCTGGTACAAGGGCGACAGCTTGCAGATCCAGCACCGCATCGATCAGGACCGGCAGGTGAATGTGGGCGTCTATGCCTCCGACACCGCCTTCGAGAAGGCGTTCCGGGCCTTGGGGTTGATTGCCCAGGGAACCTTCGGAACCTCGGGCGGGCTGGACAGCAACCAAAGCCGGATCACCCAGGCCATGTATCTTCTGAACGACTCGTTGCAGTCTCCGGCGGCGGGAACGCCTCCGTTCGGGACGGAACTGCGCGGCGACATCACGACGGTGCAGCAAAATCTGGGCTTCGTCCAGCAGGTGATCAACAACAAGAACGACAAGCACAAGAACTTCATCGGCTTCCTCGGCGCCCGCATCGCCACCATCGAGCAGATCGATAAGAACGAAGCGGTCACCGGGCTGCTGAGCGACTCGAACGCGCTTCAGGCCAGCTATCAGGCCCTAGCCAAGGTCCAGGGACTTAGCCTCATGAATTACCTGAAGTAACCGGCACATGGATCTTGAACAGGAACTGAGCCAGGGTCTCGAATGCCATCGGATGGGAAAGCTGGGCGACGCGGTCCGACACTATCGGACCGTGCTGACCCATGACCCCCGGAATGTGGACGCCCTCAATCTGATGAGCGTCCTGGCGCTGACCTCCGGCGATGGACCGACGGCGGCCACGCTGGCCACCACCGCCGTCGAGGAGCAGCCCGACTGGTTCCTGTCCTACATCAATCTGGGCAACGCCCTGCAATCCCTGGGGCGGGTTCCCGAGGCGATCGATTGCTTCCAGAAGGCGATCACCTTGAACCCGCAATCGGCCGAGGCCTATATCAATCTGTCGGGGGCCTTGAATTTCGCCGGACAGCACGACATGGCGACCCATATGGCGGTTCAGGCTATCCTGATCAATCCCGAGATGGCCGAGGCCCATGTGAATTTCGGCAATGCCCTGCTGTCGCTGGATAGTCCCGGCGAGGCGGTGGAGGCCTATTTTAACGCGACCCGCCTCGACCCCGGCAACGGGCTGGCGTGGTTCAACATGGGCGTCGCCTATGCCTCCCTGAGCGCCTACGACGCGGCGATCAGCAATTTCCGCCGCGCCATCGCCCTGGCCGACAGTGCGGAGCGCCAGTACAATCTGGGCAACGCCCTTTACGCCGTCCTACGCCTGGACGAGGCCGAGGAAGCCTTCACCCAGGCCCTCGTCCATGACCCCGGAAACCTGGACGCCGCCGTCAATCTGTCGGCGGTGCAACGGGACCGGGGCCGCCTGACCGAGGCCGAGGCCACCTTGCGCCAAGCCCTGGATCACGCTCCCGACGAACCCGACCTGCACTGGAATCTGGCCCTGGTTCTGCTGACCCGGGGCGACTATGTCCAAGGATGGCGGGAATACGAGTGGCGCTGGCGGACGGCTCACTTTAGCCGCTTCATCCGCGACTTTCCCTCGACGCCGTGGCGGGGCGAGTCTCTCGAAGGCCTCTCCCTGCTGGTCCATACCGAACAGGGCTTTGGCGATGCGCTGGAGATGTGCCGCTATGTCCCCCTGCTGGTCGAGCGCGCCGCCTCGGTGACGCTGGAGTGCCGCAAGGGGTTGGGACGGCTGTTCCGGACATTGCACCCCCGGCTGACGGTGATCGAGGAGGGCATAGCCCCTCTTCCCGCCTGCGACCGCCATGTGGCGCTGATGTCGCTGCCCCATCTGCTTCAAACGACGCTGGAGACGATTCCGGCCACCATCCCCTATCTCCGCGTTCCCAAGGCCGTCGCCGACTTCTCGGACGTGGCGGGACAAGACGGACTCAAGATCGGGGTGGTCTGGAGCGGCAGCGCCACCCGACGCGACAATCAGTCACGATCCTTCGAACCGCACGACTTGGCCGGACTGCCCGGTTGCCGGTTGTTCTCGCTTCAAAAGGGAGATCCGGCGGCGAAGGCCTCCGACCTGTTCGATCACGGCCGCATGGTGGATCTTGGCCCCCGGCTGTCGGACTTCGCCGATAGCGCGGCTGCCATCGCCGCCCTTGATCTGGTGATCACCGCCGATACGGCGGTGGCGCATCTGGCGGGGGCGCTGGGCAAGCCGGTCTGGATCATCCTGGCCAACCCGACCGGCGCCTTCCTGTGGATGACCGGACGGTCGGACAGCCCGTGGTATCCCACCGCCCGACTGTTCCGACAGGCCCAGCCGGGCGATTGGAGCGGCGTGATGGCCGAATTGCGTCAGGCCGTGGCGGGGTTCGCCTTGTTGTAGGCGTCCAGGACCTGAGCCTCGTGTTTCAGCAGCTTGCGGGCCAGTTTCAGCGCCTTGTAATACTCGCTGTTCGCCACGGCGGTCCGAAGTTCCTCGGCAAGCGTCGCCGCGCTGGCGCACGATGCCACATAGTCCTCGATACAGTGCTCGAACAGGCCGATATACCTCTCCCGGCTACTGGGAAAGATATAAGCATTCTGAACAAAGAAATAAACCCGACCAGCCGGGGTGATATTATCACCATCGGCAATGATATCCTTCTCTCGAAGAATGTTGCAGTCATTCAGAACCCGGATCTTGGTGGAATGCCCGGCATTCTCGATAACAGCACCGTTGACGATCACCTTTTCGCCGGGTTTCAGGTCAATAAGTAGCGGCATGTCTTTAATCTCCCCGGACGGTAACCTGTGTTTGGATTTGTAAGGCGTCGGATCGCTGCTGGCAATGTCCTCGCACGGGGATGATGGAAATCACCAGCCGCCGCTCTTCACCCAGTCCTCGACCATGGCCAGCCGGTCGGCTCCCCAAAAGCCTTCGCCATCGACGATGAAGAACGGCGAGCCGAACACTCCGGCGGCAATGGCGGCCTCGGTCTCATCCCTCAGGCGCTGCTTCCAGACGGAGTCCTGGGCCGCCGCTTCCAGCTCGGCGGCGTCGAGCCCCAGCGGAACCGCCAGTCGCGCCGCCACCGCCAAATCCGAAATGTCGCGGTTCTCGGCGAAATAGGCGTGGTAGACCGCACCGGCATAGCGCCGGGCCAGGGCCTCGTCGCGGTCGTTCAGCCACCAGAACGCCCGTGCCGGCGGCAGCGACGGCACGGGAAAGCGGTCGGGCAGCCGATAGGGCGCTTTCAGCATGCGGGCCATCCGCTCCCAGTCGTGGCGGGAGTAATCGCCCTTGAGCGGCTGATCCACCAGCGGACGGTTCCCCGACGCCTTGAAGGCGCTGCCGATCATGATCGCCTTCCACCGCACCTCGCATCCACAGCGAGCCCCCAGCGCCTCGGCCTGGAGCGCCGCGAAATAGCCGTAGGGGGACGAGAAGTCGAAGTAGAACTCAATCATATGGGGCTGCTCCCTACCAATCGAGCCGGCGTCCGTCGTAATGCATCAGGCAGCCGCTGGTCTCCGGCGTCAGACCGGCCAGCACCTTGCGCATTCCGGCTACCGCCTCCGGCGGCTCCAGCGGAGCGTCGGGGCCGCCCATATCGGTTCGGACCCAGCCGGGCGACAGCGCCACGGTCAGGATGCCGCGCGGGGCCAGATCGACGGCAAGGCCCTTGATGACCATGTTCAGCGCCGCCTTGGCGGCGCGGTAGGCATAAGACCCGCCAGAGGTATTGTCGGACACGGACCCCATGTTGGACGACACCGCCGCGAAGATCCTGGCGCCGCACAAACGGTCGGCCAAAGCCTCGGCCACCTTGAGCGGGGCCAGGGCGTCGATCCGCATGACCCTCAGGAATTCGTCGGGATCAACCGCGCCGAACTGCTGACGCTCGCCATAAATGCCGGCGCTGTGCAGCACGATGTCAAGCCCGGTCTGAGCCAGATCGGCCGCCAGCCGCTGGACCGAGGCGAGATCCGCGATATCACAGATATAGACCTCGGCCCCGGCCTCGGATACGGCGCGGCCTTGCGCGATGTTGCGCACCGTCGCCAGGACCCGCCACCCCTCGGCGGCGTATTGCCGGACGAATTCCAGACCCAGCCCCCGGCTGGCTCCGATAATCAGGATGGTGGGCATGGCGGGGCTCCGGCCTTAGTCGCAGCGCGGGGTATGGGCGGCCGGCCCGGTCAGGGCGGTCACTTCGATCTCGACCTTCATGCGGGGATCGACCAGACCGCAGACGATGGTGGTGTTGGCCGGCCGGATACCCTTGAAGGCCTTGCCCAGCACCGGCGCGATCTGCTCGAAGAAGGCGGCTTCGGTGATATAGGCCTTGACCCGGACCACGTCGGCCAGCGTCGCGCCAGCCTGTTCCAGCGCCGCCGCGATGGTGGCCATACACTGCTCGGCCTGGGCGACCACGCCGTCAGCGATCTGACCGTCCTTGAAGCCGGAAGTGCCGGAAACGAACACCCAGGGGTCTTGCTGAACCGCGCGGGAATAGCCGGCAATTTCTTCAAACGAGGAACCGGAGGAAATCAGGCGACGAGTCATTCGTTCGATCCTTTGTCAGGGGGGGGCTGAGACTGCGAGTCATAACCGATTTATCGTCGGGGGCAAGAAGAAGCCGCGAGGATCGCGGGGAACATCCCCATTATGAAAGAATCCGGTCCAGGAAGGGGACGCGGCCCCGACGGTCCTCGATCTCCAGCACCCACAGATCGCAGTCGCGCTCGCGCTGGCGGCTGATATAGGCGTCGGCCTTGGCTTCCTCCACCGGGTCCGGTCCGGTGGCGCGCAGCCAGGCCGCTTCCCCGGCTCCGTCGCGGACCTGGGTGAAGACCTCGCAGCCGGTGGCGCCCCGGTTGAGCTTGACCAGCACGGCGCCGGCATCCTCGTCGCCCTTCCTTACCACCATGGCCGGAATGGCGAGGACGCCGCATTGGCGGATCACCGCATGGACCCACAACTTTGCCTTCAAGCGGGGCTCGCTCACGCCTTGGTGTCTCCCGGGTAGTCATGGAGAACGGGGGCGGAGGGGTCCATGGCCATGCGTTGCCGCGCCGTCTCCCAGATCACTTCCAGCAGGGCGTGATCGTGGGCGACGAATTTATGGAAGTCGCGGGCATCCAGGATCAGCAGCTGGCAACGGCTGGCCGCCTTGACGGTGGCGGTCCGGGGGCAACGCTCGATCAAGGCGATCTCGCCGAAGAAGTCGCCGTTCTTGAGGATGAAGGTGCCGGCCTTGCCCTTGACCTCGACCTGACCGCTGACGATGAAGTACATGCACTCGCCGGTATCGCCCTCGCGCATCAGCACCTCGCCCTTGATGGCGCGGCTGAGTTTCAACAGGCCGGCGATCTCGGCGATCTGATTGGCCTGCAATCGGGCGAAGAACGGCACCTTGGCGACCAGATGCCAGGTGGAAACGAAATTCTGCCGCCGCATCTCCTCGGAAAAACCCGAGGCCAGGATCGAGGCCGGCAGCGCGAACATGCACAGGCCCAACACCGCGACCACGCTGCCCAGCAGCTTGCCCACCGGGGTGGACGGCACCACGTCGCCATAGCCGAGGGTGCTGAGGGTGATGATGGCCCACCACATGGCGTTGGGCACCGAGCTGAAGCCGGGATTGACCGTGCGCTCGGCGAAATACAGCATGGTGGAAGCCGAAATCGCCAGCAGCAGCATGATGAACAGCGCCGCCAGCAACGGCCGCAACTCGTGCAGGACCACGACGCCCAGGGTCTCCAGGGCCGGCGAATACCGAGCCAGCTTGAGAAAGCGCAAAATACCGAACACGGTTTCGATATCGGGAGTCAGGCTAAAGGCCTCGCCCACCAGAAACGGCACCACCGCCATGAAATCAAAGATGCCATAGGGGCTCAGGGCATAGCGCAGGATCGCCGCGCCGCCCGACTCGTCCTCGGCCCGGGCCGAACCGGCAACGATCAGGCGCAAGACGTAATCGGCGGTCAGCACCGCCAGCAGCAAACCGCCGACGATCTGAACCAACCGCTGATGGGGCGTCCAGATATCGGGAACGGTATCGATCATGGCGATGGCGGTGGACAAGACGATGCAGACCACCAGAAGCGAACGGAAAATCACCGCGCGCCGTGGTGGAAATGGTCCTTCGACGATCAGCCCCTTCAACCACTCGATCATTGAGTTCCCCTTGATGGAGAAGAACTATAACGTCAGTCGTAGGGCGATGCCACCCACCAGCTGCGATCCCCGAGGAATTGCGATGCGGTCAGGAAGCGCCGGGAACGGCGAACTCGGCCACCATGGGGGCATGATAGCTTTCGGGGGTGCCGTGAATGGTGGCGGGAGAGACCAGTTCGTCACCCAGGGACTCGTTGTGGATCTCGACGCCGCAATACCAGCCCAGCAACTGCCGCGACATCAAGATATGATCCAGCATCACCGGGCGGCCGTGATGGATGACCGAGAAGCGGACCGCCTCGGGCAGGGTGCGCTCGGCCGGCACCAGCATGTGCATGGCCAGATGGCCGTTGCCGGTGTCTTCCTCGTCGCCGCGAATGATACGCAACGCGGCCTCACGGTCGGAGGCGTTGAAATCGCCGCACACCGTGATCAGCGCCTCGGGCTCGTCCTCCAGGATGCGCTCGACCAGCAGCCGGACCTCCAGCGCCTGCCCCGCCTGCTTGATGCTGGCCAGAAAGAACCCCTCGGCCCACCCCCCCACCGACAGCCAGCGGCCGGGGCGTTCCTTTTGCCCCGCCAGCCACACCGCCCGGGGTGCGCGCAGGTGGACGTTGACCACATGCAGGCGCCGGTCCTGGGGCAATTGCAGCACCGCGTGCAGAATCGGCCGGTCCCATTCCACCGGTTCTGGCGTCAGGGGCGGCGGCAGCGGCCGGGTCGGCCGCCAGTTACAGGGCGCCACCAGATCGTGCCAGACCTGATCGTGCGACAACACCGGCAGCCGGGAGATGATGATCAGATTGTGCTTGTCGGCCGGATGGCGGCCGCCCCGGTTAAGGCTGGTCACCCGCTGCCAGCCTTCGTAGCCGGTGCCTTCCAGCAGCCGGTCCAGGGCAGAGAACAGCCGAGGGCCGCTTTTGGAGACGGGATGCGCGTTGATTTCCTGCAAACACAGCACATCGGCGCGCAGACGCAAAAGCTGCGGCCGCAATACCGCGACGCGATCATCGAAATCGATGGCGCCCTGGGGGCGATCATCCAGGTTTTCCAGGTTGAAGGTGGCGATGCGCAAAACGTGTCTCATGCCGACGAGTCTACCCCAAATGCCCATGATCTAAAATGTCGAGACGGCCTGAAGGATGCGATTACCCAAGGATGGCGGGGCAAGTCGATACGGGCGACACGCTCCTATAACCTTGGCGGTGCCTTCATCCTCCGCGCTTGTGCCGGGGCAGGGCTACGGTATATTGATTCCAGGGTCGTCTCTGGGGAGGGACGACGGGGGGTGTGGGGGTGGGAATGGCGTGGGTGGAATGGAGCGAGTCCTTCAGGGTCGGCAATACCCTGCTGGATTCCGATCATCGCATTATCTTCGATCTTCTGGATCAATTGCACGACGCCATGGAAACCGGCCAAAGCCGGGATGTGATTGGAAGTGTGGTCTCTGTGCTGGCGGAATATGTCCAGCACCACTTCCGGCGCGAAGAGGCGATCATGAGGGCCTCCGGCTTTCCCGAACTGGATCGCCACCGCGAGGAGCATCTTGACCTTGAACGGCGGGTGATCGAACTTCGCAACCGCTATCAGGCGGGAGAGCGGGGGGTTTTGGGCGAGGATGTCGTCGATTTACTGAAGAAGTGGTTGACCGGACACATCCTGGTTTCGGATAACTCGTATCGGCCATGGGTAGAGCGGGTGAACAGCGGCGAATAAAAGCCATCGGAGATGGCGGAAAGGGGCGGCATCTAATCATGACTACCGAACGCAAGCTGTTCACTGCTGAAATCAAACGCCTTCAGGAACGGGGCGGGGCGGCCCCGAACGCCTCCAATGCCGAAGTGCTGAAGGCGATCAGCGATCTGCGGGCCGATCTGCGGCATCTGGTTGCCGGAGGAGAGTCGCCGCCGCCGGTCAGCGTGCCGGTCGAAGAGGCGCAGGCCTCCAAGATGGCCGAGGTGTCCATGCTCAAGACCGAGCTGCGGGCGCTGGCGGTCTGCATCGAGCACACCAAGGCCGAAATCGCCGCCCTGAAGCCTCGGGAAGCGGATGACGACCGCCTGATCGCCGTGACCTTCGAACTGGACGCCATCGTCTCGTCCACCGAACGCGCCACCGAACAGATTCTGGAGGCCTCGGAAAAGATTGAGGCCATCGGCAAGGAAATCCAGGCCCACGCCGCCGACGGCTATATCAGCCGTCTGGTCGAAGATATCGGCGACACCATCGGCACGATCTTCGAGGCCTGCAACTTCCAAGATATTACCGGCCAGCGGATCACCAAGGTCGTCAAGACCTTGAAATATGTCGAGGACCGCATCAACGCCATGATCGAAATCTGGGGCTCGGAGAACATCGCCGATGTCTCGCCCAAGATTTTCGAGGAACATCGCGACGACGACTCCAAGCTTCTCAACGGACCGCAGCTGGAAAACAAGGGGATTTCCCAAGCCGAAATCGACAACCTGTTCGGCTGATCAGGACCAACCAAGTAAAGATCAGGTATCGACACGATCTTTACTTGCCAACACTCCGCCAAGGCCCCCGCATGTCGGGGGCCTTGTGCATTTTGCCGATGGGCTTGACGCGGCTCCCGTTCCGGGGGCAAAGTCCCTGCGCGCCAGACGGCCGGACGGCCGCCCCTCGGATCAAACCGGGGGGAGGAAAGTCCGGGCTCCACGGAAACACGGTGCCGGATAACGTCCGGCGGGGGCGACCCTAGGGAAAGTGCCACAGAAAGCAAACCGCCCGCTCCCTCCTCGGAGGCAGCAGGTAAGGGTGAAAGGGTGCGGTAAGAGCGCACCGCGTGACCGGCAACGGAAGCGGCACGGTAAACCCCACCGGGAGCAAGACCAAATAGGGGCGGCACTGTCCTTCCTCGGAAGGACGAAACGCGTTTTCGCGTCGCCGCCCGGGTCGGTCGCGAGAGGCGTCCGGTAACGGACGTCCCAGACGAATGGCCGTCTATCCCCAACACATGGGAAACCATGGGACGGGGGGGACAGAACCCGGCTTACAGGCCGTCTGGCGCATTCTTAAATTATCCCTCAGTCGACCGGGCGGCCACATCCGTGGCCCTTGGCTTTCGCGCCACGGGGCGCGTCCCGCGACATATAGGTCGCTCGGATCTAGGGGCCGGCCCTTGGCCGCAACTCCGAGCCAAGGGCTCGTCGAGCCTATTCTCAACCAAAACGCGGACATCCGCGCCCATCGCCGGTGTTCTTGGTATGCCCCAAGACCTTCGGCAGGGGCGCATTTTCATGCAAAATCGAAAGATCACAGCGAATCAACGGATTGCATCGGTTTCCTCTAGTACTTTAATAAAAACTGTACGGAATTGCAGAACAGCGTCCGGTTCCCATTGTTTTACTATGCGAATCCATTGACTCCCATGTTTTCCCATGATATCCCAATAGTACCCACCGAATGATGCCCAGGGGCTATGTGCGTCGCGGTGTTGGGTCCGAACAATTTGGCAGCAGGGGTGGACGAGGGTGGCGCTGTTCCTTTCCACATTCGTCAATAAGGTCGACAAGAAGGGCCGGGTCTCGGTCCCCTCGACCTTTCGGGCTGCCTTGTCCGGACAGGCCTTCCAGGGAATCGTCGCCTACCGTTCGTTCACCGGCGCCTGCATCGAAGGGTGCGGCATGGACTTCATGGAGCGCCTGTCCGATGGCGCCCAAAGCCTCGACGCCTTCAGCCCCGAACAGGAGAACCTCTCCGCCCTGATTTTTGCCGACGCCCGCCAGCTGCCCTGGGATCCCGAGGGCCGCATCGTCCTGCCCGAGGACGTCTTGGCCCATGCCGGCATCGCCGAGACGGTGGCCTTCGTCGGCAAGGGCCAGACCTTCCAGATCTGGCAGCCCGACACCTATAAGGTGGTCGAGGCCGAGATCCGCGCCCGCGCCCTGCAATCCCGTCCGACCTTGCCGCTGCGTCCCAAACCCCCGGCGGGGGTTTGACGCCATGACCTCCTCTCCCCACATCCCGGTCCTGCTGGCCGAAGTGCTGGAGGCCCTGGCGCCGCGCGCCGGCGGCGTCTATGTGGACGGAACCTTTGGGGCCGGCGGCTACACCACGGCAATGCTCGACGCCGCCGATTGCTCGGTCGTCGCCATCGACCGCGACCCCAGCGCCGTGGCGCGGGGCCGTGCGCTGGAAGCGGCGCGGCCCGGCCGCTTCACCATGATCGAAGGCCGCTTCGGCGAGATGGACGCGCTGCTGCTAGCCCATGGGATCGAGCGGGTGGACGGCATCGCGCTGGATATCGGCGTGTCGTCCATGCAGATCGACGAGGCCGCGCGCGGCTTTTCCTTCTCCAAGGACGGCCCGCTGGACATGCGCATGGAGCAGGCGGGCGCCAGCGCCGCCGACATGGTCAACCGCACCGAGGAAGAGGCGCTGGCCGACATCATCTATCGCTATGGCGAAGAACGGCTGTCGCGCCGGATCGCCAAGGCCATCGTCATGGCCCGCAAGGACAAGCCGTTCGAGCGCACCTACGAGTTGGCCTCCGTGGTCCGCCGGGTGGTGCCCAAGCATGCCGACGGCATCGACCCGGCGACCCGGACCTTCCAGGCCCTGCGCATCGCCGTCAACGACGAGCTGGGCGAGTTGGAGCGCGGCCTGATCGCCGCCGAACAGATGTTGGCTCCCGCCGGCCGTCTGGCGGTGGTGACCTTTCATTCGCTGGAAGACCGGGTGGTCAAGGGCTTCCTCAAGAGCCGCAGCGGCGAGGAGGCCCAGCCGTCGCGCCATCTGCCGGCCGCCATCAGCGGTCCCGCCCCCAGCTTCAGCCAGTTGCATCGCCGCGCCGTCAAGGCCGGCGAGGACGAGACCCGGCGCAACCCACGCTCGCGCTCGGCCAAGCTGCGCGCCGCTATCCGGACCGAGGCGGCGCCCTGGCCTTCCTCCGGCCGCGGGAGGCGCTCATGATCCGCGGAATTTTCGGCACCATCTTGTGGGGCTGCGTCGCCGCCTGCATCGGGGTCGGACTGTTCTTCATCAAGCACGAGGTCAAGGACCAGGAACGCCACCTGACCTCCCTGAACACCGAGATCCAGCGCAACCAGGAGACCATCCACGTCCTGCGGGCGGAGTGGAGCTATCTCAACGATCCGGCCCGGCTGCGGGCGCTGTCGGAAAAGCATCTCGGCATGCATCCGGTGATGCCGACCCAGGTCGCGACCCTGGACAGCGTGCTGCGCAACGGCCTGCCGACCGGCGCCATGCTAGCCTCGGCTGCGCCGATCCGGCCCTCGGCCCAGGCCGTCATCCAGACGCCGTCACCCATGGCGCGGGTGGCGGAACCGGCCCCCCGGCAGCAGATCAAGCTGGTCGACAGCCAGTCCCGGCCGCGCCCGATCGATATGGGCAAGCCGGCGGCTCCCAAGCCGCAGCCGTCCAAGCCGGGCGGCGTCACCCTGGCCAACTCGGCGCCGCCGCCGACTCCGGTGGTCTCGGCGGCCACCACGCCGGCTCGCGGCGGCAAGATCATCATCGTTCAATCGCCGGCCCTGGCCCAAAGTGATGGGGAGGGCCGGTAATCATGTTTTCCGCCAAGCCCCGCCGCCCCGGCTTTCATGCCGGCGACGACCTTCAGGCCGGAGCCGCGCTGCGCCTGGACGGCGTGCGGATGCAGGCGTTGGAGACCGGCCGTTCGCGCCTGATCGCCACCGCGCTGATCTTCCTGATCGCCTTCGGCGTCCTGGGGCTGCGCATGGTTGACGTCTCGGTGCTCGACCGCAATCCGGCCCGACCCGGCATCGCTCCCCAGGCCCGTGTGGATGGGTTGGAGATGGAGCGGGCCGACATCGCCGACCGCAGCGGCGTGCTGCTGGCCTCGTCGCTGCCCACCGTGTCGCTGCACGCCCGCCCCGAGGACCTCAAGGCCGCCAAGGTCGATGTGGAGGCCGCCGCCGCCAAGCTGGTCGCGGTGTTGCCCGATCTCGACCTGGAAGAGACCATCGGGCACCTGTCCTCGACCCGCCAGTTCGTCTACCTGAAGCGCAATCTGACGCCGCGCCAGCAATACGACGTCAACGGTCTCGGCATTCCGGGCCTGCTGTTCGAGAAGGGCGAGCGCCGCGTCTACCCCCACGGCAGCCTGTTGTCCCATGTGGTCGGCATGACCGATGTGGACAACAAGGGTATCGCCGGCATCGAAAAGCGATTCGAGAACGCCCTGAAGGAAAGCCGCGAGCCGCTGGGTCTGTCCATCGACATCCGGGTTCAGACCATCTTGCGCAACGAGCTGGCTCGCTCGGTGGACGAGTTCTCGGCGGTCGGCGGCACCGGCATGGTGATGGATGTGCGCACCGGCGAGTTGGTCGCCATGGTCAGCCTGCCCGACTTCGACCCCAACGACCCGCCGCCGGTCACCGATCCCTCCATGTTCAACCGCGCCACCAAGGGCGCCTACGAGATGGGCAGCACCTTCAAGCTGTTCAACACCGCCATGGCGCTGGACTCCGGGCGGATCAACATGAATTCCAGCTTCGACGCCTCCAAGCCGCTGGTCTTCGCCAGCCACACCATCCATGACGATCACGCGCTGAACCGCTGGCTGACCGTGCCGGAGATCCTGGTTCATTCGTCCAATATCGGGTCGGCGCGCATGGCGCTCGACATCGGCACCGAGGGACAGCGCGCCTTCATGTCGCGCATCGGTATGCTGTCGCCGTCCGCGGTGGAACTGCCGGAAGTGGGCGCGCCGCTGGTCCCCAATCCCTGGCGCGAGATCAGCACCGTGACCATCGCCTTCGGCCATGGCCTGTCGGTGACGCCGCTGCAACTGCTGGCCGGCGTCGCCACCCTGGTCAATGGTGGCGAGTACCATCCGCCGACCTTGCTGGCGCGCGCTCCCGACGATCCGACTCCCGGCATGCGGATCATCAAGGCGAAAACCTCCGAGCAGATGCGCACCCTGATGCGCATGGTGGTCACCGAGGGCACCGGCCGCAAGGCCGACGTGGCCGGCTACGAGGTCGGCGGCAAGACCGGTACCGCCGAAAAGGCGGGGCATGGCGGCTATCGCAAAAAGGCGGTGCTGTCCTCCTTCGTCGCCGCCTTTCCCATGGATAACCCGCGCTACGCCATCCTGATCATGATCGACGAGCCGCAGGGCACCAGGGAAACCCACGGATTCATCACGGCCGGCTGGACGGCGGCGCCCGCCGTCAGCCGGGTGATCGCCCAGATCGCCCCCTTGATGGGGCTGATGCCAAAGACCATGACGGCGCCTATGCCCCTGGCGGGGCCAAAGCCCGTCTCCAACAGGGGGAGCAGGGAAGTTGCGGCGGTTGACTGAGCTTTTTGGGGGCGCTCTTGCCATGGACGTGGAAATCGCCGGTCTGACCGCCGATTCCCGTGCGGTCGGGCGCGGCTTCCTGTTCGCCGCCCTGGTGGGAACCAAGGCCGATGGCGGCGCGTTCGTGCCCGCCGCCATCGCCAACGGAGCCGTCGCCATCCTCGCCGCCGAAGGCTCCCGCTTCGACCTGCCCGAAGACGTGGCGCTGATCACCGACCCTAATCCGCGCCGCCGCCTCGCCCTGATGGCCGCCGCCTTCCATGGCCGCCAGCCCGAAACCATGGTGGCGGTCACCGGCACCAACGGCAAAACCTCGACCGCCATGTTCTACCGCCGGATCATGGAGCTGTTGGGCGTCAAGGCCGCCGCCATCGGCACCCTGGGCATCATCGCCGAGGGCTGGGACAATACCGGCGGCCTGACCACCCCCGATCCCTCCGCCCTGCACGCCGACCTCGCCCGGCTGGCGGCGTTCGGCGTCACCCATGCCTGCATGGAGGCTTCCAGCCACGGCCTCGACCAGTACCGCCTGGACGGCGTCCGGCTGAAGGCGGCGGCGTTCACCAACCTGACCCGCGACCATCTTGACTATCACGGCGACATGGACGGCTATGGCGGGGCCAAGCTGCGGCTGTTCACCGAGCTGCTGCCCCAAGACGGAATCGCCGTCATCAACATGGACAGCGAAGCCGCGCCACGCTTTGCCGAAGCCTGCGCCAAGCGCGGCGTCCAGGTGATCGGCTATGGCGGGACCGGGACCGAACTGCGGCTGATCGAGGCCCGCGCCGTGCCCGCCGGCCAGGAGCTGCGGCTGGAGGCGTTCGGCCAGGCCGTCACCGTCACCCTGCCGCTGGCCGGCCTGTTCCAGGCCTACAACGCCCTGGCCGCCCTGGGTCTGGCCCTGGCCACCGGCGCCGACCGGGATCGGGCCGTGGCGGCGCTGGAATCGCTCGACGGCGTGCCCGGACGGCTGCAAAAGGTGGCCGAGCGCGCCAACGGGGCCGCCATCTATGTGGACTACGCCCATACCCCCGACGCGCTGAAGACGGTGCTGGAGGCGCTGAAGCCCCATGCCGCCCGCCGACTGGTGGCGGTGTTCGGCTGTGGCGGCGACCGCGACCCCGGCAAGCGGCCGCAGATGGGAGCCATCGCCTGCCGGCTGGCCGACGCCATGATCGTCACCGACGACAACCCCCGCACCGAGGCCCCGGACGCGATCCGCGCCGCCGTGCTGGAGGCCTGCCGCGGCGCCATCGAGATCGCCGACCGGCGCGAGGCGATCCGCACCGCCGTCGCCGGGTTGCAACACGGCGACCTGCTGGTGATCGCCGGCAAGGGTCACGAAACCGGCCAGATCGTCGGCGACGCCGTTCACCATTTCGACGATGCCGAGGAAGCGCGCTCCGCCGTGTTGGCCGCCGATGGGAGGGTGTCATGACCGCTTCCATCCTGTGGACCTCGTCCGAAGCCGCCACCGCCACCGGGGGAACTCCGTCGGGCGGCATGTGGGAGGCCTCCGGCGTTTCCATCGACAGCCGCACCGTCCAGCCGGGCGACCTGTTCATCGCCCTGGCAGGCCCCAACCACGACGGTCACGACCATGTGGCCGGCGCCCTGGCGGTGGGAGCCGCCGGCGCCCTGGTCCACCGCCTGCCGGCCGGAGTGCCCGAGGACGCGCCGCTGCTGCTGGTCAAGGACACCATGGAAGCGTTGCAGGATCTGGGCATCGCCGCCCGCAACCGCTCCGCCGCCACCATCGTCGCCGTCACCGGCAGCGTCGGCAAGACCGGCACCAAGGAAATGCTGCGTCTGGTCTTGTCCGAACAAGGGCCGACCCATGCCAGCATCGGCAGCTTCAACAATCACTGGGGCGTACCGCTGTCGCTGGCCCGCATGCCCAGGGGCGTACGGTTCGCCGTGTTCGAGCTGGGCATGAACCATGCCGGCGAGTTGATCCCGCTGACCCGCATGGTGCGGCCGCATGTGGCGGCGATCACCACGGTGGAAGCGGTTCATATGGAGTTCTTCGCCTCCACCGAGGCCATCGCCGACGCCAAGGCCGAAATCTTCGCCGGGCTGGAAACGGGCGGAATCGCCGTCCTGCCCCGCGACAACCGCCACTACGGCCGGCTGACAGCCGCCGCCGGGGCCGCCCGCATCCAGTCGTTCGGCAGCCATATCGACGCCACCGCCCGCCTGCTCGACTGCGGCGTCGATCCCGGCTCGACCGCCGTGTTCGCCCTGATCGACGATCAGGCGCTGTCCTATCGCATCGGCATTCCCGGCCTGCATTGGGCCATGAACTCGCTGGCGGTGCTGCTGATCGTCAAGGCGCTGGGCGGCGACGTCCTGGCCGCCGCCCATGCCCTGGCCGGCATGACCGCGCCCAAGGGACGCGGCGAGCGCCGCTCCGTCGCGGTGGCCGGCGGCAACGTCGAACTAATCGACGAAAGCTATAACGCCTCGCCGGTTTCCATGCGGGCCGCCATCGCCACCCTGGCCTCGGCCAAGCCGGCCAAGGGAGCGCGGCGCATCGCGGTGCTGGGCGACATGCGCGAATTGGGCGAGACATCGGCGGCGCTGCATCGGGGCCTCGCCGAGACCCTCGACAACTGGAACATCGATCTGGTGTTCACCGCCGGTCCGCTGATGGCCCATCTCCATCAGGCTTTGGCCGAACAGCGCCGCGGCGGCCATGCCGGGGATTCCGAAGCCCTGGCGCCGCTGGTGCGCGCCGCGATCCGGGCCGGCGACGTGGTGATGGTCAAGGGCTCGGCGGGCAGCCGCATGGGCCGCGTGGTTCAAGCTCTGGCCGAGGGGAGCTAGGAAGACATGCTCTACATTTTCCTCTATCCCCTGGCCGATCAGGTTCCCGTGTTCAACCTGTTCAAATACCTGACCTTCCGCACCGGCGGCGCGGTGCTGACGGCGCTGGTGGTGTCATTCCTGCTGGGACCGATGATCATCGCCTGGCTGCGCAAGTGGCAAAAGCAAGGCCAGCCCATCCGCGCCGACGGCCCGGAAAGCCACCTGCTGACCAAAAAGGGCACGCCCACCATGGGCGGCTTCCTGATCCTGATCGCGCTGTCGGTCTCGACCCTGCTCTGGGCCGATCTGCGCAATCACTATGTGTGGATCGTCTTGCTGGTGACCCTGGGCTACGGGCTGATCGGCTTCCTCGACGACTACCTCAAAGTGTCCAAGAAAAACACCAAGGGCATGCCCGGCAAGATGAAGCTGGTCTGCGAGGTCGTCATCGGCCTGGGGGCCGCCGTATGGGTGCTGTCGTTGCAGCGCGAGCCCCTGGCCGGCGCATTGGCTGTGCCGTTCCTCAAGACCGTGCTGTTGCAGCTGTCGTGGTTCTACCTGCCCTTCGCCGTATTCATCATCGTCGGCGCTGGCAATGCGGTGAACCTGACCGATGGGCTGGACGGGCTGGCCATCGTGCCGGTGATGATCGCGTCCGGCGTGTTCGCCATCATCTCCTATCTGGTCGGCCACGCCGTCTTCGCCAATTACCTTCAGATTCACTACGTCACCGGCTCGGGCGAACTGGCGGTGTTCTGCGGCGCGCTGGTGGGGGCGGGCCTCGGCTTCCTGTGGTTCAACGCCCCTCCCGCCATGGTGTTCATGGGCGACACCGGCAGCCTTGCCCTGGGCGGGGCGCTGGGGGCCATCTCGGTGGTGACCAAGCACGAGTTGGTGCTGGGCATCGTCGGCGGCCTGTTCGTGCTGGAGACCGTCTCGGTAATCGTCCAGGTCGCCTCGTTCAAGCTGACCGGCAAACGGGTGTTCCGCATGGCGCCACTGCACCACCACTTCGAAAAGAAGGGCTGGGCCGAGCCGACCGTGGTCATCCGCTTTTGGATCATCGCCACCATCTTGGCCCTGATCGGCCTTTCCACCCTGAAGCTGAGGTAGACCCATCATGATTCCGGTTCCCTTTCTGGCAGGTAAGCGCGTCGCGGTAATGGGCCTGGGCAAATCCGGGACCGCGACCGTGCGGGCTCTGCTGGCCAGCGGCGTCGGCGTCATGGCCTGGGACGACGACGAGGGCGCCCGGCGGGTGGCGTCCGAGGACGGCGTGCCCATCGGCGACCCCATGGCGATCAATCTGGCCAAGGCCGACCTGATGGTGTGGAGCCCCGGCATCCCCCACACCCATCCCAAGCCCCATCCGGTGGCCGACAAGGCCCGCGCCGCCAATGTGCCCATGGTCTGCGACGTAGAGCTACTGGCCCGCGCCAAGCCCGACCATCGCTTTCTGGCGGTAACCGGCACCAACGGCAAGTCCACCACCACCACCCTGCTGACCCATGTGCTAACCGAGGCCGGCGCGCCCGCCGCCGCCGGCGGCAATCTCGGCACCGCCGCGCTGGACCTGCCGGAACTGCCCGGCGACGGCCGCTATGTGCTGGAATTATCGTCCTATCAGCTGGAGCTGGTCCACAGCCTGAATCTGGGCGTCGGCATCCTGCTCAACATCACCCCCGACCATCTCGGCCGTCACGGCGGCATGGAAGGTTATATCGCGGCCAAGCGCCGAATGTTCGACTTCATGATTCCCGGCGGCGCGGCGGTGATCGGCGTCGATGACGGCGCGTCCAAATCCATGGCGGCCGAGCTGTCGCGCCTGGGCGTGCGGGTGGTGCGGATTTCGGTCAAGCACGAGTTGCCGGACGGCGTCTCTGCCCCCGAAGGCGTACTGCTGGACAACGGCAAGCCGGTCTGCGACCTGAAGGACTTCCCGCATCTGCCGGGCAAGCACAACTGGCAGAACGCCTGCGCCGTCTACGCCGCCGCCCGCGCCGAAGGCATCCCCACCAAGGCGATCGTCGCCGGTCTGGCCACCTATCCCGGCTTGGCCCATCGCCAGGAACTGATCGCCACCAGCGACGGCGTCGCCTGGATCAACGATTCCAAGGCCACCAACGCCGACGCGGTGGAAAAGGCGCTGGTCTGCTACGACCACGTCTACTGGATCGCCGGCGGTCAGGCCAAGGAAGGCGGCATCAAGGCGCTGGAAAAGCATTTCGACCGCATCGAGCACGCTTTCCTGATCGGCGAGGCGGCCGGGGACTTCGCCGCCACCCTGGAGGGCAAGGTCCGCTACACCCGCTGCGTCACCCTGGACAAGGCGGTGGCCGCCGCCCGCAATCTGGCGGTGTCCGACGCCATCGACGGCGCGGTGGTGCTGTTGTCGCCGGCCTGCGCGTCGTGGGATCAGTTCAAGTCGTTCGAGCATCGCGGCGACACGTTCCGCGAACTGGTCCAGGCCTTCGCCGGGGGAGGGACCGCATGAGTGTGACATTCGGCCGCACCGATACCTCGACCCTGGGCCGCTGGTGGTGGACGGTGGACCGCTGGACCATCGCGGCGCTGTTCCTGCTGGCGGCGGTGGGCGCGCTTTTGACCATGGCGGCCAGCCCGGCGGTGGCCGAGCGCATCGGAGTGCAGAGCTTTCACTTCGTGCGCCGTCAATTCATATTCCTGGCTCCCGCCCTGGTGATCATGGTGGGGGTGTCGCTGCTGACGCCAAAGCAGGTGCGCCGGCTGGCGGTGCTGGGCCTGATCGCCTCGGTGGCGCTGCTGGTGCTGGTGCCGCTGTTGGGGGCCGAGGTCAAGGGGGCCAAACGCTGGCTGACCATCGCCGGCGTCTCCATTCAGCCGTCCGAGTTCGTCAAGCCGATGTTCGCGGTGGTCGGAGCCTGGATGTTCGCCTCGGCGCGGGTGGAAGACGGCTTCCCCGGCCGGATCATCGCCACCGGCCTGTTCGGGCTGATCGCCGCCCTGCTGCTGGTCCAGCCCGATGTGGGGCAGACCGTCGTCATCACCGCCATCTGGGCGACCCAGTTCTTCCTGGCCGGGCTGTCCATGGCCTGGGTGGTCGGGCTGGGGCTGGCGGCGCCGGTGGGGGCCATGGCCGCGTACTACGCCTTTCCCCATGTCACATCCCGCGTCGACAAGTTCCTCGACCCCTCAGGAGCCGGCAGCTATCAGGTCACGACAGCGCTCAACGCCTTCAGAAATGGCGGCCTGTTCGGCAAAGGCCCCGGCGAGGGCCGCGTCAAGCTGGTGCTGCCCGACGCCCATACCGACTTCATCCTGGCGGTGGGCGGCGAGGAGTTCGGCGTGGTGCTGTGCCTGTTCATCCTGGCGCTGTTCGCCTTCATCGTACTGCGCGGTTTTTCGCGCGTGCTGAAGGACGACAACCTGTTCGTGGTCTTGGCCACCGCCGGCCTGCTGGTCCAGTTCGGGCTGCAAGCCATCGTCAACATGGCCTCGACGCTGCGGCTGATGCCGGCCAAGGGCATGACCCTGCCGTTCATCTCCTATGGCGGCTCGTCCATAGTGGCGCTGGCTCTCGGCATGGGCATGGTGCTGGCTCTGACCCGCACCCGCTATGGCAGGGAGGGCCAGGACGCATGAGCACGCCTCCCCTCATCGCCCTGGCGGCCGGCGGCACCGGCGGTCACGTCTTCCCCGCCGAAGCCCTGGCCGGCGTGCTGCTGGAACGCGGCTATCGGCTGGCGCTGGTGACCGACCGCCGCGGCGCGGCCTATGGCGGCACCCTGGGCCTGCTGGAGACTCATCGGATTACCGCCGGCGGCATCGCCGGACGTGGCAAACTGGCCAAGATCCGCGCCGTGGCCGAGCTTGGTCTCGGTGTGTTGCAGGCGCGCGCGCTGCTGGGGCGCATCCATCCCGCCGTGATGGTGGGCTTTGGCGGTTACGCCTCGGTGCCCGGCATGGTCGCGGCGGTGCTGGCCGGCATTCCCACCGCCATCCACGAACAGAACGCGGTGCTGGGCCGTGCCAATCGCCTGCTGGCCGGCCGGGTCGGACGCATCGCCACCTCCTTCGCCGAGGTCAGTCATGTGGACGCCCGGCTGCTGCCAAAGCTGGTTCATACCGGCATGCCGGTGCGCGCCGCCATCGCCGCCCTGCGCGACGCGGCCTATTCGCCGCTGAACGAATCCGGCCCGATCGAGCTGCTGGTGCTGGGCGGCAGCCAGGGCGCGCGGGTGCTGTCCGAGGTGGTGCCGGCGGCGCTGGCCGGGCTGCCCGAAGCCTTGCGCCGCCGCATCCGCATCGCCCAGCAATGCCGGCCCGAGGATCTCGACGCCGTCACCAAGGCCTATGAGGGAACCGGCATCGCCTGCGCCTTGCAAAGCTTCTTCACCGACGTGCCCGAGCGCCTGGCCGCCGCCCATCTGGTGATCGGCCGCGCCGGGGCCTCGACCGTGGCCGAGCTGACCGCCCTGGGGCGTCCCGCCATCCTGGTGCCCTATCCCTTCGCCATCGACGACCACCAGACCGCCAACGCCCATGCCATCGAGGACAGCGGCGGAGCCTGGCTGATGCAACAGGACGCCTTTACCGCCGAGGCGCTGACCGCGCGCCTGGAATCGTTGTTCACCCAGCCCGGAACCCTGGCGCGCACCGCAGAATGCGCCGCCAAGGCCGGTCGCGCCGATGCGGCGCAGCGTCTGGCCGATCTGGTCACCGGGCTGATCCCCGCCGAGAAAAGGACCTGACCGCCATGCGCACCATGCCGCTTTCCATCGGAACCATCCACTTCGTCGGCATCGGCGGCATCGGCATGTCCGGCATCGCCGAGATCCTCCACAATCTGGGCTATACGGTTCAGGGAACCGACATCGCCGACAATTACAACGTGGAGCGGCTGCGCAAGAAGGGGATCAAGATCCATATCGGCCACACCGCCGAGGCGCTGGGCGAAGCCCGCGTGGTGGTGGTGTCGTCGGCGGTCAAGCCCGACAACCCGGAAGTGCTGGCCGCCCGCTCCAAGCTGGTGCCGGTGGTGCGCCGGGCCGAGATGCTGGCCGAGCTGATGCGCCTGAAGGCCGCCATCGCCATCGGCGGCACCCACGGCAAGACCACCACCACCTCCATGATCGCCGCCCTGCTGGACGCGGCCCAGATGGACCCCACCGTCATCAATGGCGGCATCATCAACGCCTACGGCACCAATGCCCGCCTGGGCGCATCGGATTGGATGGTGGTCGAGGCCGACGAGTCCGACGGCAGCTTCATCAAGCTGCCCTCCACCGCCGTGGTGGTCACCAATATCGATCCCGAGCACATGGACTATTACGGCACCTTCGACCGGCTGCGCGACGCCTTCCGCACCTTCGTCGAGAACATCCCGTTCTACGGCTTCGCCGCCATGTGCATCGACCACCCGGAAGTCCAGGCCCTGATCGCCAAGGTGCCCGACCGCAAGATCGTGACCTACGGCTTTTCGCCCCAGGCGCTGATCCGGGCCGCCAATGTGCGGATCGGCACCGACGGCGCCCGTTACGACGTGGTGATCACCGACCGGGTCACCGAGCAGACCCGCACCATCGAAAACATCCACCTGCCCATGTTCGGCGAGCACAATGTGCTGAACTCGCTGGCGGCGGTGGCCGTCGCGGTTCAGCTGGGCCTGGCCAACGACGTGGTCAAGAAGGCGCTGGGCTCGTTCGCCGGCGTCAAACGCCGTTTCACCAAAACCGGCGAAGCCAAGGGCGTCACCGTCATCGACGATTACGGCCATCACCCGGTCGAGATCGCCGCCGTGTTGAAGGCGGCGCGCAGCGCCACCACCGGCAGCGTGGTGGCGGTGGTGCAACCGCACCGCTATTCGCGGCTGTCCAACCTGTTCGCCGAGTTCTGCACCTGCTTCAACGACGCCGACACGGTGATCGTCGCCGATGTCTACGCCGCCGGCGAAGCGCCGATCCCCGGCATCGACAAGGCCGGTCTGGTCAAAGGACTGCAAGAGCACGGCCATCGTCACGCGGTGCCGCTGCCCTCGGCGGCCGAGCTGGCCGCCCTGGTCAACTCCATCGCCAAGCCCGGAGACATGGTGGTCTGCCTGGGCGCCGGCAACATCACCGGCTGGGCTCATGCCCTGCCGGCCGAGCTGGCCGTTCTGCCGGAGCCCGCCGAATGATGGCCACGCGGCGCACCCATGACTGGCGCGATGCCCTGCCCGCCGTGCGCGGACGGATCAGCTTCGACGCGCCCATGGCGCCGTTCACCTGGTTCCGGGTCGGCGGCCCGGCCGAGGCGCTGTTCCGTCCCGCCGACATGGACGACCTGATCACCTTCCTGACCGGTCTGTCTCCCGAAGTGCCGGTAACCACCATCGGAGTCGGCTCCAACCTGCTGGTGCGGGATGGCGGCGTGCCGGGCGTGGTCATTAGACTGACCGGTCGGTTCGCCGAGATCGAGACCCAGGCGAACACCATCACCGCCGGGGCCGGGGCGCTGGACCTCACCGTGGCCCGCGCCGCCCAGGAAGCCGGCATTGCCGGGCTGGAATTCCTGTCCGGGGTTCCGGGCACCATCGGCGGGGCGCTGCGCATGAATGCCGGGGCCTACGGCGCCGAAATGAAGGATGTCACCGTCTCTGCCCAGGCGTTGGACCGCGACGGCCAGTTGCAGATTCTCAGCCTCTCCGATTTTGGCTTCACCTACCGTCATTGCGGCGTGGACGACAGCTGGATCTTCCTGGCCGCCACCCTGAAGGGCCGCCCCGGCAAGGCGGGCGAGATCGCGGCGCGCATGACCGAAATCAAGGCCAGCCGCGAGAAGGCCCAGCCGACCCGCGCCCGGACCGGCGGCTCCACCTTCGCCAACCCGCCCGGACACAGCGCCTGGAAGCTGATCGACGCCGCCGGATGCCGGGGCCTGACGATGGGCGAGGCCCAGGTCAGCGAAAAGCACTGCAATTTCCTGCTCAATCTGGGCGACGCCACCGCCGCTCATATCGAGGATCTGGGTGAAGAAGTCCGCCGCCGGGTTCTGGAAACCAGCGGCGTCGAACTGCGGTGGGAAATCCAGCGGATCGGGGTGAGGAAAGCGTCATGAACCAGCCTAAGCGCGTCACCGTATTGATGGGGGGAGCCTCGGCCGAGCGCGACGTCTCCCTGCGCTCGGGCCATGCCGCCGCCGCCGCGCTGGAGACGGCCGGTTACGCCGTGACCCTGGTGGATGCCGGCCGCGACCCGGGCGAACTGGTCCGCGCCGTGGTCGAAACCCAGCCCGAGGTGGTGTTCAACGCCCTGCACGGCCGGTTCGGCGAAGATGGCTGCGTCCAGGGCGTGCTGAACCTGCTGGGAGTCCCCTATACCCATTCCGGCCTGCTGGCCTCGGCCGCCGCCATGGACAAAGCCTTTGCCCGCTGCCTGTTCGAAAGCGCCGGCATCCCGGTGGCCAAGGGCCGGGTGGTCCGCCGGGGCGAAGCCTCGCCCCTGCCGCGCCCCCATGTGGTCAAGCCGCTGAACGAGGGCTCGTCGGTGGGAGTCTATATCCTTCAGGATGGCGACGCCCGCGACCCGCTGGGCGACTGGCCGTTCGACTCCGACGAAGTGCTGGTGGAGGAGTTCATCCCCGGCCGCGAGATCACCGTGGCGGTGATGGGCGACCGGGCGCTGGGCGCGCTGGAAATCACCTCCGACCGGGGCTTTTACGACTACGAGGCCAAATACGCCCCCGGCGGATCGCGCCACATCATGCCGGCCCCCCTGCCCCAGTCCGACTATGCCGAGGCCTGCCGTCTGGCGCTGGCCGCCCATCGGGCGCTGGGTTGCCGGGGCGTATCGCGGGCCGATCTGCGCTACGACGACACCAAGGCGGGCGAGACGCCCCGCCTGATCATGCTGGAGGTCAACACCCAACCGGGCATGACCGCCACCTCGCTGGTGCCGGAAATCGCCGCCCATGCCGGGATAAGCTTTCCCGAACTGGTGCGCTGGATGGTGGAGAACGCGCGATGCGACGCATGAACCCATCCGATATCGTCGTCAATCCCGACGACCGGCCGGGCGGCACGAGCGCTTCCCCGCGCGCCGAGGCTCCTCGCGCCAAGGCCAAAAGCAAGCGCAAGCCGCCCCGCCTGCGGCTGAACGTCACCCCGCTACAAAAACTGGCCGGCATCGGCGTGCTGACGACGGCGCTGCTGGTCGGTGGCGCGGTGCTGTGGCGCTCCGGCGCCCCCCATCGTCTGGCCCGCGATACCGGCGCGGCCCTGCTGAAGGCGACGGCCGACAGCGGCTTTCGCATCTCCGAGATCACCGTCACTGGGCGCAGGCGCACCCCCACCGGCCAGATCGTCACCGCCCTGGCCGCCCACCATGGCGACCCCATCCTGGGCTTGGACATCGGCGCCGCCAAGGACCGGCTGGAGGCCCTGCCCAGCGTGCGGGCCGCCGCCATCGAGCGACGCCTGCCGGGCGCGCTGCACCTGTCCATCGTCGAGCGCCAGCCAGTGGCGCTGTGGCAGAGCGGCGGCGTCTTCGTCCTGGTCGACCGCGACGGCCACCAGATTCCCGGCGCCATCGAGGGGTTCGAGGATCTGCCGCTGGTGGTGGGCGACGGCGCCCCCTCACGCGCGGATGAACTGTTCACCATGCTGGCATCCGAGCCCAAGATGGCGGCCCGCGTCAAGGCGGCGACCCGCGTCGGCAATCGCCGCTGGAACCTGAGGCTGGACGACATCGAACGCGGCATGGAAGTCCGCCTGCCCGAATTGGAGACCGAGGCCGCATGGCGCCGGCTGGCCGAGCTGGAACGCAATCGCGGGCTGTCGGCCAAGCAGATCACCATGATCGACCTCCGCATTCCCGACCGTCTGGTGCTGAAAAGCGAACAGCAGCAGGCCGCCGCCATCCCCCAGCCTCGCAAGGAGGACTGACATGGCAATCCGCAATGGTCTGGTCGCCGCCGTCGATGTGGGCACCACCAAGGTGTGCTGCTTCATCGCGCGCGTCCAAGATGACGGAACGCCCCGGATCATCGGCATCGGCCATCAGTTGGCGCGCGGCATGCGCAATGGCGGCGTCGTTGACATGGAGGAGTTGGAAACCTCGATCCGCGCCTCGGTGGACGCCGCGGAGGACATGGCGGGCGAGCGCATCCGGACCGTCGCCGTCAACATCTCGGGCGGCCATCCCACTTCGACCAACGTCAAGGTCGAGGTGTCCACCAACGGTCACCCGGTCAACGAAGCCGATATCCGCCGCATGTTGGAACACGGCTGCGCCCATCACGAAAGCCATGACCGCGAACTGATCCACGCCATTCCGGTGGATTACACCATCGACGGCAACGAAGGCATCAAGGATCCACGCGGCATGTTCGGCGACCGGCTGGGCGTCGCCATTCATGTCATTTCCGCCGGAATCGGGCAGGTCCGCAACCTGTCCACCGTGGTCAACCGCTGCCACCTCGACATCGAGGCCCGCGTGGTCAGTCCCTATGCCGCCGGCCTCGCCTGTCTGGTCGATGACGAAAAGCAGCTGGGCGTCACCTGCATCGACATGGGCGGCGGCACCACCTCGATCGCCGTGTTCCTGGGCGGTCAGCTGGTTCATACCGACGTCATCGCCGTGGGCGGCGCCCATGTCACCAGCGACATCGCACGGGGCCTGTCGACGCCGCTGGTCCATGCCGAACGCATGAAGACGCTGTACGGCTCGGCCATTCCCAGCCCGTCCGACGACCGCGAGACCCTGAAGGTGCCGCTGGTCGGCGAGGACGAGGACGGAGCGACCAACCAGGTGCCGCGCTCCATGCTGATCCAGATCATCCAGCCCCGGATCGAGGAAACCTTCGAGCTGGTGCGCTCGCACCTGGAAGATAGCGGTTTCGACAAGATGGCTGGGCGACGCGTGGTGCTGACCGGCGGCGCCAGCCAGATGCAGGGCGTGCGCGACCTCGCCGGCCTGGTGCTCGACAAGCAGGTGCGGCTGGGCCGCCCCGTTGGATTGCAGGGTCTCCCCGAAGCCTTGGGCGGCCCCGCCTTCTCGACCTGCGCCGGCCTGATTCGCTACGCCATGGGGCACGTCCCCGCGCCGACGCGCGGCCGGAACGCGGCCGGTGTGGGCGGTGCGGGCTGGGGACGTTTAGGGTCTTGGCTTAAGCGGAATTTCTAAATTTAACCGACGGCCGACATCGAAGCGGCCGGAATCAGCGCGGAGGACGATGACATGCTGACTTTCCTTCCTGGAGCCCATCAAGAGCTCAAGCCTCGCATCACCGTGATCGGTGTGGGCGGCGCCGGCGGCAACGCCGTCAACAACATGATCCTGTCTCGGCTCGAAGGCGTCGAATTCATCGTCGCCAACACCGACTCCCAGTCGCTGGGCCAAAGCCGGACCGAACGCCGGATCCAGCTGGGCAATCAGGTCACGCAGGGCCTGGGCGCCGGGTCGCGCCCCGATGTGGGCCGCGCCGCCGCCGAGGAAAGCCTGGAAGAAATCCTGGCCCAGATCCACGGCGCCAACATGGTATTCATCACCGCCGGCATGGGCGGCGGCACCGGTTCGGGCGCAGCGCCCGTCATCGCCAGGGCCGCGCGCGAGCAGGGCATCCTGACCGTCGGCGTGGTGACCAAACCGTTCCACTTCGAAGGCGCGCGCCGCATGCGCACCGCCGAGGGCGCCATCGAGGAGCTGCAACAGTTCGTCGATACCCTGATCATCATCCCGAACCAGAATCTGTTCCGGGTCGCCACCGAACGCACCACCTTCGCCGACGCCTTCAAAATGGCCGACGACGTGCTGTATTCCGGCGTACGCGGCGTCACCGATCTGATGATCATGCCCGGCCTGATCAATCTGGATTTCGCCGATATCCGCACCGTCATGAGCGAAATGGGCAAGGCGATGATGGGAACCGGCGAGGCCGAGGGCGACAAGCGCGCCATCGACGCCGCCGAAGCCGCCATCTCCAACCCGCTGCTGGACGATACCTCCATGAAGGGGGCCAAGGGCGTCCTGATCAACATCACCGGCGGCGCCGACATGGCCCTGTTCGAGGTCGATGAAGCCGCCAACCGCATTCGCGACGAGGTCGATCCCGAGGCCAACATCATCTTCGGCTCGACCTTCGACGAGAAGCTGAACGGCAAGATGCGGGTTTCCGTGGTCGCCACCGGCATCGCCGGCGAAGCCGCCGCCCAGCCCAAACCCACCGTGATCTCGCTGGTCGGCACCCAGCAGCCGGCGCCGCAGCCGACCGCCGTCGCCCCGCAGACCCGCCCGACGGCCCCGCCGGCGGCTGCCGCCACGGTGGTGTCCCAGCCGCATTTCCGCCCCCAGGCGACGATGACGCCGCCGCCGGTCGCCCAGCCCCAGGTCCAGCAGCACGCCGCCTCGGCATCGGCCGCCCATGGCCCGCACCACCATCCGCATGTCCGGTCGCAGGCGGCCATGGCCGCCGCCGCGCGTGAGCCCGAGTTGGATATCCGTCAGCCCGAACCGCAGATGCGGGCCGAGCCCCAGATGCGGCCCGAGCCGTCCCTGGGACGCCAGCCGTCCTATCTCGACTCCAATGAACACGATATGGACGCCATGCAAAAGGCGCTGTCCGGCATCAGCGGGACCAACCCCGACATGTCGCCCCAGCACCAGCCCCAGCATCAGCCCCAACCCCAGGTCGAGACCCGCCGAAGCGGCAGCCTGCTGGATCGTCTGGTCAATCGTGGCCGTCAGGCCGTCTCCTCGGCCCCCGCCACCCGCACACCCGAGCCGCAGATGCCGCAGCCGCGCATGGAGGCCCGCCGCGAGACGACCGCGCCGCGCTCCGGCGAGGATCTTGATATTCCGGCCTTCCTCCGCCGTCAGGCGAACTAGGACCGGGACGACGACCGCGGGGGGCGACCCCCGCCCGTGCTGAAAACTTCAACGGCCCAACCGGCTTGTCCGGGTGGGCCGTTTTTTCTTGCGCCCACGCCGAAAGCAACGGGCGGCGCGAAGAAACCGGGCGGGTACCATATTTTTAATATATCCCTCCTAATGTAGAGGGTCATTCCTGATGGAATGATCAAGCTTCTTACCACGAAGAACTACGCCGTCAGATGACAGGGGAGCAATCAAAATCATGCTACGGGAAAAGCCCCGCCCAGTTAATGAATTAGATGCAGCAATTCTCAGGGCGTTTTCAGAAAAAGACATATCTGTTCTTAATATTTTACGAACTAAATTATCACAATCACTTATAAGCTTTATGGAACAGTTGCTACAGAGCGAAAGAGATGGCGCTTGTAATTGGGAAAAACTTGCCGATGAACTGCTGGCAGCCGGGCTGACGGCCTCGGCGCTATCCGCCCTGGATATGGTCATCGACAACGAAAAAGACCTCTATGCCCGGGCCATCTCCTATGACCGCATGGGAGAGGTCGAGCATAAGCTGAATATGGAATGGGCTGCCGCCGCGGATCATCGGGTGGCGAATCGCCTCCGTGGCATTCCAAACCCCCAGGCGCCCTATCTCGAACTGGATGACGGCGAGCTGACGGTCCTGAGCGCCCATAACAATCCCGAGATCTTTGAACGCATAATGGCGTCGTTGCCGAACTCGCCGCTGCTGAACGACCCGATGCGGGACCCCACCCTCTCCAAGCGCGCCGCCATGGAGGTGCCCAAGCCGGGCCATGGACCGGCGACGGATGATTGCTCATTCTTCGTCCTGGACCTGGATGATCGCCCGATCCTTCAAGTCGAGGCGGACGTCACCGGCGACCGCTTTCTCGGATGCCGCCAGACAGCAATTCTCCTGACCAAGGTCGCCCCCGACCACCCCCAAATCCCGCAGGCGGAAAACCTTGCCGTGCGCCAGCTCATCGTCGCCCTGGAATGGTCAGGCTGCAAGAACGCCGTGTTCGAGATGTATCCGCCCGACACCCTTCCGCCCATCTTGCACAAATGGGTCACCAATTCGGGAATCCGAACCATCCCCTTGACCGCGGCATGGATCGACTTATCCCTCGACGCCGAGGAAATCGAGCGACGGTATCGCAGCGCCCACCGCCAAAGCCTGCGCTGGGGCAGAAACAACATGCGGGTCGCCAAGACCTCGACCCCGGATCCGGTCCTGCTGGGGTATTACCAGCAGGTTCACGACGAACTCCACCGCATCCCGGGGCTCCCGGTCGAATCGGTCATACGATACCTCGACGAAGGACGCCTCAATCTGTACATCGGATTTTACGAGGACAAGCCCGTGGTTGCGCTGCTGTCGTCCCGACACGGCACCACCACCTACTATGCGGCCAGTGCAAAAATCCCCATCGGCAACAAACCGCTGGGCCATGTGGTCTTGCATCAGGCAATCATGGATGCCAAGGCGGAAGGCCAAAAGCGCTTTGATTTTGGCGGGCTGAACACGGACAAGTACTTCAGTGAAAAGCTACGCGGCATCGCGCTATACAAAAGCGGCTTCGCGACTCACACTCAGAACTACGTTCACTACCTCGTTAAACTGTGAAAGCCTGAATTCAGATTTTGAAGTCGCGGACGTCACCCCGTGTCCAGAGCCCCGCCGCCGCCCCTGAACCGCCTGTAAATGAAGCTTGCCGCCCCCTGGCGATTCGTATAGAATGCGAAGCTATAGGGTGAAATTAACCATCCTTGGCTGGCCTTTGGTCCGCTAGAAGTGGCGCAACCTCAGAGGCTTGCGAGTGTCAAACGGCTACATCCAGAAAGGATACCGCCATGGCTGAAGTAGTTCTATCTTCCGCAATCCGCAGCAATCTGCTCTCCTTGCAGGCGACCGGCAGCCTTGTCGATCGCACCAATGCTCGTCTGAACACGCGCTTGAAGGTCAGCGAGGCCACCGACGACGCCGTCGCTTACTTCCAGAACAAGTCCTTGAAGGATCGCGCCGGTGATTTGGCGAGTCGCAAGAACGACATCGATCAGGGCATCAGCTCGCTGAAGACCGCCGTCAACGGTTTGTCCTCGGTTGAGTCGCTGCTGGGCCAGATGAAGGGTCTTATTCTGTCCGCCAAGTCGGCCAGCGCCTCGGATCGCGCCTCTCTCGGCACGCAGCTTTCGTCGCTCGGCGCTCAATTGAACTACCTCGCGAACGATACGTCGTATCAGGGCCTGAACCTGATCAATGCGACCACCGCGAACATCAAGGTGCAGTTCTCCGAAAAGACCGCCGCGGTTCTCCAGGTCGACGGCGTTGATGTCCGCATCTCCTCCGCCCTCATGATGACCGCCAACGGCGCTTACGGCGCGACTCTGATCGCCGACGGCCACCAGTTGATCTCCATCGGCGGCAGCCAGGTCACCGGCACCACCTCCTGCACGATCCCTGGCGTCACCATCGCCGGCATCACCTTCACCACGATCACCGTGGCCACCACCGTGTACGGCGGCGTCACCACCGGCACCACCGTCGGCAATATCAACGGCGTCGGCTTCACCATGGGCGTCATCACCGCCGCCACCACCGTGTACGGCGGCGTCACCACCGGCATCACCACCTCCGGCACCACGTCCGGCATGGTCGGGTTCTCGGATGTCGGCACGAACGTGTCGATCTTCGACGGCTACATCGCGATGTTCGACTCGGGCATCTCCTCGGTCCGGACCAGCACCAAGACCATCGGCGCATCGGTGGCCCTGCTGCAAAGCCGTGCCGACTTCACCAAGACCTACATCAATACCCTGCAGAGCGGCGGCGACAAGCTCGTCAATGCCGATCTGAACGAAGAAGGCGCCAACCTGGTGTCCCTGCAGACCAGTCAGCAGTTGGGCATTCAGGCTCTGTCCTTTGCCAACCGGTCGGAGCAGGGCATCCTGTCCCTCTTCCGGTAATCTTCCGGCGGGTTAAACAGCTACTGAACGAGGCGGGGGGTGTAATGCTCCCCGCCTTTTTCATGCGTTCCCGACTCGGCTCCGGCGGGTCGAGGCAACGCAATCTTAACTAAACAACGTCCACAATTGACCATCGCGTTGTGATGTTGGAGGTTCTGATAAATGGCCTATCCGAATGCCGAACAAGGCAAATATAGGTCTGTTTCGGCGGGGGGGAACCCACGCGAGACAGAGGCCCGGGCGTTGACGGAGACCGCACGGCGCATGTCGGTGGCCCAATCCGAATCTGTCGATATCGAGGAATTCCTGGCTGCGATTCGCCTGAATTGGCGGCTATGGACGATCTTCCAGGCTGATCTGTCGACGGAGGAAAGTGAAGTTCCCCAAGACATCCGCCTGAACGTGCTGGCCCTGAGCAACTTTGTCGATGCACGGTCGGTTGAAATCATCTCCACGCACAACCGGGGGCTGGCCTCGGCCCTGATTTCAATAAACCGAAATCTGGCCAGCGGCCTGTTCACGGCGGTTCCGTCCGCGACCGATAGCCCGCAGACATCCGAGCCGGTCACCTCCGCCAACGAAACTATCTAACCGATCAAAGCTGAAACTCAGACGTCAAGGGGGATAGGGCGTGAGCGATTCCATGCAGGGCCGTACGGCCGATACTCTTAGAAAGATAGAAGATCTTTTGTTGAGAGGCCTGGACCAAGAGGCGTTAGAATTAGCGGAATCTGCGCTGGGCGATGCCGAGTCCCGGCCCAGGATTCTCTGCGCCATGGCGGCTCTTCATTACCGTGCCGGCGCGCTGGGTTATGCCATCCAATTGCTGGCGTCGCTCCTGGATCAGCCGGGCTGTCCCGTGGATGTTCCCGAAGTTCTCGCCGTCCTCTACAGTCAGGCGGGTTGCGTGTCCGACGCGCTCTACTACGCCAAACTCTCGACCACCCAGGGCGCCGACAGGTCCGTCCAGCGCCTGTTCGGCTCGGACTTTCCCCCATTCAACGAAGCCTTCGCGCAGGCCCGCCCCAAGCCGCTCCTGGGCAACGGCATGATGGCGCTGGAGGCCGGCAATCTGGATCGGGCGCGTTTCCTGGTCGAACAGCACCTCACCTTGCTTCCCGACGATGTTGAAGCCCTCGATATCTACGCCAAGATCATGATCCGGTCAGGCAAGATCAACGAGGCCATCGGGTTGCTGCGGACGGTCTCCACCCTGGCCGGCCCCTCGGCGACGCTGCTTAGCCGCCTGGCGAACTGCCTGATCTGGTCGGGTCAATTCATCGAAGGCCTCGCCTGCCATCACGAAGCCATCGCCCGCGCCCCGGATTCCCTGACGATCCTGGGCTCCGCGGTCAACGACCTCGGATACTTCGGCAAGGCCGAGGCGGAGGCTTCGGGGATCATTCAGATCTGGCAGGATGAACTTACCAAGGCCTCCCCGAAAAAGGTCCGTCCGGCTCCGAAATATACCGGAGCCACACCGATCCGGCTCTGCTACCTCTGCACCGCGCTGGACAGCGACGAATTGAAGTCCATGGTCGGCAGCATTGCCCAGGCGCACGACCGCTCGCGGTTCAGCGTGGTCGCTTTTGGCTGGGGCGAAATGGACCACCCGTCCAACCAGTGGGCTCGTGGCGCATTCGATCAGTGGCGCGACATCTCCTCTTTGGATGTCACGACCCTGGGCGCGGTGATCCGTGGCGAGGGCATCCACATCCTGATCGACGCCGATGGCCGGTTGGCCCCGGAAATGCGCACCTTGTTCGTGCGCAATTCCGCACCGCTACAGCTGGCCTGGCTGAACCCGGAGATCGCCTCCAAGGTTCCCGGCGCCTATCTGATGGCGGTGCCCGGCACGGGCGAGGCCGCCGCCGACGAATTGGCGCTGCCCGCCGGTCGCTACTTCATGGGCAATTCCGCCGGAAGTCCTCCGATAAAGACCCCGGCTCCGGTCGAAAGCGCCCGCAACATCACCTTCGGAGCGGAACTGATCCGACCCGAGTTGAACCCGCGGCTGGCCATGGTTTGGGGACGCATCTTGCAGTCGGTGCCCAATTCGGTGCTGCTGCTGCGCGACAACGGCATCTTCGCCGAATCCACCAATGTGGATGCCCTGATATCCATGTTCGGCAATGCCGGCGTCGCCCACCGCATCGAAGTGATCCGTGACATCGACAGGGCCGGCTTCGCCGCCAGCATCGACATCGCCCTGATGCCGTTCCCGGCCGGCAACATCCTGACCTACGCCGAATTTCTCCGAAACGGGGTGCCCGTGGTGACGACAAGTTCGTGCCCCGCCGGTGCCGATATGGCGGCCTTCCTCTCTGCCGCCGGCCTGGAAAAATCCCTTGTCAACGCGGATACCGCAGCCTATGCGGCCTCGGCAATCGCACTGGCGCTGGACGTTCCGGCCCTGGTGGCGTTACGCGACCGTCTGCCGGAATGTGTCGCCGGCGTCCCAGCCTTCTCAGCCAAAGGCTTTGCCAAAATGTTCGAAGATGCCGTCGTCGCCGCACTAACGCAGTCGCCGACATGAAAGTCGCTAAAAAGACGCTGCTTCAGCGGAATATGGAATTGTTCCGGACGTATTTCCCGGACATCCACGCCCGTATTTCCGCCATCACCCATCCCGTAACCTCGATTATCGAGGAAGACGGGGTACCGGTGGATATCGACCTGGGGGTGGGCCGCCTCTATAAAACAGACGGGCGGGCCTTGGCCCTCAAGCAGGCCGAGGATTTCATCAAGACGCCGCGACAGGTGGGTTACGAGGTTAAAAACGCCATGTCGGGCGACAGCCCAGTGTCGGAGCGCCTGTTCAACAGCGTGATCGCCAGCGCCAAAAGGCATAAGGCGACGGTGGAATCCGGCCCGCCGGTTGGGCGCAGCGGGTTCCTCTTTGTGTTCGGCCTGGGCCTTGGACACCACGTCCCGCTTCTGGTCAAGAACCTTGACGTCGACTGGGTCGTGATCGTTGAAACCATCGACGAATTCGTATTGCAGTCCCTGTCGACCATCGACTGGACCGCCATCGTCAAGACCTGCACGAGCAACAAGACCAAGCTGTCACTGATCATTGGCGAAATGCCGGGCGAATTGACTGCCCAAATTACAGGCATGGTCGCCATCAATGGCGAATTGGCCCTGGATGGATCGTACTACTACCGACACTACCCATCGTGGGCGCTGGACCAGGCCTTTGAAAACGTCGTCAACAATATTCCGCTGAGAATGATTCAGCGTGGGTATTATGAAGACGAACGCAAGATGATCAGAAACGCAATTACAAACCTTCAAAAGTTTAATTGCTATATGCTGGCGGGCTCGTTCAAACCTTTGATCGTAGCCCCGACCTTCATGGTCACCTCCGGCCCATCCGTCGACAACGATATCGAATACATCAAGCAATGGCGCGATAAGGTTATCGTCTTCTCCGGGGGATCATCGCTTCAGGTGCTGCTGGCCCATGGCATCATTCCGGACTATCACGTCGAGTTGGAAAACGCGGTTCAGGTCTGGGATTTCTGCCAGCACATTTTGGAACTGAACCAGGACAAGTTCCCCGATGGCAAGTTCACCGGCATCAAGCTGATCGCCTCGGTGACGCTCAACCCTCGGGTTACCCCCCTGTTCGACGAGACGTATTACTTTTTCCGCGACAGCGTCAGTTCCTCCATCTGCTTTGGCAACGACATCCCGCTCATGACGGCGATCGGCCCCAACGTGGCGAACACCATCGTGGCGGTGGGGGCGCGCATCGGCTTTCGCCATATCTATATGTTCGGTATGGATTGTGGCTGGCGCGATGGCGAGGACCACCACTCTCGCGATACGGCCTATTACACCTCCCAGGAATTCAAGACCGGCAGGGCTGAAGGCACCCACACCCATCCCGGCAACTTTGGCGGCACCATCCACTCAACGATGGTTCTGTCCTGGACCCGGGACATGCTTGAAGACAAGGTCCAGAAATTCCACCTGAACGCCTTCAATTGCAGCGACGGCGCCCTGATCAGGGGGGCGGTGCCCAAGCTGTCCGAGACGATCGACTTATCCAAGACGGAAATCGACCGGGAGAAGATCTTTGATCGGGTCCGGGCGGATTCGCTCCATTTCGAGCTTGGCTCGTATCTGGCGGATTACAACTTTGACGACGTGATCGCTCAGATCGATCTGTACGCGCGGCTGATCGATAAGTTGTGTGTGAAGGCCATGAAAAAAGGCAGGGACTTCCACTGGATGCTCCGGGAAATCACCAACTTCCTGAACAACGCGACCGCGGGCGGATACGCCAAGGCCTACCCGATATTTCAAGGCCCGACCCTGGGTATGGCCAAATGCGCCTGCGTCTTCCTCAACCGCGTCGAAGACGAGACCAATCGCCGCCTGATGTACGAGGATTTCGTCACCGAATATCGGCAGATCCACAAAGAAATAACGAAAGAAATGCGAGACATCTTCACCGACGCCAAGGACTGGATCCATGGCGGTCCCGAGCCAAGCTGGACGTCCGGCCTACAAACTATGCCGGGCTACACCTTCTAGCGCTCCCGATCTTTCGGCCACCACCGCCGATATGTCACGGCCCCCACCTTTGGTGGGGGCCGTTCGACATCGTAAGGGGGACTCACTCAGACGGCGCGCACCACGAAACAGGCGGCTTGTGGGGCGGTTTCCTGGTTCGACTGGATGATGTAGGCGGGGAAGTTGGCCTCGGCCACCACGGCAAAGCCGGCGCCGCGCAGTTGGGCCGCCACCGTTTCCATGTCGCGATACAGGTAGATGTGGTCGCGGTTGGGGGCGTCCAGGGCGGCGGTGATCAGGCCGGGAGCCCCAACGCGGACGCTGGCGCGCAAGGCGGCCAGGAAGTCCGGCGGGCTTTCCAGATGCTCCAGCAATTCGACCGAGACGAAGGCGTCAAAGCCCCCCTCGACCTCGGCCGCAACCTCGCGCCGGCACAAGGTATAACGCTCCGACAGCCCCCAGCGGTCCAGCAGGCGACCGGTATGCAGGATCGACGCGTCGCTGATGTCGTATCCCCAGCCCCGGATGCCCGGAACGGCGGCCAGGATTTCCTTGGAATAAAAGCCGGTGCCGATGCCCACGTCGCAGAAGGTGGCGGCCTTGACCGCCCGCAGCTCCGGGACGAAATGGTCATGGACCCACAGAAGCTGGCGGTAGTGGTGCGGCCACAGGTAATGGGACAGCAACAGGGCCGGCAGGTAGGTTCCCAGCATATAGTCCATGTTGCCATAGACCTCGGCCACCGCTTCCTCGTAGGACATGGCGGCGTAGGACAGCGTCTTGGTGAAGCGTTTTTGCAGCATCATCGCTTCGATGGAGAATTGGCCATAGCCCTCCACCGTGCGCTCGACCGCCGCCTGATCACTGCCGAAATAAACCTCGATCTCGCGCTCGAATCGCTCGACCCAGGCTGGCCCGAACTCATCGACGCGAGCGCCGACGGTCTTGCGCAGCAAGGGAAAGCGGGCGGCCAGGGCGGCAGAGACCGCCGCGACGCGGGGCGTGATCAGGTCGCTCACGCCGGGACTTTCGCGCGCACCGCCAGCTCGATCAGGCGCAGACTGAGCAGGTCGACCACCTCCTGATCATCGAACTCGATGCCGAATTCCTGTTCGAGAGTCATGACCAGCTTCATGTGCTTGAGCGAGTCCCAGGCCTTGATGGTATCCATGGAAGCATCGTCGCCGATCTGGTCGCGGGAGACATCCAAGATGGCCGCCATGACCTCGATGATGGTGTTGTGGATGGTAATCGTGTCCATTGCAGCCGTCCCCTTGTGCCGGCAGGCCCCCGATCTGGCCTGCCTTAATTGTCTATCTTGCGAATATAGTCGAATATTTTTGGCTGGTAGGCCGCCAGTTCAAGGACATAGTGACGCACCCCGTCCTCGACCCGTTCCAGGGCGAAACCGGCGTTGTCGAAGAAGGTCTCCGCCGGCTTGTTCTTGGCCGAAGGCACGAAGCAGGCGCGCAGCCGCGACACCCGCCAGCGGCGGCGGGCCTCGCCGATGACATGATCGAGCATGACGTATTCCAGATTGCGCTCGAACACCCGGCAACTCATCAAGAAGGCGTCGATCGCCGCCTCGTCCTCCCCCCGCCGGTCGAGGATGCAGACATTGGTCAGGCCCAGCGCGCCAAAGCGGTCGCCGACCACTCCCACATAGACGGCGCGGTCGGCGGAATCGACCGCCGACGCGATTTCGGCTTCGCCGTAAACCTGCTTATGGACGTTGAACTGATTGGTCTTCTGGGTCAGTTGCGCCACCCGCGCCACCTCGGCGGCGGCGATGGGGTGGATATCGATGGAGATGTCCAGCGAGCGCAGATAGGAAGCCATGTCGGTGAACCCGGCCCGGACCTCCTCGGCCTCGCGCCGCGCCTGATAGAGCCTGGTGCGCCCTGCATCCTCGGCGGTCTGACTGGCGGGGTAGAAAAACCGGTCGGCCATCCGGGCGATCGCCTCCGGATAGAGGTACAGGGCCTTGGGAACCAGAACGGTCTCCACCTGCGGCAGCAGGGCGCGAAGGGACTCGACCTCGAACGGGTTGTCATCGACGAAGACGAAGCTGTCCAGCCCCAGATTCAGCTCCCTGGCCAGTTGGGCGATATTGCCGGCCTTGTTCTCCCAGTCCACCTTCATGGCCGCGAAGTCGCCCGGCTTCAGCAGGCAATGGGGATGGGTCTCCAGCGCGTGGAGCACGTCGGCGGCGTTGTTCTTGGAACACAGCGCCAGCAGGACGCCGCGCCGGCCCAGTTCGAGAATCTGGCGCTGCACGGCGTGAAAGACATTGCCGGGATAGTCGCCGGGGTTCAGGGCGACGCCGTCCAAGCCGTCCTCGCCCAGGACGCCGCCCCACAGCGTGCCGTCGCAATCCAGCACCAGAACCTTCTTGGCGAGGCCCAGCACCGCCCGGCCGATCTTGGCCAGATCGGCGGCGTAGAGCGTCAGGAAGGCAGGCTTGAACGGGGCCTTGGCCAGATACCAATAGCGCCAGTCCAGGCAGGCTTCCCGTCCCTGCGCGGCGACATAGCGATTCCAGTCGCATAAAAAGAAGCGGGCGCGGTTGGCCTCGACAAAGCCGCGAATCCAGTCATTGACCACCCCGATCCGTCCCGCCGCGGAGTCGCCCCGGTCGTAGTCCGCCACCGGCAACACGAAGGTGTTGACCGCGATGGCGGCGGAGGTCCGCTCGGCCGCCAGCCGGAACAGCTCCTCCAGCCGGGCCGTCACCGCCTCGACCGGGGTCTCCGGCTCCGACGCGAAGCTGTCCCGGACCAGGGCCAGCACCAGCAGCCGGGGATTGAGGGCGTGCAGATCGGAGGCGGGATTGACCAGATCTTGATGAAAGATGTTGTAGCGGCCCAGCACGACCTGGGCATCTAGGCCGCCGCGCAGGGCGTGGAAATCAAGAAACGTTTCCAGCCCATCCATGGTGCAATCGGCCATGACATGGACCGCAAGCCGGGGGCCATGTTCCTGGGCGGCGGCGCGGGCCGACTTGACCGCCGTGGTGACAGCCATCAACCGGGTCTCGTCCACTCCCTCGAACACGACGCTCGCGGTCGTCATAGCAGGGTCTTGCCGCCGTTGACGCGCAGGGTCTCGCCGGTGACGTGGCGGGCCGCTTCGCTCATCAGGAACGCCACCACCCCGGCCACATCCTCCGGGCTGCCCAGGCGGCGTAGCGGGGTATGCATCTGGGTCAGCAGCCGCACCTTCTCCGGCACGTCGGCGATCAGGGCGGTGTCGGTCATCCCCGGCGATACGGTGTTGATGCGGATACCGCCCGGCCCCAGCACCTCGGCCAGATTGCGGGTCAGGGCATGCATGCCCGCCTTGGCGATGTTGTAGGGAATCCAGGTGGGCGGCGGCGCCTGATCGGCGACGATGGAACCGATATTGACGATGGCGCCCTGCTTGCGCGCCTGGAGATGGGGCAAGATCGCCTTGATGCAACCAAAGGCGGACCCGACCTGGGACTGGAATTCGGCCATGACCTCGTCCCATTCCAAGGCGGCGAAGTCGCGCTCGGCGATGGGCTCGGAAGCGTTGTTGACGAGGCCGTAGAGGCCGCCGGCGCGCGCCTGCGCCTCCTCGACCATGGCCGCGACCTGAGCGCGGTCGGTGATGTCGGCACGGATGGCCCAGGCCTGACCGCCGGCGTCGGCGATCTGGCGGCAGACCGAGGCCGCCGCCTCGGCGTCGCGGCGATAGTTGACGATCACGGCCGCCCCGTCCGCCGCCAGCTTGCGGGCGATAGCGGCGCCGATACCTCGCGACGCCCCGGTAACGATGATCCCGCGCGGTGGCGCGGCCGGGGCGGCCTCGGCCGTTGCGGGCTTGGCCAGCAGCTTGACCAGGCATTCGCCGGTCAAGACCTGCCTGCCGCGCTGATTGGTGATCTGGCAGCGCAGCTTCAGCAGGCGCTGACGCACATGGATCTCGACGATCTCGGCCTCGATCTCCAGCTTGTCATTGAGACGCACCGGGGCAAGAAACTCGATGTTCTGCGACACCCACAAAGCCCCCGGTCCGGGCAGGTTCTTGCCGATGATGGTCGACAGGAACGAGGCCGAGAGCATGCCGTGGGTGACGATTCCCTTCATGGCCGAGCGTTCGGCCCATTCCCGATCCACATGCAAGGGGTTGTCGTCGCCCGTCAGCTCGACAAAGCGCCGGGTATCTTCCAGGGTGATAAGGTGACTGAGGCGGGCCTTCTCGCCGACCGCGAACTCCTTGATGTCCCTCATGACCGCGCCCCTCCGGGAACCAGATAGGGGGTCACGGCATAGACAAAGCCGGCCCCGACCGAGGCCAGCATCACCTTCATGCCGGGTTCCAGCCGCTTTTGGCGCATGGCGTCGTGGATCACGGTGCCCAGCGAGGCGTCGGCGGTGTTGCCGATCTCCTCGATATTGGTGACCGTATCCTCAAGCGACAGCCCCAGGCGGCTCAGGATGAACTCGATCAGCCGCAGATTGGCCTGATGCATCAAGACGAGGTCGATATCCTCGCGGGTCCAGCCGATGCCGGCCAACGCCTGCTTGATCAGCTTGGGCATGGCCACGATCACTTCGCGCCACACTGCCAGTCCGGCGTGCTCGTAGAACCTGGTGTCGGGCTGACGGTCGAGCATGTCTTGACTCAGCGGATAGGCCGACCCGCCGGCCCGCAACCGGACCACTTCGTAATTGCGCCCGTTGGTCAGATAGAAGGTCTTCATCAAGCCCCCCTCCCCCTCCACCCGACCGAGAATGGCAGCGGAAGCGGCGTCAGAGAAGAAGAAGGCGGTGTTGACGTCGTTGGGGTCGAGGAAGGGCGACTGCTTGGCCACCCCCACCACGGCGATATGGCGCATGTCGGGGTCGCTCAACAGCATGGCCCGCGCCGTGGCGAGGCCGACCTGAAAGCCGGCGCAATTGGCCTGGACGTCAAAGGCGGCGCAGTCCGAAATCCCCAGATGGCGGCAGAGATTGGACGCGGTGTTGGGATATGTGTAATCGCCGCTGAAGGTGGCGACGATGACGGCGTCCAACTGCGTCGCCTCAAGCCCGGCATCGGCCAGGGCGTCGCGCAGGGCGGACAGCCCCATCTGGCTGGCGGTTTCCCCGATGGCGATAAAGCGTTGACGCACGCCGCTCTTGGCGACGATCTCGTCTTCGCTGATCCCCAGCCGGGCGGCAACCTCGGCATTGGTCTCCAGGGTGGCGGCGACGTATTTTCCGACGCCGAGAAAGTCGATCGCGACACCCATTATTGCGCTCCGTGTAATAAACGGCGGATGGAGGCGTTGTACGCCATCTCCGTCTCCAACAGCGAAAGTTTGCCGTGCCCCGGAAAAATGATGCTGCGGGGAGCGAACTCGGCCGCGATGGCCGCCGCCGCCGCCCGCATGCCGTCCCGATTTTCGCCGACCGCCGTCCTGACGCCGGGGACGCGGTTGTTCAAGATGATGTCGCCGGTGAAGACCAGCCGGCGGTCCAGGCTGTGGACGATACAGCTTCCCCTGGTATGGCTGGGCAGATGGCGGATGGCAAAGCCGGCCTCGGCCAGCCGCGCCTCGAAACCGGCGTCGAAATGGCGTGTGCGCTCTGGGGGCGGCAAGGTGATCGGGCGCTTGGCGATCAGCATGGAATAGGTGCGGCAGCGGCCAAGCTCGGCCTCGTCCGCGCCGTGATACCACAGGGTTTCCGCCAACCCCGCCTCAATCAACCCGGCGGCGGCGGCCACATGGTCGAAATGGGCATGGGTCAGCATGGCGAAGCTCGGGGCCAGCCCGTTGCGCCGGCAATAGGCGGCGATGCCCTCGGCATCGTCCACCGGGTCGAGGATGAAACTGACGGCCGGCGTCGCCACCATATAGCAGTTGGTGCCCAGCGGCCCCAGCTTCAGGGCGTGGATGGAGGTTCCAAGGCTGCGATAGACCAGCATCAGACGCCACCCAGGAAAACGGTTTGTCCCCCGATATCGGCGCTGCCTTCGGCGCAGAAGAACTCGATCCCGGCCATGATGCCGTCCAGGTCGGCCAGCCGGCCATGGGGAATCAGGGTGCGGATCTTGTCGGAATTATCGTGGACGATCTGCTCCAGCATGCCCGAGGGCGAGGCCGAAATGGCCAGATTGTTGACCGTGACCCCATAGGAATGGGCCTCGACATTGACGATCTTGCCAAAAACCTCCAGCCCGGCCTTGGTGGCGGCGTAGACCGAATCGCCGGGTTTGCACAGCTTGGCCGACATGGACACGATGTTGACGATCCGGCCCCAGCGGCGTCGCATCATGGTCCTGAGCACGCGCTTGGTCAGCAGCATGGGGGCCAGCAAATTGGTCTCGACCTGATGCATGATATCGGCGTCGGACATCATCACGATGGGCCTGGAGGCCAGAACCGCCGCATTGTTGATCAGCACGTTGATCTCCGGCCAGCGGCGGCAGGCCTCGTCGACGCACGCGGCCAGCCCGGCCGGGTCGGTCAGGTCGCAGGGCAGATTGACGACGCTGTCGGCGGTGACGCCCTCGCCCGAGCGGCTGATGGCGATAACCGTATTCTCGGCGGCGAGGCGCTCGACGATCTGGCGTCCCAGGCCCCGCGACCCGCCGGTGACCAGGATGGTCCGCCCCTTCATCCGGCGTCGAGCTTGCTTTTGACGAGCTGGGCCATGGTCGCGACGGTGCGGAAGGGCGAATCGTCGCTGACGACCGAGTTTTCATCCACGATCTCGATCGAGCGGCCGGTGCTGTCGTGAATCCCTTCCTCCAGCCGGACGACGATGGAAACGAGGTCCAGCGAATCGATGACGCTGCCCGTGCCGAACAGCTGGAAATCGGAATCGACCTTGGCCTCGATCCCCTTGTCGCTCAGAACCTCTTCAAGGGCGGACAGAATAAGAGACGTGATATCTTCGATCAGCAAGAAGAACCCCTCCGTATACCGACGAGCCGCCAAAGCGACCCGTCTTGATTATTCCTCAGGCGGCTGGCCTGGGAAAGGCTCGGGCATGACGGAACGGGTCCGCCAGAATCAATGTTTCAAAGACGCCCAGCGTCTTTTTGATCTCCGACAGACAGAACATGGCGCCCTTGAGATCGGCGGTCCGGAAGCAACCGTGCTCCGTCAACTCGTCCCACCAAAGGCTCCAATCCGTATCGTATTCGTACTCGTCGGTCATGGTCCGAGCGTACATGGTGAAGGTCATGTCGATCAAGCCGCCCGTGGCGTCGCGGACCTCGCCTGGGAATTCCTTCATAAAGCGATAGGGCACCCGGGCCCGCTCCTCGCCCATGTGCAGGTAGGTGGCGCCGCCGACGAACTCGGTTCCGATCGACAGGTTCAGGGCGTCCAGATCGTAGAGGCGATCATAGGCCGAGCCCGGCCCGAACGAGCTGGGGCACAGGCCCGCCACCACCGCATCGGCCAACGGCCCCTGGGCGCAGACGGAATGGAAGGGATGGATATTGCGCTTCACCCCCGGTTGAGTCCGGAAGAACTCGGTAAAGACGCCCATCTCGGACTTGCTGTCGGCCGCGTGCCAGACCCGGCTGCGGCCGAAGGACAGGGTGAAGGCCGGCATCACCAGGGTGGCGTCCGGCCCCAGGACGTCGCGCAAGACGTCGAGCAGACCGGCCGAGCCGCCTTCCAGCAGGCCGAACTTGATCATGCCGGAATGAATGAACACCACCCGATCCCGAGGGATCTCCAGTGACTCCAAGGCGTCACGGATGTCCGCCAGGGCCGTTCTACGCATCCTCCGCCGTCCTTTTCTTCTTCAGCCGGTCCGAGACCCCGATATGGTCGATGAACTGAATTTCCTGGGGCACCTTGAAGCGGTCCAGGCGCGCCCGGCAATGGGCGAGCACCCGCTTGCGGGCCTCCGCCGGAGGCAGCGCGGGATCGCTGCGCTCGATCTGGGCGACGACGACCTGACCGACCAGGGCGTTATGCTTGCCGAACACCACGGCATTGGCCACGTCGGTGCATTCCAGCAGGCAGTTCTCGACCTCGCTGGGATAAACCTTGAGGCCGGAGACGCTGATGATGTCGGTGGCGCGGCCCTTGAAGCGGAAATACTCGCCATCCACATCGACCATGTCGCTGGTGCAGAACCATGCGTCGCCATGGGGCTCGAACCGGGCGGAATCGCCGTCGAACAGCACCCGGCCCAGCATCACCGAGGGGACGCGGATCCACAAGATGCCGTCCTCGACCTTGGTCTCCAGGCCGTCGCCGATCAGCTTGACCCAGGTGTTGTCGTTGCCGCGCGACGAAGTCATCAGCACGCCAACCTCCGACAGGCCATAGGTCTGCTTGAAGCGCACATGGGGCAGAACCGCCACCAGCCGCGCCAGCACCGCCTCGTTCATCACCTCGGTCCCGTAGGTGACGACCTTCAGGGATGACAGGTCGTGAACTTTCCAGGCGCCACTGACCAGCAGCATGGTCAGGAAGGTAGGGGTGGTGGGCAGCAGATCGACCTTAAAACGCGAAATAGCCGCGCAGATGGCGTCGATGCCGCGATCCCGGCTATAGACGATGCAGCCCCGGCCGCACAGGATCGACAGCATGGTGTTGAAGCCGCCCATATGGTCGAACAGCAGGAAGGGGATGGCCCGAACCCGCTTGCTGGGCCGGGCCGAGAACTTTTCCAGCAAAAGATCGACATTGTGGACGATGGCCTTGGGCCGCCCGGTGGTGCCGGAAGAGAACACGACAAGGCCCGGCACACCTTTGGGCAGCAGCCCCATCAGGCAAGACGGCCCGGCGGCGGCAAGGCGCTCGATGGTGAACGGGGCCGCCCCGGCATCGACCAGGAAAGCGGGACACAGCAGATCCACCTCGGGCCGCAGCTTGTCCAGCGAGGCCTCGGTATGGGGAATGACGATATTGCCGTTGGCGATCAGCGCCAGCAGGACCGCGATGGAATGCGACGAGAAATCACCCTTGATCAGGACCGGAACCGACGGGGCGACCCCAAAGTCCCGCAAGGCCAGCACGGCGGCATCGACCGCCGCCGCAAGGTCGGCATAGGTGACCGAGATGTCGCCATCCACAAAGAATTCGCAGTCGCCGGCGTCCCGCCACAAGGTCTCGAACGCGCTTTTCACCGTGCAGCTCCCAATCGGCGCCCGTAAAGCCGCGCCACCCGGACCCAAAATGGGGATTTCCAGCGTCAGCATATCGAATCCCGGCCTCACCCGTCAAAGACATATGCGGCCAGGACTTTCCCCCGAGGGGTGATGTCCTCGACATTTACAGTTCCGGGATCGCAAAGCGTGATCGCCGACCATCCCATCTGCTTGAAAAGGGCTTGAGCCCCAGGGACCGACGTGATTCAATCCGCTGCCGCAACGTCCGCATCCCCACCCCGCCACTTCCGGAGCCTTGGATATGTACCCGATGTACGACTGGGCCTGCGACCTGTTTCCCATCAACCGCAGCCTGACGGGAGAGGGGGTCCGCCAGACCCTCCGCTATCTGGCCGACCTGCTGCCAGGCCTGGAAATCCACTCCGTGCCCAGCGGCGCCAAGGCCTTCGACTGGACGGTTCCCAACGAATGGAATGTCCGCGAAGCCTATATCGCCGATGAAGACGGCAACCGGGTGATCGACTTCCGGAACTGTAATCTGCATCTGGTCGGGTATTCGGTGGCGGTGGACCAGTGGATGAGCCTGGACGAGTTGGAGCCGCACCTGCACTCCATCCCCGACATGCCGGGCGCCATCCCCTATCTGACCTCCTATTACAGCGCCTATTGGGGGTTCTGCCTGACCCACGACCAGCGCCGGACGCTCAAGCCGGGGAAGTACCGCGTCGTCATCGACAGCACCTTGCAACCGGGCGAGTTGAACTACGCCGAACTGATCCTGCCCGGAACCGAAAAGACCGAGGTCTTGCTGTCCACCTATGTCTGCCACCCCTCCATGGCCAACAACGAATTATCCGGCCCCGTGGTGACCGCCGCCCTGGCGAAGTGGCTGATGACCCTGCCCAACCGGCGCCATACCTACCGCATCGTCTTCATTCCCGAGACGATCGGATCGATCGTCTATCTCAGCCGCCATCTGGAGCACCTGCGCCAGTCGGTGATCGCCGGATATGTGGTGACCTGCGCCGGCGACGACCGCGCCTATTCCTTCCTCGCCTCCCGCAAGGACGGAACCCTGGCCGACCGCGCCGCCCGCCACGTCCTGGCCGCTACGGTCGGAACCTGGGACGAATATTCCTTCCTCGATCGCGGCAGCGACGAACGCCAGTATTGCAGCCCGGGAGTGGACCTACCGGTCGCCTCGGTGATGCGTTCGAAATACGCTACCTATCCCGAATACCACACCTCGCTGGACAACCTGGACCTGATCACCCCCAGCGGCCTTGCCGGCGCGTTCGACGTGCTGCGTCGCTGCCTGGAGGTGATCGAGGGGAACCGGACCTACCGCAACGCAATCCCCTGCGAGCCGCAACTGGGCAAGCGCGGCCTGTACCCGACCATCAGCAACCACGACACCCACGCCATCGTAAAGACCATGATGGATCTGCTGGCCTATTGCGACGGCGAAAGCGATCTGTTGAGCGTGGCCGAGCGCATCGGCGCCGACTTTACCGCCTGCCGTGAAATCGCGGAAAAACTCGCGGCCAACGGCGTTTTGGAGCTTGCCGCCCCCTGACTTCGGAATTAAACGAATCCGAGCCCTCTCCCCTTTGACTCAAAGCCACTTCGAACGGACCCCATGAGCACTCCCCGCCTCCTCCTCTCCGCCATATTCGTCATCACCATCGCCACGGCCGTCCAGGCGGCGGCTGCCGACGCCACCAAACGCCAGGGAAAGTTCGGAGAGTGGGAAAGCTTCTCCTATGCCGAGGGCAGCGCCAGGACCTGCTATATCGCCGCCAGCGCGGGCAAGGTCCAGGGCGGCGAAAAGGGCAAGACCACCACCTACCTGATCGTCACCCACCGCTCTGGCGGCAAAAGCATTGATGAGGTCAGCGTCAACGGCGCCTATGCCTTCAAGAAGGACTCCGAGGTCGAATTGCGGATCGGAACCAAGCAGCACGCCCTGTTCACCAAGGGAGACAGGGCCTGGGCCAAGGACGTCGCCGCCGACAAGGCCATCGTCGCGGCCCTGGCCAGGGGCAAGGACGCCAGCATGCACGCCACCCCCGCCAAGGGAAGCGAAATCACCGCCACCTTCTCACTGTCGGGTTTCTCGGATGCGCTGGCCAGCGCCGACAAGGCCTGCGGCGTCAAGCGGCCGTGACCGGTCGGACGGTTAGAACCGATACCCCATGCCGGCGCCAAGCATGAAGCCCGGAGACGAGACGCTCTCGCTCCAATTCGGCTGATTGGCCCCGGCGGTGCCGCCAAAGCTGAGGGCCGGCGTGACCTGATGCATCAGACTGAACGACAGGTTGAGGTCGTCGGAACCGCGGTGGGAATCCGAAAGCGCCAGACCGGGTTGCAGCGGATTGACGCTGAAGCCCTGGGACCTGGCCACCGCCGCGCCCAGTTGCAGCGAGGCCACATTCCCCACCCCCAGTACGGCCCCGGCATAGGCGGCGGTCACATCGGCCCGCGCCATCGCGCCATCGCCGCGCAAGGATGAACTCAGCCGCAGGTCGCCCCTGCCATAGGAGACATACCCCCCTACCGCCAACCCGCCACGCGACGAGGCGAACGGCAGCCCCAACGTCGAAATCGACGGTACGGCATCGATAACCGACCCCAGGGAAAAACCGCCCAGGGTGAGAACCGGACTGTGCAAGTCACCCATGCCGACGCGCGGGGACTCGCCCCCGACGCCCGACGCGCCGCCGGCCACCAGACGATTCCCCATATCGGCCGCCATCACCGGAGCCGCCAAAAGCGGCAGCAGCAGCAGCGAAACCAAAATGGGGCGAAACCGTGTCATGACCGACCGAAGATGTGACGTATCCAGCCCTGGATATAGGCCTGTTTCGCATCGGCGAAAAGGGGGGGCGCCCATAATGCGATTCATTCCCGCCACAGTGTTGCAATTGCGCATCACCGTGGCGGGCCGCTCCGCTACCCGGTCAGTTCGGGGCAATCCCGGAACAGGTCGAGGGCCTCGGGATTGGCCAGCGCCTCGCGGTTCTTGACGGCACGGCCATGGACCACGTCGCGCACCGCCAGTTCGACGATCTTGCCCGACTTGGTCCGGGGAATATCGGCAACCTGAACGATCTTGGCCGGAACATGGCGCGGGGTGGTGTTGTCGCGGATGCGCTTGCGGATCAGAGCTTCCAGTTCGGGAGTGAGCGACACGCCGGGCCGCAGCCGCACGAACAGCACCACCCGCACATCGGCGCTCCAATCCTGACCGATCACCAAGCTTTCCAGCACCTCGTCGATCTGTTCGACCTGCCGATAAATCTCGGCGGTGCCGATGCGGACGCCGCCGGGATTGAGGGTGGCGTCGGAACGGCCATAGACCACGACACCGCCGGTGGCGGTCAGTTCGATCCAGTCGCCATGGCACCACACGCCGGGAAACTTGTCAAAATAGGCGGCATGGTACTTTTCGCCGCTCTCGTCGCGCCAGAACCCGATCGGCATGGAGGGGAAGGCCTGCGAGCAGACCAGCTCGCCCTTGGCCCGCTCCACCGGAACGCCGGCCTCGTCATAGACCTCGACCTTCATGCCCAGGCCGCGCGCCTGAATCTCGCCGCGATAGACCGGCCCGACGGGGTTGCCCAGCATGAAGCACGAAATGATGTCGGTTCCGCCCGAGATCGAGGCCAATTGCACATCGGCCTTGATCTTGGCATAGACGTAGTCGAACCCCTCTGGGGCCAGGACCGAGCCGGTGGAGCAAATGGTCCGGACGGAGGTCAGCCTATGCGTCCGGATCGGCTCCAGCCCCGCCTTGGCGATGGCGTCGATCCACTTGGCCGAGGTGCCGAACAGGGTCATGGCCTCGGCATCGGCGAAGTCGAACAAGATGTTACCACCCAGATGGCTGGGATTGCCGTCGTAAAGCAGCAAGGTCGCCTCGGCCGCCAGCCCGGCCACCAGCCAGTTCCACATCATCCAGCCGCAGGTGGTGAAGTAGAACACCCGGTCGTCGCGCCTTACGTCGCAATGCAGCCGATGTTCCTTCAACTGCTGGATCAGGGCGCCGCCGGCCGAATGGACGATGCATTTGGGAGCGCCGGTGGTCCCCGACGAATACATGATGTAAAGCGGATGATCGAAGGCCAGCCGGGTGAATGCCACCGGCTGCGCCGCGAAGGGGGCGACAAAGTCGTCCAGATGCACCGCCTTGGGCACGGCGGCCAGATCGGCGCGCTCCCGCGTGTAACCGACGATCACCACCGTTTCCACCGAGGCGATGCCGGGCACGATGGCGGCCAGCTTGTCCAGGCAGTCATGGGACTTGCCCGAATAGAAGTAGCCATCGGCGGCAACCAGCACCTTGGGCGCGATCTGGCCGAAACGGTCCAGCACGCCCTGAACCCCGAAATCGGGCGAGGCCGACGACCAGATCGCCCCCAGCGACGAAGCCGCCAGCATGAAGGCCACCGATTCCGGCAGGTTGGGAAGGTACCCGGCGACCCGGTCCCCAACCCCTACGCCCGCCGCCGTCAGGGCCTGCTGCAAGCGCGACACCAGCCCGTGCAACTCGGCGAAGGACAGCCGCCGCTTTACCTTGTCCTCCCCCCAGAACACGATGGCGTCGCCGTCGCCGTTGCGCCGCAACAGGTTCTCGGCGAAGTTCAGCCGCGCCTCGGGAAACCACTTGGCGCCCGGCATCTTGTGGATATCGTCGACCACCACGCCGCCGGGGCCGTCGCCGATAATGCCGCAGGCCTCCCAGACCAGACGCCAGAACTCGGGCGCCGCCGCCACCGACCACTGCCGCAGCGTCTCATAGTCATCCACCGCCGCGCCAAAACGCTGGTTGGCGGCGTGAATGAACGCCGTCAGCTGCGATTTTTCCACACGTTCCTTCGACGGCTGCCACAGCAGGACCGACATGACGCCCCCATTTTTACGATCAATTGTTCGTTTACCTTAACCCGGATCGCTCAGTCTGTCACGAATAGGATGAGCCGCCAATCCTTGCGGCTGGAGTTGACAATCGAGTCGGGCCATACTCCGACGATTATCCCCGACAGGCGGATCACCGGCCTGCCGATATTTTCCCCTGACGAGGCGACGATGAATATTGCCATCCAGCATCAGAACGACATCCTGACGGTGACCCTTGACGGCGGGCTCGACTATACCGTCAGCGCCCAGATGGAGAATCTGATCACCGACCTCAACAACATCAAGGCAGCCAAGGTGGTGTTCGATCTCGCCAAGGTTCCCCGGGTGGACTCGGTCGGCCTCGGTATGCTGCACCTGGCCAAGGACACCGTCCTGGAAGCCGGAACCCGCCTGGTTCTACGCGGCGCGTCCGGCAGCGTGCTGCGTCTGTTCGAATTGACCGACAGCGCCCGCAGCTTCGACATCGAATAGGAAAATGCTGCTCCGCCTGATTCTCGTCGCCGGCGCCCTGTTCGGGCTGTGGTGGGGGCTGCGCTGGCTATCCAAGGCCCCGCCAGCCAAGGCCAAAAAGGCGCTGATCGCCGGCGGACTGGGACTGCTGGTGCTGACCGGCGTCGCATTGGTGGCGACCGGCAAGCTGGCCGGACTGTTCGCTGTGGCGGCCGGACTGGCGCCATGGATCGGGCGAGCCATGCGGCTGCACGGCCTTTGGCAAGGTCTGCAACGCATGACCGGCCACTCCCGACCGGGAATGGCGGAAGAGCCCCGCCCCGCGCCCCCCGACACAGCCATGACCCGGCAGCAGGCCTACGAGGTCCTGGGGTTGCCCCCCGACGCCACTCCGGACGAAATCAAGGAGGCCCACCGCCGCCTGATGCGGGCCAATCACCCCGATTCCGGCGGCTCGACCTGGATCGCCGCCCGGCTCAATCAGGCCCGCGATCTGCTGCTAGGATAAGGCCCGCTCCAACCGCGCCAGCCCCGCCTCGTCGGGCGGCAACCCAAAGCGCAGCAGCTCCGGCCGGTCGGCGAAGGCGCGGACCAGGATGCCGGCCTGACCCAGACGGCGATAGAGCGCCGCCGCCTCCCCATGGCGGCCCAGTTGAAACAGGCTGCCGCCGCCTGCGATCTCGACCCCTCCCCGCACCAGCGCCGCCGCCAGGGCGGCCGCCGCCTCGGCCAGACGCATACGGGTCGCCACCGCCCAACCGTCATCGGCCAGGGCCTTGGCTCCGATCATCAGGGCCGGTCCAGACACCGCCCACGGCCCCATCATCGCCGCCAGCCGCCCGGCCAGATCGGGCATGGCGACGGCAAAGCCGAGCCGCAGGCCCGCCAACCCATAGAACTTGCCGAACGAGCGCAGCACCACCAGACCAGGACGGGGCCGACCGGCCAGCGACAGGTCGGGCCGGGTCTCGGCGAAGGCCTCATCGACCACCAGCAGCCCCCCCCGCCCGGCCATGGAACCGGCAATGTCAAGCAGGCGCTCCGGAGCGATGACGCGGCCATCGGGATTGTTGGGATTGACCACCACCACCGCGTCGCAACCCTCGGCCCCGGCCGGGTCGCCGACCAGGGTCACCTCGTGGCCGGCGGCGGTCCAGGCTCGGGCATGTTCGCCATAGGTCGGCCCGACCACCGCCACCCGACCCGGCGGCAGCAGCCGGGGCGCCGCCTGGATCAGCGGTTGGCTGCCCGACGCCGCAACCACGACGCCCGGGGACGGCACCCGCCAGCAGCGCGCGGCGGCAGCCAGCAAATCCCGCTCCTCCGCCCCGCCCGGCAGGCGATGCCAGACGGCGGCGGGGATCTCGGGCACCGGATAGGGCCATGGATTGATGCCGGTCGACAGGTCCAGCCAGCCTTGCGCCGGACGTCCCCACCGCGCCTCCGCCCCCGCCAGATCGCCGCCGTGAAGAGGAAGGTCGGAACCGCTCAACGCCATCCCGCCAGGACGGTCTCGGCCCCCTGCTCGGTGAACGGGCGTCGGGTATGGACCCGCGCGCCTTCCATCAGGATCGGAAGCAGCACATCGACAATGCCGTCTTCACCCACATGTACGAAGTCGCGGGCGCGGTGATGCGGGTGATTGGGCACCTCGTGGGGCTCCAGTACCGGCTCGAAGGTGCAGTTGACCGGCTCCAGCAGCGCCGTCCACTCCGCCAGGGTGCGACCAGCGAACAACGCCTCCATATCGGCGATCAGGGCGATCTGCGGCAGCGGCTCGTCATGGCGGTGAATCCATTCCAGCCGGCCGATGGCCTGACAGAACGCCTCCCAGAACTTGTCCTCCAGGGCGGCGATAGCGGCGAACCGGCCGTCCTTGGTGCGGTAGACGCGGTAATGCGCCGCGCCGCCGTTGATCAGGTCGGCCTCGCGCCCAGGCCCGCCCCAGCGTTGGCCGATGGTCAGGACTCCGGCCATCCAGGACAGGGCGGCCTCGGTCAGACTGACATCGATAGTGGCGCCCTTGCCGGTGGTCGAGCGCCGCAGCAGCGCCGCCAGGATGGAATTGACCGCCAGCATGGCCCCGGCATGGTCGGCCAGCGGCGGATAGGTCATGACCGGGCGCTCGGCCGGACCATTGGCGGCCAACATGCCGCTGGCGGCCAGATAGGTGACGTCGTGGCCGGCGCGGGCGGCGAAGGGGCCGGTGCCGCCATAACCGGACAGCCGGCAGGTGATCAGACGCGGGTTAAGCCCGGCCAACTGCGCCTCGCCAAAGCCCAGCCGCTCCAGCACGCCGGGGCGAAAGCCGTCCAGCATCACATCGGCGCGCTCGACCATCTGGCCGAACAGCCGCTGGCCCGCCTCGGTCTTGAGGTCGAGCGTCACGATCGTCTTGTTGCGGTTGGCCAGCTTGTAGAACGCCGTCGTGCCGTCGGCGTCCACCGGCCCCATGACGCGCATGGGGTCGCCGGCCGGCCCCTCGATCTTCACGACCTCGGCGCCGAGGTCGCTGAGCCACATGGTGGCGAGTGGACCAGGGATATACATGGAAAGATCGAGGACGCGAAGACCGGCGAGGCAATCCGACAGCATGGGGAGGCTCCTATGACGGAAGCCCCCAGAGAAGCAGCCCCGGCAGGGATGGTCAATCCCCGAGACATGAAAAAGGCCCGGCCTTGCGGCCGAGCCTTTCGCATTCGGAGCTGTCCCGCCCGATCAGGGCAAGATGATCTCGACCCGGCGATTCTGCGGCTCGCGCACGCCATCGGGAGTGGCGACCATCGGGGCGGACTTGCCCTTGGCGACGACCACGATCTGGTCGGCGGACAGGCCCAGCTTCACCAGCTGCTCCTTGACGGCATTGCCACGCTTCAGCGACAGGGCCTGATTGTACTTGTCGTTGCCGGCCAGATCGGTGTGACCGGTCAGGTCGAGACGGACGGCGCCGGACGACTTGGCGGCGGCGGCGGCCTGCTGGATGATGCGAGTCGCTTCCGGGGTGATCTGCGCCTTGTCGAAGTCGAAGAACACCATGTAGTTCTTGGCCACCTGCGGCACGGCCTTGGGGGCCGGCATCGGGGCGGGGGCGGCGACGGGAACCGGGGCCGGAGCGGGAGCCGGAGCGGCGGCGGGGCCGAACTTGTAGGTCGCGCCGAACAGCAGGGCGTGATCGCGATACTCGCTATCCAGCTTGGCGCTGTTCGAGGCCGCCTTGGTCTCGTAGTCCAGGGTCGCGAAGTAGCGATACTGGGCCTTCAGCTCGACATTCCTGGTCACATCAAAGCCGACACCGGCAAAGCCCTGATAGGCGAACTGCCAGTCGTCGCCCTTATAACGCTCGACGTTGTTCTGCTTGACCGAGCCGGCATCCACCAGAGCCGCGCCGATACCCAGGCCGACGAAGGGGTGCCACTGGGACTGCGGCAGGAATTCGTAGATGCCGTTGACCATGGGGGCCAGCGCGGTGGTGTCGCCGCTGCCGGTGACGCCGCCGACCTTGTCGACGCCGCTGGAACGGTAGCTCAACTCACCCTCGACCTTCCACTGGCCAAAGCCATAGCCGACCTGGCCCTGGACCATCCAACCCACATCGGACTCGCTCTTGTAGGCGAGGCCGCTGCCGCTGTTCTTGGAATCCTGCAAGAAAGTCGCGCCGGCATCGATACCCGTGTACCACTCGGCCTGGGCGAGGGCGGGAACGGCGGCGAGAACGGCGGCGGCGAGGAGTGTCTTGAAGCTGCGCATGGGATGAAATCCTTCCCCGGAAATGGCGCTATCGAAATAGGTAGCCCCATATTTACTGCGCTGCGGCATCAACGACAAGACCTCGCCGCCGGCCGCCGTATCATTCTCCCCACACTGTGGCTGGACAGCAACAGTGTGGAGATCAGCCCGAAGCGGCCCCGTCGGCGACGGCCGCGCTTTCGGCCTGACTCTTCAGACGGCGGAACGACCGCATGGCGAAGGGGATCGAGGCCAGATAAGCGCAACCCAGGCCCGACAGCGTCAACCAGGGCTCGGTAACCAGGAAGGCCGCCACCGCCCCCACCACCAACAGGATCGGCAACACCCATTTATGGGGAATGCGGACCTTCTTGAACGAGAAAGTGGGAATCTGGCTAACCATCAGGAACGATACGCCCATCAGGAACACCGCCACCACCATGGGACGATCGAAAAAGCCGCCGCCGAACTGGATGGTCAGGGCCAGCGGCAACAAGACCATGCCCGCCGCCGCCGGGGCGGGAACCCCGGTGAAGAAGTTGTAGGCGTAGGGCGGCAGATCCGGCTCGCCGATCATGGTGTTGAAGCGGGCCAGCCGCAGGGCGCAGCACACCGAGAACAGCAAGACCAGCGCCCAGCCAAAGCCGCCGGCGCCGCGCATGGTCCAGAAATACAGCACCATGGCCGGCGCCACCCCGAAGCTGACAAAATCGGACAGCGAGTCCAACTCGGCGCCGAACTTGGAGGTGCCCTGCAACAGCCGGGCGACCCGGCCGTCGAGGCCGTCGAGAATCGCGGCCAGCACGGTGGCGATCACCGCCTCTTTCCACATATCGTGCATGGCGAACCGGATCGAGGTCAGTCCGGCGCACAGAGCCAACAGCGTCAGGATGTTGGGAATCAGGCGGTTGATGGACAGGCCGCGAATGCGCGGAGGCCGCTTGGGGCGAAACATCAGCGGACCTCGCCCGGCCGCGCCGCTTCGGCGGAATCGAGATCGGCCAGCACCGTCTCGCCGGCGATGATGCTTTGGCCCAGCGCCACCAGCGGCGCCACGCCGTCGGGGAGATAGACATCGACCCGGCTGCCAAAGCGGATTAGGCCGAAACGCTGACCGGCCCGGACCTCCTGGCCATCGGCCAGATCGCACTTGATCCGCCGCGCCACCAGACCGGCGATCTGGACGAACGCCAGTTCCCGGCCATCGGCGCGGAGCATGCGCACCGACATGCGCTCGTTATCGGAACTGGCCTTGTCCAGCGAGGCGTCGAGGAACTTGCCCGGCTGATAGGCGGTCTTGATCACCTTGCCATCCACCGGGACCCGGTTGATGTGAACGCTGAACACGCTCATGAACACCGAAATCCGCATGCGCGGCTCGTCGCCCATTTCCAACTCCTTGGGCGGCGGCGCCATGCCCAGCAGTTGAACCACGCCGTCGGCCGGACTGATCACCAGGCCGTCGCGGACCGGGGTCACCCGGTCGGGGTCGCGGAAGAACCAGGCGCACCAGCAGGTGAGGACGAACCCCAGCCACCCCAGCGGCACCCAAAGCTGCCCGAGCAGCAACGCCGCCACGGCGAACAGCGCCACGAAGGGCCAGCCCTCGCGATTGATGGGGAACCACAGATACTTGGTCAGCGAGATTTCGTGAGCCTGCACTTAGCCAATCTCCAGATCTGATGTGGCCTGCCGAAAGCCGGCGGGCCATGGGGCCTTATACAACCGGCCTTTTGGAATTTCATCCCGAACCACGACATGATAGTAGTGTGTTCTGGTTTCCTCCGCGACGGTAAGAATGTCAAAGGTCAAAACGTTCACATTGGGCGGCAAGGCGCTGCCCGTCGACCTTCACACCGTCTGGACCGATGACGATGGCAAGGCCCTGACCGTCGGCGACGGCCTGATTCAGTTCGACTTCGGCTATCGCAACATCCGCGTCGTCGGCCGGATGGAGCAGGCGCTGGGCTCGGCCCACCTCAAACTGGTGGGCGACCTTGGCCCCATGCCGTTCTCGGCGGAATCCCCCACCGCCCGCGCCGGCCTCGCCCGCATCATCGACGCCGCCAATGCCGACCTGGGCGGCAGCCTGTTTCGCGTCACCCTGGGTCGCGTCCTGCTGGGAAGCGACATCGACGTGCCGGTCCCCGTCACCGCCACCGGTCTGGTGACCTCGGTTGCCGGCTTCCTGCTGCCGACGCTGCCCTATCTCGAACTGATCGCCATGTATATCCGCCCGCCGCTGGCCACCTCCAGGCCGGGGGAAAGCGCCGTCCGGCCGGAATGGCGCCGCCGCAAGGTCACCGGCTCGGGACGCTGAACACCTGCCCCGGATAGATCAGGTCGGGGTTCTTGATCCGCTCGCGATTGGCCTCGTAAATCACGGTATAGGCGACGCCCCGGCCGTAAAGCCGCTGCGCGATCCGCCACAACGAATTGCCCGGCGCCACCACCACGCCGGTCGAACCCCGGCCCAGATCCTCGCCGGGGGTCCAGATCACCTCGACCCGCGCCAGCACCTTGCCCTTGTCGCCGACCAGATCGGCGCGCAACATATGCTTGTCGTCGCCCTTGGGCTTGACGCCGCCGATACGCCAGGAGCCCTCGGCATCGGCATCGGCCCGACCGAACAGCTTGTTGTCCAGATAGAGGAAGACCTTACCGGCGGCGGGAGCCCTGCCGCCGACGAATAGCCGGCCCTGCTCGTCATGATCGACGGCCTCCAGCGACAGCAGGCCGTCGCCGTCGCCGCCGGGAGACTGCAACACCTTGCTGCCGCCGCCCCGCAAGGCCTTGACCGCCAGGGCCGCGCCCTTGCCGCGCTCGGGCACCACCAGGATCACCGGCTCGCTGGATAGGACCTCGACGCCGTCGGGATTGACCGCCTTCAAGCGAAGCTCACGCGAACCGGGGGGCAGCACCTCGGCCGGAACGAACACCCATTCGCCCCGCGCGTCGGCGGTCACCCGGCCCAACTCGGTCCCGCCGTCGAGAATGGTCACCACCGCCCCCGGCAGGGCGCGGCCGGCAATGACCGTATCGCCATCGACGCCGATCCGCACGACATCGAATGACGGCTCGCGCGTGTCGGCCGGAGTCGCCACGACCACCGGCAGCGGCTGGGACGTCGAGACGCCAACCTCCTCGCGCTCGTGAAATACGGCGAGAATCAGGGCAATGACGGCGACGGCGAGCCCTATCAGGGCAATGATGGTGGGCCGGTTCAACGCTGTCCCCAGATCTGGTTGTGTCGCCTTGGCGCAAGTCCGTACCCTAGCAGGCTGGCAAAATGCTGTCACGGCCCGCGTGTCCAGACCGTTGACCCGGCCCCGTTGGACTGGAACAGTATGAGGGCGCCACAGGAGTGTCCGTCAACATGCCCAACGCCGCCCCGTCCCGCCCCGTCCCGGTCTGGGACCTGCCGATCCGCCTGTTTCACTGGGCGCTGGCCGCCATGTTCGTGGCGCTGTGGATCAGCGGCCGCATGGGCAAGCTTGATCTTCACATGACGATCGGCGCGGCCGTTCTGACCCTGCTGCTGTTCCGTCTGGCCTGGGGCGTGCTTGGCAGCCCCACCGCCCGGTTCGCCACCTTCGTCGGCGGGCCGCGCCGCATCGCCGCCTATCTGCGCGGCGAATGGTCCGGGCTGGGACACAACCCGCTGGGGGCGCTCAGTGTGCTGGCCATGCTGGGGCTGCTGCTGCTTCAGGCCGGCAGCGGCCTGTTCGCCACCGACGACATCGCCACCGACGGACCGCTGGCCTGGTTGGTCTCGTCGAAGGCTACCAAGCAGCTTTCGGCGCTGCACCGCCTGGGATCATGGGCCGCGCTGGGGCTGGTGGCGCTCCACCTCGCCGCCATCGCGTTCTACCGGATCAAGACCGGCGAAAATCTGGTGCGGCCGATGATCGTCGGAACCAAACCCGCGACGGACGAGGCCCCGTCGCAGCGCCTCGCCAGCCCTTGGCTGGCCCTGGCGCTGCTGGCCGCCGCCGCCGCCCTGGTGTTCGGCGGGCTGGCGGCATGGGGGAGGTAGCCTTTATTCCTTGCGCAGTTCGTCGTGGCAACCCTTGCACAGCTTGCCCACATTGCCGGCCTGAGCCTTGAGGGCGTCGGGGCCGGCCTTGGCGGCATCGGCCAGTTTGGCGGTCTCGACCGCCAGCGACTTCCAGCCATCCGCGAACTGCGTCGACTTGGCGCCGAACGCCTCGGGCTTGGTGTTGGCTTCGGGCAGAGCCTCGGTGCCCTTGGCCCAGCCGATGGGAGCCAGCTTCGCCAGCATGGCCAGATTGGCGGCGCGATCGACGGCGTCGGCGGGCAGATCGGCCTTGCCGGCGGCGAAACCGGCGATGGGAGCCCATTGCGACCTCAGCCCCTGCATCAGGCCTTGGCGCATCTTGAGCAACTCTTCCGGCTTGGCTTGCTGGGCCATGGCCGGCAGGGCGGCGGCGAGGATTACGGCGGCGAGGGTGGATGCAATGACCGTCCTGGCGAGTGAACGCATGAAACTCTCCCCTATGCGGTAAATACGGATGTGACGATGAGTATGGTGACGCGACCCGGCGTTTCCTAGGGGGGATTCGGCGGAGGAAGCGCCTCCTCCCCATTTCCTGTCCCCCTCCCCCCCATTTCCTATCCCAAGGTGTAGGATTCCGTCTTGCGTTCGTCGTCCCGAATGCTATCGTCCCCCGCTGTCCCGGCACCGTGACCGATTGGCTGGTCTTGCGTCACGCGGGACGCACCCAGGGCCGCTCAATTCTGCCATTGTGCGAGATTGTCGACCATATCAATCGAGGGGGTTCTAGGAAGATGACAACCGCGAAAATTATCTGGACCAAGGTTGACGAGGCGCCCGCGCTGGCGACTTATTCCCTGCTGCCGATCGTCGAGGCGTTCACCCGCGCGGCCGGCGTCGCCGTCGAGACCAGGGACATCTCCCTGGCCGGCCGCATCATCGCCAATTTTCCCGACGGCCTGACCCCCGAGCAAAAGATCGGCGACGAGCTGACCGAACTGGGCGAACTGGCCAACAAGCCCGAAGCCAACATCATCAAGCTGCCCAATGTCAGCGCCTCGATCCCGCAGCTGAAGACCGCGATCAAGGAACTCCAGTCCCAGGGCTACAAGATCCCCGACTACCCCGAGGACCCCAAGACCGACGCCGAAAAGGATATCAAGGCCCGCTTTGGCAAGGTCCTGGGCAGCGCCGTCAACCCGGTGCTGCGCGAGGGTAATTCCGACCGCCGCGCCGCCGCCTCGGTCAAGCAGTTCGCCCGCGACAACCCGCACAAGATGGGCGCCTGGGCGCCCGAGTCAAAGTCGCATGTGGCCCATATGACCGCCGGCGACTTCTACGGCAGCGAGAAGTCGGTCACCGTCGCTCAGGCCGGCGATGTCCGCATCGACTTCGTGGGCAAGGACGGCGCCGCCGTCGTGCTCAAGGCGAAGACCACGCTGAAGGCCGGCGAGGTGATCGATGCCGCCGTGCTGAGCCGCAAGGCGCTGCGCGCCTTCTACGCCGCACAGATCGAAGACGCCAAGACGCAGGGCGTGCTGCTGTCGCTGCACCTCAAGGCGACCATGATGAAGGTTTCCGACCCCATCATGTTCGGCCACGCCGTCACCGTCTTCTTCAAGGACGTGTTCGACAAGCACGCCGCGGTCATCAAGGACTTGGGCGTCAACGTCAATAACGGCTTCGGCGACCTGCTGGCCAAGTTGGCCAAACTGCCCGACGCCCAGCGCGCCGCCATCGAGGCCGATATCGCCGCCTGCTACAAGGCCGGGCCGGAACTGGCCATGGTCAATTCCGACAAGGGCATCACCAACCTGCACGTCCCCAGCGACGTCATCGTCGACGCCTCCATGCCCGCCATGATCCGCGATTCCGGCAAGATGTGGGGCACCGACGGCAAGCTGCACGACACCAAGGCGCTGATCCCCGACCGCTGCTATGCCGGCATCTATCAGGTGGTGATCGACGACTGCAAGAAGCACGGCGCCTTTGACCCGCGCACCATGGGCAGCGTCCCCAATGTGGGCCTGATGGCGCAAAAGGCCGAGGAATACGGCTCGCACGACAAGACGTTCGAGATGCAGGCCGACGGCGTGGTCCGGGTGATCGACGCCGCCGGCGCGGTGCTGCTGGAGCAGGCGGTCGAGGCCGGCGACATCTTCCGCATGTGTCAGGTCAAGGACGCCCCGATCCAGGATTGGGTCAAGCTGGCGGTCACCCGCGCCCGCCTCTCCAACACCCCCGCCATCTTCTGGCTGGACAAGAACCGGGGCCACGACGCCCAGATCATCGCCAAGGTCGAGCGTTATCTGAAGGACCACGACACCACCGGCCTCGACATCACCATCAAGTCGCCGGAAGACGCCATCCGCGTCTCGCTGGACCGCATCCGCGCCGGCAAGGACACCATTTCGGTGACCGGCAACGTGTTGCGCGACTACCTGACCGACCTGTTCCCCATCCTGGAGTTGGGCACCAGCGCCAAGATGCTGTCCATCGTCCCGCTGATGGCCGGCGGCGGCCTGTTCGAGACCGGAGCCGGCGGTTCGGCCCCCAAGCATGTGCAGCAGTTCCAGGAGGAAGGCTATCTGCGGTGGGATTCACTGGGCGAATTCCTGGCCCTGGGAGTCTCGCTGGAGCATCTGGCCCAGACCTTCAAGAACCCCAAGGCCCAGGTGCTGGCTGACGCCCTCGACCAGGCCAACGGCAAGATCCTCAAGAACAACCGCTCGCCGGCGCGGCGGGTGGGCGAACTGGACAACCGGGGCAGCCACTTCTACCTCGCCCAGTACTGGGCGCAGGCTCTGGCCGAGCAGACCAAGGACCCCGAGATTCAGGCCCGCTTCGCCCCCTTGGCCAAGGTGCTCACCGACAACGAGGCCGCCATCAACGCCGAGCTGATCGCGGCCCAGGGCAAGCCCGTGGACCTGGGTGGCTACTACCACCCGGATTTCGACAAGACGTCCAAGGCCATGCGCCCCAGCGCGACCCTGAATGCGGCCCTGGCCGCGGTCTGAGATTGATGCGATGCGTGGCGGGAGGGTCTTGGGGCTCTCCCGCCACGGCTACTTTCGGAAGTTTGAGAACCAGGGAACCCATCCATGAAGAAGATTAAGGTCGTAAATCCGATTGTCGAGCTTGATGGCGACGAGATGACAAGGATCATCTGGCAGTTCATCAAGGAGAAGCTGATCCTTCCCTATCTCGACGTCGACCTGAAATACTACGATCTCAGTATCGAGCATCGCGACCGGACCGACGACAAGGTAACGGTGGAATCCGCCGAAGCCATCAGAAAGTACGGCGTCGGCGTCAAATGCGCCACCATCACCCCCGACGAAGCGCGGGTTAAGGAATTCAACCTCAAGAAGATGTGGAAGTCGCCCAACGGCACCATCCGCAACATTCTCGACGGCACAGTCTTTCGCGAGCCCATCATCTGCAAGAACGTGCCGCGTCTGGTTCCGGGCTGGACCAAGCCCATCGTCATCGGCCGTCATGCCTTTGGCGATCAGTACAAGGCCACCGACTTTACGGTCCCCGGCCCCGGCAAGCTGACCATCAAATTCGTCGGCGTCGATGGCGAGACCATCGAGCATGACGTGTACGACTTCCCCGGTGCCGGCGTCGCCATGGGCATGTACAACCTGGACGAGTCCATCGTCGGCTTCGCGCGGGCCTGCCTGAACTATGGCCTTGCCAAGAAATGGCCGGTCTACCTGTCGACCAAGAATACCATCCTCAAGGCCTATGACGGCCGCTTCAAGGACATCTTCCAGGAGGTCTACGAGACGGAGTTCAAGGCCGGGTTCGACAAGCTGGGCATCACCTACGAACACCGCCTGATCGACGACATGGTGGCCTCGGCCCTCAAATGGTCGGGCGAATTCGTCTGGGCCTGCAAGAACTACGACGGCGATGTGCAGTCCGACACCGTCGCCCAGGGCTTTGGCTCGCTGGGCCTGATGACCTCGGTCCTGCTGTCTCCCGACGGCAAGACCGTCGAGGCCGAGGCCGCCCACGGCACCGTGACCCGCCACTACCGCGAGCACCAGAAGGGCAAGGAGACCTCGACCAATCCGATCGCGTCGATCTACGCCTGGACGCGGGGCCTGTTCTACCGCGCCCAGTTCGACGGCACGCCCGAGGTGGCCCAGTTCGCCGAGGCCCTGGAAGCGGTCTGCATCGAGACCGTCGAATCCGGCTTCATGACCAAGGATCTCGCCATCCTGATCGGGCCAAGCCAGTCCTGGCTGACCACCAGCCAGTTCCTCGACAAGCTGGATGAGAACCTGAAGAAGAAGATGGGCGGCGCCTGATCTTCAAACAAACAAGAACCCCCGCCGGGAGCAATCCTGGCGGGGGTTTTTTGTCATATGACGCCGGGGCGAGCCAATGGGGTGGCCGATCAGCGGGTCCGGCCGGTGAAGGTTGTCACGGCCCGATGCAATTCGTCACTCGCCACATCAAGCTCTGACAGCCGTTCGCGGATCGAGGCGATCATGGTGCCGAATCGGGCCTTAAACTCTTTCAGATCGAAGCTTTTCATCGGTTCCCTCGCATGTGCGGCTTTGGTCTACAGCCGAAGCTTGCAACCCAGAATGCATCATTGAGGTAAACACGAATCGTTCCAAATGTTAACGGAGTTTAAAGATGTACGTATTTATCCCGGGGCTATACCAAATGTAGCGAATCCCACCCCGATGGAGTCCCACCCCTTCCGGTGGAGTAGGCGGAAGCGATGCCTTAGCCATAACTCTGCACCAGACTCCCCACCACCAGGAACCAGCCATCCACCATAACGAAGAAGATCAGCTTGAACGGCAGGGAGATCATGGCGGGAGGAATCATCATCATGCCCATGCTCATCAGCACGGAGGCGATGACCATGTCGATAATCAGGAATGGCAGGAAGATCAAAAAACCAATCTCGAAAGCGCGCCGCAGTTCACTGATCATGAAGGCGGGAATCAGCACCTTGACCGGGACATCCTCGGGATTGGCGACCTCCTTGGAGCGCGACAGGTCCATGAACAGCTTAAGATCCTGATCGCGCACATGCTTGCTCATGAAAGCGTGAAACGGCTTCACGGCGCGGTCGAACCCCTCCATTTCGTCAAGATGCCCGTCCATCACCGGCTGTATCCCGTTTTCCCAGGCCTTCTCAAAGGTGGGGGCCATGACGAACGCGGTCATGAAGATCGCCAGACTGACCATCACCGTGTTGGGCGGCGCCTGCTGGGTGCCCAAGGCCTGGCGCAGGAACCCCAGCACCACCACGAAGCGGGTGAACGAGGTGACCATCACCAGGATCGACGGAGCCAGCGACAAGACGGTGGTCAAGGCGACCAGTTGAATGATCCGGCTGGTGGCGCTGGCGGGGCTGCCCCCCAGGTCGATGTTAAGCGACTGGGCCAGGACGGGGCCGGCGATCACGGCGCAGACGATCCCCACGGCCGCGGCAACGGCAAAACGACGGCGGCTGATCATGTCCCGGTCTCCGGCGTCCTGGCGGGAAGTTCAAAACGGGGAGCGACGCAATCGGGCTCCACCACCACGTCGCTTTCGCCCCCCAACAGCAACAGATGCTCGCGGTCATCGCGACGGATCAGCACCAGACGACGCTTGCCGTCCAATTGCAGGGCCTCCACCAAAGCGAGGCGGCGGCCCGCCTTGCCGCCGCTCGGGCGCGGCAGCATCAGGCCCAGCCCCCAACGGCGCACCGCCCACACGGCGGCGAAGATCATGCCGAGCACCAGCACCAGCGAAAAGATAAAACGAAGATAGGTCGAGGCTTCCATCAGGTCTCCGAGCCGGGGTCCGGGGTCAATCGGGGGGCCTGCGGATCGTAGCGGTCGCGGATGGCGTCCGCCAGCAGATCCAGGTCGGAGATCAAGGTCTCCAGGTCGGGACGAAGGCTCCGACCATCGTCACGGCCAAGACTGGCGGCATCGCGACAGATATTGCGGACCCGGCCCTCCAGCGCCGCCAGATCGACCATCGTGCCGGTGGCCAGCAGACGCCGCGCGGTCTCCACCAGCGACGAAGCCTTTTCCAGATCCAGGCGGACCCGCTCAGAGGGAGTCATGGTTTTTGCCCCTCAAGCGCCGGGCGCATGCATCCGCATGCTTGGCTTTCGCGGCATGGGCCGCGCCGGCCCTTGGCCGCAACTCCGCGCCGGGTGGCGCGTCGGGTTGTTGCTCCCTCAAGCGCCGGGCGCATGCATCCGCATGCTTGGCTTTCGCGGCATGGGCCGCGCCGGCCCTTGGCCGCAACTCCGCGCCGGGTGGCGCGTCGGGTTGTTGCTCCCTCAGACGCCGGGCGCATGCATCCGCATGCTTGGCTTTCGCGGCATGGGCCGCGCCGGCCCTTGGCCGCAACTCCGCGCCGGGTGGCGCGTCGGGTTGTTGGTCCCTCAAGCGCCGGGCGGGCGTTCATGCCGTTCCTCCCGGCGTGGGGGACACGACACGGCCATTGGCGCGGTACACATAGGCCAAAATCTCGGCCACCGCCACGAAGGCTTCGACCGGAATCACGGTATCGACCTCGACGGCGGCCAGCACCTGGGCCAGATCGGGATCGGTGCGGACTTTGACGCCATGGGCGAAGGCCAGTTCCAAGATCTGCTCGGCAACGCTGCCGCGCCCCGACGCCACCACCTTCGGCAGGTCGGGCTGGTCGGGATCATAGTGCAGCGCCACCGCGACGGCGCGCCCCGGACGAGCGCCGGCCTTGCGCGCCGGCTGGTCGCCCCCATCCCCATCCCATGAATTCTTGCCTGCCATGCCACACCGTCATATGGTCCAAGAATCGAGTCTGGAGGGGCGCGCTTAAAATTCCTTTAAGCCGGACGCCATCAACCGCCGATGAACACGGCTTTACCGTTTCTTAAGCGCGCCGGGCCATACTGATCATGGACAATTAAGAGCGCGGTCCGTTGCGGCGCGCGCCCACCCCCGGTCGACGGACTGGCCCGGTCAAGAGGTTGGCGATGTACGAAAATCTCGGCATTTTCAGGATGACCAAGGCCCAGATGGACTGGGTCGCACAGCGCCAGGAGGTGTTGGCGGGCAATATCGCCAACGCCAATACGCCCAATTACCTGCCCAAGGACCTGAAGCCGCTCAGCTTCAAGGAGGTCCTGTCCGGCAGCGCCGCCCAGCCCGTGACCGCCGCCACCACCAACGCCAAGCATGTGGTGCCGGAGATGGGACCTGATCTCTTCAAGTCGGTGACACAGCGCAAGACCTATGAATCGACTCCCAATGGAAATGCCGTCATCCTGGAAGAGCAGATGGCCAAGATGGGAGAAGCCGGCAACAAGTTCAACACCTCGGCGGCCTTGTTCCAGAAGTATCAGAAGATGATCCGGACCGCCCTGGGCAACCGTTAGGCCGGGCGGAACCAAGGACCGGCGATAGAGGGGCATGAAAGAGGCGATCATGGACGAACTGAGCAAAAGCACGAGTATCGCCATTGCCGGCATGAAGGCGCAGTCCCAGCGCCTGCGGATCGTGTCCGAGAATCTGGCCAATGCCGATTCCACCGCCCAGACGCCCGAGGGAACGCCCTATCGCCGCAAGGTGGTGACCTTCAAGAACGAACTGGACCGCGCCACCGGCGTCAACTCGGTTAAGGTCGACAAGGTCCGCCCCGACACCGCCGAATTCCAACGCCGCTTCGACCCAAAGCATCCGGCCGCCGACCGCGACGGCTATATCTTGGCCCCCAACGTCAATCCGTTGATCGAACTGATGGACATGCGCGAGGCACAACGCAGCTACGAAGCCAATATGAACGTCATCACGACGTCGCGCACCATGCTGTCCCGTACGGTTGAAATGCTCCGATAAGACCGGTGCCGCACGTCTCTCGCTAGGATTTCAAGGCCATGACTAACATCAGCAACGCCATCTCCGCCTACCGAACCGCCGCCAATCCCATGGCCGCGCTGGAAAAGGCCGGAGCGGGAAGCGACAGCGACAACGGTGTCAGCACCGGAACGGACTTCGCCTCGGTGCTGAAGGACGCCACCAAGATGGCCATCGGCTCCGCCAAGGGCGCCGAACAGGCGTCGCTGGCGGCTGTCGCCGGCAAGGCCGACATCAGGGACGTGGTCGCCGCCGTCGCCAATGCGGAAATTACCCTGGAAACCGTGGTCAATGTCCGCGACAAGGTGATCAATGCCTATAACGAAATCATGCGCATGCCGATCTGAACCCTGGATCGTCGGAGCATGACCGAAGCGGAACTCATCGATGTCGCCCGTCAGACCATCTTGGTCATGATCAAGGTGGCGGCTCCGACTCTGCTGACCGGTCTGGCGATCGGCCTGCTGGTTGCCGTTTTCCAGACCCTGACCCAGATTCAGGAACAGACCCTGACCTTCGTGCCAAAGATGCTGTTGGTCTTCGCATCCATGATCTTGTTCATGCCGTTCATGCTGAACACGCTGACCGATTTCTGGAGGTCGATGATGGACAAGGTCATCGCGGGTGGCGGCGGCTAGGCCGTGCTGACCGAGGTTCTCCAACTCGACGTTTTCCGGTTCTTCCTGGTGCTGTCGCGCCTGGGCTCGGCGATGATGCTGCTGCCGGGGATCGGCGGGCATCTGGTCAGCATGCGTATCCGTCTCTGGCTGACGGTCTGCGTTTCTTTCCTGATGCTGCCGCTGCTGGGGGTGCATTTCGCCGCCGTACCAAAGGATCTGGCCGGCATGGTGCTGATCGTCTTCGGCGAGATCGTGATCGGCCTGTTCATCGGCACGATCGTGACGTTCATCATGTCGGTCCTCAGTCTGGCCGGCTCGATGATCGGGTATCAGGTCGGCCTGACCAACGCCTTTTCGTTCGACCCCATCGCCCAGCAGCAAAGCCAGCTGCTGACCGGATTCCTGACCAATATAGCGCTGCTGGCGATTTTCGCCACCGACCTGCACCACCTGATGTTTCAGGCCATCATCGAATCCTACGCCCTGTTTCCTCCCGGTCGGACCCTGCCATGGGGCGATTTCACCGAGACCCTGTCTCATCTGGTCACCGAGACCTTTCGGGTCGGACTTCAGTTCTCGGCGCCGCTGGTGGTCTTTGGCCTGCTGTTCTACACTGGCCTCGGCCTGCTATCGCGTCTGGTGCCGCAGTTGCAGATATTCTTCATCGCCCAGCCGGTGCAGATTCTGGTGGGGGTCTGGATGTTCATGATGGCGATGCCCATGATTATTTCGCTGTTCCTCCGCTTCTTCGAAGACGGCCTCACCCCTTATCTGATCCCAAGGTGAGCCATGTCGGGAGATGACGGCGAGAAATCAGAAGAACCAACAGGCAAAAAGCTCTCCAACGCCCGCGACGAAGGCCAAGTCGCCCAATCCCAGGAAATCAAGATCTGGGCCGGATTGATGGGCGCGCTGGTGCTGATCTCCATGATGTCGCCCATGCTGGGGCGCAACGTGGTCAAGATGATGATGCCCTATATCGAGCATCCCCACACCATCGACATGAACCGCGAGGCCCTGGGCCATGTCTTGTCCGATCAGGTGCTGTCGCTGATCTTTCTGATGATGATCCCGCTGGTGATGATGATGGTGTTCGGCGTGGCGGCCAACCTCTCTCAGGTCGGCTTGATGTTCGTCACCAAGAACCTGTCGCTCGACCTCGCCAAGCTTAGTCCCGGCAAGGGAATCGCGCGGATCTTCTCCCAGAAGAATCTGGTCGATTTCATCAAGCACATGTTCAAGATCGGCGTCATCGGCTTTGTCATCTTCCTGGTGCTGAAGAGCAAGGTGAACGATTTCCTCGCCATGGCCGCCGTCGATATCTTCGCCATGCTGGAGTATCTGCGCAGCCAGACCATCCGCCTGATCATCATCGTCCTGCTGATGGTCACCGCCCTGGCGGCCGCCGACTGGTTCTATCAACGCTGGGCGTTCATGCAGCAGATGCGCATGACCAAGCAGGAGGTCAAGGACGAGCACAAGCAGCAGGAAGGCGACCCCATCGTCAAAGGCCGGCTGCGGCAATTGCGCTTCCAGCGCGCCCGCCAGCGCATGATGGCGGCGGTGCCCATGGCCAGCGTGGTGGTCACCAACCCGACTCACTACGCGGTCGCGCTGAAATACGATATGGAGGCCATGGGCGCACCGATCCTGGTGGCCAAGGGCGCCGATCTGGTCGCCCTTCGCATCCGCGAGCTGGCGGAGGAGAACGAGGTCCCCATCGTCGAGAACCCGCCACTGGCCCGCGCCCTGTTCGCCACCGTCGAACTGGACCAGGAAGTCCCGCCCGAGCACTACAAGGCGGTCGCCGAGGTTATCGGCTATGTCATGAAGCTAAAGGGTAAACTTGCGCACTGACCGCACGATCACTCTTCCGATTCTGGTCCTGGCGTCCGCCCTGACGGCGGCGGCGGCGCTGTCGGCGGCGGAGGGCGGCGCCCTGATGCTGCCCGCCCTGGCCGCCATCGGGGTCGCCATGGCCGCCGGCCTCGCCATCATGCGGGCGCATCGCCGTGGACCGGGAATGGCCGATGCGCGCGCCTTGGCCGGAGCGTTGGACTCGGAAAGCCGCGCCGTCCTGGTGGTAAGCCGCTCGGGAACCGAGATGTTCCGCAGCCAGGCCGCCCGGCAACTGCTGGCCGACTGCGCCGACCCGCTGGCGGATATGAAGACCCGCGCCGCCCATGACGACCGGATGCTAGCCGAGTTGGAACGGCTGGACGCCGCCGCCGCGGTCGGAGCGCCGCGCCGCGCCGAAGTGGCGCTGGCCACGGCCGGCGGCGGCCGCGAATGGTTCGCCCTGGAAGTAAAGCCGGCGGGAGCCGGCGGCGCCGTCGCTTGGCTGGCCGAGGATATCAGCGCCCGACGCGCCATCGAGGACACTCTGCGGCGCGAGAACGAGCTGTTGTCCGATTTCGTCGATTTCCTGCCGGTGGGCTGCTACTCGGCCGATGCCGACGGCACGGTCCGCTACGTCAATCAAAGGTTGGCCGAGTGGTTGGGCAAGCATGGCGACGAAATCGTCGGCCACAATCTGGCCGAGGTGTTCGGAACCGTCCCCAACCCGGAAGAGGAGCGGGCCGAACTGCGCCTGCGCGGCCGCAACGGTGACATCTTCCAGGGACTGGTCGCCCATTCGGTCTATGACGAGGGCGGCGAGATGTTCACCCGCTCGGTGGTGGTTCGCGATCTGGTGCCGGAACAGCAGTGGGAGCGCGCGCTGCGCGCCGCCGAGCGCCGCTTCCGCTGGCTGTTCGACGACGCCCCGGTGGGAATCGCCCTGGTAGACCTGGACGGCGCCATCGGTGGCTGCAATCTGGCGCTGCAAGCCATGCTGGGAATCGACCGCGACGACATGATCGGCCGCGCCGTCGCCGACATCATCGCCGACGAGGCCCGCGCCCAGGCCTCCGAGCAACTGACCAAGGTCATCGCCGGTTCGCAGCCGGGCACCCATCTGGAGGTCCGCCTGAAGGGCCGCCGCGACCTGATCGCCCAGTTATTCGTCAGCCCGTCGCACGAGGACGGCGACATTTCCGGTCTGGTCATCCACTTCATCGATGCCACCGAGCAACGCAACCTGGAAATCCAGTTCGCCCAAAGTCAGAAGATGCAGGCCATGGGCCAGTTGGCCGGCGGCGTCGCCCACGACTTCAACAATCTGCTGACCGCCATGATCGGCTTTTGCGACCTGCTGCTGCAACGCCACGGCGCCGGCGACCCCAGCTTCGCCGACATCATGCAGGTCAAGCAAAACGCCAACCGCGCCGCCTCGCTGGTGCGCCAGTTGCTGGCCTTCTCGCGCCGCCAGGCCTTGCAGCCGCGCCTGCTCAACGTCACCGACGCCTTGGCCGACCTGTCCAACCTGCTGCGCCGCCTGCTGGGCGAGACCATCGAGCTGCGCATGATCCACGGGCGCGCCTTGGGGCTGGTGCGGGTCGATCCTGGCCAGTTCGATCAGGTCATCATCAATCTGGCGGTCAACGCCCGCGACGCCATGCCGGGTGGCGGCGCCCTCACCATCCGCACCAACGCGGTGACGGTGGAGCAGCCGGTCCAGCGCGGCCCCGAGCTGATGCCGGCCGGCGAATACGTCCTGATCGAGGTGGCCGACACCGGCACCGGCATCGGCAAGGAGAACATCGCCCGGATCTTCGAGCCGTTCTTCTCCACCAAGGAAGTGGGAGCCGGAACCGGCCTCGGCCTGTCCACCGTCTATGGCATCGTGCGCCAGACCGACGGCTTCATCGTGGTGGAAAGCGAGCCGGGCCAAGGCGCCACCTTCTCGATCCATCTGCCGCGCATCGACGCCGAACCGGAAGGCGAGCCCAGGCGGCCGCCGCTCCAGGCCGAAGCCGCCGACGGCGACCTGACCGGCAGCGGGACCATCTTGCTGGTGGAAGACGAGGACGCCGTGCGGCTGTTCGGCGCCCGCGCGCTGCGCAACAAGGGCTACACCGTGATCGAGGCCCGCAACGGCGAGCAGGCGGTCGAAGTCCTCCACGGCGAGGATTCCATCGACGTCCTGATTTCGGACGTGGTGATGCCCGGCATGGACGGCGTCACCCTGGCCCGCTTCGTGCGCATGGAGCGCCCCGCCATCAAGGTCATCCTGATCTCCGGCTATTCCGAAGACGTGGCCCGCGACGGCATCGACCCGGACGAGGGCATCCACTTCCTGCCCAAGCCGTTCTCACTCAAGCAGCTGGCCGGCGCGGTCAAGCAGGTGATGGGCGGGGGGTAAGGGCCACCCGCAAACGCAAAGAGAACAAATGCGGATATTCTGCTTGTGTTCCGGAACAGACGGTGTACGTTATTGCTCATTGCATGACCGCCCGGTTCGGGATAGATGAAGGGGAACTGCCATGTCGCAGGCTGCATTGCGTCTCGTGGACAAGGACACCATGGATAGACAGAAGGCACTGGAAGCCGCCGTCAGCCAAATCGAGCGGGCGTTCGGCAAGGGCTCCATCATGAAGCTGGGCCAGAAGGACTCGGTGGTCGAGACCGAAGTGGTCTCCACCGGCTCGCTCGGCCTCGACATCGGGCTGGGCATCGGCGGCGTGCCGCGCGGCCGCATCATCGAGGTCTATGGCCCGGAAAGCTCGGGCAAGACCACGCTGGCGCTGCACATCATCGCCGAGGCGCAGAAAAAGGGCGGAACCTGCGCCTTCGTCGACGCCGAACACGCGCTGGACCCCTCCTATGCCCGCAAGCTGGGCGTCAATCTGGGCGAGCTGCTGATCAGCCAACCCGATGCCGGCGAACAGGCGCTGGAGATCACCGACACCCTGGTGCGATCCGGCGCCATCGATGTCTTGGTGATCGACTCGGTTGCTGCCCTGGTGCCGCGCGCCGAACTGGAAGGCGAGATGGGCGACAATCACATGGGCCTGCACGCCCGTCTGATGAGCCAGGCCCTGCGCAAGCTGACCGGATCGGTGTCCAAGTCCAAGACCATCGTCATCTTCATCAACCAGATCCGCATGAAGATCGGCGTGATGTTCGGCAACCCGGAAACCACCACCGGCGGCAACGCGCTGAAGTTCTACGCCTCGGTCCGCATGGAAATCCGTCGGGTCGGCGCCATCAAGGACCGCGATGAAGTGGTGGGCAACCAGACCCGCGTCAAGGTGGTCAAGAACAAGCTGGCCCCGCCGTTCAAGGTGGTCGACTTCGACATCATGTATGGCGAGGGCATCTCCAAGATGGGCGAACTGATCGACCTTGGCGTCAAGGCCAATGTGGTGGAAAAGTCGGGAGCCTGGTTCTCCTACAATTCGACCCGCGTCGGGCAGGGCCGTGAAAACGCCAAGAACTTCCTGAAGGAACACCCCGAAATGGCCGCCGAGATCGAGGGCGCCATCCGCCAGAACGCCGGACTGATCTCCGACGCCCTGGCCGCCGGCCCCGGAGACCTTGACGGCGCCCCGGTCGAAGACGAATAACCGACACCGCCGGGACCGATCCCAGCGAAAGAGACACCCCGCCATCCCCAGGATGGCGGGGTTTTTTCATGCGGTCTTGCGTGATGGAGATCACAGACATCCAGGCCGCCCGGCGTCATGATCGCAAGGCAAAAGCGGATTGAACCAGCCAGACCGGAAGCGCGATCATGACCATCCGGCGGCAAAATAGAGTGTGATCATGGCACTTTCCCCGATCGCCCTGACCTCCAGCATCCTTCCATCGCTCCAGACCAATCAGGCTCTGGCGGACCGCAATCTTCAGCGCCTGACCACCGGCCGGTCGGTCAACTCCCAGGCCGACAACGCCCAGGCCTTCACCCTGGCCCAGGGGCTGCTGGAACGGTCGGGCACTCTGTCGGCGGTCGGCGCCAGCATCGGTCAAAGCGTCGGAGCCCTTCAGGCGGCCAGCGCCGGCACCAGCGCCATCGCCGGCGTGATCAACCAAATGAAGGGCTTGGCGCAACAGGCGCTGTCCTCCTCCGATACCGTCCAGCAGGCCAATCTGCAAGGCCAGTTCAACACCCTTGCCCACCAGATCGACGCCATCGCGGCGGACTCCTCCTATAACGGCGTCAACCTGATCTCCGCCTCCCCCGGGAGCGTCGCCATCCCTGGCCTGAGCCCCGGTACCACCGCCACGGTCCCTGGAACCGCCAGTGACAGTTCGTCTCTGGGAATCGGGGCGGCGGCGGGATGGTCGGGCGGCGCCGCCAGCATCCAGGCCTCCCTCGATACGCTGGATCAGGCGTCCCGCACCCTGCGCAATCAGGCCGCCGAACTGGGCGGCAACGCCACCCTCCTCCAGATCAGGGCCGGTTTCGTCCAGGCCCAAGGCGCCATCGCCACCAGTGGAGCGGGCAAGCTGACCAATGCCGACGCCAATGAAGCGGCCGTCAACGCCCAGTCAGCCAACACCTATCGCCAGTTGGGCCTTGCTGCGCTACGCAACGCCGGACAGAGCCAGGAAGCCGTCCTTGGGCTGTTTACCCGACGCTAGATCCGCCCCCGGCCGGATAAACGGAACCTGAATCTGCGTTTCGTACTTTTCTTTCCCTCAAAACACGGGTAATCCTGCACCGTCCAACAGGGGGTGTTCATGGCTCTGCCCAACGCTGTACTTGATTGTCCGCATTGCAAGGAATCAGGCAAGCACCGGATCCACTCCTACGGCGACGGAACCGCCGTCGTGTGGTGTGGGGAGTGCCATAACCCGCGCGAGCTTTTGCAGTCGCAGCTGTTCGGCAAGGTCCGCCCGGAAATCGCCGAAGCCGCCGAATAACCGGCCCGCATGCGTCGCCGCGACGGTGGTTATAAAATTTCGGGCTGGCCATCGTCGTCCAGGACGGCCACCCCCTGCTCGGCGACCACGTCCAGACAAGCCTGAACCACCGCCGGGTCGTATCGGGTTCCGGCATGGTCCCGCAATTCAGCCAAGGCGATTTCCAGCCCCAATGCCGGCCGGTAGGGCCGGTGGGAAACGATGGCCTCGAACACATCGGCCACCGCCAAGATTCGCGACTCCAACAAGATCTGGCCGCCCTTGAGGCCTTGCGGATAGCCGCTACCGTCCAGCCGCTCGTGATGTTGGCGGATCATGTCGGCCACCGGCCAGGGGAATTCGATATCGCGCATGATTTCCCACCCCATCTGGGGGTGCATTCGGATGACTTTATGAACCTCGGCCGACAGCTTGCCAGGGCGGCTGAGGAATTCGGCCGGAACATGGATCTTGCCGATATCGTGGACCAGCCCGCCGGTGCGCAGCCCCTCGATCACATCTTCGGACAGCCCCAGGCGAAGGCCGATGGCCACCGCCAACTGCGCCACCCGCCGCTGATGGCCCGTGGTGTAGGGATCGCGCATTTCCAGGGTCAGCGACAGCGAGCGCACCGTCTGCAACAACACCCGCCGCAGCCGGTCGGCGGCCTGACGACGCTCCTCCTCCATGGCCTTGCGTTCGACGGCGTACAGGACGGTGCGGCGGATCAGATGCCCGTCGCCCTGGCCCTTGACCAGATAATCCTGACAACCGTGCTGAAGAGCCATGAGGCCCATGGTCTCGTCGTCGAGCCCGGTATTGATGATGATCGGCAGCTCCGGCGCGGCCTCCCGGATCTTCCGCACACTGTCCATGCCGCACCCGTCGGGCAGGGACAGGTCCAGCAGCACCGCATCGGGGGGCGCGTCGGCGATGGCGCTGACGGCGGCGGCCAGGGTCTCGACCTTGCGACACCGAAAGCCGCCGACCTCGCCCAGCATCACTTCCACCAGACGGGCGTCCGCCGGATTATCCTCGACGATAAGAAGGTCGAGCATGACGGAATGGGGGTCGATTATTTTGGGATCGCGGATGACGTGCAACTTCCTACCCCCCGTCCTGGTCTGTCTGCGAACAACTCCCTGGGGTGGTTCTATTTGTGACATGCCATGACGCAAATGTTAAGCCTCTCCTCCGCGCCTCTGCCCTGCCATTTCAACGCGATGAAGCTGCATTCACGCCCCACTTACAAGACAGTGCTGATAAACCTCACCTTTTGATATTTATCAAGCGATTGTCAAAATGCGTCCCCGGTGTTGACTCGCCTCGCTAAAAATTTAATTTTGTCGCAATGATACTTTGATGGCTACGCGCCAAAGTTTATAACTATAGAACTAACAGTATAGGGCAAGAGACATAGCGGCCTTTCGAGCCACCCTCTCCCCGGCACAACGCCCGTATTGATCCTGCATCTTCTGGAGGTCGGCCATGGCTGGACTGAAACTCGGTATCGGCGGAAAAATTTGGTCCCTGGTCGGACTCATCGTGATCGGTCTGACCCTGCTGACGGTCCAGGGATTAACGTCTACGCGCCAGATCATGGACGAAGACCGCCGTCTGGCCATGAAGCAAGTGGTTGAATCGGCGACCAGTATCGTCGCCGGCTATCACGCCCGTTCGGCCAAGGGCGAAATCTCCGAATCCGACGCCCAGCAGATGGCCAAGGACGCCCTGCGGATGCTGCGTTACGGCAAGAACGACTACGTCTTCATCAACGGCTACCACTACAGCGCCCTGATGCATCCCCTGCGCCCCGAAATGGAGGGCAAGGACCAGTCGCAGATGAAGGACCCCAACGGCGTCTTCATCACCCGCGAGATGGTCGACAACGCGCGCAAGGACGGCGCCGCCTACATCTCCTATGTCTGGCCCCGCGCCAAGGATGCGCCCCCCAGCCCCAAACTGGCCTATGTGGTGGATTTCAAGCCGTGGAGCTGGAATATCGGCACCGGCCTTTACATCGACGATGTGGACGAGGCCTTCAACGCCAAGGTCGTCAGCACCGGCCTCAAGACGTTTCTGGTCCTGGCGCTGGCGGTCGTAATGGGCAGCCTGATCGCCCGCTCCATCACCAAGCCCCTGGGCCAGCTGGTCGACCGCATGCGCGCCCTTGCCGGTGGCGATACCGACCACGCCGTCATGGGGACCGAACGCCAGGATGAAATCGGCGAACTGGCCCGCGCCATGGAAATTTTCCGGGGCGGCTCCATCGACAACAAGCGGCTGCTGGACCAGCAGGAAGGCTTGAAGCAGGCCGCCACGGAGGAGCGCAACCGCGCCCTGCGCGAAATGGCCAGCGGGCTGGAATCCCGCGTTCGCAACGCGGTGAACGCCATGGCCCTGGTGGGCGAGCGCCTGACTGGCGCCTCGGTCGCCATGAGCCACACCGCCGAGCAAACCTCCGAACAGACCAACGCCGTCGTGGCAGCCACCGAACAGACCTCCTCCAACGTCCAGACCGTCGCCTCGGCGGCGGAGGAACTCAGCGCGTCGGGCAACGAGATCAGCCGTCAGGTCTGCCTGTCGGCCAGCATCGCCCGCGCCGCCGCCGAGGAAGCCAACCAGACCAATATCCTGGTTGCATCCCTGGCCGCCGCCGCTGGCCGGATCGGCGAAGTGGTGCGCCTGATCGACGATATCGCTTCACAGACCAATCTGCTGGCGCTCAACGCCACTATCGAGGCGGCGCGGGCCGGAGAAGCCGGCAAGGGCTTCGCCGTGGTCGCCAACGAGGTCAAAACCCTGGCCAACCAGACCGCCAAGGCCACGCAGGAGATCACCACCCAGATCGGCGAGGTCCAGAACGAGACCGACCGGGCGGTCGCCGCCATCCGCCATATCGGCGAGACCATCAACCGGGTCGATGAAGCGACCTCGTCCATCGCCGGCGCGGTCGAGGAGCAGAACGCCGCCATCTGCGAAATCACCCGCAGCGTCCAGGAGGCGGCGCGGGGCACCCGCGAAGTGTCGGACCACATCGCGCGGGTGTCCGACGGCACCCGCACCAGCCGGGACGCCGCCGAGGAGGTGGCGGGCTCGACCCGCGAGATGATCGGCCATAACGGCGAACTGTCGCGCGAGATTGCCGGCTTCTTGAACGAAGTCCGCACCCAGGCGACGTAATCCACAAAAACAGGGCGGTTCCCGTAGGAGCCGCCCTGTTTCTTCGTTCTTCGGCTGCCCGGCCTATTTCAGGCTTTCACAGAACCGCTTGATCCGCTCGCAGGCCTTGGTCAGCGCCGCTTCGGAGGTGGCATAGGAGATGCGGAAATAGGGCTCCAGGCCAAAGGCCGCGCCCTGGACCACGGCGACGCCCTCGGACTCCAGCAGGGCGCCGACAAAATCGGTGTCGCTGCCGATCACCTTGCCTTCGGGCGTCGTCTTGCCGATCAGGCCGGCGCAGGACGGATAGACGTAAAAGGCGCCTTCCGGGGTCATGCAGGTGATGCCGGGGCACTGGTTCAGCAGCTTGACCACCAGATCGCGGCGGCCCTGGAAGATCTTGGCGTTCTTCGGAATGAAGTCCTGGGTGCCGTTCAGGGCCTCGACCGCCGCCGCCTGGCTGATGGAGGCGGTATGGGTTACCGACTGCGACTGAATCATGTTGATGGCCTTGATCAGCGGCAGCGGGCCGGCGGCGTAGCCGACGCGCCATCCGGTCATGGCGTAGGCCTTCGACACGCCATTCATGGTCAGGGTGCGGTCATACAGCTTGGGCTCGACCTGGGCCGGGGTGGCGAACTTGAAATCGCCATAGACCAGATGCTCGTACATATCGTCGGACATGACGTACACATGCGGATGCCGAAGCAGCACGTCGGTCAGGGCCTTCAACTCGTCCCAGGTATAGGCGGCGCCGGTGGGATTGGACGGCGAGTTCAGCACCAGCCATTTGGTCTTGGGGGTGATGGCCTTCTCCAGGTCGGCGGCGCGCAGCTTGAAGCCGCTCGACTCCGGGCAGGGCACGAACACCGGCACGCCACCGAACATCAGGGCGATATCGGGGTAGCTGACCCAATAGGGCGCCGGCACGATGACTTCGTCGCCGGGATTGATGGTGGCCATGAAGGCGTTGAAGATCACGCCCTTGCCGCCGACGCCGACCGTGATCTGATCCGGGGTGTAGGTCAGCTCGTTCTCGCGCTTGAACTTGGCGGCGATGGCCTTGCGCAGTTCCAGCGTCCCGGCCGGCGCCACATACTTGGTCTGACCGCCATCGATGGCGGCCTTGGCGGCCGCCTTGATGTTGTCGGGAGTGTCGAAATCGGGCTCGCCGGCGCCCAGGCCGATGACGTCGCGCCCGGCGGCCTTGAGTTCGGCGGCCTTCTGGGTCACCGCGATGGTCGGAGACGGCTTGATGGCGGAAAGCCTGTCGGCGATGAACGGCATGTCGAGACCTCGAATATGGAGAAAACGGGGGCGTCACCCTACGCGCGGCCGCGCATCTCCGCAAGACGCGCCGCGCGCGGCCGCGTAAATTACATGCGCTTGGATAAGGTAAAGATGCCGCGCATGTCGCCGGGCTTGTAGCCGGTGGCGGTATCGGCGGGATAGAGCTGCTTCAGCGCGGCCTGGGTCTCGGGCTTCAGGGCAGAGCCGTGGCAATTCAGGCACAGTTCGGCGGTTGGAATGGCCTTGGCGAAGCGGAACAGCCTGGCGCCGCCCTCCTCGACCATTTCGGCCCGCACCAGATCGGCGACCGGCTCGCCGGCCGCCATGCGGCGTTCGAAATCGCGCATGACGCCGTCCTCCCACCCGGTGGGGGCGGAGGAGGGATTGCGCGGCTTCAGGCTGGTCCGGGCGACCAGCCAACCGGTCTTGGCCGATAACTCGGCGGCAATGGCCGGCGACCGTTGATTGCAGACCGTGATGGCGGCGACCGGCCCCCCGTTTTCCATGGCCGCCTTCAACTCGCCCTGCAAGCGCCCACCGTAATCCTTGACGATAGCGGCGGCCTCGGCCTTTTCCTCGGCGGCGAAGGCCGGACGAATCGGCAGGACGGCAAGGCTAAGGGCCAGAATAGCGGCGGAACGGAGCATGAAGCGGCCTCCAATATGTTAGAGTAATCTAATTTAGCATATACCCCATACCAGCCGCCATGAAACTTTGTTTCCAAGCTCCGATTGCCTTCGGGTGCGGGAAGTGGAATCATGCGCCCCCGTTCCCTAGGCAGTGGAAAGCTCGACCCCATGAGGACCGCCGCATTCGTCGCCGCGCTGCTCGCATTCGGCATGCCGCTGGCAAGCCTGGCCGAGACCGCCAAACCCGCCAAGGCCAAACCACCGGCCAAGGTCGCCAAACCCACGGCCGAGAGCCGTCTTGCCACCCTGATCGCGGCTGCGTCCCGGGGCGAGGGAGATGCGCAATTCCAACTGGCCCGCGCCTATCGCGACGGAACCGACACCAAGGTCGATACCCGCGCGGCGCTGGCCTGGTTCGAATTGGCGGCGGTCAACGGCCATGTCCAGGCGGCCATCGAAGCCGCGAAGGCCCACCAGAACGGCCATGGCGTCAAGGCCGATCCCGGCGCGGCCGGCCAGTGGTGGTATCATGCCGCCGTGCTGGGCGACACCGCCGCCCGCGACCTGTGGCTCAGCCAATTGCTGTCGGGCAAGATTACCTCCCTCGGCGGCGATCGCGGCCTGGAGTGGATCACTGAAAAAGCCCAGGGCGGCAATCTCAAGGCCATCATGATCCTGGCGGAAGCCCTGGAGAACGGCACCGGAATCGCCCCGAGCATGGCGGCCGCCGAATCCTGGTATCGTCTGGCCATCCAGTTGCACGGAGACACCGAGGCGGAGTTCCGTCTTGGCCGCATGGAACTCTCCCGCCCCGCCGCCTGGCGAGTGCCGTCCGACGAGGAATGGGTCCGCAAGGAAGCCGACCGCAAGGGCCTGCCCTACGGCGCGGTGTGGTTCACCGCCAAACCGGCGACCAATGACGACAAGGTCTTTTACCAATTGCGGCCCGGCATCGTGGAAGGCGGCCGCCGCCTCGATATCGCCGCCCGGCGCGGCCATGCCGAGGCTCAATACACCCTGGGCATGGCGCTGACCGGCGGCATCGAACTCCCGCTCGACATGGTCGCCGGCATCATCTGGCTGGAGGCCGCCGCCGCCCAGGGCCACCCCGAAGCCATGATGGCCCTGGCCGGATATGCCGCCAAGGGACAGGGATTCTTCGCCAAGGACCCCGTGCGGGCCTATGTCATGTACGACCTTGCCGCCACCTCTGGCGAAGAGGGGGCCTCGGCCGCCCGCGAGGCGGTGGCCAAGTCCCTGACCCAAAGGCAGATCAACCGCGCCAAGCTGCTTATCCAGGAATTCCGCGACTCGCAGGGGCTATAGCCGGTCCGACAGCAGGCGGCGTCCCTCGTCGCCGCCGTCGCCGGATAGGCGCTCGCGGAGAACCCGCCCCATGGCGGCCACCAGGACCGCGACCTGCTCCAGATCCTCGGCCCCGGGCCGCGGGCAGGCTTCCAGAACGCGGCACAGCCGGTTGCCGAACTCGCTGATCAGGGGATAGTCGAAGGTGGCCCCCTGCCCCTTCATATCATGCGCGATTCCGAATGCCCGCCCCAGGAGTTCGGTCCTGTCCTCCGGCCGGGCCAGCAGCTGCGTCAGGCAGTCCTCCAGCCGCGCCAGATCCGCGTCGGCCCAACTGAGATAACGTTGGGACAGGCCGGCCAGCGCGGCTTCGGCCCGCGCCAACCCGACGGGGTCGATGCCGATGTCAGGGACGTCGTTCTTGGAAGACATTCCATCTATTCCGCGGCATTCGCGGCGGCCCGCTCGCTCCGGCGGCGATCGATCTCGATCAGCGTGGCGGCCCGGTCGATCACTTCCATGGCGGAAATCGGCTTGGCGATCACCTCGTCGATCCCCACATCCAGCGCCTGTTCAAGGACGGCGTGGTGCATGGTCCGACTGAGCGCCAGCACGGGAACATCACAGCGGCCGATTTCGCCGCGCCGCAGGTGATGCACGAATAAAACACCATCGGTGTGATCGCCCGACCAGTCCATCACCACCAGATGAGGCTCGTGCGCCACCATCATGGGACGCGCGGCGCAGGGGGAGCGGGCCTCGACAACAGTCGCCCCCGGCAAAGCCCCCAACACGGTCCCAAGCAACCGCCTCATATGGGCGTTGCCATCAATAATGATGATGCAGACGTTCCCGACTGCCATCCTCGTCCCTCCAGACTCCCGAAGCAGCTGTGACGCTACCCCCGGCCAACCGTCCCTGTTTAGCTTTTTTACTTTAGAAATGGCTCGTTAGCGGCCATCCGGTAAACACCTTATCACCCCCGGCGGCATCCTGCAAAGCCCTCCAAGGTATTAGGGGGAACATCACAGCTTACCCAGTTGAAGCCCGGTCCGATGCCCCTCGGCGGAGGGAAGGGCCGGCGGGTTGGCCACCTGCTTCATCAACTTCTCGACCTCGATCAGGGCATGCGCGGCGGCGTCGACGATGGGCGGGAAGCCATCGGGCTCCGCCAGCCGCACCAGCAACGATTTGACATGGGCCAGATGAATCAGGGATTGCTCCCGCGACCCCTTGTCGAGTTCCCCGGCCATGCGGCGGGCATGTCCGGGAATTCGCCGCAGCAACCCGATCCGCCGGCCGGACAGAACCTTGAAGTTCATGACCGAAGCCAGCAGCTCGGTGTTATAGCCAGGGTGGAGCGCCTCGAACAGATACTCGATCAGTTCGATTTCGCCGAACTCCAGGCTGAGGAAGGTGAACTGGGCACGCTGCCAGGCAAAGATGAAATCGCCGATCGCCGCCAACCGCTGCGCCAGCGCCGCCTGGAATATCTGGGGGTCGAGCATGCGCCAAGCCTTGGACGCAGCCATGGGCAGCTTGCCCGGCAGCCCGAAATTGCGCGACAGGTTGATCGCCACCGCCAGCAAGGCCCGGCTGGAAACATTGACGCTCCCCCGGGGCCAGCAGTCATGAAGCAGGTCCTGGGCGGTGAAGTCATCCGACGGCGTCCGCAACAGCTTCGCCAGCGAATCCAGCTGGTCGGGCAATTCCAGCGTTCCGATTCCATCGGGCGTCGCCGCCGCGATCAAAGCCACCATCCCGTCGGCGGTCATGTCGTCCCCCGGCGGCTCGGAAGCAGGGGGGGGCGGAGGAGAGGCTTCGACGATGGAAGCGACGTCAAGCACCAAGACGTCGTCATCGTCGTCATCACCCTCGGCGGCATCCACCTCCCCGGAAGGCTTGATCGGGGCTGGATCAGACTCGGGGGGCGCGGATGCCACGGGAGGCGCGGGTGCCACGGGAGCGGCGCCAGCGGCCTGCCAGTTCAACGCATCGAACACCTGCTGCAAAAGGACGTCGACCGGAGGCTGGGGCTGGGGCTCCCCCGCAACCATAAAGCTGTCATCGAGCAGCATCACCCCCTCATCTTCGTCTTGCGAGGCCGTGGGCGGCGGTGCGGCCAGAGGGAGAGGATCAATCCGGATAGGGCCGCCGGCCGGGGGCTCGCTCCGATGGCGACTGAACAGGCGCTCTAGCAGACCCGGCTGACGGTCTCCCCCGAATGGGGCCGATGTCAGCGAAATGGGAATGGCATCCATGACAACCGGCCCGGCTGCCGGCTCCTCGACGGGGGCGGCAACGTCTTCGACCTCCTGATCCAGCAGCAGGACGTCGTCGTCATCCGGCTCGGCCGCCGGCTCCTCGACGGGGGCGGCAACGTCTTCGACCTCCTGATCCAGCAGCAGGACGTCGTCGTCATCCGGCTCGGCCGCCGACTCCTCGACGGGGGCGGCAACGTCTTCGACCTCCTGATCCAGCAGCAAGACGTCGTCGTCATCCGGCTCGGCCGCCGACTCCTCGACGGGGGCGGCAACGTCTTCGACCTCCTGATCCAGCAGCAAGACGTCGTCGTCATCCGGCTCGGCCGCCGGCTCCTCGACGGGGGCGGCAACGTCTTCGAAAACTGTCGGGGCCGAATCGGCCGGAACCTTTTCCTCCAGCGAAGAAAGCGGCTCCACCACCATGGCGGCGCGGCGCGTCCGCCGCCCGAGAATCCGGTGCATCAGGCTCCGGCGCGGCGCTGCGTCGATCAGCAAAGGAGGCGGCGGCGAGGGAGGAGGCGGCTCGGGAATATCCGGCAATTCGGCCAAGGTTCGCGCGAGCAACTCCGCGAACGCTTCTGGCGGGGGGGCCAGAAGGTCCGTCGCCGAACTCCGTGCTCTCCGGTCAGGTTGGTCGTGCATGACCCAAGCCTATGCCACCCCTGGCGCTGTTTGCGCTGCGGTCATTGTGTCGCATCCAAGGCTCGGGCCAAAGCGCAGAATCCTTCCACCGGAATTTCCTCGGCCCGCGCGGTGCCTTCGATTCCGGTTACGGCCAGCAGCTCTTCGGCCTTTCCCAGCTGCTTCAGGCTGGAACGCAGCATTTTGCGGCGCTGGCCAAAGGCGGCTGCGGTGACCCGCTCCAGCGTCTCGAAACGGGCAGGGGCCAGCGGCTGGGCGCGCGGCACCAACTCGACAATGGTCGACGTGACCGAAGGCGGGGGCGTGAAGGCGCGGCGGTCCACGTTGAACAGCGGCTTGACCTCGCACAGCCATTGGGTGATCACCGACAGCCGTCCATAGTCGGGCGAACGCGGCGCGGCCGCCAGCCGGTCCACGACTTCCTTCTGGAACATCAGAATCATGCGATCGAACGACCGCGCCTGCCGCAGCCAGGCCAGCAGCAGGACGGTGGAGATGTTATAGGGCAGATTGGCGACGATCTTGCGCGGCGCCTCGCCCAGGGAAGCCACGTCCACGGCCAGGGCGTCGGCGGCGATGATCTCCAGCCGGCCAGGATAGGCGGCGGCGATTTCGTGCTGGATCACGATGGCGCGGTCATCGCGCTCGATGGCGATCACCTGGCGGGCACCGGCCTCCAGCAAGGCCCTGGTCAAGCCGCCGGGGCCGGGGCCGATCTCGATCACCGATCCCACCGACAGGTCGCCGGCGGCCCGCGCGATCCGCCCGGTCAGGTTGAGGTCGAGCAGGAAATGCTGGCCCAACGACTTGCGGGCGTCGAGGCCGTGACGGGCGATCACCTCGCGGAGCGGCGGGAGGTCACCCATGGGCGATCCGCGCCCGGTTAGCGGCTATTTGTTCAGCCATGACCATGGCAGCCATCAGACTCTCGGGGCTGGCCCGGCCGGTACCGGCAAGATCAAAGGCGGTGCCATGATCCGGCGAGGTCCGCACGAACGGCAAACCCAGCGTGATATTGACCCCCCGATCGAAGTCGATGGTCTTGAGCGGGATCAGCGCCTGATCGTGATACATGCACAACACCGCGTCATAGGTCTGCCGGGCCTTGGCGTGGAACAGAGTGTCGGCCGGCAGCGGCCCCACCGCGTCGATGCCGGCGCGGCGCAGTTCGGCGACCGCCGGAGCGACGATCTCCATATCCTCGCGCCCCATGGCGCCCCCCTCGCCGGCATGGGGATTCAACGCCGCCACGGCCAGACGGGGCCGGGCGATGGCGAAGTCCTCGATCAGGGCGCTGGCGGTCACGGTTCCGACCGCGACGATCTCGGCCTGGCGCAGGCTGGCCACGGCTTCGGCCAGGGCGACATGAATGGTGACCGGCACCACCCGCAAGCCGGGGCAGGCCAGCATCATGACCTCGCGCCGCCCCTGGGACGCGGCAAGACTGGCAAGAAACTCGGTGTGTCCGGGAAAGTCGAAACCGCCGTCATGCATGACCTGCTTGTGGATGGGATTGGTCACCACGGCGGCGGCTTCACCGGCTTGGACCAGCGCCACCGCCCGCTCGATGGAAGACCGCACCGAGGCGGCGTTGGCGGGATCCGGACGTCCCGGCTCGACCGCCAGGGCGAGGGGGTGGGGCAAGACCGGCAGGGCCTGGGAAAAGACCTCGACCGCCTCGGCGGCCGAGGCGATCTCTTGCACCGGAACGGCCAGCCCCAGACGTTCGGCCAAGCGCCGCAACCGGTTCGGGTCGTCGATGACCAGAAAGGGCGGCACGCCCCCACCCCGAAGCGTCCAGGCCAGCAGGGCAATGTCGCCGCCGATGCCGGCGGGCTCCCCCATGGTCAGGGCAAGCGGCGGCCGGTAAAGCTTCGCCACCGGCGCTACAGCCGGAAATCGACGAAAGCGGCGCGGCGCAGGTCGCGCAGGTAACGCTTGCCCTGCAAATCCATGCGCTCGTCCTCGATTTGACGCCGGATCGCCTCTCGCGAGGGCAACCCCGCCTCGCCCCCCAGACCACTGCGCGAGCAGACCATGAAGACCATCAGACCATCACTGCCATCGGTGGGGGCGCTGACCTTGTTGACGGGAAGGTTGGTAATGCCGCCCTGAACGACCGCGGGCAGATCGGACTTGCGGGTATTGTTGACGCGGTTGGACTTGGCGGAATTAAGCTTGCGCCCGAACTCCTCGAAATCGCCGCAGGTCTTGAGCGGCGCGGTCAGTTCGGCCGCCTTGGCCGCCAACTGCTCACGCGGGACCGCCCCCCCCGCCGGATTGGGAAAGAAGATCTGCGCGACGCTGACGATCTCGTCCTCGGCCTGACCCTGGCCGGAAACCCGCTTATCGACAACTGCGAGGATATTGTAGCCATTGCTGATTCTGATCAGGGGGCTGACATCGCCCTTGCCCAGCGGAACGACCGCGGCCTTGATCTCATCATCGAGATTGATGTCGACCACCCAGCCCAGCATGCCGCCATTGCCGGCACTGCCGGTCTGCGAGAACTGCCGGGCCAGCGCCTGAAAGGGGGCGCCCGCCTTGAGCTGATCGAGCAGACGTTCACCCATACGCCGCGCCTCCTCCTCCTGAGCCGGGGAGTCGACGCTGAGAAAAATCTCGGCCAGCAGGTATTCGGAACGGCCCAGATTCTGCTTCAACCCGTCCAGGCGATCATTGATCTCGTCCTCGCCAACCTTGACGTTGGGCTGGAGCACCCGGGTGGTCAGCTTGATCCAGGCCAGATCGGCCCGGATCTGGTCGCGGGCCGCATCGGTATCGACTCCGGCCTTGGACAGCATGGACAGCAAACCGCCGGTCGGCATTTTATTTTGCAGCTCGACCCCACGGATGCTGCGGCCGATATCTTCGGCGGAGACGCTGATCTTGACCCGATTAGCCTCTTGAAGCTGCAATCGCTCGTCGATCATCTTGCGCAGGACCTGGGGAACGGCGCGGCGGCGGTTCTCCAGATTGTCCGGGAACCCCGACATGACCAGGGCCAGCTTCACGCGCCCCTCCAGATCATGAATCGAGATGATCTCGTCATTGACCACGGCGGCGATCCGATCGACCTCCTGCGCCTTGGCGACGGAAACGCACATCATGACGCAACCGATGACGGCGACGGCGAAACGAGCCAACATCCTGGCAATCCTCCATACCGATCCGGCCTCGCGTATTTCCGGGGCCAAGCGGCGGGGTTGGGAGTTCTAGAACACGCTGAACGGAGCCTCGCCAAGCGTCTTCAACACAACGGTCAGCATCAGATTATATCCAGACCGCACGTCTGGATTGTCTGAAAAAGATCGATCCATCGTCGCCCGCACAGCGAAGCACTCGTCATTATACATTGCCCCGACATTCCAACCAAGAATGCCGCCAGTCTTTGTAAGATCCTGGCTCAGGGATGCACTATAGCGCCAGTACTTGGCAAACGCCGAGTTCAATCCATAGGCAACGTATTGACGACGGGGATAGATCATTCCACCATCACTCGGCGAGGAGGACAGCAGCGCATAGGAAGTCGTAAAGTTCAGGGCCTGCGGGCCGACGGAAAGTGAAGCCTCGTTGCGCCGCACCTCAAGCGTGGTCTTGTCCAGACGAACCCGATCCGTCAACGTCACAAAACCGACCGGTCGGACATCCACCCGGCCCAGGTAATCCGAGAACGTGCTGGAAAAGCCGCTTCCGTCCCGGAAGGTCGAATCCACGTGCTGACGCCAGCCCTGCGCCCCCTGAATCGCGATCATGCCACCGTGAACGGGATAGCCCGCCCACCGCAGCCCATAACCGCCGCGTGTCCCGCCCTCGACCCGGTCAAGGCCCACCAGACGGTTCGGCCGCATGACATTGGTCTCGTCCAGCTCGAAGGCCAGCGAATCCTCGTTGGGGATCTTGACGCTGTTGCCGCCGACCGGGCTGGTGGCGACCATGGCCATCGGCTCGATCACCTGGGACAACAGCCCTCCCGTACGAACGAAGGGATAGCGCCAGTTCACGGACGCTTCCGGTATAGCTCGCCCGGTGGTGGCGTCGCCGCTGGCGGTTGAGGTCAGGTTCTGGGCACGGTAGCCGTCGCCGCGAACGCTGGCGGAGACCAGGAAGACCTGCCCGTCCGGGGATGTGAAGGGAAGATTCCAGGCGGTGCGGTGCGACAGGCGTTGCGCCTCGACCCCCTGGGTGCGCGTATAGGACATGAAATCATTGTCGAAGGTCCAGTAGCTGCCGGCCCAACCGGGGCTGCTGATGTTCTGCGTCACGATATGGGGCAGCACCACCGGGATCTTGGAATTGTCCTCGATGACGCGGTGGCCCTGGAACGACAAGGTTTCAGCCATGGCGTAGTTGCGTCGCCCGAACCCCTCGACATAGGGCCGGGTCAGCAGCCACGGGCGGTCGTTATCGGTGCGGACGCGGTAGACTGACCGGTAAGTTTCGTCAGACTGGTTCTGGACCTGCCAGCCGGCCCGCCAGACCCTGTCCAGCTCGACCACGCCCTTCGACTCCACATGGCCACGGATAGTTCCGCTCAGGCGATCGGCGGTTATGCTCGCCTGGGTCTTCGCCTCGCCATAGACGCCGCGCCACCGGTGCTCACCCAACAGATGGACGTGCTTCATGACATCGGTCGCGACGCCCTCGGTGGTCGGATTGGTCGACAAGGCCGGCGTCTCGGTCGAGGTCATGAAACGCGGCGTCAGGGTAAAGTCTTCCTGGTCCGACATGACAAAGAAATAGGGCGTCGAGACCGTCGCCCCCAGGGTGCTGTTAAACCCGACCGTCGGCGCCAGAAAGCCGCTCTTGCGCTTGACCGACGGATCGGGATGGGACAGGTAGGGAGTATACAGGACGGGAACGCCGGCCAGCTCGATCCAGGCGTCGCGATACTCGATCTGCGCCTCGGCCTGGTTATGGGTGACGCGGGCCGCCTTGGCCTGCCAGATGGGAGTCGCGTCCGGATCATCCCGACAGGGCTCGCAGGCGGTATAGACTACCCGGTCAAAGTCGGTCCGGTCCCCGCCGACCCGCTGGCCGACCTGGGCGGCAAGGCGCGAATTATCGGCCAAAATCATACGGATATCGCGGGCGACGCCGTTCTTGAAATCGCCGGTCAGCTCGAAATACTCGGCGAAGGTCACTTCGCCGGAGGGCTCGGTCAGAACGACATTGCCCGTCGCCCCCATCACATCTTGCTTCAGGTTGTAGGTGAGGGTGTCGGCGGAAACGGTCCGGCCGCTCTGCATCATCTCGACGCGGCCCTTGGCGGTGACGATGTTGTATTCGCGGTCATAGACGATCTGATCGGCCACCATGCGGACCGGCGGATCCTCGCCCTCGTCGCGCCGGTCCTGCCGGGCCACCGATTTCGGAATGATGCGAGGCGGCTTTTTCATGCCGACCGCATCGCTGTCGCGGTCCACGTCGGCGGGAACGACGCTGACCATCACCGACCGGCCACCGCGCGGGCCAAAGGGAAGCGCGGTCCCGGCGGGAGGGGCGTCGGCGCTGGCGGCCCGACGGATGGGAGCCGGAGCGGCGGGGGCCGAAGCGGCAGGGGCTGGCGCGGCAGGGGCTGGCGCGGCGACCGAGGTGGCGGCGCTGCGCGGCCGGGGGGCCTGGACAACCTCGTCCTCGCCCCAGGCCTGTCCCCAACCGCCGATTTCGGGGTAAGCCCCGCCCTCGATCATCGGCGGCGCATTATTGACCGGCGCGGAGGAGCGGGCCGAGGCCGCGCCCGCCGGCAAACTGGACGGCAGGGCGGCGGCGGCGGGCGGCGCGACATATCCCGGCGCGACAGCCGCCGGCCGGCGCGACGGAGCGGAAGGCCGAACCGCCGGAGCGGCATCATCGCCCCAGGCCTGTCCCCAGCCGCCGATTTCGGGGTGGGCGTCGCCGGCCAGCGTATCGGCATGGGCGAATCCACTCAGCGCCGTCGAGGACGCCAGTATGGTCAGCAGCAGAAGGGGGCGGGTTTTTGACACGTCGTCCTCGGCCGGTTCAGACGGGATCGGTCGCCATGGCGACAGCGCGGCGGCGCGGCCATGGCGGTCGGGCCAGCACCCACAGGCCAAAGCCGATGGGGATGACGGCGGTGATGTAGATCAGCGGCACCAGGGCGAGATTGCCGGTCGAAATATTGGAAATCCCGAGCGCGGCCGCCTGGGCCGCCACCATCAGTCCGATGGCGGACAGGACCTGGGCCGCCTGACCGCGCCGGTCAAAGCCGGCCGTCAGCAAAATACAGGCGGCAAGCAGCGGAAAGCCCAGATTGTACAGCGGCGAGGTCAGCCGCGAATGCAGCTCGACCTTGAACCGCCGGTACTCGTTGGGACTGGCCTCGCCGGCCTTGATGTCGAGCAGCTCGGTCAGGGTCCGCTCGCGGGCGTCGCGGAACCGGTCGGGCTTGGCGCCGGTGGCGGTGGCGAAATCGACGGTGTAGCTGTCGAAGTACAGCAGCGACAGCTTGCCGGTGCCTGGCGTCACTTCCTGGCGGTTGCCGTTGATCATCAACACCCTCGGCCCCGTCTCGGTGTACACCAGCGCACCCTTTTCCGCCATCAAGGTCACCGCACGGCTGGGCGTGCGCTTGTCGTGAACCAGCAACCCCTGCAACTCACCGGCCGACGTCCGGGACCGGACATAGATGGTCAGGCCGTCGCCGAACTTGTTGAAGACGCCTTCCTGCAACAGCACGTTGGTGATGTCGTTGCGGATGGTCCACTGCATCTCGTGGAAACTGCGCACCGTCATCGGGATCAGCCAGCAGGTCAGCGTATACCCGATCGCGGTGGTGATCAGTCCCAGGATAATGGCGGGCCGGGCCAGGGCCATATGACTGAGACCGGCCGCCCGCAGCACCACCAGTTCCCGATCCGCGATGAGTTTGTTGTAGGTGAAAAGCACTACGGCGAAAAGGGAAATCGGGATGATGACCACCAGGAAGCCGGGCATCAGCAGCATGGTCAGCTTAAGGAACGAGCCGATACTGAGACCCTTGTTGACGATCATCTCGACAAAGCGCAGCGACTGCGTCAGCCACAAGACACAGGTCAGCGCAATGGAGACGAACAGCATCCCCACTACCATTTGGCGCAGTATGTATCGCGTTATTCCCGACATCGCCGGGGATTATAGACATCCCCCGGGCGGTCGAACAGAGAAACCACGCCCGTCTCGGGGAAAAGACACCACCTTGCCCGGGTTCATGAGTCCCGATGGGTCCAGCACCGCCTTGACCCCGCGCATCAGGTCCAGGTCCAGCGTCGGTTTGTAATGCGCCAATTCGTCCAGTTTAAGCCGGCCGATACCGTGCTCGGCCGAGATGCTGCCCTCCATCTCGACCACGATATCGTGAACGACGCGGTTCATCCTGCTCCACTCGGCCAGGAAAGCCTGCTTGTCGGCTCCATCGGGCTGGGTCAGGTTGAAATGGGTGTTGCCGTCGCCAAGATGGCCGAACGCCACCACCACCACCCCCGGCAACGCCGCCTCCACCGCCCGGGTGCAGCGGCGGATCATCTCCGGCACCAGCGAGGTCGCCACCGCCACGTCGTGCTTGATGGAGCCGCCCTCTTTCTTCTGGGCCTCGGGAATGCCTTCACGGATCCGCCACAGGGCGCGGCGCTGTTCCAGGCTTTCGGCCAGCACCACATCGACAGCGAGGCCCTCGCCCAGCGCCTCGGCCAACATGGCCTCCAGCGCCTCGCGCAGGCCGCCGGGCCGCGACGACGACAATTCCAGCAGCAGGTACCAGGGATGCGGAACCGCGAAAGGGTCACGGATGCCGGGAATATGGCGCAGGCACAGCTCCAGCCCGATGCGCGGGATCAGTTCGCAGGCGGTGACGGCGTCGCCGCTGGTCCGGCGCGCCCGCGCCAGCAGCACCAGCGCCGCGTCGAGGTCGTCCAGGGCGACCAGAGCGGTCTGACGCTCGGCGATGGCGGGAAACAGCTTCAGCACGGCGGCGGTGACCACGCCCAGGGTTCCCTCGGCCCCGATGAACAGGTGATGCAGGGCGTAGCCGGTATTGTCCTTACGCAGGCGTTTCAGCCCGTTCCAGATCCTGCCATCGGGCAGCACCACCTCCAGCCCCAGCACCAGATCGCGGGTATTGCCATAGCGCAACACATTGGTGCCGCCGGCATTGGTCGAGATATTGCCGCCGATCCGGCATGACCCTTCCGCCCCCAGACTGAGGGGAAACAGGCAGCCGACCTCCGCCGCCGCCGCCTGGACCGTGGCCAGCACGCAGCCGGCCTCGACCGTCAGGGTGAAGTCGATGGGATCGACCCTGCGGATTCGGGTCAGGCGCTCGGTGGAGATCACCACCGAATCGCCCCGCTCGGACGGCACGCCACCGCCGCACAGGCCGGTATTGCCGCCCTGGGGCACCATGGCGATGCCGGCCGTGGCGCAGGCCGCGACCACGGCTGCGACCTCTCCGGTCGAGCCGGGCCGCGCCACCGCCAGCGCCGCGCCATGATACAGGCCGCGCTCTTCCTCCAGATAGGGGGCGAGGTCGGCGGCTCCGGTCAGGACATTGCCGGCCCCGACGATGGCGGAAAGCTGCTCCAGCAGACTCATGGCGTCCCCCTCGGCGCGGCGGCGCGGCGCAAGCGATCATTGATGGCCAGCCCCAAACCGTGCTCGGGGACCGGCGCCACCGCGATCCCGACAAGGTCGGGCCGGTCCAGGGCGCGCAGCATGGCGAACAGATTGGCGGCGGCCTCGGCCAGATCGCCGGACGGCGACAGGTTGAGGGTGGCAGGCCCCGGCCCGAAGCCCAGCAGCGCCTCGCCCACCCCGGCCTCGGCCGCGTTCAGCCGGACCGGCAGCGACGGCGCGTAATGGCTTTCCAACTGCCCCGGCGAGCGGGGCGCGTCGGGAGAATCCGTAGGGCGCGACAACGGACCGCCCAATGCGGCCTCCAGCGCCTCCACCGCCACCCCGCCGGGGCGCAGCAGGGCCGGACGGTCGCCGGACAGGTCGATCACCGTGGACTCGACCCCGACCCGGCACGGCCCGCCATCGAGAATCATCGCCACCCGCCCGCCCAGGCACTGGGCCACATGCCGGGCGGTGGTGGGGCTCACCGCGCCGGAACGGTTGGCCGAGGGCGCCGCCAGCGGCCGCCCCGCCGCCGAAATCAGCGCCAGCGCCACCGGATGATCGGGCATCCGCACCGCGATGGAATCGAGACCGGCGCTGGCCAGCAGCGATACCGGGGAACCGGCCCGGCGCGGTAGAACCATCGTCAACGGCCCCGGCCAGAACATCCGGGCCAGGGTCAGGGCCGGGCCGGTCATGTCCACCAGGGCGGCGGCCTGTTCGACCGAAGCGACATGGGCGATCAGCGGGTTGAAACTGGGGCGGCCCTTGGCCTCGAAGATGGCGGCGACTGCGCGGTCGCAGGTGGCGTCGCCGCCCAGGCCATAAACCGTCTCGGTGGGAAACGCCACCAGCCGGCCGGCGGCCAGCGCCGCGCCGGCCTCGGCGATGGCGGCGGGAGTGGCGGCAAGGATGGCGGCGGATGTCGTGCTCATGCCGGAAAGATAGAGCAAACCCGACGGCGAGGGCTAGTCTCGATCAGTACAGCAGCCGGGCCACGTCCCCGCGTTCGGCCGGGGTCAGGCGCGCATTGGCCGGACCGGGTCCGGTACCCAACAGGTAGTCGATGGCCCGCCGCCCCTTGCTGTCGGCCTGAAAGCGGTCGGCTCCCGCCTCCAACAGCGCCTTGATCAGCGGAGCCGAGCCATTGCCGGCGGCGTACATCAAAGCGGTGCGGGAATCGTGAGCCAGCGTCCGGACCTTGGCGACCTGCCAGGTATCGGCGTTGATCCAGGCGCCATGGTTCAGCAGGAAGCGGACCGAGTCGATCCGGTCGGCCTGGGCCGCCGCCATCAAGGCGGTCTTGCCGAAATGATTGCGGGCATTGACCTGACGCACCGCGCGCAGTCCTTCAGGATCGACTTCGGCCGGGGCGTGTTCCGCCGCCTGCCAAAGCAGGGGCAGCGCCGCCGGATGACCGACCGTCACGTGCAACAGCGGATCGAAAGGAGCAAAGAAGGCGCAGTCGGCGAACGGCCTCGGATCCATCGATGACGGCTCTTTCAGCAAGGCCGCGATTTCCTCCGGCGCGGCCTCATCCATCACCAGCTTGCGCAGCGAACGCGGCGGCCGCCCGTCGCCGCAATTGGAACCATAGGCCGAGGCGAACAGCGCCCGCTGGGCGGCGGCGTCCGATTCGGTCTCGTCCAATCCCTTGGCGTGGAAGTAACGGGCGAGGCTGGCCCTGGACGCCTCGAACAGGCGGCGCAGTTCCAAGGTGGCGGCCCGAGTGGTCAGCGAGGCATAGCCCCAGGTCTGGTACGGATAGGCTTGCACCGGGGCGGGTTCGGCCAGCAGGGCGCGAGGATCGAACATGATCCGCTCCATCCGCTTCAGGTCCGCCCCCCCCACGGGATAGCGGGGCATCTTGCCATGGCCGGCATTGCCCCCGCCATCGGCGGCGGCGGTGGCGATCAGGAAGGCGGCGAATTCGGCCTCCGGGAAACCCTCGACCCGGCCGCGCCCGGCCAGACAGCCCGAGATCGGCGGACGAAGGGTGGGCGGACCCGACGCCTCGGCAGACAGGTCTTCAAAGCTCTCGGCCGCAGCCAATCCGGGGCGGCGCTGAATCACGGCGCAGGGAATGACATAGGGATAGCGATACGTCCCCGACGCCACGGCGGCCACCCCGGTGAACGACGCCAGACGCAGACTGGGCAGCAACGAAAAATCGCTGCCGTCATAGGGACGCAGCGAGCCGGCCAGCCGGACCATCCCGGCGGTGGCGTTGCTCTGGGCCGCCCGATCGACGCCGGCCATCAGGGAGCGGATATCACCGTCCCGCGCCTCGGAGGGCTCGCGGAAGGCATGCAGGAACAAGGCGAGGTCAAGCCGCGCCACCAGACCATCCAGGGTCGCCAGCCGCAACGGCGATTCCGCCCCATCGGGATTGTCGGCCATGAACCGGATGGCGGCGTCGCGCGTCCATGGCGGCGGCGGCGGAATCTCGTCATAGCGGACCGACGGCCGCGGCGGTGGCATGGGCACCCCGCCAAAGCCCTTGGGATCGCGGGCCAACCGCTCCTGCAAGGCGAAGTCCTGCCGCCGCTCGATACCGACCGGGCAGGACAGCAGCGGCCCCGCCAGCGACCCCAGCCGCCGGGCGGCATCCTCGAACGCTTCACGCCGGCCAAGCACCATCGGGCAAGGCAACCGCAGCCAGACACCGTCAAGAACGGCGTCGCTGGCGGTCTGAATCCAAAGATTCCGCCGGGTCGCCGGGTCATAGCGCATCTGGCGAGCGGCGCTCTCCGCGCTCTCCAGCACCAGCACCGCGTCCACCAGCCGCATGGTCTGGGCCAGGGTCAGCAGCGCCGATGCCCGTGGCGGCGGAGCAAGACCAGCGCCATAGGCCAGCGGCGACGTCACCTTGTCCAGATCGGTCTGGAGGCGTTGCGACCGGATCACGCCGTCCTGACGCGCCAGCCGCCGCAACGCCTCGGCCCGCACCAGCGCCAGGTGATCGCGAAACAGGTTGTTGCGGCCGCGAAGAAAGGCATCGACGGCATCGGCCAGGTTTTCGAGAGGATCGCGGGCGACGCCCTGGGGCAACCGGGCCGGCGAGTGCCCCGCCGCCACCCGTTCCAGATCGGCTTGCAGGCGCGACAGCACCCGCTGCGGCGAAGAATAAGCGCCGGGCCGCTCGTCCTGCTCGATCACCAGACGCTTCAGCGCGTGAAGGTCGGCGAACAGCAACGCCGCCGTAAGCGCGAGAACGGCCAGCCCGATCGACCAGACCGCGCGCATGGAAGGATCAGGCTAGAAAGCGGGAAACGGTCTGGAGGAAGCTGGAGACCGAAATGGGCTTGGCGATATAGCCCTCGCAGCCACCCTCCCGGATCTTTTCCTCGTCCCCCTTCATGGCGAAGGCGGTCACCGCGATCACCGGGATATGCTTCAGCTCGGCGTCTTCCTTGAGCATCTTGGTGATCTCAAGGCCCGAGATTTCCGGCAGCTGGATATCCATCAAAATTAGGTCGGGGCGGTGCTTGCGGGCGATGTCCATGGCCTCGCGGCCATCCTTGGTCTGCAAGGTCGTATAGCCATTGGCCTGAAGCAGGTCGTTAAACAATTTCATGTTCAAGTCATTGTCTTCGACGATCAGCACAGACTTTGTCATGACATACCCCGAAGGACACCGGTTCATCCCCGGGAGGGGAGACCTGACACCTTGACATCATCATCACCAATTCACCGAGTTAAGTCAAATCGTCGCGGGACGATTGCCGCCAAACGCCGCCGCCGCCAGCATGATCCACCCCAGGATCAGGGAAACTCCCCCGGCCGGCGTCACCATGGGAATGGGAAAAGGGCCGATCAGCGCCTTGAAATACAGCGATCCCGAAAACAGCAGCACCCCCAGCGCGATCAACGCCCCGCCGATGGCCGCGCGGCGGCGTCCCTCCCCGGCCAGCCGGTCGACCGACAGCAGGACCACGGCGTGGATCAGCTGGAACAGGCTGCCCTGTTCGACCAGCGGCGCGACCCCCGCATGGACGCCATGAGCGCCGTAGGAGGCAAAGCCAAGCGCCAAGGTTCCATTGACCCCGGCCAGAAATATCCACGGGCGCATAAGCCGAACTCCTTGACCTGACCACGTCTCCGGCCGAGATAATGACGACGGCATGCGCCAAGAGCGAGGAACAATCACGATGGTCCGACACGGAGTTCGTCTTTTCCTGCTGCTGACGGCGCTGGTCCTGCCGCTCGCCGCCCAGGCCCAGGCCACCGTCACCCGCCTGCAAGGCGACGCCCAGGCGGTCGAGACCGCCGGCAGCCGCGCCCTGGCCATCGGCGATCCGGTGCACCGGGGCGACCGCCTGCGCACCGGGGCCGGATCACGGCTGCAACTGCGCTTTTCCGACGGCATGGAGCTGACCCTGGGCGACGGCGCCGAGATGGTGGTCTCCGCCTTCGACTGGACCCCCGCCATGGCTGCGGGCAGCGCCGAGCTGTCGCTGGTCCAGGGCGCGTTCCTGCTGGAAAGCGGCGCGGTGGGCAAGCTGCCCGGTCACCCGCTGGTGGTCAAGACCCCGCTGGCCTCGGTGGGAGTGCGCGGCACCCGCTTTTGGGGCGGCCCGCTGGACGCACCGCTGAACGTGCTGCTGCTGGAAGGCCGCGTCGTGGTGACCAGCCCCGGCGGCAGCGTCGAACTCGGCCCCGGACAGGGAACCGGCATCGCCGCCGCGGGCGCCGCCCCCATGCCGCCCTCGGTCTGGAGCGACGAGCGCGTCGACCGCGCCGTCGCCACGGTAAGCTTTGACCGATAGCTTCGTTGCCCCTCAAGCGCCGGGCGCGAACTCCGTTCGCTTGGCTTTCGCGGCATGAGCCGCGCCGGTGTTTCGGCCCCTTGCCCGCCCTATCGGAACACCACCGTGCGCGAGCCGTTGAGCAGCACCCGGTGCTCGGTGTGCCAGCGCACGGCGCGGGCCAGCACCACGTTCTCGATATCGCGGCCGATGGCCACCAGATCGTCGGGGCCGTGGGTGTGATCGACCCGCTCGACCCCCTGCTCGATGATGGGGCCTTCGTCAAGGTCGGGTGTCACGTAATGGGCGGTGGCGCCGATGATCTTGACGCCGCGCGAATGGGCCTGATGGTAGGGCTTGGCCCCCTTGAAGCTGGGCAGGAACGAGTGATGAATATTGATCGCCCGCCCCTGTAGCTGCAGGCACATATCGGTCGATAAGATTTGCATATAGCGGGCCAACACCACCAGATCGGCGTCGGCACGGGCGATGGTGTCCATCACGCGGGCTTCCTGGGCCGCCTTGTCGTGCTTGTCCACCGCCACGTAGTGATAGGGGATGCCGTGCCACTCGACGATGGAGCGCATATCCTGGTGATTGGAGATCACCGCCGGAATCTCCACCGCCAGCGAGCCGGTGTGGTAGCGGTGCAGCAGGTCGTTGAGGCAATGGCCGAACTTGGAGACCAGGATCACCACCCGCGCCTTGCGGTTGGCGTCGTGCAGTTTCCAGATCATCTGGAAGCGGGCCGCGATGGCGGTGAACAGCTTCTCGAACTCGGCCTTGGGCGGCGTCATCGCCCCCGACCCGAACACGATGCGCATGAAAAAGCGCGACGACAACGGGTCGCCGTACTGCGCCGCCTCGGTGATGAAGCAATCATGCTGACTGAGAAAACCCGAAACCGCCGCCACGATCCCCACCGTATCGGGACAAGTGATGGTCAAAATCCAGACCTGCTTGTCGGCCATGCCTACCCCCTCCGTGCCAAATAACGCCTTTGGTCTTATACCGGCGAACCGATGAAGTCATTCATTGGTTCGGAGCCGCGTCCAAGGCCCGGGCCGGCGACAAAGCGCCAAGCCGACAATCGTCCCCTTGCCTTTTTTCCTCAAATCGCCGAAGGTCCGCCCAATTCGTGCTGGATCAAGGAGAGGCTCGATGATTACCGTCTATTACAAGTCGGGCACCGCCCAGTGGAAATACGAGCTGGAAGATGCCGAGCACGACTACATTATCAAGAACGTGCTGGAAGATAACCCGGACCTGACCGAGATGTTCGATGACTCGCTGGATATCCTGCGCGACATCTCGGCCATGGACGAAGACGAAATGGACGAGGAAGACGAGGTCGATCAGACCATCGCCGTCTCGTTCATCTGGCATTACTTCAATCATCTCGCCGAAGGCGACGACCGGATCGAGGGCGACCTTGTCCTGATCGAGGAAGAGGACGGCACCGGCGTCACCGTCCTTCCGGCCGACGCCATCGATGAAGACGACAATATCACCGAAGGCGAATAAACAAAGAACCTTGGCGACACGCCCGCGCCGCCCCCCATGTGGAGAGGGGCTGCGCGGGCGAAGATTTCAACCGACTTCGGCGCGATAGATATTCGCCATTTCGGCATCGGCCTCGGGATCGAGCAGGGCGGAAATAGCGGCCAGCAGGCCCATCTCTTCCTTCTGGATGTGGAAGATCTCGCGCTCGATCAGCTCGCCGCCGGCATCGCGGAACTCGCCCCAGCTGGCATCGGTAAAGCCGGCATCCGCGGCGGCCAGGGCCAGATCGGCCACCTGAATCGCCAGCGGCAGGATCGAACGGTGTTCGTGGGTCAGCATGGTGACGATGCCGGTCTCGCCCTGTTCGATGAACGCCTTGAACAGGTGGTTCTCCTCGAAGCCGAAATGATTCTCGACCTCGGAACGCAGGGTGCGCGACAGCTGCTTCATCTTGCGCGCCACCAAATCGTCCACCTGGGGCGGCTTGCGATTGGCGCCAAGAAACTCCTCCAGCGATTGCAGGGCCTCGATGGTGGTCATATGGGCCTGATGCAACAGGGCGCCGGTCTGGGTCTGCATGCGACTATCCTTCGTGGTTGGCGGCGGCCGCCGCCGTCATGTGGGAACGATACCGACGGATCACCTCGAAGGCGAACACGCCGAAAGCGATGGAACCGGCCAGGCCGGCGAACAGGCCCAACCACATGGGCCAAGCCCAGCCGCCGATGATGGCGACGGCGACCAGGGCCAGGGCCGCCACATGGCAGGCAAGATGAATATCCACCGGCAGCTTGGGCGCCAACCGGGACACCAGCGCCGGCTTGCCGCCCAGCGACGACGAATGCATGGAGGCCAGAAATGGCATGATCCGCTGCATCAGGGCAGTGACGAAGGTCAACAGCCAACCGAATATCAAAAGGAAGCCCCACAGCGTCGACCAGGGATCGGCCGGAGCCCCCAGCGCCAACGCCACCGCCAACAGCAGACTGAGCGGCAGCATGACCAGCGCCACCCAGACCAGCCGGAAGAACGGCTCGAACTTCTTCTTCATACGGCTTTGGATGGTGCCGCGCATGGCATGGGCGTGCAGCCCCACCGCCACCAGTCCCAGCACCGCCCCCAAGGCCGCCACCACGCCGATTCCGGCGGCGGTCCCCGCCACGGCCAGCGTCAGGGCGACGCCCGAGGCCAGGGCCGCGCGCTTGACCAGGGCGTCAGGCACGGCGGAGCCCAGCACGAACATGGGGATCAGGACGGTGGAAAAACCCAGCGCCAGCATCCCCATGAAGCCATAGCCGGCCAGCGCCGCATGGGTGGCGGCGATAGCGGCGTGATCGGGCAGAAAACCTTTGGTGAAGTCCACCAGCAAGACCAGCCCCAGCACCGCCAGCAACGCCAGCGACACCACCGCCATGGCGGAATAGCGGGTGACGCCCGGCAGATCGGTGACCTTGCGCAGATTGGCCGAAACCAGCCAGCCGAACAGCGCCATCCCCACCACCGCCAGGGTCGCGCCCAGATGCTGCGCCCAGCCCAGCGCCAGACCGAGCCCGACCACGAACACGGCCACGCCGGGGACATAGACCCAGAACATCAGGCGGATGGCCCATTGCGGCCCCAGCGGCCGGCGGGTCGCCACCGGCAGCAACTGGATCGCCGCCCCCATGGCCGCCATGACCAGGGTGCCGAGGGTGATCATGTGCAGGGCGGCCAGAACCAGCCCCTGTCCGCCGACAAAGCCCAGCACCGCCCCCGGCCCCGCCGTCAACAGCGTGGCCCAGGCGGCGACGTGGAACAGCACGGCCGCGATAAAAAAGCGATAGGGGAGCGAGGGCGGAAGCAGACGGTCCTTGGCCCCCATCATCAGACTGCCGGGAAACATCAGGACATGCGCTCCAACCACAGACGGATATTGACCATCTCGCTGGCGATCCGGGCAATGTGCCAGCCGCGCTCGGCCAATTCCAGGGCCAGCAATTGCGGCTCGCGGTCGTGATGGACCACCACGGTCTCGTTCCCGGCGATGCCTTCGACCAGACGGATGATGGCCAGCAATGGATTGGGAGGCGTCAGCTTGCGCACATCGATATGGATGCCGTCGTCTTCCCGCCAGGTCATGGCGCCCTCGGGCGTGACCTCGACCTCGGCGCCCCGCTCCCAGTCGGCACCGCCGTCCTGGTGAAAGAACACCCGCCAATGGCCCTCGGACAGCTTGCGCCCGTAGGAGGAAAAACCGCGGCCGGCCAGCACCCGACGCAGCGGCGACGGATTGAACGGCGCGTCGATCACCAGAAAGCCGCCGAACTCGACTCCGGCCGCCGCCTCCATGATGGCGGAAAAGGGATCGGTTCCCTCAGCCAGCAGGCCGCGCACATCCACCGGCTGACAGTCCAGCGCCGAGGCCAGCCATTCCGGCGGCCCTCCCACGTCCCTACCGTCCACCATCGGCGTAACTTCAGCCATCACATGCCTTTCCCAAGGTTAAGCCAACCGTGCCCACCCGCCGGAACGACCGCCTTGACGTTTGTTAAGCAGGATCAGGGGATTGCATAATTGTTAGGCCGCATCCTCGCGCACCAGCCGGCGCAGAGCTTCGATATCGGTAATCTCGATCTCGCGGCCACGGGTCTCGACCCCCACCGCCTTGAGGCGATTGAGCGCGCGCGACAGGCTTTCCGGCGCGATGCCGATCCTGCTGGCCAGGACCGACTTGGTCAGCGGCAGGCGCACCCGCTCGGAATTGCCCGAGCTGTCCGCCACCTTGGCCGCCAGGGCCAGCAGGAAGGTGGCGAGGCGCTGGCTGGGCGATTTGCTTTTCAGTTCGCTGATCTCGTGGATCAGGTGGACCTGGCGCCGCGATAACCCGGACAGCAGGATCAGGCCGATGGACGGCTTTTCGGCCAACCGCTTGAGAAACAGCCCCGCCGGGATGTGAATCAGGCGCGAGCCCGCCGCCACCTCGCAATTCAACGGGAAAATCCCCGACGAAAAGATGGCCGCCTCAGCGAAGGTGCAAATGGGATCGAACACCTCGATAATGGACTGATCGCCGGTTTCGGTCAGGGCGAACAGGTTGACGCGCCCCTCCAGCACCACGAAAAAGCGATCGGCCTTGTCGCCCTGGCTGAACAGCAGCTCGACCTCGGGATAGACCGCCACATGGGCGCCGTCCAGCAACAGCGCCAGTTCGCCGACGGAAAGCCCGGCCAGCAGCGGCGTCTGGGCGACAAGTTCAAGATCGGAGGAGGCTAGAGTACTCATGCGGATCAACCCGTCTCGTCTTCGGCGCAAAACGCCCGCAGCCGCGCCACATCGGCGATGACCACCAGATTGTCGGGCAGCGATTCGACGCCCAGCCGCGCCAGCTTGCCCAGGGCGCGAGACAGGCTTTCCGGCTTCATGCCCAACTGCTCGGCCACCAGCTTCTTGTCATAGGGAAAGCGCAGCTCGGCGCGGCCGTCATCGGCCTCCACCAGGGTCAGCAGGAAGCTGCCCAGCCGCTGGGCGGTGGTCTTCAGCTTCAGCTCGGCGATCTGACGCACCAGCATGCGCAGGCGCAACGACATGGATGTCAGCATGTGCAGCATGATATCCATGCGGCCCTCCAGCCGGGCGCGAAAGGCCTCCGCCGGAATCGCCAGCAGGCTGGCCGGAGTCAGCACCCGCGCCGACATGATGTAGCGGCCCGAACCGAACATGGCGGCGTCGCCCAGCACGGTGGCGCGCCGCGCCACCTCGACCACGCTCTTGCGACCGCCGGACTCCAGCGACAGCTCCACATGGCCGTCCAGCACCACATAAAAGCGGTCCACCGGCTGACCTTCGCGGTACAGCTCGTGCTCCTGCGGCAGGGACAGAACCTCGGCCCCCTCCAGCAGACCCCGGATGTCCTTCTCCACCACCCCGGAAAACAAGGGTGAGAATTGCAGTTGCAACAGGATTTCCCTGTCCAGCGCCTGCGCCATGCCATTTCCCCAACAGTGATTTTGCCAAAGTCAATTCAGGCGGCGAACGGTACGACGAAGGCGGCGGGGGTTCCAGTCCTTTATGGGTTGCCCAAAACCGGCACGAACAGATAAGAAGACCCTGAATTATCCGGGGGTTGGAATATGGACGAAGCATCGCGTCTGCCGATCGGGATTTTTGATTCGGGCGTCGGCGGGCTGACCGTGCTGAAAGCGGTGCGCGAGCGCCTGGGAGCCGAATCGCTGATCTATCTCGGCGACACCGCCCGCCTGCCCTACGGCACCAAAAGCGCCCAGACCGTGGCGGCCTATGCCCTGGATGCCTCGCGCCGGCTGGTCTCTTACGGCATCAAGGCCCTGCTGGTGGCCGACAACACCTCGTCCGCCCATGCGCTGGAGGCGTTGCGGGCCGAGTTCCCCGGCCTGCCGGTGGTGGGTGTGGTCGAGCCCGGCGCCACGGCGGCGGCGGCGGCCTCGTCCCATGGCCGGATCGTGGTCTGCGCCACCGAAAGCTCGGTCCAGGCCGGAACCTATCCCCGCGCCATCTTGCATTCGCGTCCCGGCGCCCAGGTAACCCAGCTGGCCTGCCCGCTGTTTGTCTCCATGGTTGAGGAGGGCATGGTGGACGGCCCCATCGCCGAGCAGATCGCGCGCCACTACCTCGACCCGCTGTTCACCGGCCCCGACGCCGCCGACTGTCTGCTGCTGGGCTGCACCCACTTTCCGGTGCTGGCGCCGCTGTTTCATCGCCTGCTGGGGCCGAAAGTCGCCGTGGTGGATTCGGCCTCGACCACTGCCATGGTGATCGAGGATCTGCTGTCGTTGCGGCGGCTGAAAGCGCCGGAAGGCGGCCAGGGCGCCATCCGCTATCTGGCCACCGACGCGCCGGAACGCTTTGCCCGCGTGGCGACGGTATTCGTGCCCTGGGCCATCAAGGCGTCGGAAATCGAAAGTATCGATCTTTGACCGAGCGCCGTCAGCCGAGATACTTGGCGATCTCGACCTCGTCGATCTGGTCGGCCTTCAAGAAACGCTCGGCATAGCGGAGATAGACGCCCGAGGAGAGAAAGAGGTCGAACAGGTCGGGGTCGATATGCTTGTCCTTCTTGAAGAAGCTGAGGATCTTGACGCATTCCGACAGGGTCTTGGGCTTCTTATAAGGCCGGTCCGACGCGGTCAGTGCCTCGAAGACATCGGCGATGGCGGTAATCCGCGACGGGATCGACAGATCCGTATGGTCCAGGCCGCGAGGATAACCGGTACCCGTCAAGGTCTCATGATGGGCGCCGGCATATTCGGCCACCCGCGACAGCTGCTTTGGAAACGGCATCCGCTCCAGCATGATGATGGTCTGGATGATGTGTTCGTTGATCTTGAAGCGCTCTTCCTCGGTCAGGGTGCCGCGCCCGATGCCCAGATTATAGACCTCGCCGAAATTGTAGAGGTTGTCCGGGACCTTGGTCTTGAAGCGCAACTCCGGGTCGAAGACCGCCGAATTCGCCGGCCGGGGGATGACGTGGTGGGGCTTGTCGGCCAGCAGCGACTCCGCCGCCGGCAACGGCGCGGCGGGCATGGTCTCCATGCGGCGCAATTCGTCCTGGGACAGGCCCAGCCGGTCGTCGAAATGGCGCATCCAGCCGCGCCCGGCGATTTCCTTCAGCCGCGCGACCCGTTCGGGCGCCATGAATTCGCCCCCCAGATTGCACTCGGCGACAAAAGCGAACTCCTCTGCCAGCTCGGCCTTGCGCGCCTCGAAGCCGGCCTCGGCCGCCTCGGGGGGCGTTCCCGCCGCGATGGCCTCCAACTGCCCGATCCGGGCGTCGCGCAACAAGACCTCGAACCGCATCCGCACCTCGTGGATGCGGTTGTGGATGGTCTCCAGCTTGGTCGCCTTGTCGACCACGTATTCCGGGGTGGTGACCTTGCCGCAATCGTGCAGCCAGGCCCCGATCTTGAACTCGCGCCACTGTTCCGGAGTATGGAAGGCGAACCCGGCCAACGGTCCCTCGGTCACCTTGCAGGCTTCCTCGGCCAGCATCAGCGACAGTTCCGGCACCCGCTCGCAATGGCCGCCGGTATAGGGGCTCTTGGCGTCGATGGCGCCGGCCATGATCTGGATCATGGCGTCCATCAGCCGTTCCTGGGCGTCCAGCAGCTCGCGGTTATAAAGCGCGGTGGCGGCCTGGGCGGCCAGGGCCTCGACAAAGCGCTGGATCTGGGGCGAGAACGCCACGATCCCGTCGCTCCCCGCCGGTCGGGCGTTGATCAGTTGCAGCGCCCCGATCACGTCGCCGCCGCGCGGCTTCAACGGCACGGTCAGAAACGAGGTCGAGTGATAGCCGCTGCGCTGGTCGAACGCCTTGGTCCCGGAAAAGTCGAACCGACCCTCGTCATAGGCATCCGGAATGTTGATGGTCATCTGCTCGTGCACCGAATGACTGACCACATTGGACCGGTTGGGCGTGCCGTCCGCCAGGGTCATCGCCACCGGCGGCAATGATGGCGGCGGCTCGCCCTCGCCCCCCATCTTGATACCCAGCGTGTCGTTGCGGATGATCTGAAACCGCAACTTGTCCTCGTCGCAGATGTACAAGGTGCCGCCATCGGCGTTGGACAGCTCCTTCGCCCCCATCAGGATCATGTCCATCAGGCGGCCGGAATCCCGTTCGGCCGACAACGCGATCCCCAGATCGACCAGACGCTCCAGCCGTCCCTGGGCCGCCGCCAATTCGCCGGAGCGGGCGGCGATGGTCTGCTTCATCAGCCCGAAGGCCTCGCCGAGATCCTGAAACTCGCTGACGAACGAGCCGCTGGACGGATTGCCGGCGAAATCGAACCGCCGCACCCGCTCGGCCTCGACCACCAGATGCTTGACCGCCCGGGCGATGTTGCGGGCCAGCAGCATGGCCAGCGGCACCACCAGCAGCAGAACCAGCGCGGTGACGGTCAGAATCCGCCGCTGCATGTCCTTGATCGGGCCGGTGAAATCGGCGAATGGCGAAATAATGCCGATGGAGATGGCCTGACCGCTGCGGTCATGCCAATCGGTGGCCTGGACCAGGACCTCGCCGCGCCCGGTCTGAACCAGTCTGGCGGTATCGCTGGCGACGGTTTCGGACAGCGCCCGCATCAGCGGATCGTCGATTTCGGCCAGCTTGGCCAGCGGTTCAATCTCCCTGCCCACTCCCGCCGCCAGGGCCGGAGCCAGGGCGAGAATGCGGCGCTTCTGATCGATCAACGCGATTCCGCCCTGGGGGGAGATGACCTGACTCCCCACGAAGCCGGATAACCCGCGCAAGGTGACGTCGACGCCGAACACCCCCGCGCCATTGGCGAGACGACGCGACGCCGTCAATCCGGGCTCCCGCAGCGAGCTGAACACATAGGGCTCGGACAGAATGCTGTCGGGGCGATCCAGGGCCGCCAGATACCATGGCCGCTGGCGGGGATCGTAAGGAGGGTTGTCCTTGACCTCGGACCCCCGCGCCGCCAGCCCCTCGCCCAGGAAGGTCCAGGTCTCGCGCCGGACTCCGTCGGCGCCGGTGGCGATGGCGCGGAGAATGAAGCGGGTTCCCGCCGGCGCCTTGTTCGCCGCCAGGATACGGTCGTCGTCCCGGACCGCGATGACCTGAAGAAAACCGCCATCGGCCTGTCCGATATAAACGGAATAGAGATTCGGGCTCTGCTCCAGCGCCCGCAACAGGAACGGCACCGCCCCGTGCCCGGTGGCGTCGCCGATCGGGTCAACCGAAGCGGGTAGCGACGCCCCCAACCCGGCCAGGTCGAGCAGATCGTTGATCTGAACCTCGACCCGGTCGGCGACCCGCGCGGTGATCTCCGAAAACAGCCGCTGGGCGCCTTCCTGGGCGGCGCGGCTGCTGGCGAGGTAAATGCTGGTCGCCGTGGCGATGGTCAGGCAGGCCACCACAAACGCGATGATCAGCACGATACTGACCTGCAATCCCAGACGCGGCCGCCTCAACATCGCCATCCCCCATTCCCGCAGCCACCAGAAGCCCGGCATTCTGCACAAGAATCAGAATAATGTAAGCTTCATGAATCGGGAGGCGCGGCGCAGGGCTCAATCCTGGAGGGTAGACAAGAACGCCCAAAGATTGGTCCAGTCGGCCGGGGTCTTGGCACGCAGGATGTCGAGATCGTCATGGGCGCGCGCCCCCGTCAGAAAGCCTTTCACCTGCGCCTTCAGGTAGGGGATGTGCTGGGCGGCCAGCGGCGGTTTCTTGACACGCCCCTCGCCCTTGCGGCCGTGACAGGCGGCGCAGTCAGCCCCGTAGAAGGCCTTGCCCGCCTCGACGTCGCCCGGCTCGTGCGGGACCACCAGCACCCGCTTCATGACCTGAAGACGGGCATAGCCGTCGGCGGGCATATTGGCTGGCGGCTTGGTGTCCAGCTTGACCTCGGACAGGAAGCGCGACACGTCGAGCACATCGGCCTCGGACATCTCGCGATCGACCGCGAACGGGATCATGGGGATATTCTCGCGCTCGCGGGTCTTGAACTTGCGGAATTGCTCGGCCAGATAATCGGCGTTGAGCCCCCCCAACCGGGGATAGACCCCGCCGCCGCCGCCGGCCCCCAGGTCGCCGTGACAGCCGGCGCAGGTCCGCATGACGTCCTGGGCGTTATCGGGATCATAAACATAGGGCTTGCCCTTGATCATGATGCCGGTCGCCGATGGAGTGGCGGCGGTCTGAGCCGCCAACGGACCGCCCGCCAGTGAAACGACTCCGAAAACAGCGGCGAAAGCCAGTGCCAAGCGCAGTCCATTTCTCATCGCGGGCCTCCATCGTGGGTCGGACCGTAGTAGCTAGCGCCCCGGCCGTCGCCCCGCCTTGAGCGAAGTCAAGTCACCCTGTGGATGGACGGGGCGGACATGCTCGGCTATATAGCTCCACATGCTCGGACGAATCCTCAAGCTCATCGCCATCAACCTCGGCCTGCTGGTCGCCGGGCTACTGGCGGTCGAGCTGATCTTCGGCGGCTGGTTCAGCCGCGACCCCATCGACCGCCTCAATATCGCCCGCTCCAGCGCCGTCCAGATCGACGCCGCCGGGGTCTATCCCGGCGGGGCGCCGTTCACCTATCGGCGAGACGCCTGGGGCTTTCGCGGCCGGGGCGTCGCCCCCCCCGCCATCGACATCCTGACGGTCGGCGGCAGCACCACCAATCAGCTTTACCTGCCCGACGACGCCACCTGGCAAGCCGTGCTGGCCCGTGGGCTGGCCCGGCTGGGCAAGCCCGCCGTCATCGCCAATTCCGGGATCGACGGGCAAAGCACTGTCGGGCATCTGTTCAATTTCGAGTCCTGGTTCCCCTATGTTCCCGGACTGAAGCCCCGAATCGTGCTGGTCTATGTGGGGATCAACGACGCCATGATCGGGGTCAACGCCACCGATTCCCTGGCCTTTTCCAGCGGTTTCAAATGGTTCCGGCACAATTCCGCCCTGTTTCGCCTCAGCCACACCGTGATGGGGGCGTTGGAGGCGCGACGCACCAACCTGTCCCATACCGCGCTGGACTTCGCCCGCGCCAAGTGGACCGACACCCCCAACACCGCCGATAACCGCCAGGCCCGCTCGGTCGCCGACCCCGCAGCCTATGCCGAGCGCCTGAACCAACTGACCGACCGCATCCGGGCCATGGGAGCCCAGCCGGTCTTCGTCACCCAGACTCGCGGCGACTACCGGATCAGGGACGGCAAGGTCTGGGGCATGGTGCGCGATGACGACGAACTGAACGGCGTCGACAACTGGCGGCTGCTGGCCGAGTTCAATGCCGTGACCCTGGCGGTCTGCGCCAAGCGCGAGGCGACCTGCCTCGACCTCGCCGGGGAACTGGCCTTCGCCGATGGCGACTTCTACGACCACGTTCACAACACCCCGGCGGGGGCGGTCAAAATCGGCGACTGGCTGGCGGAGCGGCTGGCCCGGCTCTTATAGGAGGCTATTCACCCAGCCCGATCTTGACCAGATCGCCTATGGAGATGATGCCGGCCACCACCCCGTCGCGCACCACCGGAACATGACGGCAGCGCGTTTCGGTCATGACCACCAGCAGGTAGCCCACTTCGTCTTGCGCCCGACAGGTGATCACATCGCGAGTCATGATCTCGGAAACCGACATATCGATGGCGTCCCAGCCGAATCTGGCGACGGCCCGCGAGATGTCGCGCTCCGAGACGATCCCGATGACCCCGCCGGTGGGATCGGTGCAGACCAGCGCCCCGATATTCATGTCCATGAGCAGCGTCGCCGCCTCGTGCACCGAAGCCCCCGGTCCGATGGTCTGAACGCTATCGCCCTTGGTAGCGAGAACATCTTCAACGTGCATGCCTACCCCCTGCCGAGAAACCAAACCCCTCGGAACAAAGTATGCGGCAATTGGAATGGATGGGCAAACGCGGCTTGCGCCGCCATCAAGGCGTATCCGGCAGCGTAAAGAAGAAAGTGCTGCCGTCTCCGGGCTTCGACTCCACCCAGATCCGCCCCAGATGATGCTGGACGATGCATTTGCACACCGCCAGACCGACCCCGGTTCCCGGATATTCGGCATGGGTGTGAAGACGGCGGAAGATCTCGAAGATGTCCTGCTCGGTGGTCAAGATGCCGATGCCGTTGTCACGCACCGAAACCAGCCATTCCCCGGCCTTGTGCTGGGCGGAAACGACGATTTCGGGCGTCGCGCCCGCCCGGCGGAACTTGATGGCGTTCCCGATCAGATTCTGGAACAGCTGCATCAGCTGTACCTCGTCGCCCACCACGTCCGGCAGGTCGCCCAACATGATCAAGGCCCCCGCTTCGTCGATGCTGCATTTCAGATTCCGCAGGGCCTGGGCGCAGACATCGGCCAGGGCCACGCGGGCGAATCCGCGTCCCTCGCCGGTGACGCGGGAATAGGCCAGCAAGTCGTTGATCAGCTCGTGCATCCGCTTGGCCGCGTCGACAATGAAGGCCATGTATTCCTTGGCCTCGGAATCCATGTCGCCATGAAAGCGGCGGTCGAGCAACTGGGTGAAAGAGGTCAGCGTCCTCAGCGGCTCTTGCAGATCGTGCGAGGCGACATAGGCAAAGCGCTCCAACTCGGTATTGGCTTCGGTGAGATGGCGAACCGCCTTGTGCAACTCCTGGTCCCGCAACTGACGCTCGGTCATGTCCAGGGTAATGCCGACGAAATGCGACACCTTGCCCGACAGGTCGCGCACGGGGGAGACCGAGGCCTCGTCCCAATAAAACGAGCCGTCCTTGCGCTGATTATGAAACATCCCGCGCCAGACATTGCCGCTGGAGATGGTCTGCCAGAGCTGCCGGTACTCCTCGACCGGAGTGTCTCCGCCCTTGACGATGTTGGGCGTCCTGCCCAACACCTCGTGACGCTCGTAACCGGTATTGGCGCAAAAACAAGGATTGACGTAGGTGATGATCCCCTTGGTGTCGGTGATCATCACCGCCACCGGGCTCTGCTCCACCGCCATGGACATGATGCGGACCTGTTCCTGGGCCTCGCGGCGCTGGGCCCGGTCCACCGCATCCCTGATCTCACGCTCGATGGCCGGGACCAGCCGGGCCAGGGCGGCCTTGTCCAGAAAGTCGGCGGCGCCGCGCTTCATCAGCTTGACCGCCTCCTCCGCCCGCACCATCCCCGACAGAATGATGAACGGCAGATCCTGGCCGCTGGCCAGCACCATATCCAGCGCCTCTTCGGCGCCGAAGGCGGGGAGATGGTAGTCACTGAGTACCACGTCCCAGCCCCCCCGGTCCAGACAACGCCGCATCTCGGCCACGGTCTCCACCCGAACGATGTCGGGCGCAAAACCACCGCTGATCAGTTCGAGTTCCACCAGCTCGGCGTCGTCGGGCGAGTCCTCGACCAGGAGCACCCGTAACGGCTTGGGCATCCCCCCACTCCTCGCGCCAGACATCATTTGCGGCTCACAGCCCACCGGCGAATTTCTCCAGAGATTGCCGCCGCCAAGAATAGCAAGCCATGCGCGATTTGTCCCGATTTGGATACGCCGCCAAATCCATGCCATTCATGGGCTGTTCAAACAAGCAGCGAACGTCGTTCACGGCATGTGTTGTATATCTTTCGCATGAGCAAGGAAGCGAACGCCCTGATGACACAGACCCCGGATCGACGGAACCATATTCGCAAGGTTGGTCAAGGACTTGTCGTCCTGATCGATGGCCGCGTCCACCCGGTGGTCGACATCTCCATCGCCGGAATAAGCTTCCAGGCCGCTGGCCATACCGTGGGGACGAAGGTCAGCCTGAAAATCGCCCGGATTTCCGATATTAACGACTGCATTGGCGGAACAATCACGATAAAATCAGCGGGTGACACGACCACTCGCGGTGAGTTCTTGCCGACCATGCCGCTGCTGCGCTATATCATCGGCCATATTGGCGAAGCCACAGGGACGAAGCCGGCGTATTTCAAAGAATAGTGTGCGATGCCCCCTGCTGGTCACGTCTCTCTTATTGCCGTCGTCGACGCCAATGCCACCCATCGCTCGCAGGTGACGCAGGCGCTGGTGTCGCTTTACTGCGTCAACGAGTACCCGGACGGCGAACGCGCCCTGCACGGGCTGCGGGCCGCGCCGCCCAGCGTGATCCTGGTGGACGAATTCTCCCCTCCGCATGGTGGCTTTGATTTTGTCCTGCTGGCCAAGGCCGATCCGGTTCTGTCCAAGATCCCGATCATCCTCACCTCCAAGACCCCCGTGACCGCCATCACCGAGCAGTTGAAACGTTGCGGCGCCGATTGCTTTCTCCCCAAGCCCTACCGGCGCAGCACGCTGATCAACTCCATTACCGCCCAGGTCAACAAGCATGTCGAGGCCGACTGGGAGAATCTGCCCCTGAAGGCGCGCGCCGCCCTCAAGGGCACGGTCCAGATCTTCAACAACATCTCCGACTTCATCGCCGCCGGAGAGCCGGTTCCGTTCGCCTCGGTCAAGGAGGCCTGCGCCCCGCTGGTCGACGCCATCGGCCAGAACGACTTCAAATCCATCCTCAACGGCGTCAAGGAACACGATAACTATTCCTACGCCCACAGCCTGCGGGTCGCCACGTTGCTGTCGCTGTTCGGCCATACCTTGGGCCTGAAGCCGGAGGATCAGCTGGTTCTGGCCAGCGGCGGCCTGCTCCACGACGCCGGCAAGATCTCCATCCCGCACGAGGTGCTGAACAAGCCCGGCCGTCTGACCGACGAAGAGTTCACGGTGATGAAGAGCCACGTCACCGAGACCATCAAATTCCTCAATATCAGCCCCGATATCCCCAAGCCGGTGATCATCATCGCCGCCCAGCATCACGAAAAGCTGGACGGCACCGGCTATCCCAACCAGCTGAAGGGGGGGGACCTCAACGATCTGGCCCGCATGGCCTCCATCGTCGATGTCTTCAGCGCCCTGACCGACCGCCGGGTCTACAAGCCGCCCATGGAAGCCGAAAAGGCGCTGGCCATCATGACCGACGAGATGGGAAGCCACCTCGACCAGCACTTCCTGGCGCTGTTCAAGACCATGCTGCTGGATGCCGTGGTGGACTGATCCCGGCGAGCCGCTTTTGCCGCTCGCCGGGCCAAGGCCTAACGCTTCAGCGGCTTGTACTTGATCCGGTGGGGCTGGTCGGCGTCGGTGCCAAGGCGGCGGTGACGGTCGGCCTCGTAATCCTGGTAGTTGCCCTCGAAATACACCACCTGGGAATCGCCCTCGAAGGCCAGGATATGGGTGGCGATGCGGTCGAGGAACCAGCGATCATGGCTGATGACCACGGCGCAGCCGGGGAACTCGGCCAGCGCCTCTTCCAGGGCCGACAGGGTTTCCACATCCAGATCGTTGGTGGGTTCGTCCAGCAAGATGACATTGGCGGGACGCGACAGCATCTTGGCGAGGTGAACGCGGTTGCGCTCGCCACCCGACAGGATGCCGACCTTCTTTTGCTGGTCGGCGCCCTTGAAGTTGAACAGGCCGGCATAGGCGCGGGCGTTGATCTTGCGCCGGCCGACGTCGATTTCCTCCTGACCGTCCGAGATTTCCTGAAACACCGTCTTTTCGGGGTCGAGGGTGTCGCGGCTCTGATCCACATAGCCCAGCACCACGGTCTCGCCCACGGTGAAGCTGCCGCTATCGGGTTTCTCGGCCCCGGTGATCATGCGAAACAAGGTGGTCTTGCCGGCGCCGTTGGGGCCGATGACGCCGACGATGCCGCCCGGCGGCAGGCGGAAGGACAGATTCTCGTATAGCAGACGATCGCCGAAGGCCTTGGAGACGCCCTCGGCCTCGATCACCTTGCCGCCCAGGCGCGGGCCGGGCGGGATGCTGATCTGAGCGGCGCCGGTGGCCTTTTCCTGCGACTTGGCGACCAGATCCTCGAAGGCGGTGATACGGGCCTTGCTCTTGGTCTGACGGGCCTTGGGGCTGGCGCGCACCCATTCCAGCTCGTCGCGGATCGAACGCTGGCGGGCGCTCTCTTCGCGCTCCTCCTGTTGCAGGCGCTTTTGCTTTTGCTCCAGCCAGCCGGTGTAATTGCCCTCGTAGGGGATGCCGTGGCCGCGCTCCAGCTCCAAAATCCAGCCGGTGACGTTGTCCAGGAAGTAACGGTCATGGGTGACGATCACCACGGTGCCGCTGTAATCCTCCAGGAAACGCTCCAACCAGGCCACCGACTCGGCGTCGAGATGGTTGGTGGGCTCGTCCAGCAGCAGCATGTCGGGATGCGACAGCAGCAGGCGGCACAGCGCGACGCGGCGCTTTTCACCGCCCGACAGGGTCGAGACGTCGGCGTCGCCGGGGGGGCAGCGCAGGGCGTCCATGGCGACTTCGATGGTGCGTTGAATGTCCCAGGCGTTGAGGTGGTCGATCTTTTCCTGCAACTCGCCCTGTTCGGCGATCAGGTCGTTCATCTCGTCGTCAGTCAGCTCCTCGGCGAACCGGGCGGACACCTCGTCGAAACGGTCCAGCAGCGCCTTGGTCTCGGCCACCGCCTCCATGACATTGCCCATGACGTCCTTGCCGGGGTCCAATTGAGGCTCCTGCGACAGATAGCCGATCTTGACGCCCTCGGCCGCCCAGGCCTCGCCGCCGTATTCGGTATCCAGGCCGGCCATGATCTTGAGCAGGGTGGACTTGCCGCAACCATTGACGCCCAGCACGCCGATCTTGGCGCCGGGCAGGAAGCTGAGCCACAGCCCCTTCATGATCTCTTTCCCACCCGGATAGGCCTTGGTGAGGTTCTTCATGACGTAGACGTACTGGTACGAGGCCATCGGGCTTCTCCGGTCGGGACTTAATGCGTGCGTTGGGGATTGAGTAGACGCAAGCAGGCGTCCAGGTCAAGCCTTGGGGCGTTATGGAGCTAGCGGCTGATGACCAGCCGCGTCACGCCGGGCAGTTCGGCCAGCAACTCCTCGGCCAACAGCCTGGACCACGGGCGGGAATCGTTGAACGAGGCCTGAAGCGCCGCGTCCAGGCGCATCTGCCAATCGTCGATGGGAAACAGCGCCACCCATTCCACGCCGTCGTCGAAGCGGAACACCGGCTCGACCACCTCGCGCGTCATGGCCCACGGCGTCGAGCTTTCGATGCAGCGACCGCTATTCTGCAACAGGCAGCGCGGCCCATCGGCGCCCTGGACCAGAACCGCATGGCGGCCATGACCGCTGTCGCCGCAGATAGTCTCGGCGAAGCGGCGGAACGCGGCGGCGGAGTCGGAGCCGTCCAGGGTGCAGCGGAATTCCTCGGGCTTTGACATCGGGACTCTCCATGGGATACGGGTAACAGAGCATGAAGGGCCACATATACCCCTTGACCCCCATCAAGGCGGGGTTTTCTTGCCCCCGTCGCCGCCAGAGTCTAGGCTGCCGCCATGAACAAGCCCCCGCACAAAGCCCCAAAGCACGTCCCGATTCCCTCCAAGCAGGAAATCCTCGACTTCATCAAATCGTCGCCCGGCCGGGTCGGCAAGCGCGAACTGGCCCGAGCCTTCGGCTTGCGCGGCTCCGACAAAATCGATCTTAAGGCTATCCTCAAGGAGTTGGAGAAGGACGGCTCGGTCGAGCGCGGCCACCAGAAGCGCTTCGCCAAGCCCGGCGTCCTGCCCGATATGGGCGTGGTCGAGATCATCGGCACCGATACCGATGGCGAGCTGCTGGCCCGGCCACTGGTCTGGGAGGGCGAGGGACGCCCGCCGCGTATCTTCATGGCGCCGTTCCGCGCCGGCGAACCCGCCCTGGGCATCGGCGACCGGGCGCTGTGCAAACTGCGCCGCCTGCGCGACGACACCTATGAAGGCCGCGCCATCCGGGTGGTGGGCGAGGCCCGCGCCCGTGTGATCGGCGTGTTCGAACCCAATCCCGACGGCACCGGCCGCCTGCGCCCAACCAGCCGCAAGGAAAAGTCGGAATATCTGGTGCCCAAGGGCGAGACCGGCGACGCCCTGGCCGGCGAGCTGGTGCTGGCCGACATCATGCCGGGCCGCCTCTACGGCATGCGCCAGGTCAGCATCAAGGAACGCCTGGGAGCCATGGAGGCGGCGCGAACGGTCAGTCTGGTGGCCATCCACACCAACGACATCCCGTTCGAGTTCCCCGAGGAAGCCCTGAAGCAGGCCGCCGCCGAAGGTCCCGCCCCCCTGGACGCGCGCACCGATCTGCGCGCCATCCCGCTGGTCACCATCGACGGCGAGGACGCCCGCGACTACGACGACGCCGTCTGGGCCGAGCCCGATCCCGACCCCAAGAATCCCGGTGGCTGGCACTGTCTGGTCGCCATCGCCGATGTCAGCTGGTATGTGCGCCCCGGCGACGCCCTGGACCGCGAAGGGTTCAAACGCGGCAACTCGGTCTATTTCCCCGACCGGGTGGTTCCCATGCTGCCGGAGGAACTCTCCAACGGCTGGTGCTCGCTGAAGCCCGACGAGGACCGCCCCTGCATGGCCGTCCACTTCTGGCTGGACAAGCTGGGCAACAAACTGCGCCATCGTTTCGTGCGCGGAATGATGCGCTCGGCGGCGCGGCTGACCTATGCCCGCGTCCAGGCCGCCAAGGACGGCAATCCCGACGAGGGCACGGCAAAGCTGCAAGATTCGGTGATCGCGCCGCTGTATGGCGCCTGGAACGCTTTGTTCCTGGCCCGCAAGGAGCGCGGCGTGCTGGAACTGGACCTGCCCGAGCGCAAGGTGGTGCTGGACGAAACCGGCAAGATCGCCACCATCGAGGAGCGCGAACGCTTCGACAGCCACCGGCTGATCGAGGACTTCATGATCGCCGCCAATGTCTGTGCCGCCGAGACGCTGGAGCAGATCCACCGCCCCTGCATGTACCGGGTCCACGACCTGCCCAGCCAGGAAAAGCTGGACTCCCTGCGCGAGTTCCTCGGCAGCATGGATCTGAAGCTGGCCAAGGGTCAGGTGCTGCGCCCGGAATACTTCAACCGGATTCTCGAAGCGGTGGCCGACACTCCCAATGCCCATCTGGTCAACGAGGTGATCCTGCGCAGTCAGGCCCAGGCGGTCTATCAGCCGGAAAATATCGGCCATTTCGGCCTGGGACTGGCCAAATACGCCCACTTCACCTCGCCCATCCGCCGCTATGCCGACCTGCTGGTCCACCGCGCCCTGGTCAGCGGCCTGAAATTCGGCGAAGGCGGCCTGCCTGCGGATGCGGTTGCCAACTTCGAGGCCTGGGGCCAACACATTTCGATGACGGAACGACGCGCCGCCACCGCCGAACGCGAGGCGGTCGACCGCTACGTCACCGCCTATCTGGCCGACCGGGTCGGGGCCACCTTCAAGGCCAAGGTCTCGGGCGTCACCCGCTTTGGCCTGTTCGTCACCCTGGAGGGCACCGGCGCCGACGGACTGGTTCCGATCTCGTCGCTGCCCGAGGACTTCTATGTTCATGACGAGCCCCGCCACGCCCTGATCGGCAAGCGCACCCGGCGCACCTTCCAACTGGGCCAGCGCCTGGATGTGGAATTGCGTGAAGCCAACACCTTGACCGGCTCCATGGTGTTCAATCTGGCCGGCGAGACCGAGCGCGGCCCCCGCCCGCCCAAACGCGGCCCCGCCCCCTTCCGCCCGCCCAGGCGCAAGGGTCGCTAGCGAGGACGGTTTCCGGCCCTCCCGCCATTAAAAACGACCCGGCAAAATTTGCCGGGTCGTTAACCATCTCTTCAGTGACGCGGCATTAGGCTGGCAAGGTGTAGCAAGGCTGGTTGTGGGCGCGCGCATGCCGGTGCGCCCCGCCGTTACCGCCCGGGGGCCGGGCCGATGGAGACGACGTGAACGCATTCCTTCAGATGCTGCGCGGCCTTGGCCCCATGCGCCTTGCCGCCATCGCTGGCGTCGGTGTCAGCATCCTTGGATTTTTCATCTATCTGATGAGCCGCGTCGCCGCGCCGCAGATGGAGTTGCTGTATGGCGACCTCGACCTTGGCGACTCCAAGCAGATCATCGAAAAGCTGACCACAGAGAAGATCCCCTACGAGCTGCGCAAGGACGGTACCGAGGTCTGGGTGCCCAAGGACCGCAAGCTGGACCTGCGGGTCCGCATGGCCGAACAGGCGCTGCCCACCGGCGGCCGGATGGCCGGCTACGAGCTGTTCGACAAACAAGACGCGCTGGGCTCCACCAGCTTCCAGCAGAACATCACCATGATCCGGGCCATGGAAGGCGAACTGGCCAAGACCATCCGCTCCATCGACAAGGTCAAGTTCGCCCGCGTCCATCTGGTGCTGCCCAAGCGCGAGGCCTTTTCGCGCGACACGCAGGAGCCCTCGGCCTCGGTCATCCTCAAGATGCAAGGCAGCCAGCGGCTGGACAAGGGCCAGACCTCGGCGATTCAGCACCTGATCGCGGCGGCGGTGCCCAAGATGAAGCCGTCGCGCATCTCCATCGTCGACGACAAGGGAACCCTGCTGGCCAAGGGCTTCGAGAACTCCAAGGAGTTCCAGGCCCAGACCGCCGACGAAATGCGGATCAATATCGAGGCGCGGCTGGTCAAGACCATCGAGGACCTGCTGGAGCGTTCGCTGGGGCCGGGCCGCGTCCGCGCCGAGGTGACGGTGGACATGGATATGAGCCATGCAGTCACCACCGAGGAAACCTTCGACCCCGAGACCAAGGTGGTCCGCTCGCAGGTCACCACCAACGAGGGCGAGCAAAGCCAGGATGCCGAGCCGACCCCGGTGACGGTGCAGCAGAACCTGCCCGACCCCAACGCCACCTCCTCGGGCAATATCCGCACCTCGACCAAGACCAATAAGAGCCAGGAAACCGTCAATTACGAGATTTCCCGCAAAACCAAGAACACGGTCCGCGAGATCGGCGAGATTCGCAAGGTCTCGGCCGCCGTGATCGTCGACGGCGTGCGCGAGAAGTCCGCCGACGGCAAGCAGACCACCTATCGCGACCGCACCCCCGAGGAAATGGCCCAGATCGAGGCCCTGGTCAAATCGGCCATCGGCTTCACCAAGGACCGCGAGGACCAGGTCAAGGTCGCCTCCATGCCGTTCTACAAGGGCGAAGAACTCGACATGGCCGAGGAACCGGGCGAGTTCATCTTTGGCATGCGCCGCGACTTCGTCGAGAAGGTGGCCTCCAACCTGGGCCTGTCCGTCGTCGCCATCTTGTTCCTGCTGCTGGTGCTGCGCCCGCTCATCAGCCGCGCCATCGAGTCCATGCAGGGTCAGGTCGGCCCCGACGGCCGTCGCCTGCTGACCGCCGAGGGCGGCGCCATTCCGCAACTGACCGGCCCCGGCGCCGTCGCCATGGCGGCCCCCGGCCTGGGCGGCGAGGAAGAGGTCATCGCCGATGAACTGATCGACATCGACAAGGTCGAAGGCCGCGTCAAGGCCTCCTCCATCCGCAAGATCGGCGAAATCGTCGAGAAGCATCCGGAAGAGGCTTTGTCGATTATCCGCAACTGGATGTACCAAGAAAGCTGATAGAGGCGTCCCATGGGTCGTGTCAAAGAAGACTACCGCAGCCTCACCGGCCCGCAAAAGGCGGCCATGTTCATGCTGTCGCTCAACGAGGAACACTCGTCGAAGCTGTTCGGCATGCTGGGCGATGACGAGATCAAGGAACTGTCCCAGATCATGGCCAGCCTTGGCACCGTGTCGTCCAATCTGGTCGAGCGCGTCTTCGTCGAATTCGCCGACGCGCTGTCATCGACCGGATCGCTGACCGGCACCTTCGACACCACCGAACGGCTGCTCATGAAGAGCATCCCCAAGGATCGCGTCTCGGCGATCATGGAAGAAATCCGCGGCCCAGCCGGCCGCACCATGTGGGACAAGCTGGGCAACGTTTCCGAACAGGTGCTGGCCAACTACCTGAAAAACGAATACCCGCAGACCGTCGCGGTGGTGCTGTCCAAGATCAAGGCCGACCATGCATCCCGCGTGCTGGCGGTGCTGCCGGAAAACTTCGCCATGGAAGTCATCATGCGCATGCTGCGCATGGAGGTCGTCCAGAAGGAAGTGCTGGACGGTATCGAAAAGACGCTGCGCAGCGAGTTCATGACCAATCTGGCCCGCACCCAGCGCCGCGATTCGCACGAACTCATGGCCGATATCTTCAACAACCTGGACCGCAACACCGAGAACCGTTTCATGAGTGCCCTGGAAGAGCGCAACCGGGAAAGCTCGGAGAAGATCAAGGCCCTCATGTTCACCTTCGACGACCTCATCCGCATCGATGCCGCCGGCATCCAGGTGCTGCTGCGCTCGGTGGAAAAGGACAAGCTGGCCATCGCCCTCAAGGGCGGCGCCGACGCGGTCAAGGAACTGTTCTTCAAGAACATGTCGGAACGCGCCGGCAAGATGCTGCGCGAGGACATGGAGGCCCTGGGACCGGTGCGTCTGCGCGACGTGGATCAGGCCCAGGCCGCCATCGTGGTCATGGCCAAGGAACTGGCCTCGTCCGGTCAGCTGGTCATCTCCGAAGGCCGTGAGGAAGACGAACTGGTGTACTAGCCGGCACGGATGTAACTGCCGGCGACCGAGGCGAAACAACAAACCAAGCAAACCGGATTCGCGCCGGCGACGAAGGACTTTTAACCACGATGGCCGATAAGAAGTACATGTTCGACCTGGATTTCAGCCCGCCTTCGGCCCGTCCAAAGCCGAAACAGGAAGAGACGGTCGAGTACGAGCCCGAAGAGGATATTCCGCCGCCGCCCAGCTTCACCGAAGAAGATCTCCAGGTGGTGCGCGAGGCCGCCTACGAGGAGGGCTACCGCACCGGCCTGAACGAGGCCACCGAGGCGACGGAACACCAGATGGCCGAAGCCATGACCCGGCTGGCCGAGACCATGGCAGCGCTGCACGAAGCGCAAGAGCAGGCCGCCGACACCAATCAGCGGGTCGCGGCGCGGGTGGCCATGGCGGTGTTGAAGAAGGTGCTGCCGGCGGCGTGCGAGGCCAATGCCTTCGAGGAGGTGATCCGCACGGTGCAGGACTGCTTCGCCCATGTTCTGGACGAACCGCGCATCATCGTGCGGGTCGAGCAGGATCTGGTGGACCCGGTGCGGGACCGCCTGGAAGCGGTGGCGGGAATGCACGGTTTCGAGGGCCGCGTGGTGGTGCAGCCCGACCTGCGGCTGATGCGCGGCGATTGCCGGGTGGAATGGACCGATGGCGGCGCCGAACGCGATCAGGTCCGCCTGATCGCCGATATCGAGGCGGCGGTGGAACGCTCGGTGGCCCTGCCCGAACGACGCCACAACGAAGACTGAAACGATGCCCGGCGAGGGGCAGGAAGAAGACTTATTTTACCGGTGAATAGCCGGCCGTGGAGGTTGATATGGCAGATTTCGAGCTGAACGACTTCAAGCCCGAGGGCGAGGAACAGCGCGGCGACATTCCCGATGTTCCACGCTCGGCCCGCGACCTGGAGGCCGTCTACGATATTCCGGTCCAGGTCTCGGCGGTGCTGGGCAAGGCCACCATGCAGGTCAACCAGCTGCTGAAGCTGGGACGCGGCGCGGTGGTCGAGCTGGACCGCAAGGTCGGGGAGGCCATCGACATCTACGTCAACAACCGTCTGGTGGCGCGTGGCGAGGTGGTCGTGGTCGAGGATCGCCTGGGCGTGACCATGACGGAAATCATCAAGACCGACCGCGCCTAAAGGCTGCGGTCCGGGCTGACGGGAGAGGGACGACATGCGACTTCTGATCATTGGCACGCTCGACGGGCAAATCGGCGCCGCCAGCCAGATCGCCATGGCGCGCGGTGCGAAGGTTCGCCAGGCCGAGGACGTCCCGGCTGGCCTGGAGGTGCTGCGCACCCAGGGCGCCGATCTGGTGATGATCGACGTCAAGCGCGACATCAAGGGACTGATCGACTCGCTGGAGGCCGAGCGCATCGTGGTGCCGGTGGTGGCCTGCGGCATCGCGTCGGACGCCTCGGCGGCGGTGCGCGCCATCAAGGCCGGCGCCAAGGAGTACATCCCGCTGCCGCCCGACGCCGAACTGATCGCGGCGGTGATCGCGGCAGTGACCCAGGAAAGCCATAACATCATCTTCAAAGACCCGCGCATGGGCCAGACCTTGAAGATGGCCGAACAGGTGGCCAATTCCGACGCCTCGATCATGATCACCGGCGAATCCGGCACCGGCAAGGAACTGATCGCCCGCTTCGTCCACAATAAAAGCCGGCGCTCGGACAAACGCTTCGTCGCGGTCAACTGCGCCGCCATCCCCGAGAACCTCCTGGAATCCGAACTGTTCGGCCACGAAAAGGGCGCCTTCACCGGGGCCGTGGCGCGGCGCATCGGCAAGTTCGAGGAAGCCAACGGCGGCACCTTGCTGCTGGACGAAATCTCGGAAATGGACATCCGGCTCCAGTCCAAACTGCTGCGCGTGCTTCAGGAAAAGGAAATCGACCGGGTCGGCGGCAATCAGCCGATCAAGGTCGACGTCCGCATCCTCGCCACCTCCAACCGGACCATGGAAGATGAGATCAGGAAGGGCGCCTTTCGCGAGGATCTGTATTACCGCCTTAACGTCGTCACCCTGGAACTGCCGGCGCTGCGCGAGCGGCCGCTGGACATCGCCATCCTGGCCGATCACTTCGTCAAACGCTACACCGAGGCCAACGGCCTGCCCAGCCGGTCGCTGTCGGCCGAGGTGCGCCACATGCTGACCCGCCATGTCTGGCGCGGCAATGTGCGCGAGCTGGAAAACTGCATGCACCGCGCCGTGCTGCTGGCCTCGGGCTCCGAGATCGGCCCCGAGGCCATCATCCTGTCCGGCGGCCATGTGGGCACCAATCCCGACCCCCTGGTGGCGCAGGCGGCCAATGCCGCCGCCACCGTCATGGGCGGCGGCCGGGCCAACATGGTGGGAAAGACCGTGGCCGAGGTCGAACGCGACCTGATCATCGACACACTCAGCCATTGCCTGGGCAACCGGACCCACGCAGCCACCATCCTGGGGATTTCCATCCGGACGCTTCGCAACAAGCTGAAGCAGTACGGCGACGAGGGGATCGACGTTCCGCCGGCCGGTGGCGAACCCGAACGAGCAATGTCCTAGGCCATGACCCAGAAAGAACGTCACCATGGCTGAGGCTCCAGGTCCTGAAGACAGCCTAAGCGCCAGCGCGGTGTTTGGCCGCTTCAACTCGGCGATCCGGCGCGGCGATGTCGGCCTGGCCCTGGGCGTCATCACCATCTTGATGGTGCTGATCCTGCCGCTGCCGCCATGGGCGCTGGATATCGGCCTGTCGCTGTCGCTGACCATGGCGGTGCTGATCCTGATGGTCTCGATCTTCATCGAAAAGCCGTTGCAGTTCAGCTCCTACCCCACCGTGCTGCTGATCACCACCCTGATCCGCCTCGCGCTCAACCTTGCCTCGACCCGCCTGATCCTGTCGCACGGCCATGAAGGTGTCGAGGGCGCCGGACGGGTGATCGCCGCCTTCGCCAGCTTCATCATGAGCGGCAATTTCGTCATCGGCATCATCGTGTTCGCCATCCTGGTGATCGTGAACTTCGTGGTCATCACCAAGGGCTCGGGCCGCATCGCCGAAGTGGCGGCGCGCTTTAACCTGGACGCCATGCCGGGCAAGCAGATGGCCATCGACGCCGATCTGTCGGCCGGCCTGTGCGACGAGCCGACGGCGCGCAAGCGGCGCTCGGAACTGGAGCAGGAATCGGCCTTCTTCGGCTCCATGGACGGCGCTTCGAAATTCGTTCGCGGCGACGCCGTCGCCGGTCTGATGATCACCGCCATCAACATCATCGGCGGCATGGTCATCGGCATGGCCCAAAACGGCCTGACCTTCAGCCAGGCCGCCGACATCTATACCAAGCTGACCGTCGGCGAAGGTCTGGTGACCCAAGTGCCGGCGCTGATCGTGTCGGTCTCGGCCGGTATGCTGGTGACCAAGGCCGGCGTTCAGGAATCGGTGGACAAGGCGCTGTTCGGCCAGTTGGCCGGCTATCCCCGCGCCGTCGGCATGGCCGGCGCCCTGATGACCGCCATGGCGCTGGTACCCAACATGCCGTTCCTGCCCTTCGCGATCCTGGGCTTCGGCATGGGAGCTGCGGCCTATTTCCTGGATCAGGGCCAGCGGGCCAAGATCGAGAAACAGACGGTGGTCGAGGCCGAGCAGGCGTTGCAGGCCCCGCCGGTGGCCGAGGAGCCCATCTCCACCGCCCTGAAGATCGATCATGTCCGTCTGGAGCTGGGCTATGGCCTGCTGCAACTGATCAACAATCCCAAGGGCCAGCGCCTGACCGATCAGATCAAGTCGCTGCGCCGCGCCGTCGCCGGCGAAATGGGCTTCATCATGCCCAGCGTCCGCATCCAGGACAACATGCAGCTGCCGGCCAACACCTATGTCATCCACGTCAAGGAGGTCGAGGCCGGCCGGGGCGATCTGCGCCCCAACATGCTGCTGATCATGGACCCGCGCGGCGAGGACATCACCCTGCCGGGCGAAAAGACCCGCGAACCCACATTCGGCCTGCCGGCGCTGTGGATCGAGCCGGTCGCGCGCGAGGAAGCGCTGTTCCGCGGCTATACCGTGGTCGATCCGCCGACGGTGATCACCACCCACCTGACCGAGGTGATGAAGGACAACATGTCCGAGCTGCTCAGCCATGCCGAGACCCAAAAGCTGCTGGACGAGCTGGACAAGGAACACCAGAAGCTGATCGCCGAGCTGATCCCCAGCCAGATGACGGTAGGCGGCCTGCAACGGGTACTGCAAAACCTGCTGGGCGAGCGCATCTCCATCCGCGACCTGCCCACCATCTTGGAGGGTATCGCCGAGGCCTGCGGCCACACCCGCAACGTCACCATGATCACCGAGCATGTCCGCGCCCGTCTGGCGCGGCAGATTTCCGACAGCAACACCGGCGGCCAGGGTTTCATCCCGCTGATCACCCTGTCGCCGGAATGGGAACAGGCCTTCGCCGAGTCCCTGGTGGGCAGCAGCGAGGAAAAGCAGATCTCCATGGCGCCCTCGCAATTGCAGGACTTCATCGCCCGGGTGCGTCAGACCTTTGAACGCTTCGCCATGCAGGGCGAGACCCCGATCCTGCTGACCAGCCCGGTGGTGCGGCCCTATGTGCGCTCGATCATCGAACGCTTCCGCCCCATGACGGTGGTGATGAGCCAGTCCGAAATCCACCCCAAGGCCCGCATCAAAACGCTGGGACAGATCTGATGAAGCGGCCCCCTGACATGAGGCGGACAGCAGCAGAATGAGGCTTAAGTCCTTCACCGCGCCGACCATGACCGAGGCCATGGAGCTGGTCCGCCAGGAACTGGGCGACGACGCCATCATCGTCTCGACCCAACGGGCCGCCGGCTCCAAGGGGGTGCGCATCACCGCCGCGCTGGAACCGGCCGACGCCGATCTCGCCGTGGCCGAGCTGCTGGGGGAAAGCGTCGACTCCTCGGCCGCCGAGGCGGTACGGGCGGCCCTGGCCGAGCACGGCGTCCCCCAGAAAGTGGCCGACCGGCTGGTCAACGCGGCCCGCACCGCCGAAATCAGCGACCCCACCCTGGCCTGCGCCGCCGCGCTGGAAGCCGGCTTCACCTTCGCCCACCTGCCCGAGCACTCGGCGCCGCGGCCGTTCATGCTGGTCGGCCCCAACGGATCGGGCAAAAGCATCGCCGTGGCCAAACTGGCGGCCCGCTCGGTGCTGAAACAGCGTCAGGTCGGCGTCATCACCTGCGACAATATCCGCGCCGGCGCGGTCGAGCAGCTGGCCGCCTTCACCAGCATCCTGGAAATCGAACTGGTGCGGGCGCGCGGTCCCGAATCCCTGGCGCGGATCGTGGAAAGCACCAACGGCCTGTTCGACCTGATCCTGATCGATTCGCCGGGCCTCAACCCGTTCAAGCAAAGCGACATGGACTATCTCCAGGCCCTGATCGAGGCCGCCGACGTAGAGCCCATCCTGGTGATGGCCGCTGGCGGCGACGCGATCGAGGCGGCAGAAATCGGCGAGGCCTTCGCCAATGTGGGCGCCACCCGCCTGTTCGCCGCGCGGCTGGACACCACAAGGCGGCTGGGCTCGGTGCTGGCCTGCGCCGAGGCCGGACAGATGGCTTTCTGCGATGTGTCCGCCAGCCCCCATGTCGCGTCGGGCATCTCGCCCATTTCCGCCCTTTCGCTGGCCCGGCTGATCATGCCGCAGCCGGCCGCTCCGCAAACTCACGATCAAACATTCTGGACCGAGGCAACCACATCATGACGATGGAAGCACCCACCCTCGCACCGCGCCCGACCGTCCGGGCCAAGGGCCGCAATATCGTCGCGGTCGCCTCGGGCAAAGGCGGCGTCGGCAAAACCTGGTTCTCCATCACCCTCGCCCATACCCTGGCCCGCGCCGGGCAACGGGTGCTGCTGTTCGACGGCGATCTGGGCCTGGCCAACGTGGACATCCAGCTGGGCCTGATGCCGAAATCCGACCTGGGCAGCGTCGTCGCCGGGCGACAGACCCTCAATCAGGCCCTGACTCCATTCCCCGAGGGCGGCTTCGACATCATCGCCGGCCGTTCGGGCAGTGGCACGCTGGCCAATCTTCCGCTGTCGCGTCTCCAGATGCTGGGCGACGATCTGGCGGTGCTGGCCGGCAATTACGACCGCGTCGTGGTCGATCTGGGCGCCGGCGTCGAGAAGACCACCCGCAACTTCTCGCAGCAGGCCGGCACCATCATGGTGGTGACCACCGACGAGCCGACCTCGCTGACCGACGCCTACGCCTTCATCAAGGTCACCCATATGGAGCGGCCCGGCACCGATATGCGGATCGTGGTCAACATGGCCAATTCCACCCGCGAGGGCGAGCGCATCTACAACACCCTGCTCAAGGCCTGCGAAGGCTTCCTCAAGATCTCACCGCCGCTGGCCGGGGTGATCCGGCGCGACCTCAAGGTCCGCGAAGCCATCCGCAACCAGACCCCGATCATGACCCGGTCCCCCAACGCCGAAGCCGCCGCCGATGTGGAGGCCATCGTCCAGCGCCTGATCCGGCCGAGGTAAAAGTGTCGTCTTCCGCCATCCCTCCGGCGCCGCCTCCCGTCCCCGTCTCGGCCAAGACGGCGGCGGCGGCGGTATTGACGGTAATAGGCGGGGGCGAAACCCTGGCAAAACTACCGATGGGATCGCTGATCACCGCCTCCATGCAGGCCGCCGAGGCCAAGGCGGTGATCCAGGTGCTGACCAGCAGCGGCGCGATCCTGGAACTGAAGCTTCCTCCCAACCTGCAACTCCCCGCCGACGCCGAACTGACCCTGCAACTGGTGCAGTTGGGCGGCCTGCCGGCCTTGAAGCTGCTGGCCATCAACGGCCGGCTGTTTCCGGCGGGCAACCCGCTGACCGGCGGAGCCCTGCCGCCGCCGGGAGCGGCCGATCTGCTGATGCCGGGACTGGGAGGCCCGACCGTGGGGCGCGGCGCCGCCGTCACCCTCGACCCCGCCGCCCAGCCGCCCCAGGCCGCCGGAATCCCGGCTGGCGGAGCGCCGGGGGGGGGGGCGCCGCTCGGGCTGATGGCCACCGTGGTCCGTTCCGCCCCCGCCGGGGCCGTGATGATCCCCCAAGGCCTCGGCCCCGATGGCCAACCCCAGGGACCACAGACCCCACCGCCCGGCTTTTCCGATCTGCCGACCGGCACCCAGCTGACCGTGAGAATCGCCGGCATCGCCCCGCCGGGCGGGGCTCCGGCTCCCCCGCTGGAGACTGCGCCCCCCTTGCCGCCCCGGAGTCCGGCGGGACTGCCGGCGCCGCCCACGGCTCCGGCCCAAGCCGCCGCGCCGCCGCCACCAGCGGCGGCGACCGCCCCGGCATTGCCGACCGCCACGCCCGCCGCCGGTCTTCCTCCCGCCACGCCGCCCACCGTGGCGCTGACCGGCAATGTGATCGCCCACTCACCGGGAGGAAACTCCCTGGTCCAGACCCAGGCCGGTCTGCTGTCGCTATCCGCCGGTCCGCCCATGCCGGTGGGGGGAACCGTTCAGTTGGAGGTGGTGGGAGCGCCGGTCCCTCCCCCCGCCCCAACCGCCGGCCCGCTGCCGCAGGGATTGGGGCCGAACGGCTGGCCGACCCTGTCCAGCGCCGCCGATGTGCTGGCCCAGGCCGACCGCCAGGCCGCCGAGCAGCTGATCCGCATGATCCCCCAGGCCAATCCCCGGCTGGCGGCGGCCATGTCGGTCTTCGCCGGAGCGGTTCGCTCGGGCGACTTCAAGCAATTGGCCGGCGACGGAGTGATCAAGGGCCTCGACAAGGCCGGCCGCCGCGATCTGGCCGACCGGCTGAAACGCGACTTCCTCGACCTGACCGAGGACGCCCAGCGACCGCGCGGCAATGGCGACTGGCAGGCGATCACCCTGCCCTTCGCCCATGGCGCCGATATCGATCCGATCCGCCTTTACGTCCACCGCCCGCCCCCCGATGAAGATGGCGAGGGCGGGAATTCAAGCCAGGAGCAACGCTTCATCCTGGAGGTGAGCATGAGCCGGCTGGGCCGCATCCAGTTCGATGGGCTGATCCAGCGCGAGAATAACCGCTTTGACCTGATCGTGCGGAGCGCCGAGCCGCTGGGAGCGGAAATCTGCCACGATATCGCCGGCATCTTCGCCGAATGCGGCCAGTTGACCGGCATCAAGGGAGTGGTGGGCTTCCAATCGGGCCGCAGCTTCGTCGAACTGCCCCCCTGCGATGCCAAGGGCACCCGGATCATGGTATGATCGTTCTCCGGCATGGACCTTGCTTGAGGATCTTGATGCTTCCGAGACAAAGTTCCCCATGAATACCCTGGCACGCGACCCCAAAGGCTATTACGCGATCCTTGGATTGACTCCGGGGGCGGACATCAATGCCATCAAGACCGCCTATCGCTCACGAGTAAAGACGGTCCACCCCGACCGCAACGCCTCCAGCCGCGCCCGCGAGGAATTCCAGCGCCTGATGGAGGCCTACGCCGTTCTCAGGGACGTCGTGCGTCGCGCCGAATACGACACCACCGGCCAGGAATGCCAAAGCGACGACGACGACATCGCGGGCGACGACTCGATTCCCATCGCCTGCGGCGGCTGTGGCAGCGTCACCGCCCAACCCCGCTACGTGGCCTATCACACCGTCCGGTCATTCCTGATCTGGGCAAAAACCGGCCGGTTGGAGGGAATTTTTTGCCGGGTCTGCGCCGATCGGACCGCCGTGCGGGCCTCGATCATTTCATGGCTGTGGGGTTGGTGGTCGCCACCGGGCCTGTTGCTGACGCCGCTGGCGCTGCTGCGCAATCTGTTCGGCGGCTCCAAGCCCCGGCGCGAGAATGCCCGCATCCTGATCCGCCAGGGTCGCGCCTTCCTGGCCCGAAGCGAGATTGAACTGGCCCACTCGCTGGCCATGCAGGCCGCCCGCTTTGCCCGCACCCCCGACGATCGCGGTCGGGTCGAAGAGTTGCTGGACGCCACCCGCGGCATCGACGCCAGCCGCCGTCTTCGCAGCCGCTGGCGGCTGGGGGGCGGCGTCTTCCTGGCCCAGGCGCTGCCGCTAGTGGCGCTGCCGGTGACCGCGCTGGTGTTCTTTCTGATCGCCACCCGCCCCTGGGACCAGCCGGTCTCGACCTCGGGCAGCATCGCCATGCGGCCGCCCGCCGTGGGTGAAATCCGCCACGTCGCCATCGAGGGACTGAAAGTCCGCATGGCCCCGGCCGCCGGCGCGCCGGTGCTGACCCTGCTGGACCGCTTCACCACCGTCGAGGTGACCAGCGAAACAGAATCGGCCGAGTGGGTCCGCATCCGCACCCCAGCCGGAGTCGACGGTTTTGTCGAGACCCGCTCGCTCTATGCCGGCTCGGGCGCCCGGTTCAAGACCCAATGGTGCGCCGAAAATCGCGGCGCCACGCCCAGCACCGGCGAAGTTCTGACACGGCGCGTCTCCGGCGACCACCGCCTGCTGGTCCACAACGAAGGCCGCCGCGACGGCGTGGTCAAGCTCAAAACCCTGGCCGGCAACACGGTGACGGCGTTCTACGTGCCGGCCACCTATCATATCGGGGTCGGCGGCATCCCCGAGGGCACCTATCGCATCGAATTCGCCACCGGCTCGCACTATTCGCGCGGCTGCGGCGTGTTCCTCGACGAGATGCAGGCCATGGTGATGCCGGTAACCCTGACCTTCAAATACATCTCGCCCGGCACCGCCCGCTCGCTGACCAGCATCGCCGAGGTCTCGCTGTCGCCCGCCTCCAACGACCCGGTCCAGCCACAGCCCCTGTCATCGGACCGCTTCGCCGCCGACGATTAGGTATGCGGGCTGGCCTCCCTCGCCAGCCACATCTTGAATCAGATTTCCGCCCTTTTGGGAATCCCCCGTGATTCCGTCAGAGCGGTCAATGCTCTAGCGCTTTTCCACCGGCCGGCTTTCGCCGATCCAGCGTTTCATGCCTTTTTCGACGTTGTAGAGATGGGTATAGCCCATTTGCTCGGTCAGCGCCTTGCCCAGGACGGCGGTCCGGTTGCCGCTGCGGCAGATCAGCGCCACCTCGTCGCCGGGCTTGGCCACGAGGGACAGGCGCTCGATGAAATCGGGCGCCAGCTTGCCGCGTTCGTCGAACGCCATGATCTTGTGCGAACCGGCGATGGTTCCGGTCTCGGCCCATTCCGGCGGAGTGCGGATATCGACCACCGGCACCCCTCGCGCCATCAGAGCCGCCAAGGCGGCGTTATCGACATGGGTCAGCGCCGCCTCGGCGAAGGCGGCGGTGGAAACCAGCATGGCCAGCAGGGTGGCAATGATCAGTCTCGGCATGAATAATCGCCCTTTGTGATTATAGCGGCCAGGGGCTGCGCTCGCGCACCAGGGTGGCGAAGGCGTCGCCCGGCACCGCTTTACTGAAATAATAGCCCTGGGCCTCGTCCACATTGTGCGACAGCAGGAAGTCCAGCTGCTCGCGGGTCTCGACGCCTTCGACGTTGACGCGGGTGCCCAGCGAGTGGCCCAGATTGACGATGGCCTCGACCACCGCCGCGTTATCCGGGTGCAGGCCGATATCGACCACGAAGGAGCGGTCGATCTTCAGCTTGTCCACCGGAAACCGCTTCAGGTAGTTCAGCGACGAATAGCCGGTGCCGAAATCATCGACCGAGATTACCACGCCCATGGCGCGCAGGCTTTGCAGCACCTCGATGGTGGCCTCGACATTCTGCATGGCGATGCCTTCGGTAATCTCCAGTTGCAGCGTATCGGCGGAAAATCCGGTCTGGTCGAGGATCTCGGCCACCATGGCCACCAGACTCTGGGTCTGCTTGAACTGGGCCGGCGAGAGGTTGACGGCGATCTTCATGGGCTCCAGCCCGCTTTTCAGCCAGTCGCGGCCCTGGATGCAGGCCTGATACAAGATCCAGCGCCCCAGCGGCGCGATCAGGTCGGTGCGCTCGACGATGGGGATGAACTCGGCCGGCGGCACCCAGCCTCGGGTGGGGTGATTCCAGCGCAGCAGCGCCTCGCAGCCGACGATCCGCCCGGAGGACAGCTCGACCAGCGGCTGATAGTGCAACTCCAGCTGGTTGGTGCCAAGCGCCAGCCGCATGTCGCGCTCGACCAGCTTGCGGGCCTGAACCTCGGCGTCCATCTCGGCGACATAAAAATGGTAGTTGTTGCGGCCCTCGGCCTTGGAGCGGAACATGGCCAGATCGGCGTTTTTCAGCAGTTGATCTGCGTCGGTGGCGTCGGAGGGGTAAAGGGTGATGCCGATGGAGGTGCTGGTCAGGACCTCGTGATCCTCCAGGCCAAACGGATCGGCGATGCTGGCGATGATGGCCTCCGCCACCCGGCTGGCTCCCTCGGCGTCGTCGAGATCGGTCAGGATGACGGCGAATTCGTCGCCACCGAGCCGGGCGACCGTATCGGTCTCGCGCACGCAGCGGCACAGCCGCTTGGCGACCGCCTTCAGCAGCAGATCGCCCACATGATGGCCCAGCGTGTCGTTGATGTCCTTGAACTTGTCGAGGTCCAGGAACAGCAGGCCAAGCGTCCAGCCCGAGCGTTTGGCCTGGGCCAGCGCCTGGCGCAGGCGCTCTTGGAACAGCACCCGGTTGGGCAACTCGGTCAGCGAGTCGTGATGGGCCAGATGGTGGATGCGGGCGGCGGTCAGCTTGCGCTCGGTGATGTCGCGCCCCACCAGCACCAGCCCGCGACGGCTGCCATCGGTGTTGAACAGCGGGATCTTCATCATGTCGAAGACCTTGACGCCGCCATCCCTCAGCTGCAAATCCTTCTCATAGGCGGTCGGGACGCCGTCCATCCAGGCCCGCTCGTCGGTGTCGCGGGTGCTGATCAGGAAATCCTGATGACCGCGCGACAGCCGCGACAGCTCCTGGGCGGTGCGCCCGACATAGTCGACGCCGTGCAGGCCCACCAGATCGAGGTAGAACTGATTGGCCACCAGCCAGCGCCCTTCGCCATCCTTGAAGCAGATCAGGTCGGGCATGGCGTTGATCAGGGTGGTCAACCACTCCTTCTGGGTCCGCAGTTCCTCCTCGTTGGCCTTGCGCGCGGTGATGTCGTGGCCGATGGCGACGAACAGCTTCTGGCCGCCCAGTTCCATGGCCGAGGCCGACAGCTCCAGCGGGAATCGGGCGGTGAGCTTGCGCAGGCCGACAACCTCTGTCCGGTGATCGAGATAGCTGTCGATGAGCAAGGCGCCCTGGGCGTCGGCCAGTTCGGGGATCAGGACGGCAATGCTTTTGCCGACGATTTCGTACGGATTGTAGCCAAAGATGCGCTCGGCGGCGGGGTTATAGGTGCCGATGGCCCCATCCTCGCCAAAGGTGACGATGGCGTCGGCGGTGTTGTCGACGATGGCGCGGTTGTGCAACTCGGACAGCCGATAATTCTCGGCCAGCGCCTCCATGGTGCGGGCCTGCTGACGCAGCATGGCCTCGCGGGACGCCATGGCGGTCACATCGAACACCTGGATCAGGCACGACCGCGCGCCGCCGCTGTCCAGCGGCTTGACCGCCACGATCTGGTGCATGGGCTCGGGATGATTGGGGGTACCGCCCTCGCGCAACAGCGGGAACAGCTTTTTGTTGAGCGATGACGACAGCATGGCCGACAGACCGCTGGTCAGCGCCTGCGTCACCGATTGGAAAATCCGCGAGCCGGCCAGATCGGGAAAGATTTCCTCCAGCCCGCATCCCGAGGCCCAGGTCGCGTCAATCCCCGACGCCTGGGTCATCCAGGCGTTCCACAAGACGACCTTGCCCGCCTGATCGATCAGCACGATGCCGATTTCGCTGGCGTCGGTCAGGGATTGAAGAACGCTGTCCACCGTCATGGCTCGCCCGCTCATCCCGCCAGAATTCGTGCGACATAGGCTTCGACCGCCTCGGAGAACTGTTGCGCCGAGGCGATATCCATCACAAAGGCCAGATATCCACCGACCCCCTTGGAGGTCAGGATGAAATCCACCTGGAGGAACATCACCAGTTCGCTGTCGGGATGTTTCACATCAAGGATGCGAGCCCCCTTGCCGCGGGCATAGGTCGGCAGCGAGCTTTCGATGGAAATGCCCAGCTGATTGGCCAAGCTGCCGAGGCAGGCGTTGAGGATGATGTTGCCGATCTCCAGCAACGCCTCCTGCTCCAACTCGGTCAGCGAGTCCAGCGGGACGGACGACCCCAGCAGGGAACGCACCAGCTCCAGACTTTTGCTCTCGGGAAAGATCAGAAGGATGTCGCCGGAAAAGCTGCTTTGAAACCGCTGGCGCACCGCCACCGAGTCCAGCCGCCCGGTGGCCTCGTCGATGCGCGCCGCCGCGTTGACCGGGCTCAGAAACTCGACGGACGGCACCGACAGCGCCACTTCGTCCTCGACCAGTTGCGACAGCGAGGCGGCGGCCTGCCCGATGGCGATATTCAAAATCTCGGTTACGGCGTCTCGTTCAGAATGCCCGAGGATGTCGCTCATGGCACGCTGACGAGAAACCGGGCCAGAGCCTCGTCCTTCAGCGGCTTGGACATGAAGCTCACTCCCATCGCCTCCGCTTGCTGACGGACGGGTTCCTGGATATTGGCGGTCAGGAGACTGATAATGGCGGAAGGACAGCGGGAGCGCAGCTGTCGCGCCGTCTCCAACCCGCCGATTCCTGGCATGTTGACGTCCATCAGGACATAGTCGGGCTGGTCCAGGGCGACGGCGGTCAAGGCCTCCTCGCCGCTGGCGGCCTCGATAACCGGCCATGTGGGATGCAGCTTGGCGATAGCGGCTCGGGTCATCATTCGGGCGACCCTGCTGTCATCAACCACCAGCACTATCTTGTCCGCCATCGCGCGCGCACTCCGTCCCGTGTCCAGCCCCCCGGCCAGGGGATATGCATATGAAATCTATGCTTGACGCGTCGCCGCATCGCAAGGGTAAAGTCCTTCTTGGGCCACTCGGGAGTATATGCCGATGATCAGTCACCACGCGGCCCTCATTTATGTGATGGTCATGGTTTCCGCCGCCGACCGCAATATGACAGATGCCGAACTGCACCTGATCGGCGAGGTTGTCAGTTTTTTGCCTATTTTCCGCGACTACGACCCCGCCCTGCTGCCCCGGACCACCGCCGCCTGCGCCGAGATGCTGGACTCCGATGACGGCCTGGACCGTATGCTGGAGGTCATCAAGGGCTCGTTGCCGCCGCGCCTGCGGGAAACGGCCTACGCCCTGGCCTGCGATGTCGCCGCCGCCGACGGCGCCCCCCATCAGGAGGCATTGCGGCTGCTGGAACTGTTCCGAATCCACCTGGGCATCGACCCCCTGGTCGCCGCCGCCATCGAACGAGCCGCCCGAGCCCGCTTCGTCGTCGCACCGGTTCCCGCCTGAATATCTCGGCTGCGCTCTTGCAAATCCGTCACAGCAGCGGTAACGTCCGCCCACGTCACGGTGCCGGCGTAGCTCAGTTGGTAGAGCAGCGCATTCGTAATGCGCGGGTCGGGAGTTCGAGTCTCTTCGCCGGCACCATTCTTTTCAAGGGCTTAGCGGTAATTCGCTAGGCCCTTGACCATTTCTGGGGCGTTTTGGGTAACAAATTGGGTAACATTCGCGGAATCGCGTTACCCACGGCGCATCCACCACGGCCAAGCCCCAAAATTCCGCCGTCTTCGCTGTTACCCAAACCATTCCCGAACTGTTACCCAAAATCATCGGCTCGACTCCCACCCGTCACGAGCATAACCTTTCCGTGCCTACCGGTGCGGCTTTTTCACCGAGGCATCGCGATGCCTCCCGAGAGGGAGAAATCCGATGGCTCAGTTTAACAAGCGGCTCGTATCGAAGAAGGAGCTGAAAACCGTCTGCGGCATCCCATACACACCCCAGCACATCCAGCGACTGGAGACGGCGGGCAAATTCCCCAAGCGGGTACAGCTTGGCCCCAACCGCGTCGCGTGGCTGTTGTCCGAGGTGGACGAATGGGTCAACGAGCGAATCACCTTGCGTGATGCGCCCCGTTGAAAACGGACGCATTTCCTTCTTAAGGGGCGGGAGACGGTCGAGGTGCACACTCGACCGTTTCCTTTTTAGCCTGCCCGCATCTTTGAACGCCCAATGCCCCTAAGATCAGTTTCTGGCTCATCATGACCACGGTAAGAACAAATTTATTTCTTGGGCTGGACCACATCTCAACTGTTTTTGGTGGGTTCAGTATATTATCGAACATCTTAAACCCATCCAAGCTATTGCATAGGGGTTCAATTTCTCCAGCATCAAATCCAACTTCAAGATGGTGGTGGGCGACCTTGTTTCTAATCTCCGCAATCTTCTTGAGGTCGCGGTATATCGGCTTATTAACTAAAGCGAGTGCGTATGCAACATCAGCGCGAGCCTGAAACCCACCAAGGGCACCGCCGCCAAATTCGAGCAATTCATCTGAAATTTTGCTTTTTATAAAAAACTTATGCAGCAACGCTGCCAAACAGGCGTCCAAATAACTCGCCGCAATCAATATGACAGACAGGTCTGAAGACCCATTAAGAACGGCAAAGAATTTTTTCGTGTCATCTGAGAGTACTTCAGGTGCAAGGGGAGTTCGTTTAGCCATTGCCATAATCTCCTCTATTTTTAAAACAACCCCGCCCGTCTCGTATCCCCGATCTTCCGCCACCCGTTGCGGAAATCTTCCATCACCCCCGCCAGCGTGTTGAAGAAAAAGAACGGGGTGAAGTCCGCGCCGAAATCGGCTCGCTGCGATAGATGGCGTTGGGTCAGGTCCAACGCCTTGTCATCCTCGAACACGGCGAGGATGCGGGGGCTGTGCGGATAGGCGAACTGCGTCTCGATAGCCCCCTCGCCGATGGCGTAGCGGTATTCCGCCAGCTTGTCAGCCATCCGCTTCGTCCGATACTGGTTGTACATCTCCAGCACGAACAGGCGCGGCGTGCTGTCTGGGTCGGTGAGGTGGAAGACGCAATCGGGAATGATGCCGGTGCCGTCGGCCAGATCGATCTTGGTGAGCGACCGGCGGCGGGGCTTGGTCTTGCTGCGGTTGGCTCCGCTCACGTCGAAGTACGACGACAGGGCATCGACACTGTGGCCGTGGTCCGCCGCCCATTGGCGCACGGCGATCTCGCAATCCACGGTGTGGAGGCGATGGAGAAAGCCGTGGCGGACCAGCACCACGCCCTTCGGGTATGGCACCTCGGCAGGCTCCAGCCCCAAGGCCCCCGCCAGCAGCTTCGCGCCGTGGTCGGTGAGGTAATGGGCGGCGGGGATGCGGCCCACACCTGGCATCGCCCCGTGATCGATCTTGCCCAGCTTTGGGCGTTTGCCGCCTGCCAGATCGCGCAACACCGCGTAGAGGTGCGACGATTGGGCCGAGACTTTCAGGCGCAACATCTGCTCCGCCGTGAGATAGCGATAGACCCGCAGCGCATCGAGGGCGCGGAACTCGGTATCGGTGAGGGTGGTGACGCTCATACGAAATCGACTTTGCGGGGCTTGGGCGGCCTTGGGCGCGGCGCGGGGCCATCGGATGGGGCTTGGGTGCCCTTGGGCACCGAAAACTCCGCAGCGGTCTCCGCTGGCGGTTCAGAGGGCGTGTTGGGGCGGTAGTGGGCGCGACACTGCATCGCCTTGGCGGCTTCCCACGCCTCCGCGCCGATGTGGTCGCGGATGCGCGGCACGATCAGTTTGAAGGCGGGGGTATTGCCCGACACCTTGACGAAGAACTGCCCGACCGACAGCTTTTGCAACGCGTCGAGTCCGACATTCATCCGCTCGTCCATCGGCTTCAAGGTCTTCACGTCGTTCATCCCGCAGATTTTGACAGCGGTGTTTCCGACCACGGCGGCGGCCAAATCGCGGTCCATATCTTGGGCGAAGGTCTGTTGCGCCAAGGTGAGGTGCAGGCCGTATTTGCGGCTCTCGGTCAGGATGGTCTGGACGCTGGGTGACAGGAAGTTCTGGCACTCGTCCACGAAGACGTGGACCGGAACCCGCTCGGCCTCGGGGACGCTCTCGCGGCGGATGGCGAGGCCCTGCAACATCGCCAGCACGAAGCTGCCGAAGGTCGGGCTGGTCTCCGCCCCGATGCCGCCTTTCGGCAAAGCAAACACGATAATCTTGCCCGCGTTCACCGCCGCTTCCAGATCGATGGTGGAAGGCCCCACCAACAGCCGGTACAGCACGGGCGAATTCAACAGGCTTTGAATGCGGGTGTAGAGCGCGCCCTTGGTGCTCTCGAATTGCTTTTCATAGAAGCGTTCACGGAAGAAATCGCGGTGCGCCTGAACGGCGGAGCGACAGCCGATTTCCCACAAGTCGTGGTTGCGCTTGTCGTCCATAAAGGTCTGGAGGTCGCGGATGGTGCTGCCCGCCCGCCGCAGCAGGGTCGAGATGCAGGGAATCAGCAGCGCGCCCATATTGCCCGACAGGCTGGCGTGTCCGGCCTTGCGCATCAGCTCGCCGAACACGCTGGCGATTTGCTCCGCCATCACGTGCACGGCGGTCTCGGATTGGTCGGCCAGCTCGAAGGGGTTGATGGTCGGCGTGAAGCCCTCGGCGAGGCTGGGGTGGAGATAGACCAGCCGCCCCGATGCCGCCACTTCGGGGAAGCGCGCCACCTGCTCGGCCAAGTCGCCGTGCGGGTCGATGAGAACCAGACTCACCGGAGAGCGGGCGCGCAGATAGGCATTAAACAGCACTTTGAGCAATTCGCTCTTGCCGCTGCCCGATTGGCCGGTGATGTAGGTGTGCCTCTTCCGTGCGTCTTCGGGAATCAGCACGGGGAGGCGGCGGTAAAAAAACCCACATAGGGATGGAGCCACCGTCTCAAGATACGCCATATACCCCGCCCAATCAGGCGTATGGCGGTCAGGATCAAATAGTCCGGCAAGACGTTCTTCGAGCGGCGATGGGGCAAGGTGGTCGGCGTGAAAATGGGGAGCGGGCCGGTGGTGGCGGTCGAAGTCGCGGCGGCGTTCCGTGGTCTCGATGCGGTGCAGGCGTTCGCGGATGGAGACGATGCGGCGCAGCGCATCCAGATACTCGCCTTGGCTCAGGAAGTTGGCGGCCTCGATCTCGGCCCGCGCGGCGGCGGACAGGGGAGCCGCCTGCGCCAAGGCGTCACGGATTTTTCCCAGACGGCGCGTCACCACGATTCGGCAGGCATCGACACTATCACAAAGCTCGGTCTCGCCGATCACGTGGCCAGCGGGTCCGTTCACCCCATTGTCAGACCCGATGTGGTATAGGCCGAGCACCGCCAAGGCGTCCCGCTCGTAGTCCACAGCCGCCATTGCACCGCCTCCGGTAGACTGCTCTGCATCCTGCTATCTTACAACGGAAAGGCGCGTTGTAAAGCAAGGCCCTAGCGGAAAAATCTAATTACAAAACGCTCCCTTCCTTCCGCTTTGAAGTTTGCTCCTCCTCCCTCGTTTCCTCGCTCGTCGTCCCAACCTTCAAACCGTCAGTCCGTTCGCGTTGCCGCCCCAAGCCCGACAGCCCGCCTCAAGCCGTGAACATTGATCGCCACCACGGACGTGCGGCCTTCTTCTTCGTCCGGCGGAATTTCGGCCTTGCGGTCGGGATCGGCGGCGATGGTTCCGCCGTTGCTCCGGCGATGGCGCGCGCGGTCGGGGTGTCTTGGGCCGCCAGCAAATTGCCTTGGGTCCGCTCCAGAATCTTGCGCCAGTTCTCCCGCTCGTGGGCGCGGTCTTGGCGTTCGTGGTCGAGAGTGGATTGCAGGTTGGCGATGATGGAATCCTTGGCCGTGACCGTGGCGCGAAGCTCCACCAGCTCGGAAGCATCTTGGACGTTTCTATGAACGCTTCCGGAACCTTCACCCTCTGGGGGTGAAGGTTCCGAGAAGGGTTGCAACTGCTCGAACACCGCCTCCAAGGCCGCAACCGCGACCAGCTTTTGCCGCCCCTCCATCTTGACCGATCTCGGCGGGATTTCGCCGCTGGAGAGCTTTTTCTGCACCGTGCGCCGCGAGCATTTCGCCAGCCGTGCCGCCGTCTCAAGATCAACATACGGGGGCGGCATCGGGGCGGCGGGGGGAGTGGCTTTCATAGAAAGGAAGGGTGAAGCTTCATAGAACGTCATAGAAAGTATGAACCCGCTTCATAGAACCGCGCAAACAGCCCGCCTCACGCAAGGTCTTGCTGCAACGCCTTGGCGATGATGAGGGCGGCCTCTTTCTCCGCCTCGATGCGGGCCTGCTCCAAGGCCTGTTGCTCGGCGGCGAGGCGGCGGGTTTCTTCCTCGCGCGACTGGTCCTCAAGCTGTCGTTGCTGCCGGTCCAAGCGGTATCTCTCGTCCCGCTCCGCCTGCCGTAGCTCATCGCGGAAACGCTTTTGTTCGTCCCGCATCCGCTGTTCGAGGAGGGCGAACATCTCGTCTTCCCGCGCCCGCATCGGGGTCTGGGGCAGGGTCACGCCGTGGGCGATGAAGTATTGCCGCTCTTTCTGGTGGCGCAGTTTCCACGCGGTGTATTTGACGCGCACCAGAGCCTCGGTCTCCCGCGTCGCCTCGGCAAGGCGTTGCTCCAGTCGGGCAAGCTGCAACTCGTAAACCCGCGCCTTAGGAATCATCCGGTCCAGCCTGCGGCGGCGAACCCACGCCACCCCACCGGCAACCACCAGCACCGGCACCGAATAGGGCAGCGTCGCCAGCGAGGCCGCGCCCACGATCACGATGAGAATGACGCGCTTGAGGGTCATTATTTGAGCTTCGACGCCCAACGCCACACGAGGACGGTGAAGAGGGGCAGGCCATAGAGCGGGATGGAAGCCGCGAGAATGACGAACCAAAATAGATAGGTCCGCACCCGCCGCCAGCCGTTTTCCTGCCACTCGATCTTGCGCGCGGCGCGGTCTTGCTCCTTGCGGAAGGTGCGGTCGATCTTCGCCTGCAAGATTTGTTGCCGCGCCTCCGCCCGCGCCTGTTCCTTGGCGTGTTTGAGGGCTTCCTTCTCAAGCTGGCGCGGCGTCATTCCCACCCCCGATACCCATTTGTTAATATGTGAACGTCCGATCACCTATGAACAAAACCACCATTCCCGCGACAAAACACGTCGCCTATTACCGCGTCAGCACCGACCAGCAAGGCCGGTCGGGTCTCGGTCTCGACGCCCAACGCACCGCCGTTGCCACCCATATCGCCCGCACTTCGGGTGAAGTCGTCGGTGAGTTCGTCGAAGTCGAGAGTACACGGCGCAAACGCCGCCCTCAACTGGAAGCGGCGTTGAAACTCTGCCGCCAGACCCGCGCCCGACTGGTCATCGCCAAACTCGACCGGCTGGCGCGCAACGTCGCCTTCATCGCCAACTTGATGGAGAGCCGCGTGGATTTCATCGCCGTCGATAACCCGCACGCCTCGCGCCTCGTGCTCCACGTCCTCGCAGCCTTCGCCGAACACGAACGCGAACAGATCGGCGAACGCACCCGCGCGGCCCTCGCCGCCGCCAAGGCACGGGGCGTGAGGCTGGGCCGAACCGGCGTGGATCGGGCACGCGAAAACATCGCGGCGGCGGATGCCTTCGCACTGGCGATGGCTCCAGTGATCGAGGGGCTACGGGAGGAAGGAATCACCACCGTGCGGGCAATGCGCGACGAACTCAACGCACGGGATGTGCCCACGGCCAAAGGCGGGATGTGGCATCTGGCGACGGTGTGGCGGGTGGTGGGGAGGGGGGCGGCGCTAACTTAATCATCGCCAAGCGCATCGCTTAGCCACGGAAATGTCGGGTGCAACATAGAAATAAGAACGCTATGGGCGTGCGCATCCAGCTCTTTCAGTTTTGCGGCCACAGCCTCGCCATCACGCAGTCGCCCCACTGGATCAATCGATATCGCATAACTTCCCAGCCATATCGCGATATCATAACTATGCGCACACGTTATAAGTGCAATTTTGTAAAAAATATCTGACTCCGATATATACAGGCCCTTAAACGAATACGATATTGCGTTGATAACGTTTGTTGCATTGATTGGAATTTCACCTTTTTTTAGCAGCGCTGCCGCAATTTTTTCAATACGTGGCGCAATAAGATTGCGACCAGAGGCGATGGAGGCGTCAAAGTATGTCTCCGCAATCAAAAATGATTTCTTCTCCATATAAAGCCGCCCAAGGTAAAAATTCACTGCAAAAAAATGCCTCCTATCTTTAGCAATCGAAAGCGCATCAAGCAACGCTTCCTCACAATTTTGTTGTTGTCCACGCAAGTAGAAAATATGCGCCAGCATCATTTTCGCATAAAAATGCCTGCCATACTTTCTTAATGCCTCATTAAAATAATACAATGCTCGATCGATTCTCATGCCGTTCATGTATGACATGCCAGATTCGAAATGCTTATGCGCATCAAGCTCGGCCTTATTTAGCTGAGAGCTTAGTATTTTATCAAGACTCTCCTTGAAAATTAAAGTCTGTCGCTTAATTCTAGACTCAACATTCTTGATGCTGGCGCTTAATATGTAAGTCGCTTTCTGCTGCTCCTCCAGCAGGCTGACTATATTCAGATCTATATTTTCAATCACTGAATGCGTTGCAGCCAACCCGCTGCAAATACTCACCAAGTGACTGTCGAGCAATTGGCCGACCTCCTCAGCTTGCATGGCAAGCTCTAATATACCATTGTTGATTAATTGGCGGGTCTCATTTCCTTGGATAGCCATGCATTGCGTAACACCCGCAAATCCATCTCGTACATATTCACCGACCTGAATAACACCGTTTTCAATTCTCCCAACACCTGTTGAAATATCTCTTATACCAGAATGAATACGCTCATTCTGCACGACATTTAGCCACCCCACTTCAGCTACAGAGTTTAACCCTCTATGAATTAACTGAAACTCATTGCTCCTATTGTTGTCACTCAATACCATCAGATCAGTAATCTTATTTGCATCGCCGCGAAGAGACGCTATTTCATCACGAATGCGATCCTGTCCCTCCGATAGTTCGCCAATGGCTGTCGTCACATTTGAATCGTTTGCGCGATGCAAAACGTTTTGTTCGAGGCGATACAGATGTTCCTGCATCACCTCACCGCTTTGTCGCTGATACTCGATAGCCGCCTTCTGCCCGATAAGGGCCAGATTACTGGCCTCTTCAATTTTCGCAAGGCTGCCAACCACTTTGGAGACGGGGTGGGTGCTGGAATATGTCGGCGCCCAAAACCGCGATCCCAGCGTAACCTTCAATTCAGACATATCCCCTCCGGCGCACAAGGCCCGCCTAGGTTGCAGATTATTTTACAAAATGCTAATATGCGCTAAATACACTTACTGCGCATGCCAAAACAATTTGAAAAAAACAATGCACCAGATAGCCTCGACAATGTTACTGCAATTTATCTTGCAACGTTCATAGTCGAGAAGATCAAGCGCAGATACTTACGTGAAGGATTAGAATGCTCCGCTGTCGAGTTAGCGCGCCTATTCGAAATCAATCCAAAAAATGACGATGGCTCTCAAAAAACGGAAAATGACATAATTCACGACTTAATAAGCAATCAAGAATCTTGCCAATGCGTCGATGATGTTGATATACGCCAAAAGATTCTAAATACTGTATTGCACAACAGCTAATTGCCACCCAAAGTCTCATCGAATATATACATTGGGTGAATTCTTACTTTTTCGATATTTTCTAGTATCTGTCGCTTTTTATGATGGAATGGCAGATCTCCCTGACGCCCGAACCGCCCTTGAACATACTCTTTCTGTATTTCATTGCATAGCCTCCCGCCATAGGAAGTCACCAGAGCGAGAGTTGTGCCAATTACAATGGGGCTTCCATCTTCAATCAATGGAATCCAAAGAATACTTTTCCCAACAAGGTCTTTTTGCAAAATTGCTTCGTGAGGTTTTGATTCGCAGTCTACGCGCAATTCGAAAAACGCGGAATTGCTGTTTTCAATTACATTTGAGAACAGACCACATAGGAAAGCCTCTACCGTATAGTGTACACACCCTGATGATTGCGCCAAGATGCGGTCGGGCTTCAATACAATGCCACTTTCTAAGTCGATATGGGAAAACATAAGAGCTATATCATCAATTGACTGATTCGGATTCCAAATTTCAGATGCGTCACGCCTTAATAAGTCCTCCCGCCTTTCGTGAAGAAGAGTTGCATTTTGACTTTCCTCTGCGCGTGCAATCGCATTTTTATTATTACAAGTGTCGATATTCTTATTGCCGCCGAGAGACGTGATAACGCTTTCAAGTGATCCATTAATAAAGTCTGCATCTAGAGCCCTTATTAAATCTGCATCACGTGTGTAGGCGCACAATATATCGCCCTCGTTAACAATCTGACCATCGTTGACAAAAATTCCACATATGAGAATAGAGTTCGATATTTCCTTAGATGCAGGCGTGCTTTTGCTGAAAAAAGTTTCATTGCCTCGAAGTGCGGCGGTGTTGCTGAAATCGGGTTCAGCGTAATACTCTAAGAACGCCTCGCCACCTGCAATAGAAAACATAAATGACGGCGCTCCACCACATTCATTGAGACGTCTAGAGACGCCTGAATGAATTATTTTTATATATGCCGTTCTGCTCGCACAGATAATATCGGTAGATTTAACTGCCTTACCGTCGGCAACAGAGGTAAAAATAGCTTTCACTGTTTCCATATTTAACTGAACGTCCGGCGCCCCCAAAAGTATCTCGCGTTGCTCAAACAATCGCTCTTGCCGAGAACGTTCCTCTGCTAATTTTTTAGAGCGCTCATTACTTTTACGCGCTTCATCCCATATAGATAAGGCCCATACTGCAATAATAATTGCACAAGCAAGTATCGCGGCTAGTCCAACTCCAACTTTTGCAGCAACAATAATAAACATAACTACAGCCACTACTACTGCGCAACCATAACCTTCATCCAAGTCGCTCATGATTTAATTAATCCCGCAGGGTGGTTGTCCGCATTTCTAAAGGCATTGGGCTTTTGTTTTTGCAGTCAGGCCAGCGTCGCACAATGCTTGCTGGCCTCTAGGTCTCGGACGAATTGTGCACGCAGGCTCGGACTAAAGGCCAACACCATCAATCTGCATCTCAGTGAGGCGAGGGACAAGCTCGACGTGGCGAATGGAACCCACGCGGCGGCGCGGGCCGTTGACTTTGGTTTGATCTGCCCGTGAGTCTGGGTGGTCAGACGTGGTCAAGCTTCTTGGCAACAAACACCCGAAACAACCCCTCCGCCCCGCTCGCCTTCCAGCCCCGCAATCGGAAATCCGCCGTGAAGGTGTCCGCGTATTTCCCCGCCTCCACCTCCGCCACGAATGCCGCCCGTAGGGCTTCAAGCTCTGCCGCTGGCATCGCCGCCAGTCGGGCGGTGAGGTCGCGTTTGCGGGCGGCCTGTGCCGCCGCCTCGGCTTCCTCCGCCTGTTGCCGCAGGGTCTTCTCCCGCTCCCGTGCGGCGCAGGCTTCGGCGGTCTCGGCTGCGGCCTGCCGTTCCGCCGCCGTCTTCTTGCCGAAGCCTTCCCGTAGGCAGCGGGCGAGATAGGCGGGCAGATCGTGCACGGGGTTGGCTCCGGCTTTGCGCCGCTCCACCTCGGCCAACACCTTGTCGCGAATCTCGGTTGCGCCGGTGAGGCCGTGCGCCGCAACCGCGTTGCGGGCGGTGCGCTCGTCGATGGTATGGCGGCCCAGGCTGGCGATGAAGGCCGCCACGCCCGCTTCATCGAGGGATGGGGCCGAGGCCACCGGCTCGACGCCAAAGAACCGTTGCAGCACCGCCAAGGGCTTTTCGAACAGCAAGGGTTGCTGCCATTGGGTCTTGCGCTCGATGTGAAGAATCACCCCCGCCACCTTCCGGCCCTCCCGATACGTCGTGTAGGTCACCGCGTAATCCGAGATGCGGTTGAGGGCGGCGATGGATGGTTTCAACACTTGGTCCTTGAAGGTGACGTAATCCGTATACGAGGTCGGGGGAATGCCGAGGAAATCCTTGAGCTTGACCAGCGAAATCCGCTCGACTGGCTTGCCTCGGCAAAAGCTGTCGGCCACGAATTCATAGAGCGGGTAGGCGTATTTCGGATGGGCCAGCACCGCCAGCATAATGAGCTTCAACTTGGCGAAGACGCTGGGATTGCGGATGATGGGCAACAGTTCAGGGTGGAATTTGTAGCGGATGGCCCCCGAGCGGCGGGAGATTCCCAGAGTGATGAGGAACGAGCATCGCAGCTCGTCCAAGGTGCGGTCTTCGCCGAGGAAGTTCCACACGATGTCATTGCTTTTGATCTCGCGAAAAGCCTCGTAAATGCGCTCGTAATTCTTGCTGTCGGTCCAGCCGAGGAAGTCGTGCACGAACTTCACGCGGGCCTCGTACAGCCCCTTGGCATCGGGCTCGGTTTCTTGGGCGTTGAAGATCAGCAGCGTCATAATGCGCTGCGCCACTTGCGACATTTGCCGCTGGAAATGCACCAGAGCCGTGGGCTTCTTGATGTCGCTGCCGAGAAGGCGGGTGATGACCGCGAGTTCGCGTTGGTCCATCGGGGGCGGGGTTACGGCGGCAATCTTAGCGGAAAGTGGGGTAACGGCAAATCCGGCCTATGGCACTTTGCGTACCCGCACCGACCCCACTTGCGTACCCCAACCGACCCCACTTTTCATTTTGGCCAGTACCCGCACCGACCGTAGTTTAGGCCGTTTTCGTACCCGCGTTGACCGTAGTTTAGTATCTTGAGCGACCCCACTTTTGATATGAGAGGCCTTTGTTTATGGAATATCGGCCTCTGCCCTAACAATGCTGCCATATATTATTAATATATATAAGTATTAAACAGCAACAGGATGCAGTTGCTTTATTTTCAACTAGGGACAGAGATTGAGGCACGCCTGCCCGCTTCACCGGAGGCGCGTGAGAAACGGTTGTGCTTTTGTCTCCCGAAGGCAGGCAGTGGAATCAAACCGGCAAGGCGGTGTAGGCTGCCGCTGTGATTACCAAGGAGGCCCCTGCGATGTCGGAGCGGTTCACGGCAACGGTTCAAGCCGATGCGTTGTCGCACGAGCTTGCCGCCGCGCTGTCCTTGCGTCCGATTCGCGGCGCACGCTACCGCGTCACCGTGGAAGAGGTCGAGGAGAGCGACGAGGAGAAGCGGGCGGCTTTGCGGGCCGCGATCCAGCGGGGGCGCGACGATATCGCCGCCGGTCGGGTCATCGATGGTGAAACCGCCTTTGCGCAATTGGCGGCAAAGCACTTTCCGAACCGCACGAAATAGAGACGCGGAACGGGCAAGCTGCCGTGACCGCGAGAGGCGTGGAAACCGGCGGGCGTGGTGGTGTAGAATGCCGCTATGATCACCAAGGAGGCTGTCGAAATGCGGGAAAGCGCGTCGCTTATGATGCGGGGCGATAAGCTCCAGCCGGAACTTGCCGCCGCGCTCGAAGGCAGCGAGGCGGGGGCGATTTACGAGGTCTATGTCCATAAGGCATCCGCCGAGGATGCCGCTTTCTTTCTTGAGACGCGCGCGAAGGTACAGGAGGGCATAGACGCACTCGAAGCCGGAGACGTCGTGGATGCCGAGGAGCTTTACGCCGAGCTTGAGCAAAAGTTCGGCATTGTGATCAACCGCTGAATATGACGCTCAAACTTACGGGGCCTGCTCGGCGTGATATCAACGCCATTGTCGGTTACATCGCCAAGGATAGTCCGAAAGCCTCGGAGCAATTTGCAAATAATCTTGCTCGTAAGTTTACCGCGCTTGCTGACGCACCTTTGATCGGGCGCGAGCAAGACGACTACGGCACGGGTATCCGCACCTTCCCCTTCGGCAATTACATGATTTTCTATCGCCCGTCCAAAGACGGGGTGGTCATCGTGCGCGTGCTGCACGGTGCGCGAAATCTGCCGGAGACGTTCAAAGCGGAAAGCTGACGCTTATTCCCCCGTCGTCAAGGCACCGACGAACTCGGCCCACGCGATCATCGCCGCTCGCCGTTCGTTGAGGTAGAGGGCTTTGTTGTAGACGCCCGCGACGCCTGCCTTGGCCCCGCCCGAGATATGATTGACGCACGACTCCACCACGTGGGGCGCGATGCCCAGACGCTCATTCATCATCGTCACCATCGTTCGCCGCAGATCGTGCAAGGTCCAATCGGGCATTGATGCAAGCCTCGCCTCTTCCCGCCGTCTGGCAATGCGACCGTCCACCCGTTCCTTGGTCTTGCTGAAAGCGGAGATGGGCGTTTTTCCGGTGGTGGTGAAGAGAAGGCCGGACTCACCAATCTCGGGGCGGGCCTCGATGATTTTGACGGCCAGCGGGGCCAGCGGCACCGAATGCGGGCGGCTGTTTTTGGTCCGGTCGCTGGGGATGTCCCAAACCGGCTTGTCGCCGTCGAGGCCGGACAGTTCCGCGCGGCACATCCCCACCACCTCGCCGCGCCGCTGGCCGGTCAGCAGCAGCAGCTTGAACAGGTCGCAGAAGGCCCCGCCTTCCGCGCCGAATGCCTGCCATACCTCGGCAATCTCGGACTCGTTCAGGGTGCGCTCGCCCACGTTCTTCGGAGCTGGCGGTTTGATGCGGTCGGTGGGCGGGATTTCCAGCAAGTCCTTTTCGGCGCACCAGTTGAAGAATTTGCTGAGATGGGCGAGGAGATTGTTGGCCCCGCCCGCGCTACCGCGATCAACCATCGTATCCAGCACCGCGCGCACGTCGGCGCGGGTGATGGACGCTACCGGACGGTTGGCCCAAGCCGCCGTATCCGCACCGAACAGGGCGCGCTGGTATTCCCGCTGGGTGGAGGCAGCAAGGCGCGGCTCGACGTGCTGGCGCATAAACCGTTCGCCGACAGTCTTGAAGGTGTTGGCCGCTTTCTCGGTATTGGCCTGCTTCTCGATCTCCCGTTGTTGGCGCGGGTCGATTCCAGCCGATGCGGCTTCCATCAATTCCCCAGCCTTCTTGCGAGCTTCGGCAAGGGTGAGGCCGGTGCCACTCTCGGAAATTTTCGCCACACCAATGGTCAGGCGAGTGAGTTGTCCGTGCACGCGGGTCATCAGGAAATACTTGCGCGCGCCCGTATGCGAAACACGCAGGCCGAAGGCGGGCAGGGTCGTGTCGAAATAGTCAACGCGCCCCTCGGTCGGTGGCGTAATTCGGGCTACCGCCACGGTGGTGAGCTTCAATTTCGGCATATCCGCGCTCCGGCTCTTGGGTAACAATTGGGTAACAGAATGGCCCAGTTCAGGGGCGTTACCGCAGGTTACGCGATGTTCGGAGTTGAGCGCAATATGCCTTATTTTATGCGGGTTACAAGCGGTGTAGCGTGCTCTTGCATTCCGCCATATTCCACAAATTTTGCGCATTCGTAATGCGCGGGCCGAGGGTTCGAATCCTTTCGCCGGCACCATTTTCTCCTAAGAAAACAAACAGTTAGCGTAGCACCTTGACAGGCGCTCGCTGCTGTTTTGCAATTCGCAGTGTTTTCGCAGCCCACATGCGTGTATAATGCGCACAAACTACAACTATTACTGTTGGGGGCGCTATGGGCCGACCGTCAAAACAGGACTATCGCTATCACGACGACGGGAACGTGGCCCTGTATCGCCGCCCTAACAGCGCCATGTGGTACGCACGCTGCAAGCTGGAGGACGGCACCGCCCTCAATCCGTTCAGCACCGGCACCGAGGACGAAGCCGAGGCGGTCAAGGCCGCGAGGAAGCGGACCAGGTTCGCCCAGGTGGATCAGGAACGCGGCCTCGACCCCGGCGGCAAGACCTTCGCCTTCATCGCCGAGCAATGGCTGAAGATGATGCGCAAGGAGGTCGAGAAAAAGATTTCGACCAAGGCCAAGGTCGATGCCTACGAGGCCATCACGCGCCGCTACCACATCCCATATTTCAACAAGACCAAGATCACCGAGATCACGCCCAAATCGCTGGCCGCCTACGAGACGTGGCGGGCCGAGTACTGGACCTCCGGTCCCGGCGCGGTGGCCGAGTTCGAGACCATCACCCGCAAGGACGGCAAGACCTATAAGCGCAAGACCAAGCGGGTGGCGCGCGGCAAGATGGATGCCGAGGACACGGTGCTGCGGCAAATCTTCAAATTTGCGGTCAAGGAAGAATACCTGCCGGTGGCCCGCATGCCGACCATCGGCGGCAAGAAGCAGGTGGGCAACGGCACCCAATCGAACCGCCGCCCGGCCTTCACCAAGGAACAGGCGGGCAAGCTGTTGGATTACGACGCCAACGCCTTCTACCCGATCACCGCCAAGATGGATGCGGCGACCGTGGCGCGGCTGGAAGATGACCGCATGGTGTTCAAGGCGTGGCTGGCGTTGATGCTGGGCACCGGCATCCGGCCCGGCAAGGAGCATCACGGCATCAAGTGGAAGCACTTCGAGCAGCACGACGACCAGAACGGCAAGAACCACCTGTTCCTGACCGTCCAGAAGGACACCAAGACGGGATCGCGCACCGTCCATGTCGATGACGAGGCCTATGGCAAGTTCCTCGCCCCCTACAAGGCGTTCCCCAACCGGGACAGCGAGATCTTCATTCAGGACGAGGATGGCAATCCAGTCTATGGCACGCGGTTCAATGCCCCCGACGATTACGTGTTCTGCGACCAGGAAACCGGCAAACCGATCCTGCGCTTCGACCGCCAGTTCCACACCATGCTGCGCAACCTCAAGATGGAGCACGACGACAACGGCGACGCCTTCACGCCGTATTCATTGCGCCATACCTGGGCCACGTTGAAGCTGAACGCCGGAATGGATGTGCGGTTGGTGGCGCTCAATCTCGGCACCAGTCCCGAAATGGTCCACCGCCATTACGGCCACGACAACACCAAGAGCCGGGCATCGGAGTTCGCCGATGTGTGGCTGAGCAAGGAGGAGGAATGAGGGCGGAGCGAGCTTACATCACGTAAGCTCGCGCCCAGGGTGTTACCGGCGGTAACAGGCTTTAGCGTCTGAACGTCGGCCTTGTGCCAGAATAAGGTTTCTCGCCCCCTGTCCGAATAGGGTCGCAAGCATTCATTTCCAGTCGGCTGGCCGATTGGCCGCATTGCGGGACCTCTCAGCCAGCCGCAACTGCAAAGGCCATGGCCGCAGCGCGACGTCTGCCAACACGATGGGCGGGAAGCGGATTGATGTGGGCACAGGATCGCGCGATAGCGATCGCCCGCCATCGCAGCCCGTGCGCTACGTTGAAGCCATCGAGTTCACCACCCTCGAGTAGGCCGACTGGTTCAACAACCGCAGACTTCTTGGGCCATCGGAAACACACCATTGGCCCAGGTGAACGTGAATTTCTACGCTGCTCTGGAGGTCATCGCTGTGCTGCCGTAGGATCTAAACGAAACAGTCTCCGACAAATTCGGCACGATCAACATTCTAAAGTTGCGCGTGGTGCCCACGGGCGTCAAACTAGTTGAGCGATCGTAGGGGCGGATAGGCATGCAGACTCAAATGTCAGTTATCGTTGCAAAATTTCTCGAAGACATTCGGAAAAACCACGGCATTAAGGTCGAGATCCGCGATCCGCTGACCATGGGGAAGTCTGGCGCCTTTGTGGCGATTGTGGACTGTTCAGGCAATCTCGACGGGATACACGTTCTGAAGGTTGACGTCCTTCCGATCAATTGGGTCGGGGAGGAAGCTCGACATGAAAAGGCTATTGCCGAAGGGGCATTTTCTGGAAAAATTCCGCAAATCGCATTAAGTGTTAAGTCAGAACATCACTATTGCATGTTGATCAAGTTGGCGGGGCGCTCGCTGATTAAGTGGCACCCCCTGATCGCCGATCACGGCTTGTTCCGCTCCGCTTACGCTGAATTTTCCAAGATTGCCTGGACACCCAACCTGTTCACGCTTGGGCCGCAGCAGTCGGCGCGTGAAGTGATTGCAACCCTTATGGGGTACAAGCTGTTTGAGCAGGAGGGCGGACGCATCGATAGGAATGTTTCGGAGTTTATTTCGGCCGAAATCCTTGTTGCCCCGATGTTCCTGTTCCAGGGGCAGGTGCTTCCAAATCCGGTCTTCTTCGCCAAATCAGGCCCTGACAAACCGCAGCTTCGTCCGCTCCTTGGTCCAACCCATGGCGATTGCCATAGCCAAAACCTGTTTGTCAAAGCGGGCGAGGATGCCTGCGTCCACGATATAAACCTAATTGATTTTGCAACCTATCAGTCAAGCTTGCCGTTGTTTTTCGATCATGCCTACCTTGAGCTGGCAACACTTCTACGCAGGCTCGATAGTCTTGGAAGCGTACGCTGGTATAAGTTGGTGGAAGCGCTGGCCACGGACAACTCGGTGACGGCCGTCGATCCGAGCGAGCGCGGTTGGCTTGAGGACATTCTTAAGGCCCGCGAAGTGGCAAAGGAGCTTGCGTTTAAACAATACGATGACCGGCAGGATGACCTGCAGCTACAAATGCTTCTGGCGCAAGTCGCGGCCGGGCTGGCCTTTTTACACAAAGTTCCACGGGCAGGCAGCGGATCGGCGGGGCTTACGCCGGAGCAGTATAGCCAAAGCTTCATTTGGTCTACGGTCTTCCTCAAACGGATCCTTTCTCTGGTCAATATGGATTTGGCTGGAATTTTTCCCGGAGAAACAGCTATCCCTTGGCCGTCCAGGTTTGCCAAGGGTCCACGATCCGTGGACCAATCCTCTGACGTTTCCCTACGTCTCGAAGACTCCGGCTTCAATATCCTCGTTCTCGGCAATGACCTTGAGGCGCTTCCGCCGGAGATCGCGAGCGCGCCGTGGACCTTCATTATCGATTTCCGAACGGCACCACCGGCAGAAGATGAGCGAGAGGCGAGCCCAAGAATGTTCCGGCAGTCCTGGCCCGGACAACCCGCCCCTGACCTGAAGATTCTACACCGTGGTAGCATCTGGTATTTCGCCAACGGTAGAAGCGATATTTCAGATGCTTCGCCAACATCCACCACCCTAGAGTGGAAACGAAAGTACAAGCGTTTTATCGAGGATCTTCTTCACAAGATTTCAGAATTTCATTCGCCAAAGAATGTGCGCTGCTTTGTTATAGCGGATGGACTTTCCAACGATATTGTTGGGAAGGTGGTCGAGGCTATCGACACCGAATTCCATGAGACGCTCGCCCCGGTAGTGGTCACCAATATCAATGGCGTTCTACCGAACATCGATGGGGTGGAACTGCGGCAACTTGATTTTGATACGATCGTGACCGGGCTCGGTGGTGAGCGCGCCGCGACGTTGTCGAACACCGTGGCTCTTCTGCCACAACGTTCGAAGGAAGGGATAAGCCTGGTGGCGATCCCCGATGGCATCCTGTCGCGTGTCAGTCGGGATCTGACCGTTATCTACCGCGCAAGGGCGCATAGTGCTCCAGAGGGACGATCGTTCGGGATTGATTTTCGCCGCGGCATGCCGATTGAGTGGGCTGAGCTAGCTCAGCACCTTGATGTGCCGCGCGAACGAGCCTTCGAGGCCCATCGTAAGCAGATCGAAGAAGCAATCGAAGCGTCTGGCAATAGGACCGTGAACTTGCTGCATGAGCCGAGCGCGGGTGGCACTACGCTAGCGCGCCGACTTGCATGGACATTTATGGAACGCGTGCCGACGGTGATCGTGGATCAAGTCAGCAGCGATACATCCTCGTATCTGAGAGATATCTTCCAACTCTCCTCGCTCCCGCTGCTCGTGGTCCTAGAATCATCCATTCTCACCGAGAGTGAGCGCGAAGGTCTCCTCCAGCAACTTCGGGAAGACAACACAAGAGCGGTGTTCTTGTGGGTTTCTCGGGCGGTCAACAAGCACGGAGCCGACAACGTTCTGTCCAGTGAATTGAGCGATGACGAAACGCAGATGTTCCTTGACGCTTATCTCGACCAGGTCTCCGATCAATCTCGGCAGAGCCAGCTTCGTCAGTTAGCCAGCCCATCTACGCCGCGCGAACGACGTAACCCGTTCTTCTTTGGCCTGACGGCGTTCGGTGAGGGGTTTGTCGGCGTCGAGAAACTCGTCGAAGACGTCTTGATCGGCGCGCGTAGCAAGATAGCAAAAGAGCTCCTGACCGATCTGGCCTTCGTGAGCCTCTATAACAGCGAAGGGTTTCCTGCGAACGAATTCGACGAGCTTTGCGACACTCTCAACGACGGAAATGCGCCGGTCGAGGACGGGTCGCTATTTATCCTGCGTACGGACGGTCATGTTCGGGTATCCCACACACTCCTGGCGCGGTTAGTTCTAGCCAAGCTCGCCCGAAAAGAAGAGCAATGGCGCGCCGATATTTCGTTGTTCTCGATGATGCTTATTTCTCATCTAAACAAGCTCCGTAACAGCGCGGCCGATCGAGTTCAAAATTTGGTCAAGGCCTTATTTATCACGCGCGACATCGAGAGCGCGATCCAGGCTGACGTGGATGCCTCCGTTGGTGGCATACCCAATCAGCGGAGGTTCTCGCTGCTGATCAGCGATCTCGGCAATGCGGAATTGGCACGCAGCGTCTTCCGCCGAATCACACAGATCTGGCCGAGAGAACCCCATTATGCGGCGCACTTGGCACGCCACCTAATGTACGAAGACCCTAAAGATATAAACGGAGCGGTGCTACAGGCCGAGTTTGCTGAAAAATTGCCCGAGGGGGAGGGGGACGCTGCACTGGTTCACGTCTCAGGTATGGCCCATCGGCTCCGCATGGAACAGCTTCTCAAGGAGGCGGCAATCGAGGGCCGCGCGCTCACCGAGATCGAACCCGAAGTCCTGGCAGATTATGAGATGGCGGTTGATTATTTCGATCGGTCCACACAACTCAAACCGTCAAATGAGCACGGTCTGGTCGCAACCATTCAAACCGTCTCAAGTCTACTTCGGCATTCGATTAGGCTTTCCGGCACGAACAATTTGGCCGAATTCCTGCGCTCCCGGTCTACATCGCCGTACATGCAGGCCCTCGCCCTCGCAGAAGAGAATATCGATTTAATGCGCAACCGTCCACGAATCTCGATTCGGGCGGAAAAGACCATTGCTGAGTGGAACAACGTCTACGGAAATACCGAAAGAGTCGTGTCTGATCTCAGGGCATTGGCTGCGCGCCATGAGGATATCGGTGTTCGGCGCGCGCTATGTGCCGCGATCGTCGCGCGCTCGAAGCACATGTGGGGCTCGATGAGCCAGGGAGACCTTCGTACCGTGGCCGTGATGATGGAAAAGAACATCCTTCAGCAGGGCGTCCAGGATGCTGATATTCGGCGCTGGTTCTCGGCCTATCGACACCTGAACAACTTCGACGAGACGGTTGCCATCCAGCGCTTCATCGATTGGCACGGATTAAATCCAAAATCGGTCGAACCGCCCTACTACCTAGTTGCCCTGAACTTCCTTCGCTGGCTCTCTTCTCGGGGTTCCCGCGAAGCCCTGGCCGGCGAAATCAATCGCTGGATCGGAATCTGCCAAAATAACCATCCTTATGGCAGCCGATCGTGGTCCTACGAGTGGCTCGAAAAGGCAGGAGACAAATGCGGGCTGGCGCATTTCAGAAATGACTTGGATTTCGATCCACCGTCCATGATCAAGAAACAAGATCTTGGCAAACTTGAAGCACGGCTGGAGCGTGTGGAGGGGACGCTACGTGGGTACCGGGGCCCGCAACTTGCTATCCTCGATCTTGGGTCGAACCTTTTTGCCAAGATCATCCCTCTTGAGCGCTTGTCGAAAGATGATGAAGGCAAGCGCATTTCGGCGTTCTTGTCGTTTTCTTACGACGGGTTAATCGGTTGGGACCCGAGACTGATCGGACGTTACCAGCGGCAATGACCGGCAGGGCGCTAACCTGCCGTGAAGAACGGGCGTCGCCAAGGCCGCCTACAGGAGCGTCCGCCGCCTCAGTCCGACGCCCCATTCCCTGAACTTACATCATGTAAGCTCGTGCCAGGACCACCCCCGGAATCCCGCCCAGGCCTCCACCAATGCAGCATGCAGGGTCTTGGTGCGACAGTCTACGGTGATGATTTTCATAGATAAATCGGTCGTTCTTCCGGCAATTGGCCCATAGCATGTGGTCAATGGCCCCCCAGTGGAGAACGACAAATGTCCACCCTGACCAAGCTGAAGCTCGCCAATGCCTCGCGCAAGCCCGTCGAGGAAACCCCGCAGGAACGGATGCGCTCGCGCATGACCGAACACCTGACCGAGCAGTTGGCGATGGCCACCGCCCTCGTCGAAGGTCGCCCCTATGCGGCCACCCGCACCGTGACCAAGAAGAACGACGATGGCAGCACGGTGACCGTCGAACGCGACAAGCGCCTGCGCCCCTGGTACTGGCACGACCTGAGCGGCAAGTGGTTCCTCGAACTCCGCTACGCCAACACCGTGCTGAGCCTCGCCAAGGACCAGAACGCCATTGAGATCGGGACCAAGGACAAGCTCGTCCCGACGATCCAGACGGTGATCGAAGCCGTGAAGGCGGGCGAGCTGGATGCCGCGATGAATGCGGCGCTTGCTTCGCGCAAGAAGCCCGGCAAGGCCGCCTGACTGTTACCTCAGGTAACGCTTTCCTGCCGTGCGTGGCGACATGCACGGCAGAGCCATGATGAGTTGTCGATATGCACTCGCCTCGGAGGCTATGGAAGCTCAATAGGGCGCGCCACCAGGGTGAGCAAACGTTCTGTCTGAAGCTCTTCCCCACTTGACAATTTTCAGTAGAGCGCCTGGAATGCCCGCCTCACTTGAGGCTCCAGGCAGCATGAGACATTACCACCGCGACATTCTGGCCCTCGACGATGACGAACTGGAACTTTTCGTCTTTGACTGGATGCGTCAGAAAGAGAAGGGATACGTAAAAGTCGAGCGTTTCTCGGGGTCCAGTGACATGGGGCGTGATGTCGTCGGGTTTCTGAGCGACGGACTCCATGAGGGGCCTTGGCACAACTATCAGTGCAAGCAGTTGGGGCGAACATTGCAGCCAGGAAACGTGATCCTGGAGCTGGGCAAAATTCTTTATTTCAGTTTTACGGGCGCGTTCACCACTCCTTCTGCATACACGTTCATTGCGCCAAAAGGGACTAGCCGCAAGGCCGAGCAGCTCATTTTCAACCCAAGCCAACTCAAGGAAGCGTTGTTAACCGGATGGGAAGATCAGTGTGCGCGCAAGATCATAAAGAATGTAGTTATCCCGCTTGATGCCCCTTTAAGGACGCACATCGAAGCATTCGACTTTGCCGCCGTGAGCCGCCAAGGCATCAACAACATCCTTGCGGATTCGTTTATAAACCCCGTGCTGGTGCAGTGGTTCGGAGCCGACCCAGGCCCCCCGCCAAAAGGGACAGTGCCGCCCGAGGTGCTTGCCACTGAAACGGAATATGTCGGCCAGCTCTTGACGTCTTATGGCGAACGGGATGGTTGCGAGTACTCCTGTTGCGCCGACGTTGCGGACCACCCTGAACACGTCGAACACCTAAGCTACCAGCGTGAACGCTTTTTTCAGGCCGATAGCTTTAATCGGCACTTCCGAGATAACACTATGCCCGTTGAATTGGCAGATCTTCACAATGACATCTATCATGACACGGTCCAGACGCATCGAGCTAAACACGAAGATTCTCTGGCCCGCGTTGATGCTGTCATGGATCGAGCGGCGGCAGCCACGCCGGGTGGACCCTTGGCTAAATATGCCCGTGTCCCGATTAAGCAGGGCATTTGCCACCACTTCGTAAACGATGGTCGGTGGAAATGGCAGAAATAGCCGAGGACCTCGCCGGAGCAACGGCAAAACTGTTCAATAGTCCGCTTGAGACCGGATTACGAGCCGTCTTCATTTTGGAAGCCGTCTATCCGCTGACCATTGATCTCTCGCGGCTCACTTGGCTTGACCACCTCGTAGTTCATACTGGCGACATAAATGGGCCTCAAAGCCTCCATGTCCCTGTGCCCGGTCGGAACGGTGAGCTGCTCGTGCGGCGCCGTCTAATTGAAGAGAGCCTCACGCTGATGAGGCGTCTCCACCTTGTAGAGGCTGTTGCAGAAGCCAGTGGTGTTGCCTACCGGGCAAGTGATGAGGCCCCAGCACTAATTATGCTCATGCGCAGCAAATATTCGACGGAGTTAAAAAAACGAGCAGAGTGGCTCGTTACGCATATTGATATCGACCATCCGGCGATGATGGCGAAGTTGATAAATCCGAGCATTAATCGATGGTTTGTGGAGTTCCTGGATGATGTGTAGCCGAGCTGAGGTGGAACGTGCGTCCATCGATTAAAATCCGTCACCTAGTTTTTACAGGGCCAGACGTTGAGCCAGCGCGAATGGACTTTTCATCCAATCTTGCAATGGTCTATGGCGCATCCAATACAGGCAAGTCGTTCGCGGTAAAAGCAATCGATTTCATGCTTGGAGGATCGACTGCACTGCCAGACATCGGTGAGCGCAATGGCTATGACCGCATTTGGGTTGGAATGTCTGCGGGCGATGATGGCGATATTACCCTTACACGCGCTATCGCCGGAGGAAGCTTTGAGGTCGCGGGAGGATTGATCACCTCTCATTCTGGACGGCAAAATATGCGGCCTTTGTCTGCGCGTCACGATCCAGACCGACCTGATAATGTGTCTCACTACCTTCTTCAATGTGTTGGACTCTCGGGTCAGCAGATTGCTGTCGATGCCAACGGCAAGAAGCGTTACATGAGCTTTCGCGACCTAGCCCGCTATTGCGTTACTGATGAAACGTCGATCCAGAGTGAGCAATCTCCGGCCCAAAGTGGCCAACATTTGAGCGCGACACGAGAGCGCAGCGTTCTGAAGTTATTGCTGACGGGCGTTGACGACGACGCGGTTGTCGAGATTCTTGACCGAAAGACTTTCAGCACATCGAAGACCGCCAAAATTGAGGTGTTTGACGAAATGCTCGCAAACATCGATGCTGAAATTGAGGGTGATTATCCTGACATTGGTGAATTGCCTGACCAAGAACGTCGTCTAGAGGAGACGTTCATTGCAGCGCAGGCCGAAGTCGAAACTGCGCAGCATTCAGTCCACAGGCTTTTTGCCAGCAAGAGAAGCGCCGCTAATAGCATAGAAAATCAAGAAACTCGTCTTTCAGAGATCGACGTAAATTTATCTCGCTTTTCTCAACTCGATGAAATTTATTCCTCCGACATCGATCGCCTTGAAGCGCTCGAAGAGGCGGGGTTCTTAATTGGTCTCGGCGGGGCTAAGGACTGCCCATTATGCGGTGCTCAGCCTGAATCCCAGCACCATAATCATACCATTGACGAAGTCTCCCGCGTGCGAGAAGCCGCCGAGCGTGAGATTGGAAAGATAAACGTGCAACGCGTTGATCTCACTCGGACAGTTGAAGATCTGTGCGTAGAAAGAGTTCGAATTGCAGAACAACTGCCAGGGAAACGCGAGCGCCTTGAGCAGATTGAGGCTGAGATTAATCGCATAGCACCTGTGGCGCTGGAAGCTCGCCGACAACTTGATGAACTGATGGTGGCCCGCGACCGCGTCAAACACGGCCTTACACTTATTGAAAGCAGGCAGGCACTCGTCAAAAAGCGTGACGAATTAGCTGCGCTAAAGCCAGCGCGACGACAGGAGAAGCCTCAGCTTGGCGTCAGTGGTGTTGTTGCTCACGAATTCGCCCAGACTGTAAGTCGTGTTCTGACCGAATGGCACTTTCCCGGCAACCGGCACGTGGCCTGGGATGATGATGCGTATGACCTGCGTATTGATGGTAAACGCCGCCGCGATAATGGCAAGGGCGTCCGTGCCATCACGCATGCGGCATTCAAAGTGGCGCTATTAATATTTGCGCGAGAGCATGATCTTGCCCACCCAGGCTTCGTCATCCTTGATACGCCATTGCTCACCTATCGTGACCCGATGGCCTCTCGCGAGGGCGAGCTTACTGCGGACGAGCGCCAAGTGGCCGAGAGTTCGCTTAAAGAGCACTTCTTCCGACATTTGGCTGCAACTAGCAGCATGGGGCAGTTCATCATCGTCGAGAACGTTGATCCGCCTGCGAACATCCTTGAGATAGGCAACGTTGAGACGTTTTTTGGTGGCCGGAAAGGCGCGCGGTACGGGCTCTTTCCCCACCGGTAGCAAATCGCTCTTTCGTGGACTTTTCCCGCCTACCTAATACGTTGGGGACTGGGGCCTCCCCAATGAGCACTGCACGGGCGCGACCGGTCTGCCGCGCCAAGCTCAAAGTCGCGTACAAGGCTGCATAGAGTTCAAGGGCCATGCGTGGCGACATGCACGGCAGAGCCATGATGGCACCGCCGTGCTGCCGAACGGATTTTGAATGTCCTTACTTCGCCGCCTTCCGAGCGTCGCGCAACTTCTCCATATAGGCAACGCTGTGCACGCAATCTCCGTTCCGCTCGTGGTGTTCGAAATGAGGCTCGTTCTGGTCGCCACCGAATGGACGAACGGGCTTGTCACACCCAATGCAGCGGAAGTCCGGCTGATCCACGCCCTTTTCTTCCGCCTCTGCCCGGAAGCGTAGCGCCTCTTCAAGGCTGATGTCATTGCCATCAAGCTTGCAGTGGGTTGCCCTCTCGAACTCCATGATCGGTCTCTCCTTTCAGGTTGCATCCAGGCCGTCAGGCATAGCCCAGGCGACGGGGGTTGGCAATCGTGGTCCAAATTCTCAGTTAATGCTCGAAATCCTGTGCCAGTACGCTGGTAGCTGGGACGGCTGCGACGAGCACTGTCCGGGCGCGGCCGGACTGCGCAGGGGCATTCCGCCGCTTGCGGCTTGCCCCGTGTTACCGCCGGTAACGCTCCTTACCCCAACCGGACGAGCGCCCGCTGAACCAGCGGCCATCTCTGGCATTCAGAGTTCCCAAATGTTCCAAACGATGCTGAACGCCTCGCCCAACGTCATCCCTTGCCGTGCTTCCATGACTGCCTTCGTGGCGCGGGCCATGGCAGCCGGGCTGTTCTCATCCAATGATCGGGACATCCTCAATGCCTCCAGAACAACCAAACGCATAGGGTGTTCCTTGACGATAAGTTCCTTCATGCCCTCCACCTTCGGCGTTCCAGGCACATTCTCTCGGAAAAGAGTTCGGCGAAAGCCATCCCTCAGAAATTCCGCGCCCGTTCGCACCGCCGCACACCTTCATCCTCGATGGCCTTGCGGTCGCTCTTGGGCAGATCGATAACGGTGCGCTGGTAGACGAGGTAGGTCTCGCAATCGTATTCGAGGACATACTTGAAGCACAAATGGTCGGCCTCGGGGTCGCCGTCGTTGTAGTCGCGGATGGCATTGGTGATCAGCTTGCCGTAGCGGTCGGTAATCTGCGTCATCCTGATGAAGGCGTCCAGGTCGGCTTCGGCGGTGATCTTCAGGTCGTTGTCGCGAGTCCACATATGCCAGCGCAGGCGCTCGACCAGCACGGCCGAGATTGGCGAAAGCTTGAGGCGATGAATTTGGCAGGCATCGTTGACGGCGAGGGCCTCGCCCATTGCCAGCATGAGAAGGCCCGACAGGCCGATCACAGCGATTTTTCTCATTCTTGCCTCATCGGCACACAGGGCAGACCTAATTGATGGGTCCCCGATCCGGCTGCTCCCACTGGCTGTGCGCCGGGCAGCGCATTTCCTTGGAATTAAGGGTGCAATGATTGGCTCTGATGTCGGATTTGTCCAAGACGTATATCTCGGAGAATTCACCGCCAAATCGGCGAGCATACATGATGCCTACATGCTGAACACCGGCGGATCGGTCACTGCACACATTATCTGTCGCGCAGAAATAAAGCTTGAATGCCGCATATTTCGTCTCGGTTCGCTTCTGAAACACGCAGTGGTTTTTTGATATTTTGAATGTGCTTTTTGCTGCCTCCTGCAAGGCGTTCCGTGCTAGGCCATATCCCATCTCCACAACATCGTTGATGGCTGGGATAGCGTCGCACCCGTACGCACCATCATCTAGCGCCTTAGTTGAGTTTAGGACGTTATCTAGCATGGCTCCTGCGTTCGCGCTCTGCAAGCTGGCGACGGACATTATTAATGCAACTAAATATCTCATTTCTGCTTCCTTCGTGATGAGGCGCATGCGGAGCGTTGATTGCCAGTCTTAACAACGTCAACGTAGAGGTACATTTCGTTCGCCAGACGTCCGTTGCTCAATCATTTTTCTGGTTTGTTCTCTGTAACGTTCATCGGCGGCACGGCTCTCGGCTTTTTCGTTATCTTTATAAGCCTTTGTTGCCGAAATGGCTTTGGCAAGTACCTGCTCGTCGATATACGCTATTTGAATGTTACGACCCGCCTTGATTCTCACGACGGGGGACATTTGTTCTACATCGTCTTGTGTAGCGATAAAAAATTTGCAGCTTCTATCTGCGCGGCCAGAGCGTGTCCTCTTTAGGGCAAAGGCCATGGCAACTGCCGAGGGGGCTTTCCACGTTGAGCTGCTTGTTGAGGATCGTACGGTACTGTCTGCCTCTTTGAGGAAATGAAGCAGCATGGGCTCCTTGTCGAAGATGCTTCCCGCGAGAATACAGGTTCGTTCGTATGTGGATGCCAGATTTACCCCAAAGACATATTTTTCCTTTTTCTGGGCGTCATTATCTGCTTGTAGGGTGGAGACTGTCTTGCGGAACTCGGGGTTGGCGCTGATCGCGGTCGCGCAGATTTTTGCTGCGCCTTTAAGGTCATCGCCCTCCATTGCCGCTAATACCGCTTTACTGGTCAGCACGCTGGGAGCCACGACATTTGCCGCATCAATGATACGAGTTGGCTTCTGGTATCCCTTCTTGGCAATGGCATCAAGAATCTCTCCAAAATCTCCTTCAAGAATATCAAGTCCTTCTGCAATCTTGTATTGTTCCTCCTGATATTCTTGAGGTCGGTCATAGATGAGTTTGAGCATGCAATGTGATACCATTAGCGTGTCCGCCCACCTATCAATACTAACGCTGCCCTCCTCCCCAACGGCGGGCATTGGCCTTAATATCAAGGATGTTATTGTAAGTAACATAAGTGTTATTTGTGACATGCTGCCAAGTTCTATCTTCATGACTATCTCCGCTTATCCAAGAAGCTCTCTCGCCATTGATTGTCGATGCGAAGTCAGGCGAGCATCTGTACATGGGGGAGCTGGAATGGCAGGCCGCAAAAGCACCGGCTATAGGGCTGTGGTGTTGTCGACATATTTTGGTGATTTCGGCACGGTGAAAGGAATGAAAGTGGCCGGAACAGGTGGCGTTTCCTTCAGCGGCTATGCCAAGGATGGTTTACTGCGTATCGGCATTAACGAATGCGGCGATGCCCATGTTGCCTCAATATCCGTGCCGGTTGCCATTGCCGAACCGCACATCACCAATACCGAAAACCCCGCCAAAAGCTTGTGCATGCCGCCCTCCACATCCAATTGTAGCGGACGAGTCTGTTGCATGACCCCGCTTGCGTCAGACTACAAACGCGCAGATGTCTTCGTTATTGTGGGAAACTACGGATTGATGGGCCGCTGCCGGGCCAGAAAGTGGGCGGCGTTGGCTCCTACTGTTACCGCCGGTAACGGCCTCGCCGCGAATCCCTCCGCAGACCGGGGTCCGGGGCGCTCCAGCGCGCAGGTAGCTGGGGAGGAAGACGAGCATTGGCCGGGCGCAGATGCGTAATCTGTCCTAGAATTTGTATACGTAGAGAACTCGCGACGTGATCTCGTATACTTCCAGGCTGTCGATGCTCCTGACGCGATAGCCGACTTCGGGCCGCACACCGTTTCCGAACTCATAGCCGAGGCTTGTGTTGAACAGGTAGTCGCGCTTTTCCTCGACATTGGGCGTGTTGTTGATGCGCAGGGTGTAGCCGACGCTCAGTCGCCAATTGCCTGGATTGACCTCCAAACCCGTCGAGATGTAATCCCGTTCCGCATTCCGCACGCCAGCCCTGTTCCAGAAATGCTGGTACTCGAACATCGGAGCCACAACGAACCCGTCGTCAATCGCCCATTCGTGCCGAACGCCACCGACCACACCAATTTCGGCCTCGGGCAGATCAGAGTTCGTGGTGCTGATCTTCCGGGTTTCCTGCCGCAGCAGACCCGTATGCCAGGAAAAGCCCTCGACGGACGGAAGCTTCGTCCCCGTAGCCGACAGGGCAAAGGAATCAAGCTGCCCCGTGTTGCTCGGCCCTCCGTCAAATTGGCGTTTCCGCGTTCGGGTCGGTGTGCCGATCCACGACTTGCTCATGATGGTGGTGTCGAGCATGAAGGCGCTGGCGGACATGCGCACCGTGCCGGTTTCACCACCCTTGACGTTCAGCCAGCCGCCAACGCCATTGCGATCCCATATCGCGTTGTCTTCGGCCAACTCCCTACCGAAATAACCTGGGAGCGTGAGCCAAGCCTGCCCGAACTCTGCGGCAAATCTTCCGCCATAGATGCCCCACGTATCCTTGCTGTAGTCGAGAACAAGGTTCTTCAGGTGTAGCTGCTGGTTGGCGAATGCACGGCTTTCGTCGGGATGGGGATCAACGGCAGGGTCGTATGTGAAAAGCGTCTGGATCGAAAGCTCTTTATTGAGGCTTGCTTTTATGAATGGCTCGACAAAGACGAACAGGTCATTGCGTTGGGTCTTGTCTTCCGCTGCGTAGCGCCAGCGGTCGGCAATGAACATATTCACCGTCCCGCTAATTGATGGCTTTTGATCGCTGGCGACGTCATCGGCAATCGCAGGCGCGACACAGGCCGCAGCCGCAATAACTGAAATAAATGTATGGCCATTGATCAATTTGCGAAAAGGCGACAAGCACATTGCGATGTTTATGTTCAAGATTGTGTCCCGGACTCTTTCTTGGAAAGCTCGCCGAGCAGGGCCGCACAGGTGATTGTGCATAGGGCGCGATCTTCACACTGGCGCCTCTTTGGGCAATCCAGCATGGAGTTGATGGCGCGCTTTTGAATGTCGATATGATCGTTCCCAGCCAACGCAGGGCGTTGCCTCATGATCCTGAGCGTCTTGCACTTTTCGCCATCGCGGTCCATGGGGTTCTCACCGGGAAATTTCCAAATAGTTGGATGTCTATATTTAAAGCCAATCATGCTGCTGTCGGCGATATCAACATCTCCCCCGGCTCTTTTTTGCGCAAAATCACTGAAGTGGCCGATATGCCAGCTTGCCTGATACATTGTGTTCCTCACGGCAAGGGGCTTGTTATTGTGGGAAACTACGGATTGACGGTCTGCCGGAGTAGGAATCGGGCGGCATTGTGTATCTCTGCCAAGCTGCCCACGCTCATCTTCCCGAAGACCTGCGCCCTGTGGCACTCAGCCGTTCGCACGCTGATTGTCATGGCTGCCGCGATCTCTTTGGTGGTCAGGCCATCGACCATCAGCCAAAACGCTTCCCGTTCGCGAGAGGTCAGGCGTCCATAGGCATTTAAGGCAGTTGCTGCCCGGCCATAGCGATCACATTGCTGACGATGGGCGCTGCATGCCGCCGCGACGGTGGCGAGGAGCTTGCCGCTATCAATCGGTTTCTCGATGAAGCCCGCCGCACCAAGCTGTACGGCCTGGACTGCCGTTGGAATGTCGCCGTGACCGGAGATCATCATGACCGGGGCATCGTGTCCGTGCTCGCGTGACCGCTGAAACGCCTTGATGCCGCAGTCCTGATCCAATCTCAGGTCCAGCAGCGTACAGCCGATGGCCTTGATGTCGTGCTGTTCGATGAACGATGCTGCGTCGGCATAGCAGTGGACCTCGTAGCCGTTCGTCCGCAGCAGCCAACCGATGGCGTCACGGAATCCCGCATCATCATCGATGATGGCAACGACAAAGGGCACATCAACGGCCATGGTCATCCTCAAGCGCTTTCGGCAGCCAGCATGTTACTGACGCACCGCCCCGGTCGTCATTGGCGATTTCAAGGTCACCGCCATGGGCCGTGAGGATGGCTTTGGCGATGGGCAGGCCGAAGCCGCTGCCGGTCTGCTTGGTCGAAGCAAACAGCGCATGGCCCGCCTGAATGATGTCGTCGGGGAAGCCGGGACCGCTATCGCGGATGCAGAGGATGACTTTGCCATCCTCCTCCTTCGCCTCGACACGCAACCGCTTTCCGACAACCGGCATGGTCGCCATGGCTTCGCAGGCATTGCGGACGAGGTTCACCGCCAACTGCTGAAGCGTGGCGCGGTCGCCCAAGACGTTGGCCGAACATCCGGCCACGTCCATGGTCGTCGCCACGCCGTTGTCGTCGCACATCTGCTGCAACAGCGGCAGAACGTCGGTCAGGACGAGGCGGAACGACAGCAGCTCACGCGAGCCCGCCTGTTGATCAAGGCGGGATTGGTTGGCCGTGATGATCCCGCTCACGCGCTCGACCTCGCGCACGATGCGTTCTGTCACTTGCGGGAGTTCACCGGGGTCGCCGCCGCCACGTTGGGCCAGGGCGTGAAGCCCCTGCGCATAGGCCAGAACGCAGGACAACGGCTGATTGATCTCGTGAGCGAGCTTGGCGGCGGTTTCTTGGGTGGTGAAGTGGCGATATGCCTTGTCCAAGGCTGTTTCCTGACGGCGTAATCGCCGCAATGCTCCTTCGCGATCCTCCACTGCACCGGCAATGATCAGGCTGAGATAGCCGATGGACAGCATGAAGTACGGCGCACCAGCCAGAACCTCCTGGTTCGGGTCCAGCAGGCTCGCCAGCGTGATCGAGGCATTGGCAAGCAAGGTGGACAGTGCCGCGCCAAGCACTCCGAACGCGACGGCGTTCCACGCCACCGGCAGCATGACGAAATAGGAGAAACGCCCTTGGTCGTGGCCGAGCAGCAGTTCGGCGACTTCCAGATAGAGGATCAGCGCCGCCGCCAGCAGCCCCAGAGCCAGCACACCGAAACTGCGGTTGCGGATATAGGTTCGCCATGGCCGGTTCAGCAGCAGCAGCGCCGGGGTCAAGGTCACGATGCCCAGTGCATCGCCAATGAAGAACCGCGCCACCATCGAGCCGTAATCCGACCACGGGATTGCGCCATCGGCGCAGAAGTTCAACACGTTGATCGCGGCCACCGCCGACGGGGTGGCGAGTGAGGCGATGATAAAGCGGTGGATATGGGCTTGTTTGCTGAGGTCGAGCGTACCCACGGCGCGTCGCAGCAACGTGATGCCGAGGACATAGCCGGTTGGTGGGATCAGCCACGACAGCACCGCACCGGGATTGGTCGTGGCATACGGCCCCAGCAGTACCACGTAGCCGATGCCGACATAGGCCAAGGGCCACAATCGGGGAAAACTGAGAAGGAAGGCGAAGGTCAAGCCCGCAGGCGGATACCACACGCTGACGCCGGGGCCGACATTCATCGCCACCGCCGCTTTATGGCTCAGCACCCAGGCGAGGGGATAGAGCGCAACAACGGCCATCTGCGGCGTGGTGAGCTCCAGAGCGGCAAGTTTCACCGATATCAGTTTCCGCAAGATGTCCTCACGCAACGGTGTGCTACTCCGAGCTAACACGAGCCGGACGAAAGGGAAAGGGCGATGGACGCGCGCAACCGTCGTGCGTGACGGCAGTTCATTGGGTTCTATGTAAAATGCAATATGTTGGCGACAGTAATTACGCAAGCTATTTCAATGATGAGCCTCGGCATTCCTGTCTGCATCGGTGATGGGTGCGCGGCTTGGCTTTTCGCGTCCCGCGTTGGCCTGCGCGCTTCTCGTGCGGAAAAAATATTTAGAAATACATATTTTATTATGTTTCTGCTAACTTGTTGAAATAACGCACGGATCAACGCCGTTGCGATATTGAGCAATCCGCGTATATAACAATTTGCGCGCCTGAGTTGATTTCTCAAGGTTTTAGCCATGAAACAGGCCAAGGTTCTGAGCGAGAACGAGCTGAAGCGAGTGCTGGCGGTGATCGCCGGACGCAAGCATGCCGCCCGCAACCGTGCCGCCCTCATGCTGAGCTTCTATGCCGGGATGCGGGTTGGTGAGATCGCTGCCCTGACGGTAAAGGACGCGCTGGACGCGGACGGGCGGGTCAAGGATCAAATCCTGCTGCGCGGCGCGATCACCAAGACCGGCGAGGCCAGGACCGTCTTCGTCGGCGACAAGCTGCGCAAGGAACTGGAGCGCTATGCCGGGTCGCTGAAGCAAGCCGACCGCGATGCCCCGTTCCTGATGACCCAGAAGCACACCGCCTTCTCCCCCAACACGCTGTGCCAGTTGTTCGCCCGCCTCTATGCCCTGGCCGGGATCGACGGGGCGAGCAGCCACAGCGGACGGCGCTGGTTCATCACCCGGCTGGCGCACAGCGGCGTCAGCGCCAAGGTGATCATGACCCTGGCCGGTCACCGCCACCTCAGCACCACCCAGCGTTATATCGAGGTCAACGACGAGATGATGCGGGCGGCGGCCCAAGCGTGCGGGACACGCTGATCGATGAGCCGATCCAACGCGCGTGGCCGCTGATCCAGGCTTGCATGAGCCAAGGCTTTCACCGCGAACTGTCGGAGTACCTGGAAGCTGGGCTGATCGATGCGGTCAGGGCCAAGGAGCAGGCGCTGTGGAATGCGCTGAGCGATGAATACGCCATTTGCTTCGACACCCTGCCCCCAGGTGTCCGCGTCGCCATCATTGAGACGCTGGAGGCAGAAGGGCTGCCCAGCACCGATCTCTCGGCCTTGGCCCGTAACCATTACGGCACGGACAGCTTCGTGTGGGGGCCGGTGGAGTCCCAGGCCATCACATTGGCCTTCGTGCGCAAACGCATGGAACTGGAAGCCGAGACCCAGGCCGTTGCACCGCTAATCTCGCTGCTGGAGCAGTCCCACGCCTTCATCGCCCACGAGAACGTGTTCTGGATATCGGAGCCGCCGAGGTTCATCAGCGAGAACACCATGCACTACGGCGACGGCTGGACCGTCACCGTCAGCCCGGAATTGCTGGACTGGTCGCGGCGGTTGTCGCTGAGCTCTCTCTTCGGCGATGCCGTCTTGCCATAGGGGACCGCAATGGCCGTGCTGTATCTCGGGATCGAGGGCGTTTTGCTGTGCGGCAATGGCACATTGGCACCCCATGCGGGGGAGTTCCTGCGCTGGACCATCGAGCGCCACACGCCGTTCTGGCTGACCTCGTGCACGCAGGCCGGGATCGTGTCGGCGTTCAAGGGCTGCGCTGCGTGGGACGCGGAACTTGAAGCCTTGTTTCGGGCCGTGACAACTCTGCCTTGGACGGGGACCAAGACCGCCGCCATCGACATGGACGTCGACTTCTACTGGATCGATGCCAACCCGATGCCAGCAGACCACCACGACCGCCGTGCCCGTTGGGTCGAGGTCGATGCGAACGTGTTTCCCGGTGCACTGCTGGCCGCAATGACGGTGGTCGATGTGCTGTGTGGAGGGTGACCTCCGCTTGGGCGACGGCCCCTATAAGAAGGTCGCCTGCTGGAAAACGGCAGGCAATTTGGTCGGAGCCTTGACCCTCAACTGCTTGTTTACGTTGAAGCGTCCAAAGACAACCTCGATTGCCGAGGGAGAAACGCCGAACTCACCAGCCAGAAAACGCACCATGTGATCCGTCGCCCGGCCCAGGCGGGGTGCCGCCGTCACGCTGATATTGAGCTGTGCCCCTTTGGGTTTGCCGATGGCATCGCGGCTGGCGCTGGGCTTGCCCAGAACATTGATGACCAGCGTATCGTCCTCCCACCAGAAGAATGGGGCATTCTCATCGGCAATCGATCCCGGCTTTGCCCGTGGCCGCTTCATGTGGGATTCCGCTCCAGAATTTCGACGCGCTCGCGCACCCTGCCAGCTTGCTATAGGCCCGTCTGGCGGGGATGTGCAATCCGCGAGGTTCCGCCAGAACCCGATATCGGTTTCCAGAAAGGCGATGCGCTGAGCCGACTGCCGGGCAGCCTCGTCCGGTGTGAGGTCTGGGATATCACGCGGATTGGTCTGTCGCGCCATTTCATACCTCGCGGCCCTATGGGGCCTCAGTAATAATAGCACGCGCGGGCTGGCCGGGGAGAGCAGGCCCAAAGATCAGCGATAAATGCGGAAATTCATCAAGTGATATCAATGGGCTGCCCTGCCGGTTCAGCGTGTCGGCAGCATTGGGTGCTGGGGCACGGTTTGGGGCGTCGATGGGGGCGGATTTCGCCGACTTGCTGCCGGGCGGGTCGCGGCCACCGCCATCGCGATGACCTCCCGCAACGTCACCTGCTGCCCCTTGAACCCAACCTCCACCATCTTATCCAATAGGTAATCATCATCCTGCATGGCCGTCTCCTTTTTGCCGCTGCCTATGCAGCTATTTATGCGGACGGGGCATAAATACGGTGAACACCGACGGAGGGGATGGGATGATCCTGGGAGAGGCCTACAACGTGCTGCGGACCATCGGCATGACCGACAACCAGTACGAATTCAGCCGGATATGGCTGGGGCGATGCCGCAGCTACATGAGCAGCACGATAGCCCGGCAGCGCCGTCCTTGCGCCGACGCGCTACTCACCTTGGCCGCGAACCTCAGCCGGGCATCGGCACGGTTCCGGCAGAGCTATCAGCATGCCCAAGCCAACATGCTGGACGACCTCGGCGGCAAGGTCTGGGCTGAAGTGATGGGACGCGCCAAGATCAGCCATTCTTTGCCATTGAGTTAAATTGATCGCGCCATCCCTGACCGCGCTAAATAGTATGGGAGAACGGCAATGAACGATGTCAACTAATTCTATAATCACGGCATATAATATGCGTGGTCATTAGCCCTGAGCCAATTTCTTGTTCACTGCCGTCTCCCACCGGCGAACAACGGCTCAGGGCTATTTTATTTGTGGGAGACAATTATGAAGACAATCTATTACGTATCGGGTGGCTGCGGATCGGGCAAGACCGAAGCGGCGATCACCTACATGCATCACCTCTGCGAGATGAGCGGCAAGAACGTGCTGCTCGTGCAGCCGACCAAGTTCCTGCTGAAGCAAACCAGCGAGCGCATCCAGCAGCAGCATCCCAAACAGAATGTCGTCCTTATCCACGGCGAGAACGGGGAAGATGACGTGTCGGTGAAGGCTCGCATCATGGCGTTCATGCGTGGGCACCACCGAGGCGTCGTTCTGGGCATCACCCATGCGGCATTCCTCGGTATGAAGTCGTGGCACCGAGACGGCGATTGGCATTTGATCATGGACGAAATCCCTGCCGCTGACGGCACGTTCCAACTCAACGTGCCCGACACCTTCCGCTGGTTCATCGACGATTTCGAAATTGAAAGCGGCCACGGCAATTACTTCCGTATGAGCCGGGCAGTTGGGCATCAGCGTCGCTTCGACGACGTGGCGGCGAACAAGGAGCGGGATGATCTGCTCGCGGTTCTGCGTGACCTCTATGCCAAGGTCAACAGCAAGGCGTATGACGTGTGGGTTCGGCGCGATTGCTGGAACCGTCTCGGCAAGCAGCGGTTCGACGGCCAAGGGCGGCATGGTGCATTGATCTGCCACTGGGCATTGCGGCCCGAGGTGTTCGATGCCTGGGACAGACCGACGATCATGGGGGCCAACTTCACCAGTTCCATGCTGTATTTGCTGTGGCAGAACAAGGTCGAGTTCGCGCCGCATCCGAACATCAAGCCGAGGTTCGAGCATTATCCCCGTGAGACCAGCGAGCGGTTGACCCTCCATTACATCTCGGAACGGCGCAACAGCGTGAGCATGCAAAAGCGGTTGGATAAGCGATTCCACACCGCCGTCAACGACGCCATCTCCAAGCATTGGGGCACGGAGCCCTTCCTGTGGGTCGGCAACAACGCCAAAGGGGAAGACTTCATCGGCAGCGATGCCGGTGCCCGTATTCCCGCCATTTGCCATGGCCGTAACGATTGCGTGGATCACACCCGTATTGCCTTCGTCGCCGCGCTCAACGACACCCCGCCGCACTTCAAGTTCTTGGAGGTGGTGCATGGCATTCAGGCTGACGTCGTGCATCAGGCCAAGTCGCAGGAGGTGATCCATCAGGCGATCATGCGGACGGCGTTGCGGGATGCCGCGTCGAGCAAGCGGGTCGAGGTGCTGGTCGTGGATAAAGAGACAGCCCTTCAGTTGAAGGCGCGCCTATTCCCGGCGGCGCGCATCGAGGGGCCGGACGAAATCGATCCGGCGTTCATTGAGCGGGACATGAAGGCGCGTGAGTGCGCCAGGACCAAACCGGCATTGACCCCCGTCGAGCGGAATGCGAAGGCGCGTGAGGCCAAGAAACGGCTCCAGGACCAGCAACTCCGCCTGTCATTATTGCTGGCCGGAGGCCACAACACGTTGTGTGTTGATCAAGACCAGACACATGACAGGTGTTACGATTATGGCCTTAATAATATAGTCGAATTCGTAACACCTGGGATTTCGGCTTCGTTCATTTCAACCAAGACAAGTCCATATGTCCTGAACGAGCACATCACCAATTGGAACGAAGTCCGTGCGCTCTTGCGTGACGCATTCGCGCACGCCTACAAGGCGAAGGACGACAATTTGCTGATGTCCGGGGCCAAGTATGATCCATGGCGCAGCCCCGACACCCGTCGTGGCCTCGCCAACGTCGAATACGTGACGTTCATGCAACTGGACTTCGATGGCGGCGACCTGGGCGTCGATGAACTCCATGTGGTGCTCGACGACTTCGCATGGCTCGCCTTCAACTCGTTCAACAACGATCTCGGCGAGGGCCAACTCCGCTATCGCGTATTCATCCCCTTGCGGCATCCAGTCACGGCGGACTATTACCACCGCCTGTGGGATGCGCTGGCGGCGCGCATCGAGCAATACGGCTTCACCGTGGGGAAACGGGTTCCAGGCAAACGCTTCACCATTCGTCGGCCAGCATGATAGTCAGCACACGGACGGTAACCGCCGGGTCGGCGGGATCGGGAGAGGCGAAGGTCATTTCGCGGTCGTAGGCGTCGATCTTGAAGATGATGCGATGCTCGCCAACGGTCATCACGGCGCAGTTATGCTCATGGTACGGATCATTGTCCGGCGTGAAGTCGGAAAACGCGGCGACGGCAGCAATGATCTCCGTGACGGCATCCTGGTCGAGGGCTTGGATGCCCTGGGTGATCATCACCCTGCCACCGATGTGGTGGCGGCGTAGTCGGTCGTTCAGTTCGGCGATCTTGGAGGCTTGGTCCATGCGGCTCTCGCTTCGGCGAGGGCGCGTGTCCGGGATGGGCGTTGCGCCCGTTGCGCTGCTATAGCGGTGGGCCGCGCGAGACGTCTACGGGCGTGGCGTGGCGTGGAGTGGTGCGCTACCAACGCATGGAGTATCCGCTGAGTACGGCTTTACCTTTCTGGCACACCACCCTCGGCAATGCTATTTTCTTTAAACGGTCCCAACGTAAAAGGGGGGGCTGGAAAGGAAGACATGCAGGGAACCGGGAAGGGCAGCCAAAGTCGACAGCCACGGCCATTCGTCTTTGATTACGCAAAACTGTGTCCCGGTGACATCGTGCTTACGCGTGACACTGGCTTGCGCAGCCAGATAATCCAGCGGGCAAGTGGTGGCCGCTTTAGCCATGCCCTGATTTGCACGACACCGCCAACTTTGACGGAAGCCCGCCTGGAGGGGGTTCGGAACATATCCGCCCGCAATGTCTACATATCCGACATTGTGAATGTCGCAGTCCTACGGCTTCGCGGGCAAGCTGGTGATATAAGAAAAGCAGCGTCTGATGCCGCCTCATACGCCACATCCTTTTTTTCCGCAGCTTACGACCTTCCACAAGCACTTGCCTCGGTCACAAATAAGATCCTGGACGAAGGAAATCCTGGCGTATTCTGTTCGGAGCTTGTTGCAAAGTCCTACAAGCATGCGGGTATTGATCTCGTTGACGGACTAACGCCGGACAACATCACCCCAAATGATATCGCTAGTAGCATCAAGTTGATGGAGATTACACACGAGGTTTGCAGCCCCTGCCCCTCCGATTTCGACCCCGGTACACTTGAGCCGATTGATGGAGTAGTCGGTGACAACGTTGCAAGGGAATCATCCCTCGAGCTGAGGCGTCTATTTGAGGACACCAGGGCCGCATGGGAACCCTATTACGGAGAAATTCGGCCACGTAACATTTGGGACGTCGTCGGCCTTATCGGAATGGGTACCGTAAAAGACATCAAGGACCTTGATCGAGTGCGAGCGATTGACGCTATCCTCGCAGAGGCCATCCGAACGTCCAAGTTATGGTCAATTGTTGAAGCGATGGCAAAGAATGACGGGAAAGCCGTAGCCCACCAACTTTCCATTTGGCAGAGCCAACTTGCCAATGCGGGTAACAGCCCCAACTTGCTAGGCCTGCTTGCTCAAACAATCTCCGATGATCTGGAATTGGTTTCAGGGCAAATAAACAGCAGAGAGCCAGAGGCAATCACATTTCAAGAGATTGGAGATAAGGGCGGGATGCAAAGCCCTGGCGAGCTCGCAAAATTTCAACGCGCCATCGTGCATCTGTACAAGCTGCGGCACAATGTTGAGGCTGATCTTTACCAGCAGGTCTTAGCCAAATTGGGGAAAAACTAGCCCCGGCAACGGCATATTCTGTACATACGGAGAATCTTGACGCAGCCACTTTTTTGTATGTACAATAATCCGCATGAAGATCACCTTCGACCCCGCCAAGCGAGACGCCACCCTAAACAGCCGAGGGCTGGATTTCGCCGACGCCGCCGAGGTGTTTGCCGGGCCGGTGTTCGAGTTCACCGATGATCGCTTCGATTATGGGGAGACCCGGATCGTCACGGTCGGTCATCTCGCCGGACGCATGGTGATCTTGATCTGGACGCAACGTGCCAACGCACGCCACGTCATTTCGATGAGGAAAGCCAATGACCGGGAAAAAGCGCGCTTTGGGCAGCGATTTGACTAAGGTCGATGCTCATGTCATCCAGCCCGAGGAATACGACGAAATCCCCGAGCTGACCGACGAGATGTTCGCTCGCGCGGACTATATCGTCGGCGGCAAGGTGGTGCGACGCGGACGTCCGCCGAAGGAGGCCCCAAAGGTTCCGGTCACCCTTCGGCTGGACGCGGACCTTGTCGAGCGCCTGCGGGCTGAGGGCCAGGGCTGGCAGTCGCGGGTCAATGAGACACTGCGCAAGGCGGCGGGTCTGTAGGGCGGCGCCACATCCAAAGCCCGAACGACCCGCGCATTTTTGCTGCGCGAATACCCGCCATGACTTCTATTCTGTCGCCGTCATGTTCCCGCCTTCCGAACCCTGGGCTTGGTCATCGTCGGCTTGTTTGCGGTTGGGATTGTGAGCGCCCTTGCCATGGCTGTCTCCCTTCACTGGTGGGGCGTCCAGCGAGGCACAAAATAGGCGCTCTCTTATCCGCACGTTGTCATGTGCGTGTTTTGATATCTTTAGGGCAAAAGCGGCAGAAAACAGAAACGGCCAAAGCCTGTCTGCCATTCTCAAGAAAGAAGTCATCGCTCTAGAAAGCCAATCCCGAAAAATTTTGGGAAGTGTGGCACTTAATGCGGATTCAGCATCAATATCGATAAATTCTGTTCGCTCTAGGTAGGGGAAAATCGGGCTACGTAGGTGGCCGACCACTTCGTCGACAATGTATTGATCGTCTCTATCCAATGATGATGGGGCAAAACGTGATATAGATACGTAATATGGATCGTTCGTTGCTATGAATAGTGCCATATTTTTGCTGACATCACCTAGCCACGCACATAGATCATTTGGCTTATTTTCATGATGCTTGCACCTTTGCGTTTTGTGTAATTCAGTCGTTAAAATGACGATGTCACTCTTTGTCTTTAATGCCTCCATATCTTTGGTGTGGATGGCTGCCGTTTGCCGTTCTTCGGCAGCGTTAAGGAAAACGACAATGGAGAAGGCCGCGATCAGAGTGGAGCTAATATCCACCCACCAGCTTCCATTTTTTACATATCTAACTATCGCCAGACCGGCGGCCAGTGTGGCGATGAAGGCAGCCATGCACGTCAGCATCACACACCCCTTTCATATTGACGGAGCGGCGAGGCGGCTCCCCCTTCGAGTTCGACTAGCTGAGAAGAAAAGTAACTTCAACGGCAGATTGCTGGTGCAGGGACTCTCGCTGTGGCGAGGGCGCGTGTCCGGGATGGGCGCGACACCCATTGTGTCAGTATTGAGCCTTGATCTGTGTGAGCCATCCGAATGATCGTGCCACATCAGCAAGACTGAACGACCCGCGCATTTTTGCTGCGCGGAAAGCCCCCACAGTTTCCGTCCTGTCGCCATCACGTTCCCGCTACGATCCGCATAATGCGGAAGCCTTGAGTTTTCGCAGTTCAATTCGCATAGTTTAAGAAGGCGTATTTTTCAACGCGAGAACAAGTCGTTAGTATCGCGCCTAACGTTTTCGTAATGCGCGGGCCGATGGTTCGAATCCTTTCGCCGGCACAATTTTCTCCTAAGAAAACAAACAGTTAGCGTAGCACCTTGACAGGCGCTCGCTGCTGTTTTGCAATTCGCAGTGTTTTCGCAGTCCGTGCGCGTGTGTCGCATAAATAAACCGCAACTATTGCGCTGTGGAGGGCGCAATGAGCCGACCGTCAAAACAAGATTATCGCTATCATGACGACAACGGCGACGCCTTTACGCCCTATTCACTGCGCCATACCTGGGCGACGCTGAAGCTGAACGCCGGAATGGATGTGCGGCTGGTGGCGCTCAATCTCGGTACCAGCCCCGAAATGGTCCACCGCCATTACGGCCACGGCAACACCAAGAGCCGGGCGTCAGAGTTCGCCGATGTTTGGTTGACCAAGGAGGAGGAGTGAGAGCGGGGCCAATCCATCGGGCTGGCTTGGATTATCCCTGATCCGACATCATGGGGAAGGAGGCGACGCCTTTCAAAGCCGAGGCTGCGTGATCGAGTAAATCTATGCATGATTGCGCGATATGTCTTCTTGCGCTACTTTCCGTTCGTGATGAACCGTTGTTCAAGCTTGATCCCTCCCGTGGGCATCAGTGGTGACGGCGCGACGGGGGACTGAGTGGCGTGCAGGAAGATCTATTTGAGCCAGCAACCTTCGTGCTCCGTCCTGCGCTGATCGGGCCGCACGGTGTTACGCCGTTCTTCCTGATCGGCTGCGGTCGTAATAAGCGGGCTAAAACCACGCAGGCGAGCGACCTCTATGTCTCGGACAGGTTTCGCTCAAGCATAGACCTTGCTCGTCGGCTCGGAGCGCCGCATGCGATCCTATCGGGTAAGCACGGTGTTGTTGCAGATGAGGCCGTGCTCCAGCCCTATGATCTAAATATCGCCGACCTACCCCGCACCGAGCAGCGCCTCTGGGCTAACGAAGCGCTCGACGCACTTCGTGTCCGTGCCGATGGGCGCAGAATCACGCTACTCGCGGCCCCCGAGTACACATCACTTTTGAGCGAGATTAACGAGGCCAGCGCTACTCCGCTTGATATTATCGCACCATGGGCGTTGCTGGAGCCGCCAGATGTTTCAGTGTGGCTGGTCGAGGCTGAGCGCATGGCGGTGTGCATCCGCGACCTCAGTCTTCTCTATTCATGGATCGACTCTATTCATGGATCGACGGGAAGCGCAGCAAGGGGAGTGTATTCCCGTTTCGAAGTTTGGGTACGCAACCGGTGCCGAAACGGGGTGTCTACGTGTTTCTCGACCAACAGGAACCCAATTTTTAGGCGTGAAGCCACGCATCGTGCGAATCGGCACCCATGCCGTGAGCTTCGGCTCGAAAGCAACACTACGTGGGCGGTTGCGAAATCACCTTGGCCCCGCTCACGAAATCGGCAACCACCGCGGATCGATCTTTCGCCTGCATGTTGGTCGGGCGATGCTGGAGGCAGCCGCAGGCCATGCGAGCCTGCCAAGCTGGGGGGAGGGCCAAAACGCTGTTCCCAGCGTCAAAGCCTTAGAGGCAGAACATGAGCTAGCAGTATCGCGTTATCTCCAAGAGTTGGAGGTCGTGCTGATCGAGATCGATGACGAACCGGGAAAGGACAGCGTGCGCGCCAGCGTCGAAGCGCAGTTAATCGCGCTATGCAGTGAAGCGATGCTGCCTATCGACTGCCCGACAGGCGACTGGCTTGGCCTTAAATCCGTGGGGGCGCCAATCCGGCAATCCGGGCTATGGAATATCCGAGGGGCGGGAGGGAAATATGACCCAGTGGGGGCCGGTTCGGTCAGTTCGATTGTCGAGCCGTAGGCCTGACTGTGAAAATCGCGTTTGATCCCCAACGCGCCGGGAATGCCGGCGGACGCTTCAAAATATCTTCGAGGGTCATGTTCTCGGCGGGGCGCGTGCCTGGAATATAGCCGGGGCGATCAGCGCCGGCCTTGTTTCCCTTGAGCATTTCCACGATCTCCCGGACTCTCGTCAGGCCAGCCGCGTTCGTGGGCGAAGTCGGCTGTGACGAAATCCATGGTAGCGCGGTGTTCCAGGAACCATTGCGGCAGAATGTCGGTGAAGTAGTCGCGGCAGTCCCCACCGGCCCGCAATCTGGCCAGCACATCGTCCAACTCGGCAAGGACGCGGCGATGCTCCTCGCCGTGCGGGGCAATGGCGAAAAAGCCCACCTTGTGCATCATGGCTTCCTCGCGACTGAAATGCTGGGCGCAATGATGGCGAAAGACGTCAAGATCGGCCAGCACCTCGCCGCCATCGCGGGCGGCCGCCGCCATGCGGTTGATGGCTTCCACCGCTTCCTGATGGTCGTGATCGATGAATTCGATTCCCACCAGCAGGGCGTCACTCCAGCGGATGACGGAATGGGGAGCGATCATGGCAAGGTCTCCGTCGGCTACCCCGCCAGCAGGTCGGCTTTGTTGCGGAAATACGAGCAGGCCAGGCAGGGATCGTCGCTGCGCAGCTTTTCGGCAAAGCCGATGCGCACCACCCAGCAGCCATCGGCGGGAGACCGTTCGAGGTCGTGGCCACCACTGCCGCAGCGCACCGACGCGACGGCGGCGTCACAGCCGGCACAGGGCAAAGTGCAGGGCTGGGCGCAGGATGACGGGTCGTTAGTCAGCGCAGTCTCCCTCTGCATGATTGGACCCCGCTTGGACATCCCTACGGCCTGGACGACTGAAACATCAGCCCGCCAGGGGCACGACCGGCAACAGGTGCCGCAGGCGGTCCAGCAGCCGGGACCGCATGGGCGACCCCTCGTGCAGATCGCTGGCGCAACGCGCCGCCTCCTGGGCACAGGCATCATGATGACTGCACGAATCGTCCACCGGACAGAAAGCGATATCCCCCAGGAGCACCATGGCATCGACCCAGACGCCACATTCGATGCAATTGGACGTCGCCGCGAACTTTTTCTGACAGTCGGTGGGAAGGTTACAATTTGTCATGAATGCGATGATAGGGATCGCTTTCTTGAATCACAACCACATCTTATATGCGGAAATGAGGGGGCGAACATGCGTAAGCCTCCCCATCACCGCCGATTGTGCGGTGCGGTGAAACGTGCCATAGCGGTGGGAAAATCGGGCCGGAATTTCGGGACCGATTCTCCTTTGATCGCCCCGCAAGCGCCGGGTCCGGACCACCGGCCTCCATCGACGATTCAACGGGGCAGGGCCGCCCGGCGATTGATGGGCTGTTTGAGTGGATAACCCCTTGACGGCACCATGGGCTATTCGCTAAACATGCGGCCTCCGGTGGCGGGTGTAGCTCAGTTGGTTAGAGCGCCAGTTTGTGGTACTGGATGTCGGCGGTTCAATTCCGCTCACTCGCCCCATCCCCCCTTTCTTTATCTTTCGCCAGGCGTTCAGCGATTGCAGGCCTCGGCGACACCGCCGGCGGCGCGCGATGCGAAATCGCCGGCGAAGTTTTGCGGCCCGGTGTGAGTCAGGCGTGAATCCAGGTCCAGCCAGATCTCGCCACCCAGGTTCCGCCAGCGCCGGCAAAAGGCGTAATCCTCGCTGACATAGGCGCCGGTTTCCGGGTCAAGCATGCTCTCGAACAGGGCGTAGAGATGCGGGCTGGCCGAAGGCGGCGCCGGATAGGCGTGGGTGGCGGTAAAGCGGGTCTCGGGATAGGCCTCGAACATCCGCTGGATTACAGCGCGCCGCACCAGTTGAAAGCCGCCGCCAGCGTAGATTCCGGTGGCGAAACGGCCATCGACCGTCAACTCCTTGTCCTTGCACAGGGTTCCCACATAGGACAGCCCCGCCGTCTGAAGCGTCTCGCCCTCGACCACCCGCTGGGGCAGGCGCGCCCAATCGACCATCTTTACCGGGTACAGGGCGGCGGCGAAGTCCTTGCCGGCCGCCAGCAGTCGCCGGACCTGTTCCGGCTCGAACGAGATGTCGGCGTCGATGAACAGCAGATGCGTGGCTTCGGGCGAATCCATGAAGTCCGCCACCAGGGTCGACCGCGCCCGCGATACCAAGGCGTCGCCTCCCAGTAACGACAGGCCCACATCAAAGCCGAGCCCCGGCCCTTCTTGCATCAGCCGCACCACCGACAGCATGTAATGCTGGGTGACCAGACCGCCGTAGCAGGGGGTGGCGATTTTGATATGCGGCCGCATGAGGCCTCCCCGTCGCGAATTGTAAAGGCCGCCACTCTAAAGGAAGACGATCGGCCGCGGCAATTCCGTCCTGGAATACGTCGGGATTACGGGCGCGAAAAACGCTGGTGGTCCTCCCCATCCCGGGGCGACAATGAATCCAACCGCCCCGGCAGGAAAAGATTCATGAATCTCGGAGCCTATGACCACTACGCCTATGCCCTGGTCGCCCTGGTGGGGACCTTCCTGGCGGCGTGGTTTTTGTTGTGGGTGACCTTGCGCTCGCCCTGGGCCGAGGTGATCAGGACCTATCGCGGCGTCTCGCCGCCCTTTCTCGGGGTGGTCGGCGTCCTGTTCGCCCTGACCCTGGCCTTTCTCGCCAATGATACATGGAACGCCCATGACCGGGCGCTGAACACCGTTTATCAGGAAGCCGACGGGCTGCGCAGCATCGCCACCCTGGCCGTCCACCTGCCCGCCCCGGTCCGGCTGGCCGTGCGGGACGCGGTGACCGGCTATGCCGCCGTCACCGTCCACGAGGAATGGCCGCTGCTGGCGCGACGCCTGGACAGCCGCGGCGCCTCGGACCGGCTGGACCGGCTGCTGGAACTGCTGGCTGGTCCCGATGTGGCAATGGCCGTCGCCGCCCCCGTGCATACCCTGATGCTGGCCCAGGCCGCCCAGGTGCGCGCCGCCCGCGGTCAGCGCATCGCGCTGAGCCGGACCCATGTCAATCCGCTGAAATGGTTGGGCATGGCCTGCCTCGGCTTCCTGACCATGATCACCATCGCCATGGTCCATGTGGATCAGGCTCGGGCAGAGATCCTGGCGGTGCTGATTTTCGCCGCCGCCGCCGCTCCCACCGCCGCCATCGTCCTGGTTCAAGGCAACCCATTCCAGCCGCCGACCGTGATCACGGCCGCGCCAATCCGGGCGTTATTGCCTTAACACCGGCGAGCCAATGAAATCGGCTCGCCCGAACACCCCTTATGACGGCAGGGGCCGGACCGGCGAAATGATTCGCCGGTTTTAATCGTTAAGGGCTACGGGAGCCCGGACAAAGAAATCGGTGTCGGCCAGGGTTGAGGCCGAAATCGTGATCATGGTCTTCGGCTGGTTCTTGCTGAACAGCCGAGCGTGCATAATCCCATCGACATGCTCGAAGAGCTTCTCCACAACCCAGAGATTCTTCTTGGTGTCATGGGCTTTAACGAACATGTCACCGACTTGAGCGTCGATCGACTTGCGCTTGAACATTCGTACTCCCACCGGGCAGGGCCAAGGGTCAAAGAAAATAACGTCTCCGGAATGCCCGCAGGCGACTCCGTCACCCCAAGGTTATATGAGCGGAGGCGGAAGGTGAAGCAGAGTCGTCATGCCCGCAACGCACGGCCGCATTCCAGTCACCCCGGCCAGGATAAATCAAACGCCATCCCCATATCGATGGTGTACGGATTGCACCGGGTGGCCGCAAAAATCAGGATGCCAGCCATCAATAACCCAGACTCGATAAAAAGGCGCGCAGAAGATGCAGGCAGAGCCAGACGACAGCCGAAACTTGATATCGATCGCCCTCATCGATTGCGAAAATCTGGCCAGCACGGTCCAGCGCGCCGCCGCCTGCCGCTGGGTCGGATTCGACAGGGTCGAGCTGTTCGGGCGAGCCCCACTGGTAGCGCCGTGGCGAGACCTCCTGACGGTGGCGGCCGAGATCATCATCGCCGATGACGCCCCCAGCCAGGCCGCCGATCAGGCCATGGCGCGGCGGGTCGATCACCTGATTGCCCAACCGGCTCCGCCCCGCCTGGTGGTCATCGCCTCCAATGACAAGGGTTTTGACGCCGACATCGCCCGGCTGGGTCGGGCCGGCGTCAAAGCCGAACGCCAGGGCGATCTGACGGTTCCCCAGACCCTGGCCCTGGTGGTGGTGCAGTTGGCCGGCAATGGCTGGGTCGCGGCCGGTGGCGTCGGCGATCATCTGCGCCGGCGATTCGGCATCGCCCTGCACGGCCGGGTCGAAGCCTTGGCCAAGGCGGCGGGATTGGAACTGCGCCACACCCCCGCCGGGCCGATGATCAGGACTCATCTAGGCGTGGTCGGCCGCGACTGCGGCCGCGCCGCTCGTGCGGCGAAAGCCAAGGCGAGCGGAGGGCCGCCGCTCGGCGATTGAGGGGCTCGATGATCGGTTTCGATCAGCGAGACTTGGATCAGTATTTCACCCCGGTAAGATAGAGCCCGCCCGGCTTGGCGGTGGGGCCGCCGGCCCTGCGGTCGCGGGCCTCCAGGGCCTCGGCCATACGGTCGGCGCTCCAATTGCCCCGGCCGACCAGTTGCAGCGTCCCCACCATATTGCGGACCTGATGGTGCAGGAAGGAACGGGCCTCGGCGACCACATGAATCTCCTCGCCCACCCGCGTCGCCGTCAACCGGTCCAGCGTCTTCATGGGCGACTGGGCCTGACAGTCGCGGGCGCGGAAGGTGGAAAAGTCGTGATGGCCGATCAGGCGCTGGGCGGCCTCATTCATGGCCGCCACATCCAGGTCCATGGGCAGCCACAACACCCGATGCAGGTCCAGGGCCGGCGGAGCCCGCCGATTGAGGATGCGGTAGAGATAGCTGCGCCCGATCGCCGAAAAGCGGGCGTGGAAGTCGTCGCCGACCTCCTCGGCCTCCACCACCGCCACCGGGTGGGGGCTCATATGATAGTTCAGGGCGGCGCGCACCGTCTCGGCGGGATAGTCCTTGGGGAGGTCCACATGCGCCACCTGACCGGTGGCGTGGACGCCGGCATCGGTCCGGCCAGCGGCGTAGATGGCGATGCGGTGGCCGCACAGCTTGATGACGGCGGCTTCCAGCACGCCTTGGACCGACGCGCCGTTGTCCTGACGCTGCCAGCCGACAAAGGGGGTTCCGTTATATTCGACGAGGAGGCGATAGCGGGGCATCAGCCGAGGACGGTCCCCGCCGGGATGGCGTGGCCGCGCAGCATTTCGTCGGCGGCCATGGGAGCCTTTCCGGCGCGTTGAACCCGGACGGGGCGCAGCGCGCCCATGCCGCAGGCCACCGTCAGCCGGTCGTCCAGCACCGCCCCGGCGACGCCGGTTCCCGGCGCCAGCGCCGCCTCCAGCACCTTGACCCGTTCGGCTCCCAGGTCGAACCACACGCCGGGCCAGGGGGTGAGCGCCCGGACCTGACGCTCGATCTCGGCCGCCGGGCGGCTCCAATCGATGCGGCCCTCGTCCTTGGCCAGCTTATGGGCATAGGTGACGCCGTCATCCGGCTGGGAGCTGGCGGTCAGGACGCCCTCGTCCAGGCGTTCCAGGGCGTCGACCGCCATCCGCGCCCCCATGGCCGACAGCATGTCATGCAGCCACGGCGCGGTGGCGTCGGGCAGCAGCAGGATGCTTTCCTTCAGCAGGATCGCCCCGGTATCGAGCCCCACATCCATCTGCATGATGGTGACGCCGGTTTCCGCGTCTCCGGCCAGGATGGCGCGCTGAATCGGGGCCGCGCCGCGCCAGCGCGGCAGCAGCGAGGCATGAACGTTGACGCAGCCCAGGCGGGGGGCTTCCAGGATCGCGCGGGGCAGGATCAGGCCATAGGCGGCGACCACCGCCACATCGGCCTCCAGGGCGGCGAACTCGGCCTGCGCCTCGGCCGGGCGCAGACTGGCGGGGGTGCGGACCGGAATTCCGTGCGAAGCGGCAAAGACGTGAACCGGCGACGGCTGTTCCTTGTGCCCACGACCGGCGGGGCGCGGCGGCTGACTGTAGACCGCCGCCACGTCGTGCCCGGCCTCACGCAGGGATTCCAGGATCGGCACCGAGAAATCCGGCGTCCCCATGAATACGAGTCTCATGACTCCGCCGCCTCCTTCTTGGCCTTCAGCAGCTTGCGCAGGATCATATTGCGCTTGAGCGACGAAATGTGGTCGATGAACAAGATTCCGTCCAGGTGATCCATTTCGTGCTGAACCACGGTGGCCAGCAAGCCGTCGGCGTGAAGCTCCTTGTGCTGGCCGGCCTCGTCGAGATAGCGGACCTTGACCTCGGCCGGGCGCACCACGTTCGAGTAATGCTCGGGCACCGACAGGCAGCCTTCCTCATAGGTGTTGTCCTCGTCCGAAGCCCAGATGATTTCGGGATTGGCCATGCGGATCGGCTCGCGCGTTTCCTCGGTCTTGCCGATATCCATGACGACCACCCGATCCAGCACGCCGATCTGGGGCGCCGCCAGACCGATGCCGGGAGCCTTGTACATGGTCTCCAGCATGTCGGCCATCAGGCGGCGAATCCGCTCGTCCACGGCCTCGACCCGCTTGGCCTTGGATTTCAGAATCGGATCGGGAGCGGTGAGGATGGGAAGCACGGCCATGGTGGAAACCTTCATTACCAACGCGTCATTCGACATAGGCCGACGCCGCCCCACCGTCAAGCACGCTTCCCCCGATTGCGCCATCGGAGTAGAAGGAATTCATGCTCCAGCCTCGCCCCCGCCTGCGCCTGTTCGTTTCCGTCCCGCTGATCGCCGGTCAGGCGGTCGCCACCAACCGTGACCAGGGCCATTACCTGAGCGCGGTGATGCGTGCCGAAATCGGCGAGGCGGTACTGTTGTTCAACGGTGTCGACGGCGAGTGGCTGTGCCGCATCGAGGCGCTGGCCAAGGCCGGCGCCGCCCTGGCGCCGCAGCACCAGACCCGCCCCCAGACGCCCGAGCCCGATCTGTGGCTGCTGGCCGCCCCCCTGAAGCGCGACCGTACCGATCTGGTGGCGGAAAAGGCCACCGAATTGGGAGTGTCGCGGCTGTGGCCGGTCTTCACCCGGCGCACCAATATCGGCCGGGTCAATCAAGAGCGTATGCGCGCCCATCTGATCGAGGCGGCCGAGCAGTGCGAACGCCTGTCCATTCCCGAACTGGCCGAGCCCGTCGCCCTGGACAAGGCCCTGGCCGGCTGGCCGGCCGAACGCCCCCTGCTGTTCCTCGACGAAAGCGGCGGCGGCCTGCCGCTGGCCGAGGTGGCGGCCCCCGGCCCCGCCGCCCTGCTGGTGGGGCCGGAAGGCGGTTTCGATTCGGAAGAACGACGGATGCTGGCGGAAAAGCCGTATGCCAGACCGGTCAGTCTGGGGCCGCGCATCCTACGGGCCGAGACCGCCGCCATGGCCGCCCTGGCGGTGTGGCAGGCCGTGGCCGGCGACTGGAAAACGGGACCGCGCGGATAAGGACGCTTTCGTCCGCGATAATCTTGCCGCCGGCCATGGCGTCGTGGGCGACGTTGCCCGGAACCGGCAACGCCGCCCGGTACGCCGTCAGCGCCAGCCGACCCGGTCGAAGATCCGCACCGCGACGGGATTGTTTTCGCCCAGCATGGCCACGTTGATGGCCTCGGCCTTGAACGCCCCCCAGCCGCTGACGATGGCCGACGACTTGGCCGAGACCAGCACCGGGAACTCGCTGTTGGCCTCGGCGAAGGCCTGCTGCGCCTCGGGACCGGACAGGAATTCGATCAGCTTGATCGCCTCGGCCTTGTGCTTGGCTGAGGCCGTCACCCCGGCGCCGGCCACGTTCATGTGGGCGCCGCGCCCCTGCTGGTCGGGAAAGAAGATCCCGACCTTGGCGGCGGCATCGCGCTCGTCAGCCTTGGCCGAGGTCTGAAGATTGCCGAAGTAATAGGTGTTGGCGATGGCGATATCGCATTGTCCCGCCGCGACGGCGGTGATCTGGTCGCGGTCGCCGCCCTGGGGCTTGCGCGCCATGTTATCCACGACTCCCTTGGCCCAGGCCTCGGCCTTGGCCGGGCCGTTGACCGCAATCAGATGGGCCAGCAGGGACTGGTTGTAACTGGACGACGAGGAGCGGACGCAGACGCGGCCTTTCCACTTGGGATCGGCCAGATCCTCGTAGGTGGACAGGTCGGACGGCTTGACCCGGTCCTTGGCGTAGAACAGCACACGGGCGCGGGCCGACAGGCCGAACCAATAGCCCTGGGGATCGCGATACCGGGCGGGGACATTACCATCGATCACCGGCGACGATACCGGCTGCAACACCCCGGCCACCCGCGCCTTGTGCAGATAGGCCACATCGGTGGTCACCAGCAGGTCGGCCGGGCTGTTGGCGCCCTCGCTCTTCAGCCGCGCCAGCAATTGATCCTCGCCGGCCGGCAGCAGGTTGACCTTGATGCCGGTCTTCTTGCAGAAGTCGTCGAGCATCGGTTTGATCAGGTGGTCCTTGCGGGCGGAGTAGACATTGACCTCCTGCGCCGCGGCGACCCCTGCGGTCAGCACGGAGACGGCAACGGCCAGGCCGATCGGACGAAGAACGTGGAACATGGCGGCACCTCGACAGCGAATGCAAATGATTTGCAACATCACTGTTGTTTACCACATTTTTATCCGGAGTAAAGGGCTATCAGTCGGCGGCGGCGGGAAAGACGAAGACCTGGGAGGAGTCGACGGCGATCTCGACCCGTTCGCCCTCTGCCGGCGCGGCGCCGCCCCCCAGGCGGGCATGGAGGTGACAAATCGCCATTTCCGGCATCTCCAGCCGCAGATGGACCAGACTGGAACGTCCGAGCCGCCGGGCGGTCAGCACGGTGGCATGGCCTTGGGCCGATGCGGTCAGGGTCAGCGCCTCGGGCCGCGCCAGCACCTCGGCGACGATTCCCTCGGTCAGGCCCGGAGCGGCGAAACGGCCCAGCGGCGTCGCCACCGCCCCACCCCGGACCACGCCGGCCATCAGGTTGACCTCGCCGAAGAAGGAGGCGACGAAGGCGTCCCTGGGGTGATTGTACAGTTCGTCCGGCGGGGCCAGCTGGACGATCTCGCCGCCCCGCATCACCGCGATCCGGTCGGCCATGAACATGGCCTCTTCCGGATCATGGGTGACCATCAGGGTCGAGACCCGGGTCGATTTCAGCACATGCAGGGTCTCGTCGCGCACCTGATCGCGCAGCCGTTTGTCCAGACCGGAAAATGGCTCGTCCAGCAACATCAGACTGGGGCTGGGGGCCAGGGCGCGGGCCAAGGCGACCCGCTGTTGCTGGCCTCCCGACAACTGGTGCGGCCAGGCATCCACATAGCCGCTCATGCCCACCTGGGCCAGCATCTGACGGGCGCGCTGCTCCCGTTCGGCCCTCGGCTTGCCCGACAGGCCGAAAGCGACATTGGCCATGACGTCGAGATGGGGAAACAGGGCATAGTCCTGGAACAGGAACCCCACATGACGCTCCTCCGGCGGCAAGTGAATGCCGTCGCCCGACACCACCTTGCCATTCAGGATCACCCGCCCGAGGCGGGGAGCCTCCAGGCCGGCCGCCACCCGCAAGGTGGTGGTCTTGCCGCAGCCCGAAGGCCCCAGCAGGCAGACCAGCTCGCCAGGGCGAATCCGCAGGCTGACTCCTTTGACCACCGGAACCCCGTCATAGTCGTGGCCGATGGAGTCCAGAACCAATCCGTCCGTCATTGTGCTCCTCCCGGCCGCGATCGCGCGATGGTCCGGCTCAACAGCACCACCGGCAGCAGCCCGGCCAGGACGATGGCCAGGGCCGGAGCGCCGGCGTCGGCCAGCCGCTCATCCGAGGCCAGGGTAAAGGTGCGGGTCGCCAGGGTGTCGAAATTGAATGGCCGCATGATCAGCGTGGCGGGCAATTCCTTCATCACATCGACGAAGACTAGCAGCCCCGCCGACAGCAGGCTGCCGCGAATGATGGGAAGATGGACCCGCCGCAGCGTGCCCAGGCCGCCTTCGCCCAAGGTGCGGGCCGCCGCCTCCATGGAGGGCGTCACCTTGCCCAGGCTCGCCTCGACGCCGTTGACCGCCACCGCCAGAAAACGGACCACATAGGCGTAAACCAACCCGGCGATGCTGCCGGTCAGCAGCAGTCCGATGCTCCAACCCAGCCGGTCCTGGGCAAAGCCGGCCAACGCCCGATCCACCGCCGTCAGGGGCACCAGCGTGCCCACCGCGATCACCGAACCGGGAATGGCGTAACCCAACGACGCCAGCCGCACCCCGCTGCGAACCGCCGGACGGGGATGCAGCCGCAGGGCGTAGACCAGCAGCAGGGCCACCGCCACCGCCACCAGGCCGGCCACCGCCGCCAGGATGACGCTGTTGCCGGCCAGGGACAGGAACTCGCCGTTCAACGCCCGTTCCGCCCCGCCTTCCACCGCCCAGACCGCCAGGATCGCCGCCGGAACCGCGAAGCCCAGCACAATGGGCAGCAGGCAGAACGCCAGCGCCGCCGCCGCCATTGCTCCGGTAATGGGAAGGCGCGGCAGGGTCCGGTACCGGCCGGTGGTGTGATGAAAGCGCCGGCTGCCGCGCGATAACCGCTCGGTCAGCACCAGGGCCAGAACGAACATCATCAAGACGGCTCCCAACTGCGCCGCCGCGGCCGGTTGCCCCATGCCGAGCCAGGTCCGGTAGATGCCGGTGGTGAAGGTGTCCACCGCAAAATAATGAACGGTGCCGAAATCGTTCAGCGTCTCCATCAAAGCCAGCGCCACCCCAGCGGCCACCGCCGGCCGGGCCAGCGGCAACGCCACCTGAAGGAAAGCCCGCCACGGCCGGCAGCCCAGGGTACGGCTGGCCTCCAGCACGCAGACCGATTGCTCCAGAAAGGCGGCGCGGGCCAGCATGTAGACATAGGGGTACAAAACCATGGACATCACGCCGACGGCCCCGCCCAGCGAGCGCAACTCGGGAAACCAGTAGTCATGGGCCGACCGCCAGCCGAACAGCGCCCGTAACCCGGACTGGACCGGGCCGGCGTAATCCAGCAGGCCGGTATAGGTATAGGCGACCACATAGGCGGGCATGGCCATGGGCAGCAGCAAGGCCCATTCCAGGGTCCGGCTGCCGCCGAACCGGCACATGGTGACCAGCCAGGCCGTGCCCACGCCCCCGATGGCGACGCAACAACCGACCCCCAGCATCAGCCAGATGGAATTGGCCACATAGGCCGACAGAACGGTCGAGGCCAGGTGCGTCCAGACATCGCCGGCGGGAACCAGCAGATTGGCCGCCACCGCCAGAACCGGCAGGCTGACCACTCCCACCAGCACGAACACCGCCACCGACCAGCCCCGCCCCCCCAGCGCCTGACGACGGCGGCCCTTTGACGGCGGCGCTTCCAAAGACGGCGGGAGAGGATTCATGGACCGATCACGACTGAGGATGATGACGGACCCTAATGCGGACGACAATCGTTTGCAAGATATAGCCTGTCAAATCATAAGGACATAGCGACGATGTGTCGGTAATGGCACGTCACCAAAAGAAAAACCCCCAGGTTGCCCTGAGGGTTGATCTTGGTGGAGCCAGACGGAATCGAACCGACGACCTCTTGAATGCCATTCAAGCGCTCTCCCAACTGAGCTATGGCCCCGGAAACTTTATTCGACGGGTTTGGGGCCCCGTCGGTGGAGGCGGAACATATGGGTTCCGGGAGAGGGTTGCAAGCAAAAAATTCAACCCGTCCCACCTTGTTCCGCCGCCCCATGGCAACGGTGCGAAATCCTCAGACTTCGTCTTCCATTCCTTCGTCCATATGCTCCATGACCTCGGCCATGTCGTCATCGTCCTCGCCCAGGTCGGAGGCGTCCTCGATCAAACCGCTTTCATCATCCTCGGCGGCATCGTCGTCGCCGGCCAACGCTTCTTCATCATCGACCGCGACCAGATCGTCGGCCTCGATCTGAGCGATGACGGGATTGATCGCCACCGGCGCAACGACCTTGGCCTCGGCGGCGGCGGCGCTGCCGCGGCGGACCTTGAACGTCACCTCGGGCTCGACATTCGCCCCGCATTTCGGGCAAATGAGAGGAGTGCGCGTCATGTCGTAGAAGCGGCATCCACAGCTTTGACAGGTGCGCTTCTGTCCCCATTCCGGCTTGGCCACTTCAATTCTCCTGTCTGTATCGTCCATTGCTAGGGGGCATGTGCCATGTTCCCTAACCCTGTGTCAAAATGAAAAAATCAGCGCACCCCGGATGGAACGCGGCTCTATGACGCGGATGCCGCCTGTGGTAGAGCTTCGGCCGGTGCAGCCCCCCGTGGCGGCGCCCGATTCAAGAACGTTCCGTGGCCCGCAACCCCAGCCTCCGACGGCGGCGGGACACGAGGGGAGAGGTCATGGCGAAACCGCTGATTTCCAGTTCCACCACCGCCCTTGCCGGCTCGGTCCGGGTTCCGGGCGACAAATCCATTTCGCACCGCGCCCTCATGCTGGGCGCCCTGGCGGTCGGCGAAAGCCTGGTCACCGGCCTGCTGGAGGGCGACGACGTGCTGCGCACCGCAGCCTGCATGCGCGCCCTGGGGGCCGAGGTTGAACGGCTGCCCAATGGCGCGTGGCGGCTGTTCGGACGTGGCGTCGGCGGCCTGATGGAGCCGGCCAACATCCTCGACATGGGCAATTCCGGCACCGGAGCCCGCCTGTTGATGGGGCTGGTCGCCAGCCACCCCTTCACCTGTTTCTTCACCGGCGACGGCTCGTTGCGCTCGCGCCCCATGCGCCGGGTCTCGGACCCGCTGGGCCGCATGGGCGCCCGCTTCGTCAGCCGCGACGGCGGACGCCTGCCCCTGGGCGTGATCGGCACCGACCGCCCCACCCCCATCGTCTACGAAACCCCGGTCGCCTCTGCCCAGGTCAAGTCGGCGATCCTGCTGGCCGGCCTCAACACCCCCGGTGAAACCACGGTGATCGAGCGCGAGGCCACCCGCGATCATACCGAACTGATGTTGCGCAATTTCGGCGCCACCGTCCGGGTCGAAGCCGCCGAGGGTGGCGGACGCGCCATCACCGTGGTCGGCTTTCCCGAGCTGACGGGGCGGAGCGTGGTCGTTCCCGCCGATCCCTCTTCCGCCGCTTTTCCGGCGGTGGCGGCGCTGCTGGTCGAGGGCTCGGAAATCCGTCTGACCGGCGTCGGTATCAACCCGCTGCGCACCGGCCTGTACCAGACCCTGCTGGAAATGGGCGCAGCCATCGCCTTTGAAAACAAGCGCGAGGAAAACAGCGAGTGGGTCGCCGATCTGGTGGTGCGCGCCTCCCGCCTGAAGGGCGTCGACGTGCCGGCCAGCCGGGCGCCGTCCATGATCGACGAATACCCCATCCTGGCCATCGCCGCCGCCTTTGCCGAGGGCGCCACCCATATGCGAGGGCTGGGAGAGCTGCGAGTCAAGGAAAGCGACCGTCTGGCCGCCATGGCGCGCGGGCTGGCCGCATGCGGCGTCGCCGTCGAGGAGACCCAGGACACCCTGATCATCCACGGCACCGGCCGGCCGCCGGCCGGCGGCGCGACCATCGCCACCCATTTCGACCACCGCATCGCCATGTCGTTTCTGGTAATGGGCATGGCCTCGGCCCGGCCGGTCACGGTGGACGACGCCGAAGCCATCGACACCAGCTTTCCCGGCTTCGAGGCCCTGATGAACGGACTGGGCGGCAAGATCGGCGCGGCGGACCTATAGGCCCCGAAGCTCCCCCGCCCCTCCGTCTTGTCGGTTAAGGCGGGGCCGGTCCTACTCGACCACGTCTTCGTAAGGCGTGTCGATGGCCAGTGTCACCAACTCGCCCGCCGGGGCGCGGTTGCGCAGCAGCGACAGCACCCGAATCATGGTGGCGCGCAGGTCGCGGCGCGGCACCACCATATCGATCATGCCGTGTTCCAGCAGGTATTCCGCCTTCTGAAAGCCCTCCGGCAGCTTTTCGCGGATGGTGCTTTCAATGACGCGGGCGCCGGCAAAGCCGATCACCGCGCCGGGCTCGGCGATGGCGATGTCGCCCAGCATGGCAAAGCTGGCCGAGACGCCGCCGGTGGTGGGGTCGGTCAGCAGCACGATGTAGGGCAGCTGCTTTTCCTTGACCTTCTCCACCGCCACGGTGGTCCGGGCCATCTGCATCAGCGACAGGATGCCCTCTTGCATGCGGGCGCCGCCGGAGGCCGGCACCACGATCAGCGGCGCGTCCTGTAACACCGCCAGCTCGGCGGCGGCGACGATCCCCTCGCCCACCGCGATGCCCATGGAGCCGCCCTGGAAGTCGAAATTGAAGCCGGCCATCACCACGTTGATTCCACCCATGCGGCCATGGGCTACAATGACGGCGTCATGCTCGCCGGTCTTGGAGCGGGTGTCCTTGAGGCGGTCGGAATAACGCTTCTGGTCCTTGAACTTCAACGGGTCGTCGTTGAACTTGGGCAACTCGATCCGCTGATAGTGGCCGTCGTCGAACAGCATGCCCAGGCGCTTCTTGATTGCCAGCCGCATGTGATGACCGCAATGCTGGCAGACGTTCAGCGCCTTTTCCAGATCACGGTGGAAGATCATGTGCCCACAGCCCGGGCATTTGTGCCACAGATTGTCGGGGACCTCCTTCTGGGCGACAAGCCCCTTCAGCTTTTCCTTGAGGCTGGGACGGACGAAATTGGTCAGCCAGTTCATGGCGCTTTTCCTTGCTTACTTGCGTGCGGCGCGGACGCCGGCGGCGAGAGTTTCGACCAGCGCCAGCGCCGCGGCCGGGCCTTGGTCCGCCAGCGCCTGAACGATGGCCGAACCGACCACGGCGCCCTCGGCGGCGCGGGCGACTTCGGCCGCCTGCTCCGGGGTGCGGATGCCAAAGCCGACGCAGACCGGCAGGGCGGTATGGCGGCGGATGCGGGTGACCGCGGCCTCGATCGCCGCCGAGGTCGCCGAGCCGGTGCCGGTGACGCCCGCGATGGACACGTAGTAGACAAAGCCGGACGCATTGGCCAACACCACCGGCAGACGGGCGTCGTCGCTGGTCGGGGTGGTCAGAACGATGAAATCGATGGCGGCGGAGCGCAGGAAGGGCACCAGCTCGCCAGCCTCTTCGGGCGGCAGATCGACGATGATCAGCCCATCCACCCCGGCCAGGGCCGCGTCACCGGCGAATTTCTCCGGCCCCCAGGCATAGATGGGATTGTAGTAGCCCATCAAGATGATCGGAGTATCGCGGTCGGCCTTGCGGAACTCGGCCACCATCTCCAGCGTCTGCTTCAGCGATCCCCCGGCCGCCAGGGCGCGGCCCGCCGCCAGTTGGATGGCGGGACCGTCGGCCATGGGATCGGTGAAGGGCATGCCCAGCTCGATCACGTCGGCCCCCGCCGCCGGCAGGCCGTTCAGGACCGCCTGACAAGCGGCGCGGTCGGGATCGCCGGCCATGATGAAGCTGACCAGGGCGGCGCGATTCCCGGCCCTGAGCGCCTCGAAACGTTTCGCGATGCGCGACATCAGACCAGCCCCCCCAGATGAACGTCGCCCAGGGCCTTGGCGATGGTGCTGACATCCTTGTCGCCCCGTCCCGACAGGTTGACCACCATCAGGTGGTCCTTGGGCAGGGTAGAAGCGATCTTGCCGGCATGGGCGATGGCATGGCTGGATTCCAGCGCCGGAATGATGCCTTCCAGGCGGGTGCATTGCAGGAACGCCGCCACGGCCTCGTCATCCGTGATGGAGACGTATTCGACCCGTCCGGTCTCGTGCAGCCAGGAATGCTCCGGCCCGATGCCGGGATAGTCCAGCCCGGCCGAGATGGAATGAGCCTCGGCGATCTGGCCGTCGGCGTCTTGAAGCAGATAGGTGCGGTTGCCGTGCAGCACGCCGGGCTTGCCGCCGGTCAGCGAGGCCGCGTGCAGCTTGTCCAGGCCATGGCCGGCCGCCTCGACCCCGATGATACGGACCAAAGGCTCGTCCAGGAAGGGGTGGAACAGGCCCATGGCGTTGGAGCCGCCACCGATACAAGCCACCAGGGAATCGGGCAGGCGGCCTTCCTGGGCCAGGATCTGGGCGCGAACCTCTTCTCCGATCACCGACTGGAAGTCCCGCACCATGGTCGGGTAGGGATGCGGCCCCGCCACCGTGCCGATCAGGTAATAGGTGTTGTCCACATTGGACACCCAGTCGCGCAGCGCGTCGTTCATGGCGTCCTTGAGGGTCGCGGCCCCGCTGGTCACCGGCTTGACCTCGGCTCCCAGCAGCTTCATGCGGTAGACGTTGGGCATCTGACGCTCGATATCGGTCGAGCCCATATAGATGACGCATTGCATACCGAACAGGGCGCAGACCGTGGCGGTGGCAACGCCGTGCTGGCCGGCGCCGGTCTCGGCGATGATGCGTTTCTTGCCCATGCGCCGGGCCAGCAGGATCTGGCCAATGCAGTTGTTGATCTTGTGGGCGCCGGTATGGTTGAGGTCTTCGCGCTTCAGGAAGATCTTGGCGCCGCCGAAGGCCTCGGTCAGGCGTCGGGCGAAATACAGCGGATTGGGCCGCCCCACATACTGGGCCAGCAGCTCGCGGAACTCGGCCTCGAAGGCGGGATCGGCCTTGGCGGCGGCGTAGGCGGCCTCGACCTGGAGAATCAGCGGCATCAGGGTCTCGGCGACATAGCGGCCGCCGAAAATCCCGAAATGGCCACGCTCATCCGGTCCGGCGCGGTAGGTGTTCAAGCTTTGCATCTGAATCCGATAAATCCATGGCCCGAAAGAGGGGGCAATAAAGCACGAAGAGCCCCTGATGGGGAGGGGTTTTCAAATATTGGCCCTATATCACCGGCGTTCGCCCCGCTCCAGCCCCACCAGCGAACAGGCAAAGGCTTCGGCCTCGAACGGGCGCAGGTCGCCGGCCTGCTCGCCGACGCCGATGGCGTGAACCGGCAGGCCGAACTTTTCGGCCAGCGACACCAGCACGCCGCCGCGCGCCGTGCCGTCCAGCTTGGTCAGCACCAGCCCGGTGACCTTGATCAGCTCCTTGAAGATCTCCACCTGGGAATGGGCGTTCTGGCCGACCGTCGCATCCAGCACCAGCAACACGTCATGGGGCGCAGTGTCGTCGAACTTCTTGATGGAGCGGACGATCTTGGCCAATTCGGCCATCAGGTCGGTCTTGTTCTGCAAGCGGCCGGCGGTGTCGATGAACAGCAGGTCGTCGCCGCGCGCCTTGGACTCGGACACCGCGTCATAGGCGAGGCCGGCGGCGTCGGCGCCGGTCTCGCGGGCGATCACCGGGCAGCCGGTGCGCTCGCCCCAGACCTTCAACTGCTCGACGGCGGCGGCGCGGAAGGTGTCGCCGGCCGCCAGGGTCACCGACAGGCCGGCTTCCTTGTGCTGCTTGGCCAGCTTGCCGATGGTGGTGGTCTTGCCCGAGCCGTTGACGCCGACCACCAGCACCACATGGGGCCTGTGGCCGGGAACGATCACCAGCGGCTTGGCCACCGGTTCGAGAATCCGGGTGATTTCCTCCGCCAGGGTCTGCTTGATCTCGTCGGAGGTCACGTCCTGGCCGAAACGGGTCTTGGCCAGATGCCTGGCGACCTTGGCGGCGGTGGCGACGCCGAAATCGGCGGTGATCAGCAGGTCTTCCAGCTCCTCCAGCGCCTCGTCGTCAAGCTTGCGCTTGGTGAACAGGTCGCCGATCCCCTGGGTCAGCCGGGACGACGACTTGGACAGCCCGGACTTCAGCCGGCCGAACCAGCCCTGCTCCTCCGGTTCGTCCGGCGGGGGAGCCGCCTCGGGTGCCTTCTTCTTGCCGAAACCGAAAATGCTCATTGTTCACGCCCCACCAAAACGCCGTCCGTCACGCCGACGATCCTGACCTGTACGATGGCCCCCGGCTCGGCTTCAAGTCCGCCGACGCAGACCGGCAGATAATGCCCGCAATGGCCCCGGCCGTCGCGCTCGATCAGCACCTGGGCGTCGCGGCCGACGCGGCTGGCGAGAAACTCGGCCAATGCGGCTTCGCCCTTGGCGCGCAAGCGCGCCGCGCGGTCCTTGACCACGTCGCCCCTGACCTTGGGCATCCTGGCCGCCGGGGTGCCGGGCCGGGCGGAGAACGGAAAGACGTGCAGATGGGTCAGTCCCGCCTCGTCCACCAGATCGAGCGAATGCTGGAACATGGCGTCGTCCTCGGTGGGGAAACCGGCAATGATGTCGGCCCCCAGCGCCACATCGGGCCGCAGGTCGCGGATGTGCCGGGCCAGCTCCAGCACGTCGCCGCGCAAATGGCGGCGCTTCATGCGCTTCAAGATGGTGTCGTCGCCGGCTTGGACCGACAGGTGGATATGAGGCATCAGCCGCTCTTCCTCGGCGATGGCGGTCAGCAGATCCTTGTCCACCTCCACCGGGTCCAGCGAGGACAGCCGCAGGCGGGGCAACTCGGGCACCAACGCCAGCAGCCGGCGCACCAGTTGGCCCAGGCTCGGCTGTCCCGGCAGGTCTCCGCCATAGGCGGTGACGTCGACCCCGGTCAGCACCACCTCGCCATAACCGGCCGCCACCAGTTCGCGGATCTGCCCGACCACCCGGCCCATGGGGACCGAGCGGTTGGGACCGCGCCCGAACGGGATGATGCAAAAGGTGCAGCGATGGTCGCAGCCCTGCTGAACCTCGACGAAGGCGCGCGCCCGGCCCTCGAAGCCCGATACCAGATGGGAGGCGACTTCGCGGACCTGCATGATGTCTCCGACCACGATCTTTTCGGCCGGCGGGGCGGAAAAGATCCTGGGCTGCATCTTCTCGGCATTGCCCAGGATCTGGTCGATCTCGGGCATGGCGGCAAAGGTCTCGGGATGGGCTTGCGCCGCGCAGCCGGTCACCACGATGCGGGCGTCGGGCTTTTCGCGGCGAATCTTGCGGATGGCCTGGCGGGCCTGACGCTCGGCCTCGGCGGTGACGGCGCAGGTATTGACGATCACCGTCTCGACGCCGGACTCGCTGGCGCGGGCATGCTCCCTCATCACCTCCGACTCATAGGCGTTGAGCCGGCAGCCGAAGGTCAGAACGGTTGGAGCCGATTTGGTCATGACAGCAGCGACGGGTCCAAGGTCCCGACAAAGCTGGTCGCCACCGGGCCGGTCATCAGCACATGATCGTCGGGCAGCCATTCGATGGCGAGGGTGCCGCCGTCCAGGATGATTTCAGCCTTGCGCGGCGACAGACCGCGCCGTGCCGCCGCCACCAGGGTGGCGCAGGCGCCGGTGCCGCAGGCCATGGTGATGCCGGAGCCCCGCTCCCACACCCGCATGCGGATACGGCCGGTGGCTGCGTCCATCGGCGACAGCACCTGGGCGATCTCGATATTGGCGCGTTCGGGAAACAGGGCGTAGTGCTCCAGCACCGGGCCGAAGGTGGCGAGGTCGACCGCCTGGACATCGTCGACGAAAAAGACCGCGTGGGGGTTGCCCATATTGACCCCGACCGGATCGGATAGCGGCCCCACCCGCACCCCCAGATGCAGGGTGTCGCCGGGCTCCGCCAGCGGAATCTCGCGCCAGTCCAGCCGGGGACGGCCCATATCCACCGCCACCAGATGATCGCCGCGCAATTCGGCGTCCAGCAGGCCGGCACGGGTCTCGATCACCACCTTGTCCTGACCGGACTGGGTCATCAGCAGCCAGGCGACGCAGCGCGAGGCATTGCCGCAGGCCGACACTTCCGAGGCGTCGGCGTTGTAGATCAGCATGGTGGCGTCGCTGACCTGCCCCTTTGGCGGCGCGATCACCACCAGTTGGTCGCAACCCACCCCGGTCCGGCGGTCGGCGATGGCACGAATCCGGGACGGCGTAAGGTCGAAGGCATGCGCCCGCGCATCGAGGACGACAAAATCGTTCCCGAGCCCGTGCATCTTGAGAAACGGCGGTGCGATGGTCTGGCTCATGACCGGGTTATATGGGGCGGCGGGACCAAGAGTCCAGCAAGGATCATGGCGGCCCCCCGGTCGCCGCCGGATCAGAACAGGGCGTACTGCCCGACCGGGGCGGGCTTGCCGCCACGGATGGCGAGCGCCGGCGACGGCGCGACGCGGCGCGGGGCCGACGGCTCCACCCGCGCCATGGGTTCGGGACGGGCGATGGTGTCGGGCCGTTGAGTCGGGGTCGGCAGGGGATGGTTCCGGTCGGCAAGACGCTCGTCCAGCTCGGCCTTCAGCGCCCCGGCCACCAGCGACAGGCGGCGGTTCTCGGCCTCCAGCCTGTCATTGCGGCCCTTCATCTGCTCGAACTGCCGGGTCAGGCGCTCGGCCACCGCGATGGCCTGGGCGAAGTCGCCCCGCAAGGCCAGCTCATCCGCCTTGCCCTTGACCAGTTCGGCCCGAAGCCCGTCCAGTTCCGCCTGAAGGCGGATGGCCTGGGCGACGTCCTGGGCGGCGCAGGCCAGATTGGGGGCTGCGACGCCGGGCTGGCGCAGCCGCTCGTTCTCGGACCGCAGATGGCGGACCTCGTTGCGCAGGTCAAAGACGGTGTCTTCCAGGTCTTCCATGCGAGTGGCCGAAATCACCGGTCCGGAGGCGGACAGGCGCTCGGCCAAGGCGACGAAGTCAAGCCCCGCATTGTTCAGCAGACGGTCGGCGGTCCGCAACGCGTGCAGCGCCTCGACATCGTTGTCCGAGGCGGCCATGGCCAAAACCTTCGCAAGCTTCTGAACGTCCATGCCGAACCCCCTGGAATCGCGGGGGATTCTGACCCAAGCCGAGTCCGGGATCAAACTATATTTTGTAGCGTGGCCGGATGAAGGCACAAAAAGCGGATCCGTGAATTCCCGCTTTCGCGGGAACGCCCGGCGTCAGACCACCGCCCCGTGACAATGCTTGTACTTCTTGCCCGAACCACAGGGGCAGGACGCATTGCGCGGAGTGCCGCCCCAGGTCGAGGAATCGGTGGGATCGATGGCGGCGTTGCGGGGCGACAGGCCGATGGAAGGCGCGTCACCGCCGCCGGAGAAGGCGGGGTCCTCGCGGGTTTCCCGCGTCTGGCCGGGGCCACGCGGCTCCAGCGCCGTTTCCGGGTTCTCGTCGCCAAAGCGCAATTCCACATGCGCGATCACCGAGGTCACCTTCTCGCGCAGATCCAGCAGCATCTGTTCGAACAGGTTGAAGGCTTCGCGCTTGTACTCGTTCAGCGGATCGCGCTGGGCGTAGGCCCGCAGGGAGATGCCCTGACGCAGATGATCCAACTGCAACAGGTGATCTTTCCACGCCTGATCGAGCAACTGCAACAGCAAACTCTTTTCCACCATGCGCATGGTGTCGGCGCCATAATTGGCCACCTTTTCCGCCACCTTGCGATCGGCGAAGTCGGTGATGCGATGCCGGATTTCCTGATCGGCGATCCCCTCTTCCTTGGCCCATTCGGCCACCGGAAGATCGAGATTGAAGACCCGCAGAACCTCTTCGTGCAGCCCGGCCACATCCCACTGATCGGCATAGGCGCGCTCGGGGATGCAGCGGGCGACCATCTCGGCGATGACTTCGTGCCGGAAGGCGACGATTTCCTCGGCGACATCCTCGGCGGCCATCAGGTCCTTGCGCTGCTCGTAGACCACCTTGCGCTGGTCGTTCATGACGTCGTCGAACTTGAGCAGATTCTTGCGGATGTCGAAGTTGCGCGCCTCGACCTTCTGCTGCGCCTTTTCCAGCGCCTTGTTGATCCAGGGATGGACGATGGCCTCGCCCTTTTCCAACCCCAGCTTCTGCAACATGCCGTCCATGCGCTGCGACCCGAAAATCCGCATCAGGTCGTCTTCCAGCGACAGGAAGAACTTCGACGCGCCGGGATCGCCCTGACGGCCGGAACGGCCGCGCAGCTGATTGTCGATGCGGCGGCTTTCGTGGCGCTCGGTCCCGATGACGTAGAGTCCGCCCGCGTCGCGCACCTTGGCCTTGTTGACCTCGATCTCGGCCTTCAACGCCTCGACCCGCTTGGCGCGCTCGACCTCGTCGGCGATGTCGGCCAGTTCCAGGCGGATGCGCATGTCGAGATTGCCGCCCAGCTGGATGTCGGTGCCGCGGCCCGCCATGTTGGTGGCGATGGTCACCGCGCCGGGCACGCCGGCCTGGGCGATGATGCTGGCTTCCTGCTCGTGATAGCGAGCGTTCAGCACCTGATGGGGAATCTTCTTTTTCTTCAGCAGGTCGGAGAGATGCTCGGACTTCTCGATGGAAGTGGTGCCGACCAGGGCCGGCTGCATGCGGCCGCGGCATTCCTCGATCAGAGTGACGATGGAATCGTTCTTCTCGGCGGCGGTGCGATAAACCTCGTCGTCGGCGTCCTGACGGGTCACCGGCATGTTGGTGGGAATCTCCACCACTTCCAGGCCATAGATTTCCTGGAATTCGCCGGCCTCGGTCATGGCGGTGCCGGTCATGCCGGCCAGCTTGGGATACAGGCGGAACAGGTTCTGGAAGGTGATCGAGGCCAGGGTCTGGTTCTCGTTTTGGATGGTGACGCCTTCCTTGGCCTCCAGCGCCTGATGGAGGCCCTCCGAATAGCGGCGGCCCTCCATCATGCGGCCGGTGAACTCGTCGATGATGATGACCTTGTCGTTCTTGACGATGTAATCGACGTCGCGGGTGAACAGCTTATGCGCCCGCAGCGACTGATTGACGTGGTGCACCAGACTGACATTGCCGACGTCGTACAGCGCGCCCTTCATCAGATCGGCGGCCTGAAGCATCTCTTCCACATGCTCGGTGCCGCGATCGGTCAGGGTCACGGCCCGCTGCTTCTCGTCCTTCTCGAAATCCTCGGCCACCAGCTCGGGCATGATCTTGTCGACCAGCCGGTAGAGGTCGGAATTGTCCTCGGTCGGGCCGGAGATGATCAACGGCGTGCGCGCCTCGTCCACCAGGATCGAATCGACTTCGTCGACGATGGCGTAGTTGAACGGCCGGTGGCACATCTCCTCCAGCCGGAACTTCATGTTGTCGCGCAGATAGTCGAACCCAAGCTCGTTATTGGTGCCATAGGTGACGTCACAGCCATAGGCCTGCTGCCGCTCCAGGTCGTCGATGCCGTGGACGATGACGCCGACGGTCAGGCCGAGGAAGCGGTAGACCTGCCCCATCCACTCGGAATCGCGGCTGGCCAGGTAGTCGTTGACGGTGACCACATGGACACCCTTGCCCGACAGCGCGTTGAGATAGACCGGCAGGGTGGCGACCAGGGTCTTGCCTTCGCCGGTCTTCATCTCGGAAATGCGGCCTTGATGCAGCACCATGCCGCCCAGCAGCTGCACATCGAAATGGCGCTGGCCCAGGGTCCGCTTGGCGGCTTCGCGCACGGTGGCGAAGGCCTCGACCATCAGGTCGTCCAGGGTGGCGCCGTCGGCGATGCGTTGCTTGAAGAGTTCGGTCCGGCCGCGCAACTCGTCGTCGGAGAGCGCTTCCAACGAAGGCTCCAGGGCGTTGATGGCGTCGATGTGCTTCTTCAGCGGCTTGAGAACACGGTCATTCGCGGTTCCGAAGATCCGCCGGGCAATGGCGCCGAACATGAAGCTTCCTCGACGTTAGGTGGCCGAGACCCCCCGAACGGGGGTCTTTTGCGACCGGCAAGAGATAGAGGCCGGCCCGCCATCTGTCAATGTCGCGGGCCGGTTTCGGGGCCTTGAAAGCGTCATGACGCCCGTTTCAGCCCGGCGACCGTCTTCCGCATTACGAATCAGCGTTGCCGCGTGGGGATGGCGAGACCGGCAAAGGGTCGTTTGGCCGGTCGGTACGCCCCCCCTCTTCGTCCGGGACTTCTGCACCGCGTTCGCTGCCGCGCAGGTAGTGCATCATGTCGGGTCGGGCGCGGGCGATGTCGCAGTGGTGCGCCCGCATGGCCCCGACCAGGACGCCCCCCAGCCCCAGCATGGCGTCGGCCATGCCGATCATGCGTGAGTTGGGCCAGGAGAACGGCCGGATGGCGCGCAGATGGGTGAATATCTCGGCCTCGCGACCCGACCCGGCCTGGGCCATCAGGATAACGGCGGTGGCGGTCGAGCGCGAGATGCCCATATGGCAGTGGATCAGCAGGTGGTCCACCGTTTCGGCCCGCAACGCCTCGCCATAGTCCAAGATGGTCCGGATATCGGCCTCGGTGGGGTGGCTTTGGCCATCCGCCGGATTGACGATGTCGTGGAAACGCCAGATGGTGCGGCGGTGCGGCCGGAACCGGGCGAAGTGCTCCGGGTCCGGCCAGCCGGGATCGAGGATGGTCAGCACATGGCTGACCCCGGCATCGGCGTGGCTGGGCAGCTCGTCGATACCGCAGATGGTCAGCGGGAAGGGGAGCGGGGAGACCACCGGCTACTCTCCCAGCACCTTCTTGGCCAGCATCTCGTTAACCATGGCCGGGTTGGCCTTGCCCTGGGTCGCCTTCATCACCTGACCGGTGAACCAGCCCAGCAGGGTGGTCTTGCCGTCCCTGACCTGCTGCACCTTGTCGGGGTTGGCCTTGATCACCACGTCGATGGCGGCCTCGATGGCGCCGGTGTCGGTGACCTGACGCAGGCCCTTTTCCTCGACCAGGGCGGCGGGAGCCTTGCCGGTTTCCACCATCAGGGCGAAAACGTCCTTGGCGAGGCGGCCCGACAGGGTGCCGTCGCCGATCAGATCTATCAGGCCGCCCAGATCCGTGGCCGAGACCGGCGGATTTTCCATGGTCTTGCCGGTGGCGTTCATGGCGGCGAAAAAGTCGCCCATCACCCAGTTGCAGGCGATCTTGGCGTCGCGGCCCTTGGCGACGGTCTCGAAGAAGTCGGCCGAGATCCGTTCCGCCACCAGCACGCCGGCGTCATAGGCGTTGAGGCCGTATTCGGCCATGAAGCGGGCCTTCTTGGCGTCGGGCAGTTCGGGCAGGCCGGCCTTGATTCCGTCGACGAAGCCTTGCTCGATCACCAGCGGCAGCAGGTCGGGGTCGGGAAAATAGCGGTAGTCGTGGGCCTGCTCCTTCGAGCGCATGGAGCGGGTCTCGACCTTGACCGAGTCGAACAGCCTGGTCTCCTGGCGGATATCGCCGCCGGCCTCGTAGACGTCCACATGGCGGCGGGCTTCGAATTCGATGGCCTGCTGGACATAGCGGATCGAGTTGACGTTCTTGATCTCGCAGCGGGTGCGCAGGCCGGTCTCGCCCACCGGGCGGACGCTGACATTGGCGTCGCAGCGCATGGAGCCTTCCTGCATATTGCCGTCGCAAGTGCCCAGATAGCGCAGGATCGAGCGCAGTTTGGTGAGGTAGAGGCCGGCTTCTTCCGGGCTGCGCAGGTCGGGCTTGGAGACCACTTCCATCAGCGCCACGCCCGAGCGGTTGAGGTCGATGAACGACTTCGACGGGTGCATGTCGTGGATGGACTTGCCGGCGTCCTGCTCCAGATGCAGGCGCTCGATGCCGACGGTGCGGGTGGAGCCGTCGGGCATGTCGAGGACCAGTTCACCCTCGCCGACGATGGGCTTGTCGAACTGGCTGATCTGGTAGCCCTGCGGCAGGTCGGCGTAGAAGTAGTTCTTGCGGGCGAAGACCGAGGTCAGGTTGATCCTGGCGTTGAGACCGAGGCCGGTGCGAACCGCCTGCTCGACGCAGATCTCGTTGATCACCGGCAACATGCCGGGAAAGCCGGCGTCGACGAAACTGACCTGGGTATTGGGCTCGGCCCCGAATTCGGTGGAGGCGCCGGAGAACAGCTTGGACTTGGAGGTCACCTGGGCGTGGACCTCCAGGCCGATCACGATCTCCCAATCGCCGGTTTCACCCTGGATGATATAGGCCATGTCAGATGCCCTCCGGACGAGCGGTAAAGTTCGCCGCCGTTTCCATCACGCCGGCCACCTTGAACACGGTTTCCTCGTCGAACGGCCGCCCGATCAGCTGCAAGCCCAGTGGCAATCCGTCGGAAGACAGGCCGGCGGGAAGCGACAGGCCCGGCAGGCCGGCCATGCTGGTGGGAATGGTGAAGACGTCGTTCAGCCACATGGTGACCGGATCGTCGGAGCCCTCGCCCTGGCCGAACGCCGCCGATGGCGCGGTAGGGGTCAAGATCACGTCCACGGTCTCGAACGCCTTGGCGAAGTCGTCGGCGATCAGGCGGCGGACCTTCTGCGCCTTGGCGTAATAGGCGTCGTAATAGCCGGCCGACAGCACATAGGTGCCGATCAGGATGCGGCGGCGGACCTCGGCCCCGAACCCGGCGGCGCGGGTCTTGGCGTACATCTCGTCCAGACTCTTGCCCGGAACCCGCAGGCCGAAACGCAACCCGTCATAGCGGGCCAGATTGGACGAGCATTCGGCGGGCGCGATGATGTAGTAGGTCGGCAGGGCGTATTTGGTGTGGGGCAGGCTGATCTCCACCGGGGTGGCCCCGGCCGCCTTCAGCCATTCGACGCCCTGCTCCCAGACCTTGGCCACTTCTTCACTAAGACCGACCGGTCTGTATTCCTTGGGGATGCCGATTTTGAGGCCGCGGATATCGCCGGTCAGGGCCGCCTCGAAGTCGGGGACCGCCATGTTGACCGAGGTGGAATCGTTGGGGTCGAACCCGGCCATGGAGCCCAGCATGATGGCGCAGTCGCGCACGGTGCGCGCCATGGGACCGGCCTGATCCAGCGACGAGGCGAAGGCGACGACGCCAAAGCGCGAGCAGCGGCCATAGGTCGGCTTGATGCCGGTGATGCCGCAAAAGGCGGCGGGCTGGCGGATCGAGCCGCCGGTATCGGTACCGGTGGCGGCCATGACCATGCGGGCCGCGACGGCGGCGGCCGAGCCACCGCTTGATCCGCCGGGGACCAGCTTGGCGGTGGGATCGGATTTGCGCTTCCACGGGTTTTCCACCGCGCCGAAATAGCTGGTCTGGTTGGACGAGCCCATGGCGAACTCGTCCAGGTTCAGCTTGCCCAGCGAGATGGCGCCGGCGGCCTTCAGCTTGCCGGAAACGGTGGATTCATAGGGGGGCTTGAAGCCCTCCAGGATGTGGCTGGCGGCGGTGGTCTGCACCCCCTTGGTGCAAAACAGATCCTTGATGCCGATGGCCAAGCCGTCCATGGCGCCGTTGGTACCGGCCCGGCGGCGCAGATCCGAGGCCTTGGCCTCCTCCAGCGCCAGTTCGGGAGTCTCGACGATGAAGGCGTTGAGGTTCCGTTTGGCTTCGATCGCCTGGATATGGGCCTGGGTCAACTCGACGGCGGTGAACTCGCCCTTGGCCAGCTTGTCGCGGCCCTCGGCCAGCGTGAGGTCGGTAAGGTTGCTCATTCCACCACCTTGGGAACCGTGAAGAAGCCGTCCTCGGCCTCCGGGGCATTGGCCATCACCGCGTCATGCCGGCCGCCATCGGTGACGACGTCCTTGCGCATGGGCAGCGTCATGGCCGCCACCGAGGTCATGGGCTCGACCCCATCGGTATTCACCTCGGAGAGTTGCTCGACGAAGGTGATGATGTTGGAGAGTTCTCCGGCGAGGTGGTCGAGTTCCTCGTCGCGAACCTCGATCCGCGCCAGATTGGCGATGTTGCGCACGGTCGCTTTGTCCAGGGACATGGGCCTCTAGCTCTCCGGTTGGGCAGGGTGCCGGACGTTAGCACCCGAGACCGAACGGCGCAACCGCGCACGACGCCCTTGACCCCGCCGTCACTTCGGACAGGGGTGCCGGGCCGGGTCGGCGGTGTCGCAGACCGAGACGTTGCGCAGGAAGCCGGACCACTCTTGCAGCATATTGCCGGGGACCGGGGCGATTTCGTTGCGTTCGAAGGGCTGGCCGCGCCAGATCCGTTCGATGACGTAAAGGGCCGCCGCGCCTCGGATGGCCTTGATCGCCACCAGACCGCCCAGGCCGGTCTGGCGGCCCTTGGTGCAGGTCACGGTCATGGTCGCCACCGGATAGCCGTTGGTCTGGGCCTCGCTGACCGGGCTGGGGCCAGAGGCTTCGCAATTGGCGCGGCTGGCCTCGACGATGTGCTGGATGTATTCGCGCGGGTCGGCCCTGGGGTCGGCGATGATCTGGATCGACATCATCTCGTTCCAGGATTCCGAGGTCTGGCCCGGCGGAAACATCCGTTTCGAAATGGAGTTCTGGTTGGCGCTGGAGCCGTGGATCTGCCAGCCCTCCGGCGGGGTCATGATCAACCGTTCGGTCACCTCGCCCCCCGGCGGCGGGGTGGTCGGAATCTGCTGCTGGCGCGGCTGCGGGCGCATCTGGCTCCAGCCAGCGGCGGGAACCAGAGTCAGCGCCAGGGCGGCGAGGAGGATGGTGGGGCGCAATGAGGGTCTCCTTATTGTAAGCGTGTCGAGGAGTGAAGCGTCTCGAAGCATCCTCATCAATACGCTTTTGCCAGGGCGTGGCTGACCACCTTGCGCATCAGGGTCGGCAGCGCCTGTTCGCCCAGGCGGTCCAGGGGGCACCACAGGCCGCGCGCCGGGGCCGACGGGGTGGCGCGGCCGGTGGCGACGGTCAGTTCCAGGTGGAAATGGGTAAAGCTGTGGCGCACCAGCCCCGGCAGCAGCCGCCAGTCGGCGGCCAGGGAGGCAGCCGGCAGGGGCGCCTCGGCGCGGGCGGCGTCCAGGGTCCAGGCCTCTGGCCGCCAGCCGGTGGAGGGCACTTCCATCATGCCGCCCAGCAGGCCGGTGGGCGGACGCCGGCGCAGCAGCACCGCGCCGTCCCTGGCGGTGGTCCAAAAGACGACGCCTTGGCGGGTCGGGCGCTCGGGCTTGGCCAGCTTGGCCGGCAGATCGGCTTCTATCCCCTGGGCCAGGGCGGCGCAGGACTGGCGCCACGGGCAGATGCCGCAGGCGGGGCTTTTGGGGGTGCAGATGGTGGCGCCCAGGTCCATCACCGCCTGGGCGTAATCGCCCGGCCGCGCCGTGGGGGTCAGGCTCGCCGCCAGCGCCTTGAGGCGCGGCTTGGCCTTGGGCAGCGGCTCGGCGACGGCGAACAGCCGCGCCATCACCCGCTCCACATTGCCGTCCATCACCACGGCGGGACGGTCGAAGGCGATGGCGGCGATGGCGGCGGCGGTATAGTCGCCGATGCCGGGAAGCTGGCGCAGCGCCTGTTCCTCGTCGGGAAAGCGGCCGTGCCGCCACTCGGCCACCGTCTTGGCGCAGTGGTGCAGGTTGCGGGCGCGGGCGTAATAGCCCAGGCCGGCCCAGGCCTGCATGACCGCGTCCACCGGCGCGGCGGCCAGGGCCTCGACGGTGGGCCAGCGGGCGATGAAGGCGTTGAAATAGGGCTGCACCGCCGCCACCGTGGTCTGCTGGAGCATGACTTCCGACAGCCAGACCCGGTAGGGATCGGCGACCTCGCCCGGCAAGGCCCGCCACGGCAGGACGCGGCGGTCGCGGTCGTACCAGATCAGGAGTCGTTCGGAGGAGGGGGGCGTCAGCATGGGGCGCAAGGATAGTGCAAAACCCTCCGCTAGGGTATGGTCGCGTTATGCCGAACACGAAACCCGCCCCCGCCAAGCAACCGCCCAAGAGCGACGACGACCGCCGGGTCTACGGCATGGTGTCCATCGCCGTGCCCAGCCAGCGGGTGACCCGGCCGGTCTTCGGCAAGCACGGCTTTGCCGGCGGCGCCCTGGTGGTGGACTGGCCGGCCATCGTCGGTTCGGCCATCGCCAGCCACGCCATGCCGATCCGCATCCGGTTCCCGCCCAAGGAGCGGTCCGAGGGCACTTTGGTCGTCAAGGTGGATTCCGGGGCCTTCGCGCTGGAGGTGCAGCACCTGGAGCCGCTGATCCTGGAGCGGATCAACGGCTATTTCGGCTGGAAGGCGGTGGCGCGGCTGAAGCTGATGCAAGGCCCCCTGCCCGAAGCCCCGCACAAGGCCAAGCCCCCTCCGCCCAAGGCGGAACTGGATGCGGGGACGCTCGCCCGGCTGGCCGAGGTCGAGGATCCCGATCTGCGCGAGGTGCTGACCAGACTGGGCCGACGAATCGGCGAGTCCCTTACGAAATCCTAAGACCTTCCCAATATAATAGGGGGCCACGGAAGGGACGACTCGATGGGTGCGTTTCACGAATTGACCGATATGGCCCGCGATTACGGGCTGGGGCTGAAATATTTCCTGCTGGTGGGCGGCGCCCTGGCCGTCCTGATGCTGGCGCTGTTCCTCTGGGGACGGGTCGAGGAGACCGCCGTCACCCCCGTTATCGCCGTTCCGGTCGCAGTCCCGGACGGGACGCCGGCTTCTCCCAGCTACTGATCTTGTGCCGGCTGGCCGGACCTCCTAATATCCCCCCGGTTCATCGCCATGGAGGATACTAAGGTGAAGTCGCTCACCCGCCTGCTCGCCGTCATCGCCGCCCTGTTCATCGCCCAGCCCGCCTGGGCCGCCGACGATGGCTACAAGATCGATCAGGTGCTGGGACGGCCCGACGCGCCGCTGACCATCATCGAATACGCCTCCACGACGTGCTCGCACTGCGCCGCCTTTCACAAGACCACCATGCCCAAGCTGAAGGCCGAGTGGATCGACACCGGCCGGGCCAAGCTGATCTTTCGCGATTTCCCCACCGGTCCCCAGGGATTGTCGGTGGGGGCCTCGATGATCGCCCACTGCGCCACGCCCGAGCGTTATTTCGGCCTGCTGGGCCTGATCATGGAGCATCAGGAAAAGTGGATGGGCTCCAAGAATCCACTGGCCGAGTTGAAGAAGCTGGCCATGCTGGCGGGCTTGGGCGAGGACAAGGTCGACGCCTGCCTCAAGCGGCAGGACCTGGCCACCGACATCAAGGACCGCGCCAAGGACGGCAACGAGAAGCTGGGCGTGGACAGCACGCCTTCCTTCATCATCAACGGCAAGCTGATGGTCGGCGCCCAGTCGTTCGAGGAACTGGACAAGGCGCTGAAGGCCGCCAAGAAGTAGGAACATCGGCGAGCATGGCGGGAAAGGCCCGGCGCTTGGGGGGCATTGAAAACTTTTGATCCAGTTCACCAAGCTGCGGCTGTCGGGGTTCAAGTCGTTCGTCGACCCGGCCGAGTTGCTGATCGAACCCGGCATGACCGGAGTGGTCGGCCCCAACGGCTGCGGCAAGTCCAATCTGATCGAGGCGCTGCGTTGGGTGATGGGCGAGACATCGGCCCGGCAGATGCGCGGCGGCGAGATGGACGACGTCATCTTTGGCGGCACCTCGTCGCGCCCGGCCCGCAATATCGCCGAGGTCGGGCTGGTGCTGGACAATACCGACCGCACCGCGCCGCCCCACCATGACCGCGACGATATCGAGGTCATGCGCCGGATCGAGCGCGGCAACGGCTCGCTCTACCGGGTCAACGGCCAGGAGACCCGCGCCCGCGACGTCCAACTGCTGTTCGCCGACGCCGCCACCGGGGCGCGCTCGTCGGGACTGGTCAGCCAGGGCCGCGTCGGCGCGCTGATCGCCGCCAAGCCCGCCGACCGGCGCCTGCTGCTGGAGGAAGCCGCCGGCATCTCCGGTCTCTATTCCCGCCGTCACGAGGCCGAGCTGCGCCTGAAGAACGCCGAGACCAATCTGGGCCGGCTGGACGACGTGCTGGCCACCTTGGACGAGCAGTTGAAGTCGCTGCAAAAGCAGGCGCGCCAAGCCAACCGCTACCGCACCCTGTCCGAGCAGATCCGCAAGATCGAAGCGCAGGTCTTCTATCTCGAATGGCTGGCGGCGCTGGCCACGGTCGATGCCGCCCGAAGCGCCTTTCGCGAGGCCGGGATGCGGGTGGAGGAGGCGACCGAACAGGCCGCCATGGCCGCTGCCCGTCAGGCCGACATCGCCGCCGGCCTGCCCGAACTGCGCAAGGCCGATGCCGAGGCGGCGGTGCTGTTGCAAAAGGTGGCGACCGAGCGCGAGCAGTTGGAGGCCGAGGAAGGCCGCCTTGCCGAGACTCGGCGCGATCTGGAAGCCCGACTGGCCCAGGCCGGCGCGGACCTCCAGCGCGAGCATGCCCGCTCCGCCGACGCCGCCCAATCCATCGCCCGGCTGGAGGACGAGCGCCTCATCCTGATCGAGGCCTCGGAGGGCGAAGCCGAATCCCGCCTGGAGGCCGAGGCCGTGGTCGATCTGGCGGCCGGCGCGGTGGTCGAGGTCGAGCACGACCTGTCGGCGTTGATGGAGGAAGTCGCCAGCGCCGATGCCGAACGCGGCGCCGCCCATCGCCGCCTGTCCGAGACCGAGACCCGCCGCGACCGCCTGAGGGAGCGCCGGGATCAGGTCGAACGTCAGCGGGCCGAGATCGAAGCCGAAAGCATCGACCGTTCCGACCTTACCGCCCTGGAAATGGACCTGGAAGGGGCGCTGGAATTCCTCGACGAATCGCGTGAGGCCGCCGAAACCGCCGACCGGACTCGCGTTCACGCCCTGGCGGCGCGCGAAAGCGCCCGCGACGCCTTTCAGGCCGCCAACGCCGCCCGCTCGCGCATTCAGGCCGAGGCCGATGCCCTGCGTCAGGTGCTGGCCCAGGGCAAAGGCGGCGACCACCGCCCGGTACTGGAAGACACCTCCGCCATGTCGGGGTTCGAGCCCGCCCTGGCGGCGGCGCTGGGCGACGATCTCGGCGCTCCGGTCGATCCGGCCGCGCCGCTGCACTGGGACGAATTGGGGCCGCTGGACCAGCCGCCCGGCCTGCCCGACGGCACCGAGCCGCTGGCCCGTTTCGTCACCGCGCCGTCGCAATTGGCCCGCCGGCTGTCCCAGGTCGGCGTGGTGACCGATGCGGCGCAAGGCGAGTCGCTGCGTCACGCCCTGGCGGTGGGACAGCGGCTGGTCAGCCGCGATGGCGATCTATGGCGCTGGGACGGTTATACCGCGCGGGCGGGGGCTCCCAGCCCCATGGCGCTGCGCCTTGCCCAGCGCAATCGCCTGCGCGAGCTGGAGGCTCGCCTGGAGGACGCCTCCATGGGAGTGGAGGAGGCGGAAGATGCGGTTCAGGCCGCCACCATGACCGCCGAACACGCCGCCGAGGCCGAGCGCCGCGCCAAGGACGCCGTGCGTCAGGCCGAGGCGGAAACCGCCAAGGCCCGCGACGCCCATGCCAGACTGGCCCAACGCTTCAACGCCTATGAAAGCCGCCTCGCCGCCGTGACCGGGCAGCGCGACGGAGTCGGGGCCGACCTCGCCCTGGCCGAGGCCGAACTGGCGGAGGCTCAGGCGGCGGTGGCCGCCTTCCCCGAATCCACCGATGGCCGCGACCGGGTCGCCGCCTTGCGCGCCGCCCTGGCCGAACGCCGCTCCGCCCTGGTCGAGGCGCGATCCGAGCTTGACCGGCTGATCCGTGAAGGCGGGGAACGCCGCCGCCGGCTGGACGCCCTGGACGCCGACGTCAAATCCTGGCGCAACCGCACCGAGGCCGCCCGCGCCCATATGGAGGAGCTGGAAGAACGCCGCGAGACGGTGATGGCCGAGATCGAGCGCCTGTCCACCCTGCCCGACACCATCGCCAAGCGCCGCGACGCGCTGTTCGACCGCATGGAGGCGGCGGAGGCCGCCCGCAAGGCTTCCGGCGACGCCCTGATCGCCGCCGAGGCGGCCCTGGCCGAGGCCGACCGGCAGGTCCGCGCCGCCGAAGGAATCCTGGTCGCCGCCCGCGAGGACCGCATCCGCCGCGAAGGGGCCGTGACCGCCGCCGATCAGGCTTGCCGCACCGTGGCGACCCGCATCGGCGAACGGCTCGACATGACGCCGGAGCAACTGCGCGATGTCGCCGGCCTGGTGGAGGAAGAACGCCCCGACCCGGAAGACATGCAGCGCAAGCTGGACCGTCTGATCCGGGAGCGCGACAATATGGGGGCGGTCAATCTGCTGGCCGAGCAGGAGGTCGAGGAGCTGGACGCCCGCATCAAGGGCATGGTGGCGGAAAAGGACGACCTGACCGCCGCCATCGCCAAGCTGCGCCACGCCATCGGCGAACTCAACCGCGAGGGCCGCGAGCGCCTGTTGGCCTCGTTCCAGGCGGTGGACCAGCATTTTCGCGATCTGTTCGTCAAGCTGTTCGGCGGCGGCCGCGCCCATCTGGCGCTGACCGAATCCGCCGATCCGCTGGAAGCCGGCCTGGAGATCATGGCCAGCCCGCCCGGCAAACGTCTGCAACAGCTGTCGCTGTTGTCGGGCGGCGAGCAGGCGTTGACCGCCCTGGCGCTGCTTTTCGCGGTGTTCATGACCAATCCGGCCCCCATCTGCGTGCTGGACGAGGTTGACGCGCCACTGGACGACGCCAATGTGGACCGCTTCTGCTCGCTGGTCGAAGGCATCGCCCGGGCCACCCGCACCCGCTTTCTGATCGTCACCCATCACCGCATGAGCATGGCCCGCATGGACCGCCTCTATGGCGTGACCATGGCCGAACGCGGCGTGTCGCAACTGGTCTCGGTCGATCTGGCCCAGGCCGAGGCGCTGCGGGATAAGACGGTGGTGGGGTAGGAATGCCCCCTTCTGCCGCTTTGACGGGAAGGGGGCGTTCCATCTACGTCCCTACAGAGGGCAACACGAACGCAGGCAAGCAGGAATAATTATCGGTAAGGTGATGCCTGTAATGCTATCTTCCCTGGAGAATCGCAGGAACTGATCGATATCCCTTCTCACGAGCCAAGTATATCCGATGCCTTCCATCAATTATTTTGTACGGAGTGGAACTGGCGTCGAGGGTAATAGGGTCGGAGCGGCTATTAACAACGTCATCGAACGACGAGTAGCCATCTTGTAAGGTGTCTAACCGACTATCCGACAATATGCCTTTATATACGTCTTCGATGTCATCCAGCTTCACGTCAGACATCCGACTCTCCTCATTTAAGGGATCGACTCGCACCGCTAAGGTTAGCAACAGTAGCGAACAATGCGAGCGGTGCAATCAATTTTTGATGGAGATTGCCGGGAAGCGCTTGCTGCGCTGTGGAATGCGCCTCATTCCATGGGTGGGCGTGAAAGCGGAGGCGTTGCGCATGATTCTTCGACACCACCCCTTCGGGGAGGAGACGATTTTTGCCGCGCCGCAATATCGATTGGGGCGTCAGGGGGCGGGAGAGCTTGAAAAGCCTATGCGAAACAGCCGGTTAGTCCCGCCGGTTTCCGGCCTTGACACGGGTGGGGCCAGACCTTATGGTGCCCGCGCTTTTGGCCCCCATGGGTCAGGAGGGGGAATATCGAGGATGCATCCAAATGGCTGACCCCGAGACGCCCTCGTCGCTGGATGACCTTGATGCTCGTTTGCGCGCCGCACGCGCTCGGGAGCACGAGGAATCCGGACGCGGACCGGAAAGCCGGGGACGGCCGTCCGGCATGGGATTGGGATTGCGCGTCGGCGCCGAACTGGTGGTGGGCGTGCTGGTCGGGGTGGGGATCGGCTGGGTGCTTGACGCCTGGTTGAAGACCGCACCCTGGCTGATGGTGGTGTTTCTGTTCCTGGGTGGGGCAGCCGGCGTCCTCAATATCTTCCGCCTGATGCGGGGGATGGACGATACGGTCGGTCTCGGGCAGGCGCAGAGGCGGATAAAGCAGACGAAGAACCATTGAGAGAGGCGTGCAGTGGCTAATCCGATCGAACAGTTCAAGATCCAGCCGTTGGTTCCGCTCAAGGTCGGGGCGTTGGACATCTCGTTCACCAACTCCGCGGCCATGATGGTGCTATCCGTCTGCCTGATCACCGTGTTCCTGACCCTGTCGGTGCGCTCACGCGCCCTGGTGCCGGGCCGCTGGCAGTCCATGGCGGAAATATTCTACGAATTCATTGCCGGCATGCTGCGCGACAATGTGGGATCGGAAGGGCGCAAATACTTTCCCTTCATCTTCTCCCTGTTCATGTTCGTGCTGTTCGGCAATCTGCTGGGCATGATGCCGATCCCGGTGATCGGCTTCACCTATACCAGCCATGTGATCGTGACCTTCGGCATGGCCGCGGTGGTGTTCGTCGGCGTGACCGTCATCGGTTTCGCCCGTCACGGCACCCATTACCTGCGCATGTTCTTCCCCGAGGGCGCCCCGCTGGCGACCGCGGTGATCCTGATCCCGATCGAGCTGATTTCTTACTTCTCCCGCCCCTTCAGCCTCGCCGTCCGTTTGTTCGCCAACATGACGGTGGGTCACATCATCTTGAAGGTGGTGGGCGGTTTCGTGGTGTCGCTGGGTGCGTTCTATCTGGTTCCCGGCGTGGTTCCCTTTGCTTTCCTGTCGGCCGTGACGGTGCTGGAGTTCGGCATCGCCATGCTGCAGGCCTACGTCTTCACCATCCTGTCCTGCATCTATCTGCACGATGCCATCCACATGCATTGAGCCGGGTGCGGTCAGACGTTCCCCCTATTCCGTTTTGTCCTGAAGGAGTTGAGTACATGGATCCGCAAGCTGCTAAGTTCATCGGTGCTGGTCTGGCTGCCATCGGCATGATCGGTTCTGGTATCGGCGTGGGCAACATCTGGTCCAGCCTGATCGCCACCGTCGGCCGCAACCCGTCCGCCAAGGCCAATGTCGAGCTGTACGGCTGGATCGGCTTCGCGGTGACCGAGGCTATCGCGCTGTTCGCCCTGGTCGTTGCCCTGATGGTTCTCTTCGCCTAAAGCGAAGAGTCTCCTTCGGAACGTGGTCGGCGCCGCGACCGGGCTTTGACGCCCTGTCGCGGCCTGCCGGCCGGTCCGAGACTTTTCGGGTCAGCACCTAATACCCGCCCAGGAGCTTTGGGATGCCTCAATTCGATCCCACCTTTTTTGCGCCCCAGCTGTTCTGGCTGTTCCTCACCTTCGTCACGCTCTACGTGCTGATGACCGTGGTGGCTCTGCCCAAGATCGGCGCCGTCCTCGACGAGCGTCAGCGCAAGATCGACGACAATCTCGACAAGGCCGCCCAGTTGAAGGCCGAGGCCGAGGCTGCGGTGGCAGCGTATGAGAGGGCTTTGTCCGAATCCCGCGCCCACGCCCATTCCGTCATCAAGGAAGCGTCGGACCGCCTCGCCCATGAAGCGGACGAGCGCAACAAGGCGCTTGCCACCCGTCTGGCCGAGCAGATCAAGGCCGGCGAGACCCGCATCACTCAGGCGAAGGACGCGGCCTTGGCCAATGTCCGTGACGTTGCCGTCGATGTCGCCGGTTCCGTCTTTGCCCGCCTCGTCGGCTCCGCCGCCGATGCCGCCCGGCTGGAATCCGCCGTCGCCGCCGCCCTCAAGGAGCACGGCAAATGATTTCTAGCGCCTTCGCTGCCGGCGCCGGTGCCGCCGCCGCCCATGGCCCCTTCTACACCGAGGCCCATTTCTGGGTCGATATCGCCTTCATCTTGGTGGTGGCCCTGGCCTATAAGCCGGTTTCGCGCGCCATCGCCGCCGGGCTCGACGCCCGCGCGGCCAAGATCAAGGCTCGCCTCGACGAGGCGCACAAGCTGCGTGAGGAGGCCCAGGAAATGCTGGCCACCTATCAGCGCAAGCAGCGCGACGCCATGAAGGAAGCCGAGGAGATCATTGCCCACGCCAAGGCCGAGGCCGAGCGTCTGGCCAAGCAAGCGGCCAAGGATCTCGACATCAGCATGAAGCGTCGCGAGCAGATGGCTCTGGACCGGATCGCCCAGGCCGAGGCCCAGGCGGTGAAGGAAGTCCAGAACCTCGCCGTCGATGTCGCCGTCGGCGCCGCCCAGAAGATGATCGGAGACAGCATGTCGGCCGCCCAGACCGTCCAGCTGATCGATGCCGCCATCAACGATCTTCCGGGAAAGCTTCACTGAGGCCTTCGATCCCGCAAGTTTCGTCGCAACGGCAAAACCCCCGTCGGAGAACCCGGCGGGGGTTTTGTTTCGTCTGCGCCAAAATCGTCATGGGATGTGGGCAGCACAAGGTTGAATGTCCCACCAAACGGCAGTAGGCTTATGTCAATTCGTCGCCAACGGGGGCATAAGCCACAGACCCGCCGAAGTAATCCCTGGTGCGGACTCGTGGCGGAAACGGCAGCATCTTCGAGAACGTTTCCCGAAGGCAATTCTACAGAATTCAACTTTGGTGAAATGATCAGGAGGAACCATGTCTCAGCAACCCGAGCTCTCCCTTGCTGAGGAGCAAGCTTTCCAGTTGTCCCAGGCCGCCATCCTGCTGGATCAAGCCAGGGGCGACCGTGACAAGAACATCGGTCCTTTCGCCGCAGCCCTGAAGGGAAACCTGGAGACTTGGGTTGCCCTTTGCACCGTCATCGCGCACGAAGACTGCATGCTGAACGAGGATGTGAAGCGCAATCTTCGCCGGTTGGCCCAGTTCGTCGCCGACAAGACCCTGGCCGGCTTGGATAGCGTCACCAACGAGACCATCGACTCCTTCATCAATATCAATTTGCAGATTTCCGAAGGTCTGCTTGAAGGCGCCAAGTCGCGGTGATCGGTCACCCTTCCAACCTCTCGGGGTTGGAAGGGGAGCACCTTGGAAAGATCCGTCTGGTTCTCCTGGCCCTTGCCATGTGCGGCGCCGACTACGGGTCGGCCCTTTCTTCTCGATGAGGCGCCCCACCGAGACGGGCATTGTTGGTTAAGGCCGTCTTGGAAACATAGCTCGCCCCCAATGACAGCCCCCCCGGGGCGGTCCCGTCCCCCCTTCGTCTTTATTCATGAAAATAAGAGAGGTTTGGGGGCTTTGCCTCCAACCGGGGCCGGGGCAGGAGCCCCACATGGCCAGATCGTCAAGGCCGCTGGAATCACGCGGTTTTTTGGGCTTCCAGGGCTTCGCGGATTTCATCCAGGCGCTCGACGATGGCGACGATGCCCAGTTCTTCTTCCACCCGTGTCCGTTCCGCCATCAATTCCTGCCGCGCCGCCGGGTCGGCCGTTTGCCAGCGCACATTCATGCCTTCCTCGTATTCGGCAAAGGTGTGCAGAGCCTCATCCAGCTGGGCGTCCAGCTGGGCTCGCTCTTTCTTCAAGGCATCTGTCATGGCCTGATTCTCTTCGGCGGACATCTGTTTCCCATCACGCGGCTGCCAACCTCGCCCTGGGATTTATCCCTTCGACTGCGGCGTGGGCGGCGGCATCCTCGACCCCGGTGACCGCCGCGAACAGCATGGCGGCAGCGGTCAGTCCCTCGGCATGCGCAACGGCGTCCGAGTTACCTCCGGCAACAGCATCCTGGACGGTTTCATCGTAGGCGGTCAATACCATCTCCAACGTCGCGGCATCCATGGGGAGCCCTCCGGGTTAATCGCTGAACCGATCCGCCTCCCCAAAGACGCCGTCCACTCCCTTAGTATGCTCAGAGGACTCCTCTGTCGCAATGAAATAATTACCTTACTAAAATTGTGACAAATGTAATACTCATTCACGGTAATGCAATTACTTCATAAACATATTATGAATAGAGTGTAACCGCCTAGCCCGCCTTTTGCCATGCGGCGAAGGCTTCCATCATCGTCGCTCTGACCGACGACGCCGTGGCGGAGGGAAAGTGTTCGGCCAGCAAATCCCAGACTTTACTGTTGTGAAGGAAGCTGCGGGCGAAGGTCTCCAGGTCGGAGGCGTTGGTCTCGTCCAGCGATTGATAGAGGTAGTCGAACAGGCGCTTGCTGTCCCCGTCGTCAAGCACGGCCATGCCGCCCTCCGGATCAGGTGTCTTCAACGCAACGAGCCCCGCCAATGGGCGGGGCTCGAACTCAAAGCCGATATCCCCGCCTTTACAGGCTGGCTTCGACCCACTCGAACAGCTTGCTCTTGGGAAGAGCGCCGATCTTGGTGGCGGCCACTTGACCGTCCTTGAAGATCATCAGAGTGGGAATGCCGCGAACGCCGTACTTTCCCGGCACCCCCGGATTCTCATCGATGTTGATCTTGGCGACGGTGATCTTGGCGGCCATATCCTTGGCGAGTTCCTCGAGCGCCGGGGCGATCTGGCGGCAGGGGCCGCACCATTCGGCCCAAAAGTCCACCAGGACCGGACCGGTGGCGTTGAGCACATCGGCCTCGAACGAGGAATCGGTCACATTCTTCATAGGCACGTTCCTTGTCGAATTCAGATAACGGAGCATCCTCCGCTCCGGCGAGATCGTATCCGCACCGGAAACGCCACTCTAGAAAGCCGCCGACGAAGCGTCAAGCAAACCGCATGACTATTTACCACTGATCCGCAAGATGAAGCCATCGACCTCGCGACTAAGCGTCTCGGATTGCCGGGACAGCTCGGAGGCCGCCGCCGACACCTGCTCCGCCGATTCCGTGGCTTCGGCGGCGGTGGTCTGCACCGTAACGATGGCGGCGGACACCGAGGCTGCTCCGGCGGCCGCCTCGGCGACGTTGCGCGCGATCTCCAGCGTCACCGCGTTTTGTTCCTCGACCGCGCCAGCGACGGAGGCGGACGCCTCCTCGATCTGCGATACAGTGCGCGAGATTTCCTCGATGGCGGAAATGGCCTCGGCGGACACGCCCTGGATCTGAGAGACCTGCGACGTGATGTCCTCGGTGGCCCTGGCGGTCTGATTGGCCAGGTGCTTGACCTCGTTGGCGACCACGGCAAAGCCCTTGCCGGCATCACCGGCGCGGGCGGCCTCGATGGTGGCGTTCAACGCCAGCAAATTGGTCTGGGCCGCGATGTCGTTGATCAGGCTGACGATGGCGCCGATGCGTTGGGCCGCCTCGGCCAGCCCCCGCACCGTGGTGTCGGTGCGCGACGCTACCATGGAGGCCTCCGCCGCCACGGTGGCGGCACGGTTGACCTGACCGCTGATTTCCTGGATCGAGGCGGAGAACTCTTCCACCGCCGAAGCCACCGCCTGAACATTGACCGAGGCCTGCTCGGCCGCGGCGGCCACCGTCATGGCCTGTTTGGTGGTTTCGGTAGCCTGGGCCGACATGGCCCCGGACGAGGCCTCCAACTCCGTGGACGCGGCGGCGACGGCGTTGACCACCCCCTTGACCTGGGTGTTGGCGAAGGTGATGAACTCGGCGTCGCGCTGCTCCATCAGTTTCAGCGAGTTGTTGATGGTGCGGGCGTAACCGACGAAATCACCGCGCAGGCCGGTAGTGATGATCCGGCGGTAATAATTGCGGCCGTTGGCCGATTCCACCGCGGCAAAGGCCTCCTTGCCGAACGCTTCGGTCAGATCGAGCAATCGGTTGATGTTGCGCAGCAAGACTCCGACCTCGTCACCGCGGCGGATGGAAAGAATACGGGCATTGAGGTCACCGCCCGACGACCGCCCCAGAATGTGGTTGGCGGAGGACAGGTCGTCGGCGACCATTCCCACGGAGCGGCCGATCTTGAGGGCGACGACAATGCCGGCCAACGAACACAGCGCCACGACGATCATGAACCCCATGGCGAGGCTGCGGCTGCTGGAAACGGTGGCGTTTTCGTCTTCGGCGCTGCGCTGAACGATCCGGTCGATGATGGCGTCGAGGCGCTCCATGTCCTTTTGCAGCTGATCGGACAGGGCGTCAAAGTCTCCCATCAACTTGTTCCCGGTCGGGGGGCCTTCGGCCACAAAGGCCTTGGCCATTTTCTGTCCGGCCTCGTAATAGGCCGGAAAGTGGCCTCGCGCCTGATCGAGCGCCCCGCCCAGCTCGACCTGGCCGAGGAGCTTGGCCAGGCCGCCCAGCCTGGAGGCGTCCTGATCAAAGCGTTCGGCGAAGACCTTGGCCTTGTCGAAACCGTCATTCATGCCGTCGAGGCCGCGGGTGGCGGAAACGTCGGTCAGCCACTGCTGGACCTGCACCACGTCGAAGCGCAAGTCCTTCGATGCCTGGGCGATACCAAAGACATTGGAGCGGAAATGGCCGGCGATGTCGGCGATATTGCCGATGCCGACGATGCCGGACCAGACGCCGCCCACACCGGCGAACAGGCAGATGATGGCCGGGGCCAGCACCGCGATGGTGATTTTCCTGGCCTCGGATCGGAGGGAATTTCTCATCTGTCCGACTCCGGTCAGGTATTTGGGGTGATGGCGAAGATGAATCGGGCGTAGCTGTCAAAGCCCGCATCCTCCACCGCCCGGTGCAGCATGGCCCACGAGGCGTCAAGCCCCGCCTTGCGGTCCGCGTGCCGATTCTCCTCGTCCAGCAGGCGGCGGTAGAGCGGCTTGATCTTTTCCAGCGCGCCCGGCTCCGGCACCCGCCGGTTGGAGTGATAGCCGACAATCTGTCCCGCGCCGTCAAAGCTGGGGGTGACATGGGCGAAGACCCAGTAATTATCGCCATTCTTGGACATGTTGTTGACGTAGGCGAACAGCTCGTGACCGCTGGATACGGTGTCCCACAGCAGCTTGAACACGCAGCGGGGCATTTCGGGATGGCGGATGATGGAATGAGGCTGACCGATCAACTCGGCTTCGGTAAAGCCGCTGACGCTCAAGAAAACGTCATTGACATAGGTCAGGCGCCCTTTCGGGTCGGTTTTGCTGACAATCAGCTCTTCGGCCGGGAATATCCGTTCCTTACCCGAAGGAATAGCGCGTACAGGTTCCATAGCCCAAGACTCCCCATCTACCCCTATCTGTTTGAACTAGGTAGCAGTACGGATGTGCTTGTGCAAGTGAGAAGCAACTTGAACTAAAACATGCCGGCCGATTGCTCGCCCGATCAACCGCCCCGGACCGCCGCCATAAAGGCCCGGATCTTGTCGGCATCCTTGACGCCGGGGGCGCTTTCAACGCCGGACGAGACATCGACCGCCCGAGCGCCGGAAATACGGATGGCCTCGGCCACATTGGCCGGGGTCAAGCCGCCGGCCAGCATCCATGGCACGCCCCATTTGCGGCCCTTGAGGATGGTCCAGTCGAAGCTGACCGCGTTGCCACCGGGCAGGGTCGCGCCCTTGGGCGGCTTGGCGTCGAACAGCAGGCGATCGGTTACGGCCAGGAACGGCTCGGCCTGCGCCAGATCCTCCGCCGAAGCGACGGAAACCACCTTCATCACCGGCAGGCCGTATTCCAGGCGGATGGCCTCGATCCGCTCGGGCGTCTCGTGGCCGTGCAGTTGCAGCAGATCAAGGCGAACACGGGTCAGCACCCGATCCAAGGTAGCATCGTCGGGATCGACGAACAGCCCGACCTTGGTCACGTCGTCGGGGGCGAATTCCACCAGATCGGCGGCAAGTTCGGCCGTCACGGCGCGGGGGCTGGGTGGGTAGAACACCAGTCCGACATAATCGGCGCCGGCTTCGATGGCGGCATCCATGGCGTCTTCGTCATTGATGCCACAGATCTTGACCTCGACCACCATGGCTAGAGTCCCAACTCGGCCCTGATCCGGTCGGCGGCCTCCACCGGATCGGCGGCGGCGATGATGGGACGCCCGATCACCAGCACATCGGCCCCCTTGGCGCGGGCCTCGGCCGGGGTGAGGAAACGCTTCTGGTCACCGGCCTCGCTCCAGGCGGGACGGATGCCGGGGATCACCAGCTTGAAGCCGGGGCCGCATTGGGCGCGCACCGCCTCGACCTCCAGCGGCGAGCAGACGATGCCGTCGGCCCCGCTGTCCTGGGCCAGGGCGGCGAGGCGCTTGACTTGCTCCAGCACCGGCCCGCCAAAGCCCACCGCCTCGGCCCCGGCCTGATCCAGGCTGGTGAGAATGGTGACGGCGACCACGGCGGGCGGGGAAACGCCCAGCTTGTCCGCTTCATCCCTGGCGGCGTCGGCGGCGGCGCGGATCATGGCGGCCCCGCCCGAGGCATGGATGGTGGTGATGGCGGCCTTCAGCCGAACCACGCCGCGGATGGCGGCGGCGACGGTGTTGGGGATGTCGTGCAGCTTCAGGTCAACGAACAGCGGCATGCCCAGGCGGGACACCGCCTCCATTCCCGCGGGGCCGTTGGTGACGAAGTATTCCAGGCCAAGCTTGAACCCGCCGACCCGGCCGGTCAATTGCCGGGCAAAGGCGGCGGCCTTGGCGGATTCGGTGGTGTCGAGGGCGACGTAAACGGGATTGGTGGAGGGCATGAAAGTCCTGATCAAGGTTACGGCGTCGGGGACTGACGGTCGGCCAACCGACGTTCCAGGCTATCGGCGCGCCGGCGCTCGGCGCGGGCGCGCAGGCGGGCTCCGGCGCCCGAGACCCAGACGAGGGCCGCGCCGGTCGCCAGCCCCAGCGCCAACGGCGCCAGCACGGCGAGATAGGCCGCCACGTCAAGGCCGAAGGGCAGCGGCCACAGGTCGAAATGGATCTCCTGGCGGTTGGCGACGGCGAACACCGTCGCCACCACGGCCAAAGGCAGGCCGATCAACCAGGCGACAAGCCTCATGATCCGCCACCCTCGATGTTGAGCTTCTCGCGCAACTGCTTGCCGGTCTTGAAGAAGGGAATCGCCTTGCCCTCAACCGACACGGTTTCGCCGGTGCGGGGATTGCGGCCCTGGCGGGGGTCGCGCTTCTTGACCGAAAAGGCGCCGAAGCCGCGCAACTCAACCCGGTCGCCACGCGCCAGGGCGCCGGCGATCTCGTCGAAAATGGTGGTGACGATACGCTCCACATCCCGTTGATAGAGATGGGGATTGCGTTCGGCCAGACGGGCGATCAGCTCCGACTTGGTCATGGGATTGCACTTCCTCGAATGGTGGCGGTCGATGGGGGCAAGGATGCCGGACTGCCCTGGCAGCGTCAAGCCAAGTCGTTGAGTTTCATTGACTTTCCGAGTCTTTCATCGGCTCCGACACTTCCCAGGTGCCGTCAGCATGGCGGCAGGCCACCACGTCGCGGATGAAATCGCCCTCGGTCTCGTGCAGGCGGCTGGCTTGCTGGTGCAAGGCGCGGCAGGGCCGTCCGCCGGCATCGGTCCAGCCGTCCCCCACCGCCGTGACCGAGCCCCGATGGCCGTGGGTCTCCCACTTGACCGGTTCGCCCGCCTTGCCGGTCTCGGCCGCCTCCACCGTGGCGGTGGCCCACATGCGTTGGGCCGGCGGATCCACATAGGTGCCCAGAGCATAGCCCATGGCCGCCCCCGCGACGACGCCCACTCCGGAAAAGGCCCAGGGATAATGGGTGCCGATGGCGGCGGCGCGGCCGATGCCGCCGCCGATCATGGCCCCGGCCCCGGTTCCCCATAACTGCCCCTCGGTGGGATTCTCGGCGCAGCCGGCGACGGCCAAGACCATGACGCCCGCCGCAAAAGTCCTGCCGATCATGAATGCTTCCCCCCGATGATGTCGGGTCAGTATGCCCTACAATCCCTCGCTGCGAAATGGCCGCGACAGCAACGCCCGAATGGCCTCGTCCAGGCTGACGCCCTTGTTGATGATGGCGTCGACGGCGGCGCAGATCGGCATCTCGACCCCGATCCGAGCCGCCATGTCCATCACCGCGCCGGCGGTGGTGACGCCTTCGGTCACCGAGCGGCGCTCCGCCAGGATTTCGGCCAGACCGCGCCCCTCGCCCAGCGCGAAGCCCAGCGAGTAGTTGCGCGACTGGGTCGAGGACGCGGTCAGAATCAGGTCGCCCAGCCCGGACAGTCCCATCAGAGTCTCGGGCCGCCCGCCCTTGGCCATGGCAAGGCGGGTCAGTTCGGCCAGACCGCGGGTGATCAGCGCCGCCCGCGCATTGTCGCCCAGGCCGCGCCCCTCGACGATGCCGCAGGCGATGGCCAGCACGTTCTTGACCGCGCCGCCCATCTGAGCACCCACCAGATCGTCGGACAGATAGGGGCGGAAGCTGGCCGTGCCCAGCGCCTCCACCAGCTTTTGCCCCAATCCGGCATCGGCGCAGGCCAGGGTGACGGCGGTGGGCTGGCCCCGCGCCACCTCGATGGCGAAGGTCGGACCCGACAGAACCGCAACCACCGCACCGGGCAGTTCGGCCGCCACCGCGTCGGCCATCAGGGCGCAGGTGGACAGTTCGATCCCCTTGGCGCAGATCACCGCCGGCACTCCGGCGCGCCAATGCGGCGCCAAGGCGCGGCAAGCGGCGCGCAGATGCTGGGCCGGCGGCACCAGCAGCACCGCGTCGGCCCCGGCGACCTCGGCATGATCCGAGGTGGCGCGAATGGCGGGGTCCAGCGGCACTCCGGCCAGGAAGTCGGTATTGACATGGGCGGTGTTGACCGAGTCCACCACCGAGGCCTCGCGCGCCCACAGCACCACGTCACGACCGGCGCGCCGCGCCGTCAGCGCCAGCGCGGTTCCCCAGGCTCCGCCCCCCACTACGCCGATGGTGTTCATACGTCCCCCCCCCTCTTATTTCGATGGGTTTTACGGGGCATTGCCCGTACCCATCAGGGACTTTAAGTCCTAAGGCTTCAGTCCGTCCAATTGCTGCTGTACCTGGCCGCGTGCGGGCGAATCCGCCGGCAGTTTGTCAAGCAGGCGAGTCCACAGCTTGCGCGCCTGGATTTTGTCGCCCTTGGCTGCGGCGTCAAGGCCCAGGAAGTACAGCGCGTCGGGCTGGCCGGGATCGATGGCCAGAACCTCACCCATCAGACCGACCACGTCCGGCGGCAAGGTCTCGCCCTCGGCCTCGTCCAGCAGCAAGATGGCGTATTCGATGCGGGGTTGGACCTCGCCGGGCAGCTGCTTGACCGCCTTGGCATAGGCGTCCTTGGCCTCGTCGATCTTGCCCAGCGCCCGGTAGGAGCGGCCCAGCATGCCCCAGCCCTTCCCATCGGCGGGATCGCTCTTCAGCCGCTCGGCCAGGCGTTCGACCATGGCCTGAATGGTGTTGACCTTCTCGTGCATCTCGGCGATCTGTGCGGCCCGGCCCGCATAGGGCCGATCCGGCAGTTCCGGCGCGCCCAGCGCCAGATAAAAGCCCAGCGTCGCCAGTGGGATCACCAAAACGATAGTCAGCGCGGCGCGCTTGCCGGCATTGACCCGGATCGGCCTGGCGGTCTTTTCGCTCTCGCCGGCGGCCAGCATGCGGCGCTGAATCTCGGTCCGCGCCGCATCGGCCTGATCCGCCGACAGCAAGCCCCGGTCCACGTCGCGGGCGATTTCATCCAACTGATCGCGGTAGACCGTCAGATCGTAGTCCACACGGGCGGCGCCGATGGCGACGGGGCGCAGCAGGGGACGCAGCAGCATGGCCAGCACCAGGGCCAGCATGGCGGCGAAAACGATCCAGATCATTTACCCGACTCCTTCAGCAGCGCGTCGAGGCGACGGCGCTCGTCGGCGGATAGCGGCGGCGGCGGCGGTTGGATGGTGGCGGTGCGGCGGCGGCGGTAAAAGCCGAACACTACCGCCAGGGCGCCGACGAACAAGGCGAACGGCCCCAGCCACAGCACCAGGGTGGTGCCCTTGAACGGCGGCTTCAGCAAGACATAGTCGCCATAACGGTCGACCACGAACTTGCGCACCATGTCGTCGGTATCGCCGGCCCCGATACGCTCGCGCACGATGACGCGCAGATCCTTGGCCAGATCGGCGTCGGAATCGTCGATGGACTGGTTCTGGCAGACCAGACAGCGGAGATCCTTGCCCAATTCGCGGGCGCGATGCTCCTGGGCCGGGTCCTTCATCATCTCGTCCGGATTGACGGCCAGGGCGGGCGAGGCCAGGGCCAGCAGCATCGCGAGAACCGGGATGCCAAACGCCGGCCGACCCTTCGAGACGCTTCGGGGCTCGGAATGAGGGGAGAAAAGGGCCGGGCTCATTTCTGCAACTCCCGGATGATGGGCAGCAGGGTTTTGTTCCAGACCTCGGGCGAGATCGGGCCGATATGCTTGTAGCGGATGACGCCGGCCTTATCGACGATGAAGCTTTCGGGAGCGCCGGTGACGCCGAAGTCGACGGCGGCGCGGCCGGGGGCGGGATCGACGCCGACCCGGTCATAAGGATCGCCGTGCTTCTTCAGCCAGGCCGCGCCCAAGGCGGGATCGTCGCGCCAGTCGATGCCGTGGATCGGCACGATGCCGGCCTTTTTGTACTCCATCAGATAGGGGTGTTCCTGGACACAGGCGATGCACCACGACCCATAGATATTGACCAGCGAGACCCGGCCCCTGAGATCGGCGGTGGCCAGTCCGCTGGCCTCGCCCCGGCCTGGCAGCGGCGCCAGATTCATCTCTGGCACCGGCCGGTCGATCAGCACCGAGGGGATATCGCGCGGATTCATGGTCAGGCCCTTGACGAACAGCAGGGCCAGCACCGCGAAAATGGCGACGGGCAGGAGGAAAAGCGCGCGTCTCATGCGGCGACCCTCCGCTCGGCGGCCCGCGCCGGAGCCCCGACCCGGTGGCGGCGATCAGCCAGACTGACCAGTCCGCCGATCACCAGCAAGGCGCCGCCGGCCCATAGCCAGGGGATGCAAGGGTTGAAGTACAGGCGGGTGACATAGCCTCCCTTGGGGTCGGCATCGCCGATCACCACGTAAAGATCGCCGGTCATCCCCGAACGGATCGCCGCCGTGGTGGTGGGCCGCGGCGGCATGCGGTAGGTGCGCTTTTCCGGCTGCATCACCCCGACGCTCTCACCGTCCCTGGAAATGTCGAAGGTGGCGCGGCTGGCGGTGTAATTGGGGCCGGGGACGTCTTCCACCGACTTCAAGGTGACGCCGAATCCGCCGACCATGACGGTCTCGCCCAGCTTCTGGCTTTGGATATGTTCGGTGGTCCAGGCCGCCGAGGCGGTCAGGCCGACGATGAACACCGCCACGCCGAAATGGGCCAGCACCATGCCCCAGGCCGAACGCGGCAGGCGGATGGCGCGGCCCAGCGCCTCGGCGGGAGCCTGGAACAGGCGGATACGCTCGGCCAGATCGATCAGGGTGCCGAGGCTCAACCAGGTGGCCAGGGCAAAGCCGGCACCGGTCCACCACGGACCGGCCGAGCCGCCCTGAAGGAACCAGACCAGGACTCCGGCGGCCAATGCGGCGGCGGCGACGAATTTCAGCCGGTCGAGCACCCCGGCCAGATCGCCGCGCTTCCACGCCATCATGGGGGCGACGGCCATCACCATCACCATGGGAGCCATCAGCGGCAGGAACACCGCGTTGAAGAAAGGCGGCCCCACCGAGACCTTACCCAGATTCAGCGCGTCGGCGATCAGCGGATACAGGGTTCCCAGCAGCACGGTGGCGGCGCCGGTGGCCATCAGAACGTTGTTCAGCAGCAACGCCCCCTCGCGCGAGACCGGGGCGAACAGCCCGCCCATCTTCATGGCCGGAGCCCGCATGGCGTACAAGATGAACGAGCCGCCCACCGCCAGCACCAACAGCATCAGAATGAACACGCCGCGCGCCGGATCGGTGGCGAAGGCGTGCACGCTGGTCAGTACGCCGGAGCGCACCAGGAAGGTTCCCAACAGCGAAAAGCCAAAGGCGACGATGGCCAGCAAGATGGTCCAGCTTTTGAGCGCATCGCGCTTTTCCACCACGACGGTCGAATGCAGCAGGGCGGTTCCGGCCAGCCACGGCATGAACGAGGCGTTCTCCACCGGATCCCAATACCACCAGCCGCCCCAACCCAGGGTGTAATAGGCCCACCACGACCCCAGCACGATGCCGCAGGTCAGGAAGACCCAGGCGGCCAGGGTCCACGGGCGCACCCAGCGTGCCCAGGCGGCGTCGACGCGGCCTTCCAGCAGGGCGGCGATGGCGAAGGAAAACGCCATGGAAAATCCCACATAGCCGAGATAGAGGAAGGGCGGATGAAACGCCAGTCCGGGATCTTGTAACATGGGGTTGAGGCCGTTGCCGTTCACCGGCGGCGGCTCCAGCCGGGCGAAGGGATTGGAGGTCAGCAGGATGAACAGCAGGAACCCCACCGAGATCATGGCCTGCACCGCCAGGGCGCGTGACTTGAGACCCGGCGGCAGGTTACGGCCGAACAGGGTCACCGCGTAGCCGAACAGGGCCAGGATGGTGATCCACAGCAGCAGCGAACCCTCGTGGTTGCTCCAGACGCCGGCCACCTTGTACAGCATGGGCTTGTCGGTGTGGCTGTTCTGGGCCACGTTCATCACCGAGAAGTCGCTGGTGACATAGGCGTTGGTCAGCGCCCCGAAGGCGATGGCGATCAGCAGGAACTGAAGCGCGGAAGCCGGCCCCGCCACCGCCATCCACGACCCCATGCCGCGCTTGGCGCCCACCAGCGGAATCACGGCTTGCACGACGGCGACGCACAGGGCCAGCACCAGGGCGAAATGCCCGATCTCGGCGATCATCAGGAGATATCCTTTTACTTGGCCTGCTTGCCGTCGTTCCACTGCCCCGACTTTTTCAAGGCCTCGGCAACTTCCTTGGGCATGTAGTTCTCGTCATGCTTGGCCAGTACCTCGGACGCATGGAACAGGCCATCCTTCTCGATGCGGCCCTCGACCACCACGCCTTGGCCCTCGCGGAACAGGTCGGGCAGGATGCCGGCATAGGCCACCGGAACCGCGTTGGTGATATCGGTGATCTTGAAGGTCACCGCCTTGCCGTCCTTCTTGACGCTGCCCTCTTCCACCAGCCCACCGATCCGCATGCGGCGTCCCTCGGGAATCCGCTGGGACACGATATCCGTCGGCGAGTAGAAGTAGACAAGGCTGTCCGAGATGGCGGTCAGCACCAGCGCCACCGCCGCCCCCAGAGTCACCATGCCGAGAAGAACGAAGTAAAGTCTGCGTTGTTTACGGGTCACTCTGGGCTCTCCACCATGGCGGTGTCCGGGGCGGCGGCATCGCGGCCGGCGCCGCGCCGCGCCCTGCGGGTCAGCTGCAATTGCTCCAGCTCCGCCTCCGCATGCCGCGCCGATATCAGCGAAGCGACCAGCACCAGCACCAGCACCACCGCGCTGACGCCATAGGCCGGCCAGACATAACCGCCGTAGCCACCCATCTGGAGCACGCCCGAGATTGTTTCCATGACGTTGGTCACTCCCCTCGGGATGCGGCGTGGATCTGCGCCATGCGGATGACGCGGATTTTTTGGGCGGCGATTTCGGCCCGGCCGCGCAGGAGCAGGATGCAGACCCAATAGGCCTTGAAGCCCAGCGCCATCAGCAACAGCGGCAGCAGCATGCTGGGATCGATGGCCGGGCCGCCCATCTTCACCACGCTGGCCGGCTGGTGCAAGGTGTTCCACCAGTCCACCGACCACTTGATCACCGGCACGTTGACGGCGCCGACCAGGGCCAGGATGGCGGCGGCCTTGTGGCCGCGCTCGGGATCGTCGAACGCGTTGATCAGAGCCATGTAGCCGAGATAGAGGAACAGCAGGATCAGCATGCTGGTCAGCCGGGCGTCCCAGGCCCACCACGTCCCCCACATGGGCTTGCCCCACAGGCTGCCGGTCACCAGGCACAAGAAGGTGAAGGCGGCACCCACCGGAGCGGTGGCCTTGGCCAGCAGATCGGCCAGGGGATGTTTCCAGATCAAGGCCATGGCGCTGAACGCCGCCATGGCGACATAACAGAACATGCCCATCCAGGCCGAGGGCACATGGACATACATGATGCGGACGCTGTCGCCCTGCTGATAGTCAGCGGGCGAGGCGGCCAGGGCGAACCACAGGCCGAAACCAAGCGACAGAACGGCGATGCCTGACGAATACGGCAGGATCACCTTGGCCAGACGCAAAAAGCGGGCGGGATTGGCGAAGCGATGCATGGGCGTAGTTCTAGCCCGCTTTTCCCGCCGGCTCAAGAAATGGCGTCATTACACTTTCGCAATGCGCCCCGGATCGGCCAAGGCTACTTCGCCCTGGGCTTTGGAGCGGCCTTGGCGGCCGCCTTGGGCTTCGGCTTGCCGGCACTCTCCGGCTTGGCCAGCGAGGCCTCGGCCTGTAGCCAAAAATCGGTGTCGCGCCCCTCGGGTTTGCCGGCGGCTTCCCACAGGCGATAGGCGAGATCCTTCACGTCGGTATTCTGGCTCATGGCCCCCTCGCAAGATCGGTGTCGACAACCGCGAAACTGTACCGCACCCAACCCATCGGCACAATCTTGCCAGGGTTTATAGTTATTCGGGTTGCGTCGGTGGTTATGTCGTCTTTCTCCATCCCAGGGTTCGGGAGGGGGCGGCCCCTACTCGCCAGCCTGGGTTTGTGGTAGAATATCGAAGGTTGGATGTCTGCTCCCGATCAAGGGTGGGCTTGGTGCCCGCCTTGGGATATGCGGGAGGGCTTCGCCGTGTCGCCCGTGAAAAATACGCCTCCTTCTCTCGCCGACGGCTTCACCGTGACAGGCCGTCGCGGCCGGTTGGCGGACGGTAGCGCCAATCCCATTGATCTTCATGTCGGCGCCCGCGTCCGGCTTCGCCGGACCCTCCTCGGCATGAGCGCGCACCGGTTGGGAGATGCGCTCGGCCTGACATTCCAGCAGATTCAGAAGTATGAAAGCGGCATGAACCGGATCAGCGCGTCGCGGCTGTACGATCTGTCTTGCGTCCTGGATGTGCCGGTCGACTACTTCTTCGAGGATATATCGGACGCCGCCCGGTCGGCGTCTCCGTCCCAGGTCTCCCTGGGCAAGGCGGGGGCGCTTGTGGGCCGCCCCACGGCGGACCCCAGGCTGAGGCGCGAGACCCTCGAACTGGTCCGGGCCTATTCCCGCATCGCCGATCCCCAGGTCCGGGCCAGGGTCTATGCGCTGGCGCTGACGCTGGGCGGGATTGACGCCGTGTCCCGGTGATCGGGGGCTCGCCGGGGTGGTTATTGGGCCGGTTTGGCGGTGGCGGCCGGCTCGGGAGCCGGAACGGGGGCTGCCGGTTCAGCCTCGGCCGGCGGGGCGGCGACCACCGGAGCCGGCGGGATGAGGGCCTTTTCGGCCGCGTCGAGGCGAGTCGCCAGTTCGTCCATTCGCAAAATCGCCGCCTTGCGCTGAAGATCGGCGTCGGTCAGGCGCTGTTCGGTGCTGCTCTGCGCCGCCCTCAGCCCGTCGATTTCGATTCTCAGTTCGGCGACCCGTCCGCGCAGCGCGCCGGTATCGGCGGAGCCCAGGGCGTAGACCACGACTCCGACCAGGATGGATGATCCCACCGCGACGGCCAGGGTCTTGACGTTGGCGGCAAGGCTGTCGGGCATGGCGGGATCCTACTGACTGATTGGAGAGGTGACGCCGAGCATGATGCATGCTCTGTCCACGACCGCCAATAGACAAAACGCCGCAATGCAGCGAACCGCTGGTTTTAAGGGGCGACGACCTGGATGGCCTGCATCATGCCAAGGTCTTCGTGTTGCAGGTTGTGGCAGTGAAACACGAAAGTGCCGGTGAAATCGGCGAACCGGGTGCGGAAGCGGATGCGCTCGAACGGCGGCAACTCCACCGTATCCAACCACACCCCCGGCTGGACGTTCCCGCCCGAGAGCATCTGGAACGGATTGACGTGGATGTGGAAGGGATGGGAATCGGCGGTGTGGTTATAGACCTCCCACTCCTCGACCGCGCCCAGCGGGATGCTCCAGGCGTCGGCGCAGGTGAAGGGCTTGCCGTTGACGGTATAGCGCAGGCTGGGCGGCCCCTCGGCCATGCCGAATTCCAGGCGGCGGCCAAAGCCGACCTCCATTTCCGCAATCGGTTTCAGCATCGCCACCGGCGGCAGCGCGCCGGCGTAGAGCGGCATGTCCCTGGTGTCGCCCGCCACCTCCACATAGGCGACGACGCCGGCCGGGTCGCCGCCGTCCAGCCTGTAGAGGCCGGGGGCTCCGGCCTTGACCAGCAGGTCGGCGCGGTTGCCGGGAATCAGGCGCAAAGTATCGAGCACCTGGGTCTTGGGCAGCGGATTGCCGTCGTAGCACAGCACGGTCAGGCCATGGCCCTCCAGCGTCAGGGTCACGTTCTCGAAGTGGCTGGAATTGACCAGATGCCACCGCTGCACCTCGCCCGGCCGCATGCGCACCACCGGGCGGACCTGCCCGTTGACGTAAACCTGGGAGTCCGGCTTCATCAGGGTCTTGTAGTCGTCGCACACGCCCAGGGCGTCGAAACGCTGGGTCTGAAAGACGATCACCCGGGACTCGGCGGCCCGGATCTCGGGGATGGCGTCCATGGGGCCTTCGACGATCAGCGCCCCGGACATGCCGCTGGCCACCTGCAACGCCACCGAGCCATGGAAGTGGGCATGGTAGAAATAGGTCCCCGGCGGATGGTCCTTGGGGATGTCGTAGACATAGTGCTGGGTCTCGCCCGGCCGCACCATCAGCAAGATATTGTCGGCCGGACTGTTGGGCGAGACGTGAACCCCGTGCAGATGCATGTTGGTGACGTTAAAGCCGCGCGGGGCGTTGTCGCCCGGAACCGGCGTCGCCGTGCACAGATAGGCCAGCGGATCGAACGGCAGCTGGTTGTTCAGCGTCAGCCGCAAGGTATCGCCGGCCTTCAGCCGCAGGGTGCGGCCCAGCGGGCCGGCGTCATAGCTGCGCATCGCCACCCGCTGCCCGCCCAGGGTATAGCTGGCCATGCGGGCGTCCACCGCGACCGACAGCAGGCCGCCCTGGGCCTGTTCGACCTTGGGCTCGAATAAAAGCGGCCCTGGCCCCGGCGTCACTGCCAGCGCCCGTCCGCCGCCCAGGGCGGCCGCTCCCAGAGTGGCGATACCCAGACCCTGCAACACGGTCCTGCGGTCCATGGTGATACGGCTGCGCTCGGCCATGTGAGTTTCTCTCCCCTGCTTCAGGCGTCGCGGAACGTGTCGGCGATGTGGTCGGCGGCGCGGATCGCCAGCGCGGCGGCGGTCAGGGACGGCGAGGCGCTGCCGGTGGTCAGGTAGTTGGCGGTGCCGACCACGAACAGGTTTGAATGATCGAAGCTGCGGCACCAGGGATCGACCACCGCCGTCCTGGCGTCGACGCCCATGCGTACGGTGCCGGCGATCACCGCGTCGCCCGAGCTGAAGCCGAAATAGCGCGGGTCCAGATCGTTGGCGATGAACTTTTCGAAATTGGCGTCGGTGGGCTCGACCGGCTTCATGCCCGGCGTCTCGATCCCCATGGCCTTGAAGATCTTCAACTGGGTCTCCCAGGTGAAGCGGCAGCCGCGCAAGGTATAGTCGTCCAGGCGGAAGTTGACCTTGGGACGCGCCAAGCCCAGCGGGTCCAACTCGTGCCTCGCCAGGGTGATGCGGTTGTCGGGATCGGACATCACCTCGATGGTGCCGTGGATATGGACCTGCCGCGCGGTCAGGTCGTCGATCCGGTCGCGCAACGCCGAGCCCAGCAGCCCCGACCCGATGGCGGCCTGGGCCTCGTTCAGCGGGCCGATCGCCGGCTTGAAAGCACCGTTCAGGATGAACAGGGCCATGGAGGCGCGGTCCTTGCGGAAGTCGCCGTCGCGCCAGGCCCCGAAATTGCCGGTGGCGCTGACCGGGCCGCGATAGGGATAGACCGGCTGGCCCTTGGGCGCGTAACCCAGGGTGTCGGTATTGCCAAAGCCCATCAGGTTGCGTCCGACCTGATCCGAGCTGTTGGACAGGCCATGGGCGGCAACGCCGTTCTTGCCCGCCGACAGCAGCATCAGGCGCGGCGTCTCCACCGCGTGCGTGGCCAGGATGTAGACCTTGGCCCGCGCCAGCCCCAGCGCGCCGTTGGCGCCGTTGTCGAAATTCTTGTAGTAGACGCCGCTGACCTTCTGGTCCTTGCCCACCGTTACCTGGAACGCCACCCGGTTGGCATGGACCTGGGTTCCCAGGGTCTGGGCCATGGCCACATGCACGCTGGCATCGTATTTGGCGCCGATCGGGCAGATGGGCAGGCAGCTGGAATTGCCGCAGCATTGCGGCCGGTCGGCGCGGGGCACCGAGTTGCGCGCATGGGGCACCGGCTTGCTGTCGTAACCGATGGAGGCCAGCCCGGCCAGCCCCACCTGACGGTCGAGATAAGAGCGCGGCACCACCGGCATGGGATAGGGCGTGTCGCGCGGCGGCGCGGTGCATTCAGCGTCGCCAGCCACTCCCCAGGCCTCCTCGACCCGGTGGTAGTAGGGCTGAAGATCCTCGTAGGACAGTGGCCAGTCGACTCCGTGGCCGTACAGGGTGCGGGTCTTGAAATCGCCGGGGAACATGCGCTCGGCATGGCCGGTCCAATGCCACGACGTGCCGCCCACCAGCCGCATGAAGAAGCCCTTGAAGCCGATCTGCTTGCGCGGGTTCTTGGAATCGTGGTCGGGCTGGACATAGTAGGTATAGGGATCGACATCGTCGGGAACCGGCGCCCAGGGCATCATCTGGTAGGGTGAATTGGCTTCCTTGCCGACGTTCTTCTTGAACCGGTCGATGGCGGTGGCGCGGTCCACCGGCGCGCCTGCGTCGAGCATGGCGACGTTGAGGCCCCGGCTGGACAGCGTCCAGGCCATCAGGCTGCCGACCACACCGCTGCCGATGATGATGACGTCGGCGTCGATGGTTTCCTGGGGAGTGCCGTCGATGGTCATGTCACCCTCATGTCGGTGGGTTTTGCCAATAGCCGAACGGGCCGCCGCAGGTCGCCGAAGGCTTGGTGAAGGTGCAAGACCGCCACGCCAGCGCCTCGTCATAGGTGATCACGGCGGGGATCGCACGATGGGGCTTCCGGGGATCGACCTGCCCCGACAGATCGCCCAGGACGCGCAGCACCACCGGGTCGCGGAAATATCTCGGGGCGATGGAAATCGTGCCCTGATACCAGGTGGACAGCAGCTTTTCCGCCGTCGTCCTCAGGCCAAAGCGACGAAGCTCGCGCTCCAGACGCTCCTCCGGCGTATGATTGACCAGGACCACCATGGCGCGCAGCCTGGAGGCCCCGTCCAGGGTCAGCAGGTGCCACAGGGTCTCGCCCAGTTGACTATAGCTCTTGTCCAGCGCGATGCCGCTCAGTTTGGACGATGCCGCCAGGAAAGCATCGACGGATATCCGCTCCGAGGCGGCCCGGGCCTTCCCCGGCAGACAGGCGGCCACGGCGGCGGCGGCCATCGCCTTGATGATGGTACGGCGCGATGCGGTCGCGGTCGTTCTTTGATCGTCCGACACTCCCCCCCCTTGGCCTGTCGGCCTCGCCATGCTCCCTCAACTAGAGCGGATTGTTTCATCATCGTGCCATTGCAAGAGTACCTCGTCCATGCGTCATCGCATCGGCGACGAGATGATGTGAAAAATCAACCGGAGCACCTTGTTTGCTGCGTCGACTCTCCTCCGCTGGCCGGGAATTTCGCGGCCCTGGTTTTTCCCCGTCTTGCGGCGCTGTGCGGCGGGGCCTATAACCGGGACGGTTCCTTGATTTCTCGGAGAATGCGATGATCCTCGTCACCGGCGGCGCCGGCTTCATCGGGTCCAACATCCTGGCCGCCCTGGAAGAGCGCGGCGCAGGCAAGCTGGTGGTCTGCGACCGGCTGCGCTCCAACGACAAGTGGCGCAATATCGCCAAGCGCGAACTGGCCGACATCGTTCATCCCGAGCAGCTGTTCGACTTCCTGGAAGCCAACCGCAAACATATGGAAGTGGTGTTCCATATGGGCGCCATCTCGGCCACCACCGAGACCGATGCCGACAAGATCCTGGCCAACAATTTCTCGCTGTCGCTGGCGCTGTGGAAATGGTGCGCGCTGAACAACGTGCGCTTCATCTACGCCTCGTCGGCCGCGACCTATGGTGACGGAACCCAGGGCTTCGACGACGACTGGTCCATCGACCACTTGTCCAGGCTGCGGCCGCTGAACGCCTATGGCTGGTCCAAGCAGCTGTTCGACCGCCGGGTGGCGCGCAAGGTCACCGCCGGCTCGCGTCGGCCGCCGCAATGGGCGGGCCTCAAATTCTTCAACGTCTACGGTCCCAACGAGTATCACAAGGGTGGCCAGCAGAGCGTGGTGGCCCAGGTCTATCCCCATGCCGAGAAGGCCGCCGCCTATCAGCTGTTCAAGTCGCACAATCCCAAATACCCCGATGGCGGGCAGCTGCGCGACTTCATCTGGATCGATGACGTGGTCGATGTGATGATGTGGCTGCTGGAGCATCCCACCGTCAACGGCGTGTTCAACGTCGGCACCGGCAAGGCGCGTTCGTTCCTCGATCTGGCCAATTCGGTCTACCGGGCGGTGGGGCGCGAGCCGCAGATCAAGTTCCGCGATACACCCATCGAGATCCGCGACAAGTACCAGTACTTCACCCAGGCCAACATGGACCGGCTGCGCCAGGCCGGCTATTCCAAGCCCTTCACCACATTGGAGGAGGGGGTGGAAACCTATGTGAAGCGGTTCCTGTCCGCCTCGGACCCGTACCGCTGATGCTGTTCTCGCTCGCCTATCCCCAGATCGATCCCATCGCCCTGCAATTGGGGCCGTTCGCCATCCGCTGGTACGCCCTGGCCTATATCACCGGGTTGATGCTGGGCTGGCGGGTGGTCAAGTTCCTGGTGGCTCGTCCGCCCCATGCCCTGACCGAGCTTGAAGTGGACGACTTCCTGGTCTGGGCGACCATGGGGGTGGTGCTGGGCGGCCGGCTGGGCTATGTGATCTTCTACAAGCCGCTGTACTACCTCGCCAATCCGCTGGAAATCCCCATGGTCTGGCAGGGCGGCATGTCGTTTCACGGCGGCGCGCTGGGCGTGATCGGGGCCATCATCCTGTTTTCCAGGATGCGCGGCCGCAATCTGTTCCAGGTGGGTGACGTGATCTGCTGCGTCGTGCCCATCGGCCTGTTCTTTGGCCGGCTGGCCAACTTCGTCAATGGCGAGCTGTTCGGCCGCATCGCCCCCGACGCCACCCTGGCCATGGTGTTCCCCCATGGCGGGCCGCTGCCCCGCCATCCCAGCCAGCTTTACGAGGCCGGATTGGAAGGCGCGGCGCTGTTCGCGGTCATGATGCTGCTGTGGCGCTTCACCGATATCCGCAATCGGTTCGGGGCGCTGTCGGGGGTGTTTCTGGCCGGCTACGGCATCGGCCGCATCATCTGCGAGTTCTTCCGCCAGCCCGACGCCCATCTGGGCTTCCTGTGGGGCGGCGCCACCATGGGCCAGCTGCTGTCGTTGCCGCAGGTGGCGGTGGGGCTGGTGATGCTGGCCTGGGCGTGGCGTCGCAACGCTCCCAAGGCGGTCGGATGAGTCTGGCCGGCATCCTGGCCGAACGCATCCGGGCCGACGGCCCCATCGGCGTCGCCGAGTTCATGGCCGAGGCGCTGGGCAATCCCCAGCACGGCTATTACATGGGCCATGATCCGTTCGGGGCCAAGGGCGACTTCACCACCGCGCCCGAGATCAGCCAGATGTTCGGCGAGCTGATCGGGTTGTGGTGCGCCATCGTCTGGCAGTCCATGGGCTCGCCGTCACGGGTGGTGCTGGCCGAGATCGGGCCGGGACGCGGCACCTTGATGGCCGATCTGCTGCGGGCGGCGCGCACTCTTCCCGCCTTCGCCGCCGCCATCGACGCCTATCTGGTCGAAACCAGCCCCGCCCTGCGCAACCGTCAGGCCCAGACCCTGGCCCAGGAGAAGATCACTTGGCTGGAGCGGTTCGAGGACCTGCCCGAGGGGCCGTTGCTGCTGGTGGCCAACGAGTTGTTCGACGCCTTGCCGATCCGTCAGTACGAGAAACAGGCCGCCGGCTGGATCGAGCGCCTGATCGGCCTTGACGCCGCCGGAGGCTTCGTCTTCGTGGCGGGCGAAGAGGTGGTCTCGCCCGCTTTGGCCCCGGACGTGCTGGCCGCGCCCGTGGGCGCCGTCGCCGAGATTTGCGAGCCCGGCCGCGCCCTGGCCGCCGCCATCGGCCGACGGCTGGCGGTCACCCCCGGCGCCGCCCTGATCGTCGATTACGGCGCACCGGTCAGCGGGACCGGCGACACGCTCCAGGCGGTCCGGACCCACCGCTATCATCCGGCGCTGGCCGATCCCGGAATGGTGGATCTGACCGCCCATGTGGACTTTCAGGCCCTGGCCGAGGCGGGGGCCAAGGCGGGGGCGACGCCCCACGGTCCGGTGTCGCAGGGCCGCTGGCTGCTGCGGCTGGGGATCGAGGAGCGCGCCGTCATGCTGATGCGCAACGCCAGCCCGGATCAGGCCGCCGACATCGCCGGCCGCGCACGGCGCTTGATCGATCCCGGCGAAATGGGCACCCTGTTCCAGGTGATGGCGCTGGCCAGCCCCGCCTTGCCCGTGCCGCCCGGTTTGGACCCTTAGGGATAGTCCCATGATCAGCCTGTCCGCCTTGAACGATTTCACCCGCATCCGCCATGGGTTCTTCACCCGTGAGGGCGGAGTCTCGCAAGGGATTCACGCCTCGCTGAACTGCGGCCCCGGCTCCAAGGACGACCCGGCGGCGGTGCGGGAGAACCGGACCCGCGCCATGGCCATGCTGGACCTGCCGGTGGAATCGCTGGTAACCCTGTATCAGGCCCATACCGCCGACGTGGTGGTGGTCACCGAGCCCTGGCCCGCCGGACAGCCGCCCACCGGCGACGCCATGGTCACCAACCGCCCCGGCATCGCCCTCGGCATCCTCACCGCCGACTGCACCCCGGTGCTGCTGGCCGACGCCAAGGCCGGCGTGGTCGCGGCGGCCCATGCCGGCTGGAAGGGGGCGGTCGGCGGCGTGCTGGAAAACACCGTCAAGGCCATGGTCGCGCTGGGGGCCAAGCCGGCCAACATCGTCGCCGCCACCGGACCTTGCATCGGCCACCGCTCCTACGAGGTCGGACCCGATTTTCCGACGCCGTTCCTGGCCGAGGACGCCGCCAACGCCGATTTCTTCGCCCCGTCCTCGCGCCCCGGTCACGCCTTGTTCGACCTGCCCGGCTATCTGTCGCGCAAGCTGGCCCGGCTGGGACTTGTCGAGGTGACGCGGGTGCCGGCCGACACCTGCCGCGACGAACAGCGTTTCTTCAGCTTCCGCCGCGCCACCCTGCGGGGCGAGCCCGATTACGGCCGCCAGCTTTCCGCGATCTTCCTGGACAGATAATGCCAAGGCTTCAGGATTCATGGGCTCTGCCCATCCTCGCCAAGGCCGGGGGCCAGGGACGAATACTTTTTCTTCTGTTTTTCATACTGGCGGGCTGCGGCGACATCCCCCAGCCGTTCCGCCATGAAGGCGCCAACCTCGTCGTTGCTCCGGTGGCGGCGCGCGGCGTGGTGGTCCGGCCGCTGGATCAATCGCCGCGCGGAATGCAACTGGCCGAGGCCATCGTCCGCCATCTGTTGATCGCCGAGATTCCGGCTTCCACCCGCGAGGCGACGACGGGGGCCTGGGTGATCAGCGGCGAGGTCGAGGACTCCGCCGCCGCCGCCTCGCTGCGCTGGACGCTGACCCGCTCGGGCAATCAGGCCCAGGGAGGACTGGAACAGACGATCCCGGCGGGGGCCTGGGCTCGGGCCACCCCAAAGACCATGGATCTGATCGCCGCCGAGGTGGTGGCCAAGCTGATGGGGACGCTGCATGACGACGCCCCGCCCGCCGCTCCCGAGGTCCAAGGTCCCTCCATCCGGCTGCTGCCGCTGGTGGGATTGCCGGGTGACGGCGCCGCCGCCCTGACCTCGGCCATGCGGACCATGCTGGGACGCGGAGGCCTGAAGGTAGTGGACGGCGCCGCCGATTTTCAGCTGCGCGGGCAAGTGACGGTGACGCCCGGCCGCTCCGGAGAAGAGGTGCTGGCAGTGGCCTGGACGGTGATTTCCCCGACCGGCGAGGACATCGGCGCCTCGGCCCAGGAAGGCGCGGTCCCCAAGGGGCGGCTTGCCGGGCCGTGGGGATCGCTGGCGACCGATATTGCCGCCGGCGGAGCCGAGGGCGTAGGCGAAATTGTGCGCAACGCCGTGACGCCCGCCCCGGAACGCAAGGGACTGGTTATCCCACCATCTCGATGAAAACGCCGCAGCATTCCGAGGCGGCAATGCGCAAATTGCCGTCGGGATCGCGGCTATAGGCGACTCCATTGGCCCGCAGCACCGCCGCGGCGGTATCCGCGTTGGCTACGGCGAGCGTCATGGCCACGAGGGCCGGCGGCGGCGGCGAGGGCTCGTCCTCGGCCTCGGGATGCAACTGGTCAAGGTCTTCCGGCCGGCACAGAAACACCAGCCCGTGACCGGTATGAATCGTCACGGTGTCGTCGGTGGCGGTGGCGGCGGCCGGGCCGATCAGCCGGTCCCAGGCCGCCATCTCGGCGACCGGATCGGCCATCAGAGCGGTGACCGAGGCGATGCCGGTGACGGTGTTGGCGTGATCGGTCCAGCCGGGCTGGCGCAACAGCTCCGGCGTCAGGTGCTGGCACAGGAACGAGGCGATCCCCGGCGTGGTCTCGGGCGGCAGCACTCCGGCGACGAAGCGGGCCACGGCCGCCCCCTCGGTGGTCGCGACGGTGCGGCTGAGGCTGCCGGGCGGCTCCAGCCCCAGCCGTTCGGCGTCGGCGGCGGCATCGGCGCTGCCGAACACCAGCCCCATCAGTCCTTCCCGCGCATGGGTGAAGGCGCGCAGCCGCGCCGCCGGCTCGCCCTCGGCCACCGCCGACAGCAGCTCGATATAATCGTCGCCGAACATCAGGCAGCGGTTGGCGGTGCCCCACTCGGCGTGCTCGCCCCGCGTCGACAAGGTGAACCCCAGCCGCTGAAAGGTCGCGGTGGCGGCGTCGAGATCACGCACCGCCAAGATGATGTGATCAAGGCCGGTGATGTGGCTGGACATGGCGTCGGCTCCCGAAAGACCGTCCCGATCTAAGCCTGCTTGGCGTCGATGATGGCGCGGCGGATGGCGCGGGTCTCGGTGAAGCGTTTTTGCAGCACCTCGCCCTCGCCCCAGCGGATCGAGCGTTGCAGCGCGGTCAGATCCTCGGTGAAGCGCTGGAGAACCTCCAATACCGCTTCCCGGTTATTGAGGAAGACGTCGCGCCACATGATCGGGTCCGAGGCGGCGATGCGGGTGAAGTCGCGAAAGCCGGAGGCCGAGAACTTGATCACCTCCTGCTGCATATGGCCTTCCAGATCGTTGGCGGTGCCGACGATGGTATAGGCGATCAGATGCGGCAGATGCGAGGTGATGGCCAACACCTTGTCGTGATGGTGCGCGTCCATGATCTCGACCTGAGCCCCGACGCGCCGCCACAGCTCGGTCACCTTGTCGGTGGCCTTTTCGTTGCCGCCGGCCAGGGGGGTGAGGATCTGCCAGCGGCCCTCGAACAACTCGGCAAAGCCGTTTTCCGGGCCGGAATGCTCGGTACCGGCGATGGGGTGTCCGGGAACGAACTCGACCCCCTCGGGCAGGTAGGGCATCAGGTCGCGGATCACCGCCAGCTTGACCGAGCCCACATCGGTGACGATGGCGCCGGGCTTCAGATGGGGGCCGATGGCCTCGCCCACCGCCTGGGTGGCGCCGACCGGAGCCCCGATTACCACCAGATCGGCGTCGGCGATCGCCAAGGCGGCGTCATCGGTCGCCGCGTCCACCACCGACAGCGCCAGGGCGGTGGTGCGGGCCTTTTCGCTGGGGTCCAACGTCACCAGCCGACGGGCCAGGCCATGCTTGCGCATGGCCCGCGCCAGCGACGACCCGATCAGGCCGATGCCGACAAAGCAGACCGTGTCGAACAGCGGAGGGGTCGAGGTCATGCCTTGACGAACTCCGTCAAGGTATCGACCACCACCTGATTCTCCTCGCCGGTACCGATGGTGAAGCGCAGGCAATCGCCCAGGCCATAGGCTCCCATGGCGCGCACGATGACGCCCTTCGAGCGCAGGAAGGCGTCGGCGCGGGCGGCATCCTTGCCGGGGGTGGCGGGAAAGCGGACCAGGATGAAATTACCGACGCTGGGGACCACGGTCAGGCCGAGGGCGGCGACCCGCTCGCTCAGCCAGGGCATCCAGTAGTCGTTGTGACGCTTGCACAGATCGGCGTATTCGGTGTCCTCGAACGCCGCCAAACCGGCTGCCAGGGCCGCCGAGCCCACATTGAAGGGGTTGCGCACCCGGTTCAGGACGCCAACCACGTTGGCGGGGCCATAGGCCCAGCCCAGGCGCAGACCGCCCAGGGCGAACATCTTGGAGAAGGTGCGGCAGACCACGGTGTTGTCGCCGGCCTCCACCAGCTCGATGCCCGAGGTGTAGTCGTTGCGGGACACGAATTCGGCATAGGCGGCGTCGATCACCAGCAGCACATGGGCGGGCAGGCCGGCGCGCAGGCGCTCGACCTCTGACGCCGGCAGATAGGTGCCGGTGGGATTGTTGGGATTGGCCAGGAAGACGATCCTGGTCCTGGGCGTTACAGCCTTCAGCAGATTGTCCACATTGGCGGTCAGGTCCACCTCGGGGGCGGTGACCGGCGTGGCGCCGCAGGACTTGGCGGCGATGGCGTACATCAGGAAGCCGTGGGCCGAATACAGCACCTCGTCGCCGGGGCCGGCATAGGAGCGGCACAGCATGCCCAGCAGCTCGTCCGAGCCGGCGCCGCACACGATACGGTCGGCGTCCAGGCCGTAGCGGGCGGCGATGGCCTTGCGCAGCTGCTCGGCGCCGCCGTCGGGGTAGCGGTGCATCTCGGGCGCCATGGCGCGCAGGGCTTCCATGGCCTTGGGGCTCGGCCCCAGGGCGCCTTCGTTGGAAGACAGCTTGATGATGCGGCTAACGCCTTCAATGGCGGATTCGCCACCGATATAGGGGCGGATATCCATGATGCCTGGGCGGGGCGCGGGAGCGGTCACGGGCTTAGACTCCTGGTACGGTAGGGAAAATCAGGGTTCAGACGACGGATTCGGGCGCCAGCGGCGTGGCGTAGCCGCCAATGACCGAGACGTGGCTGATGGGATCCTTCGGAGCCACCAGCATGGTCAGGCGAGGATCGATGGAGGTGACATGGCCGAGAATCTCCACCAGATGCAGCCAGACGCCGCCATGGCGGTAGATGGCCAGCAACTGGGCCGGCTCCAGCCCGCCGGCCGACAGCACGGCGCGCAGGCGGTCGCGGCTGACCTCGGGGCCGGTCTCCAGCACCAGGACAGTGCGGTCGTCGCCGGTCTCGTCATGGTCGCGGCAGGCGATCACCAGCGCCTGGGGCGGCTCGGGCGAGCCCTTGACCGGCTCGACCCCGGCGAAAGGCAGGCGGGCCACCACGCGGGGCGGCTCGCCGCTGCCCACGGTCAGGCTGGCCCACCACGGCTCGGCCTCGTCGGCGGCCTCGGTCCCCGGCGTCAGCGGCACCACGCCGACCGAGGCATGGCCGTCGGCGACGGCGCGCACCACCTGGCCGGCGCTGCGATAGGCGTGCAGGGGGGCAACCAGACCGAAATGATTGCGGGCCATCTCGATGGCGCTGGTGCTGCGGCCGGCGGCGTGAACCGCCACCATGAACGGGCCTTGCAGGGCGACCAGCGCCCCCATGATCTCGCGCCAGATACGGACCAGGGCCATCTTGGGAAACAGCCCCCGATGGCGTCCCAGCAGGCGGCGCAGGATGGCGGCCTCGCGGCCGGGGCGAAGCGTGACGCGGCCGGCGGGCTTGGCGGCGGCGATGCTTTCCACCACGGCGGATCGCTGCATCAGCAGATCGTGAATCGAATCGTCGATCCGGTCGATCTCGCGGCGGAGCAGTTCGAGGTTGGCGTTATCCTGGCTCATGGGGTACCGGCTGTGATCCGAAAACCTATCCAAGGGGGTTTAGGTGTAGTTCGGGATCGCTCGGAAATCAAAGAAAACGTTGACAGTCCCGGCCTTCGACCATAGCTAATCGTCTCCCCGCTTTTGACAAGCGAGCCAATGATCGTGTCCGAGCCAGCGTTTCCCTCGTCTTCCTCCCCACCCGGCCTGACGGTCGAGCTGGGCCGCGACCGGCCGATCCGGCTGGATTGCGGGGTCGAACTGGGGCCGATCACCGTGGCCTATCAGACCTATGGCCGGCTCAACGCCGACAAATCCAACGCCATCCTGATCTGCCACGCCCTGACCGGGGATCATTATGTCGCCGACCCTCACCCCATCACCGGCAAACCGGGCTGGTGGAGCGAACTGGTCGGGCCGGGGCGGGTGTTCGATACCGACCGTTATTTCCTGATCTGCTCCAACGTGCTGGGCGGCTGCATGGGAACCACCGGCCCCATGGAGACCAACCCGGCAAACGGCCAGCCCTGGGGGCTCGGCTTTCCGGTGATCACCATCGGCGATATGGTCCAGGTCCAGGCGCGGCTGGTGGATCATCTCGGCATCGGCCAGCTGTTCTCGGTGGTCGGCGGCTCCATGGGCGGCATGCAGGTGCTGGAATGGGCTCAGAACTTCCCCGACCGGGTGTTCTCGGCCATTCCCATCGCGGCGGCGGCGCGGCATTCGGCCCAGAACATCGCGTTTCACGAGGTCGGACGCCAAGCCATCGTCGCCGATCCCGACTGGTGCGGCGGCAACTACCTGCTGGAGGGCAAAAGCCCCCACCGCGGTCTGGCGGTGGCGCGCATGGCGGCCCATATCACCTATCTGTCCGAGCCGGCGTTGCACCAGAAGTTCGGACGCAATCTGCAAAACCGCGAGACGGTGACCTATGGCTTCGACGCCGATTTCCAGGTGGAAAGCTATCTGCGCCACCAGGGCTCGGCCTTCGTCGACCGCTTCGATGCCAATTCCTACCTCTATATCACCCGGGCGATGGATTATTTCGATCTGGCGGCCGAGAACGGCGGAACGCTGGCCAACGCCTTTCGCGGTACCCGCACCCGCTTTTGCGTGATCTCATTTTCCAGCGACTGGCTGTTCCCCACCTCGGAAAGCCGGGCGGTGGTCCATGCGCTGAACGCGGTCGCCGCCAATGTCAGCTTTGTCGAGGTCAAGTCCGACAAGGGTCACGACGCCTTCCTGCTGGACGAGCCCGAGTTTCACGCCACCCTGTCCGGCTTTCTCGAAGGCGCCGCCGCCCATCGCGGCCTGCCCCGCGCCCAGGGGCCAACCGCATGATGATGATGGCCAACGGCAAGCTGCGCGTCGACCTCAAGCTGATCGCCGACATGGTCGAGCCGGGATCGCGGGTGCTGGACGTCGGCTGTGGCGAGGGCGCCTTGCTCGACTGGCTGGGCCGCAACAAGGATGTGGACGGCCGCGGCATCGAACTGTCCATGGCCGGAGTGTCGGCGGCGGTGTCTCACGGCCTGTCGGTGATCCAGGGCGACGCCGACACTGATCTCAAGGACTATCCCTCGGGGGCGTTCGACTACGTCATCCTCAGCCAGACGTTGCAGGCTACCTACGAGCCCAAGACGGTGCTGTCGCACATGCTGCGCATCGGGCGGCGCGCCATCGTGTCATTCCCCAATTTCGGCCATTGGCGGGTACGGACCCATCTGCTGCTTCATGGTTCCATGCCGGTGACCGACACCCTGGCCTACGAGTGGTACGACACACCCAACATCCACTTTTGCACCATCCGCGACTTCCTGACCCTGTGTCGCGGCCTTGGCATCACCGTGGACAGGAGTATCCCGCTTGACCGGGAGGGCAAGGTACTGCCGCTGCCCGATCTGGAAGGCGTCGCCAACCTGTTCGCCGATCAGGGCCTGTTCGTCCTGTCGCGCAAGGCCTAGAAGCCCGCCATCGCCCTGACATCGGCCGGCGACGCGCCCGCTTCGCGCAGCGAGCGCAGGGTCAGCGCCCGATCGCGCTTGGCAAAGCGGCGACCATGCTCGTCGGTCAACAGGCGATGATGGGCGTAATCGGGGGTCGGCAGGCCCAGCAGGGCTTGCAGCAGCCGATGCACATGGCTGGCGCTGAACAGATCCTCGCCCCGCGTCACCAGCGTCACCCCTTGCAGGGCGTCATCGACGGTCACCGCCAGATGATAGCTGGTGGGGGTGTCCTTGCGGGCCAGCACCACGTCGCCGAACAGCTCGGGCCGGGCCGCCACCACTCCGGCGGCGCGGTCCCGCCAGTTCAGCGCCCCGACGCGGCGGCGAGCCGCCTCCATATCCAGCCGCAGCGCATGGGAAAGACCGGCCAGAACCCGCGCTTCCCGCTCGGAGGCCGGCAGATTTCGGCATGTTCCGGAATAAAGCGGTCCGTCGGGACCGTGGGGGGCGTTGCCGGCCTGGGCGATGTCCGCGCGGCTGCAAAAGCAGGGATAAAGCAGTCCCGCCTGCTCCAGCCGGGTCAGGGCGGCGCGGTAGTCGTCGAAATGCTCGGCCTGACGGCGAACCGGGCTTTCCCAGTCCAGCCCCAGCCAGCGCAGGTCGGCCAGGATGGAGTCGGTGAATTCCGGGCGGCAGCGACTTTGGTCGATATCTTCGATGCGCAGCAGGAACCGCCCTCCCCCCCGCCGGGCCTCGGTGAAGGCGAACAGGGCGCCGTGGGCGTGACCGATATGCAACTCGCCGGTCGGGCTGGGGGCAAAGCGGGTGATGATCAATGGATTGCGAATGTTTGGGTTGGTGCCAGAGGAAAGACCATACCATACTGCCCGTGTTACATTAATCTCCGCAGGAGCTTTCATGTCGCCCAAGCCCGCCGTTACCCTGACCGGTCCCAGTGTCGAACCCGCGTCGGGCGGTCCGGCGGCGCAGTTGGTGGTGCTGCTGCACGGCGTCGGCGTCGATGGAAGCGACCTGATCGAGTTGGCCCCGTTCCTGGCCACCGTCCTGCCCGACGCCGCCTTTGTCGCCCCCGACGCCCCCCAGGCCTTTGACCTGGCCCCGTTCGGCCGGCAGTGGTTCAGCCTTCAGGACCGCACCCCCGAGGTGATCGCCGCCGGAGTGCGCGAAACCGCGCCGATTCTCGACGCCTTCCTCGACGAGCAACTGGCGTTGTGGGGCGTCTCCGACTCCGACATGGCGCTGGTGGGGTTCAGCCAGGGCACCATGATGGCGCTGCATGTGGCGCTGCGACGCGCCAAATCGCCGGCGGCGGTGGTGGGATTCTCCGGCGCGCTGGTGGATGTGGCCTCGCTGGCGGCCGAGATCACCGCCAAGCCCAGGGTGCTGCTGATCCATGGCGAGGCCGACGAGATTGTCAATCCCGCCAGCCTGCCCACGGCGGAACGCGCCCTGGCCAGTGTCGGCGTGCCGGTGCTGACCGAGCTGCGCCCAGGCCTCGGCCACGGCATCGACGGGGTCGGAGCCCAACTGGCGCTGAAGTTCCTCGGCCAGACCTTTGGACTATGAAGAGACCCCGGTTGCTCCTCGGCCGGCAAACGAAGAGATTCGTTCGTCGGAGGTAAGCAAAAGCTTGCAATTGCCCGTCGGGAGCCCGTATTTTCCCGGCGGGAGATCGGCGACGGACGGATCGTTCGCCAACCCGGTCAGGTCCGGAAGGAAGCAGCCGTAACGATTTCCGGTCCGGGTCGCCGTCCGGTCTCCCACCTTCCCTTTATGCGCCGCAGCTCATTCGCCATCCGTCGGCCGGTCGTCGTCGCGGATCAGGGCCTGAACCGCGCGGGTGCGCCAACCAAACCGCACAGACCCGAACCGAACCAGCAAGGTCGTGGCGATGCCGGCCAGCGCCGCGGTTTCCGCCGGTAGCCGCAGCCCCATGGCCAGGGCGATGAAGACGACGCAGCCCATGAAAGCCGCCGCCGCGTAGAACTCGCCCGGCCGGAACACCATGGGATGGTCACGGGTGATGACGTCGCGAACCAGACCGCCGCCGACCGCGTTGATCACGCCGATCAGCAGCGCCGCTCCCCAGCCCAGGCCGAGATTCAACGCCTTTTGCGCCCCTACCATGGCGTAGATGCCAAGGCCGGCGGCGTCCACCAGCATGAAGACCATGACCGGACGGTTCAGCCGCTCGCCGAACACCATGCCGATCGCCATGGCCACCACCACCACGATCACGTAGGGGGAGCCCAGCACCGCCGGCACCTGTTGCAGGAACAGGCCGTCGCGCAGCAACCCGCCGCCGGTGCCGGTGATCAGCGCCAGAAAGAACACGCCGACGAAGTCATAGCCCTTGCGCATGGCGACCAGGGCGCCGGTCACCGCCAGCAGGAAGGTGGCGGCAAGGTCGAAGGCGATGGGAAGCTCGAACTGACCGATCAGCATGGCGCGTCACCGGAAAACAGGAAATCAGGAAGTCCAGACTACCCTGTCGCGATGTTGCGGTCAGCGCCCTTTGCATCGGGGGGCAGTGCGATATATCCTGCCGCCATGACCGACAGCCCCGCTTCCGTCCCCTACCGCGTCCTGGCCCGCAAATACCGGCCGACCGACTTCGCCGGCCTGATCGGGCAGGAGGCGCTGGTGCGCACCTTGTCCAACGCCATCCAGACCGGGCGGCTGGCCCATGCCTTCGTGCTGACCGGCGTGCGCGGAGTGGGCAAGACCACCACGGCGCGCATCATCGCCCGTGCGCTGAACTGCGTCGGCATCGACGGCAAGGGCGGCCCCACCATCGATCCCTGCGGTCGGTGCGAGCACTGCCGCGCCATCGCCGAGGATCGCCATGTGGATGTGCTGGAGATGGACGCCGCCAGCCGGACCGGCGTCGACGGCATCCGCGAACTGATCGAAAGCGTTCGCTACCGCCCGACCTCGGCCCGCTTCAAGATCTACATCGTCGATGAAGTCCACATGCTGTCCACGGCAGCGTTCAACGCCTTGCTGAAGACGCTGGAAGAACCGCCCGAGCACGTTAAATTCGTCTTCGCCACCACCGAAATCCGCAAGATCCCGGTCACCGTCCTGTCGCGCTGCCAGCGGTTCGACCTGCGCCGGGTCGAGATGGACGTGCTGGCCAAGCATTTCGCCGGTATCGCGGTCAAGGAAAGCGCCGAGATCGAACCCGGCGCGTTGAAGCTGATCGCGCGGGCCGCCGATGGTTCGGTGCGTGACGGCCTGTCGCTGCTGGATCAGGCCATCAGCCACGGCGCCGGTCTGGTGTCGGAGACCCAGGTCCGCGACATGCTGGGACTGGCCGACCGCGCCCGAGTGTTCGACCTGCTGGACTCGGTGATGAAGGGCGAGGTGGCGAGCGCCCTCGACCAGATCGCCGACCAATACGCCGCCGGGGCCGATCCGGCGGTGGTGCTGCAAGACATGCTGGAACTGGTCCATTGGCTGACCCGGCTGAAGGTCACCCCCGACGCCGCCGACGCCGTCACCGTGTCGGAGACCGAGCGGGTCAAGGGCCGTCAGATGTCGGATGGGCTGTCGCTGGCCGCCCTGACCCGGGCGTGGCAGATGCTGTTGAAGGGCCTTGCCGAAACCCGCTCCGCCCCTAATCCGTTGCAGGCGGCCGAGATGGCGGTGGTGCGCCTCGCCTATGCCGCCGAGTTGCCCACCCCCGCCGAATTGGTGGAACAGTTGCGCTCCAATCCTCAACCACCTCCGGCTCCCCGTGGTCCCGGCGGCGGCGGCGGTTTTGCCGGCGGGGTGGCCGATGCCGTGGCGGGCCAGCATGGCGGCGGCAATGGCGGCGGCGGCGGAGCCACCGCGTTAAAGATGCAGCCGGCTTTCGTTGCTCCCCCGGTCCAATTGCCGGCCATGCCGACCAGCTTTGTCGAGGTGGCGGCGTTGTTCGCCGAGAAGCGGGAAGGCGTCGCAGCCATGCAGTTGCGGACCCAGGTCAATCTGGTATCGTTCGAGGCCGGGCGGATCGAGTGGCGTCAGCACAGCACCGCCGCCGGCGACCTGGCGCCCAAGGTGGCCCGCCTGCTGTCGGAATGGACCGGTCGCCGCTGGACGGTCTCGGTCAACTCCGCCGATCCGTCCCAACCGACCCTGACCGAGCAGGAGGCCGCCGCCGAGCTGCGCCGCCGTCAGGATGCCGCCGAACACCCCCTGGTCAAGGCGATTCAGGCCGCCTTCCCCGAAGCGGTGGTGGAGGCGGTGCGCGAGCTGGAGCCCGAGATGGCGCCCGAACCCATGGCCGAATATTTCGATGCATCCATCGACGACGAGATGCTTCCTGGAGAAGAAGACCTATGAAGAACCTTGGGAATTTGATGAAGCAGGCCTCGCAGATGCAGGCCAAGATGACCGAAATGCAGGCCAAGATGCTGGAGATCGAAGTCACCGGCTCGGCCGGGGCCGGCATGATCGAGGTCACCCTGAACGGCAAATTCGAGATGAAAAAGGTCAAAATCGACAAGTCGCTGGTCGACCCCGACGATGTCGAAGTGCTGGAAGACCTGCTGCTGGCCGCCTTTAACGACGCCAAGGGCAAGGCCGAGATTCTGATGCAGGAAGAGATGTCCAAACTGACCGGCGGCCTCTCCCTGCCCGAGGGCTTCAAGCTGCCGTTCTGATTCTGCCCGGTATTCAAGAAACGGAGTTCGCGCCCGGGGAACCGAATAACCCGACCGCAGGGAGTTGCGGCCAAGGGCCGGCGCGCCCCATGGCGCGAAAGCCAAGCGAACGGAGTTCGCGCCGGCGACTGAGGCAAAAACCGCGACGCGCCACCCGACGCGGAGTTGCGGCCAAGGGCCGGCGTGCCCCGTAGCGCGAAAGCCAAGCGAACGGAGTTCGCGCCGGCGACTGAGGCAAAAACAAAAGAGCCAGACTATCGGCTCGCCAATATTCTGGATGCGTAATGGTCGGACCCGAGATCGAGCGCCTGATCCAACTTCTTTCGCGGTTGCCGGGATTGGGGCCGCGCTCGGCCCGTCGCGCTGCTCTGCGTCTGGTGGAAAAGCGGGAATCCTTGCTGATTCCCCTGGGGGCGGCGATGACCGAGGCGGCGGCCAAGGTCAAGACCTGCTCGGTCTGCGGTAATTTCGACACCATCGACCCCTGCGCCATCTGTTGCGACCACCGTCGCGACGCCAGCCTGCTTTGCGTGGTCGAGGACGTGGCCGGGCTCTGGGCCATGGAGCGGACCGGCAGCTTCAAGGGCCGCTACGCCGTGCTGGGCGGCCTGTTATCGGCGCTGGACGGAGTCGGGCCGGAGGATATCGGCATCGCCCGACTGGTGGAGCGCGCCCACGACCCGGCGGTCCGGGAAGTGATCCTGGCCACCCCCGCCACGGTGGAGGGCCAGACCACCGCCCATTACATCGCCGACCGGCTGGCCGATTGCGACGTCGCCGTCACCGGCCTCGCCCACGGCGTGCCGGTGGGCGGCGAACTGGACCACCTGGACGACGGCACGATCACGGCGGCGTTGCGAGCGCGACGAACGTTCTAGGAAGGGAGAGGGCGGAAATCCGATGGGGTACGCGCCCCTTCCACCCATTCCCGCATGGCCGGCAAAGCCATGACCGCGTCGCAATAAGCCTGTGACGCCTTGCCGACCGGCAGGTGGCAGGTGCGCAGGCGGGTGACTACCGGGGCGTACATGGCGTCGGCGATGGAAAAGTCCCCGAACAGGAACGGGCCGCTTACGCCGAAGCGGGCGCGGCAATCGCTCCACAGGGCGTCAATGCGCGCCAGATCGGCCGCCACCTCGTCGGGAATCCCGGTCATGGGGGTGTCGCCCAGCACATCCATGGGACAGTCGCGTCGCAGCGGCATGAACCCGGAATGCATTTCGGCGGCGACGGCGCGGGCGACGGCGCGGGCCTGGACGTTGCGGGGCCACAACATGGGGGCACGCTCGGCCAGATACTCGCAGATCGCCAGCGAGTCCCAGACCTTGAAGCCGTCCTCGTCCAGCAGCGGCACCTTGCCCGATGGCGAGTGCTTCAAGATGTCGGCCTTGGTGTCGGGCTGACGCAAGGCGATCTCGACCTCCTCGAAGGCGATTCCGGCGACCTTGAGGGCCAGCCACGGCCGTAGCGACCACGATGAAAAACGCTTGGTGCCGATGACCAGGGTAAGGGACATGGGAGATTCTCCGGTGACGGCGAAAGCGAAATATTGTCTAAGGAATACGGGAATGGATAGGAGGATTTTGCCGTGCCGGAACATCTGATCGAGGCCGGGGCCGAAGCGGTCGAACTGGTGGCCCTGCGCAAGCCCGACCTTGCCGGCTGGCTGGACGGACAGCCGGAGGCGGTGCGCGGCTGGGTGGGCTCGGTGGGCTTTGCCGCCGAGGCCGGCGCGGTCTGCCTCGTTCCCGACGCGCAGGGGCGGCTGGTCAGCGCCCTGTTCGGACTACCCGACGACGACGCCCCCTGGACCTTCGCCCAATTGCCGGCCAAGCTGCCGCAGGGCGCCTACCGCATGGCCCCGGAGCCGGATGCCCGCCTCGCCACCCGGGCCGCCCTGGCCTGGGCACTGGCGACCTATTCCTTCGACCGCTACAAAAGCCGCAACGGCCGAAGCTGGCCCAAACTGGTCTGGCCCCAGGCCGCCGACCGTGCCCAGGTCTGTCGTTGCCATAGCGCAACGACCCTGGCGCGCGACCTGATCAACACCCCCGCCGCCGATCTGGGACCGGCCGAATTAGCCGGGGCGGCCGAGCTGCTGGCGGCGCGATTCGGAGCGACCTGCCGGGTGGTCGTCGGCGACGGCTTGCTGGTGGAGAACTATCCCGCCATCCATGCCGTCGGCCGCGCCGCCGCCACCCAGCGCCGACCCCGCCTGATCGACCTTGTCTGGGGCGACGCGGCGGCTCCTCGGGTCACCTTGGTGGGCAAGGGCGTATGCTTTGATTCCGGCGGCCTCGACCTGAAGCCGTCCTCGAACATGAAGCTGATGAAAAAGGACATGGGCGGCGCGGCCCACGTCCTGGCGCTGGCCTCCATGATCATGGAAGCGGGGTTGGGGGTTCGCCTGCGGGTCTTGATCCCGGCGGTGGAGAATTCGGTTTCGGGCGACTCCATGCGGCCGCTGGACGTGCTGGCCACCCGCAAGGGGTTGAGTGTCGAGGTCGGTAATACCGATGCCGAGGGCCGCCTGATCCTCTGCGACGCCCTGGCCGAGGCGTCGCGCGACGCACCCGAATTGCTGATCGACATCGCCACCCTGACCGGGGCGGCCCGCACCGCCCTTGGCCCCGACCTGCCGGCGCTGTTTTGCAATGACGAGCGGCTGGCCGTCGACATCTTGCGGGCCGGCGAGACCGAGGGCGATCCGCTGTGGCGGCTGCCGCTGTACAAGCCCTACCGCCGCATGCTGGACAGCAAGGTCGCCGATCTCGCCAACGTGTCCGATTCTCCCCATGCCGGGGCCATCACCGCCGCGCTGTTCCTCCAGGAATTCGTCGAGGCCGGCATTGCCTGGGCTCATCTCGACGTGCTGGCCTGGAACCTCTCCAGCCGGCCCGGCCGGCCCGAGGGCGGCGAGGCCCTGGCCCTGCGGGCATTATTCGCGACGGTGGCGGAACGATTTCCCGCCGTGAGTATGTCTGGTTAAGGATTCGCCATTATAACATCATGACAAATGGCCGTAGGGTCATGTGGGCCATTGCCGGATGCCTCGGCCTCGGCTAGAAAGATTTCGTCGTCGCAACGAATGAGTGGGTGATGGGCGTTCCTCTGAAAGCAGTGCAGGCGCTTGATCTTTGGCGGGGAGCCATTGTCGAGAGCGTGCGTCGGGATGCTCCTGATCTGTCTGCGCGCCAGATGGCGCTGTTGCTGACGGTTTACCTGACTCCGCCGCCCCACACCGTTCGCGGCCTCGCCACCACCCTCAACATCTCCAAGCCGGCCATCACCCGCGCGCTGGACCGCCTGACCGAGTACGGACTGGTCAAGCGCAAGGTGGACGAGCAGGACCGCCGCTCGGTTCTGATCCAGCGCACCGTCAAGGGATCGGTGTTCTTGCGCGAATTCGGCGACATCATCGTGCAGGCCGCCACTGACGCCTCGGCCGGCGTTACCTGATCACTCCGGCATCAAAATAATAGGCCGAGGCTCCACCGTGGAGCTGGATGCCGGTTCGCTCCAATTCGGTGGCGGACAGCCGGAACAGCCGGCCGCGCGGCCGGCTTCCGGACAACAGCGCCTGGGTGGTGGGGTGCCACAGCGCCCGGGTCACGCCATAGATCAGCTCGTCCGGCTGGTTGGCGCCGGTGACCAGCATCACGCCCACATCCAGCGTCATCACCTCCACCGCCGCCCCGCCATAGGCCCCGGCGGGAATGGCCGAGGCGCTGAGAAACGGGTGCCTTGCCCGTAATTTATCGATCTCCGGCCCGCCGAGCGCGATCAGCTCGATCCCAGTCCGCTGGGCCAGTTCGGTCAGGATGGGGGCCGGATAGGCGTCGATCACCAGCATGGCGTCCAACTGTCCGGCGGCCATGGCGTCGGCGGCGGCTTCCGGCGATAGGGGACTCAGCCTGACTTGGGACTCCGGCAGGCCAAAGGCGGCCAGCAGCATCCGGCCATGCAGCAATTCGACGGAGTCCTTGCCGCCGAACGACACCCGCTTGCCCTTAAGATCACGGACCGAGCGGATCCGCGCATCGCGCCGGACCGCCAGGTGCAGGCTTTCCGGATAGAGCATGGCGATGGCGCGTAATTTCCTCGCGGCGCCCCGGCCCTTGTAGACGCCGGTTCCATGATAGGCCCAATAGGCGATATCCGATTGAACCAGGGCGGCATCCAGGCGCCCGGCTTCGATGGCCTCTACATTGGCGAGGGAGCCGCCGGTGGATTTCGCCACCGCCACCATGCCGGGAACCCCGCACGACCCGCCCTTGTCACAGTCGCGCGACCCCGGTGGATTGCTGATGGCGTTGGCGACCTGCCCGCCGAAGGCAAAGCCGGTTTCGCCGGTGGGGCCGGTTCCGATCTGAAAAAAGCGGATGTCCTGGGCGGCTGCCATGCCGATGGATAGCGCCAGACCGACGCCCGTCACCAGGGTGACGGCCATGCGGCGGATGGCGGTTTTTGAAAGGGATGGGATGGAATCCCCTGGCCTCTGACGGTCGGTCATCATGGGATGCTTGCATGTGTTTGCGGTTGATGAGCACAGTCGCTCGTCAATGTCGGAATCACCATTCGCAAGGCTAGCATGGCTCCGCCATATCACTAAGTCCTTATGTGTTTCAGCCTCATCAGTGGGGTGGTCGGCCGGCAACGCATCTTGACCATTGCGAATGGCGTCAAAGCAGGCAGAATGTCCGCGGGTACCGTTGGGGGAGGGATGCCGTCCGAATGTCGGATGATGATGGACTTAAACCAATCAATGACAGCGACATGGATTCCATGTTCGTGTTGCCGCTGTCGATCATTCCACTCCAGACCCCGGCTCTTCAGTCCGCGAAGCTGATCAAGAACGTGCGCCTGCGCAGCGCCGTGGAAATCTTCTCCGATATTCAGACCGGGTCCGGTCAGGTGGATGTGGAGGGGTTGCCAGCGATGTTCGGCTGGCCGGTGGATCAGGTGCATCCCGATCTGGGGATTATCCGCCGTCTGGCGCTGCTGCCCAGCTATGACGTGTATTCCTTGCGCATTTCGCTGCGCGAGCACGGCATCCCGGTCAATGACTACGCCGCGTTGAAGCTGTCGCCGGAGAAGGCGGCGGAACTGACCCGCTATATGATCATGTTCACCCGGCCGTTGATGAAGATGATCTATTCCGGCGAGGATGTGCAGGTCGACAGCTATGAAGACCTGATGAAGCTGTTCCGTGATCCCGACATCAAGAAGGCGCGCCAGCGACTGGAAACCATGGCGGAAAGCCTGGGCATCGACATTTTCGATGTGCCGCGCTTTCTGGAAGACTATGGCGACACCTTCATGTCTCTCAGTTATTTCCGTCACTGCCTGGACCGGCTGGAGCCGTATTTCACCGCCTGCGTCCAATCCATGTCGCCCATCCGCAGTCACTTCCAGTTAAAGCAGAACGCCAATCTGATGAAGTCCTGCAACATGATCGAGGAAGTCATCAACTCGATCAGCGCCTCGATTTCAGGCCGGCTGGAGGTGTTTGACAAGCGGACACGCGAGATGTGGGAAAATATCTCGCAAGAAGAGTTCCGGTCGGTCAAGGGGATGATCGAGCGTTACCACGTCACCATCGGCGCCGCCCTGTGCGGCCTGACGGTGAAGATGAGCGCCTTCGCCAAGATGTTCCCGCGGCCCCAGTCCGGTGGACCGATCAAACGTGCCGATTTCATGATGACCGAGATGATCCAGGGGATCGAGCTGATCCGCGACGTGGACAAGCAGTTCTCGGTATAACGACCCTGGCCGGCGGCTTGTCTTTGCTACTTACGAAAGCCGATATCCGACAATTCGCGGTGGTCGAGGCGGGCCATCTCGTGATCCAGCCGGCGATGGGCGGTCCAGGACCGGGCCAGCCTGGCGGCGCGCGCCAGCAGGCGGCGCAGGGCGGTGGCGACGCCAAGATCGATTTCGAAGGCGGCGGAGTGGGTCAGCTGGTGCAGGGTCATGGCGCAACCTCGGTCGGGGGTGTTCTCGTGTCGCCATCACCATACTGTTCCTGAACGGGGCCGGAAACGCACAGCTTTGCATGGGCCGATGCAAAATTGGCATATCGGTACCGAATTGCGTATTATGCGGTCTTCCCCAGGCGATCCGATCATGAGCTTGTGTCGAATGAAAAGATGGCGTCAAAATAATCTTAAGGCCCCACAGCGAAGATTGGGTCAATGACCGAGGGAGAGCAACGGCCGGGATTGAGGCCCCGTATCGCCATGGCGATCGCGGCGACTTGCTTCGCCTCCATTCTGGTCGTGGTCACCTATCTGTATTGGGCGTTGGAGAACGCGGCGGTGGCGCAGTGGCAGCAAGAGCGCAGGGCCGACAGCGCCACCCTGGCCCTCGGCTTTGACCGCACAATCAAGGAGATGATCGGAGACCTCCGCCTGGGGGCCGCCATACCGGCCATGGCGAGCCTGCCCGACGTCAACCGGGTCGTACCCGCCCTCAACGGACTTCCCCTGGGGGTCGATGTGGAGAAGCGCCGGGTGCTGGACGCCATCATCGATGACGGCGCCTTCTCGGTAGCGTTCATCCTTCAGCCCAACGGCGACCATTACATCAGCCATCCCTACGAGGTTCAGAAGAATCTCAGGCGGTTCAATCTGGCCGACCGGCCCTATTTCAAGGAAGCGACCAGAACGCGCCAGCCGGTGCTGTCGGACGCCTTCATCGGGGCCGACGGGGTGCCGGGCGTCGCCATCGATATTCCGCGCCTGAATGACGCGGGCGAGATCGTCCTTCACCTGGGGGGCGTCATCCACCTGCCGCGTCTGACCGAGTTGTTCACCATGACCATCAGCACCGCCTACGATGTCGGCCTGCTGGTGGACCGACACGGCGAGCCCATCGCCAAATCCCGGAATATGGAGGCGACCGGTCTGTCGCCCGAACCGCTGGCCGTCGCCTTGCGGCTGTATCAGGCCGAACGGCCGGAGGCGGGACAGGTCGCCGTTCGTTTCTATCACGACCACGACAATAACGAAGACGTCCTGGCCACATTCGTGGTGCTGCCCTCCGGCTGGGCGATCGCCATGGCGCGGGGGCGCTCGACCTTCATCACCGAAATCCGCCCGGAGCTGACCCGCATCTCGCTCATGGTGGGCTTTTTACTGTTTGTCATGGGCGCAATCGGCTTTGTCATCGCCAGCCATATCGCCGGACGGTGGGAGGATTCGCAGCGCGCCCTGGCCGCCGCCCATGACGAGTTGGAGGACCGTGTCCGCCAACGGACCGCCGACCTCGACCGCAGCCGCCACGACCTGCAACTGAAGTCGACGACGCTGGAAACCATCTTGGAAAATATCAGCCACGGCATCAGCCTCTACGACGCCGACCTGAATCTGGTGACCTATAACCGGCGCTTTATCGAGTTGCTCAATCTCCCCCCGGAGATGATCCGCCCCGGCATTTCCCTGGCCGACTATCTGCGCTTCAATGCCGAGCGGGGCGAGTACGGACCGGGAGACGTCGAGGCCATTGTCGCCGAGCGAATGGCGCTGGCCCGCGATTTTCAGCCGTTCCGCACCCAGAGAGTCGGGTCTGGCGGCACGAATCTGGAGGTGGTCGGCACCCCCCTGCCCGGCGGCGGGCTTGTCGCCACCCATACCGACATCACCGAGGCCAAACGGGCCGAGGAAGCCCTGCGGACCTTGTCGCGGGCGGTGGAGCAAAGTCCGGTCTCGGTGATCATCACCGATCCCGACGGCAATATCGAATACGTCAATCCCAAGTTCGTCGCGGTGACCGGTTATACCCTGGACGAGGCCCGGGGAAAGAATCCGCGCGTCTTGAAGTCCGGCCTCACCCAAGATGACACCTACCGCAATCTGTGGCGGACCATCTCCTCGGGCGGGACCTGGGAAGGCGACATCCAGAACCGCAAGAAAAATGGCGAACTGTTCTGGGAAAGCGCGACCATTTCGCCCATTCGCGCCCCCGACGGCGCCGTCATCCACTTCCTGGCGGTCAAGGAGGACATCAGCGCCCGCAAGCAGGCGGAGGCCGACCTTCTCGCCGCATGGCAGGCCGCCGAGGAGGCCAACCGGTCCAAGACCGTGTTCCTCTCCCATATGAGCCATGAATTGCGGACGCCGCTGACCGCCGTCCTCGGTTATGCCGAGATGATGGATGTGGAAATCGCCGGCCCGCTGTCTCCCGTCTATGCCGACTATGTGGACAGCATCGTCACCAGCGGCCATCACCTGCTGTCCATCATCGACGAGGTGCTCGACATCAGCCGGATCGAACTGGGTAGCTACCGGACCGCGACCGATATCGTGAATCTGGGCGTCATCGCCGCCGAATGCGTGGCGATGATCCGGCCGCAATGCGCCGCCAAGGGGATCGACATCGTCATATCGCCCGCCCCCACGGTGGAGCTTGACAGCGATGGCCGCGCCTTGCGTCAGATCCTGATCAACCTGCTGGGCAACGCGGTCAAATACACCCAGCGCGGCCGCGTCACCCTTGCCATCGCCCCGGCCCCGGACGGCGGCGGGATCGTGACCATAAGCGACACCGGCTGCGGCATTCCGGCGGAAAAGCTCGACCGCATCTTCGAGCCGTTTCAGCAGGTCGATCCCCTGCGGGCCGACCCGGCGCGCGGCGTCGGGCTGGGCCTGGCGATCTGCCGCCGGATCGTCGATCTGTTGGGCGGCACCATCGTCATCCGCTCCCAATATGGTCAGGGCTCCACGGTGACCGTGACGCTTCCGGCCCGCCTCGAATCCCCCTGTCTCGACAAAGATGGGGAGGGTGAGTCGCAACGGTCTGTTGTATGCTAGGGCACGATGATCGCCAGGATAGGAGGGGGATATTGGATACCCGCTGGAAGCCGGAATACGAGGTCGGACACCCCAGGATCGATTATGAACACCGGGTATTTCTCGACCTGATCGGCCAATTCACCGCCGAGGCCGGTCGCGGCGCCGAGCCGAAGCGGTTGGTGCGGCACTGCGCCGAACTCTATAAATACGCGGATTTCCACTTTTTCAGCGAGGAAGGCCTGCTGGAGGATGTCGGCTATAACGATATCGAGGGCCATCGCCGTCTGCACAAGGATCTGCTGGACCGGCTGAGGGCCTTCATCGACTCATTCGCCATCGACACCTATATGGCGTCCGAGATGAGCGGGTTTCTGCTGAACTGGTTCGTCTCGCATACGACATCGGAGGATCCCAAGCACATCCACCTTTTGTCCAAGACATCCCCCTATCTGCGTTAGCGGCTCATTCCCGACATTTCCAGATCGTCCAGAATCACCCACAGGCGACCGATCCCCCCATGTTCGCCGCGAATCAGCCCCACCGGGCCGGCCGGCGAAGTCACGCGCGCCTCGACGATCAGGCTGATCGCGCCGGAGATGGTGACGCAATGACCCCGGCTCAGAGTCGCCTTGATCCGGGCCTTGTCGGGGGGCTGTTGGCGTTGCAGGAGAGTCAGGGCGGCGACGGCCTCGCTGCTTTCACAGCCGATCGCCTGCCCCAGGCGGGCATGATAGGTCTCGACGGCGGCCGACGGCGTCACCGAGGCGAGCAGACCGGCACAGGCCAGGGTCATGACGGAACGATACGTCACTTGGCGACGGGAAGAACCAGGGTCCAGTCGGAAATATTCATGTGCGGTTCCTGCGAATGGGAGGCCTCAGGCGGCTTCGCCGGTGGGCCGACGGTTGTGCTTGCCGTAGCGGTTCATATAGAGCGGCAGGATAGCCTCGGCCGCCGTGGGGGTGATGCCCAGTTCGGCCAGACCCGGCTTGCCGCCGCGCACCACGTTGTCCGTCTTCATCAGGCGCACCTGATCACGGGTCAGCATGGGCTTTGGCATCAGTTGCAGGAAGGCGGCCTGGATCATGCCCAGGCCGAACGGCACCGGCATCAGGCGGCATTCCTGACCGGTCACCTGCAGCACCAGTTCCATGATCTCCTTCATGGAGTAGCGGCGCGGGCCGCCCAACTCGTAGACCTTGCCGGCAAGGCGGGGATCATCCAGCACATTGGCGATGGCGGCGGCGACATCGCCCACATGGACCGGCTGGAAGATCGGGCCGCCCGAACCGAACAGATCGATGGAAACGCCGCCGTCGCCGCAGACCGGCTTGAAGCCGTCGGCGGTAAAGACCGGCAGGACCGGCGACACCATGGCCATCTTGCCAAAGCGGTTGAAAAAGTCGTCGTCGGGGCCGAACACCACCGAGGGACGGATGATGGTGGCGCCGGGAAAGGCGGTCAGCACCGCCTCTTCGCCGGCGGCCTTGCTGCGGGCATAGGCGGCTTCGGAATTCTTGTCGGCGCCCAGGGCGGACACGTGCACCAGCTTGGCGACGCCGGCCGCCTTGGCGGCGGCGGCCACGGTGGCGGCGCCCTTGACGTGGATATTCTCGAAGCTGCGCGCGCCGCGCTCGTAGAGAATGCCGACCAAATTGACCACGGCGTCGGCCCCGGCCACCGCCATGGCGACGGCGGCGGGGTCGGTGATGTCAGCGCGCAGCGGCGTCACCTGTCCGACGTCGCCCATGGGCTTTAGAAACTCTCCAGCGGTGGGGTCTTGGACCGCCGCGCGAACCACCCAGCCCTGAGCGGCCAGCCGACGCACCAGCGTCCTGCCGATGAAACCCGATCCCCCGAACACCGTGACCAGACGCCGCGCCATTATCACCACTCCTCGCCAGATGGACGGCTTTGGCCGTCCCCCACATTCGGGTAGGAAGCTAGCCCATAATTCGGAATCGTGTAAAGGCCGCGCTGGCGAAAAGCGAAAGCATCGCTGAATTCATCGTTGACACGGGGCGCGGGGTCGCATATTTCTTCGCGCCTCGGACGGCGAGGCCGTTCGTAGGCTACCTGCCCAGGTGGCGGAATTGGTAGACGCGCACGGTTCAGGTCCGTGTGGCAGTGATGTCGTGGAAGTTCGAGTCTTCTCCTGGGCACCATCTCCCTCCTCCCCGTTCGCGGGGAGGAGAGGTGGAGAATACGGACACGGAGCCGCCCGCCCCATCGGGGCAATAGCAGGAGCCGCGTGTGACCGTTCATTATCACATCAACGATCTTCCCGCCGACGTGAACCTTGGTTCCGTGGTCGCCATTGATTCCGAGACCATGGGGCTCAATCTTCACCGCGACCGGCTCTGCGTGATCCAGCTGTCGGCCGGCGATGGCGACGCCCATGTGGTCCATTTCCCCGAGCCCAAGTGGAACGCTCCCAACCTTACCCGGCTGTTCGCCGACCCCAAGGTGGTCAAGCTGTTTCACTTCGCCCGGTTCGACGTGGCCCAGATCCGCCGGTATTTCGGCGTGCGCTGCGAGCCGCTGTTTTGCACCAAGATCGCCTCGCGCCTGACCCGGACCAACACCGAAAGTCACAGCCTCAAGACGCTGTGCAAGGAGTTCCTGGGCGTCGACCTGTCCAAGCTTCAGCAAAGCTCCGACTGGGGCGCCGACCGGCTGAGCGCCGATCAACTGGCCTATGCCGCCTCGGACGTGCTGTATTTGCACCAGTTGAAGGACCGGTTCGAGATGCTGCTGGATCGCGAAGGCCGCCGCGCCCTGGCCGAGGCCTGCTTCTCCTTCCTTCCCGACCGGGCCGATCTCGATCTAGCGGGCTGGAATGAAGAGGATATCTTCTCGCACTGAGTTTAGGATGCGGGCTCTGTCCGCGAAACCTTAGGCATTGGCGGGAGCATTTCATGAGTCTCTCCGCCGATGCCGATCTGCGTCAACGTCGCGCCGCCGATCCCACCGCCAGCGTCTGGGTCGCCGCCAGCGCCGGAACCGGCAAGACCAAGGTTCTGACCGACCGGGTGCTGACCCTGTTGTTGGCTGGCACCGCCCCGCACAAGATTTTGTGTCTGACCTTCACCAAAGCCGCCGCCGCCGAGATGGCCAACCGCATCCAGCGTCAGTTGGCCCGTTGGGCCACCGCCGCCGATGCCGCTCTCGACCACGATCTGAGCCTTCTGCTGGGCCGCCCGCCGGACCAGCGCGAGCAGGTCCGGGCGCGCCGCCTGTTCGCCCAGGTGCTGGACGCGCCGGGCGGCATGCATATGGAGACCATCCACGCCTTTTGCCAATCGCTGCTGCGCCGCTTTCCGCTGGAAGCCGGGATCGCGCCCCACTTTCAGGTGATGGACGAGCGCGATGCCGGCGAGTTGCTGGAAACCGCCAAGCTGGAGGTCCTCGGCGCGGCCCGCGACGGCGGCGACCTGGCCCGCGCCCTGGCCCTGATCAGCAACCGCATCCACGAGACCGGCTTTCCCGATCTGATGGCGGAACTGGCCTCGGGCCGGGGACGGCTGGACCGGCTGATTCACCGCCATGGCGGCGTCAAGGGAGTCGGCAGCGCCTTGCGCGCCCGGCTGGGATTGGAGCCCGACGATACCGCCGCCACCTTGCTGGCGCGGGCCTGCGACGAGGGCCGGTTCGACGCCGCCGGCTTGCGCGCCGCCCTGCCCGCCCTGGAAAGCGGAGCCAAGACCGATCAGGAGCGCGCTGCCGCGATGGCGGCCTGGCTGGCCGATCCGGCGGACCGTCCGGCCCGGTTCGACCGCTGGCGCGCCGCATTTCTCACCAATGACGGCGCCATCCGCAAGACCCTGTGCACCAAGACGGTCCGCCAGGGCTTTCCCGGAATTGAAGAGGCGCTGCTGGCCGAGGCCGAGCGGCTGGTCTTCCTCTCCGACCGGCTGAAGGCCGCGGCCACCGCCGAGGCGACCGAGGCGTTGCTGGCGCTGGGAGCGGCGCTGCTGGCCGCCTATCGCCGGGCCAAGGCCGTCCGCGCCCTGATGGATTACGACGACCTGATCCTGGCGGCCCGCGACCTGCTGGCCAAGCCGGGCGTCGCGCCCTGGGTGCTGTTCAAGCTGGACGGCGGTATCGATCATGTGCTGATCGACGAGGCCCAGGACACCAATCCCGATCAATGGGCGGTGCTCGCCGCCCTGACCGAGGAGTTCTTCGCCGGGCAGGGGGCTCGTGACGTGGTCCGCACCGTCTTTGCCGTCGGCGACGCCAAGCAGTCGATCTATTCGTTCCAGCGCGCCGACCCGCGCGAGTTCGAGCGCATGCGTGAAAGCTTTGCCCGCCATGTGCCGGCGGCGGGGGGACGCTGGGACGAGGTGGCGCTGAACCTGTCCTTCCGCTCGACCGCCGCCGTGCTGGACGCGGTCAACGCGGTGTTCGGCCCCACAAGGCCCGGCCGCGACGGTATCGCCGCCCCGGATGAGGACATCATCCATCTGGCCCATCGCCAGGGTCATGCCGGGCGGGTCGAGCTGTGGCCGCCGGTGGAACCGCGCGCCGCCGACGAAACTCCCGCCTGGAAGCCGCCGGTCGAGCGCATTCGCGGCGATTCCCCCCGCACCCGGCTGGCGCGGCTGATGGCGCGGCGGATCGAGCGGATGATCGCCGCCGAGCCCCTGGAGTCCAAGGGCCGCCCGGTGCGGGCCGGCGATATCCTGGTGCTGGTACGGCGACGCGGCGGCTTCGTCGATGATCTGGTGCGCGAGCTGAAATCGCGCAAGGTCGAGGTGGCGGGGGCCGACCGTATGGTGCTGGCCGATCAGATGGCGGTGATGGACCTGGTGGCGCTGGGCAATTTCCTGCTGCTGCCCGATGACGACCTGACCCTGGCCACCGTGCTGAAGGGGCCGCTGGTCGGACTATCGGAGGACCAGTTGTTCACCCTGGCCCATGGGCGCGGCGATGCCGGCCTGTGGGAGACGCTGAAGCGGCGCATCCTGATCGATCCCGATTTCGAGACCGCCTACACCACCCTGGCCGAATTGCTGGCCCAGGCCGACCGGTTGCCGCCGCACGCCCTTTACGCCCGGGTGCTGGGAGCGCTGGGCGGCCGCCGCCGGCTGCTGGCCCGGCTGGGGCAGGAGGCCGAGGACCCCATCGACGAATTCATGGCCCTGACCCTGGCGTTCGAGCGCGCCCACCCACCATCGCTCCAGAGGTTCCTGCACTGGCTGGAAGCCAGCGCCATCGAGATCAAGCGCGACCTGGAACAGGCCGGACGCGACGCGGTGCGGATCATGACGGTGCACGGCTCCAAAGGCTTGCAGGCTCCCATCGTCTTCCTGCCCGACACCATGCAGGTTCCGACCCGAGGCGGCAAGCTGCTATGGCTGGGCGACGGCGAGGACGAGATGCTGACCTGGCCGCCCAGGGCCGACGACATGGACGCCGCCTGCCGCGCCGGGGCCGAGGTCCGCAAGCTGGCTGGCCAGCGGGAATACCGCCGCCTGCTCTATGTGGCCATGACCAGGGCCGAGGACCGGCTGATCGTCTGCGGCTGGCGCACCCGCAACACGCCGCCGGAATTGTGCTGGTACAATCTGATCCGGGACGGCATCGAGCCCCTGGCGGCGGAGGTCGAGGACGCCACCCTGGCGGCGGCGGCCGAGACCGGGGAGGCGCGCATCCTGCTGCTGACCTCGGCCCAGACCGCCCCGGTCTCGGGCGGAGACGCGGCCAGGGCCGCCACGGCGGCCCCCGCGGCCCTGCCCGACTGGGCCCGCCGGCCGGCGGGCTCGGAACCGGCGCCGCCCCGCCCCCTGGCGCCGTCGCGGCCCGATGGTGAGGAGCCGCCGGTGCGCTCCCCCCTGGCCGAAGCCGATGGCGGTCAACGCTGGCAGCGCGGCAGGCTGATTCATCGCCTGCTCCAGACCCTGCCCGAGTTGGAGCCGGCGGCGCGCGGCCGCGCCATGATGCGTTTTCTCAAGCGGCCCGGCTGGGGGCTGGAGACCAAGGACCAGTTGGCCATCGCCAATGAGGTCTCCGACATCATCGACCATCCTGGACTGACCGGTCTGTTTGGGCCGGCCGCCCGCGCCGAAGTGCCGCTGGTCGGACGCATCGGCGACCGCATCATATCGGGGCGGGTCGATCGGCTGGTGGTCACCGAAGCCGAGGTGCTGGTGGTGGATTACAAAACCAACCGCCGCCCGCCGCCGACGCCGGAAGAGATTCCCGACCTCTATGTGCGTCAGATGGCCGCCTATCGGCTGGCGCTGGCCTGCATCTATCCCCGCCACCGGGTCCGCTGCGCCCTGGTCTGGACCGATGGTCCGATACTGATGGAAATCGACGCCGCCCGCCTGGACGACGCCCTGGCGGGGCTCGTGCCAGTGAGCCAATGAATCGGCTCGCCTCCCTATCCTTCCGCCACGACCACCCGGTTGCGGCCGGCGGATTTGGCGCGGTAGAGCGCGGCGTCGGCCCGCGCCAGCAAGGTGGGGACGTCGAGGGTGACGATGGCTTCCGTCGCCGCCGCGTCCACTCCCCCGCACGAGGTCACGCCGATGCTGACAGTCAGCTCGAATATCTCGCCCTTGGCCGGGCGCACCACCATTTCCTCCACCTGACGACGCAGGCGCTCGGCGATGATGCGGGCGCCGTCCAGGCCGGTATTGGGCAGCGCCACGGCGAACTCTTCGCCGCCCACCCGGCCCAGGATATCGTATTCGCGCAGCGCGACGCGGCAGGCCCCGACAAAGGCCTTCAACGCCTCGTCGCCGGCGGCGTGCCCCCAGCGATCGTTGATGGTCTTGAAATGATCGATATCGAGCGCCAGCAGCGAGAATGAGCGGCCCATGCGCCGCGCGTGATCCAGTTCCAGACCGGCGAGGTGGCGAAAGTGGCGTGGATTGGCGACGCCGGTCAGCGAGTCGCGGGTGGCCAGCACTTCCAGCTCGGCCACATGCTGCTGCGTATCGCAAAAGGCGCGCAGCGACAACGCCAGATCCGCGATGCCGCCGGCCGCGTCAAGCACCACCGGCACCCGCTCGATCACCAGCCGCAGCAGAGCGGCGGCTTCGTCTTCGGCGATTGCGGCTTTCACCGGATAGGCCCCGACCATCAGCCGGTCATCGCCCACCGGCAGCACCAGCCGCTGCCAGGTTTCTGTGCCGCCCTCGAACAGGGCGGTGTAGGACCGCCATAATGGCTGTTTGACCCGGCGGGCAAAGGTATATTCGAACTCCAGCATCCCCCGCCGCTCGACCGGTAAGATATCGGCGGGCAGGACGTCGATGACGCAACCGGTCAGGTCGGAACCGAAATGCCGGGTAAAGGCCGCGCCATAATGCGAGTACCGGTTGCCAGGCCCTTCGATATCGATAATCAGAAGGTTGTCCAGATGGGCGGCGAAGCTGCGGGTCGGTTCGGCGGCAACGGTGCCGCTCCCCGCCGACCGCCATAGGCCCAACAGATCAAGCAGCCGCGAATCCATAACATTGGCGATCAAATCTTGCATAACGGCAAGGTTACCACGATCATCCTTAACGAGCCCTTTCCCCCCATCGTCAGCATTGCGCCATGCCCAGCCTTTCCCGCAGCTTGTTTCGGGCCACGAGGCCCATGTTCTTCCCCGCCTCGGCCGTGCCCGTCGCGGTGGGAACCGCCTGGGGTTTTCACCATTCCGGCCATCTCAGCCCGATTCCGTTGATGCTCGCCCTGTTGGGCATGGCCTGCCTGCATGCCGCCGCCAATGTCATCAACGATGTGGGCGACGAGTTGAACGGCTGCGACCGCCTCAATCAGGACCGCATCCCGCCCTTTACCGGCGGATCGCGCGTCATTCAGGACGGAATTCTCGGCATCAAGGCCATGGCCGCCTGGGGAGCCGCCCTACTGCTGGCCGGCGCCGCCATCGGCGCCATCCTGACCATGATGAAGGGGCCGCCAGTCCTGGTCTTCGGCCTGATCGGCGGCGGCCTCGCCATTGCCTATTCGTTGCCGCCGTTGACGTTGGCGGCGCGCGGCCTGGGCGAGGCCGCGGTGGCCGTCGCCTTCGGTCTGCCGGTCGTCGCCGCCGGCTGGTTGCAGGATGGCGACTTTACCCTGCACGGGATTCTGGCGGCGGCGGCGGTGGGGTGCTGGACCGCCGCCATCCTGATCTGCAATCAAGTCCCCGACATCAAGGCCGACGAAGCCGCCGGCAAGCGCAATCTGGTGGTGCGCCTGGGTGCGAAAAGCGCGCCATCCCTTTATCTAGCGGTTCAGGCGGTGGCGGCGGCGCTGCAACTGGCGTTGGGCTGGCTATCCAATCTGCCTCCCTGGGCGACGGTTCCGCCGCTGTTGACCATGCTGGCCGCCCTGGCGGCGGCTCCGCTGATGATGGGCGGCCGCGGCGCCCAACTGGCGGCCATCCGCACCACCTTGGCTATCCACCTGCTGGGCGGCGTCTGGCTGACGGTGGCGGCGTTGGTCTGAGCGTTATACCACGTCTCGCTCAACCCGAACGTCCGGCAGGCCAAAGCAATACAAAAGGTCTCGTCATTCAGCGTAACTCCGCAAGACGGTCCAGCCATTCCTGTTCGGAAACCGTTGATTTGCCGGCGGGGAAAGCAGGGTGGCTCCGGAGACAATGACACGGCCGTCAACCGCCAGAGCGAAGCATTTATCCCAGAGATCCTGTTTCTGCTCCGGGCCCTTGCCCTCTCCCCGAAGCCGAATCTGTCCACCCCGCCAGCGCACCAGGGCCTCGGAGTTCAGCAAATGTGCCTCGGACGCCATGGCGGGTACGGCCATGAACGACAGCGCAGCCAAGACCTGGCAGATGACGGCATCACCGATTTACGCTAAACAATCGTGGGCCGATGTGGCAGGCATGAAGGCTGCAGGCGCTGCCGATCACCGGACAGTGGGGGGATTTCGACCGTGGCGGAAGAGGCGGCTCCCGATCTGGGCGATCAGTACCGCGTCCTGGAGAAGACCATCGAATCAATCCGGATCGACCGCGAGAAGGCTCTCCGGCTCAAGGCCTGTGTCCGGATGGCGATGTCGGTGGCCGCGTTTTGCCTCGGCTGGTGGGGTTATGCCCGTGTCCACCAGGGCGAGCTTTCCATCCCCGCCCTGATCCACCACGCCTACCAGGCTTCACAGCTCCTGACCTTCAACATGCCTCATGGCCTGCTGTACAGCACCCTGCCGTGGCAGCTCCAGGTCGCCCGGTTCGCCCTGCCTGGCTTGGCGATCTATGCCACGATCATGACCTATATCGACTTCGCCAAAGTGCCGCTGGCATCGTTATGGGCGGCCCGGCGCAGGGACCACATCATTGTCGCCGGCGATGGTGCCCGAGCCCGCGACATCACTAAGCGCTGTCTGGCTGACGGCCTGTCCCTTGTCGCGATCCAGAAGGAGGAGGGCGCCGAGGTCAACGCCCTCCGCGCCCTCGGTCTCACCGTCATCGTCGGCAGTATCGACAGCCCCAACACCTTCGGCCGCGCCGGAATTGCCGGCGCCCGGGCGGTGGTGCTGCTCACCGGGAGTGATTCCGCCAATCTGCGGGGGCTGGCCTCGGTGGATCAGGCGGCGCGGGCCAATCGGCCGCCAGGCGTTGCCATGCTCAAGGTTGCATGCGATCTCCAGGACCGCATGATGGCGTCGGTGCTCTCGGTGGCGTTGGCGGAACAGCGCGGCGGTCACGTCGAAAGCCATGTCATCGACTACATTGACAACGTGGCGCGTCAGCTCGTGCCGCGACTCGCTCCTGTCCTGGGCGGGCTCTCTGCACCGCATATCCTGGTGATCGGCGACGACGGCATGGCCCTGCAGGTGGCACGCAAGGTGCTGCTCAACGCCCCGGAATGCACGCGGCTGACCATCATTGCCGGTGGTGCCGACAAGGCGGCGCGGACCTTCTACGATGGCGCACCGGGGGTGGCGGGTCTGTGCGGCGTCAGCTTTGTCCCGGGTGGCGAGGGGCTCGAATGGGCTGGCAAGGAGGTGTTGGACGAAGCCCAGAGCCCGGCCCCCGCCGATGCCGTGATCATCAGCGCTGCCGATGAGACCGCCGTCGCTCTGGCAATCCTGGTGGTGCGGTGGCGGCGATCGCGCGGGCTGCCGCCGGTCCCGATCTTCGTGCGCCAATGCTGCGGTCAGGCTGTCATCCGGGCGGCGCGGCTGGCCGTCGCCGATACCGGGCAAGGTGATATGCTGACCGCGTTCGGCGACAATGGCGAGGAATGTAATCCCGACATCTTGTTGCGGGGCACCCTCGATCGCCTAGCCCGTACCATTCATGAGACCTATCTGTCCGAGGTGTCCGAAGGCCCCAGCGCGGTGCAGTGGGAAGTCCTGGACGAAACCTACCGGGAATCGTGTCGGCGTCAGGCGGATCATATCCATGTCAAACTGGCCCGGCTCGGCCTCGTGGTTCAGAGCGGGGCGGATTTGTCGGCGCTCGATCCGACCGATGAACAGGTGGAGGATCTTTCCCGGCTGGAACACTGGCGCTGGTGCGTCGACCGCTGGCTCGACGGCTGGACCCTGGGCGCTGCCAAGGATATCGCGGCCAGGACCTCGCCCCATCTCAGGCCTTATGATGAGTTGAGCGAGGAAATCAAGGAATTCGACCGCAGGGCGGTGCGCAACATGCGAAATCTGCTCGAGCGTACCGGTCTGGGCGTCGGAAAGGCGCCATGACGAGGGGGAGAGAGCAATGGCGCGTCGTCTTGGGGAGGCGGACAATGTCTGCCGGGTTTTCATCAGCTCGACCTTCGAGGACCTGAAGGAAGAGCGGTCGAGATTAGCGCAGCGGGTCTTTCCCGCCCTTCGCGACCGCTTCGCCGGCGAGGGCGTCACCGTCGTCGATGTTGACCTCAGATGGGGCATCAGCGAGGAGCAATCCCGCCTCGACGGCACCCTCAACCTGTGCCTGACCGAAGTCGGCAATTGCGTTCCCTACTTCATCATCATCCTGGGCGGGCGCTACGGCTGGCGCCCGCCGATCGACCCGTTGGCGGCGGTCCGCCATCCCTGGCTGACCGCCTATCCCGACCGCTCGATCACCGAACTGGAAATCCGTTCGATCCTCGACAATATCGCGGCGGTGCGCGATTCCGGTGGTCTGGTCGGAGCGTTCTGCTATCTCAAGAATATTGAGGTGGGTGCTGCCGATGTCGATGCCGAACAGGTCCGCCTGCGCCAGGAACTGATGGATAGCGGGCTGATCGAGGCCCGAGCCTTTGCGTCGCCCGATGAGCTTGAGGCCGGGCTCCAGACCGACATGGAAGGCTTCCTGGGCGAGATGGCACAGCGGCTCAGTGCCAGCGCCACCATTCCCGAGATCGTCCGCAGCTACCACCGGACCTCCGTCGGGCAGCGGACTGCCGGGGCAGAGAATCCGGCCGAGCGAATTATCGGGCTGGAGCCCGCCGGCCATTGGGTGATCCATGCCGGCTGCGGCATGGGCAAAACAACGATCGCCTTCGAATACGTCCGGTCATTGCTGGCCCGGGGCTATCGCCTGCCCCCCGTCCTGACACCGACCGATCCCGCATCGGATGCGACCCGGATGGTGATCCCGGTTTTCCTGCAATATTCCAACTATGGTGGCCATACCGGGCGTATGGTCCAGGCCATCTTGGACATGCTGCCCGATTCCGGGCAACCGACCGTCCGCTCCGCAGCCGCCACTCCCCTCTTGTTGCCGCTTCTGCTGGCCGAGCTGACCGAGCGGCTGGCCGAGAAGGTTCCCGGCGGCGGCACCATCGTGATCGACGGCATCGACGCCTGCATGGGCGACATCGTGCACGAGGACTTCGAGCAATTCATCGGTGCCCTTCCCCCCGGAATCCGCGTGGTCGTCACCATCGACAGCGCCAATCTCGATCGCCTGCTGCCACCTGGACGGCGTTCACTGGGCGAGGCGGTGACGGTCTCCGCCCTTCCCCCGCTTCCTGCCGGAAAGGCCCTGGCCGGGATCGAACGGGCGCTGGCGGTCTATGGCAAACGCCTGGACGACAGGCGGATGGCATCTCTGGCGGCGTCGCCGCTGCGCGACAATCTGCGCGGCATCGCCGAGATCGCCGATGAACTGCGCAGCCGCTCGACCTTTGCCTCCCTGGACGATGACATCGCACGCCTTGGCCGGGCGGAAACCCTGGACGAATTGCATGCGCTGCAACTGAGCGCACGTCTTGAGGAGAGCATGCCCACCGAGGCGACCGCCTTGCGTCTGGTCATGGCGTTTCTGGCGCTGTCGCCGTCCGGGCTGGCCGAGGATCTGTTGCGGGCGGTGGTGATGGCGCAGAGCCCATCTCTGTCGTCACGCGACTGGTCGGTGGTGATGGTCGCCGTGCAACCCTTCGTGTCGCTCAAGGATGGCCGCCTGCAGCCCGCCGACCCAGATCTCCGCCGGCAGTTCGCGGCAATGGCGTTCGCAGTGCTGGATCGTGCTGCCGTTCTCGGCAGCCTGGTTGATTTCTTGTTGCACCATCCGGCCGGGACGTGGCCGGTCTGCGAAGCGCTGCGCACCCTTCGCCATGCCGGCGAGACGGAGCGGCTTGATTCCTGTCTTGCCGACCCCAATCTGGTCATCGCCCTCGCCGGCCAGGACTGGCTTGAATTCCTCGCCTGCCTCAAGGCCGCCCTGGGCGGCCGCCCCTACTGGGAACTTGCCGCCCATCGGTATTCCGAGCGGATGTCCAATCATCCCGCCGCCCTGGCACTGCTGGCCCATGGCCTGGAAGCGGTGGCGGCGGCCCCGCCCAAGAAGGAGGACGATCTCGCCGGATTCATGCTGACCGCCCTCGATGACGGTTACAGCGGCCTCCTGGAGGTTGCGGCCAATAACCCCCGCCTCACCGAGGGTGCCGATCTCGATGCCATCCGTCAGAGGGTCGAGCAGGGCCGGCCCGGTTTCCGCACCCTGCTGCATCTGGCCATGGTTCACTCCCCGCTCGAAGCTCTGTGCCTGTACCGCCGGGGCTCCGGAGTGGCCGTCCAATTCAGCGATCATTTCCGCACCGATCCTGCCATGGCCTGGGGCGGCATGTGCTTTATCAGCTACCGCACCATCCGCCATGAGCCATCGGGGCAGGATCTTCGCGTGCCCGATACCCTGTGGGGGGACCGCCGTCCGGCACCGATCATGTACTGGTCGACCGTCAAGGTGCTGGAGGAGGAGAGGCGCGCCGCCATCGAAGCCATGGAGGAAACGCCGATCCGGATCGCCCGCGCCAAGCTGAGGGGGGTTCTCGAACGCGGCCTGACCATCGCTATCCTGATGCAGGATCTCGACATGGCTTCGGAGGTGATGTCCAAGGTTTTCGACGACGAGCACGGGAACCTGCCGCGGATTTACGACCATATCCGCAAGTGCAAGGTTCTGCAGCGGGCGGCTGCGGCCCTGGGGGATTTCGAGGCTCATTGCCGTTTTGTTTCCGTCCAGGCCGGAATGGCGTTGCGGTCGGGCAATCAGATCCAGTTGACCGATGCGCTCGCCGCTCTCGATCGCATCATCGCGGTGAACCGGGGTGAGGGCATCCAGCACTTCCTGCTCGGAATCCGCAACACGGTGGCCGAGGCGCTGGCTTCCGCCCTCGGCACCAGCTACCTCCCCGATGCCCGCGACTGGCGCTTCAACCATGTCCAGTTCGCCCAGCGCTGGATCAGGGGGGGCTATGCGGAGGGGGAGGCCCCGGCCATCGATTGGCCCCAGGTCGCCGCCCTGTTCGGAGTGCGTCCCGAAGACGAGGACTTCGACACGGAATTGGCCGAGGCTGGGAGCACCCCGATCAGCGGCGCGGCGGCATCGGCGATCAATACGCCGCCGCCAGAATCCGGTCTTGCCCTCCTGAAGGAAGCAAGCCCATTCCTGATCGTGATCGCCACGCTGATCTACTGGTGGTGGCTATACTAGATATGACTTTGCGATTACCGGGGCGGGCTACGGCCTCCATCACACACAAATTGCGAAACGGCCCTCGCTACATCCGGCTCAACCGGCAAGATTCGAACCAACGACCGAGGTAGAGGGAAGGTATCGCTTCCGCCAGCAACTCCCCCCTTGCCGCAACCATCAACACCCTGAATAAACGGTAGGGTGGGTATGAACACATGCACGGAAACCCCGCGCCTGAGCCCGGGGATTGGTGCATATTGGACCGAGAGACTGCGGCAGAGGAAAGCACGTGACCGGCAAAATGACAAAAGCGCGGACCAGAGTTTACGACCTTGTCCTTCCAATTTTGACCAATGCTGCATTAGGCACGGCCTGCCATTTCCTATTCCAATCCTGGATCGGCTGGACCGGCAGCGGGCGCGCCAACTATCCCGCCTGGATCGGCAACGGCATTCCTTTCCTGCAATTCATGGCGGTGGCGTTCCTGGTGGACCGAACCGTGCGCGCCGTTGGCGAAAAACTGCGCGTCGATGGCCTTTCCGGCCGGAACATGCCGAAGCTGGCCCAGCAACTGCTCTCCATCGTCATTTATTTCACCTTCCTGGGCGCATCGGTCGGCGTGATTTTCGACGAATCGGTGGGTGGAGTGCTGGCGGCCTCGGGCATTGTCGGCTTGGCGGTCGGCTTCGCGCTAAGGGGATTGCTGGCGGACGTCTTCTCGGGCATCGCCCTGCATTTGGATGCCAGTATCAACAGCGGCGACTGGATCGACGTAACCCTGCGCGGTACGCAATTTTCCGGGCGGCTGGTCGACATTCAGTGGCGCACGGTGGTCATCGCCGACCGGTCCGAGAACTACGTCTTCATCCCCAACAGCGAATTCGCCACCGGCAGCGTGGTCAACCGCTCGCAGCCGCGGCTGGCCACGGAATACGGCACCAGCCTGCCCATTGGCAGCCAATACGACCGCGCCCGGGTGATCCAAGTGCTGGAAAACGCCCTGTCCCGCACGGTAGAGGCCAGCATCGTGCTAGCCACGCCCGCCCCCTATGTGCGCATCGGCGGGCTGGACGCCACCGGCGCCTTGACCTATCGCCTGTTCTACTGCCTCGACCTGGACAAGATCAGCCCGGCGCGCGCCCAGCACCAAACCCTGTCCCATGCCATCGACTTCCTGAAGGCGGCCAATATCCGCCTTTATCCGGTGCATCACAGCGAGTACAGCCGCCCCGCCGCCTCCGGCGACAACCGCTTCACCGAAACCGACGCCCGCATGAGCGTGCTGGCCGACGTACCGCTGCTGGCCGTACTGTCCCAGGCGGAACTGGCCGATCTGGCCCGCAATTCCGTGGTGCGCTTCCTTTCCGGCGACCAGCAGGTCATGCGCGCCGGCGAAGACGGCACCTCCATGGTGGTGGTGGTGGAAGGCCGGCTGAATATCATGGTCAACGCAACCAAGGTGGTCACGTTATGGCCGGGAGAATGCGCCGGCGAGATGTCGCTGCTGACCGGCAGCCCGCGCTCTGCCGACGTGGTCGCCGATGGCCCCACCTGCCTGCTGGAAGTCCCCAAGGCGGCGCTCAACCAAATCCTCCAGGCAAACCCCATCCTGGTGGAACGCATCGCCGCCGCCATCGCCACACGCAAGGAAGCGGGCGGCCAGGCCTCTGGCAACGCGACCCAGACGGGCGCACGCGACGACGATGCCGGCACCCTGATCGCCAAGATGCGGAAGTTCTTCCGGATCGGGCTATGACCCGCGCTTGGCCATCCGGGGGAAAGTGACAAGCCAGGGCGCGTAAGGTTGCCGACCGGACGCGGAACGCAAACGGCCCCTCCATCTCTGCGCTAAACCTCGCCATGTCAGAGACACTCTGCCCGCCGAGCCGCTGATGGCCCGGCGCGAGGATTGGGGCACCCGCCTGTCGGATACCATCGCCGTGCTGACAGCAGGCGTGGATGAGGCGAGAGAAACCCGCGCCGCCGTCCTGGTCGAGTGGAACGGCGAGCCCATGCATGTGGCGGAAAGCGGGGCTCCGGGCGGCTACGCCTTCATCTGCGACACCGGGCCGACCGGCGCGACATGGTTCTTCAGCCGCAACCAGAAGCCGAGCAATTGGGGCATCCGCGTTGCCGTTGCGCAGGTCCAGCAGCCGGATCCGCAGATCCGCGATGAGCTGTCCTGTTAGATCGTCGAGCGACATCTTCCTAACACCCCTGATTGCACAAGCAGGTTACCACATGCCCCGTGCCCGGCAAGGCTTTGCCTTACGCGGAAAATGCCGATTCCGGCATTGCCGCCTGCCCTGGAAGCTCGCGCGATGACGGGAAATTTCATCAAAAAACCCTTAAGGGAAACTCTTTATCGATGCCCGATGGCGGCGCATGCTTGTCGGCATCGAGACCACAGGCGAGTAGGGTCCTGCGCCGCCTCAATCAACTGGTCAGACAAAACACATATTCTTATACATGGGCAGGCTGCAATATTGAGGATTGCGCGCTTCCAGCCGATAGAATGGACGCCAGATACACTATTTTAGCATTCCGTCCTCAACATTAGGATCGTCCCACTTCGCGGCCACGGAGGCCCAGCGGTCGACCCAAGCCTGGAACTCCGGATCGTCGATCCGCATGTGGAACGTGTAGAGGCGATTGACGATCTCCTTCATCAGCTCGCGCATCTGGGCGTCATCGATGTGCGAGACCTCGGCCCACGGAATTTCCCGCCCATCGGCATCCACGACGACCACGTCGGAATAGTCCCCGGTCTTAGTGACGGGAACCAGACCGGCATGGATGTCTTCCAGCTTGGTGTTGCGCACGCACATCATGGCCATGACCTTGGCCAGCCTGGCGGCGATGCGCTCTTCGTCCTCTTTCCTCATGGCCGGATGGTAGCAGCGGGGCGGCCCACGGACCACCGCCTTCTCAACCGCAGTGACCATTTCTGTCACCCGTGCGTGCGTCAATGCATGAACCGCCGCTCGAACGGGATGAACAGATATGCATCAACCACCGCTCCGCCCCTTGGCATCGCTCTTTCTGATCGCCCTGCTGTCGGCCTGTTCGACGACGCATTTCCAAAGCGAGACGCTGGCGCGGCCTCGGGAGACGCCCGGCATTCTCTTGATGCCGCTGGATGTTGAACTGAGCGAGGTCAATGCCGGCGGCGTAGCTGAGCCGAAGGCCGACTGGACCGATCAGGCGCGCGGGAACATGACCGCGGCGCTGCGCGATATCATGGCCGGCAGGCGGGCCAATGTCGTGGTGTTCGACGACAACCGGCTGTCGCCCGAGGATGGCGCCTTGACCACGCAGTTGATGAAGCTGCACGAGGCGGTGGGCATGTCCATCCGCGCTCATAAGGTGGGCCTGTTCCCCCTACCCACCAAGCAGGGCAAATTCGACTGGTCGCTGGGGCCTGATGTCGCCGTGTTGCGGCGCAACTTCGATGCCGATTATGCGCTGTTCGTTTTCATGCGCGACAGCTACAGCAGCGCCGGCCGGGTGATGGTGATTGCCGCCGCCGCCCTGCTGGGGGTGGGCATTCCCGGCGGCCAGCAGATCGGATTCGCCTCGCTGGTGGATCTTCGCAGCGGCGACGTGACGTGGTTCCACCTGCACGCCCGTGGGACCGGCGATCTGCGGACCACGGAGCCCGCGCGCGAAACCACCACCGCGCTGCTGGAGCAGTTCCCGAAATGAGGGCGGTGACGATGGCCGCTGTCGCCCTCGCCGCCCTGGCGATGCAGGGGTGCGCAACGACGGGACAGCCCGGTGCCGGTGGACCTTCACCTGAGGTCGCGACGGCCCCGCCGAAACCATGGGCGAAAGCCTTCGATCTCGCCGAGCAGAAGCCCGGTGTAGCGCCGTCGCGCGATACCCTGGAGGGCAGCCTGTGGATGGCCATCGAAAAGATGGAGCAGGACACCAGGACCTCCGGCACCAGGATCCAGGACAAGCAGGTCAACGACTATGTCCAGGGACTGGTCTGCAAGCTGGCCGGCGCCTATTGCCCCGACGTCCGCGTCTACGTCACCCACGTCCCCCAATTCAACGCCTTCATGACGCCGAACGGCATGATGCAGGTGTGGACGGGCCTGTTGCTGCGCACCCAGAACGAGGCGCAGCTTGCCACCGTGCTCGGCCACGAGATCGGCCATTTTCTCCAGCGCCACTCGGTCAAACGCTACGAGGACGCCATCGCCAAGACCAACCTGCTGGCCGTGTTCCAGATCGCGGCAGCGGCGGGGGGCGTGCCGGTCGCCGGAGATGCGGCAACGCTGGTCACCATGGGGTCCATCGCCTCGTTCAGCCGCGACAATGAGCGCGAGGCCGACGACCTTGGCATGCGGTTGCTGGTGGAAAATGGCTACGACGCGCGGGAGGCTTCCAAGATCTGGGACAACCTGATCGCCGAGATGAAGGCCGACGAGGGCTCCTCGTCGCCATTGTTCTTCCTGGCTTCGCATCCGCCATCCGACGAGCGCAGCCGAACCCTAAAGACCATGGCCGGAGAGGCTCGCCTTCTCGGCAACCAAGACGAAACCGGGGCCAAGCGGTACCGCCGCGTTTTCCTTCCCCATCGGGGTGAATACCTGCGCGACGAACTGAACCAGCGCCGCTACGGCCGCTTCGACAAACTGCTCGACCAGTTGATCGAGGACGGGGCCAATGTCGGCGAACTCCTCTATTTCCGGGGTGAGCTATACCGACAGCGCGGCAAGGATGGGGACCTGCCCAAGGCGCTCGCGGCCTATGAGGCCGCCACGGCGGCCGAAGGGGCGCCGCCGGAACTCTACCGCGCCCTGGGCCTGCTGCGGCTCAAATCGGGTGACCGGCCAGCGGCCGGCGCAGCGCTGGAACGTTTCCTGGCGCTGCGGCCCGATGCCCCCGACCGCGACATGATCCGCATGATGATCGACCAGACACGACAGGTGACGCAATGAAACACGGACTATTGGCAATGATCCTGGCGGGCGGCCTGCTGGCGGCCTGCACCAACGCGACCCTGGTCAGCGGCAATGCCCCCACCATCATCGGCAACGCCATCACGGTCATTCCGGCCATCGGCTGGAACCGGTTCGGCGAAGGCACCTCCGAAGTCTGGACCGTGGATGGGCCGATGCTGGAGCAATTGCGGTTCATGGCCGGCCTGTCGGACGGCGATACCGCGATCATCCCCTCGCCGGACAAGAACCCGACCTTCGCCACCTCGGGCCTGGACACCGACAAGGCGCCCCGCTTCCGCAAGGGCATGATCCTGCCCGAGGTGAAGGAGTTCTTCGAGGGCGTGCTGGCCTTCGCCGACGCCCAGCGCCCCAAGGTCGAGAACGTCCGCCCCGAACCCTTCGCCGGCCAGCCGGGCTTTGCCTTCGACTTCTCGTTCACGTCGAAGAACGGGCTGGATTTCAAGGGATTCGGCCGGGGGACGATCAAGAACGACAAGCTTTACCTTGTCACCTATCATGGCACACGGCTGCGGTATTTCGACATGTACAGGAAGGATGCGGAGACGGTGATCGGGTCGGCGAGATTCCTCTGATGGTGCTGTGGTGTTGAACGCCCTCTTCTGACCCTGAACGGAAGTCGGTGGAGGGAGACTGGCGCAAGTGCCCGCTTTGCGCCCATGGCGGGCGTTGCGAGGGTCAGCGCCGGCTTCCATGAGCGGACTTTGTGGTGGATGACTGCGCCGACTGCCGTGTGCCAGGAAGAGAAGTTGGAGCGAATCGGCAATTAGATGCAGTGTCACCGCAACCCCGAACCTTTTCTAGCTAGAAGATTTAGGTTCATACTTCTCCCACGTGCCGAGGTGGTGACGGAGGAGCATTGGATGGGCATGGACACAAATCAGACAATTTCGAAGATTTCTTCGATTTTCATGCCTCACGCTTTTGAACGCTGGCAGAAACTTAACGCCGCCGGCGGGAGATTTGTCCACTATACCAGTGCTGAAAACGCTATAAAAATAATTAGCAACAAAGAATTATGGATGCGAGATCCTCGATGCATGAATGACTATAGTGAAGTGAAACATGGATATTCTATAATTCACAACTACTTCAATGAGAGATGTCGGCTGGAGTCCTTCTCATCATTGCTAAATAATTGCGGTGACGGCATCGCAGAGCACGTATTCGCCGCCTTCAGAGGGCTTTCCACCTTAACCCAGCAGAACACGTTTATCGCTTGTTTGTCTGAACATGACGACCGCGAGAACGACCACGGACGGCTATCCATGTGGCGATCCTATGGCCGGGGCTCTGCCAGCGTGGCCATCGTACTCAAGCTGTCAACAGTCAAAGTTGCGCCATTACAGACGTTCCTCAGCCCGGTCGCTTACTTTGAGCCAGATCAGGTGGCCTTGGAAATCCAGCGGGTGGCGGCCAACATTGAGGAAAATCGCTCCTTCCTGCAAGCCGTCGACCGGAACCTCGTTTTTTCGTCGGCCTTTATGATGCTGACGATGGCTGCCATTTCGTTAAAACATGTCGGATTCAGAGAAGAACGAGAGTGGCGTCTTATCCATTCGCCGGTAAATTTCTCATCAGGATTTATGACGACATCCCTGGAAACCATCGGCGGAATCCCCCAATTCGTGTGCAAAATCCCACTTAAGAACATTCCTGAGGTTGGGATTTCCGGCATCTCACTCCCCGAAATATTTGACAGTCTCATCATCGGGCCAACCGTCTATCCAGACCCAATTGCTAACGCGTTCATTCGGGCGCTGACTGACGCGGGGGTCCAAGATGCCGGCAAGCGGGTCGTCATTTCCAGGATCCCCCTGCGGACCTAAGCTAGAGCATTGACTGCTCTGACGGAATTGTAGGGGAGGCCGACGGCATCGTCCATTTTACTGCCCCCGTCTACCAAACCTGCCAGTCCGCTCCCGGCCCAAAAGGGCCACCCAGGATGGTATGTCGGCGGACGACATCGGGTGCAGAACCAGCAGCAATCACGGCAGCGCCGCCCACCTCATCCGATTGCCGTTGACCATCTCCGCCAGCCGGGCCGGTTCCAGCACTTCGACCTTGTCGCCCCAGGTATAGAGGTGCCAGGCCATCTCCAGATCGCTGCCGGCGGTGAAACGCACGATCAGCGAGCCGTCCGCGTCCCGCTCCATGGTCTGGCTTGGGTGAAAGACGAATTCGGCGGCATCTTCGGCGGCCTCGGGGGCGAAGCGCCAGACCACCGGGTATGGTTCCTCCTGGAACAGGCCGAAGGATTGGGCGGCAAAGGATTGCAGGTTGAAACCGGGATCGCGGACAAAAGTTTCGTCCAGGATCTCGACCGCCTCGATATTGGGCAGGCTGAACAGCGCCACCAGATTGGCCTTGGGGTTCTCATGCCAGCCCACCAGATAGTTGCGATGGCCGTGCAGGAAGCCGTAAGGATGAACCAGACGGTCGTTGATTTTCCGGGTCCGGCGGTTGCGATAGCGGATGCGCACCTTGCGGCATGCCTTCATGGCATCGCGAAGCTCCTCGACCACCGACACGTTGATGCGCGGGCGCGGGCCGGGGCGCATGGCCAAACCCTCGGCCTCCAACATGGCTTCCAGGTCCGGTTCCACCTTGCGGGCGATATCGGGCTTCATGAGCGCCCGCACCTTGCCTGACACAGTGGTCAGGTTGGCGGCCTCGTCCTCGCGGTTGTCGCGGTCAAGAAGACGGATGGCCGCGTCCAGCGCCGCCAGTTCATCGGCGGTGAAGGCGATCAGGCGATCCAGGGTGCCGGACGGAATTCGCCAGCGCTTGGTCCGCTCATCGGTTTCCACCTCCTCGCACTGAGAGAAATTTCGCAGGACCGCATCGCGCATGCGCATAGCGGTGCGCCGACCGACTTCGAATTTGGCCTCGATATCCTTCAGCGACAAGCCGCCGCGCGCCGCCTGCATCTCCAGCGCCAATTGCAGCAGGTTGTCGGCTTTCTCGTAGCGCACCGCCGCCCCCAGTCCATGAAACGTGTCCAATTCTGACACGGACAGGCCGTCAAATGAAGTGGGCACGATCAACCGGCGGCTGCGATGCGGATCTGTGGGGCTTTGGCACTGTCGTTATTGATCATGCCACCCGCCTGGGCCGGCGATGCCCAGGTGTGCTTCACGCCGGGCGAAGACTGCACCGGCATGCTTGTGACTGAGCTCGCCACCGCCCGGCGCGAGGTCCTGGTTCAGGCCTATGGCTTCACCAATCCCGCCATAGCCCAGGCGCTGTCCGACGCCCGTCGCCGCCAGGTCACGATATGTGGAACTGGAGGCTCGCCTGGCCCGAACCATTCATTTGGCGTTCGGGCTGCCGGCTCTGTTGCCGCAGGAATGGCGAGAGATGATCGACCGCGCCGACAGGCTTGCCGCCTTCATCGAGGCTATTCATCTCGCTGGCTTTACAGAAGCCGAGGCCAGAGGCACTGGGCATCCCTTGAGAACTTCGCCTCTCAGCGCATTGCCATCGGCGAGAAGTTCTATCGGGACAACGATCGCCTGTTGGAGGGCGGGATCTGGGCGGAAGTCGTGATCGCCCACAATGACATCGATCAGGACGCCTATGCGTTCTACGTCGAGGACCTGCGGCCGGTCCAGCTCAGCCGCTTCGACTTTGCCACCTACGGCGAGGCCAAGAAGGCGTTCACTCGTGACGAGTGGATGGACGTGGTGCTCCGCTCGGTGGGCCTGGAGCCGGGTAAGCTGTCCAAGCGAGTAAAGCTGCACTTCATCGCCAGACTGGCCCCCCTGGTGGAACCCAACTTCAACTTCATCGAGCTTGGCCCACGTGGCACGGGCAAGTCCTACTTCTTCTCCGAGTTCTCCCCCTACTCCACGCTCATCAGTGGCGGACAGGCTACCAAGTCGGTGCTGTTTTACAACAATGCGCGCCACAAGATCGGCTTGGTCGGGTTCTGGGACACGGTGGCGTTCGACGAAGTCGGCGGCATCAAGGTCAAGGATCCGGACACGATCCAGATCATGAAGGACTACATGGCCAATGGCCGCTTTTCACGCGGTGCGGAGGTGATCGCCGACGCCAGCATGGCGTTCGTCGGCAACATCGACATGTCCGTCGAGCAGATCGTCAACTCGACGGAATACGATCTTTTTCAGCCGCTCCCCGAGCAGTTTGACCTGGCGGTTATGGACCGTTTCGCTTGCTACCTGCCGGGCTGGGAGATGCCCAAGAACAGCAGCGCGTTCCTAACCGAGCGATTCGGTCTCATCACCGACTTTTTGGCTGAAGCCTTCCACCACCAGCTCAAGCACAGCAACCGTTACGAGGAAGTCAGCAAGCGGCTGAAGTTGGGCTCGACCGTCGAGGGCCGCGACGAGAAGGGCATCAAGAAGACCCTTTGCGCCATGCTTAAGATCCTGCATCCCGCCGATTCCCCGACGAACGAGGAGTTTGACGAATACGCGGCCTACGCCGTCGAATGCCGACGCAGGGTCAAGGAGCAGATGAACAAGCGGAAGCCGGACGACGAGTTTGCCCGGATCGACCTCTCCTTCTTCGACAAAGACGGAATAGAGTTTGTCGTTCGCTGCCCCGAGAGCGTCGGCGCATCCGCCACGCTCGAACCCGCACGTCGTCGTCTGCGGAGCAAGGACGGAGAGCCAGATGCCACCGCCCCCTCGGCTGCTACGCCCAAGCCGGTCGAGGCGTTCTCTCCCCCGCCGTTAGATGTCCCTGCTCCCGCTGAAACGAGGGCCCTGACCGAGCAGCATTACACTATCGCCTACGGGGATACGGGCTATTCCTACGACACGATCTTCGGCCCTTACCTGTTCGGGGCGAAGGCGGTCCTCGTCGAGGATCCCTACATCCGCATGCCACATCAGATCGCCAACTTCGTCCGCTTCTGCGAAACCGTCGTGAAGGTGGCTGCCACGGTCAGGACCATCACTCTGGTCACATCCTACGACGAGCAGACGGATATGGCCGGCCTCCACGACAAGCTGGGCGAACTCAAGCAGAGCCTGCTGGAGTACGACGTGACGCTGGAGATCGAATTGAACGACAAACTCCATGACCGCGAGGTTCGTCTCGACAACGGCTGGACCATCAAAATCGGACGCGGACTCGACTTCTACCAGAAGCCCGAGGGCTGGTATGCGGTCGGAGCGACCGACCTCGGCCTCAGACGCTGCCTGGAGACCAAGGTGGACGTCTTCCGCGCCCCATCAGTGAAGGTGTGAACCCATGCTGACCGGGGATTGGCCCGGCATTTCGATGGGGTTCCTAAAGCTTCGCGCCGTCTTGCTACCACGGTGCTACCAGCGGCGTTTTGCGCGCTTAGGGCCAAGAATCAAAAAGCCCGTAACTCATTGAAGTTACGGGCTAATTTGGTTGCGGGGGCAGGATTTGAACCTGCGACCTTCAGGTTATGAGCCTGACGAGCTACCGGGCTGCTCCACCCCGCGGGAAGGTGTAAAGAACGCAGACACCGGCCTTTGCGGGGCCGGTG
>JAUSFB010000029.1 GCA_030651575.1 Phaeospirillum sp.
CCGCGATCTCGTCGAACGGGTTCATGGAGAACTTGACGTTCTGGGTCTCGACCCCGGTTTGGTCGGCCTTGACCCGGATCTTGACGTTGTAATCGACGACCCGCTTGACCGCGACTAGGACTTTCATTTGGCTCTCAACCCCGTAAAACGTCGAGGCCGGAGGGGGACGCCCTCCGGCCTCCCATCTTTAGGAAAACGCCTGGATGCCGGTCTGGGCACGACCCAGGATCAGGGCATGGACGTCATGGGCACCTTCGTAGGTGTTCACCGTCTCCAGATTCACCATGTGGCGAATGACGTGGAACTCTTCCGAAATACCATTGCCGCCGTGCATGTCGCGCGCCATGCGGGCGATGTCCAGGGACTTGCCGCAGTTGTTGCGCTTGATCAGCGAGACGGCCTCGGGAGCCCAGGAGTCGTCGTCCATCATGCGGCCGACCCGAAGGCAAGCCTGCAAACCCAGGGTAATTTCGGTCATCATATTGGCCAGCTTCAGCTGAACCAGCTGGGTCGCGGCCAGCGGGCGGCCGAACTGCTTGCGATCCAAGGTGTACTGGCGCGCCGCGTGCCAACAGAACTCGGCGGAGCCAAGGACGCCCCAGGCGATGCCGTAGCGGGCCTTGTTGAGGCAGCCGAACGGGCCGGCCAGACCGGAAACGTTGGGCAGCAGGTTGTCGTCGGAGACGAAGGCCTCGTCCAGCACGATCTCGCCGGTGATGGAGGCGCGGAGCGACAGCTTGCCCTCGATCTTGGGGGTGGTGAAGCCCTTGGTGCCGCGCTCGACGATGAAGCCCTTGATCTTGCCGTCATGGGCGTCGGACTTGGCCCAAACGATGGCGATGTCGGCGATGGGGCTGTTGGTGATCCACATCTTGGTGCCGGTCAGCAGATAACCGCCATCGACCTTCTTGGCCCGCGTGCGCATGCTGCCCGGATCGGAACCGGCATCGGGCTCGGTCAGGCCGAAGCAGCCGATCAACTCGCCAGTAGCCAGCTTGGGCAGGAACTTCTTCTTCTGCGCTTCGGTGCCGTAGGTGAAGATCGGATGCATCACCAGCGAGGACTGCACGCTCATGGCCGAACGATAACCGGAATCGACCCGCTCGACTTCACGGGAAATCAGGCCGTAGGCCACATGATTGACGCCGGGACCGCCGAATTCCTCGGGAATGGTCGGGCCAAGCAGGCCCATCTCGCCCATCTCGGTCATGATCTCGCGGTCGAACCGCTCTTCGCGAAACGCCGACAGGACGCGCGGCTGGAGCTTCTCCTGGCAATAGGCGAAAGCCGCGTCACGAACCATCTTTTCGTCTTCGGAAAGCTGGTTTTCGAGGAGGAAGGGGTCGTCCCACTTGATCTGCTGCACGGCGGATGGCTCCTGGCTGGTAAACGCTATTGCGTCACCATGAGCCATTCCAGCCATCATTGGAAAAATATATTTGCTATATAAGCAATAATATTTCGTTATGGGTCAGGGATCACCGCAGTGGCTTCCAGCTCGATCTTGGCCGGATGATCCAGCAGATCGGCCACGAAGATCATGCTCATGGCGGGATAGTGCCGCCCCATCAGGGCGCGCCAGATTTTCCCCAGCTCGTTGCGTGAGGCCAGGTATCGCGGTTTGTCGATGCAAAAGGCGGTGACGCGGATGATGTGCTCCGGCCGGCCGCCGGCGGTGGCCAGGATGGCGAGAATATTTTTCAACGCCTGCTCGAACTGCGGCGCCAAGTCCTCGCTCTCGAACACCTGGGCGGCGTTCCAGCCGACCTGTCCGGCCAGCGCAAGCACCCTGCCCTTCTGGGCAAGAATCCCGTTGGCGTAGCCGATCGGTTTTTCCCAACCTTCGGGCAGGATGGACTCGTGCATGGTAAAGCCTCCCATACCAACGAGCCAATGGATTGGCTCGCCACATTGCCCCTCAAGCGCCGGGCGCGAACTCCGTTCGCTTGGCTTTCGCGCCATGGGGCACGGCGGGCCTTGCCCTTGCCTTCTCCCCCTTGAACTGAATGGATCAGTTCAAGGGCTCGGCGATATCATACCGACGAGCCGACCGGCTCGGAATTGCCGCCAAGGGCCGGCTCCCGGGTCTTTCTCAGTCTCCGGCTTCCCAATTGGGCGGGTCATCGTCCTCGTCCCAGTCATCGGGAGGAACCGGCAACTCGGCCATCCGCCGTTTGACGTGGTCCACATGACCGCGCTCGCGCTCGGCCAGACGGACGGCCTCAGCCTTCACCTCCGCATGGGGAGATTGGACCGCCAGAGCCTCGAAGAAGGAAAGCGTCTTCTCCTCGTTCCGCAGGGCCAGTTCAAAGACATGCCAGGGGTGCATGAGATAGTGGACCGCGTCGGGGTCCGCGATCTCGGGGTCTTCCTCGCCCCAAGGCGTGACACGGGGGGCCGGACCGGCGAGGGCGGGGAACTCGGCGGCATGCCGGTCCTCGCCCTCGGCCAGCTCGCGAAAGGCCGCGGCGGTATCGAGATTACAAGAGGTCTCAAACGCCTCGGCCAGTTCGCGGTAGCGCTCCGCCGCGCCTTCTTCCATCAGACGAACGATGGTCAAAAGCTCGGCGGAGGTATGAACCGCCCCAAAATCAGGGGTTTTGTTCAAAGAGCGAACTCCGCGTCCAGATCGGAGACCGCGGCGACCGCCTTCTTCTCCTTGCCATAGGAATTGCGGCTGCCACGGAACAGCACACCGCAGTTGAAGCCGTCATCGGTCATCAGGCGACGGGCCGCCTGGGCCGAATCGGTGGTGGCCTCGATGGCGGTCTGGCGCATGGTGTTCTTCCAGTCGCGCTGCTCCTCGCGGAAGGTGATGCAGGGGCTCATGATGGCGACAAACGAGAAGCCGGGGTGACGGATCGCCTCGGCGATGATCTCGGCGGTGCCGTTCGGATCGCCCGAGAAGCCGCGGGCGATGAAGTTCGCCCCCGCCGCCAGCGCGATGGCCAACGGATGGAACGGGGTCATGCCGGTACCGCCGGGCGGCGCCATGGCCGAGGCATCCCAATCCGACTCGGTGGTCGGCGAGGGCTGGCCCTTGGTCATGCCGTAAACGCGGTTGTCCATGACGATATAGGTCAGGTCCACATTACGACGGCAGGCGTGAATGAAGTGGTTGCCGCCGATGGAAAAACCATCGCCGTCGCCACCGGCCACCAGCACGGTGAGGTCGGGACGGGCCAGCTTGAGGCCCTGACCGACCGCCAAGGCACGGCCATGGATGGAGTGGAAGCCGTAGGTGTTGGTATAGGCCGGAATGCGCGACGAGCAGCCGATGCCCGAAACCACCGAGGTCTCGTGCGGGGCAAGGCCCAGATCCGCGAACGCCTTGGTGATGGAGGACAGGACGGCGAAGTCGCCACAGCCCGGACACCAAACCGGCTTCACGTCGGACTTGAAGTCCTTGGCGGTGTAGGTAGCGGATGTATTGCAGCTGGACATGACTTACTTCCCCATCGACAGAAGGCGGGTGTGGATCTCGCCGGGACGCATGGGCAGCGGACCGGGACGGCTGAGCTGCTCGGGCTTGACCGGCAGATCGTACTCACCACGCAGGTATCGGGTGAACTGGCCGAGATGGCTCTGTTCGACCACCAGGATCTTCTTGACGCCCTTCAGCGCCTCCGCCATGTGCTCCGGCCGGGTCGGGTAGACCAGACGCAGCGAGATCAGCTTGGCGTTGACGCCATCGGCCCGCGCCCGGGTGATCGCCTCGCGGGCGGCGCCGGTGCAAGAGCCCCAGGTGACGACGGCGATATCGCCCTCACCCTCGATGGTGGCCCAATGATTGCCGTAGTCGAAGCCGGTCAGCTTGCGCAGACGCTTGTCCAGCTGGATCGAGTGGTCGGAGGCCTGCGAGGACGGCGTTCCGGTCTCGGTGTGCTCCAGACCATCGGCGGTGTACTGACAGCCCGGCTGACCGGGAACCGGCATGGGCGACACGCCGCTGGCGGTGTTGGCGTAACGCTTGAACACCTCGCCCTCGACGGTCGGAGCGACGGCTTCCAGACGCTTGCCGACGAAGGCCACATCGGCGGGAGCGTCGATGATGGCGCGGCTCTGGCCCAGGGCCTGATCCGACAGCACGATGCAGGGGCTTTGCAACGCCTCGGCCAGATAGACGGCCCACTGGGTGGCCAGCAGGCAGTCGCCGATGGAGTTGGGCGCGACCACCAGATGCGGCGCGTCACCATGCAGGCCGTAGACCGCGATGTTGAGGTCCGACTGCTCGCACTTGGTGGCGATGCCGGTGGAGGGGCCGACACGCTGGACGTCGACCACCACGACCGGGGTTTCCGACGCCATGGATAGGCCGAGACCCTCGATCATCAGCGCCAGGCCGGGACCGGAAGTGGCGGTGATGGAGGGCTCGCCGCCATAGGAGGCGCCGATGCACATGTTGATCGAGGCCAGCTCGTCCTCGGCCTGAACGAACACGCCGCCGGTCTTGGGCAGGGCGGAGCTGAGATATTCCAGCACCTCGGTGGCCGGGGTGATGGGGTAGGCGGCACAAAAACGAATGCCGCCCCGAATGGCGCCCAGACCGGCGGCGGCATTGCCGGCGATGGTCCAGCGCTTGACGTCCTTGGCGGTGGGAGCCGCCAGCTTCTTGGTCTCGCCCAGCGAAGCGGCCGCCTCGGCGCCCGACTTCACCGCCGCCACCGAAGCCTCGTAGGCGTCGGCGCGCTTTTTCTTCAGCGACTTGCCCAGAATCTCGGTCAGCGGGCCGACCGGAAAGCCGATCAGGGCCGCGACCGCGCCCAGGGCGATCATGTTGGGACGACCGCCCGGAATGGCCTTGGCCAGATCCTTCATGGGAAGATGGGCGATGCGCGCGCCGCTCTTGACGTAGACGTCGGGGACGTCGCCGGCCGAGGGGTCGCAAATGATCAGGGTCGACTTGGACAGCGGCAATTCGGCGGCGAAACGCTGAACTCCCTGCCAGTCCACCGCCAGCATGATATCGAACGTATCATCGACCGACGTAATGGGCTCAGCCCCCAGGCGCAGCAGGGCGGCAGCCTCGCCGCCGCGAATCTGCGGCCCGGAAGAGCGGCCGAACAGCGCGTAAAAGCCAGCCTCGGCGGCGGCGTCGATAAACATATTGGCGGCCGTCATCACGCCGGCGCCGCCGCTGCCGCACATTGCTATCGAGACAGATCCAGATCCGGAACTCGTCGTCATATTCTGTTACCCCCGAAAGGCGCTCAGACCTTGTTTCGTCATGGAGTGCCTGGCCACAATCATGATTCGCCCGCGCACCGCCGGCCGAGATCGGAAACCGACTCGACCGAACGGATCGGACTAGGTGAATACCACCCATTAGGGTCGGACTACAAGACCACAAGGCTCGCTTGACTCATAATTCGGTATTGTGGTACGTATTTACGTAATAATCTTCGTCGGACCAAATCAGGCGACCACGACCTGATCGGATCGATGGACGCAATGGAGAGGGAAACGCATGAGCACGTCACCGTACCGCTGGATGATGACCGGAGTTGGACAGCCCATGGTCAAGGAGCCGATGGAGATCGGCGGCCTGGAGCCGGGCGAGGTTCTCGTCGCCATTTCCGGCTGCGGCGTGTGTCATACTGACCTCGACTATTATTTCAACGGCGTGCGCACCAATCACCCCCTGCCGCTGGCCCTGGGCCACGAGATCAGCGGCCGCGTCCAAGCCGCCGGCACCGGCGCGGAAGGCTGGATCGGCAAGGCCGTGATCGTCTCGGCGGTGATTCCCTGCGGCGAATGCGACCTGTGCAAGCGCGGCAAGGGCACCATCTGCCGCTCGCAGAAGATGCCCGGCAATGACCTCCAGGGCGGGTTCTCGACCCATGTCAAAGTGCCGGCCCGGGGCCTGTGCGAGGTTGACGAGGTTCGGCTGAAGGCCGCCGGCCTCGATCTGGCCGAAGTCTCGGTGGTGGCCGACGCGCTGACCACCCCCTATCAGGCGGCGGTTCAGGCCGGCATCGGCAAGGGCGACCTGGTGATCGTCATCGGCTGCGGCGGCGTCGGCGGCTATTCGGTTCAGGTTGCGGCGGCGCTGGGCGCCACCGTGGTGGCCCTGGACCTCGATCCCGCCAAGCTGGAAGCGGTCAAGGCCTCGGGCGCTTCGCTCGGCCTCAACCCCAAGGATTTCCCCGGCACCCGCGAGGTCAAGAAAGAGATCGCCGCCTTCGCCAAGGCGCAGGGCCTGCGCTCCACCGAGTGGATCATCATGGAATGCTCGGGCAGCGTCCCCGGCCAGCAGACCGCCTTCGACCTGATGGTCCATGGCTGCACCATCTGCGTGGTCGGCTACACCATGAACAAGGCCGAATTCCGCCTGTCGAACCTGATGGCCTATCACGCCCGCGCCCTTGGCAACTGGGGCTGCCCGCCCGACCTGTATCCGGGCGCCCTCGAACTGGTGCTGTCGGGCAAGGTCAACGTCAAGAACTTCGTCGAATGCCGCCCGCTGGACTCGATCAACGAGACCTTCGCCGCCGTGCATGACCACAAGCTGTCGCGCCGCGCCGTGCTGCGCCCCACTATCTAATAAAATCGAAACGCGAGAGGGAGAAACGACGTCATGAAAAAGGAAACCGCCGCCATCGTCGACCGGACGGCACCCGCCCATCTCAACGACCATAATCTGGTTCAGATCGAGGTCGTTCCGGGCGTGCTCTACGAGAAGCGCCCGGCCAAGCGTCCCGATGGCACCGTCGCCGAAGGCCTGTACAACGCCTGGATCACGCTGGACAACCAGAAGCAGTACAACTCCTACACCACCGACATGGTGAAGGGCGTGATCATGGCGTTCAACAACGCCTCCTGCGCCCGCGACGTGTCGGCCGTGGTCTTCACCGGCGCTGGCGACAAGGCGTTCTGCACCGGCGGCAACACCAAGGAATATGCCGAGTACTATGCCGGCAATCCGCAGGAATACCGCCAGTACATGCGGCTGTTCAACGACATGGTTTCCGCCATCCTCGGCTGCGACAAGCCGGTGATCTGCCGCGTCAACGGCATGCGCATCGGCGGCGGTCAGGAAATCGGCATGGCCGCCGACTTCTCGGTCTCGCAGGATCTGGCCAAGTTCGGCCAGGCCGGCCCCAAGCACGGCTCGGCCCCCATCGGCGGCGCCACCGACTTCCTGCCGGTAATGATCGGCTGTGAGCAGGCCATGGTCTCCGGCAGCCTGTGCGAGCCCTGGTCGGCCCACAAGGCCTACCGCACCGGCATCATCATGGACGTGGTTCCGGCCCTGAAGGTCGACGGCAAGTTCGTTCCCAACCCGCTGGTGATCACCGACCGTTATGTCGACGAGTTCGGCCGCATCGTCCACGGCGAGTCCAAAACCGGTGCCGAGCTGGCCGCCGGCAAGGAGCTGCTGAAGAAGGGTGAAATCGACCTGTCGCTGCTCGACGCCAAGGTCGAGGAAATCTGCGCCAAGATCTTGATGACCTTCCCGGATTGCTTCACCAAGACCATCCAGGAGCTGCGCAAGCCCAAGCTGAACGCCTGGAACGCCAACAAGGAAAACAGCCGCGACTGGCTGGGCCTGAACATGATGACCGAGGCCCGCACCGGCTTCCGCGCCTTCAACGAAGGCCCGAAGGACGAGCGCGAGATCGACTTCGTGGCCCTGCGTCAGGCCCTGGCCAAGGGTGCTCCGTGGACCGACGAGCTGATCGAGTCCCTGATCCCCAAGAAGGCCGGCTGATATGGCCGACTCCGCACTCAAGGTCTGGCGGGATCGCGACGGCATGCTGCTGCGGCTGCGGCTGTCGCGTCCCAAGGCCAATATCGTCGATGCCGAGATGATCGCGGCGCTGACCAAGGCCTTGGCCGAGGGCAGCAGCGATCCTCACGTCAAGGCGGTGCTGATCGATCACGAAGGGCCGCATTTCAGCTTTGGCGCCTCAGTGCCCGAGCACATGCCCGACCAGTGCGCCGGCATGCTGAAAAGCCTGCACGCCCTGGTGCTGACCATGGTCGAGTACCCGGTTCCGATCCTGGTATCGGTGCGCGGCCAGTGCCTGGGCGGCGGACTGGAGGTGGCCTTGGCCGGCCACATGATGTTCGTCTCGCCCGACGCCAAGCTCGGCCAGCCCGAGATCGTCCTTGGCGTGTTCGCTCCGGCGGCGTCCTGCCTGCTGCCCGAGCGGATGCCTCGGGTCGCCGCCGAGGACCTGCTCTACTCCGGCCGCAGCATCACCGGTGAGGAAGCCTTCCGCCTTGGCCTGGCCAATGCGATGGCCGACGAGCCGGAAGCGGCGGCCCTGGCCTGGTTCGACGCCGGACCGGCCAAACACTCCGCGTCTTCGCTGCGCTTCGCGGTCAAGGCAGCCCGTCTCGGCATGAACGAGCGGGTCAAGGCCAAGATCGCCGCCGTCGAAGACCTTTACCTCAACGGCCTAATGGCCACCCACGACGCAGTCGAGGGATTGAACGCTTTCGTCGAAAAGAGAGCGGCACTTTGGGAGGACCGATAGGATGTCAGGAAAGAATAGGACCGTCGCCGACATCGTGGCCGTTTGCCAAGAGATGTACGAAGACCTGAGCTTTAATTACGCCCGCAAGTGGAAGGCCGCCAAGGATGGCCGCAAGGTTGTCGGCTTCCTTCCCGTCTACTCTCCGCTGGAAATGATCCATGCCGCCGGCTGCCTGCCGCTGGGGATCTTCGGCGGCGGCGACCAGATGGAAGTCATCCACGGCGACGCTTACTATCAGAGCTATATCTGCCGCATTCCGCGGTCGACCATCGAGCTGGGCGTCACCAACCGTCTCGACTTCGTCGACGGCATGATCTTCCCGTTCGTCTGCGACGTGATCCGCAACCTGTCGGGCATGTGGAAGATCATGTTCCCGAACGTGTGGACCAAGTTCTTCGACACCCCCCAGAACTACGACAAGTCCATCGGCGGCACCTACTACATCCAGGAGCTGAAGGAACTGCGCGAGGGTCTGGAGCACATGACCGGGCGCAAGATCAGCGACGACGATATCCGTCGCTCGACCAAGCTCTACAACGAGAACCGTCGTCTGATCCGTGAAGTCTACGCCTTCCGCGCCAAGGCGCCCTGGAAGGCCTCGGCCTCGGAAGTCTACCTGCTGATGCGGGCCGGCCTGATGATGGACGTGGAAGAGCACAATGCGATGCTCAAGGAATACATGGCCGCCGCCACCCTTGAGGATCGTCCGAAACGCGACAACGTTCGTATCTCCATCTACGGTTCGTTCTGCGAACAGCCCCCGCTCAACCTGATCAAGTCGATCGAGATGGCCGGTTGCTATGTGGTCGATGACGACTACTCGCTGAACAACCGCTTCCTGATGGTCGATGTCCCCACCGACGGCGATCCGTTGGAGGCCCTGGCCATGACCTATATCGAGAACTCGGTCGAAACCTCGTGCAAGTACGTGCCCGATGGTAAGGAAAAGGGCAAGTTCCACGTGGACGCGGTCAAGGCTTGCGGCGCCGAGGGCGTAATCTACGCGACCCCCAGCTTCTGCGATCCCGCCCTGCTGGACCGCCCGATGATTTGCGATGCCATCTCCAAGGCCGGCATCCCCTACATCGCCTTCAAGTACGCCGAAAACTCGGGCCAGATGCAGCCGATCCGCGAGCAGGCTGGCACCTTCGCCGATTCCATCAAGCTGTGGAGCTGACATCATGAGCAAGGAAGCCGTCAAAGAAGCATCGATGGAGATGCAGAAGAAGATGATCGCTCGTAACTACGAAGCGATCACCTCCAAGCACGAAACCGGTCGCAAGGTGTCCTCCACCTTCGTTCCCGGCAATCTGAACGAACTGTTGATGTGTTTCGACATCGTCAACAACCTGCCCGAGATCAACGCCATTCAGGCCGGCATGCGCAAGGCTTCGGGCGGCTTCATCATGGAAGCCGAGAAGTCCGGCCATTCCGAAGATGTCTGCACCTATGTGAAGTGCGATATCGGCCAGATGTCCAAGGGCAATATTGCCCCCAACGGCAAGCCCTATCCGAACCCCGACGTGCTGATGCTCAGCTACACCGGCTGCTACACCTTCATGAAGTGGTTCGAGCTGCTGCGTGAAGAGTACAAGTGCCCGACCCTGATGCTGCACGTCCCCTACGAGGGTGACGGCCACTCCACCAAGAACATGCGCGACTACATCGTCAAGCAGCTGAAGGAAGTGGTTATTCCGGGTCTGGAGAAGGTCTCCGGCGTCAAGTTCGACATCGATCGTCTGCGCCAGTACCTGCGCAACTCGGCCAAGGCCGAAGACGATCTGGTGTGGTGCCTGGAGCAGGGCAAGCAGCCGATCTCTCCGATCGACGCCTATTTCGGCGGCGTGTACTACATCGGTCCGATCTTCACCGCCTTCCGCGGCACCGACGATGCGGTCGAGTACTACAAGATGCTGCGCCAGGAAGTGCAGGGCCGCATCGAGAACCACCAGGGTCCGCTCACTCCCGAAGGCACCCACTTCAACGACCAGAAGTACCGCCTGGTCGTCGAAGGCCCGCCCAACTGGACCAACTTCCGCGAATTCTGGAAGATGTTCTATGACGAAGGCGCGGTCGTCGTCGCCAGCTCCTACACCAAGGTGGGTGGCCTCTACGACCAGGGCTTCCGCCACGATCCGGAGAATCCGCTGGAGAGCTTGGCCGACTACTGCCTGGGTTGTTACACCAACCTGAACCTGCCGACCCGCGTGGATCTGCTGGCCAAGTATGTCGAGGAATACAAGGCCGACGGCCTGCTGACCAACTCGATCAAAAGCTGCAACAGCTTCTCGGCCGGTCAGCTGATGATCATGAAGGAAGTCGAAAAGCGGACCGGCAAGCCCGGCGCGTTCATCGAAACCGATCTGGTCGATCCTCGCTACTTCTCGGCGGCCAACGTCAAGAACCGCCTGGAAAGCTACTTCCAGATGATCGAGCAGAAGCGTCGTGCCGGCGGCTCCAAGACCACCGTTGCGGCGTAAGGGAGGGAAAAACAATGCGTTGTTTCATTGGCATCGATCTGGGCTCCACCACCACCAAAGCGGTGGTCATGGATGAGAACCTGCAGATCCTGGGGCGCGGCATCACCAATTCGCGTTCCAACTACGACACCGCCGCCGCCGTTTCCAAGCAGGAAGCGCTGATCGACACCCGCCTCACCTTGTTCCGCCGCGGCCTGTCCGCCGTGCCGGAAGTGGCGGGCAAGGTCGACGACATCCTGTCCGATCTCGAACGCAACTTCCGTCACGTCCAGTTCCTCGAACAGCTCGACGATCTGGAGCGCACCTGCGTCACCAACATCAAGGGGCCGCGCTTCGCCGGTCGCGAGCGTGCGGTGATCGAGGCCCTGGAAGGCACCTTCGGGCGTCTGCGCGAAAGCTCGGCCTCCCAGTACGCCCCGGGCGTCAAGCGCAAGTCGGACTTCTTCCGCGATCTGGCCGGCTCCGAGTTCATGAGCCACGGCGAAGCCGTGTGTAAGGAAGCCGGTCTGGGCTTCGACCTGATCCTCAACGTCTATGACAAGTCGATCATCGAAGTCGAAAACCGTCCGCCGGGCGGCGATATGGAAGGCAAGTTCATCCGCGCCCTCGAAAAGGGCTCCATGGACAACAGCCTGATCGCCAAGCCGGTTCAGGCCGCCCTGGCCATTCCGCTGGAAGAGACCTATGTGGTCGGCACCGGCTATGGCCGCGTCCGTCTGCCCTTCCCCAAGGAGCACATCCGCTCCGAGATCCTGTGCCACGGTCTGGGCGCCCACATGATGTACCCGGAAACCCGTACGGTGCTCGACATCGGCGGCCAGGACACCAAGGGCATCCAGGTCGATCCGGCCGGCATCGTCGAGAACTTCCAGATGAACGATCGTTGCGCCGCCGGTTGCGGCCGTTATCTGGGCTACATCGCCGATGAAATGAACATGGGTCTGCACGAGCTTGGCCCGTTGGCCATGAAGTCCACCAAGTCGGTCCGCATCAACTCGACCTGCACCGTGTTCGCGGGCGCCGAGCTGCGCGACCGTCTGGCGCTCGGCGAAAAGCGCGAAGACATCCTGGCCGGTCTGCACCGCGCCATCATCCTGCGCGCCATGTCGATCCTGTCTCGCGCCGGCGGCGTCAAGGATCAGTTCACCTTCACCGGTGGCGTCGCCAAGAACGAGGCGGCGGTGCGCGAGCTGCGCAAGCTGATCAAGGAAAACTATGGCGACGTCCAGATCAACATCGACCCGGAATCGATCTACACCGGTGCGCTCGGCGGAGCTACCTTCGCCGTCCGCGCGGTCGTGAACTAGTCGGGAAGGGAGGAGACACTTATGTCTGAACTTATCACCACCGGCGTCGATATCGGCTCTGGCTGCATCAAGACCGTCGTGTTCAAGGTCAACGGCGACAAGGTCGAATGGCTGGGCAAGGAAACCGCGCGTATCCGTAACCGCGACCCCTTCCAGCTGACCACCGAAGCCTATGACCACATGCTGAAGACCGCCGGCGTCGATGCCAAGGACGTCGCCTATGTGGCGTCCACCGGCGACGCCGAAAACCTGAAGTTCGCCACCGGTCACTTCTATTCCATGACCACCCACGGCCGTGGCGGCCTTTACCTCAACCCGGAAGCCCGGGCGGTGCTCGACATCGGCGCGCTGAACGGCCGCGCCATCCGCATGGATGGTTCGGGCAAGGTGCTGTCCTACAAGATGACCAGCCAGTGCGCCTCGGGCTCGGGCCAGTTTCTCGAAAACATCGCCCGCTATCTGGGTATCGCCCAGGACGAAATCGGCAGCCTGTCCATGAAGGCCGACGATCCGGAAAAGGTCTCGTCGATCTGCGCCGTGCTGGCGGAAACCGACGTCATCAACATGGTGTCGCGCGGCATCACGGCCTCGAACATCCTCAAGGGCATTCATGTGTCCATGGCGGTGCGTCTGGCCAAGCTGCTGAAGTCCATCGGCGCCGTCGAAGGCATCGTCCAGGTCACCGGTGGTCTGGCCCTCGACACCGGCTTGGTCGCCGCCCTCAATGAGGCGGCCGAGCAGGAGAAGGTGAATCTGGTTGCCAAGAGCCACCCGGACTCGATATACGCCGGGGCTATCGGCGCCGCCTTGTGGGGCGCCTTCCGCCACGAAAAGCTCGCTCGCTTGGGTCAAGCGGCGTAGTATGAGGGCTTCCCCCGGTCACCCGCCAATAACGCGGGGGCCGGGGGCGACTTCTGCGGGGTAGCGAAGAGAGGAGAGGGAATACCATGTCTTTGAAGATTACCGACGATTGCACGAGCTGTGACGCCTGCGTCTCCGTGTGCCCGAACACCGCCATTTCCGCCGGCGACGTGATCTACCTGATCAACCCGGCCGCCTGCACCGAGTGCGTCGGCGCCGAGGACAGCCCGCAGTGCCAGATGGTCTGCCCGGCCGACTGCATCGTCGTCGGCGACGTCGAGAGCAAGGACGTCCTGATGGCCCGCTATCACTCGCTGCACGGCTGATCCGCCGAAGCCGACCGAGTTGGAAACCCCCGCCGGAGCAATCCGGCGGGGGTTTTCGTTTGCCGTGGCCGCCCGGCGCCTGCTTTACGGGCGAGGGGCTGGCCCTATACTTTGCGCAACAGGTTCACCCGCATGGGCTGCTCGAACAAAAAGCCGCCCTCGGGCGCCGGTTGGGCCAGCCGGGCGAAGCGCTCGCGCATCTCGGCGTCCTGAGCAGCGAATTTGACTTCGCGCTCGGCGTTGGCGGAAATGATCCGGTCGCGGAATTCGTCATAACCGGCCAGAATCATGGGGTGGAGATAGGTGAACTCGGTCACCTCCTCCAGACCGTGGACCCAGGCGCCCTTGACCGCCGCCAGGGCGGCGCCGCGGACCCAGGTCTCGTCATCGACCGGCCGCACCGCCTCGAAAAAGGGGCCATAAGGCAGCGGCTCGGAAATATAGACCTCGCCATCGGGCCTCAACACCCGCGCCGCCTCGGCCATGGCCTTGGCCTGATACTCGATGGGAATGTGATGCAGGCTGTTGGAGAAAATCACCAGATCCGCGTCCTCGTCATCGGCCGGCAGGGACTGGCCGACGCCTTCGATGATCTCCTCGTCGCCCACCCGCTCGGCGGCACGGGCCTTGATCAGTTGGCGGGGGCTGCACTCGACCCCCCGCACATGAGCGCCAAGGCGGGCCAGACGACGCACCAGACCGCCATCGCCACACCCCACATCGATGACCCGCTTGCCTTGCAGGGTCAACGTCTCCACGATGACATCGGTATTGCGGCGTTTATCCATGACACTCTCCCTTGGTTCTCCCACATCATGCTTAAGTGATGAGCCCCTCTCCTGTCGATAGCTTCGATGCGGCCATCGTTCTCGGCGCCATGGTCCGACCCGATGGCGGCCCCAGCCCGGCCATGCTCCGGCGGGTCGAGCATGCGGTGGCGCTGGCGCAAGGGGGGGTGGTCGGGCATCTGCTGATGACCGGCGGCGCGGTCCGCCACCCCACCCCCGAAGCCCATGTCATGCGGAATCTGGCGCTGGCGGCCGGCGTCGCGGCCGAGCGGATCATGGTGGAGAGCGCCTCGGTCAACACCATCGGCAACGCCCGACTGTGCCGACCGATCATCGAAGGCCGGGCCTGGAAGCGGCTGCTGCTGGTGACCGACGCCTGTCACCTTCCCCGCTCGCTCTACGTCTTTTATCGCCTGGGTCTACGGGTCAGCCCGGCCGCCGCCATGCCCCAGGGCTGGCCCCACCGGGAATGGTGGGCGGCATGGCTGCGCGAGACCGCCGCCTTCCCCTGGACGGTGCTTCGGCTGGAACGGGCGAAATGGTCGGAATAATGCCTGCATCAGCGGCCGCGGACTCGCGCTACAATGCGGCCCGCGACCACGCCCAGGATTGCCAGATGACCGAGACCCCGCTTCCGCTGAAGGGCATCCGTGTCCTCGACATCGCCACCTTCATCGCCGCCCCCTACGCCGCCGCCATCCTGGGGGAATTCGGGGCCGAAGTGATCAAGATCGAACAGCCGGGCGGCGGCGACACCTTCCGCCACTTCGGCAGCATCACCGACCGCGACGGCGATTCGCTGATGTGGCTGTCGGAGGCCCGCAACAAGGCCTCCATCACCCTCGACCTGCGCAAGCCCGAGGGCAAGGCCCTGTTCCTGAGACTGGTGGCCGCCTCCGACGTGGTGGCGGAGAACTTCCGCCCCGGCACGCTGGAGAAATGGGGCCTGGGCTGGGAAGAACTGTCCAAGGTCAATCCCGGCCTGATCTTGCTGCGGATCTCGGGCTATGGCCAGACCGGGCCGTACCGGGATCGCCCCGGCTTTGCCCGCATCGCCCATGCCTTCGGCGGCCTGTCCCATCTCGCCGGCCTGCCGGGCGGTATTCCGGTGACGCCGGGTTCGACCTCGCTGGCCGACTATATGAGCGGCCTTTACGGCGCCATCGGCCTGCTGGTGGCGCTGCGTCATCGCGACGCCACCGGGCAGGGCCAGATCATCGACCTTGCCCTTTATGAATCGGTATTCCGCGCCCTGGACGAAATCGCTCCGGCCTTCGCCATGTTCGGCAAGCAGCGCGAGCGCGAAGGTGCCGGCACCGTCAACGCCTGTCCCCACGGCCATTTCCGTTGCGCCGATGATGGTTGGATCGCCATTGCCTGCACCACCGACCGCATGTTCACCCGGTTATGCGAGGCCATGGGACGGCCGGAACTGGCCGCTGACGAGACCTGGGGTCGCTTGCGCCGCCGGCTGGCCGAACGGACCGGGGTCGACGCCCTGGTCACCACCTGGACCGGAGCCCGCAGCCGTGACGAGGTCATGCGGCTCTGCCTGGAGTTCGAGGTTCCCGCCGCGCCGCTCAACGGCATCGCCGATATCTTCGCCGACCCGCATTTCAAGGCGCGCGGCAATCTGCTGACGGTGATGGACGAGACCCTGGGCGAGGTGGTGGTGCCGGGCGTGGTGCCAAAGCTCTCGGCCAGCCCCGGTCGGGTCGGGCGTCTGGGGCCACGGCTGGGCGAAGCCAATGACCGCATCTATGGCGACCTGCTGGGCCTGAGCCCCGAGGAACGGGCGGAACTGAGGGCCAAGGGAGTGGTGTGAACCTCCCTATTCCACCATGCCGATGACCTGGATCTTGACCGGAGCGGTTCCGAGATAACTCATATGCAGTCGCGCGGCCGCCGCCCGCGACAGGTCGATGGCGCGGCCGGTGAATGGACCGCGATCGGTGATGCACACCACCACCGACTTCTTGCGGCCAGGGCGCGAGACCTCCACCAATGTACCGAAGGGCAGGGTCGGGTGCGCCGCCGTCAGGGCCTTGGGATTGAACGTCTCGCCATTGGCGGTGCGCTGCCCCTTGAAGCCGGGACCGTACCACGAGGCGACTCCGAAATACTCCTGCCCCTGACGTGGCAGATCGGCCCGGACGATGCCCGGATTCGCCACCACGAGACCACCGGCAATCGCCAGGGTTCCCAGACTGGTCTTGAAGGACACTACCATGACTTCCCCACTTACTGGATCGGACAAGGCTCAACCTTGCCGGAGCAATCCACACTACACCGTGAAATACGCCACATACGTCAACAAATTGTAAACACGCATCACAACTGAAGCCGCCGAGCCGAATGGCGCCCTCCGAAACGACGTGGAGACCGGACTTCGATCAGCGGCAGAAGCGTTTCTGTTGGCGCGGCGGACGGCGATCTATATGTTACTGTTCCGCGCCGGAACCACACCCCATGGACTAGGCCCGATTCGCAGCGCCCAACGAGTTGAAAAACAATGGAAAACAGCTCCAGAGTTTATATCTACGACACCACCTTGCGCGATGGCGCGCAAACCCAGGGCGTGGACTTTTCCACCGCCGACAAGGTGCGAATCGCGCATGAACTCGACCGGATCGGAATCGATTATGTCGAAGGCGGCTGGCCCGGCGCCAATCCCACCGACGACGCCTTTTTCGCGGCGCCGCCTGCTTTCAAACGCTCGCGCCTGACGACGTTCGGCATGACCCGGCGATCTGGCCGGTCGGCGGACAACGACCCCGGCTTCAACGCCCTGCTGACCACACCGGCCCGCATCGTCACCATGGTGGGCAAAAGCTGGGACTTCCAGGTCACCGTCGCGCTGGGGATCGAGCTGGACGAAAATCTGCGCATGGTCTCGGACTCCGTCGCCCATGCCCGGACCCGCATGGAAGAGGTGATGTTCGACGCCGAGCATTTCTTCGACGGCTACAAGGCCAATCCCGCCTATGCCCTGGCCGCCGCCAGGGCCGCCTATGATTCCGGCGCCCGCTGGGTGGTGCTGTGCGACACCAATGGCGGCACCCTGCCGCACGAGATGGAACGCATCGTCGGCGAAGTCATCGCCGGCGGCATCCCCGGCAGCCATCTGGGCGTCCATTGCCACAACGATTCCGATACGGCGGTGGCCAACTCGCTGGCCGCCGTCAAGGCCGGCGTGCGTCAGGTCCAGGGCACCCTGAACGGCCTGGGCGAGCGTTGCGGCAACGCCAATCTGGTCTCCATCATCCCGGCGCTGATGCTGAAGATGGGCTTCGAGACCGGCGTCAGTCCCGAGGACCTCAAGACGCTGGTCGCCGCATCGCGCGCCTTGGACGAAGTGCTGGACCGCACTCCCAATCGCGGCCAGCCCTATGTGGGCGGCTCGGCCTTCGCCCATAAGGGGGGGCTGCACGTCTCGGCGGTGGCCAAGGACCCCAAGTGCTACGAGCATATCGACCCGACCGCCGTGGGCAATGTGCGCCATATCGTGATGTCGGATCAGGCCGGCCGCTCCAATCTGGTGGCGCGCATGGCCGAAATCGGCGTCGACCTCGACTCGGTCCGGCGCGACGCGCTGGTGGCGGTGGTCGAGCAGATGCAGGTCACCTTCGACCCGCGCGAGGTCAAGGATCTGGTCGATCTGGTCAAGCGGCTGGAACACGAGGGCTATGCCTACGACCAGGCCGCCGCCAGCTTCGAGCTGCTGGTCCGCCGCGCCCTGGGCGAGGTGCCGGAGTATTTCCGCCTGGAACGCTACCGCGTCATCGACGAGCGTCGCCGCAGCGCCGTCGGCGAATGGATCACCCTGTCCGAGGCCACCGTCAAGGTCGAGGTCGATGGCAAGGAATACATGGAAGTCGGCGAAGGCACCGGCCCGGTTCACGCCTTCGACGTGGCGTTGCGCAAGGTGCTGACCACCGTTCACCCCGAACTGGCGGCGCTGGAGTTGAAGGACTACCGGGTCCGCATCACCGAGTCCACCGTCGGAACCGCCGCCAAGACCCGCGTCACCATCGAAAGCGAGGACGGCAAGGGTCACCGCTGGACCACCATCGGCGTTCATACCAACGTGCTGGAAGCGTCGCTGGAGGCGTTGCAGGACAGCATCACCTTCATGCTGTTCCGCTACCGGGACGACGGCGCCACCGCGTGATGAGCGATCACCCCCCCGGCCCCGCCATCATCTTGGTGCGGCCGCAACTGGCCGAGAACATGGGCACCGCCGCGCGGGCCATGCTGAACTGCGGCCTGACCGATCTGCGCATCGTGGCGCCGCGCGCCAATCCGCTGGACGAGCGCGCCTTTGCCGCCGCCTCGGGGGCCGACCGGCTGCTGCTGGGGGCCAAGGTGGTCGACACCACCGCCGAGGCCGTCACCGACCTCCACCGGGTCTGGTGCACCACCGGACGCGACCGCTATATGGTCAAGCCCGTGGACACCCCCCGCCAGGCGGCCAGCGCCATGCGCGCCGTCATCGCCGAAGGCAACCGTTGCGGCGTGCTGTTCGGGCCGGAGCGCACCGGCCTGGAGAACGACGACGTCGTCCTCGCCGACACGGTGCTGACCGTGCCGCTCAATCCGGACTACTGCTCGCTCAATCTGGCCCAGGCGGTGCTGCTGGTGTCGTATGAGTGGTTCCAGTGCGACGCCGCCGCCGAGCTTCCGGCCATGACCAAGGGCGACGAAGGACCGGCCACCAAGGAAAAGCTGCTGGGCTTTTTCGGTCATCTGGAGAAGGAGTTGGACGATTGCGGCTTCCTTCGCCTGCCCGACAAGCGCCCGACCATGGTCCGCAACATCCGTAACCTGTTCCAGCGCGCCAACCTGACCGGCCAGGAAATCCAGACCCTGCACGGCGTGGTGCACGAACTGGTGACCTATCGCCACAAGAAGGGCGAGGGCAAGGTTTAGCGGACGCGCCCGCCCGGCGTTCGAGGGCGAAAATCAATCGAATCATTTGACAATACTCGGCCGATCCGTATAGTTCCGCCCTCTCTCCCGAGAACGTGGGAAGGCGGCCGTTTGGTGCGCCTCCCCCTCCCCGTCGCGAGGCGGATAACGGACTATCGGGACAAACTGACCAACCGATCAAATCGGGCAAAGGAAGACCATGACGAAGCGCATTGAATCAAAGTACAAGATCAACCGCCGCTTGGGCGCCAATCTGTGGGGCCGCGCCAAAAGCCCGCTGAACCGCGGCAAGGAGAACCCCCCCGGCCAGCACGGCCAGCGCCGCAAGAAGCCGTCCGATTTCGGCACCCAGCTGATGGCCAAGCAGAAGCTGAAGGGTTACTACGGCAATATCGGCGAGAAGCAGTTCCGCCGGCTGTATGACGAGGCCGTGCGCCGTCGTGGCGACACCTCGGAGAACCTGATCGGCCTGCTCGAATGCCGCCTGGACGCCATCGTCTATCGCCTCAAATTCGCCCCGACCCCGTTTGCCTCGCGCCAGTTGGTCAACCACTGCCATATCCGGGTCAACGGCAAACGCGTCAACATCGCCTCCTACCAGTGCAAGGAAGGCGACGAGATTTCCGTGAAGCCGAAGTCCAAGGACCTCGCCCTGATCCTCGAAGCCTCCCAGTCGGGTGAGCGCGACGTGCCCGACTATCTCGAAGTCGATCACAAGGAAATGAAGGGCAAGTTCATCCGCATCCCCAAGCTGGCCGATGTGCCCTATGCGGTCCAGATGGAACCGAACCTGGTCGTCGAATTCTATTCGCGCTAATCGGTCTCCGGTTCAGACAAAAAAACGGCCCGGTGGAAACACCGGGCCGTTTCGTTTGAGGAGGGTCGCTTGCCAATTCTCAGTGCCTTGCCTTGCACTGGAAGGCCAGACAGCCGCGATCTTCCTTGCTTGAGGTATTGACGAACCCCTCGCATTTGCAAAAAGCGTTAAAGCCATGGATGTCGTTGCGGGCGCTGCCGGCTTCGCTCGGGCTACACAGACCGGTCCGGACCGCGACATGAACGGGAACGTAGTCCCCGCAATCATTGCATAGAGACATGACCACCACTCCCATGGATCTGTTCATCCCGAGAGCATGGTAGGCGCATCAAAGGCGCGACGGAACACTCGGAGGGTGGGGACGGAGCCCACCCTACCGAGGCCACCCGATCAGGCGGCGGCGACGCCCTTGTCGGCCATCATCTGCTTCAATTCGCCGCTGGCGGCCATCTCGCGCACGATGTCGCAGCCGCCGACAAACTCGCCCTTGACGTAGAGCTGCGGAATGGTCGGCCAGTTGGTGAACTGCTTGACGCCTTCACGCAGGGACGGATCGACCAGGATGTCGATGCCCTTGAACTTGACACCCAGCTCGGTCAACACCTGAACCACGGCGGCGGAGAACCCGCACTGCGGAAACATCGGGGTGCCCTTCATGTAGAGCACCACGTCGTTCTCGGTGATGTCCTGGCGAATGCGGTCGAAAACGGGATTGGTCATGGGAAGAAGTTCCTCGGCGAAAACGGGGGACAAACTGGAATGGCATAGATGTAGTGGCGGTCACCCTCTTGCGCAACACACTCGCCCGAGATGAACGGCATCTCATTGAGCCCGGTCAAGCCTCGGGCGGTGGCCGGCCGTCAATCCTTGGCGAAATCGGGCGCGGTATCGGGGGTGGCGGTCTGGAGCGCCAGGGCGTGCAGGTCGCCGCCCATCTTGCCCTTCATGGCGGCGAAAACCATCTGATGCTGCTGCACCCGGCTTTTGCCGCGAAACGATTCCGAGACCACCAGGGCGGAATAATGATCACCGTCGCCGCGCAGGTCCTCGATGATCACCTTGGCGTCGGGAATGCCTTCACGGATCAGGGCTTCAATATCGGTGGCTTCCATGGCCATGGTCTGGATTCCTTCCAAAGTAGACCCCGGCAGCATAAGGGGCCGTAACCGCCCCGGCAAGCGCCCTATAACCCCAGTACGGCAAGGGTTTCCGCCCCGCAGCCACTCTCCCTGGACCGCTGGAAAGCGATCACGGCAGGACCGGGGGCGAGGGCCTCACGGCCCTCGTCCCCTTCCCCTTGCATATATGCATCAGTGTCCCGACAGCTCGGCCCCCATGAAGCCGGGCAACCAGGCTTCATTGACCTCGACCAGTTCATCGACGCGGACAGCGCGGCCGCCGACGCTGATGACATGGCCGCCGGTCTTGCCGATGACGCGCACGGCGGCGTCATGACCCAACGCTTCTTCCAACACGGCGGCAAGGTCGTCGTCGCGCACTTCCAGCACGTAGCGGCCCTGGTCCTCGCCAAAGCACCAGGCGTGCAGCGGCAGGGTTGACGGCGCATCCAGCGACGCGCCGATATGGCCGTCCGAAGCCATGGCCATTTCGGCCACCGCCACCAGCAATCCGCCATCGGACACGTCGTGACAGGCCTGCACCTGACCGTCGCTGATCAACTGGCGCACCAGTTCGCCGGCCCGACGCTCGCGGTGCAGCGCCACCGGCGGCGGGGCGCCTTCCTCACGGCCGCAAATCTCACGCAGATAGAGCGATGCGCCCAACCAGCCCTTGGTCTCGCCGATCAAAACGATGGACGAGCCGCTTTCCTTGAACGACAGGCTGGCCGACTTGGCGACGTCTTCCAGCAGGCCGACGCCGCCGATCGCCGGGGTCGGCAGGATGGCGGCGCCCTGAGTCTCGTTGTAGAGCGAGACATTGCCCGACACGACCGGGAAGTCCAACTCGCGGCAGGCCTGTCCCATGCCACGGATGGACTCGACGATCTGGCCCATGATCTCGGGCTTTTCCGGGTTACCAAAATTGAGGTTGTCGGTGACGGCCATGGGCAACGCGCCCACCGCCGACAGGTTGCGATAGGCCTCGGCCACCGCTTGACGGCCGCCCTCGTAGGGATCGGCCAGGACATAGCGCGGCGTCACATCGGTGGTGATGGCCACCGCCTTGTTGGTGCCGTGGATGCGGACCACGGCGGCGTCGCCGCCGGGACGCTGGACGGTGTCGCCCATCACCATGTGATCGTACTGTTCGTAAATCCAGCGCTTGGAAGCCAGATCGGGACAGGACAGCAGGGTCTTCAGCGCCTCGGCCGGGCAAACCGCCTTGACATCCTCGACCGCGATCACCGGCTGCTTGACCGGCGCGGTCCAGGGGCGATCGTATTCGGGCGAGGCCAACGCCAGCGGATCGATGGGCAGGTCGGCCACCACCGCGCCATGACGCTTCAGCACCATGCGGCCGGTATCGGTCAGCACGCCCACCACGGCGAAGTCCAGTTCCCACTTGTCCATGATGGCCTTGGCCTGGGCTTCGCGGCCGGGCTTCAAGACCATCAACATCCGTTCCTGGCTTTCCGACAGCATGATCTCGTAAGGCGTCATGCCGTCTTCGCGCATGGGGACCAAGTCCAGGTCCATCTCGATGCCGAGGCCGCCCTTGGACGCCATCTCGAACGACGACGAGGTCAGGCCGGCGGCGCCCATGTCCTGGATGGCGACGATGGCGTCGGTAGCCATCAGTTCCAGGCAGGCTTCGATCAGCAGCTTTTCGGTGAAGGGATCGCCGACCTGAACGGTGGGACGCTTCTCGTCCGACTTCTCGTCGAACTCGGCCGAGGCCATGGTGGCGCCGTGGATGCCGTCGCGGCCGGTCTTCGAGCCGAAATAGACCACCGGATTGCCGATGCCGGCGGCGGCGGAGTAGAAGATCTTGTCCTTGTCGGCCAGACCCACGGTCATGGCATTGACCAGGATGTTGCCGTTATAGCTGGCGTGGAAATTGGTCTCGCCCCCTACGGTGGGCACGCCGACGCAGTTGCCATAGCCGCCGATGCCGGCCACCACACCCGCCACCAGATGGCGGGTCTTGGGGTGCGAGGGATCGCCAAAGCGCAAGGCGTTCAGGTTGGCGATGGGGCGCGCGCCCATGGTGAAGACGTCGCGCAGGATGCCGCCGACCCCGGTCGCCGCGCCCTGGTAGGGCTCGATGAAGCTGGGGTGGTTGTGGCTCTCCATCTTGAAGATGATGGCCTGACCGTCGCCGATATCGATGACGCCGGCATTCTCGCCGGGGCCGCAGATGACCCAGGGTGCCTTGGTCGGCAGGGTCTTCAGCCACTTCTTCGACGACTTGTACGAGCAATGCTCGGACCACATCACCGAGAAGATGCCCAACTCGGTGTGATTGGGCTCGCGGCCGAGGATTTCGAGGATCTTTTTGTACTCGTCGGCCTTGATGCCGTGGGACGCCAGGAGTTCCGGGGTGATTTGGGTCAACGCAGCGCCTCCACCAGGGAATCGAACATCATCTTGCCGTCGGAACCGCCCAGCAGGGCCTCGGCGAGGCGCTCGGGGTGCGGCATCAGGCCCAGCACGTTGTGCTTGGCGTTGTAGATTCCGGCCACATTGGCCAGCGAACCGTTGGGATTGGCCGCCTCGGTCACTTCGCCCCGATGGTTGCAGTAACGAAAGGCGATCTGACCCTGGGCCTCCATGGCCTTGAAGGTCTCGGGATCGGCGAAATAATTGCCCTCGGCATGGGCGATGGGGAAGCGCACCAGACCGCCGGCGGCATAGCCGCGACAAAAGTCGGTGGTGTTGCTTTCCACCCGCAGATGCACATCCTTGCAGATGAACTTCAGGTTCTTGTTGCGCATCAGCACGCCCGGCAGCAACCCCGTCTCGGTCAGGATCTGAAAGCCGTTGCAGATGCCCAGCACGCGGGTACCCTTGTCGGCCTGACGCTTCACCTCGCGCATGATCGGCGAATGGGCCGCCATGGCGCCGCAGCGCAGATAGTCGCCATAGGAAAACCCGCCGGGAACCACGATCAGGTCGAGGTCGGGCAGTTCGGTGTCACGGTGCCAGACCATGAGGGGCTTGGCGCCCATGCTGGCTTCCAACGCCACGGCGACGTCACGGTCGCAGTTGGAGCCGGGGAAAACGATGACGGCAGCTTTCACGGCAATGCCTTCGCGCAGGTGAGATCAGGCTTTCTGTGTACCCCGGATGCGATCCGGTTTCCAGCCGATTACGCGGCGGCGGAAACGGCGGTCTGCGCCAACCCGCCGACCCGGTCGAGGGTCTCGCGGATATAGCCGGAGTCACGGTCGTCGCCGGTGGTCTGAAAGCGGGTGCCCAGACGCCGGGCGATCCAGCGGCCGACAGTGCCGGAGCGGCCCCGGCCGTTGCGGCAGACCACCAGCAGCTCGGTGACGCCCTTGGCCGCCAAGCCGTCGGCGAAGGCTGCGATATCGGCGGCATCGGCGGCGATGAAAGGCCGCCAGGGAATATCGTTGCCGAACAGGCGTCCGGCCAGGGACTCGAACAGGGCGCGGTTACGCCCCCACAGCCGGGCGACCAGCCGGCCGCGCACTCCGAGGGCCGAGGCGTCCATGTCCCAGAACGCCAAGCCGAGGCTGTCGCCCCAGCCCAGGCTGCCGAGGGGCTCGCGCTCGTCGATGGGATCCCAGATGCGCAGCACAGCCGCGTTGGCCTGGGGCACCAGCCCGCCGAACTCGCCTGTCTTGATCGCCGAAACGATCATGCCCCGCACCTCCAATACCTGAACAAGGTCTAATGTATCGATTGTTTCGCAGCGCGGCACAAGCGCGTGAACGACATGGCCCCATGCGTTTTCACTGGGCGAGGCCGGTTAGCCGGTCATGAAGACGTCGTAGCGGGTCGTCTTGCCGAGGATCTGGTGGGATGCCTTGCGCAACCCCGAAATCGGATCGGCGCGCAACGGCCATTTCAGGACCACCCGCCGCGTCGCACAGGCCAGGGCGACCTGCATCAGCTCCAGCGCATCGGAGTCGGGGCCGACCAGACCCCGCAACAGACGCATCTCGTTCTTGACCAGGGCGGCGCCTTTGCGGGGGGGGTGCATGGGATCGACCAGCACCACCTCGGCCTCCAATCCGGGAAGAATATCCTTGGCGTCACCGAGCAGCAGGGTCATCCGGCCGACGATCCCTGCGTATTTCTCTCCCGCGGCGCAGGCCCTGTGCTGGGCGTCTTGCAGCAGGGCGTGAACCTCGGGCGACCGCTCCACCAGCGTGACCCGTGCGCCCATGGCCGCCAGCAGAAAGGCATCGCGGCCCAGACCGGCGGTCGCATCGACGATGCTTGGCGTATTTCCGTTGGTGAAGCCGACCGCCCGGCGCAAAGCCTGTGCGCCGCCGCCGGACCGCACCCGATGCCCCAGGGCGCCACCGACGAAATCAAGGAAGAGGCCGCAATGAGGGTCTGCGCCCGTGGCATCCCGTCCCGCGTGACGCATGAATCAGGCGGCCGGGTCGGCTTCGGGTTGGGCTTCGTCGTCGGCGCCGTCGGCGGACTCGGAACCGAGGGCCTTTTCGTCGTTCTTGGCCTTGGCTTTCGCGGCAAGCTTCGCCGCCTTGGCCCGGTCCCGTTCCATACGCTCGAAATTATAATTCGGTTTACGCGCCATGCCTTGGCCCCTCTTCCAGTTTGTTCCGTTTTGACCCAAGCCGCCCACTAAAAGCCAGGATTTTCCCGCTTGGATCAAAAATCAGCGATCGCCTCAGGACGGAGGCGTCTCCGCCACCAGCGCCGCCAGCCCGATGAAGGCCGGCAGGGGATGGGTGATCAGCCAGGTGGGAATCGCCGCCAGATAAGGCTGAAAACGGCCATGCGCCTCGAAACGGTTCCGAAAGCCCGACAGACGGAAGGCCTCGGTCATACGGGGCAGGATGCCGCCGGCGATGAAGACGCCGCCCCGCGCCCCGACGCTCAGCGCCAGATTGCCGGCCACCGTGCCCATCATGGTGAAGAAGGCCTCCACCGCCTCGCGGCTGACCGCGCACGAGCCGTCAAGGCCGCGCTGGGTGATGACGTCGGGGGTGCTGAACACCGCCTGACGGTTCGACAGCGCCGACAGCGCCTGATAGAGGTTGACCAGCCCCTGGCCCGACAGCACCCGCTCGGCCGAGACATGATCGAAGCGCCGCCGCAACCAGCCGATAATCTCGGCCTCCCGGTCGGTGGCGGCCGCCATGGTGACGTGACCGCCTTCGGTCGCCAGGGCGCTCCACCCGCCCTTCGCGCCCGGCACCAGGGCCGAGACGCCAAGGCCGGTCCCCGGCCCCAGCACCGCGATGGGGCGATCGGGCTGGGCCACACCGCCGCCGATGGCCACCAGATGCTCGGGCGTCAGCTGCCGCGCCGACAGGGCCACGGCGGTGAAGTCGTTGACCACTTCCAGCCGGTCCAGCCCCAGGGATTGCCGGGTGGCTTCGATGGAAAACCGCCAGGGCGAGTTGGTCAGCTCGACCCAGTCGCCGATAATGGCCGAAGCCACCGCGAAGGCTCCGCGATCGGGCTTGCGATCCGGACAATTGGCCCTGATGAAGGCCTTGGCCGCCGCCGCCGGCCCCTCGTAATCGGCACAGCGCAACACGGTGGGGTGCAGGACGTCTCCCCCCTCCACCAGGGCGTAACGGGCATGGGTGCCGCCGATATCGGCGACCAGGGCAAAAGAGGACGTCATTCCTTGCCACGTCCCTTGCCGTTGGCGACCAGCGACTTGTACAGATCGATATAGCGGGCCGCCGAGCGGCTCCAGCCGAAGTCCTGCCCGATGCAAGACGTCACGATCTTGCGCCACTGATCCTTCTTGGCGAACAGCGCCACCGCCCGCTCGACCGCCCACTGAAACGCACCGGCATTGCAATGCTCGAACACGAAACCGTTGGCGGTCCCCGTCATCAAGGTGTCATAGCCGGTATCGACCAGGGTATCGGCCAGACCACCGGTGGCGTGGGCGATGGGCACCGTGCCATAGCGCAAGGCGTAAAACTGAGTCAGGCCGCAGGGCTCGAATCGCGACGGCATCAGCAGCATGTCGCCCGCCGCCATCAACTGATGGGCCAACTGTTCGGAATAACCGATCCGAACCGCCACCTGGGTGGGATGGGTGGCGGCGACGGCGCGAAAGCCGTCCTCCAGACTTGAATCGCCGGCCCCGACCACCGCCACCTGCGCCCCCAGACGGAGGATGGTGGGCAACGCCGACAACACCAGATCCATGCCCTTATGGTCATTGAGGCGGCTGACGATCACCAGCAACGGCGCATCGGCGGACGGGGCAAGCCCCAGTTCGGCCTGAACCGCCACCTTGTTGCGCGCCTTGCCGGCCGCGTCGCCCGGCTTGTAGGGATGGGCCAGATGGGGGTCCGAGGTCGGATTCCATACCCCGTAATCGGCACCGTTGAGGATCCCCACCAGATCGGCCGACCGTTGCGCCAACAGCCCCTCGATCCCGCAGCCAAAGGCCGGGGTCTGGATTTCCTTGGCGTAGCGGGGGCTGACGGTGGTCAGGCGGTCACTGTAGAACAACCCGCCCTTCAGGAAAGACAGGCTATCGTAATACTCCAGCCCGTCCATGGCGTACATCTCGGGCGGCAAGCCCAGCCGCGCCACCGTCTCGGGCGGGAACTGGCCTTGATAGGCGATATTGTGGATGGTGAACACCGTGCCTGGGCGGCTCAACACCTCCCAGGCGTGGAGATAGGCCGGGGCAAGGCCGGTCTGCCAGTCGTTGCAGTGCAGAATTTGGGGACGCCACTTGGCGGGGCTGCCATCGGTGCACAGCGTCGCCGCCGCCCAGGACAGCAGGCCAAAGCGCAAGGCGTTGTCCGGCCAGTCCCGCCCCTTGGCGTCCTGGTAGGGGCCGCCGGCCCGGTCGAACAGCGCGGGGCAATCCAGCAGCCACACCGGCACACCCGACCCCGGCAGCTTGCCCGACACGATCCGGGCATCGACCCCGATCGCCAGCGGGTCGCCCAGCGAGCCGACCTCCCGCTTGGCCCCGGCGGCTTGCATGGCCTCGGGATAGCCGGGCAGCAGCACCCGGACATCAATACCGGCCTCGGCCAGCGCCGCCGGCAATGCGCCGGCCACATCCGCAAGACCACCGGTCTTGATCAGCGGGAACACCTCGGACGAAGCGAACAGCACGCGCATCATGGACCCCATCTCGGATGATTGAACGTCTCCCGCTTTCACCCTAACGCGGATTCGGCGGCGGGTCGAGTGATCGGATGACCTCATTCCTTTCCCCCCGCATGACGAGGTGAGCCCCAGCGGCGGTTGTGCCATGGCCTAGTTTATGGCAGCCTTATTCTAAAGTAGAGAAAGCAACGCCGACCAAGAGGTGATCGATGTTCGATCCGATGAACAGGACCAGTGGCATCGACCTTGAGGTGACCGAGCGGCTCCGCCGCACATTGGCCCTGGTCCTGGCGGGTGGGCGCGGTTCGCGCCTGATGGACCTCACCGACTGGCATGCCAAGCCCGCCATTCCATTCGCCGGCAAATTCCGGATCATCGACTTCACCTTGTCCAACTGCATCAACTCCGGCATCCGCCGCATCGGAGTGCTGACCCAGTACAAGGCCCATTCGCTACTGCAACACATCCAGCGCGGCTGGGGCTTCCTGCGCGGCGAGTTCAACGAGTTCATCGAACTGCTGCCGGCGCAGCAGCGCACCGTCGGAGAGAACTGGTACAAGGGGACCGCCGACGCGGTGTACCAGAACCTGGATATCTTTCGCGCCCACAAGCCCGAACACGTCCTGGTCCTGGCCGGCGACCATGTCTACAAAATGAATTACGGCAAGATGCTGGCCCAGCACCTCGCCAGCCACGCCGACGTCTCGGTCGCCTGCATCGAGGTACCGCTGGAAATCGCCAGGGGCTTTGGCGTCATGGCGGTGGACGACGACGACCGTATCGTCCGCTTCGACGAAAAACCCGCCAACCCGCAGCACATGCCCGGCCGGCCTGATCTGGCCCTGGCCAGCATGGGCATCTACATCTTCAATGCCCAACTGCTGTTCGACATCCTGGCCAAGGACGCCATCGCCCCCGGTTCCGAGCACGATTTCGGCAAGGACCTGATCCCCGCCCTGGTCAAGACCCACAAGGTCGTCGCCCACCACTTCCAACACTCCTGCGTCATGCACGAAGGCGCACGGGAGCACTATTGGCGCGATGTCGGCACCATCGACGCCTATTGGGAAGCCAATATCGACCTTACCACCGTGACTCCGGCCCTCAACGTCTATGACGAAAACTGGCCGATCTGGACCGACCAGGCCCAGTCGCCGCCAGCCAAATTCGTGTTCGACTCCGATCATCGGCGCGGCATGGCGGTGGACTCCCTGGTCGCCGGCGGCTGCATCATCTCGGGCGCCACGGTGCGCCGCGCCATGCTGTTCTCCAATGTGCGGGTCAACAGCTATTGCGTGGTCGAGGATTCAGTCATCCTGCCGGGCGTCGATATCGGCCGCCACGCCCGCCTCCGGAAATGCATCGTCGATCAAGGCTGCGTCGTGCCGCCCGGTCTGGTGGTGGGCGAAGACCCCGCCCTGGACGCCTCACGCTTCCACCGCACTGAAAAGGGCATCACCCTGGTGACCGCCGCCAAGCTGAAGGCGTTGGAGGGGTAAGATAGGGAATCCGTCACTTCCCAGCTTTCTCGATCTTGCGCCACTTGGCCACATTGGCGTTATGCTCGTCGAGCGAGCGGGCAAAGGCGTGCCCACCGGTGCCGTCGGCGACGAAATACAGCTCCTCGCTCTTGACCGGATGCAGCACTGCCTCCAGCGAGGCGCGGCCCGGATTGGCGATGGGAGTCCGGGGCAGGCCGTCGATGACATAGGTGTTCCAGGGATGCCGGCTCTGTAGATCGTCGCGGGTCAGGGAATGGTCAAGCTCGCCCAGGCACTCGGACAGGCCGTAGATCACGGTTGGATCGGACTGGAACCGCATCCGCTTGGCCATCCGGTTATAAAACACCGCCGCGACGCGGGGACGCTCGGCATCCACGCCGGTCTCGCGCTCGACCATGGAAGCCAGGATCAGCGCCTCTTCCTTGCTTTTCAGCGGCAGGCCGGGGGCGCGGGCCACCCACAGCACATCCACCGTCTGGCGCATGGCCTTTTCCATGCGGGCCAGAACATCGTCGCGCATCTCGTCGCGGGTCATGTGCCAGGTCTCGGGCAGCAGCCAGCCTTCTTGAATCTTGCGCGTCACCGGACCGGCCAGAAAATCCGCCTCGGCGACCAGATCCTTCACCTGACGCACCGTCAGCCCCTCGGCGATGGTCAGTTTGTGGATCACCACCTTGCCCTCGGCAATGATCCGCACCGCCTCTTCCGGCGAGACCCTGGCCGGGAAGGCGTATTCGCCGGCCTTGAGGCTGGCGCGACGCAGCTTTGCCCCCAGGACGAATACCCAGCGACTGGAAATCACCCCGGCGCCATCCAGCGATTGGGCGATCAACTCGGTTCCCGCGCCCCTGGGGATGATCACGGTGACCGGCTGGGCCGCTGGTCCCGGTGCGGTAAAGCGCCGGTGGCCCTCCCATGCGGCCCCGCCGCCGATCAGTCCGGCCAGCACCGCCAATCCCACCAGAACCCGAAGCACGATCTTCACCATCATTCCCCCGGACATGAACAAGGCCCCCGCGCGACGCACGGGGGCCTTGTCATCAGCGTCAAACCCGACCCGACCCTTACGGGCCGGCCTTGAAGATCAACGAAGCATTGGTGCCGCCGAACCCAAACGAGTTCGACAGAACAACCTTGACCTCGCGTTCCTTGGCCTTGAGCGGCACCAGATCGATATCGCAACCCTCGGACGGATTGTCCAGGTTCAGGGTCGGCGGCACGATCTGATCGCGCATGGCCAGCAGGGAGTAAATCGCCTCGGCGGCGCCGGCCGCGCCCAACAGGTGGCCGATGGCCGACTTGGTAGACGACATGCTGAGCTTGTAGGCGTGGTCCTTGAACAACCGCTTCACCGCGCCCAGTTCGATCTCGTCGCCAAGCGGCGTCGAGGTGCCATGGGCATTGATGTAGTCGATATCTTCCAACGCCACCCCGGCCCGCTTGATGGCGGCGGTCATGGCGCGGAAACCGCCATTGCCGTCGGCCGCCGGAGCGGTGATGTGGTGAGCGTCGCCCGACATGCCGTACCCGATGATCTCGCCATAGATCTTGGCGCCGCGCTTCTTGGCGTGCTCAAGCTCTTCCAGGACGACGATGCCGGCGCCCTCGCCCATGACGAAACCGTCGCGGTCCTTATCCCAGGGACGCGAACCCCTGGTCGGCTCGTCGTTAAAGGCCGTGGACAGCGCCTTGGCGGCGGCAAAGCCCGCCATGCCGAGACGATGCACCGCGGCCTCCGCGCCGCCGGCGACCATGACGTCGGCATCATCGAACTGGATGATGCGGGCGGCGTCGCCGATGGCGTGAGCGCCCGTGGCGCAGGCCGTCACCACCGCGTGATTCGGTCCCTTGAACCCATAGCGGATGGAGACATGGCCCGAGACCAGATTGATCAGGGCGGCGGGAATAAAGAAGGGGCTGATGCGGCGCGGACCGGATTTCTCCAGGGTCAGAGCCCCATTGGCGATATTGGGCAGACCGCCAATACCGGAGCCGATCATGACGCCGGTACGTTCCTGTCCCTCGTCATCCTGAGGTTTCCAACCGGAATCCTCCACCGCTTCCATAGCGGCGGCGAGGCCATAGACGATGAAATCGTCCATGCGGCGGCGGTCCTTGGCGGAGGCCACGGCGTCAAGATCCAACTCGCCCGGCCCGGTGCCGCGCGGAACAATACCGGCGATCTGGGCGGGAAGGTCGGACACGTCGAAGGTATCAATGCGGCGGATGCCCGACTGAGAGGCCAGCAGGCGCTCCCAATTGGTCTTCACCCCGTTACCGAGAGGGGTGACGAGGCCGAGGCCGGTGACGACAACACGTCTCATGGAACCCTGGCTTTCGGAAGTGTCTGGGATATGAAGGGGCGTCGACCCATCACGACGGACCGACGCCCGAATTCCACTTAGGAATTCTTGGTGATGAAGTCGATGGCATCCTTCACCGTAAGGATCTTCTCGGCCGCATCATCGGGAATTTCCACGGAGAACTCTTCTTCGAAGGCCATCACCAGCTCGACGGTGTCGAGGCTGTCGGCGCCCAGGTCATCGATGAAGCTGGCGTTCTCGGTCACCTTGGACTCTTCGACGCCCAGATGCTCGACGACGATCTTCTTAACCCGTTCAGCCACGTCACTCATTTGCGATTCCTCGGAAGTCTCGTCTGTTGGAAAATCTGGTTCCACGCCCGACTGGCGTAGCCCGTTGTCAGGCGGAAAGTGCCGTTACCTAGCATACTTTTTCTGCCTTGACCAGTGTCGGCAGCCTAAATTCAGGACACCTTTATATCATGGCCATGCCACCGTTGACATGCAGCGTCTGGCCGGTGACATAGGCGGCCTCGTTGGAAGCCAGATAAATCACGGCGGCGGCGATCTCTTCCGGGCTGCCCATGCGGCCGGCGGGAATGCCGGGCAACAGCTTGCCCTTCTGGTCCTCGGTCAGCACGTCGGTCATGGCCGAGGTGATGAAACCAGGCGCGACGCAGTTGACGGTGATGTTGCGGCTGGCCACTTCCTGGGCCAGGGCCTTGCTCATGCCGATCATGCCGGCCTTGGAGGCGGCGTAGTTGACCTGCCCCGGATTACCGGTGACGCCGACGATGGAGGTGATGTTGATCATGCGGCCCCAGCGGCGCTTCATCTGACCCTTCATGGCGGCGCGGCACAGACGGAAGGCGGCGGTGAGGTTGACGTCGAGCACGGCGGCCCAATCGTCGTCCTTCATGCGCAGCACCAAACCGTCGCGGGTCAGGCCGGCATTGTTGACCAGAATGTCGAGTGAGCCCATGGCCGCCTCGGCGTCCTTGGCCAGCTTCTCGACCGCTTCGGGTTCGGACAGATTGGCGGGCAGGACATGAACGCGGTCGCCCAACCCGGCGGCCAGGGCGTCCAGCGCGTCCCGCCTTGTGCCGTGCAGGCCGACCGTGGCGCCCTGGGCATGCAGCGCCTTGGCGATGGCGCCGCCGATGCCGCCCGAAGCGCCGGTCACCAGCGCGGTCTTGCCGGAAAGGTCGAACATCAAAGCTCTCTCCCAATATGGACGCGCCGGTGAACTCTTTCATCGGCCGAGGAGTTGCGGGCAAAGCCAGGCACGCGCCCGGCGCCAGGGGAACGACCTACAGAGTCTTCAGAAACGCTTCGATATCGGCGGGCGTCCCCACCGAGCTGCCCGACAATTCCTTGTCGATGCGCTTGGCCAGACCACCCAGCACCTTGCCGACGCCGAGTTCGACCAGGGTATCGACTCCCTGGGCCTTCATGAACAAGACGCATTCGCGCCAGCGGACCGTGCCGGTGACTTGGCGCACCAGCAAGGCGCGGATCTCGTCGGGGTCGGTGACGCGGTTGGCGGTGACGTTGGCGACCAGCGGCAGGCGCGGGCTCTTCATGTCCACCTTGGCCAGCGCCGCTTCCATGGCGTCGGCCGCCGGCTGCATCAAGGCGCAATGAAAGGGAGCCGACACCGGCAGCAGGATGGCCCGCTTGATGCCACGTTCGGCGGCGAGCTTGATGGCGCGATCGACAGCGACCTTGTGGCCGGACAGCACCACCTGAGCGCCGCCATTGTCATTGGCGGCCTCGCAGACATCGCCCTCGGCGGCAACGGCGGCGATCTCCTTGGCCTGCTCCAGCTCGGAGCCCAACAGGGCAGCCATGGCGCCGATTCCGACCGGAACCGCCTTTTGCATGGCTTGACCGCGAATCTTCAGCAACCGCGCGGTATCGGCGACGGTAAAGGCCCCGGCCGCGGCCAGGGCCGAATACTCGCCCAGCGAATGGCCGGCGACAAAAGCGGCGGTCCTGGCCAGATCGATCCCGCCCTCGGTCTCCAGCACCCGCACCACCGCCAGCGACATGGCCATCAGGGCCGGCTGCGCGTTCTCGGTCAGGGTCAGATCGGCCTCCGGCCCCTCGAACATCAGGGCCGACAGCTTCTGCGACAGGGCGTCGTCCACTTCCTGGAACAACTGGCGGGCAATGGGAAAAGCCTCGGCCAACTCGCGGCCCATGCCGACAGCCTGCGATCCCTGGCCGGGAAAGACGAACGCGCGGGTCATGGGTCAGGCTCCGTATTGAATAATGGCAGGCGAGAGAAAAGGGAAACGGACGGCCGGTGTCAAGCATTCCGTGGAGACTGGCACTTTCTCCACCCCATCGAAGTGCGCCGGCACGTCAGCGACTTGGGATTGCGGCTTCGATTGGCCTGTTGAAACGCTGGCCGAGTTGTGTATAGTGCGCCGCTTCCAACCCTTGCCGTCCCTCGTCCGAGGTGCCGGCTATGCCCGCTCGTCCATTGGGGATGAATGGGAAGAGAAAAGCCAAAAGGGGTTTTTCATATGTCGTTGTACGAATGCGTGTTTATCGCGCGCCAGGACATTTCCGCCCAGCAGGTGGAAACCCTGACCGCCGAACTCTCCGAAATCCTCGCCCAGGGTGGCGGCACAGTCTCCAAGACGGAGTACTGGGGCCTGCGCAACATCTCCTACCGGGTGAAGAAGAATCGCAAGGGCCACTACGTCCTGCTGAATATCGATGCTCCATCCGCCGCCGTGAAGGAAATGGAGCGTCAGATGTCCATCAACGAGGACGTCCTCCGCACCCTGACCATTCGCGTCGAGGAACTGGAGGAAGGCCCGTCGGCCATGATGCAGTCCAAGAACAGCCGTGACGAGCGTCCGCGTCGTGGTGACGGCGATGACCGTCCCCGCCGTGAAGATCGTGGCGACCGTCCGCGTCGTGACGACCGCGAACCCCGTCGTATGGAAGGAGGCGAGTAATGTCTGACGACAAGATGAACGAGCGTCCGCGCCCCGCCGCCGCCGCTGGGCAGCGCCGTCCCTTCTTCCGCCGCCGCAAGACTTGCCCGTTCACGGGCGAGGGCGCGCCGAAGATCGACTACAAGGACACCAAGCTCCTGAGCCGCTTCATTTCCGAGCGCGGCAAGATCGTGCCGTCCCGCATCACCGCGGTGTCGGCCAAGAAGCAGCGCGAACTGGCCCAGGCCATCAAGCGCGCCCGCTTCCTGGGTCTGCTGCCCTACGTGGTGAAATGAGCTTGGGACCGGCCAGGTCGTTGTGACCGGGTCGATCGGCATCGCGCTGGCGGCAGGACTGCTTTCTTCATTGCTGTTCCTGCTGCTGGCGAAAGGCTACGCCGTCGGCATGCTGCTGTCCTATGTCGCTCCCCTGCCATTGATGATGGTTGGGTTGCACCGGGGACTGATAGCGGCGCTGGTGGCGGGTCTGGCTGCGATGGCCGCCGTGGCCGCGGTGGTGGGGGGGATGCCCTCCCTGCCCTTCGCGATAACGGCGGTGCTGCCAAGTCTGGTGGTTGTCCGTCAGGCGCTCTTGTGGCGGAGCAATTCCGCCGGGACCGTCGAATGGTACCCACCGGGTCTGGTGCTTGGCTGGCTGACCGGCATGGGGCTGGCGCTGATCCTGATCGGCGTGACCCTGGCGCCCGAACAGCCGGCCAGCGGGGAAATGGGTGGGATACAGGCCTGGGTCGCCGATATGATCGGCAGAACCATGGATCTTCTGGCCCCCACGCTCACGGTCGAACAGCGGCATACCGCAATCGGCTGGTGGGTACCGTTTTTCCCGGCGATGGTGGTCGGATCGTGGTTGGCAATGGCGATAGTCAATGCCGTTTCCGCCCAGGGACTCCTGGCGCGGCTTGGCCGAAACCAGCGGCCGACGCCGGCTTATCGGAAGCTTGAGCTTCCGATCTGGCTGGGGGTGGTTCTGGTGGGGGCCTCGACGGTGGGGGCGATGGCGGGGGGAGACCTCGGCTATGTCGCCCGCAGCGTGGCGGTGGTGACGCTGATACCGTTCGCCCTTTTGGGGCTGGCGGCGATGCATGAATGGGCCGCCAACCGGCCTAACGCGAGGATGATCCTCGCGGTGATGTATGGAGTTCTGTTCCTGGCCTCGGCATGGGCATTCGTCCCCGTCGCCGGCCTGGGACTGGTGAGGTTCTTGTCGCGATTCCGTCGCTCCGCTGACGGTGGCGATGGAAAGGAGGAATAAGATGGAAGTCATCCTGCTCGAGAGAATCGAGAAGCTGGGCCAGATGGGCGACGTGGTCAACGTCAAGCCCGGATTCGCCCGCAATTTCCTGCTGCCCCAGAAGAAGGCGCTCCGCGCCTCCAAGGCCAACTTGGAATTCTTCGACAAGCAGCGCGTCCAGCTGGAGGCCGTGAACCTCAAGCGCCGTGAAGAAGCCCAGGCTGTCGCCGACAAGATGAACGGCCTGTCCGTTCTGATGGTCCGCCAGGCCGGCGAAAACGGTCAGCTGTACGGTTCGGTGTCCGGCAAGGACGTCGCCGACGCCATCAAGGCCGGCGGCTTCACCGTCGAACGTCGCATGGTCAACCTGGACAACCCGATCAAGACCCTGGGCAGCTACGCCGTGCGCGTTTCGCTCCACCCCGAGGTCCACCTGATCGTGACCGTCAACGTCGCCCGCTCGCAGGAGGAGGCCGAGCGCGCCGCCGCTGCGGCCGCGGCCGCCGCGGCCGCCGCCGTTGTCCCGGAAGAGGCCGAGGAAGTTGAAGCCGAGGCTGATGCCGAAGCCGAGGCCGAAGCGACCGAAGAGCTGGCTCAGGACTAAGGTCCGCGAGTATTCGAAGCGGCGGCCGGAATTCGTTCCGGCCGCCGCTTTCGCTTGCCTGCCATCCGGGCGCGGGCCATCCCATTATCCTTGGCCCATGCGGGTCAAATGACTCGCTCCCGACCGGGTCGGCGGGTAGTCTTCCGACATCATGACCACCTTTCCACACCATCCGCCCGCCGCCCCGACCGAGGGGCTTGGCTTTCGCGTCCCGCCCCATAATCTGGAGGCGGAACAGGCGCTGCTGGGCGCCATTCTGCTCAGTAACCGCGCCTTCGAGAAGGTCTCGGAGTTCCTGCGACCCGAGCACTTCGCCGACCCGGTGCATGGCCGCATCTTCGCCACCTGCGGCAAGCTGATCGAGCGCGGCCAGATGGCCAACCCGGTGACCTTGAAAACCTATTTCGAATCCGATGGCGGCCTGACCGAGATCGGTGGAACCGCCTATTTGGCCCAGTTGGCCAATTCGGTGGTGTCGGTCATCAATGCCGAGGATTACGGCAAGCTGGTGTTCGACCTGCATCTGCGCCGCGAGTTGATCGGCCTGGGCGAGGATCTGGTCAATACCGCCTTTGCCTCCGACCTCGATTCCACCGCTATGGACCAGATCGGCTCGGCCGAGGCCAAGCTTTACGACCTCGCCACCACCGGCCAGACCGAGGGCGGCTTCGAGGACTTCAAGACCGTGCTGATCAACGCCGTCGTCTCGGCCGAGGCGGCCCATAAGCGCGAGGGCAAGCTGTCGGGCGTACCCACCGGCCTGATCGATATGGACGCCAAGCTGGGCGGCCTGCACCAATCCGACCTGCTGATCCTGGCCGGCCGCCCCTCCATGGGCAAGACCGCGCTGGCCACCAACATCGCCTTCAACGCCGCCTATGCCTATAAGGAGGAAATCGACGCCCTGGGCCGCAAGAAGACGGTCGACGGCGCCATCACCGCTTTTTTCTCGCTGGAAATGTCGTCGGAACAGCTGGCCACCCGTATCCTGGCCGAGCAGGCCGAGATCGCCAGCCATAAGATCCGCCAGGGCGAACTGTCCAACGAGGAGTTCGAACGGCTGGTGACGGCGGCGCAGAATCTCCACCGCCTGCCGCTGTTCATCGACGACACCCCGGCGCTATCCATCTCGGCGGTCCGCACCCGCGCCCGCCGGCTGCAACGCCAGCACGGCCTGGACCTGATCATCATCGATTACCTGCAATTGCTGCGCGGCTCCTCGGCCAACTCCGAGAACCGGGTGCAGGAAGTCTCCGAGATCACCCGCGGCCTCAAAGCGCTGGCCAAGGAGCTGTCGGTGCCGGTGATCGCCCTGTCGCAGCTGTCGCGCGCGGTGGAACAGCGCGAGGACAAGCGGCCGCAACTGTCCGATCTGCGTGAATCGGGCTCGATCGAGCAAGACGCCGACGTGGTCATGTTCGTGTTCCGCGAACAGTACTATCTGGAGCGCGCCGAGCCCGGTCAGCGCCCCGATGAAGGCCAGGATAAATTCAACGAACGCCACGCCAAATGGCACGAACGCTGCGAGGAGGTCTGGAACACCGCCGAGGTCATCATCGCCAAGCAGCGTCACGGCCCGGTGGGAACCGTGCGACTGTCCTTCCAGGGCGAGTTCACCAAGTTCGGCAATCTGGCCGCCACGGGCCATTACGAGGAACCGGGATTCTGATATACCTTGGCTGCCGTATGAATCTGAGGCTCTCATGACCGACCTCGCCCGCGCCACCAGCCTGCTCACCATCGATGTGGACGCCATCGTCGCCAACTGGCGCCGCATCGCCAGCCTGATCGCGCCGGCCGAGGCCGCCGCCGTGGTCAAGGCCAACTGCTATGGCCTGGGGGTCGCCCATATCGCCCCGGCGCTGTTCGCCGCTGGCTGCCGCAGCTTCTTTGTCGCCTGCCTGGATGAAGGCATTCAGTTGCGCAAGATTTTGCCGGGCGGAATGATCTATGTCCTGAGCGGGCCGGTGGGCGGAGCCGAGTCCGAGTTCGCCGCCCATAACCTGATCCCGGTGCTCAACAGCCTGGCCCAGATCACCGGCTGGTCGGCCTTCGCCAAGGCAGGCAGCGCCGCCCCGGCCTCGGCCCTGCACCTGGATACGGGCATGACCCGGCTGGGACTGGACGAAGCCGAGCTGGACCGTCTTGCCGCCAAGCCCAACGTGCTGGCCTCGGTGCGTCCGATTCTGGCCATGTCGCATCTGGCCTGCGCCGATGACGACACCTCGCCCAAGAACAACGAACAGTTGGCCACTTTCCGCCGCCTGTCCGGCCGGTTGCCGGCCATGCCGCTGAGTCTGTCAGCCTCGGGTGGAATTTTCCTGGGCCGGGCCTTTCGCTTCGACATGGCGCGGCCGGGGGCGGCGCTGTATGGCCTGAACCCCATTCCCGGCCGCCCCAATCCCATGACCCAAGTGCTTCGTCTACAAGGAAAAATCCTGCAAATCCGCGACGTTGACAGCCCTATGACCGTTGGCTATGGTGCCTCCCACCGCGTCGCCCGGCGGGGGAGGATTGCGACCGTCGCCATCGGTTACGCCGATGGCTGGTTCCGGTCCCTGAGCAATCGCGGTCATGGCGTCATTGGGGGAATCAAGGTGCCGCTCGTCGGTCGCGTGTCCATGGATCTGACCACCTTCGACGTCACCGACGTCCCGGAGGCGCTGGCGCATCCCGGCGCGCTGATCGACCTGATCGGCCCCAATATTCCCGTTGACGATGTGGCGGCCATGGCCGGCACCATCGGCTACGAGGTTCTGACCGCCCTGGGTCGCCGTCATCATCGCCGCTGGCTGTCTCGCGCCACGGAAGGAAAGCCGGCGTGACCGATTTTCTCGCGACCGTCGGGCGGGTGTTTCTCGCTTTTCTGGCCCATACCGGCCGCCTGTCCGCCTTCACCGCCACGGCGGTGTCGCATGTGGTGCGGCCGCCGTTCTATCCCCGCCTGATCATGCGCGAAATGATCGAGATCGGCTATTTCTCGCTTCCGGTGGTGGGGCTGACCGCCGTGTTCACCGGCATGGTGCTGGCGCTGCAATCCTATTCCGGCTTTTCACGCTTTGCCGCCGAGGGGGCCGTCGCCACCGTGGTGGTGCTGTCGGTGACCCGCGAATTGGCCCCGGTGCTGGCCGGCCTGATGGTGGCGGGCCGGATCGGCGCATCCATGGCAGCCGAGATCGGCACCATGCGCGTTACCGAACAGATCGACGCGCTGACCACGCTGTCGACCAACCCGTTCAAGTATCTGGTGGCGCCGCGCATCCTGGCCGGCACCCTGATGCTGCCCTTCCTGGTGCTGATCGCCGACATCATCGGCGTATTCGGCGGCTATATCGTCGGCGTCTACAAGCTGGGCTTCAACTCGTCGACCTATATCGCGCGCACCTGGGAATACCTGATGCCGCTGGACGTGATTTCGGGTCTGGTCAAGGCCGCCGTGTTCGGCTTCCTGATCACCCTGATGGGCTGCTACAACGGCTACTACTCCAAGGGCGGCGCCCAGGGCGTCGGCGCAGCCACCACCAACGCGGTGGTGTCGGCCGCCATCATGATCCTGGTGTTCAACTATATGATCACCGCCATGTTCTTCGGGAAATGAGCATGCCCCCCAAGATCCAGCTGACCGGCGTCCACAAGTCCTTTGGCCCCAAGGTGGTGCTGGACGGAATCGACCTGTCGGTGGCCAGGGGCGAATCGGTCGTGGTGATCGGCGGGTCCGGAACTGGCAAGTCGGTGATGCTGAAATGCATCCTGGGACTGCTGCGGCCGGAAACCGGATCGATCAAGGTCGATGGCGAGGAAGTGGTGGGCCTAAGCTCGCGCCAGCGCGAGCCGGTCATGCGCAAATTCGGCATGCTGTTCCAGGGCGGCGCCCTGTTCGACTCGCTGAAGGTGTGGGAAAACGTCGCCTTCGGCCTGATCCAGGGCCAAAAGATGGAGCGCGCCAAGGCCCGCGACATCGCCATCGAAAAACTGGCCCAGGTCGGCCTTGCCGCCTCGTCGGGCGACCTGTTCCCGTCGGAGCTGTCGGGCGGCATGCAAAAGCGCGTCTCGCTGGCCCGCGCCATCGCCACCAGCCCCGACATCATCTTTTTCGACGAACCGACCACCGGCCTCGACCCGATCATGGCCGACGTGATCAACAGCCTGATCGTCAAGTGCTGCAAGGAAGTGGGCGCCACGGCCTTATCCATCACCCACGACATGGCCAGCGCCCGCAAGATCGCCGACCGAATCGCCATGCTGTACAAGGGCAGGCTGATCTGGGTCGGCCCCGCCAAGGATATCGACCACTCTGGAAACGAGTATGTAGACCAGTTCATCCACGGCCGGGAAGACGGCCCGATCAGCATGGAACTGAGGGCTTAGGCTTTGGCCAAGCCCGCCTCCCAATTCGTCTGCCAGGACTGCGGCGCCGTCACCTTGAAATGGGCCGGCAAATGCGAGGCCTGCGGCGCCTGGAACTCCATCGTCGAAGAGGCCGGACGGCAGGAAATCCCCAAGGGCCTGTCCAGCGGCAAGGGCCGCAAGATCGAATTCGTCGGGCTGGAGGGCAGTTCCGCCCCCCTGCCCCGCATGCTGACCGGCATCGGCGAGTTGGACCGGGTCTGCGGCGGCGGGCTGGTGCCGGGATCGTGCCTGCTGGTGGGCGGCGATCCGGGGATCGGCAAGTCGACCCTGCTGCTTCAAGCCACCGCCGCCCTGTCGGCCAATGCCACCGTCGCCTATATCTCGGGCGAGGAAGCGGTGGATCAGGTCCGCATGCGCGCCGTCCGGCTGGGCCATGCCAAGGCCAAGGTAGCGTTGGCCTCGGCCACCTCGTTGCGCGATATCCTGGCCTCGCTGGATGGCCCCGACACACCCCAGGTGGTGGTGATCGACTCGATCCAGACCGTTTATGCCGACAATATCGAATCGGCCCCCGGCACGGTCAGTCAGGTGCGCGCCTGCTCGGCCGAGCTGATCCGGCTGGCCAAGCGGCGCGGCTTCGTGCTGTTCCTGGTCGGCCATGTCACCAAGGACGGCCAGATCGCCGGGCCGCGCGTGCTGGAACACATGGTCGACACCGTGTTGTATTTCGAGGGCGATCGCGGCCATCAGTTCCGCATCCTGCGGGCCACCAAGAACCGCTTTGGCGCCACCGACGAAATCGGGGTGTTCGAGATGACCGATCGCGGCCTGTCCGAAGTCGCCAACCCGTCGGCGCTGTTCCTGGCCGAGCGGCGCGGCAATGTCTCGGGCAGCTGCGTGTTCGGCGGCATGGAGGGCACCCGGCCCATGCTGGTGGAAATTCAGGCGCTGGTGGCGCCCAGCACCCTGTCTTCCCCGCGCCGGGCGGTGGTGGGATGGGACACCAACCGTCTGTCCATGGTGATGGCGGTGCTCGATGCCCGCTGTGGGCTTGCTTTGTCGGGAAATGATGTTTATTTGAACGTCGCAGGCGGCTTGCGGATCGCCGAGCCTGCCGCCGACCTTGCGGTCGCGGCGGCTTTACTGTCATCCGCCTCCGATATCCCGGTCCCCGCCGACATGGTCGTGTTCGGAGAGATCGGGTTGTCCGGTGAAGTCAGGGCGGTCGCCCAGGCCGATACCCGCTTGAAGGAGGCCGCCAAACTCGGCTTTGCCCAGGCGCTGGTGCCGTCGCGGCCGCGTAAGGACAAGGGAGCCGGCGGCGGCGGATCGCTGAAGATCCGCTCCATCGGCCACCTGCAAGATGTGCTGGAACTGTTCCAGCCGAAGTAACCAACGGAACGAGGGTATGGGAAACCTGAACATCACCGCCGTTGACGTCGTCGTGGCCGTGGTGCTGCTCGGCTCGGCCGGATTCGCCTTCCTGCGCGGCTTTGTTCACGAGGTTCTGTCCATCACCTCCTGGGTCGGCGCCGTCTTCGTCACCCTTTACGGCTTTCCCCACGCCCAACCGTTCTTCCGCAGCCATATAGGCACCGCCTGGGCGGCCGACGCCGCCACCGGAGCGGCGCTGTTCCTGGTTACGCTGCTGCTGCTGTCGCTGCTGACCAAGCGGGTCTCGGACACCGTCCGCCGCAGCGCGCTCAACAGCGTCGATTCGTCGCTGGGCTTTGTGTTCGGGCTGGCGCGCGGCGCGATTTTGGTGTCGCTGGCTTATATGTCGGCGGCCTGGCTGTTCGACGACCCCGAGCAGCAGCCGGGCTGGCTGGCCGAATCCCGGTCCCGCCCGTGGCTGGAGCGCGGCGCCGGGGTGTTGCAAGGGCTGGCTCCGTCCGGCTTTGGCAAGGCCCAGGCCACGGCGCGCGAGGCATCGGCCGAAACCCGCCAATTGATCGAGGCGGAAAAGACTTTCCAGAAGTTCGTCTCGCCGCAACCGGCCCAACCGCCGGCCAATGCGGCTTCCAACGGCAAGGCCGACGCAGCCCCCGCCAAGGGCGGCTACGACACCGAAAGCCGTACCCAGATGGAGCGGTTGATCCGCAGTAACCAGTAGGACGCCCCCGGAATGCTTACCACTCATCCGTATGACGACGACCATCTCCGCGAAGAATGCGGCGTGTTCGGAATCTTCGGCCACCCCGAAGCGGCGGCGCACGTGGCGCTGGGCCTGCACGCATTGCAGCATCGCGGCCAGGAGGCCGCTGGCATCGTGTCCTACGACGGCGCCCAGTTCCACAATCATCGCGGCCTCGGCCATGTGGAGGACAATTTCGGCAGCGAATCGGTGATCCGCAAGCTGAAAGGCCCCATGTCGGTCGGCCATGTGCGCTATTCCACCACCGGCGAGACCCTGCTGCGCAACGTCCAGCCGCTCTTCGCCGAGATGGAGTTCGGCGGGCTGGCCCTGGGCCATAACGGCAACCTGACCAACGCCATGGCGCTGCGCCGCCAGTTGGTGCGGCGGGGCTGTCTGTTCCAGTCCACCACCGATACCGAAGTGATCATCCACCTGATCGCCATCAGCCTGTACTCCACCGTCGAGGACCGCCTGATCGATGCGCTGCGTCAGGTCGAGGGGGCCTACTCCCTGGTGGCCGCGACCACCGATTCGGTGATCGGCGTGCGCGATCCGCTGGGCATCCGGCCGCTTTGCCTGGGCAAGCTGGACAAGGCCTGGATCCTGGCCTCGGAATCCTGCGCACTGGACATCATCGGCGCCGAATTCGTCCGCGATGTCGAGCCGGGCGAGATCGTCGTCCTGTCGGCCGAGGGCATTCGCTCGGTCAAGCCGTTCATCAAGAAGGCCAGCCGGTTCTGCATCTTCGAATACATCTACTTCGCCCGCCCCGATTCGGTGGTGGAGGGCACCAGCGTCTATGAAGCGCGCAAGCGCATCGGCTCAGAGCTGGCGCGAGAAAGCCGCATCGACGCCGATGTGGTGGTCCCGGTCCCCGATTCCGGCGTTCCCGCCGCCATCGGTTTTGCCGCCGCTGCCGGCATCCCGTTCGAGCTGGGGATCATCCGCAACCACTATGTGGGCCGCACCTTCATCCAGCCAACCGACAGCGTGCGCAACACTGGCGTCAAGATGAAGCACAACGCCAACCGGGCCTCGCTGGCCGGCAAGCGGGTGATTCTGGTCGATGATTCCATCGTGCGCGGCACCACCTCGCGCAAGATCGTGGAAATGGTGCGCCAAGCCGGCGCCACGGAGGTGCACATGCGCATCTCCAGCCCGCCGACCACCCATTCCTGCTATTTCGGCATCGACACGCCCGAGCGTGAAAAGCTGCTGGCGGCCCGCTATGACGTGGACGGCATGGCCAAGCTGATCGGGGTCGATTCGCTGGCCTTCATCAGCATCGACGGCCTTTACCGCGCGGTGGGAGAAGCAGGCCGCGACACGAACCAGCCGCAGTTCTGCGACGCCTGCTTCACCGGCGACTATCCGGTGGTCCCCACCGACTTCATCGCCGGGGGCGGCGACCCAAAGCAGTTATCGCTGCTGACCGAGGACCATACCTGATGGCTGGCCTGCTGGACGGCCGCGTCGCCCTGGTCACCGGGGCCTCACGCGGGATCGGCGCCGCCGTGGCGCGCCGTCTGGCGGCCGAGGGGGCCGAGATCGTCGCCATCGCCCGCACCCAAGGGGCGTTGGAGGAACTGGACGATCAGGTCCGGGCGGCGGGCGGCAAGCCCCTGGTCCTGGTTCCCGAGGATCTGCGCAACTTTGACGCCATCGACAAGATCGCCGGCGCGATCTTCCATCGCTGGGGCCGGCTTGACATCCTGATCGGCAATGCCGGCGCCATCGGCGGCGGTCTGTCGCCAGTCGCCCATCACGCTCCCGATGACTGGGAGGAAGCTTTCGCCGTCAACCTGACCGCCAACTGGCGATTGATCCGCGCCTGCGACCCGCTGCTGCGCATGGCCGAGGCCGGCAAGGCGATGTTCACCACCTCCGGAGTCGCCCAGGGCATTCATCCCTTCTGGGGGCCCTACGCCGCCAGCAAGGCCGCCCTGGAGACCATGGTCAAGACCTGGGCGGCCGAAGTCGTCAACACCACCCAGCTTCGCATCAATCTGGTCAATCCCGGCGCGGTGGCGACCCGTATGCGAGCCATCGCCTTCCCCGGCGAGGATCAGACCAAGCTGGCCCAGCCCGACGACGTGGCGGGGACATTCCTGTCGCTGTGCCTGCCCGGCTGCGGCCATCATGGCGAGGTGATCCTGGCGGGCTGATCGGGTCAATCCCCGATGGACCAAGGCCCATTGTCACAGATCGTCACCTTGGGATTGGAAGGTGCTTGCACCCCCAGGCGATGATAAGCTATCCCAATACCAAGGGGAGTGGCCTCGCCCGAATTAGCGGTATGGCCGAACGTCAGTGGGAAGGGACGACCCATGGGGTCGGTAAGGGCCGGATGAGCGAATCCGATCGGCGTGATGGGATGAAAACCTTCGAGACGAAGGTCGCGAGCCTCATCGCTGCCACGCGTCATCTGGAGATTCCGCACATCTTGATGCTGCGCCGACTGACCCTGCGCGATCCCGAGGCCCGCAAATGGGCCAGCGAAAAACAAATCAACGTCGTCTTCCAGGTCATCCTGACCAAAACCATCGAACGCTACGGCATCGCCAAGCTGAAGGCGGATCGCGACCGCGAGTTCGGGCCGCTCCTGCCGCAGGGCGGCGATGGTCGCGACGAGGATCTGCGGGTTCTCGGCGATATCGCGACCCAATTGCTGGGTCCGGCCCAGATGTCCGAGGCGGAATCCACCCAGTCGGGCTTTCATGCCTTGCTGGCGCGGGGCGCCGTGCCCCCACCCCCGAAAACGCTGCGGACCCAGATCCCGAATCGCGAGCCGCCGCCGCTGTTCGCGGCCCAGCTTGGCCCTGCCGGCGACAAGCAGATGGCAAGGCGCATCGCCCAATTGCAAAAGGCCGGTGAAGAGCCGGAGAAGCAGGAAACCGTCTTTACCGACTTCGCGTCGCTGTTCGACGAGACGGTTTGCTCTTATGCCCAAAAGACACTCGACATCTTCCGCATCTCCAATCCATCGCGCGGCATGAGGCTGCCTTTCCTGCTGGCCCCCGAGTTCAGTCAGGCCTATTGCGAGATCTTGCGCAAATTCATCCTGCCCCAGATGCGGGCCACCCGAGCCATGCAGGCCCTGGCCGGCAGCTACAACTGGTCCGATGTCGGTGGCGACAAGCTGATCGAGATCATGCAGGGCAGCGAGGTCAACAATCCGATCCTGCACAACTGGGATACCCGCTGGGCCGCCTTTCGGGCTCCCAAGGCCGTCAAGGGCAAGAAGACGCCCGCCCAAAAGCCCGAGGACAATCCGTGGCCGCTGCTGCGTGAGGACGCCACCCGCTACAATTACGAGCCGCCCTCCGAGGCCAACATCATCCTGCTGCAAGACATCATCCGGTTCGAGGCCGACGTCCTGGCCAAGTGCTGGCGTGAACTGGCCCAGCTCTACACCCAGGAATTCGCCCCCAGCGGCCGCATGGATCAGGCGCGCGAAGGCGCCTTCCGCGACGGCATCATGAAGTGGTCGGCCAAACTGCCCGATTATGTCGGCGAGCATCTGGCCATGAAGGCGCATTTCGAGTTCGACCGGCTTGACGCGACCTGGATGCGCAAGCTGCTCAACAGCTTTGGCAAGAATGATTCCGAGCGCCGTCGCAACGCGCCGTTCCTGACCGAGTTCGTCCTTCAACTGGGCGGCTAGCCCGCATGGCCTCCGCCCCCGACATCCCCCTGCCGGTCATGGTGGCGGTATTCAACCAGAAGGGCGGCGTCGCTAAAACCACCACCGCCTGCAATCTGGCCGTTTGCCTGACCGCCTTCGGCTATCGGGTGCTGCTGGTCGATCTCGACACCCAGGGCAACGCCACCAACAGCTTTGGCGTCTCGCCACTGCCGGCCTCGGGGGCCTTCGAGGTCATCACCGGCCGCGCCAAGGTCGCCGACGTGGCCCTGGACACCGCCTATGACGGCCTGTGGCTGCTGCCCGCAACCATGAGCCTGCGCGACAACGATCATCTGCTGGCCCATGCCGGACGGCGGCGGGGCCTGCTGGAAACCCGGCTGGCCGGGACCGGCGTCGATCTAGTGATCGTCGATTGCCCGCCAGCCCTGGCGGCGGCCACCGCCACGGCGCTGGCCTCGGCCTCGGCGGTGCTGATGCCGGTGCGGCCCGACCCCTTCGCCCATGAAGGGCTGGTCAACACCTGGTACGAAATCAAGCGGATTCGGGAAGCCGTCAACGTTCAGTTGGGCGTCGCCGGCATCCTGCTGACCATGGCCGGATCGGAAGCCACCGGCGACGATGTCGGCCGGGTGATCCGCGCCGAATTCGGCGAACAGGTCTACGGCGTCGAGATCAACACCGACCCCAAGGTCGCCGAGGCGGCCCAGATGTCCCTGCCGGTCGCGGTCCTCGACCCCGACGGACTGGCCGGTCGCGCCTATGTGGACGCCACCGAGGAGTTGCTGCGGCGGCTGGAGCGCCAAAACCGGCCGGGAACCCGCCTGCGCCCCCCCGGCGGCCGTGACGAGGCGCTCAATCGCCTGCGCGAGTGGCGCTCGACCACCCATGCCGCCCTGCTGCGCACCCCCACCGATGGCCAGGGCTGGGCCAAGCGGGGGGGCAAGGCGAATGGCGACGATGACGACGACGACGAGGCCGACGACTATTTCGGATCGACGCCACGCCCCGAGCAGGCCCCACCAGCCAACCGCGGACACGCCCTCCTGCTGGGCCTGCTCGGAATCGTGTCCGGCATGTGGATCGAGGCGCTGACCGGCGGGCTGCGGCGGCTGTTCCTGGGCGGCGGATGATGGACCCGACCACCTTCGTCCTGGCCGTCCTCGCCCTGCTGGCGACGCCGGGGCCGACCAACACCTTGCTGGCGGCGTCCGGCGCTTCGGTCGGCGTCATCCGTTCGCTCAAACTGGTTCCAGCCGAAATCGGTGGCTACCTGACCGCTATCACCCTGCTAATCGCCGTCATCGGCCCCTTGGTGGCCGCGCATGCCGTCATCGCGGTGGGATTGAAGCTGGCGGCCAGTCTCTGGCTGATCTGCTGCGCCCTGCGCCTGTGGCGGAACGTCGACGAGGAGATTGGGCGAAGCGAAACCTCCATCCGGCATGTGTTCATCACCACCCTGGTCAACCCCAAGGCGCTGATCTTCGCACTGGTCATTTTTCCACAGGGGACACCGATCGAGACCGCCCCGTGGCTTGCCGGTTTTTCCGGCTTGGTCGTCATCGTCGCAATCGGCTGGATCTGCTTTGGCGCCGCGCTGGCCCACTCGATCGGCCGTCTGGCGACTCCCCGGCGCATCCGCCGGGCGGCCGCCCTGGGACTCACGGCCTTCGCGACGGTTCTGGCCGGCGCCGCCATTTATTAAGGCCCCGGTCTAAACCCCCAGATACATCCAGCGGCCAAAGGCAAAGCCCAGTACCGAGCCCAGCGCCACCAGCAGGACCGCGACCCCGATCTTCCAGCCCAAACCGCTGACCATCGGGATATCATCGACCGTATTGGTCAGATCCTCGTCCCAATTGGGACTGGGAGCCGGTCCCGCTTCCATGGGCGGCGATTCCCGCACCGGCGGCAAGGCGCCCGGCTGGCCGGAATCGGGGCGGGGCTTGCGCCATTGCCGCAACAGCTCCGCCACATCATCGCGAGAGGTGGCGGGCAAGGTAAGCTCTCCCTTGCCGATCAAGCGGGTCAGCACCACCTCGGCCAACCGCTGATAGGCCACCGCCGCCGGTGTTTCGGGGTCCAGTACCACCAGCGGCAAGTCGCGGGCCGCCGCCTCGATCACCTTCATATCGCGTGGGATCATCACCGGCAGCACCCGCCCACCGAACGAGGCCATGATCGCCTCGGTCAGGCGATGCATCAGATCGCTCTCCTCGGTCATGGTGAACAAGATGCCCATGGTGTCGAGATCGCGGTTGAAATGGGTGCGGACCCGCTGGATGTTCCACCACGCCTTGTGCAAGCCGTCGAGGGCCATGGGCGAGGGAACCACCGGCAGGATCACCACATCCGCCGCCACGCTGGCGTTAACCGACAGGATTCCAAAGGCGGGCGGGCAGTCGATCACCACCACGTCCACATCGTCGGGGGTGGTCGACAAGGCCCGTTCCAGCACATATTGCGGATCGGGCTTGACCGCGATCTCCACATCCGCCCAGGACAGGTCGTCGGAACCGGCGACCAGACGCAGATTGGGATAGGGCGTCGGACGACAGGCATGGGCGACGTCGACCTCACCCCGCAACAGCTGATAGGCGCCGGTGGCGGCCGGAGACGACAGACCGACGCTGGTGGTGGCGTTGCTCTGGGCGTCGAGATCGACCAGGATCACCTTGCGCCCCAGCGCCGCCAGACAGACCGCCAGATTGACGCTGGTGGTGGTCTTGCCGATCCCGCCCTTCTGATTGAACACCACGACGACGGTGGGCTTGCCGACTTTGGTCCCAGACATCCACTTTCCCTTCTGGAGTAGACCTTGGCGCAACAATAGCCGCCCCCATACCTTTTGTCGTGGCAATCCACTGTTGTGGAGCCCCGGCAAAGCCCATATAATCCGCCTCGTGAACCAGCCATACTTTGACATCATCCGCCTGATCGAACGTTTGCACAGACATTTCCTGGATGTCTTGCGCACGGAACTGCGTCGCCTCGGCATCGAGGACATCAACGCGGTCCAGGCTCTGCTGCTCTACAATATCGGCGAGAACGAAGTGGTGATCCGCGACCTTAAGGATCGCGGCTACTACCAGGGTTCCAACGTGTCCTACAACATCAAGGCCCTGACCGAGACCGGCTATCTGACGCAGGAGCGGTCGCCCCATGATCGCCGCTCGGTCCGCCTGAAGCTGGCCGAAAAGGGACTGACCCTGTGCAACGCCGTCCGCAAGCTTCAAGACGACCTTGCCACCGCCCTCGGTGACGACGCCCAGACGCAGGAGCAGCTTGGCACCACGCTGCACACCATGCAGCGCCTGGAGCGCACCTGGACCGACTTCGTCCAGTACGGCCGTATTCGTGGTATCTAGCCCGCCACCCGGCGACAGGCAGGCAGCATGGCGACCGATCTCGACAAGCTGAAAACGCGCCTGCAAGCCCTTCGGGCAAAAACCATCACCAATGGCTGCACCGAAGAAGAAGCCCTGGCGGCGGCAGCCAAGGTCGCCGAACTGCTTGACCGCCACGACCTGTCGTTGAGCGATCTGGAAATCCGCGAGGAGCAGTGCGAACGCTCTGCCATCGAAACCAACCGCAAGCAGCGCCAGCCCATCAGCGCCTGCATCCCGGCCATCGCCGAATATTGCGACTGCAAGGTCTGGCGCGAGAAGGACGAGACCGGACGCATCCGCTATGTCTTCTTCGGACTGCGTCCCAGCATCGAAATGGCCCACTACGTCCATGACGTGATTTCCTCGGCCATGCGGACGGCATGGGAGGGCTATGCCGGCGCGCAACGCTTTATCCGCTACGCCAATGACGAGAAAGGATCGTTTCTGTTCGGCATGGCGGTCTCGATCGCCGACAAACTGACCGCCATGAAGGCCGAACGCGACGAGGCCAACCGGGCCAGCAGCGGCCGCGACCTCGTGGTGATCCGCCACGCCATCGTCGAGGCGGAATTCACCAGGCTGGACCTCAATCTGCGACGCGCCCGCGCATCGGGCAAGAAGGTCGCCGCCGGCGCGTTCGAAGCCGGGCAGGCGGCGGGACAGTCGCTGGCCCTTCATCCCGGAATCGGCCCGACCAAGACGCGCTGACGCCCACCCCCATCGGGGTCTCATACCGGCGAGCCAATGAATCGGCTCGCCACATTGCCCCTCAAGCGCCGGGCGCGAACTCCGTTCGCTTGGCTTTCGCGCCATGGGCGCGGCGGGCCTTGCCCTTGCCTTCTCCCCCTTGAACTGAATGGATCAGTTCAAGGGCTCGGCGGTTATCGTTCGCCAAAGCTCATGGAGCGGGTGTCTTCCACCACAAAGCCGCCCTGCATCTTTAAGAAGGCCTCGGCGGTCAGAATGGCGTCAAGCAGCGCGCCATGATGCTGAAAGCGATCCGAGCGGTCGATCCACAGCCGGTCGCACAGCACGTCCAGCGATCCCGGCACCCCCGGAAAGAACTGCCGCGACAGATCCTGGGTGCAGACGAAGTCGTTACCCGAGAAAACCGTCTCGTCGAAACCGCAGCGCCCCACCCTGGCATATTCAAAATTCAGAAAGTCGATCTCGTTGACCGCGCTATGGGCCAGCAGGACATCCTGGCCGATGAAGGTCTCGAACTCGTCCAGCACGTCGCGGAACTGGGGCGCGTTTTTCAGCTCGGCGGGATTGATGCCGTGGACGGCGATGGACGCCTTGGAGATGGGGCCGTTGGGTTGAATCCGGCGGTGCCAGCTTTCACCCGTTTTCCAACCGTCGTCGCCACGCAGCAACTCGACACAGCCGATTTCTATGATGATGCCGGGCAGGCGCAGGCCCTTGGGCATTTTCTTGATTTCGGCGGCGCTGGGAATGGGAAACCCAGTGGTTTCCGCATCGATGGCGACCATGCGCCCCACCCTCGCCAAATCGTTCAGTGTGAGCATGAATAGGGTTCCTCGGGGATGGCGAAAATGCGTGTCGGCCGGATACCCGCGACACAACGAATACTAGCGACCCACCACGATACGTCCTAATGTTTTCCAGGCCCTGGATTTTCCGACGGCGCTATGGCGATTCCAATATACTATTTTCAGATAATGACATCGTATGATAAACATCCTTGGATATGCCTTTGCGCGAGATGCCATTAAATATAATGGGGGGGGCACTGTGCAGACGTTGTTCAGCCTCGACGGCACGCCCGAATCTGGCGCCAAGGCAGAAAAACAGCTTGAATTGAAGTTCAACTGCAACGCTCCCCCCGACCAGCAGGCCTCCGACGTCTCCACCAGGATTCTCGTGGTGGAGGATCGGCCGGGTGACGCCATGCTCATCACCATGGCGCTCAGCGAGTGTGCTTGCCGGCAATTCTCGTTCCGCCACGCAACAACCCTGAAGAGCGCCCTGGGCTTCCTGGCCGAAGAGACATTCGACATCGCCCTTCTTGACCTGTCGCTGCCCGACGCGGAAGATCTGACGGCGGTGCGCCGGGTTCGCACCGCCGCTCCGACCCTGCCGATCGTGGTCTTGACTGGCAGCCTCGATCCTTCGCTACCCCTTCGCGCGCTTGCCGTCGGGGCGCAGGACTACCTGCTCAAAAATGAAATTTCCGGCCCTCTGGTCTCCCATGTCATCCAGAACTCCATCCGCAGCATGGCGGTCCAGGTGGGCCGCGGCGGACGGATCGAACGTTCCGAGGATGAGCCGCCGGCCATGAAGCTGGGGAACGGTGACGGCGCCCCGGACCAATTGGCACGGATGAACCTGACCCCGGCGGAACTTCGCGTGATCAGCCTGATCAAGGGGGGGCTCTCGACCAAGGAGATTGCCCGCATCCTTGGAATCTCCCCCTTCACGGTCAATATCCACCGCAAGCATATAAGAAAGAAGATCGGCATCGAGGCTCGGTCCACGAACCTGCACTCCCACCTCATGACTTTTACCTGATTGCACGCACGGGCGGAAAAGCCCTTTGGCTGCCTGCGCGCCCCATGGCAGCGCCTGTCCGGCCCTCCGTACCCAATACCCTTTTTATAATCACTCTGCTGGATTGAGTGTTGCTCTCCCCAACCCATATGATGGTCGGAAGGACCACCCACGATCCACCCGTGGTTGTCGTTGGCGCCGAGGCTGGTCGCGGGGCTGTCACCACCTGACGGAGGATTGAAAAATTCAGACGCTCCTTCCGATCAATCTCAGCCTAGCCGAAAGCGGCGCCGCCGCCCTGGCCGAAGCAGCCGAGTGCCTGAGCAACGCCGTCGATCACGGCGCATTCCTGACGGCCCTCGACAAGAATGACCGGCTGTGGCGAACCCTGATGGAGGTCGCACGCCACAACAAGTGGGAAATCCTGGACCACCGCACCAGCGAGTTCGTCATGTCCACCTTGCGCAAATGCGGATGCGGCATCGTCGACAGCGATATCGAGGCGCTGATCGCCATCAATCTCGGGACATCGCGGCATCTGGCCTCGGGCCGCGACGTGGAGCAGATCCGCAGGCGCGCCCGTCTCGCCTGGCGTGAATCCAATCGCAGCGGCAACACCCCGCTGGAATCCTGGCTGATCGATCAGATCGAGCGCAAGGCCCGCCACCCCGGTTCATCCCCCCTCGCCGCCAAGGCCGGTTGATCCACCATCCCGGTTGGCTGTGTCGGCCGCCTCCTCCGAATCTGCTGGCCGTGCTGGCGCGCAACGGCGTCTCGGTCGAGGAACTCCGCGATCTCACCGTCAAGATGGGCGAGCGCCTCCGGCAACGAACACGGCCGGAACAAGCCCTGAGAAAATAGAGGGTCGGTATTCTGGAATGCCGTCACTTGGGGTATCATGCCGCCGGAATCATCGTGACCGTGAGGCGGAATGGCCTGAAAGGATACCCGCGTGGCAGGCGAGACGGTTACAAGGCGCCCCCCCTCCCCCCACACCGCCACGGCCGATAGCGCCGGGTCGGTCGCGCCTCGGTCGCACATCGTGGGAATCGGCGCATCCGCCGGAGGCCTGGAAGCCTTCGAGCAGTTCTTTCACGCCTGCCCGACGGACAGCGGCATGGCCTTCGTACTGGTGCCGCATCTCGACCCGGGCCATGAAAGCCTCCTGACGGAAATCCTGCAACGCTCCACCGCCATGCCGGTGGTCCAGGCCGAGGACCAGATGGCGGTCGCGCCCGATCGGGTCTACATCATCCCGCCCAACCGCGAGATGGCCATCCTCGGCGGCGTGCTGCAACTCTCCATGCCGGAGATGGTCCGTGGGCAGCGCATGCCGATCGACGCCTTTCTCCGCTCGCTGGCCGAGGATCAGGCCGAAAACGCCATCGGCATCATCTTGTCCGGCACCGCCACCGACGGCACCCTGGGGCTGCGCGCCATCCTGGGCGCCGGCGGCATCTGCATGGTGCAAGACCCCGCCACCGCCAAGTATGACGGCATGCCGCGAAGCGCCATCGGGGCCGGCTACGCCACCCATGTCCTGCCGGCGGATAAAATGCCGGCGGCATTGATCGAGATCACCCAGCACTGGACCTTCCGCCTCGCCATGCCGGCCATTTTTCCCGAGAGAACCGATACCGGCATGAATCAGATTCTGCTGCACGTCCGCAGCGCCACCGGCCACGACTTTTCATTGTACAAACGCAGCACCATCACCCGCCGCATCATCCGGCGCATGGAGCAGCACAGCATCGACGACATGGCGGTCTATGCCCGCTTTCTCAAGGAGAACCCCGCCGAGGTCCAGATGCTGTTCAAGGAGATGCTGATCAACGTCACCAGCTTCTTCCGTGACCCCGAAGCGTTCGCGGTCTTGAAGCAGACCATCCTTCCAAAGATTCTGGCCGCCAATCCGCCGGACTCTGTCCTGCGCGTCTGGGTGGCGGGCTGCGCCACCGGCGAGGAGGCCTACTCCATCGCCATGGTTCTGCATGAACTGTTGAACGAGATACGCGAGCAGCGCAATCCGGGATTCGGGGTGCAAATCTACGCTACCGACCTTGACGAGGACGCCATCACGGTGGCGCGAACCGGCGTCTATCCGCCCAACATCGCCCAGGACGTGTCGCCGGAGCGCCTGCAACGCTTCTTCGTCAAGGAGGATTCCGGCTACAAGATCCGGAAAGAAATCCGCGAAATGGTCATCTTCGCGGTCCAGAACGTCATCAAGGACCCGCCCTTCACCAAACTGGACCTGCTCAGTTGCCGCAACCTGATGATCTATCTGGAGCCGGAACTGCAAGAGCGCCTGATTCCCAACTTTCACTATGCCCTCAAGCCCAACGGCGTCCTGTTCCTGTCCACCTCGGAGAGCATCTCCAAACACCCGGACCTGTTCAGCCAGTTGGACCGGAAGTGGAAATTTTTCCGCGCCAACCATGCCCCCACCACCAAAATGGCCACCGAACTGGCCTGGACAGCCGATACTCCCGGCAGGACCATTCATATGCCCCCGAACGCCAAGCCCAAGATCAGCAATATCGCGGATCTGAGTAATCGGGCGCTGCTTAACGCCTTTGCCCCGGCGGCGGTGACGACCGATTCCAACGGCAATATCCTCTTCGTGCATGGCGACACCGGCAAATATCTGCGTCCACCCCCCGGCCCGGTCACCACCAACGTGGTCGAAATGGCGCGCGAAGGACTGCAACTGGACCTGCGCGCCGCCCTTCTCGCCGCGAGCGTCGGCAATCTGGCGGCCCAAAGCCGAGACGTACTGGTCAAGACCGATACCGGCTTCACCAAGGTCGCCCTGAAGGTAAAGCCGTTGCCGAGCCAGCGTAGCGGCAGCACCCCCGACGAGACTCTTCTGCTGGTGACCTTCCAGGACATCACGAAAGCCGCCGAGAAAAGAAAACACGCCAAACATCCCCCCGCCTGGGTCGAGCCCAGGCGCGTCGAACAGTTGGAGCGTGAACTGGCCTATGCCAAGGAGAACCTGCAAACCACCATCGAGGAACAGCAGGCGTCCAACGAAGAACTGAAATCCGCCAACGAGGAATTGCAGTCCACCAATGAAGAACTCCAATCCTCGAATGAGGAGCTGGAAACATCAAAGGAGGAGTTGCAATCCCTCAACGAGGAAGTCCTCACGGTCAATTCCGAGCTGACGACCAAGATCGAACAGTTGAGCAACGTTCAGAACGACCTGAAGAACCTGTTCGACAACATTAATATCGGCACCGTGATCCTCGACCACCAACTGGTGATCCGGCGCTACACCCGCGACGCGGTAAAGATCTATCGCCTGATCGCCACCGATGTCGGCCGCCCCCTTGGCGATATCCAATCAAATATGGAAGGCGTGGACCTGCTGCCCGATCTCAAGGCCGTGCTCGACACCCTGATCCCCTGCGAGCGTCAGGTCCACACCACGGACGGCGCTTGGTATCTGGCGCGCATCCAGCCCTACCGGACGTTGGACAACGTCATCGAGGGCGTGGTGTTGAGCTTCGCCGACGTCACCGAACTCAAGCTGGCCATCGAGGACGCCAAGCGCAGCGAAGCCATGCTGGCCACGGCGCACGAAATCGCCAGTCTTGGCGGTTGGGAAATGGATGTGGCGTCGGGCGTCATGCGCTGGTCGGACGGAATGTTCAAAATATTCGGCGCCCCGCCCGACGGCTCGCCCATATCGCTACAGACCATCCTGGCCACCCTCGACCAGGATGACCAGACCCGAATGACGGCGGCGATCCAGACCGCGATCGAGGGCCAGACCACTTGCGACATCTTGTGCCGGATCACCCGTCGGGACGGCGCCATCCGCTATGTGCGCTCTCGCGCCAGGACCAGCGCCGATGCCGAAGGCCGCGTGACCAGCCTGACCGGCACCACCCAGGACATCACCGAACTGCTGCAAGGCGACGCGGCGCTCCGCGACAGCAAGGTGCGCGCCGAGCAGGGCCGGGAAGGCCATATCCGGGGCGTCTGGGATTGGACCATCCCCGAGGGCAAGCTGCGCCTCTCCGCCGAATGGGGGGCGATGCTGGGCTATGCCGGACACGAGATCGGAAATCACCGGGACGAATGGCTGGACCGCATCCATCCGGACGACCGGGCTCGGACGACACAGGCCGTCGAACGATACCTGAACGGAGAAACACCGCGCTACGAGAGCTGCCATCGGCTGCGTGGCAAGGATGGCCGCTATATCCAGGTTCTTTGCCATGGCGAAATCATCGAACGGACCGCCGACGGCGCGCCATTACGCATGATCGGCATCACCACCGACATCACCGGACAGAAACAGGCGGACGAGCAACTCCGGCTGCTGAACGCAACCCTGGGACAGGAATGAACCGCGGCCCTCAAGGGATCAAGACAACACCATATGGAACCCCGATCCCGCCTTTTTGACATTACCCCGCACCGAAGCCGCGCTATTATAATCCGAGAGATTGCGGTAACTCGCCACCCTCCCTGATCCGATGGAAAGTCATTCCATGACAGCGAGCAACGACAAAACAAGACACGATCCAAGGCTGCGTGCCGCGGCAGAGGCCAAATTGGCGGACGCCCCTGCGGTCGTGTCGAGTGGCCGTCCGGCCGAGGAATTGTTGCAGGAACTCCAGATTCATCAGATCGAACTGGAAATGCAAAACGAGGCGTTGCGACAGACGCAGATCGCCCTGGAGGAATCTCGCGACCGCTATGTGGACCTCTATGAGTTCGCCCCGGTCGGCTATCTGACCCTTCGGCCCGACGGCCTGATCTCACGCATCAACCTTACCGGCGCCATGCTGCTGGGCCGAGAACGCAAGGCCCTGCTGAAGAAACGCTTCGGCTCCTTCGTCGTCGCCAAAGACCAGGATCGCTGGACCCGACGCTTCATGAGCGTGAGGGAGCGCGATGGGCACAGCACCTTGGAACTGACACTGCGGCGCGGCGACGGTACGGAGTTTCAGGCCCGGCTGGACTGTGTCCGCCAGACCTCCGGCACCGAGTTGAAAACAATCCGCGTCACCCTGACCGACATCAGCGAAAGCAAGAAAGCCGAGGCCGAACTCATGGCTGTCAACCGGCAGCTCGATCAGCTGACCCGACACCTGACCACCGCCAATGCCGAGCTGGAACAGTTCGCCTATGCGCTATCCCACGACCTGCGCGAGCCGCTCCGGATGGTCGCCGCCTACATCGCCCTGATTAAAAAGAAAATAGGCTCGCCCCTGACCGACGAGCTTCGAACATTCATGGATTTTGCCATTGATGGGGCAAAGCGCATGGACGCCATGATCATCGCCATGCTCGAATATTCCAGAACAGGTCACGACGAGGAGGCGCTGGAACCGCTGCCGCTGTCCGAGGTCGTGACCGACTGCCTGGGCAATTTCTCGGACGCGGTCGCCAGAACGGGCGCCAGGATCATCGTCGACAAACACTTGCCGATCATCCTCGGCAGCCGCATGGAACTAACCCGACTGTTCCAGAACTTGATCGGAAATTCTCTGAAGTATCAAGCGGAAGACCGCCCCCCCCACATCGGGGTCGGCTGGCGCGATGGTGGCGCCGACTGGGTGATCTGGGTCAAGGATAACGGCATCGGCATCGAGCCGGAAAGCTGTGACCGCGCCTTTCATGTTTTCAAGCGCCTGGGACCGCACCAGCGAAGCGAGGGCGCCGGCATCGGCCTCGCCATCTGCAAAAAGATCATCGATCACCACAAGGGGCGCATCTGGATTGAATCGCATCCGGATCAGGGGTGCAGCGTCATGATCGCCCTACCGAAATCCGCCGCCGCGCCGCCGGCGTGACGGCCAAGGAGCCCTCCCTTTAAGCATGCGCATGTAGACGCTGCCCCCCCATTCGATTAACAATGATGACAATTATCAAAACATGGGGGACCTTGACTGTACGGAGGTCGTTCCGTCGTTCAAGCATGGCAGTGGCGGAAAAAATGCGGACAAGTCCCCAGAAAACCAATGAAAGCGCCTTACCGCTGATCGGGGTTTATGAAATCAGCAAGGTCCTGGGCGCGACGCTCGACCTCGACAAAGCCCTGCACGAGGTACTGAACATCCTGTCCGCCTATCTCGACATGCGCCATGGCGCGGTGGTGCTGAACGACGAATCTGGCAAACCCGCCCTGGCGGCCGTCACCGGCATGTCACTGCGGATGGCCCAGTCGGGCGGTATCAAATATCCCTTCACCGCCGCCGAGAAGGTGATCGCCACCGGCATTCCCATGGTCACGGCCAACGCCGTGGACGAGCCGCTGCTGGCCGACTATGTCACCGCAAACGCGGCGCTGGAGGGCGAGGACGTCTCGTTCTTCTGCGTGCCCATCAAGACCACGGAAAAGGCCTTCGGGGCCTTATCGGTGGAACGGGTGTGGGATGGCACTCCCCACCATGCCTTCGAGCACGACCTACGCTTCCTGACCATGGTCGCCACCCTGATCGGCCAAACCGTCAACCTTCACCGCAAGATCGTGGCCGACCGCGAGACCCTGATCGCCGACACCTCCCGGCTGCAAAAACAAATGGCCGATATCGGCCCCACCCTGCCTATTCGCGGGCTGGAGGACGTGGTCGGCAATTCCGAAGCCATGACCCGCGTCTTCGCCCAGGTCCAACAGGCAGCCCCCACCAAGGCCGCCATCCTGCTGCGCGGCGAAAGCGGCACCGGCAAGGAACTGGTGGCCCGCGCCGTCCATATCCTGTCCAAGCGGGCACAAAAGCCCTTCATCAAGGTCAATTGCGCCGCCCTGTCGGAAAGCGTGCTGGAATCCGAACTGTTCGGCCATGAAAAGGGCTCCTTCACCGGCGCCGTCGCCGAACGTAAGGGCCGCTTCGAGTTGGCCCATACAGGCACCTTGTTCCTGGACGAAATCGGCGAGATATCCTCCAACTTCCAGGCCAAGCTGCTGCGGGTGTTGCAGGAAGGCGAGTTCGAACGGGTCGGCGGCAATAAAACGGTGAAGGTGGATGTGCGGCTGGTGGCCGCCACCAACCGGGACCTGGAAGCGGCGGTGAACGAGGGCAGCTTCCGTGCCGACCTTTATTACCGCCTCAACGTCGTCCCCATCTTCCTGCCGCCCTTGCGCGAACGCTCCGGCGACATCCCGTTGCTGGCCATGTACTTCTTGAAGCAATTCAACGAAGAGAACGGTCGCAGCCTCGTCTTCTCCCACAACGCGCTGAACGCGCTTCAGTGCTGCTACTTCCCCGGCAACGTCCGCGAGCTGGAAAACTGCGTCCACCGCACCGCCACCATGACCCGAGGCCAGGTGATCGACGAAATGGACCTGTCGTGCCGGCAAGACACCTGCCTGTCCTCCACCCTATGGAACAAGCCGGGACAGGCGCCGCCGCCGCGCAGCACCCCCGTGCCTGTTCCAACCGGCCCCATTGCCCCGCCGCCGCCCGCGCCGCCCATCGCCCAGGACGAAGCCGAGGATGCGTCGGAGCGCGACCGTCTGGTCCAGGCCATGGAAAAATGCGGCTGGGTCCAGGCCAAGGCCGCCCGCCTGCTGGGCCTGACCCCGCGCCAGATCGGCTATGCCCTGAAGAAACACAACATCGAACTCCGCCAGTTGTAGGCTCCGCGACGGGACTGTCGCATGTGCGACAGTCCCGATTTCGGCGTCTTTCCTCGGCCAGCGCCCGGCCCCACGCCCCTCGGCCCATCGCCATGGCCCAGTTTCTTGCACCGTAGCATCTGGCATCATCATTGCAATGCCGTCCCTGTCATCCCTTGACGAGGAGGCTGCCGGTGTCCAACAACATCGTTTCCCTGACCAGCATCACGCGGCCCCAACCGGCCGGGACCGGAGGCGGTTGCGCCTCCAAGGCCTGCGGCTCGTCCGAAGGACCAGGCGACATGCCCGCCCATATCTGGGACAAGGTCAAGGACCACCCCTGCTATAGTGAGGAAGCCCACCACTACTTCGCCCGCATGCATGTGGCGGTGGCTCCGGCCTGCAACATCCAGTGCAATTACTGCAACCGCAAATACGACTGCGCCAACGAGTCGCGGCCCGGCGTCACCAGTGAAAAGCTGACCCCGGAGCAGGCGGCGCGCAAGGTGCTGGCGGTGGCGGCCAAGGTGCCGCAGCTGTCGGTGCTGGGCATCGCCGGTCCCGGTGATTCCATGTATGACTGGCGCAAGACCTTCGAGACCTTCCGCGCCGTCGAAAAGTCGCTGCCCGATCTCAAGTTCTGCGTCTCGACCAACGGTCTGGCGCTGCCCGACCATATCGACGCCCTGGCCGACCACAATATCGACCACGTCACCATCACCATCAACATGATCGATCCCAAGATCGGCGCGCTGATCTATCCGTGGATCTATTTCAACGGCAGACGCCACACCGGCATCGAGGCGGCGACCATCTTGCACGAGCGCCAGATGGAAGGACTGGAGCGCCTGACCGCCAAGGGCATCCTGGTCAAGGTCAACTCGGTGATGATCCCCGGCATCAACGACCAGCATCTGCTGGAGGTCAACACGGCGATCAAGGCGCGCGGAGCCTTCCTGCACAACGTCATGCCGCTGATCTCGGACGCGGCCCACGGCACCCATTTCGGCCTCACCGGCCAGCGCGGCCCCAAGGCGTCCGAGTTAAAGGACCTTCAGGACAAGCTGGCCGGCGGCGCCAACCTGATGCGCCACTGCCGCCAGTGCCGGGCCGACGCCATTGGCATGCTGGGCGAGGATCTGTCCCAGGACTTCACCCTGGACAAGCTCCCCGAGGCTCCCGCCTACGACCCCGAGCCCCGGCGGCTCTACCGCGAAGTGGTCGAGCGCGAACGGGCCGACCGCACCAAGGCGGTGGCCATCGCCTCGGCCGAACTGGCCCTGACCGAGGCTCCATCCAGGCTGGTGGCGGTCTGCACCAAGGGCGGCGGTCGCATCAACCAGCATTTCGGCCACGCCAAGGAGTTTCAGGTCTTCGAGGTGGACGCCCAGGGCGTGCGCTTCTCCGGGCACCGCAAGGCCGATAACTACTGCGTCGGCGGCTATGGCGACGACGAGAAGATGGACGGCGTCCTGGCGGCGCTGGAGGGCATCGACACCGTCTTCGTCGCCAAGATCGGCCGCTGCCCCAAGGACGACCTGAAAAAGGCCGGAATCGAAGCGATCGACCTCTACCCCTTTGACTATATCGAGACCGCGGTGGCGGCCTGGTACGCCGAACGCTTTGGCGTCCAAGCCGAAACCGCCTGACCCAAAAAAGGAGATATCACCATGGCTCTCAAGATCGTTGCCGAAGAATGCACCTCGTGCGGCGCCTGCGAATTCGAATGCCCCAACGCCGCCATCAGCATCAAGAACGACGTCTACGCCATCAAGGCTTCGGGCTGCACCGAATGCGATGGCGACGCGCCCAAATGCCAGGCGGTCTGTCCGGTCGAAGGCTGCATCATCCAGGGATAAGGCGAAAACATCCCGACGCGCGGCCCATGCCGAGTAGCCCAGGGGCCGGATCGCCCCGCCCGGCGATTGAGGGACAGAAATACCGACGCGCCACCCGGCGCGGAGTTGTGGCCAAAGGCCGGCGCGGCTCATGCCGCGAGAGCCAAGCGAACGGAGTTCGCGCCCGGCGATTGAGGGACAAAAAATATGACCGAGGAGCACTTCGAACTGTGGGACCGTCCCGCCTTTGAACGAGGCACCGAGGTGATCTCGCAAAAGGACGTCCGCAACGACGGCACCTATCCCGGCGCGAAGATGGGGGAGGTTCTGATTCGCAAGGGCGAGGTCGGCTATGTCCACTCGGTCGGCACCTATCTCAACCGCTTTTATATCTACGGTGTCGAATTCATCGACAGCGGCCGGCTGGTGGGAATGCGAGCCCACGAACTCGAAGGAACGGCGTCATGAAAGTCATGCTGCGCAAGCTTGGGCAAACCTACGAAATCTATGTCCCCAAGAAGGACTTGGAGGAAAAGGTGATCGAGATGGAAAAGGACACCCCCTGGGGCGGCTGGATCAGGCTGGCCAATGGCTGGACCTTCGCCATGCCCGACATGCCGGCGGACACCAAGCTGCCGATCACGGTGGAAGCCCGCAAGATCAGCGGCGGAGAGGAGGACTAGCCATGCTCGACTCCCCCGCAACCCTGCTGGCCGGACTCGGTGGTGAAATCGCCGCCGGTACCCTGATCCCGTTCCTCGGGCCGGACGTCCTGACCATGGACGGTCCGTCGACCGTGCCGACCGGCGCCCGCGATCTGGCCCTGCTGCTGGCCTCCAAGGTTGGAGTACCCGGCCGGATCAAACAGAACCTCTGGCACGCCGCCCAGTATATCGAGACTCACAAGCACCGCGTCACCGTCGACAAGATGATGGCCGACATCTTCAAGGTCGCGCCCGAACCCACCGCCCTGCATCTGTGGCTGGCCGGGTTGGAGCGGCTGCCCCTGGTGGTCGACACCTGGTATGACGGCACCATGCGCGCCGCCTTCACCGCCCGTGGCCGCACCGATTGGGGTATCGTCCAGGGCGTCTCCAAGGCGAGGCGGCTGGATGGCGGGGTATGGACGCGGGCGGTCGATCCCCAGGGCGTTCCCACGGAGGAGCCCGAGACCTGGACCACCATTCTTTACAAACCCCATGGCGCGGCCCAACCCACCGGAGACGTGCTGGTCTCCGACGCCGATTATGTGGAGGTGCTGACCGATATCGACATCCAGACCCCCATTCCGGAAACGGTCAAATCCCGCCGGGCCAGCCGTGGGTTCGTGTTCCTGGGCTGTCGCTTTTACGACCAGATCCTGCGCACCTTCGCCCGCCAGATCTGCAAACGCTCGGGCGGGCCGCGCTATGCCGTGGTCCCCGACGAACTGACCCGCAACGAAATCAGGTTCCTGGAGATCGAGGGTATTCAGCCCCTGACCATGCCGCTGGCCAAAGCCGTGGCGATCATGAGCGGTGGGTAATCGCGACGGCCTTAACGCCCAGCCTCAGAATCGGCCAGAGATCCGGACGCAGCCCTTGCCGCCCCGCTTGGCCTCGTACATGGCCCGGTCGGCGGCGCGGATGATGCTTTCGATGTCGGAGGCGTGGCCGTCGAACACCGCGATCCCGATGCTGACCCCAACCTGGGCGGTGAAGTCGCCGTCGATGATGGGGTCCGAAAGGCGCGAGATGATCTTGGCCGCGAATTTCAGCAGCTCGGCCTCCGGCGGGGCGCTTTCGATCACCACCGCGAACTCGTCGCCGCCCAGTCTGGCGGCGATGTCGCCGCGTCGGACGCAGGCTCGGAGACGATTGGCGACCTCTTCCAGGACCACGTCGCCCTTATCGTGGCCATGGGTGTCGTTGACCTGCTTGAAACCGTCCAGGTCGCAATACAGCAGGGCGCAGGAATATTCGTTGCGGCGGGCGTGACTAAGCACCGTCGGCAGGGAATCCATGAAGCTGCGGCGATTGGCCAACCCGGTCAGGGTGTCGTGATAGGCCATGCTGGTCATCCGCTCGCGCGCTTCACGCAGATCGGTCACCTCGTAGATCCACAGCAGCATGGAGGGCTGCTCCTGGAACAAGATATGGCGGATGGTCAACAGCACCCACAACGCCTCGCCGCCGGTCTTGGAGAAGGCCACTTCCTCGTCCAAGATGTCCGAGCCGGCGTTGAACCGACTCTGGATCGCCTCCCACCGCTCGGGGTCGGCCAGGAAACCGGCGAATCGGGCTTCGACCAGTTCGTCCGGCCGCACCCCGAAAATCTGGGCCATCCGTTGATTGCAAAAGCGAATCCGGCCATCGTCCTGCCCGATGATGCAAATGCCGATGGGGCCAGCCTCCAGCACGCCGCGCAGCCGTTCCTCGCTTTCGCGCAAGGCCCGCTCCGCCTGCATGCGCTCGGTGATGTCGGTATAGGTGGTGACAAAGCCGCCTTCGGGCAGGGGGACGCCGATCACCTCTACCGCCGTGCCGTCGGGGCGCATTCGCTCGAACCGATGCGGCGTGATGGCGCGGACGCGCTCCATGCGATCACGCACCAGTGCTTCGATATCGCCCGGACCGTACTCTCCCCGCTCGGCGTTCAAGCGGATCAAGGCCTCGAACGGCGTTCCGACCTCCCCGAACTCGGGCGGCATGCGCAGCAGTTCCAGGAAGTGCTGGTTGCACATGGCCAGACGCAAGTCGGCCCCGAACACCGAAATTCCATGACGGACATGCTCGACCACCGTTTCCAGCACGCGGGTCTTGTCGGCCAGGGCCTGGCGGCTTTCGGCCAGTTCGCGGGTCCGTTCGTCGACTCTCCGCTCCAGGGTGCGGCGCGCTTCCTCCAACTCGGCCTGATGGCGTCGGCTGTCGGTGACGTCGGTGTAGATGGTGATCAGCCCGCCATCGGGCAGGGTGTTGCCCCGGACCTCGATGACCGTGCCATCCGGGCGGGCGCGTTCACTGCGATGAAGCTGGCCACGGCGGGCGACCTCCATGCGCGATTCCACCATCTCGGCCACATCGCCAGGGCCATACTCGCCGCGCTCGGCATTGAAGCGAAAAAACTCGGAAAGATGGACGCCCGGCACGCACAGGCGCTCGGGAAAATCCAGCATCTGCCGGAATCGGTGATTGCTGGCGATCAGGGAGAACTGCGAATTGAATATCGTGATCCCGGCATCAAGGTGATGCAGGCTGTCGATCAGGGTCGTATTGTCCTGGCTGAGCGTTTCGCTCACCCCATTGGTCGCCATGAAATTCTCTCTCCGACCGGATGCTGATCAACATATTACCTGACATTTCCCAGATGACCAGCCCAGCGAAAGAATTACGGCAACACAACTTGACGTTGATGCTGATGGCGGCGTCCGGTTAATGAACGACGGCGTTCGCCCTCACGTCGAGAAGCATCTCCTTGAATATTTTCATCATATTCGGGTCAAGCCCGGGCATCATTTCATTGGCCATGATCAGCAGGGCTTTCTCCGGCGAAAGCGCCTGCTTGTACGACCGGCTGTCCGTAAATGTGCCGAAGATGTCGACGATGGACGCCATCCTCGACAGTTCGCTTATCTTGCTTTTGCCGAGTCCGTCGGGCCATCCAGTTTCTCGTGATGCTGCTTGGCGATGGTCAGAACGGCATGGGGGACGCAGGCATGCTCGTGCAGGTAATCCACCGTCTTCGGAACATGGGTCTTGATCAGATTCCACTCTTGCGAGGAGAGGCGGCCGACCTTGTGTTTGAAAAGCCAATGCGTGCGCTTCATGGCATTCCCCCACGTTTTATATCCGATTGGATGGTTTTGTAATCAGGGCAACGCCCGGTCCCTCCCCAAGAAGACGGGGGCAAGCCGGCACGTCCGATGGGAAACCGGAAAGTCTCTCAGAGCCGGGTCCAAAGCCCGATCCGGTTGATCAGTCCGAGATGGCCAGAGCCCGCCATTTTATACCGCCTGGGTAAAGGCGTTGGTGATGGGGTAGCGGCGTTCGCGGCCAAAGGCGCGCGAGGTGACCTTGACGCCGGGGGGAGCCTGACGGCGCTTGTACTCGGCGCGGTCGAGCATGCGCCAGATCCGACGCACGGTCGCTTCGTCGAAGCCCTGGGCGCAGGTTTCGGCCAGACTCATCTCGCCCTCGATCAGGCATTCCAGGATGCCGTCCAGCATATCATAGGGCGGCAAGGTGTCCTGATCGGTCTGATTGGGCTTCAACTCGGCCGAGGGCGGCTTGGTGATCACCCGGTCGGGCATCACCATGGCCGCAGGCCCCTGGCCGCCGGCCGGGCGATGGTGGTTGCGCCAGGACGACAGGGCGAACACCGTGGTCTTGTAGACGTCCTTCAGCACCGCGTAGCCGCCACACATATCGCCGTACAAGGTCGCGTAACCACACGACATCTCGCTCTTATTACCGGTGGACAGCACCATGGGGCCGAATTTGTTGGAGATGGCCATCAGGGCCATGCCGCGCGAGCGCGACTGAAGGTTCTCCTCGGTAATGTCGGGCTGGCGGTCGGCGAACAGCGGCGCCAGCATGGACTCATAGGCGGCCATGGCCGGGCCGATGCCGATAGTGTCCAGCCGGACGCCCAGCAAGCGGGCGACTTCGGCGGCGTCTTCCAGGCTTTCGTCCGAGGTATAGGGCGAAGGCATCATCACGCACCACACCTTGTCGGCTCCCAGGGCGTCCACCGCCACGGCGGCGCACAGGGCGCTGTCGATGCCGCCCGACAGGCCCAGCACCACACCGGGAAAGCGATTCTTGGCCACATAGTCGCGCAGGCCGACCACCATGGCCTGATAGACCCCTTCCAGCCGGGACGTGGGGGCGGCCTTGGGACCTTCGCAGCGCCATCCGCTGGATTCCCGGCTCCAGCGGGTGGGGGCCAGACCGATGCTCCAGGCGGCCAGACTGGCCAGGACCTCGCCATCGCCGCCGACCACGAACGAAGCGCCGTCGAAGACCAGCTCATCCTGCCCGCCCACCTGATTGACATAGATCAGCGGCAGACCGGTCTCGGCAACGCGGGCGCGGGCGTGCTCGTTCCGGATGCCGGATTTATCGATCTCGTAGGGCGAGCCGTTGAGAACCACCAGAATCTCGGCGCCGCATTCCTCCAGGGTTTCGGCCACATCGGAGAACCACATATCCTCGCAGATCATGACGCCGAGGCGCACGCCGCGAAACGACAGCGGCCCCGGTACCGGCCCGGCCGCAAAGACGCGGGCTTCGTCGAACACACCGTAATTGGGCAGATGATGTTTGAGCCGCGTGGCGGTGACGCGGCCGTGATCCAGCAGCAGGGCGGCGTTGTGCAGCTTGCCCGCCACCCGCCACGGGGCTCCGATCAGCAGCGCCGGCCCCTGGGCCGTCTCGGTCGCCAGATCGTTGACGGCAGCCTCGCAGGCGTCGAGGAAGGCCCCTTTCAGCACCAGATCCTCGGGCGGATAGCCGCAGACGCACAACTCCCCGAACACCACCAGATCGGCACCGGCCTCGGCCGCCTTGGCGCGGGCCTCGCGGATCAGGCGGATATTGCCGGCGACATCGCCCACCACGGGATTGATCTGGGCCAGAGCGATAATGAGGGCGTCGGACATGGGGAAAATGACCAAAATGAAAGGGATACAGGCACACTATGGAGCGCTGTCCCTCCTGTCAAACGCTTGAATGACGGCCGTTCTGGCGATGACGGGCGGGACGGGCTATCCTTGGGGCTTCAACTCCCCCCAGCCCAAGGTCGCGATGCCCACCAGCAAGCCTCCATCCAAGCCCCCCGAGCAAGGGCCACGCTGCTGCCAGACGGTTGGCTCGGCCATGGTGGGGCACTTCGCCACCCGGCTGGAGGTCGAGGCGGGCAAGGCCGGCGGCAGCCTGACCGCCGTCCAGATCCGCACCCTGGCCCAACGCTTCGTCGAGTCCGAGCAGGCGCGGTTCAGCGGCTTTTATCAACGGGCCTGGGACGAATGCACCCTGGCGCGCGAGGCTCATCTACTGGAAAGCGCACGTCGAATGCCGTTCGACCGCATATTGATGCGCCGCTTCGCCCACCTGTTCCCGCCACGCACCGGCGATGACGGCGGCGCCGACATCTTGTCGCGCCGGATTATTCCCGGCTTCAACATGGCCATCGACAAGATGATCGGGCCGATGCTCTATCAACAGTGCCAGCAAAAATGCGAAGCCATCGTCGAGCGGCACGCCCTGGGCAATGACGGGTGGGACTGGGAAGGCGTCCATGCCGACCCCGATGCGAAGGCCCTGGTCAACGACGTGCTGGTGGTGGTGGCGCATTACTTCTCCAGCTTCGAAAAGCGCCGCGCGTGGTTCATGGAAATGGTGAACAGCCAGCTCACCCCGGTTCGCCGCAGCGCGTCGGACGAGCATTTTCGCCTGGGGGAAAGCGCCTTCTCGGCGCTGATGCGCGCCCTGTTCGATGATCTGGCGGCAACCATGCGCGCCGATCCCCTTTCTGTGCGGTCCCGCTGGGGAGACCATACCTTCGAGGCGCTAAACGTGTTCTTTCATCGGCTGGAGCGGGGATAAGCCTAAATCCCGGACCCGGCCTCGATGATGCCGGTCTGACGCTCGACCTCGACCAGCAGGGCGTGCAGGCCTGGTTCGGCGAAGCCGTCTTTTTCCAGGTGCCGGATGGTGTTGATCAGATAGTCGCGGTTAAGGCCGGCGCGGCCCTCGGCATCCATGATGATGGCGGCCGCCCGCTCCAGGGGCAAGGACCCGGCGTAATGGCGGTGGACGGTGTCGGCGACGAAGGTATAGGCGTCGACCACGCGACCATCGTCAAAGCGGACGCCCAGCGTGCATGCCACATAGGCGTAGCCGATCAGTTCGCGCTCGCCGAGATAGTCGATCACCTCTTGCACCCGCGCGCCCGGCACCCGAAAGGCCAAGCCCCGGCACGAGCCTCCCGCATCGAGCCCCAGCACCAGACCGGGGCGTTCGGGAGTCCCGCGCCAGTGGCGGGAATAGATGCAGAAATCGCGATGCCAGCCGTCCAGCACGGCCGGACGGACCTCATCGCACTCGAAACCGGGACGCCACATCAGCGAACCGTAGCCGAATACCCAAAGATCGCGCTGTGTGGTCATGGGCCTGAGATATGTTTACTGTGACGCCCGCCAGGGGGCCGAGCGGAAGGAAGCGAAGAATGACAGAACAAACAGCCGGCATCCAGAGCGACGATATTCTGAGCGACGCCGACCGCCGGGGACTTTACCGCGTCTTGCTGTCACGGCGCGATGTGCGCGGCCAGTTCCTGCCCGACGCCGTTCCCGACGATGCGCTGGCCCGCGTCCTGACGGCGGCGCATTACGCCCCCTCGGTGGGGTTCATGCAGCCCTGGAGCTTCATCCTGGTGCGCTCGCCCGAGGTGCGCGGCCGCATCAAGACCGCATTCGAAAAGGCCAATGCCGAGGCCGCCGTCATGTTCGAGGGCGACAAGCAGGCCACTTACCGCTCACTGAAGCTGGAAGGCATCCTGGAAGCGCCGGTCAATATCTGCGTCACCTGCGACCGCGACCGGGTCGGACCGGTGGTGCTGGGCCGCACCCATATTCCCACCATGGACCTTTACTCCACCGTCTGCGCCGTGGAGAACCTATGGCTGGCGGCCCGCGCCGAGGGCCTGGGCCTGGGCTGGGTCAGCATCATCTCCGAGCCGGCGTTGAAGGATATCCTCGGTCTGCCGGAACGGGTGGTGCCGGTGGCTTACCTGTGTATCGGCAAGGTCAGCCACTTCTTCGCCCAGCCTGAACTGGAAACCCGCGGCTGGCGCAAACGCCTGAGGCTGGCGGAGTTGGTCACGCTGGACCGTTGGCAGGGCGACCACGACGCCGCCCTCGGCCTCGAACTGGACCGCACCCAGGCCATGGCCGAGGATGGGGAGCTGGTTTGACGCCTACCCCTTGGCCACCCACTGAGCCGCGCCCAATCCGGCGCGACGGCCGGTGGCAAAGCTGCCGGTCAGCAGATAACCACCGGTGGGGGCTTCCCAGTCCAGCATTTCGCCGGCGACAAACAATCCGGGCAGCACCTTCAGCATCAAATGCTCGTCCAGATCCTCGAAGCGGACCCCGCCCGCGGTCGAGATGGCTTCCTCCAGCGGCCGGGTCTGCAACAGCGGCAGCGGCAGGCCCTTGATCTCGGCAGCCAGCAGAATGGGGTTGTCGAGGACATCGCGCGGCAGCAATTCACGCAGCAGCCCCATGGCCGGCGGCGACAACGGCAGCACCTTCTTGAGGAAGGTGGAAACCGAGCGCGAGCCACGCGGCTTGGACAGCGCGTCGAGCACCCTGTCCTCGCTCCAGTCGGGCATCAGGTCCAAGGTCGCCATGGCGATGCCCTGAGCGGCGATGGCGTCGCGCAGACCGCTCGACAGGGCATAGACACAGCCGCCCTCGATCCCGGTTTCGGTCAGCACCACCTCGCCACGCACCGCGCGGCCTTCGAATGACAGCGTCACCGTCTCCAGCCGTTGGCCGGCGAAGCGCCCGGCGAACCGGGGAGTCCAACCCAGGTCGAAACCGCAATTGGCCGGTTGCATGGGAGCGACATCGACGCCGCGCGCCGCCAGCAATTCAGCCCAGGCCCCGTCCGAGCCCAGATGCGGCCACGAGCCGCCCCCCAGCGCCAGGACTGTCGTCTCGGCTTCGACCACCACGTCTCCGGCGGGCGAGCGAAAGCGCAAGGTGCGCCCGTCGGCGGCCCAGCCCAGCCAGCGATGGCGGACATTGATGGAGACCCCCATGCCCTTCAGTCGTCGCAGCCAGGCCCGCAGCAGCGGCGCCGCCTTCATCTCGGCGGGGAACACCCGGCCCGAACTGCCGACGAAGGTGTCGATGCCCAACCCCTTGGCCCAGTTGCGCAGATCGGCCGGACCGAATTCGGACAGCAGCGACTGGAACAGCCCGGCCCGCGCGCCATAGCGAGGGATGAAGCCGCCCATGGATTCGGAATGGGTGAGGTTGAGTCCCCCCTTGCCGGCCAGCAGAAACTTGCGCCCCGGCGACGGCATGGCGTCGTAAAGCGCCACGGCGATTCCCCGCTCGGCCAGCACTTCGGCCGCCATCAGCCCCGCCGGGCCGCCGCCGATGACGATCACGGTCATGGATGTCCTCCGCAGTTCGGCACGCCGAATGGGGCGACCGAGGGGCGCGATATCAAACTCGCGCTTGATGCTAGCACGGGAGCGGGACTCCCGCCATGACGGGCAAGAATCAGCCGCTCCAGGCCAGGATATCGCTGGTATGGCCCGGCGCGGTCCTCCATTGCAGGGCGGGCAGCACGATGACGCGCTGACCGTTCAGCTCTTCGTAAAGCTCGACCACGCCCAATTGCTGCATCCGGGTCAGAACCGCCAGGGCGCGACGCGGCGAGTGGCTGCCGCAGGCCTGGGTGATCATGGCGTCGGTCGGACAGGCCAGCCCCTGGATCGCGGCGCAGGCAAGATGCAGGAACAGCCCCTGGAACTGCTCTTCGAGGCCGTTGGCGATGGTCACCGCCTCCTCCCATCCCGGAAGGGCGGCGATAGTCGGCGTGACTCCGGCCTGGGCCAGGACCAGCCGGCGACGGAAATGCACGATATCGAGCACCCGGCCGGACAGCCGGCGGGTCCGGCAGCGCGATAGAAAATCCTCGTAAAGACTGGAGACGGTTCGCCCGACCGCGCCATCCTCGCCGAACAGCTGCCACAGAACCGCGTCGATGCCGCCATGCGGATCGGCCTCCGGCGGCGTCGGCGCTTCCATTCGTGAAGGGGGGACGGGGGCGGGCTCGCCCCCGATGGGCGGCGGGCTGGCGACGGAGGCGGGTTGAAGCGCGACCACCTTTACCGAGCTGTCGCCCAGGGTGGCCAGCAGCGCCTCGGTCCCCATCGCCTTTTCCGGCACATAACGGGGAGTTGGCTGCGGGGTGCTCGCCTGGAACAGCAACCCCCTGGCCTCCTCCTGCGTCCGCTCGGGCAGTGGCAGCAGCTTGGCCCCGCTGGCGTTGGTCCGGGTCCGCACCTCGCCGATGCGGATGGTCAGGGGCCGCCGCGACAGGGCGGGTCCAAGGCCGACAAAGCGGCCGCATTCGAGATCACGGAACATCTCGGCCTGACGCCGGTCGATGCCCAGGAGGTCGGCGGCCCGCTGCATGTCGATATCGAGGAAGGTGCGGCCCATCAGAAAGTTGCTCGCCTCGGCGGCGACATTCTTGGCCAGCTTGGCGAGGCGTTGGGTGGCGATGATTCCGGCCAGTCCACGCTTGCGTCCCCGGCACATCAGATTGGTCATGGCTTCCAGGGAGGCCTTGCGGGCGTCGTCGGCGACTTCGCCGGCCACCGCCGGCGCGAACAGCTGCGCCTCGTCGACCACCACCAGCACCGGAGTCCAGAACTGCCGGTCGATATCGAACAGCCCGTTGAGGAAGGCCCCGGCATAGCGCATCTGGCGCTCGGTATCGAGATGTTCGAGGGTGACCACCACCGAAACCCGCGACTGCCGGGTCCGGCTGGCGATCAGCCGCATCCCGTTCTCGCTCTGAGCCGCCGCGTCGATGACGATATGACCGAACGCATGCGCCAAGGTCGCGAAGTCGCCCTCGGGATCGACCACGACCTGCTGCACGGCATGGGCGCTCTGCTCGATCAGGCGACGCAACAGATGAGACTTGCCCGAACCCGAATTGCCTTGGACCAGCAAACGGGTGGCAAGCAACTCTTCGAGCGACATAAAGGCGGGGGTGCCGGAGGAAGCCGTACCGAGTTCGATATTCACGTCAAAAGGCTCTGCAATGGATCGGGCCGCGATGATAGACGATTCTGGGCGAATCATTCCATGCCATCGACTCCCCGGTGCCGATTGACGGGCCGAACCGCAAAAACCCGAACGTCCGGAGATAGGGTTAACGGTACAGGTCGCGCGCCGTCTGGAACATCTCGTCGGCCGTGGTGAAGACCTTGGAGTTCATGGAATACGCCTTCTGGGTGATGATCATCTTGGTGAATTCATCGGCCAGATCGACGTTGGAGGTCTCCACCGCCGAGGCCACGATCTGGGCGCCGCTGCCCTGGTCGGCGATGGTGCCGACGGTCACCTTGCCCGCCTGCTGGGTATAGCGGAACACGGTGCCCGACAGAGGATCGAGCGAATCCGGCGCGACGAAGCTCGCCACCGACAGCATGGCCAGCGTGCGGGTGCGGCCATTACTGAAATGGGCGATCAGTTCGCCGGTATTGGCGAAGCTGCTGCTGTCCATGATGCCCGACTCATAGCCGTCCTGTTCGATATTCTTGATCTCGACCACGGTCGGAGACGTCCCCACGAACTGGGTCAGCTTGGAAGTGTCCAACGCGACCGTATTGGTGCCGGCCTTCGTTGCCGCTGTCGCCATGGCGGCGGAGGTCGCCGTCGAGGCGGTGGTCAGCGCCGTCACCAAATTCGTCCCATAGGTATTCAAGTCCGCCACAAGCACAGGGTCCGCCGCGAAGACCGGATTTGCCGCCAAATACGCGTTACCGGCATTAATCAAACCGGTCCCATACGCAGTCAACTGCGCCGCCGTCGCCGGCAGGCTGGGAGCCGTCACCGTAGCCACCGCCGTGGCGATGCTCGTGGCATAGGGGGCCAATGACGCGGGGACCGGCACCACCGCCGGCTTGGTGGCCGTCACCGATGGTGTCCACTTCACGCCGAAATCCAGGCTGGTCGGCGAGATGATGCTGCCGCTGCCGTCGAAGGTGATGGGAATCGAACTGGGGACCGCAGCGCCGCCAGCGGCGGCGCTCCCCGAACTGAGGGCGGTGACCGTTCCGGCCGTCGAAGGCACCTTCAGCCGCATATACCACTTGTCGTTGCCGTAACGCTCGAAAGCGACCGGCAGGGTCTCCGCGTTGAAGGCGTTGTCGTAGACGGTCAGGGTGACCGAAACCTCCTTGAGGACCGGCTTTTGAGTGTTGAGATCGACGCTGGGCGTGGTGGTGCTCGCAGGGATGCCGCCGACCGACCAGTCAATCACCAGATCGCCATACCCGGTTCCCGAAACCGAGGTGTTGGGCGAGGTGATCGCGCCGAAGGCGTCCATGGTCACGGTCATGGGCGAGCCGGTGATGGCGCCGATGCTGCCCGAAGCCGGGGTGGTGGGCAGGGAAAAGCCCACGCTCCAATTATCGCCATCGACCCGCGTCCAGGTCATGGTCAGATCCTGAGTCCCGCCGGTGCTATCGGTGATGGCGGTGGTGTTGACGAAGGTCTGTGGACTGGCGGTGGCAACCGCGTCAGCCGGTAGATTCATTCCCGTCCGCATGGCGGTGGTGGCGATGCCGTCGATGAGCTGGCCCGGCTGGGTATAGATGGCGGTTAGCGATGAACTGCCGCCGGCCGCCGATGCGGCGCCGGTCGAGCTGCTGATCGTCGAATGGGCGGAGGTGGCCACGCCGGGAATATTGCCCTGGGCGTCCGCCATCATTCCCATCAGATAATTGCCGTCGGCGGTGGTGAAATAGCTTTTGGTGCCGACCGCCTTCTGCTGAAAGGCGCCGGCGCGGGTGAACAGGGTGCTGGCGTCGGTGATGGACTTGCTCTGCGGCAAGCCGGCGTCGTCGGGGTGACTGACGACGAAAAAGCCCCGACCATTGATGGCCAGATCGGTCCAGTTGTCGGACGTGGCGATGGTACCCTGCTTGCTGATCAGATTGCGGGAAGCCGCCATCACGCTGAAGATGTTGAGGCCCGAGGACGCCGAGGCGTTCGTGACGCTGTTCTGGGCCACACCGCCCGAACGGATGCTTTCGGACAGGACCGTCTTGAACTGCGTATCGACCTTTTTGTAGCCGGTCGTGTTGACGTTGGCGACATTATCGGAGATCCCGCCCATGGCTACGCTCATGGTCTGCATCGCCTGACCGGCGTTCGTGAGTGCGCCCCATAACATAATCGCCTCCATCGCGACGGACATCTATCCGACAGAGGCGATGCAAGCCTGGGGCCAGTCAGGAATGCATTTAAAATCAATCAGTTGGGAATTGTTCGGGCCGGCACGAATTACCCATGACCCCTTTTGTCCCCACCCGGTCGGGCAAATCCTGCCTACTTGTCCAAGAAAGAGTCCCGCTCGGGGCCGACATTGGTGCAATCGGCGACGAATTTCACCAGCCGATAGGTGGCGGGCTCGAAGCGCATGGCGATGCAGTCGCCATCCTCGCGGACCAGCCGGCAGGTTCCGCCGATGCCGTTGTTGATATCGACCTTGCCGCCATCGATGGGATAAAGGGTAAAGCGCATGACGTCGGGAATCAGCTTGAAGCCCTTTTCAAGCTTCATGCCCCCCGCCGACACGCCGGTCACCCGGACCAGCTTGCCGCCGATGTTGGCCATCAGGCCGAATCCCTGAAAGCGGGGATAGCGGCGGCGGTCCTTGGCGGTGGCGGCGGTCTCGTCGGGCATGCGGCACCTGTCCCAATCAACTTGAGTCAAACAGACATTAACATAGGGACCGACGACCGGAATGATAAGGGTCGCTCCGGCCAGCCCCTACTCGACGATAAAATACTTATCCAGCTTGCCGATATTGATCAGGGTCTGCACCTGGCCGGACGCGCCCCTCAGCACCACATCGCGCTTATCTTGCACCACCGCGTCCCGGATGATCAGCAGCATGCCGAGCGCCGAGGAATCGATGAACGACACTTTTTGAAGGTTGAACAGCACCCGACCCGGCTTGTCCGCATTGATTCGGGCGAGGATCTCGCGGAACCCCTTATAATCGCCATGGGTCATCCGACCTTCCAACTGAATGGAAAGGCTCCCGCTTCCCACGTCAAAGGCATAATCCATCGTGGTCCCCTATATTTTCAACGTAACGTCAGTGTTCCCCATTCCATATGTCACAGCTTTGATCCAAAATCGATGGGGAGCAAGCAATGATGACCCCAATGATGATCCAAGCCGTATCCGACGATCTCCCGGCGCGAGACATAGAGCTGGCTGCCCGCCTCTGTGGTTGGACCGCGACGCCCGGAACACAGCGGCTAGTTCTGACCCGTTGTTTCGGCGTCGACTCGATCAAGGCCTGTCTGATCGGCCCCTTCATCGGCGGTTGCGAAGTGGACGAAACCGGGTGGATCGGACCCGGCCGCCGCTTTCTCCACCACCTCCAGGCTGGGGGCATGGGGCTGTCGGTCAGCACCGGCACCGCCTACCAGTACGACCTTGCCCTGACCTTCACCACCGCCCTGTGCCGCCGCTATCCTGAATTGGCGCACATGGCCGAGGATATCGACCGCTCGGTTCACGAACTGGTGGCCAACGCCCTGGTTCACGGCAATCTCGGCGTCTCCAGCCCCAAGCCGGGCATGGAGGGGTTCGACGCCTATTGCAGGGCGCTGGACGCCGCCCTGGCCGACCCCGAACGCCTTGGCCGCCGGGTGGAGATTTCCGCCACCCGCGACGATGTCGCCGTCGAGATCGCCGTTCTCGACCACGGCGCCGGCTATGACATCGCCGAAACGACCAGAATCGCTCCACCCTCGCCGCGCGAACATGGCTTGGCCATCATTACCGCCGTGGCGGACCTCCAAGTCGAGGATGGCGGCCGCTGTGCGATCCTGCGCTTTGCCATCGTCCCCCCATGACACTGGACGACGTCACCGTCCTGATCGTCGACGACAATCCCCTGAACCGGGATCTGCTGGCCGTGATCGTCGGCAGCATCGGGATCAGCAAGATTGAAACCGCCGCCAATGGCCGCGAGGGGCTGGAAGCGGTCGAGCGCCACAAACCCGACCTGATCCTGCTCGACGTCATGATGCCCGAGATGGACGGCTACGAGATGTGCCGGCGTCTGCGCGCCCTTCATCACCGTGACGAGTTGCCGGTACTGTTCGTGACGGCGCTGGACACGCCCTCGGAACGAACCGCCTGCTTTGCCGCCGGCGGCACCGACATGGTGTGCAAGCCGGTCAACATGGCGGAGGTCACGGCCCGGGTCAGCCTGCACCTGGAAAACCGCATCCTGCTGGCCGGGCTGAAGACCTATCAGAACCGGATCCGCGAAGAACTGGAAATGGCCCACGCCACCCAGGAATCGCTGCATCCCGATCACCGGCAGACCGCGGATATTCTGGCGCGGACCGGCGTCGATGTGCGCGGCATCATTGAAACATCGTCCGAATTGGGCGGCGATTTCTGGACGGTGTTCGAGACGCCCCGCCGGACGGTGGGCGTCCTGGTGGCCGATTTCACCGGCCATGGCGTCGCGGCAGCATTCAACACCGTGCGCCTGCATGCCCTGATGTCGCGACGTCCCGCCAGCCTGAACGGCCCGGCCGAGTTGCTGGACTTCCTCAATCACGAGCTGAACCGGCTATTGCAGCCGGGGCAATTCGCGGCGGCCTTCGCCTGCGAACTGGACCCCGCGACCGGCGGCCTGACCTATGCCGGAGCCATGACGCCGCAGCCGATCCTGCTGGAGGACGGCAAGGCCCGCTACTGCCCGGTCTCCGGCCCCCCGCTGGGCGCGTTTGTGGATGCCGGCTATGACGAAACCGCCCTCACCCTGACGCCGGGAAGCACCTTGCTGATCTACAGCGACGCCCTGATCGAAAGCATGCTTGGCGACCAACCGGCGGTCGACGAGGCCACCCTGCTCGCCTGGGTCGCCGAATTGGGACCCCTGGCCGATCTGCCGGGCGGTCTGCTGACGCGCTTTCACGATCGCCTCCCCGGCCTGCCACCGGACGACCTGACCTTGGTAACGCTGCGACGCGAGGCTTAGTATCGCTGCAACCAGCCGACGCCCAGGGCGAGAAAGGCCAGAATTCCGACCGGAATCAACGGGATGCCCAGGTGCAGCGTCAATTCGGCGCGACGATCCAGCGCCGCTTCCATCCGCTCCTGATAACAACCGACCAGTTCCGCCGAACTGGGGGAAAATTGCAGCGTGCAATCCTCCGGCGCCATGACCGGGTGGCGTTGCGACCAGTCATCCCAATGAAGGGCCGAAGCGACGCCGGTGGCCAGCAGCCAGACCAGCGCGATCGCCCAAATTTTCACCATGCCACGGATCATCTCGGCACTCCCCCGGATTCCCGCCGGTATCCCACCACGACCGAGTCCACAGTATATAACGCGATGGCGGCCCAGATGCAGGCGAAAGTGATCATATGGGCTGCCCCCGCCACCTCGCCATACACCAGCACCGCCAGCAGGAAATGCCCGGTGGGAGCCATGTACTGGAAAAACCCCAGCGTGGCGTAGCGCATACGGGACGCCGCCGCCGCGAACCAGATCAGCGGCAAGGCGGTGACGGGGCCGCAGGCCACCAGCGCCACCGCCACGGTTCCGCCGCCGCCCATGAACGCCGCCCCGTCCATCAGCCGCCATCCCAGATAGACCAGGGCGAAGGGCAGCATCAGCGCCGTCTCCACCGTCAACCCGGTCAGCGGCGCCACCGGCAACCGCTTGCGCAGCAAGCCATAGACCCCGAAGGTGACGGCCAGGATCAGCGCCACCCAGGGCGGCGAGCCGGTGACGATGGCCAACTGCGCCACCCCCGCCACCGCCAGTCCCACCGCCAGCCATTGCAGCGGCCGCAGCCGCTCCTTCAGCACCAGCACCCCCAGCGCCACATTGACCAGCGGATTGAGAAAGTAGCCCATGCTGGCTTCCAGCACATTGCCGCGCCCGACCGCCGCGATGAAGACCAGCCAATTGACGCTGATGCACAAGGTGGAAGCGGCCAGCACGGCCACATGCCGCCGGATGGCCAGCAGGGCCAGCACCTCGCCCCAGCGGCGGTCCCAACTGACCAGCGCCAGCACGACGACCACCGTCCACACCACCCGGTAGGCCAGAATCTCCGGCGGCGGCAGCTCGGCCATCAGCTTCCAGAACGCCGGAAACAATCCCCAGACGCCATAGGCGGCCAGGGCGAACAAGACGCCCTTGCGCGCCTCGACGGGGGAAGATCCAGTGGTCATACCACGACCATGCCCGAGCTTGTCCGGCGGGGCAACCCTGCCATTAGCCCCCCGGCAGACCGACCGTGACCCGCAGACCGCCTTCGGGGCGGTTGGCCAGGGCGATATCGCCGCCATGGGCGCGGATGGCGGCGCGGGCGACCGCGAGGCCCAGGCCGCTGCCGCCGGTATCGCGAGAGCGCGAGGCTTCCAGGCGGACGAAGGGAGCGAACACCCGCTCGAAATCTGCCGCCGGGATGCCGGGGCCGTCGTCATCGATGATCAGATGAATATCGTCACCCGAGGGCGACAGGGTCAACCGCGCGCCACCGCCATACTTGACCGCGTTATCCAGCAGGTTGGCGATGGCGCGTTTCAGGGCCGCCGGCCGAGCCTCGATCACCAGGGATTGCGGGCCGTCATAGGCGCAGTCCGCCCCCAGATCCTCCACGTCCTCGACCATGCCCTGCACCATGGCGGCGAAGTCCAGGCGCAGGCGCGGCTCGCTGGTGGCGTCGTCGCGGGCGAAGGCCAGGGTCGAGGCGATCATCGCCTCCATCTCCTCCAGATCGGCCAGCATCTTGGCGCGCTGTTCGTCGTCCTCGACGAATTCGGCGCGCAGCCGCAGCCGGGTGATGGGAGTCTTGAGGTCGTGGCTGATAGCCGCCAGCATCTGGGTCCGGTCCTGGACAAAGCGGCTGATTCGGCCCTGCATGATGTTGAAGGCCTGGGCTGCCCGGCGCACCTCGCGCGGGCCGGTCTCGGCCATGGGCGGAGCAGCCACGTCAACGCCCAGCCGCTCGGCGGCTGCGGCAAAGCGGGCAAAGGGCAGCGTCGCCTTGCGCACCGCGTACAGCGCGACGCCGGTCACCAGCACCAGCGCCAGCAACAGGGGCAGCACGAACCGCGGCCGCCACAAGGAATCGCCCAGTTCGAACGGGGCCAGCACGTTGAGCCACGAACCGTCGCTCAACCGCACCGAGATGCGCAGCGCCGGGCCGATGCCATGGGGCGCCCCCATATGCATGCCGCGCCCACCGCCGCCGCCACCGCCGCCCAAGCCGGTGGAGCCGCCGCCGATGGGACCGGGACGGGTGGAGATCAGCACTTCCCGCCCCTCCAGCCCTTTCTCCAGGGCGTTGCGCACATAGGCCGCCAGGCCGAACGACTCGTTCTCGGCCACCACCGGAGCCATGCCCCAGCCGACCCGAAACCGGGGAGTATCCAGGCTGCGCAGCGTCTGTTGCCGGACTTCCGGCCGCGTCTGCTCGGCGATGCCCACCAGCCCACCGACCCGCTCCGCGGCGTTGCGGCCGCCGATGGCGGTCAAGGCCTCCTCGCGCTGGACGGTGAACAGCAGCAGCGCCGCCACCGCCGACAACAGCAGCGCCGCCACCAGAACCAGGGCAGTCCGGCCCAGCACCGAGTCGGGTATCAGGCGGAGTTTCATGCTTTTTCCACCTCGGCGGTGAACAGATAGCCACCGCCCCGCACCGTCTTGATCAACTGCGGGTCCTTGGCGTCGTCGCCCAGCCGGCGGCGCAGGCGGCTGACCTGGATGTCGATGCTGCGATCGAACGGGATCGCCGAACGCCCCCGCGCGAAGTCCAGCAACTGGTCGCGGGACAGCACCCGCCGAGGGTGCTCGACGAAGACCTGAAGCAGGCTGAACTCGCCGGCCGACAGGCTGACCATGATTCCATCGGGCGAGGTGAGGTCGCGGGTGGCAAGATCGAGACTCCAGCCCTGAAACTTCAGCCTAGCCCCATGCGGCGCGGCGGCGACGCCATCGGCAACCGACTGCACCCGGCGCAGCACCGCCTTGATCCGGGCCAACAGCTCGCGCGGGTTGAACGGCTTGGGGACATAATCGTCGGCCCCCATCTCCAACCCGACAATGCGATCGGTATCCTCGCCCATGGCGGTCAGCATGACGATGGGAATGTTGGAACGGGCCTCGCGCAGCCGGCGGGTCAGGCTGAGTCCGTCCTCACCCGGCAGCATCAGGTCCAGCACCACCAGATCGATCCGCTTTTCGTCCAGCAGTTTCATCATCTCGGCCCCGTCGCGGGCCGTGGTGACCCGCAGGCCGTGCCGCGCCAGGAACCGCGCCAGGAGGTCGCGGATTTCACGGTCGTCGTCGACCACCAGGATATGAGCGTTGGCGTCCATGAAACCGTTATAACCCGACCGCCGCCCGACGTCGGTCGCTTTTCGGTAACCGATGGTAACAGCCGGACGGACAGAGCTTGAACCATACGCTGGCATGCGAACGCGAAACCTTGTAGATAGTGCTGCCCCCGCAGGAATGAGTTTATAAGACCGTGCGACCTGAAGACAAACTGGTGATCGCCCTTCCCAAGGGCCGAATTCTCGAAGAGGCCATGCCGTTGGTGCGTGCCGCCGGTATCGAGCCCGAACCCGCCTTCGATGATCCGAAGAGCCGGCTGTTGCGCTTTGCCACCAACCATCCCCATATCGATATCATTCGGGTGCGCTCGTTCGACGTCGCGACCTTTGTCGCGTTCGGCGCCGCCCATCTCGGCATCGCAGGAAATGACGTGTTGATGGAATTCGATTATCCGGAAATCTACGCCCCGCTGGATCTGGGAATCGGCAAGTGCCGCCTGTCGGTGGCCGAGCCCGACGACGTCGCCGCCGGCGACGACCCCCGGCGCTGGAGCCATGTGCGCATCGCCACCAAGTATCCCGAGGTGACGCGCCGCCACTTCGCCGCCCGTGGCGTCCAGGCCGAATGCGTCAAGCTGAACGGCGCCATGGAACTGGCCCCGTCGCTGGGCCTGTGCTCGCGCATCGTCGATCTGGTCTCGTCCGGGGCCACCCTGGTGGCCAACGGCCTGAAGGAGGTCGAGGTGATCGCCGAGGTGACGTCGCGCCTGATCGTCAACCGCGCCGCCTTGAAAACCCGCTCCGACGAAATGACCGGCTGGATCGAAAACTTCCGCAAGGCCTGTCAGGCATGAAAGAGCTGCTATCGACCGATGCCGGCTTCGAGGCCGACTTCGCCGCCCTGCTGGATATGAAGCGAGAAACCAGCGAAGACGTCGATTCCCTGGTCGCCGCCATCCTGGCCGATGTCAAACGCCAGGGCGACGCTGCGCTGATCAGCTATACCGCCCGCTTTGACCGGTTGGAACTGACCCCCGCCACCTTGCGCGTCACCGCCCAGGAAGTGGACGAGGCCGCCGAGGCCTGCGCCCCTGACCTGATCGCGGCACTGGAGTTGGCCGCCAAGCGGATTCAGGCCTTCCACGCGAGGCAACTGCCCAAGGACCATGCCTTCACCGATCGGACCGGCGTCAGGCTGGGACTGCGCTGGACGGCGGTACAGTCCGCCGGCCTTTACGTTCCCGGCGGCACCGCCGCCTACCCGTCCTCGGTACTGATGAACGCCATCCCCGCCAAGGTCGCGGGAGTCGAGCGGCTGGTGATGGTGGTCCCCACCCCCGGCGGGCGCCTCAACCCGCTGGTGCTGGCGGCCGCCAGGATCGTCGGCATCGACGAGATCTATCGGGTCGGCGGTGCCCAGGCGGTGGGTGCGCTGGCCTATGGCACCCAGACCATCCGGCCGGTGGACAAGATCGTCGGCCCCGGAAACGCCTATGTGGCCGCCGCCAAGCGCCGGGTCTTCGGCACGGTCGGCATCGACATGATCGCGGGACCATCGGAAATCCTGGTGGTGGCCGACGGCGGCAACGATCCCGCCTGGATCGCCGCCGACCTGCTCAGTCAGGCCGAACACGACACCGCCGCCCAAAGCATCCTGATCACCGATGACCGCGCCTTTGGCCAACGGGTGGCCGAGGCGGTGGAATCCCTGCTCAAGACCCTGCCGCGGGCCGCCATCGCCCGCGAAAGCTGGGACCGCTTTGGCGCCATCATCGTGGTGCACGATATCGAGGACACGGTGGCGCTGATCGACCGCATCGCCCCCGAACATCTGGAACTGGCGGTGACCGACCCGGACGCTATCGCAGCCAAGGTCCGCAACGCCGGCGCCATCTTCCTGGGCCGCTACACCCCGGAAGCCGTCGGCGACTATGTGGGCGGCCCCAACCATGTGCTTCCCACCGCACGCTCGGCCCGGTTCTCGTCGGGCCTGGGCGTGCTGGACTTCATGAAGCGCACCACCTTGCTGGGCTGCGACGCCCAATCCCTGCGGGCCATCGGGCCGGCGGCGGTGACCCTGGCCGAGGCCGAGGGATTGGGAGCGCATGGCCTGTCGGTCTCCATGCGGCTTAATCCGGGGGCGGACTGATGCCCCACCGGCAGAAGCTGATCCACGTTCAGCTCGATGAAAAGACCATGGTGCGCCGCGCCGCCGAGGTCGAACACGAGCGCGCCGTGGCCATCTACGATCTGCTGGAAGAAAACTACTTCGCCCTCAACGGCGAGTTCATCGGCCCCTACCACCTGCATCTGCGCCTGGAAGACAACCGGCTGATCTTCGACATCCGGGCCGAGGGCGGCGACCCGCTGACCCTGGTGCCGCTGCCGCTCAAGACCTTCCAGTCGGTGGTCAAAGACTATTTCATGATCTGCGAAAGCTATTTCAGCGCCATCAAGAAGTCGACGCCATCGCAGATCGAGGCCATCGACATGGGCCGCCGAGGCCTGCACAACGAAGGCTCCGAACTCCTGCGCGAGCGTCTGCACGGCAAGATCGACATCGACTTCGACACCGCGCGGCGGCTGTTCACCCTCATCTGTGTCCTGCATATCAGGGGGTAGGGTTGGGCGATCTTCCGTCCGCCGTTCTGTTCTGCTGCACCATGAACGCCGTGCGCTCCCCCATGGCCGAGGGGCTGATGAAGCGCTTCCACGGCAAAAGCATCTATGTCTATTCGGTGGGGGTGCGCCGGGGCGAGCCCGACCCCTTCGTGGTCCAGGTGATGGACGAGGTCGGCATCGACGTCTCCAAACACCGCCCCCGCCTGTTCGAGGAATTGGAGGATGACAGCTTCGACGTGGTGATCTCGCTGTCGCCGGAAGCCCAGCACAAGGCGGTGGACCTGACCCGGCACAACGCCTGCGAGGTCGAGTACTGGCCCACTTTCGACCCCACCCTGGTGGAGGGAAACCGGGAGGTCATGCTGGACGCCTACCGCAAGGTCCGCGACGAGTTGGAGCGCCACATCCTCAAACGCTTCCCCATCCACGGCATGGCGCGGGAGTAATGTCGGCAAGCCAATAAAGTGACCCGCCTCATGGTCCCTCCGTCGCCGGGCGGGCGCATCCACGCCCTTGTCTTTCGCGGCATGGGCCGTGCCGGCCCTCGGCCGCAACTCCGAGCCAATGAATAATTTCATTGGCTCGTCGGTATAATCCTATTGCTGCATCGCGAAAAAGCTTGACCAAACACCGTCCAGCGCTCACTTATCTTTCCGCGCGGAAGTAGATCTGTATGGAGGACCAATGGCGAAAGAGGATGTGATCGAGTTTTCGGGCACAGTCACCGAACTGCTCCCCAATGCCATGTTCAGGGTTAAACTCGACAACGAACACGAAATCCTTGCCCACACCTCCGGCAAGATGCGCAAGAACCGCATTCGCGTGCTGGCCGGTGATCGGGTCAACGTGGAAATGACGCCCTACGACTTGACCAAGGGCCGCATCACGTTCCGTTACAAGTAACGCCATGAGTGGCCTTGTCGAGAGTCCGACGCTGGTTCTGGCGTCGGCTTCGCCCCGGCGTCTCGACCTGCTGCGCCAGATCGCCATCGTGCCCGGCGCCGTCGATCCCGCCCATATTGATGAAGCGCCCGCCAAGGGTGAGCTCCCCGTTCCCCATGCCCGCCGTCTGGCGGAGGAAAAGGCCCGCGCCGTCGCCCTGCGCCATCCCGGCCGGTTCATCCTGGCCGCCGACACGGTGGTGGCCTGTGGACGCCGGATCCTGCCCAAGGCCGAGGACGCCGCCACCGCCCGCAAATGCCTGACCCTGCTGTCGGGCCGCCGTCATCGCGTTCATGGCGGCGTCTGCCTGATCTCGCCCGATGGAAAACTGCGTCAACGGCTGGTATCGACCATCGTCACCTTCAAGCGCCTGACCCCCGCCGAAATCGACGCCTATATGGCCTCGGGCGAATGGGACGGCAAGGCCGGCGGCTACGCCATCCAGGGCTATGCCGCCCGCTTCGTGCGCGCCGTCTCGGGCTCCTACTCCAACATCGTCGGCCTGCCGCTGTTCGAGACCACCGCCCTGCTGGAGGGCTCGGGATTTTTCAGCACATCTTGACCACGATGTCGTGCAGCGTGTTGGCGCAATAGGCCAACCGGTCGGCGGCATTGGCGAGGTGGCGATAGATCTCGCGCCGCTTGAACATGGAAATATAATCCTCGCCCTGAAACAGCTCCGCCAAGGCGAGGCGGTAGATTTTTTCCACCCGCCGCTCGGACTTGCGAGCCCGGTCGGCGTCCTCGGCCGCCGCCGCCGGCTGGGTCGCCAACCGGCCAAAGCCGGCGATCAGCGCCTCCGCCCCTTCCCGCAGCCGCAGCGCCATGTCGAGGCAACGCTGGTCCGGCGCCAGCCCCAACGCATCCATCTCGCTGACCGTGCTTTTGCAATAATTGACGATCTCGTCGAGGCCGGTGATGGCGCGGTAGATATCCTCGCGGTCGATGGGGGTTGAAAACGCCTCGTTCAGGATATGGGTATTGCGGGCCTTGACCTTGTCGGCCTCGTGCTCGTCCAGCTTGATCAGCTTGCCGATCTCGGGATCGCCGGTCTCCATGAAGTCAACCAGCAGCCTGACGGTATGACCGACCTGAACGCATTGCTCGGACAGCAGGCCGAAGAAGTCCGGCGTCTTGGGGAAGACCCGGTCGAACAGCCGGCGAAAGATCGATGGTGGGTCGGTGGTCATGGCATCTCCCTCAAAACACGGCCCGCTGGACCGCGAACAAGATAGCGCCCATCAGGGCAGAGCAAGGAATGGTGACGACCCAGGTGGTGGTGATCTCCTTCGCCTTGCCCCAGCGCACCGCGCGCGGATGCTCGGACGCGCCGATCCCCATGATGGAGGTCGCCACCACATGGGTGGTCGAGACCGGCGCGCCCAACATGGAGGCGGCGAAGATCACCGTCGCCGAGGTGACCTGGGAGTCCAGCGCGTGAATCGGCCGCACCCGGTAGATGGCGAAGCCCAAGGTGCGCACGATCCGCCAGCCGCCCGACAAAATCCCGGCGGTCAGGGCCAGCGAGCAGGCCAGCATCACCCAGAACGGTACCTGAAAGGCCGGGATATAGCCGCCCAGATACAGGGCCAGGGTCAGGATGCCCATGCTCTTCTGGGCGTCGTTGGCGCCGTGGGAGAAAGCCAGACCGGCCGAGGTCAGGAACTGGGCATGACGCAACTGGTGATTGGCCGCCGGTTTGGCGGCACGCAGGACGGCCTGCATGATCCGGTGAACCAGAAAGCCGACGCCAAAGCCGAATACCGGCGACAACACCAGCGCCAGCAGCACCTTGGCAACCCCGGTCAGACGCCCTTGCCCCAGTTCGGCGAAGCCCCACGCCACATGATCGGCCCCGGCCGATACCGCCACCGCCCCCACCAGCCCCCCGACCAGGGCATGGGAGGACGAGGAGGGAATCCCCTTCCACCAAGTGACGAAGTTCCAGACAATCGCCCCCAGCAGGCCGCACAACAAGGTAACGACCGCCAGATGGCTGCCCAGATCATCCAGATGGATAAACGAACCGATGGTGTTGGCGACCGCCGTCCCCCCCAACAGGGGGCCGAGAAACTCGAACACGCCGACCACCATCACCGCCTGGGCGGGGGTCATGGCGCGGGACGCGATCACCGTGGCGACGATATTGGCGGCATCGTGGAAGCCGTTGGTGTAGTCGAACAGCAGCACGATCACCACCGCCGCCACCGTCATCGCCAGGATCGGATCCATGCACCCACCCGTGTCTCGACACTCCGTCACGCTAACACGGAGAACCCCGAAACATATGGCCTTTTGACATGACGGCGAGCCGGCGTTAAACCTGCTGGCCTTGATCACCGCCCCCATCGAAGGGATCTCGAACCCGTGAGCCGAGCCGATCCCTACCGCGTCACGGTCATCGGTCTCGCCGTGCTGACCGTGGTCATGTTCGCCTATCCCTGCCTGCGCATCGACGCCGAGTTCGAGATCGACTATAACGAGGGCTGGAACGCCTTCCTCCAGGGTCTGGCCGTCTCCGGCGTCTCGCCCTATTCGGGGGGGGGGGCGCTGTTCTTCAACAATTATCCGCCGCTGTCCTTTTACCTTGTCGGGCTGCTGGGCCTGGCGGTGGGAGACCCGGTGCTGGCCGGACGCCTACTTTCCGTCCTGGCCATGGGCGTCATCGCGGTCAGCGCGGGAGTGGTGACGCGCGCCAATGGCGGCTCGCGCCCGGATGCCGGGCTGGCGGCGGCGACCTGTTGCGCCATGTTCTGCGCCTTCGCCACCGATTATGTCGGCGTCGATGATCCGCAGCTGCTGGCCCAGGGACTGCTCTGCGCCGGCTTTGCCCTTTATGTAAGCGGACGGCCGACACCAGCGCGGATGGCGGCGGTGGCGCTGCTGTTCGCCCTCGGCCTGTTGACCAAGCACAATGTCCTGGTCCTGCCGCTGGTGGTCACCGTCCATGCCCTGTGGCGGGCGCCGGCCGCCGGGCGCTGGACCTTCCTGACGGTCGGGCTGACCCTGATCGCCATCGCCACCGCGACCATCGCCATGCTGTTCGGCGCGGACTTTTTCCGCCTGCTGCTGGCGCCGCGCATCTATGACGCCACCCGAGGCTTCCTCCTGACCATGGAGGTGCTGGGGCGCATCCAGGCGCCGCTGGCCATCGCCGGACTTTACCTGTTACTGGCCCGCGACGGCGCCATCGGCGGTATGGTCGCCGCCTATCTGGCCGGCAGCCTGCTGTTGGGCATAGGCTTTTCCGGCGGGGCCGGCGTCGATATCAATATCTTCTTCGACGCCATGATCGCATCGGCCATGGGCATCGGGCTGACGGCCACATGGTTGCGAAGCCGCCAGGGCCTTCCCCGCTCCGCCCCGGCGATGCTGGCGGTGCTGGCGAATATCGGAGTGTTGCTGCTGACGCCGCAGGTGCTGGGCCGGATGGTTGTCGAAGCCCTGGGCGACTACGCCGAGCGTGAGACGCTGTTCCGCGCCGACGTGGACTATCTGGGCCAGATCCCCGGCCCGGCGGTGTGCGAATCCATGCTGCTGTGCCTGCGCGCCGGCAAGGAAATAACCATCGACCCCTATAATGTGCTTCAGGCCAGCCTGACCGGGCGGCTGCCGCCAGAGTATTTGGAAGGGATGCTGCGCCGGCACGCATTCGCCATCGTCCAGATCAGCAGCATGCGCGAGCATCCGCTGGACGAAGCCAAGGGGCTTCAGGTGATTCCACCACGCTTCGTCAATTTCAGCGATGGCGTCTTCGACGAATTGGCCCGCTCCTACACGGTCGATCGCGTCGGATTGACAGGGCGGTTTCACCGGCCAAAGCCGCCGTGACACCGGCGAGCCAATAAACCAAAGTGGTCCGATGGAGTGTAAATATGGGGCCTCTGACATCCGACCTGTTGGTCCGGGCCTATTCCATGGGCGTATTTCCCATGGCGCGCAGCCGAGACGACCCCCGACTGTACTGGATCGATCCGGAACAGCGGGGAATCCTGCCGCTGGAAACATTTCACGTCTCGAAGCGGTTACGCCGGACCCTGCGCAAGGGCGGCTTCGAGATTCGCTGCGATACGGCGTTCGAGGCGGTGATGCGAGCCTGCGGCGAGCCGACCGACGACCGTCCCGATTCATGGATCAACGAAGAAATCGTGCGGCTGTTCGTCGAGCTGTTCCGGCTTGGTCTGGCCCATTCGGTGGAGACCTGGCGGGACGGGCGGCTGGTGGGCGGGCTCTACGGCCTGGGGCTGGGAGCGGCCTTTTTCGGCGAAAGCATGTTCTCGCGCGAGACCGACGCCTCGAAAGTGGCGCTGGTCCATCTGGTGGCACGGCTGAAGCTGGGCGGGTTCCGCCTGCTGGACACCCAGTTCGTCACCGCCCATCTCCAGCAGTTCGGCGCCGTCGAAATTCCCCGTCACGCCTATCAGGATCTGCTGGCCGCCGCCATCGGGCAAAACGCCTATTTCGACCGCCGGCCCGGCCTGGACTGGCAAGCCGCGCTCTTGCCCCGATGATGATTGCCTCATACGGGGCTCCCGCCCCGGATGGCGCCCTTAGCGAGACTTGCCGTTGCGGCAGTCCAGCACCCAGATATCGTAAACCGGATGCTCCATGGCCGACAGGGCCGGGCTGGAGGCGAACATCCAACCCCGGAACAGGCCGGTGGCGGGGAAGTTGGGACGCAGCTCCCAGATATCAAGGAAAGCGGCGCTTTCCGGCTGATCCTCGGGACGACGCTTCTTGCAGGCCCTGGCGATGATCTCCAGAGCGCCGAAATGCACCGGGGTTCCCACCGGCACCTCGATATTGACCACCCGGGCGGAAACCTTGTCGAGACCCTGAAGAATAGCGGTATCGAAAGCCAGATCCATTCCGGCCGCCTGCGCCCAGGCGGTTGCCGGCAACCCGGCCACCATCACCGCCGCCAGGATCGATGAGGTTCTCATTGCGGTGCGGAAGCCTCGGGCGCCTTGACGGCCGGCTGCCCCGCCGGCGGTTGGTTCTCGGCGGTGGCGAGGAAGATCAGATTGCCGACCATCTCCTCGATGGACTTGAAGTTCTTGGTCGGGCCGAGGGCGCCGTCAACGGCCAGCATGGTCTTGGACTTGCCGGGGGCCAGCTTGATGAACTTGCCGCCCAGCAACCCTTCGCTGGAAACGCTGGCGACGGTGTCGTCGGGCAGTTGGATGCCGTGGGCGATGGACAGCCTGACCACCGCGTCATAGCTGACCGGGTCCAGCGACTGCGACAGCACTGTGCCGATCTTGATGCCGTTGATCTTCACATCGGCCCCGGTATCGAGGCCGCCGACGCTGGTGAAGGTCGCGGTCAGGGTGTACCCCTCGATCTTCTTGATATTGGCGTGGGTGTAGGCGAACACCAGGAAAAAACCCGCCACCGCCAGAACCACGGCGCCCATGATGGTCTCGATCAGATTGCGTCCCATGGGGTCACCTGTTCAGTTGGTCGCGGACGGCAGGGGCTTGTCCAGGTAACCGCGTTTGGCCCTGGCCTGCTGGATGATCATGTCGAGAAGATCCTCGATCACCACCGCGTCCTGGGTGTACTGGATTTCCTGGCCGGGCTTCAGCATCTGGTCGTCGCCGCCCAGCTTCAGCTCGATGAATTTGGCGCCAAGCAATCCGTCGGTATAGATCACCGCCGCCGTATCGCTGGCCAGCTTGATGTCGGACCGCACCTGAAAGGTGAGAACCGCCCGATAGCGGTCATCCAGCCCCTGATCGACCACGCGGCCGATCACGGCGCCCGACAGGCGCACCGGGCTGCCGACAGAAATGCCGTCGGCACGGTTGAAGCGGGCGCTCAGGGTGTAGCCATCCGCCGACTCGGTGGACTTGCCGCCGATGGAAAAGGCCAGGGTCAGCAGCAACGCCCCAAACACGACGACAGCGCCGCCGGTCACGGTGTCGCGGTCGTTGCGGCTCGCCATCACGCCCCCTTCCTGTCGTTTAAGGCCGCCAGGCCTCGTAATCGCCGGTGGCGCGCTCGCGCACGCCGCCCGCCAGATCATGACCGGGCGGAAGATAGGCCTCGGCCGAACCGGTCTTGTTGGACTGGTGCGGCTTTTGCCACGGCTGCGGCTGGGCGGCGGTCAGCGGCGTATCGCTGGTGTAGTGAATCCAGGCATGCCATTCCGGCGGAATCTCCGACGCTTCCGGCTTGCCGGCGAACAGCACCCAACGCTTGGTCCGCCGCCCCTTGGCGACCGAGCGTTCGGTGTAATAGCGGTTGCCGGCAGTATCGGTGCCGACCAGCTTGCCCTTGGTCCAGGTGTAAAGCAGGGTGCCCAGCGTAGCCATCATCGTCCTCGCGAAGCAAAATGTCGGGCGGACTATAGGCAAAAGCCCCCCTCCCCGTCCAGAGGGGTTCACACCCCTTCGTCATCATACTGCATTTTGTATTTTTCATTAAATTTCAACACAATATCCACAGAACCCACTGCATCTCGTGGTTAACCTTTGTAAATGGGCCATATCTTGTATTGTAAACGAGTTATGTCTTGACGGCCTCCGACTGGCTGGCATAGGCTGCGTCCTCGTCGAGGGAGAGCCACTAGATGTAGTGGATCAGTGCGGGAGAGGGAACGCGCCATCAAGGCGCCGACCGCTCTAACCGCATGCCTTCGGCCCAGAGTCGAGCAAGACTAGTCGAGCCATGAGGGGGAACCATGCGGGTCCAGCGTCACTACACCAAGGCCGGTGAATCAGCCTATACCGGAATCGAATTCCGCAAGGCCGTCAGCGAAATCCGCAATCCCGATGGATCGGTGGTGTTCTCCGCCAACGACCTCGAAGTCCCGGCGGAGTGGTCCCAGGTGGCGTGCGACGTGCTCGCCCAGAAGTATTTCCGCAAGGCCGGCGTGCCGGCCAAGCTGAAGCGCGCCTCTGAAAAAGGCATCCCCGAATGGCTGGCCCGTCACGAGCCCGATTCGGAGGCCCTGGCCAAGCTGCCGGAAAAGGCCCGGATTATCGGCGAAAAGAGCGCCAAGCAGGTCTTCGACCGCCTGGCCGGCACCTGGACCTATTGGGGCTGGAAAGGCGGCTATTTCGACGGCGAGACCGACGCCTTGGCCTTCCGCGACGAGATGGCCCATATGCTGGCCCGCCAGATGGGCGCCCCCAATTCGCCGCAATGGTTCAACACCGGCCTGCACTGGGCCTATGGCATCGACGGCCCCGGCCAGGGCCACTCCTATGTGGATCATAAGACCGGCAAGCTGGTGCGTTCGAAGTCCGCTTACGAGCACCCGCAGCCCCATGCCTGCTTCATCCAGTCCATCGAGGATGATCTGGTGAACGAGGGCGGCATCATGGACCTGTGGGTCCGCGAGGCCCGCCTGTTCAAGTACGGCTCGGGCACCGGCACCAATTTCTCCAAGCTGCGCGGCGAGGGTGAGAAGCTGTCCGGCGGCGGACGCTCCTCCGGCCTGATGAGCTTCCTCAAGATCGGCGACCGCGCCGCCGGCGCCATCAAGTCGGGCGGCACCACGCGGCGCGCCGCCAAGATGGTGGTGGTCGACGTCGATCACCCCGACGTGGAAAAGTTCATCTCGTGGAAGGTCCGCGAGGAACAGAAGGTCGCCGCCCTGGTGGCCGGCTCGCGCCTCGCCGCCCGCACCCTGACCGAGGTCATGGCCGCCTGCCGCGAATGGGACGGCGCCGACGGCGAGGCCCGCTTCGACCCCAAGCTCAACGCCCGCCTGAAAAAAGCCATCATCGACGGCCGCAAGTGCGAGATTCCCGAGAACTACATCCAGCGGGTGATCCAGTTCGCGCGTCAGGGCTACACCCAGATCGATTTCCCGGTGTTGGACACCGACTGGGACTCCGAGGCGTATCTGACCGTGTCCGGCCAGAACTCCAACAACTCGGTGCGCGTCGACAACGCCTTCCTCAACGCCGTGATCCATGACGGCGACTGGAACCTGACCCATCGCAAGAACGGCAAGGTCGCCAAGACCTTGAAGGCCCGCGAGCTGTGGGAACAGATCGGCGACGCCGCCTGGGCCTGCGCCGATCCGGGAATCCAGTTCGACAGCACCATCAACGAGTGGCACACCTGCCCCGAATCCGGCCGCATCAATGCGTCCAATCCGTGCTCGGAATACATGTTCCTGGACGACACCGCCTGCAATCTGGCGTCCTTGAACCTGTTGTGCTTCCGCAAGGCCGATAACAGCTTCGACGTCGAGGGCTATCGCCACGCCGTCCGGCTGTGGACCATGGTTCTCGAAATCTCGGTGCTGATGGCCCAGTTCCCCTCGCCCCGCATCGCCGAACTGTCCTACGAGTTCCGCACCCTGGGCCTGGGCTACGCCAATGTGGGCGGTCTGCTGATGGCATCGGGCATCCCCTATGACAGCGAGACCGGCCGCGCCATGATCGCCGCCATCACCGCGCTGACCACCGGTGAATCCTACGCCACCTCCGCCGACATGGCCGAGGAGCTGGGCGCGTTCGAGGGCTTTGAGAAGAACCGCGCCGCCATGCTGCGCGTCATCCGCAACCACCGCCGCGCCGCCCATGGCATGGGCACCGGCTATGAGGGGCTGTCCATCACCCCCGTGCCGCTGGACGCCGCCAACTGCCCCGACGCCCCCCTGCTGGCCGCCTCGCGCCAAGCCTGGGACGAGGCGCTGGCCAAGGGCGAGAAGCACGGCTTCCGCAACGCGCAGGTCTCCGTGGTCGCCCCCACCGGCACCATCGGCCTGGTGATGGATTGCGACACCACCGGCATCGAGCCCGACTTCGCCCTGGTGAAGTTCAAGAAGCTGGCCGGCGGCGGCTATTTCAAGATCATCAACCGCATGGTGCCCGAGGCGCTGCGCACCCTCGGCTATACCGAGAACAACATCTCGGAAACCATCCGCTACGCGGTCGGCCATGGCTCGCTGCGGGGCGCGCCGCACGTCAACCACGACTCGCTGCGCGCCAAGGGCTTCGACGACGAGACCATCGACAAGATCGAGGCGCAGCTTGAAGCCGCCTTCGACATCAAATTCGTCTTCAACAAATACGCCCTGGGCGAGCAGTTCTGCACCGACGTCCTGGGCATCCCGGCGGCCCGCCTGAACGACTACACCTTCGACATGCTGGCCTTCCTGGGCTTCACGCGGGAACAGATCGACGCCGCCAACACCCACTGCACCGGCGCCATGACCCTGGAGGGAGCCCCCCACCTCAAGGCCGAGCACCTGCCGGTGTTCGATTGCGCCAGCCCCTGCGGCCGCATCGGCAAGCGCTCGCTCTCGGTCGAAGGCCATATCCGCATGATGGCCGCCGCCCAATCCTTCATCTCCGGCGCCATTTCCAAGACCATCAATATGTCCAACTCGGCCACCGTCGAGGACTGCAAGCAGGCCTACATGCTGTCCTGGCGCCTGGGGGTCAAGGCCAATGCCCTGTACCGCGACGGCTCCAAGCTCAGTCAGCCGCTTCAGGCCTCCCTGCTCGACGACGTGGGCGAGTTGGCCGACCAGCTGGCCGACGCCACCGCGTCGTCGCGGACCGAAATCGTCGCCGAGCGCATGGTCGAGCGGATCGTTCAGCAGGCGCAACGCCGCGCCAAGCTGCCCGACCGCCGCAAGGGCTATACCCAAAAGGCCATCGTCGGCGGCCACAAGGTCTACCTGCGCACCGGCGAGTACGAGGACGGTAAGCTGGGCGAGATTTTCATCGACATGCACAAGGAAGGCGCCGCCTTCCGCGCCATGATGAACAACTTCGCCATCGCCATCTCGGTGGGCCTGCAATACGGCGTGCCGCTGGAGGAATTCGTCGAAGCCTTCACCTTCACCCGGTTCGAGCCCTCAGGGATGGTCGAAGGCAATGAGACCATCAAGATGTCCAGCTCGATCATCGACTACATCTTCCGCGAGCTGGCGATCTCGTATCTCGGCCGCAACGATCTGGCCCATGTGGAACCGGCCGACCTGACCCCCGACGCCATGGGTCGTGGCGCCGCCGAAAGCCAATTGGAGCCCCAGTCCATCGCCGCCCAGAATCTGGCGGCCCAGCATATGGCGGTGGTGGAACGGGTCGCCTCGAAGGGCTATGTCCGCTCCAACCTGATGTTCCACACCCGCGGCGCCGGCCCGACCTCCATGTCGACCGACATCTCCGGCGGCATGCAGATGACGGCGGTGGCCCAGACGGTGGTCAGCGTCGGCGGCGACACCGAGGCCCTGATCCAGGAGTTCGACGCCCGCGCCGACCAGATCCGCAACGCCCGCATGAAGGGCTATGAGGGCGACGCCTGCCCCGAATGCGGCAACTTCACCCTGGTCCGCAACGGCACCTGCCTGAAATGCGACACCTGCGGCGGCACCACCGGTTGCAGCTGACCCCAAACCAACACGATCGCGGGTTCGAACTTAATCTCCTCGACCCGCGAATCGAAGGGCCGGCCCCGGAACGAGGGTCGGCCCTTTTTTGGTTGGCGGAAAGATCGGTTAGCGGATTCCCCGCTCGGCCCCGGTTCTGGCGATAATCTCGGCCACCCGTTTGTGGTTCCTGGCCAACCATTCGTCGAATTCGGCGATAACCTCCGGAGCCGTGCCCGAAGACAGCCGATACGACTCCGCCACATGGGGCAGACCGGGGGCGAAGGCCAGGGCGCCCGGACTGTCCAGCACCGTCTCGGCGGTGGTCAGCGCCACCGCCACATTCGCGTAGACAGCATCAACCCGGCCGGTACGGAGCTGCCGCAGCAATTGCTCGAATCCAGGATTTTCCGTCAGCACGACCTTGCCGGACTGAATGCGGTCCAGCCATGCAAAGGGGGTAAAGCCGGAGACGGTGCCCAGAGTGTGGATCGCGTCGATGCCCAGGCCGGCATTCTCGCGGCGCATCAGGGTTCCGTCGATATAGGCGATCACCGGCCTGGAATAGGTAATGGCGCGGCCCTGGCGGGCGGCGGCGTGCCAGTCGGGACTGTCGGGAAATTTCAGATCGATGCTGCCGTGCAACAGCTCGGCCAGTAGGCGCTTGACGGGAAAGGCCACGTAAGTCAGCCGGTGGCCTCTGGCTTCGGCGAAGGCGTCGAGGATCGGCCGCGCCGCCCCCACAAACTGCCCGTCGCGATAGCCATAGACCGGGGAATAATCGATCGCCTCGACACCAACCACCAGATCGCGGGCCAGAGCCCCCGAAATGGGCGTCCCCGTCGCCACCGCCATCACGACCGACAAGCCCAGCCATCGGGCCAAATCCATCACGCCCCCCTTTGCGATCCATTCGGGGCGGATTGAACCATGGCCGAACAGCCCGATCAACCGCGATAACTAGTTAGAAATGGGTCAGCGCGTCCGGCTTGGCCGCCAGGTCGAAACAAAGCCATCGACGGCCGCCTCATTGATTCCCAGATCCCGCAACTCACGATGATCAAGTCCGTCCAACTCGGCACGCAAGGCGCGGCGGGCGGCGACGATCTCCAGCGGGTGGACGATCCGATCCATGACAAAACCGACGACAGCCTGACCCAGGCCGAGATGCTGGGCGCGGAGACCGAAAGTGGGAGAAAGCGACATGGCGGGCACCCATTCTGTTTGGAATTAGTTTAATATTCATATGGAAAGCTGCCCTCCGTCACAAGCCTCGCTTCCGCATGGCTTGCCTGCATAATCGCAAGGCTTTATTCCCGGGCGGCGGCGGGCTAGGGTTAGGTTGTATCCACATTCAGGGAATTTCTGCTGATTTCGGCCCAGACCGTCTTTCAGGCAGGGATTTCAGCCACAGATGAATTGAGAATGCTTCCATCTGTGTCCCTCGCAGCGGGAATCTGTGTTTATCTGTGGCCCATTTTTCGTCCTGCCCACCTGAATGTCGATTGACCCTAGCCCGATTCATCGCCCAGCCCCGGAGAGCACGCACATGACCCAGACCATCGCCGCACGCCTCGAAGACCTCGGCATCAAACTGCCGCAGCCGGCGGCTGCCGTGGCCAATTACGTGCCCTTCGTCATCGTCGGATCGCTGGTGTTCGTCTCTGGTCAACTGCCGCTGGAGAACGGCAAGCTGGCGGTCAGCGGCAAGCTGGGCGACACCGTAACCGTGGAGGACGGAGTCCGCGCCGCCCGCCTCTGCGCTCTCAACCTGCTGGCCCAGGCCCGCGCCGCCGCCGGTGGCGACCTGGACCGGGTCCGGCGGCTGGTACGCCTGACCGCCTTCGTCGCCTGCACCGCCTCCTTCACCGACCAGCCCAAGGTCATCAACGGCGCCTCGGACCTGATGGTGCAGGTGCTGGGCGAGGCCGGCCGCCACGCCCGCGTCGCGGTGGGCGCACCATCACTGCCGCTGGACGCGGCGGTGGAGATCGAGGGAATTTTCGAACTGGCCTGAAACGGCCCGACACGCCATGGCGAGGGATCAGACCGCCACGGCCTCGGTCTTGGCGATCAGGATATCGCCGCAGCCGATGGCGCGGTCCCTGCCGCCCTGCTTGGCGGCGTACATGCGCTGGTCGGCCTTTTCCACCAGCTCGGTCCAGCTCTTGATGTCATCGACCACCCGCTCGGCGACGCCGATGGAGGCGGTCAGCGGCTTGCCATCGGGCCGCATGCCAAGGCCCGCCGCCCGCATGCGGCTGACGGCGATCATGGCGCCGGAGGGATCGGTGTTGGGCATGACCGTCAGGAACTCTTCCCCGCCCCACCGGATCAGGATGTCGCCACGCCGCAAGATCTTGCGCAGGCTGGTCGAGGCGGCCCGCAACGCGGCGTCGCCTTCCTCGTGACCGTATTTGTCGTTGATGGACTTGAAATGGTCGAGATCGACGAAAGCCAGCGCCAGCGGCGATTGCGAGCGCGCGGCGGTGACGAATTGCTGGACCAGCATCTCCTCGCCGACCCGGCGGTTATAGGCGCGGGTCAAGCCGTCATGGGATGACTGATCGACCAGTTGGCTCATGAAGTGCAGCTGACTCATGCCCGCCAGGGTCGAAACCATGGCCAGCAAAAGCAAGAGCCACTGCGCCCCCAGATGCGACGCGAAGGGCAGCATCTGATAGCCCAGCACGCCGGTCAGGAAATACGCGCCCAGCAGGGGCAGACTCAGCACCACCCCTTCCAGCGCGGTGATGGGAAACACCGACAGGCCGGCGACCATGACGAAGGGCAGGAAGGCGTAGCCGGCGGCGATGACCTGCTGCGCCGGATCGCTGATGGCGAACTGCCCCAACAACGGGTGGCTGATCAGAAAGAACACCGTCGGAATCACCAGCAGCCACACCAAGGCCCACCGCGCCACCACCACGCTGTCCGAGCCCCGATAGGACAGGGCCAGCAGGGCAAAGGCGATACTGGCCAGGGCGCGCAGGGCAGCCAGATACAAAGCCAGGGAGGTCTCGAAGATGATCAGGTCGATGGGAATCCACAGCGGCGTCAGAACCGCGAAGGTCGCCGCCACCAATCGCACGCGCGAAAGTATCAGCAGTGCCCGCCGACGTTGAACGAAAGCCGACTGCCGGGTGGGCAAAAACAGGTCGAAAATCTCCGCCATCGTCATTCCGAAGAAAACGATGCCGAGAATTCTTTTTATAAACGCTTTAATAACAAGCAACTGGCGGCTTCCTTTTGTCCGGACCACCGAGCTAGACCGTAATGCCGGATTGGAATCGGTGCAAGGAAAAGCGCCCGTCGAAAGTATAATTGCCCCCCTCCCCCGCCAATCCGAGGATTGACGGGGCCACCGGTAATTCGGTATTAGAATACCTAATTAAGCGCGGAGAATGACCATGCCCGATCGGCGCAAAGCCCAGGCCCTGGCGGAACGGGTCGCCGCCGTCATCGGCGAGCGCGACGCCGTATCGCGCTTCCTTGGCATCACGGTCGATCAAGTCGGCCCCGGCCATGCCCGCCTGTCCCTGACGGTGACCCCGGACATGCTGAACGGCGTCGGCACCTGCCACGGCGGCATCAGCTATACCCTGGCCGACACCGCCTTTGCCTATGCCTGCAACTCCCACAACCGGGTGGGGGTCGCCCTGTCTTGCACCATCACCTATCCGGCCGCGGCCAAGCTGGGCGACCGCCTGACCGCCGACTGCCGCGAAATCCACAGTCAAGGCCGCAACGGCACCTATGACTGCACCGTCACCAGCCAGGAAGGCCTCGTCGTGGCGCTGTTCCGCGGCCAATGCCGGATCATCAAGGGCCATTTCGTCGAAGGAATTGAATGATGTTCGAAGCGTTGATCTGCGATGCCGTCCGTACCCCCGTCGGCCGTTACGGCGGCGTCTTGGCCGGCGTCCGCACCGATGACCTCGCGGCCCATCCCATCAAGGCGCTGATGGCGCGCAATCCGGGCCTGGACTGGGCTCTGCTGGACGAGGTGGTCTACGGCTGCGCCAATCAGGCCGGCGAGGACAATCGCAACGTCGCCCGCATGGCGGGTTTGCTGGCCGGTCTGCCCCTGGAAACCGCCGCCACCACCTTGAACCGGCTGTGCGGCTCGGGAATGGACGCGGTGGGCTACGCCGCCCGCACCCTGATGACCGGCGAGGCCGGGCTGATGATCGCCGGCGGCGTGGAGAGCATGAGCCGCGCCCCCTTCGTCATGCCCAAGGCCGACAGCGCCTTTTCCCGCGATGCCCGCGTCTATGACAGCACCATCGGCTGGCGCTTCGTCAACGCCCTGATGGAAAAGCAGTACGGCATCGATTCCATGCCCGAGACCGCCGAGAACGTCGCCGCCGAGTTCGCTATCTCGCGCGAGGATCAGGACGCCTTCGCCCTGCGCAGCCAGGCCAAGGCCTCGGCCGCCCAGGCCAACGGCCGGCTGGCCAAGGAAATCGCCCCGGTCACCATCCCCGGCCGCAAGGGTGAAAGCACCATCGTCGACAGGGACGAGCACCCGCGCGCCACCACCATCGAGGCGCTGGCCAAGCTGCGCGCGCCGTTCCGCGCCGGCGGCTCCGTCACCGCCGGCAACGCCAGCGGCGTCAATGACGGCGCGGCGGCCCTGCTGCTGGCCTCAAGGGAAATGGCCGACAAGCTGGGCCTTACCCCCCTGGCCCGCGTGGTCGGCATGGCCACCGCCGGCGTCCCGCCGCGCATCATGGGTATCGGCCCGGTGCCGGCGACCAAAAAGCTGCTGACCCGCCTCGGCCTGACCATGGCCGACATGGATGTGATCGAGTTCAACGAAGCCTTCGCCGCCCAGGCGCTGGCCTGCACCCGCCAACTGGGCCTTGCCGACGACGATTCCCGCGTCAACCCCAATGGCGGCGCCATCGCGCTGGGCCATCCCCTGGGCATGACCGGGGCGCGCCTGATCGGCACCGCCGCCATCCAGCTGCGCGAGACCGGCGGCCGGCGGGCGCTGGCCTCCATGTGCATCGGCGTCGGCCAGGGCATCGCCATGGTTATCGAGAGAGTCTGACGTCAACGCCGCGCAACGCCCCACAGAGGGCCGGCGGCTTTCCAACAAGAACAAGATCATTCCGGGAGGTTTCCGTGAGCACCAACATCAATCGCCGTACGCCGCCGTCCAAGGATCTGCTCGATCCCATCGAATACGCCAGCCGGGACGAAATCTCCGCGCTGCAAACCAGCCGCATGAAATGGTCGCTGACCCACGCCTATAACAATGTCGAGCACTATCGCAAGAAGTGCCAGGACAAGGGGGTGCATCCCGACGACTTCAAGGAGTTGAAGGACCTCGCGAAGTTCCCCTTCACCACCAAGTCCGACCTGCGCGACACCTACCCCTTCGGCATGTTCGCCGTGCCCATGGAGGACGTGGTCCGCGTCCATGCCAGCTCGGGCACCACCGGCAAGCCCACCGTGGTCGGCTATACCCAAAACGACATCAACATGTGGGCCAACGTGGTCGCCCGCTCGATCCGCGCCGCTGGCGGCCGCAAGAAGGACAAGTGCCACATCTCTTACGGCTACGGCCTGTTCACCGGCGGCCTGGGCGCCCATTACGGGGCCGAGCGGCTGGGCTGCACCGTCATTCCCATGTCGGGCGGCCAGACCGAAAAGCAGATCCAGCTGATCATGGACTTCAAGCCCGAGATCATGATGGTGACCCCCAGCTACATGCTGGCCATCGCCGATGAAATGGACCGCCTGGGCATCGACGCCAAGAACACCTCGCTGGAAGTCGGCATCTTCGGGGCCGAGCCGTGGACCGGCGCCATGCGTGAGGAAATCGAGGCCCGCATGGGCATCGAGGCGGTGGACATCTACGGCCTGTCGGAAGTGATCGGCCCCGGCGTCGCCTGCGAATGCGTCGAGACCAAGGACGGCCTGCATCTGTGGGAGGATCACTTCTACCCGGAGATCATCGATCCCCAGACCGGCGAAGTGCTGCCCGATGGCTCCATGGGCGAACTGGTGTTCACCAGCCTGTCCAAGGAGGCGCTGCCCATCATCCGCTATCGCACCCGCGACCTGACCCAGCTGCTGCCTGGCACCGCGCGCAGCATGCGCCGCATGGGCAAGATCACCGGCCGCTCCGACGACATGCTGATCATCCGTGGCGTCAACGTCTTCCCGACCCAGGTCGAGGAGCTGATCTTGAAGGATTTCCGGCTGGCGCCGCATTACCAGCTGGAAGTCACCCGCGACGGCCACCTTGACTCGGTGACGGTCAATGTGGAGGTTCGCGCCGACCAGCCCTACGACGACTCGGCCCTGGCCAGCGCGTCGAAAGACCTGCAACACCACATCAAGAGCTATATCGGCATCAGCACCAGGGTCAACGTCCTGGCCCCCAACTCCATCGAACGCTCCATGGGCAAGGCGCGCCGCGTGATCGACAAGCGCCCCAAGGCGTAATGCCAAGTCCCAGGCCGGCGGGGCAATGAGTGATGTCATTGACCCGCCAACCTGGGGCTTTTCCGCCTATTTCCGCGGCTTGATCCGGGCGGTGGGTTCGGCCTGCATGGGATCGTCGGGCCACCAGTGCTTGGGGTACTGCCCCTTGAGGTCGGCCTTGACCTGCCGGTAAGTATTGGCCCAAAAGCTGGCAAGGTCGCGGGTCACCTGCACTGGACGGCGGGCCGGCGACAACAGGTGCAGCAGCAGCGCCACCTTGCCTTGGGCGATGCGCGGCGTGTCGGCGCAGCCGAACATCTCCTGCAACCGCACCGCCAGCACCGGCATGTCGCCGGAATAATCGATGGCGACCCGTGACCCCGAGGGCACGTCCATGTGGGTCGGCGCCAACTCGTCCAGGCGGCGGCGCTGCTCCCAACTCAACAATCCGCCCAGGGCGGCGGCAAGGTCCAGCCGGGTCAGATGGGCGCGCCGCGTGATCCCAGTCAGATACGGCGCCAGCCACTGCTCCAACGTCCCGGCCAGGGCGGCATCCGACAGATCGGGCCATTCGGCCTCGGGCTCGATGGCGGCGATAAAGGCGACGCGCCGGCGCAGACGGTCCAGATCGGGAGTCCAGGGCAGGCAGGCCAGCCCCATGGCGCGGATGCCGGCGGCCATGGCGGCGGCCAGCGCCGCCGGGTCGGCGTCGCGCAACGGCCGATCCTCCAGCGCCAGCCCCCAGAGCAGCCTTTGCCGCCGCGCCAGCACCACCTCCTCCCGCCCATCCCATTGGCAGCGGGTCACCGTCTCGATCTCAGCGGCGAAATGCTCCTCAATCGCGGCGCGGTCCAGTGGCGCGGCCATGAAGATCCGGGCCTCGCGGCGGTCGCCGTCCAACTCGGCCAGGGCCAGCCACTCCTCGGCCGCCAGCGGCTCGTGATCGGCGAACACCGCGCCGCGCCCGCTGGTCATGGCGTAACGCGGCTCTGCCCCCGGCCGGCGGCGGGCGATGCGGTCGGGATAGGCGAAGGCCAGCAGCAGGCCGGCATCGTTGGCGGCGCCCTGCTGCTCTCCCGCGCGCAGGCCCAGGCGACGCCGCCACTCCTTGGCCGACTGCCGCGCTCGCGCCAGGGTCCCCCGATCCAGGCTGAGGCCGTGACGGGGGTCAAAGCCCTCGCCGGTGCGCAACGCCTCGATCCGCAGGCGGATATCGCCGTCGCGGCAACCCCGCCCCGCCCGCAGGACATCGCGTTCCTCCAGCAGGGCGGCAAGGTCCGAGGCCAGCCCCGCCAGCCCTAACGCCTTGGCCTTCAGCACCATATGGGCGAGGCGGGGATGCATGGGCAGCCGCGCCATGGCGCGGCCATGGCCGGTGATCCGGGCGTCGCCGGCCAGCGCCCCCATCTCCCCCAGCAGGTCGCGGGCCTGGGCCAGATGAGCGGCGGGCGGTGGATCGAGCCAGGCCAGGGTGGTCGGGTCGCTCACGCCCCACTGCGCCAGATCCAGGGCCAGCGGCGCCAGATCGGCCTCCATGATTTCCGGCGCGGTCCAAGGCTGCAAGGCCCGGTCCTCCGCCTCGGACCACAGGCGATAGCACACCCCCGGCCCCTGACGGCCGGCGCGACCCCGCCGCTGATCGGCGCTGGCCCGCGAGGCCGCCAGCGTCGCCAGCCGGGTCATGCCCGAGCCCGGATCGAACCGGGCCACCCGCATCTGACCGCCATCGACCACCACCCGGACACCGTCGATGGTCAGCGAGGTCTCGGCGATGGCGGTGGCCAGCACCACCTTGCGGCGACCGTCCGGCGACGGCCGGATCGCCTGGTCCTGGGCCTCCTGGCCGAGATCGCCGTAAAGCGGCGCCACCAGCACCCCCTTGGCGGCGGGATGCTCGGCCAGCAGGGTGGCGACCCGGCGGATTTCGCCGGCTCCAGGCAGGAAGACCAGCACGTCGCCCTCCTCCTCGTCCAAGGCGCGCGCCGTCGCCGCCACGACCCCATCGGCGAAGCGCCGGGGCTCGGGCCGCGTCAGGAAACGGGTTTCCACCGGAAAAGCGCGGCCCTCGCTGGTGATAAGCGGGACATCGCCCATCAGCCGCGCAATGGGCGCGCCGTCCAGCGTCGCCGACATCACCAGCAGTTTCAGGTCGTCGCGCAGCCCCTGCTGGCTCTCCAGCGCCAGGGCCAGACCAAGGTCGGCGTGCAGCGAGCGTTCATGGAACTCGTCGAAGATTACCAGCCCGACCCCCGGCAGCGACGGGTCATCTTGCAGCATGCGCCCCAGGATTCCCTCGGTCACCACCTCGATCCGGGTATCAGGGCCGACGCGGGAGTCGAAGCGGATGCGCCATCCCACCGTCTCCCCCGGCTGCTGGCCCAGGCTGGACGCCATGCGGCTAGCGGCGGCGCGGGCCGCCAGCCGGCGGGGCTCCAACATCAAAATCTGCTGCCCCGCCAGCCAATCGGCCTCCAGCAAGGCCAGCGGAACCCGCGTGGTCTTGCCGGCGCCGGGAGGAGCCTGCAACACCAGACCGGGGGCCAGAGCCAGCGCGGCCCGGATTTCGGGAAGAAGGGGATCGATGGGCAGGGACGACATCGCCTTATTTATAACCAGACCCCTCTTGAAATCGACACAATCCTGGGAGATAAGAGACAGATCGCGCCAACATTCCATCCCGCGCAATTGGAGATTCCCGATGCTGACCACCAAGAAGCTGGGCCTGGTCCTTGCCGCCGCCCTCCTCGCCGCCCCCTTCGCCGCTTCCGCCCAGGAGGCCGCCCCGGCCGCCTTCAATCAGTGCAAGGCCTGCCATGTGATCGGCAAGAACGGCGTCGGCCCGAATCTGGCCGGTGTGTTCGGTCGCAAGGCCGGCTCCTTCGACGGCTTCAAGTATTCCGACGCCATGAAGGCCGCCCCGGCCTGGGACGAAGCCACCCTGACCAAGTACCTGACCGACCCCAAGGGCACCATTCCCGGCAACAAGATGGTCTTCGCCGGCATCAAGAAGCCCGAGGATCTGGCCGCCGTGATCGCCTATCTGAAGGTCGTGAAGTAAGACTTCACCGACAGTCGATCCAAAACGCGCCGCCGCCCTTGACCGAGGGCGGCGGCGTTGTTTTTTCACCCCAAGGCCGCCAATGGCGGTTCAGCGCGCCCCGCCCTCGCCATGGACCTTCCCGGCGGCCCCCTCGTGCATGCGGATCGGGATACCGTCCTTGGTGGCGTCGGCCTTGCCGAGCCCCTTCAGCACCGGATGCAATCTGGTGAACGCGCCGAAATTGCTCCAGACCGCCTTGACCACCTCCGCGACCTCGTCGTCGGACAGCCGGTTGGCGACCAGGAGGGTCTTGAGGCCGATGGCCGCGACCTCCTCCTTCTGACCGTCATAGGTGCCGCTCTTGATGGCAAAGCGCGCGACCGCCGGCGCCTTCCTCAGAAAAGAGTCCATGGACTTGCTGCGAATGGACACCAAGGTGGCGCCGCACTCCTCCATGGCCACCTGCACCTCGGACATGGGGTGAACGCCGGTGAACACCGCCGCGTCGATATTGCCCTGGCACAATTCAACGACCTGCTCGCTCAGGTCCAGTTCGACCAGCACCGACAGATCGCCCTGGGACAAACCCGAGGAATCGATCACCGTCTCGGCCATGGCGCGCTGAAACGAGCCGGGGCGGCCGAGATTGACCCGCTTGCCTTTCAGGTCGCCCAGTTGTTCGATGCCCGAGCCCGGACGCGTCACCACCACCGCCACCTCACCGTGCAGCGCCATCACGGCGCGCAGGTCGGGCATGGGGCCGGCTTCCTTGAACCCCTCCTCGCCCGCGACCGCCTGCTGGGCGGCGCGGGACTGCACCAGGGCAAGATCGGCCTCGCCGCTTCGCAGCAGCGCCAGATTGGCGGCCGACCCCGATGACGGCATCACCGAGCAGGTCATGCCGTGGGGGTGGTCCTTGTTGATGATCCGGCAGATGGCGCCGGCCACCGGGAAATAATACCCCGTGACCTCGCCCCCGGCGATCACCAGGGGCCGCCGCTCCGCCGCCTCGGCCATCGGGCCGGTCATCGCCATGACGGCCAGACAGGCCCCCATCCCCAGGGTCGCGATCCGTCTCACTCAATCATCCTCCAGACTGCGGCGGCAAGCCGGCGATCATAGCCAACCCACGCCGGAACCGAAAGAGCGGGCTGATTTAGAGCGAATTTACATCGAATTCTACGAATCAGGTTGCCATCGGCTTTTCGGATCGACACAATCGGCTGAACCAATAACCGGAGGGGAGAGACCGGTGCGGAAAGTGATAATCCTGGTCGTGGCGGCACTTGCCCTGGCGATGCCGTTCGATGCGAAAGCCGCCCTGCAATGCGTGACCTACGCCCGCGATGTCACCGGTATGAACCTGAAAGGCGACGCCTGGAAGTGGTGGGAAGCCGCCAGCGGTCTTTACGACCGGGGTAACGCCCCCCGCGACGGCGCCGTGCTGGTGTTCAAGCGCCAGGGCAGCATGTCCCACGGCCATGTCGCGGTCGTGCGCAAGACCTCCAGCGCCCGGATCGTCCTGGTCGACCACGCCAACTGGGCGCCCCATCGCAGCGCCGGCCGCGGCAAGGTCACCGAAGCGGTTCCGGTGATGGATGTCTCCCCCAACAATGACTGGAGCCAGGTTCGCGTCTGGTACCGCCCCAGCGCCGAATATGGCAGCCGGGTCTACAAGACTCAGGGCTTCGTCTACCGTCCGGGCAAATCCAACCATGTCGTGCAGGCCTCACTGCGCGGCGAACCGGTCGCCGCCGCCGTCGCGAAGGCCCCCGCCCCGACTGTAACGCCCGCTCCGACCGTAACAATCGAGGTTTCCGCCCCCGCCGCCAAGCCGGTGGACGAGCCGGTCACCGCCAACGCGACCGAGGCCGAGGCGTTCGATGCGGGAGCCTGGGCCGAACAGGCCTGATCCATCCTTCCCCGATTTTATCGCCGCCACGGGCCGACATCCCCATCATGGGGTGTCGGCCCGATGGCTGTCGCCCCCCCGGAAACCGCCAGGGATTCGGGATAGGGCAAGCGTAGTATTCAGCCCCCGCCGCAGTGTAGGAAAAGTGTGGGCCGGCCATGATCATCGTTTGCTTAATGCCCCGTAAACGGTAAGAATACGGCCCCAAGGGGTAGAGGCCGAATTGGCCCTGGGGAGGGATCAAGATCAAATGGCCGCACAACAAAGCCGACAGATCGCAATCGTCATCGCCGAAAAAAACCCACTGCTTCAAAGCAGTCTGGTTAAGCTGTTCGCTGGCGACAGCCGGTTTGTCGTCGCCGCCGTGGCGAACGATGGCGAACGCTTTCTTGAAGTGGTGGAGAAGACTCCGTTCGATGTCGGCATTATTGGTTGGGAGATGCCCTACCTTGATGGCCGCGGCGTTCTCCAGGCCCTTCGCGGCCGCGTCGACGCGCCGCGTCTGATCGTCTATACCGGCAGCCCCAATCCCGACGTGCCGCGTCAGGCCATGACCCTTGGCGCCGCCGGCTTCTGCTCCAAGCGCGAGCCCCCGGAACAGTTGCTCGACACCATCGTCGCCGTCGCCGCCGGCCGCATGGTCTTCCCGTTCATCGATGTGTCCAGCCTCGCCAGCGACCCGTTGGCCGGCCTGACCCCGCGTGAGCGTGAGTTACTGGCCGCCCTTGCCGGTGGACTGACCAACCAGCAGATGGCGACCCAGCTGGATATCTCGCTGAACACCGTCAAGTTCCACCTGAAGAATCTGTACGACAAGCTGGGCGTCGGCAATCGCGCCCAGGCGGTGGCCTTCTACCTCAAGGGGCGGGAATCGCGCTAGAACTCCCCCCTCCGCGACGGGGTAGCCGAGCCCACATCCTTGGGAGCATACTGTCTCCTCGTTCGCGACGACGCCGCCCGTCGTCTCGAAGCTCCAGAAGAGGATGCCAGGACGATGACCACCAAGGTTGCCATATTCCTCGCACATGCGCTGGCGATGGAACAAGAAGCAGCGGATCGTTACGACGAGCTTGCCGACACCATGGAAGTCCACAACAACCAGGACGTTGCCGAACTGTTTCGACAGATGGCGAAGTTCTCGCGCCTGCATGGGGCGTCGGTGGCCCAGAGGGCCTCTCCTCACGAATTGCCACGGCTGAAGTCATGGCAATACCGCTGGAACACGCCCGAGCCGCCGGAAGTCGGCGAGCCCGAGGGCAGTCACTACATGATGACGCCCTATCACGCGCTGATCTTCGCCTTGGAAAATGAGAAGCGCGGCCACCAGTTCTACGCCACCGAAGCCTCGGGCAGCGACGATAACGCCGTCCGCGAAATGGCGGCGGAGATGGCCGAGGAGGAGGCGGAACACGTCGCCGAACTGGAATCCTGGATCTCCCGCACCCCCAAGCCGCCCGCCGACTGGGCCGACGACGACGATGACGCGGTCGTGGTCGATTAAGCCTTATCCCCCATCTCCTCGGCCGGAAGATGGGGGCCGGGGGGATGGGGATTGACCGGCGTCAATCCCCTTGGGATATCAGCAAAACATAATGTCCCTGACGCCATGATCGGCGGCAAGGAAGGGGTATGTCATGCCTGAATCGTTGCGCCTGGATGCCGAGGGCTACCTGATCGATCCCGCCGACTGGACCGAGGCCATCGCCGAGGAACTCGCCGGCCGTGAAGGTGTCCAGCTGGGGGCCGAGCATTGGAGCGCCATCGCCTTCATGCGAACCTGGCTGGAGGAGCGACAGGCCGCCCCCGATGTCCGCCATGTCATCAAGCACCTGACCCAGACCTTTGGAACCGACCGCAACCGATTGTTCGAGCTGTTCCCCTACGGCTACGTTCAACAGACCTGCAAGATCGCCGGCATGCGCCGCCCGCGCTCGTGGAGCACGGGCTGACCCGCGATTCGTGGGCAGAGCCACCAGCCCCCCTCCCCATCAATGCCCGATGATCTTGCCGAGGAACCGCTTGGTGCGTTCATTGGCGGGATGATCGAAAAAGCGGGCCGGCGGCGCGATCTCGACGATACGGCCCTCATCCATGAACACCATGGTGTCGGCAACCGCGCGGGCGAAGCCCATTTCGTGGGTGACGCAGATCATGGTCATGCCCTCTGCCGCCAATCCGCTCATGACGTCCAGCACTTCTCCGACCATTTCGGGGTCGAGCGCCGAGGTCGGCTCATCGAACAGCATCACCGCCGGCTTCAGGCACAAGGCCCGCGCGATGGCGACACGCTGCTGTTGACCGCCGGACAACTGGCCGGGAAACTTTCCCGCCTGTTCGGGAATGCGCACCCGTTCCAGCAGAGCCATGGCGGTGGCCTCGGCATCGCGCGGAGCCATGCCGGCCACCCGCACCGGCGCCAGGGTCAAATTCTCCAGTACGGTGAGGTGGGGAAACAGGTTGAAGCTTTGAAACACCATGCCGACCCGGCGGCGAACAGCGTCGATGGCCTTGATGTCGTCGGCCAGTTCGACGCCATCGACGACGATACGCCCGCTCTGATGCTCCTCCAACCGGTTGATGCAGCGGATCATGGTCGACTTGCCCGAGCCGGATGGGCCGCACACCACCACCTTCTCACCCTTGGCCACCTCCAAGGTGATGTCCTTGAGCACATGAAAAGCGCCAAACCACTTGTTGACGTCGCACAGTTCGACAATGGGCGCCGCCATGACTACCTCCGGTCGCGGTTCAGCTCCCGCTCCAGCCATTGACTGTAGCGGGACATAAAGAAGCAAAAGCAGAAATACACCAGCGCCGCCGCCAGATAGCCTTCGACGAAAAATGGCCGCCAGCCGGGATCGTTCAACGCCGCCTTGGTCGCCGCCAGCAGGTCGTAAAGGCCGACGATGGTGACCAGCGAGGTGTCCTTGAAGCAGGTGATGAACTGGTTGACGATGGGCGGAATCACCAACCGCAGCGCCTGGGGCAGGATGATCAGCCGCATGGCCTGCCAATAGGACAGGCCCAGGACGTCGGCGGCCTCGAACTGGCCCCTCGGGATCGCCTGAAGGCCGCCGCGCACCGCCTCGGCCAGATAGGCGGCGGTGAACAGGGTCATGCCCACCAGGGCGCGCAACGCCTTGTCGATGGTGACCCCCTCGGGCAGGAACAGCGGGAACATCACCGAGGCCATGAACAACACGCTGACCAGCGGAACACCGCGCACCAGCTCGATATAGCCCACCGACAGCGCCTTGATCGCCGGCAAATCCGAACGCCGCCCCAGGGCCAGCAGGATGGAAAATGGAAAGGCCATGGCTATGGCCAATACCGCGATCACCAGGGTCAGCGGCAGGCCGCCCCACTGCGCGGTCTCGACCGGAACCAGCCCCAGCACGCCGCCCCACATCAAAATGCCGATGCCGAGGACCGTCAGCAGCCAGAGCGCCGCCAGCCAGGGACGCCAGAACCGCCGGTTGGCGCTGGTCGCCAGCAGCGCCACGAACAGCGCCATGGCCAGCAGCGGCCGCCAGTGCTGCTCGTAGGGATAGACGCCGAACAGCATCAGCCGATGCTTTTCGGTCAGCAGGGTCCAGCAGGCGCCGCCGGCCTGCCGGCAGGTCTCGGGGTCACCCGCGCCCCAACTGGCGCGCAGCACCCCCCAGCCCACCAGCGGCGGCGCCAATTGCCACAACAGCGCCAAGGCCAGCACGGTCAGCAGCGAATTGGCCGGCGAGCTGAACAGATTGGCCCGCCCCCAGTCCAACGGGCGATGGCGGAAAGAAGGCTTCATCGCGACACCAGGGCGACACGCTTGTTATACCAGTTCATCAGGCCGGACAGCGCCAGACTGAGGGCCAGAAACACCACCATTACCACCGTCACGCCCTCGACCGCCTGCCCGGTCTGGTTGATGGCGGTATTGGACACCGCCACCAGATCAGGGTAGCCGATGGCGATGGCCAGCGGCGAGTTCTTGCAGATGTTGAGATACTGACTGGTCAGGGGCGGCACGATCACCCGCAGCGCCTGGGGCAACACCACCAGACGCAGAATCTGACCGGGCGACAGCCCCAGCGACAGCGCCGCCTCGGTCTGGCCCTTGGGCACAGCCAGGATGCCGGCGCGAACGATCTCGGCGATAAACGCGGCGGTATAGATGGTCAACCCCGCCAGCAGGGCGGCGAATTCCGGCGACAGGGTCAGCCCGCCGACGAAGTTGAAGCCCACCAGACTGGGAATCTCCAGAACAGGCAGCCAGCCCTGACTCCAATCCAGCGAGGGAATGACCAGTCCACGATTGCTGAGATAAAGACCCGGCAACGGATGCAGCGCCTGACGCGCCCCCGGCAACGCGGTCAGCACCCCGTACCAGACGAACAGCTGCAACAGCAGCGGCACGTTGCGGACCGCCTCCACATAGACGGAGGCCAACCGCCCCACCAGCCAGTTCCCCGACAACCGCGCCACCCCCAGCACGGTTCCCAGCAGGGTCGCCAACACGATGCCGATGGCCGAAACCACCAGGGTATTCAGCAAGCCCACGGTCAAGGCGCGGGCATAGCTGTCGGCGGGGGTGTAGGAAATCAGATTTTCCGAAATCCCGAAGCCGGCCTCGCGCTCCAGGAAGCCGAAGCCGGTGGCAATGCCGCGAACCTCCAGATTGACCAGGGTGTTGTGAACCAGCCAGCCACCCAGCGCCACCACCACGGCGACGACCAGCACCTGATACACCAGCCCGCGAAAGCGGGTGCTGCCCCAGATGCTGGCCCGGCCCCCCGTCATGGCGTCAGCGCGGCGGCATGGCGTACATCAATCCGCCATTGGTGTAGAGAGCGTTAAGGCCGCGTTCCAGCTTGAGGCGCGAGTCCTTGCCCAGGTTGCGCTCGAAACTTTCGCCGTAATTGCCCACCTGCATGATGATGTTGAAAGCCCATTTTTCATCGACGCCCAACGCCTTGCCATTGCCGGCGGTGACGCCCAGCAGCCGCTGGAGATCGGGGTCCGGCGACTTCAAGGCCGTCGAGACGGTCTTGGAGGTGACGCCCTTCTCCTCGGCGTAGACCATGGCGTATTGCGACCAGCGCACCAGATCGGTCCATTGCGGATCGCCCTGACGCACCGCCGGACTCAGCGGCTCCTTGGAAATCAGATCGGGCAGGATCACCCATTCGTCGGGATTGGAGGCCTGCCCGGCGCGCACGCCGGCCAGTTGCGAGGCGTCCGAGCTGAGAGCGTCGCAGCGGCCGGAGAAGAAGGCGCTGTTCAACTCCTCGTTCTTTTCGATCACCACCAGCTTGAAGCTCATCTTGTTGGCGCGGAAATAGTCGGCCAGATTCTGCTCGGTGGTGGTGCCGGGCAGGACGCAGATGGTGGCGCCGTTCAGATCCTTGGCCGACGTCACCCCCAGCTTCCGGGACACCATGAAGCCCTGGCCGTCGAAATAACCCGGCGTGGTGAAGTCCAGCCCGTTGGCGGTGTCACGCGTCAGAGTCCAGGTGGTGTTGCGCGCCAGCAGATCGACCTCGCCGGCCTGTAGGGCGGGCAGACGCTGCTGCGCCGACAGGGGGGTGTACTTCACCTTGTTGGCGTCGCCGAACAGGGCCGCCGCGACGGCGCGGCAGACATCCACGTCCAGCCCGGTCCAGTTCCCCTTGTCATCGGGCGACGAAAAGCCATACAACCCCAGATTGACGCCGCATTGCACGAATCCCTTGGCCTTGACGGCGTCAAAGGTGGCTCCCGCCATGACCGGCAAGGCCAGCACCGATCCAACGATGGCCGTGACGAGTGTTTGCGCGATCTTCATCCGATGGATTCCCCTTGTTGCAAATCCCAGGGGAACGAGCATGGCACCACGGCGCCATAACAGCAATCACGGATGAAATCAGTGGCGGAACATGTGGCTACGCCCCAGCACCAGCCGTCCGATATGACGGCCAACCACCTTCATCAGCGAGAAGGTCGGGCGGGCGAACTCGATCGCCACCCAATCGTCCTTGGAGGCCCGGACAACCGCGACGCCCTTGGCCAGCGGATTGGGGTCCTCATAGGCCGAGCGCAACTCGAAGGTAAAGCGACGCCCGTTCTCAAGCTTGAACGGCGGGCGCTTGAACTTCAGCCCTCCGATGGAGATGTCGACAACCTCGACCAGATTTCCCTCGAACAGCATGAACAGGCCTTCGCCCTCATGCCGGTCATCGACCCGACGATCATTGTTGGAAACTTTGCGTCCCGTCACGTGACGATCCTCTGCCGATGATTGGTGGAGACAGTCTATGCGCAACCCCCACTAAAACCAAGCCCCGCTTGGCACGAACTCCGTCACCGGCCAAGGGCGCGGATGCGCCCGCCCGACGGGGCGGCATGGCCGCCGCACAGTGACCGTATGCCGACCTCCGGGCCTCAGCCCTCGGCCGGGACCTGGCGCTTTTTGCCGTCGGGGCCGATGGCCACATAGGTAAAGGTGGCGCTGGTCACCTTGACCAGGGAGTCGCTGCCGCCATGACGACGGACCCAGGCCTGGACCTGGATGGCGATGGATGTGCGTCCCACCCGCGTGATCTCGGTGTAGCAGCTGACCTCGTCGCCCACATAGACCGGCTGGTGAAACTCCATGCCCTCGACCGCGACGGTGGGGCAATGGCCCTTGGCGCAGCGATAGGCATGCGTGCCGCCGGCCAGATCCATCTGACTGAGCAGCCAGCCGCCGAACACATGACCGAACGGATTGGTGTCGGCCGGCATGGCGATGGCCCGGGTCGACAGCCGCCCCCGCGGCGCGCTGCTGATTTCAATACTCTCGGTCATCGGCCTGTCTCCGCCTTTACAATATATTGGGGTTAACTGCGGCGACGCTACAGCATGCGCTTGCGCCCCGCCACCGCCTTTCTATAATGGCCGCCATGTCAGACCTGTTCCAGCCGCTTGCCCCCAAGGGCACCGAATATTCCGCCAAGGACATCGAGGTTCTCGAAGGCCTAGAGCCCGTCCGCCGTCGCCCCGGCATGTATATCGGTGGCACCGACGACCGCGCCCTGCACCATCTGGTGGCCGAGGTGCTCGACAACGCCATGGACGAGGCCGTCGCCGGCCATGCCAGCTGGATCGAGTTGGAACTGGCGCTGGACGGCATCTGCACCGTGCGCGACAACGGCCGCGGCATTCCCGTCGACCCGCACCCGAAATTTCCCGACAAAAGCGCGCTGGAAGTGATTCTCACCACCTTGCACTCGGGCGGAAAGTTCGGCGGCGACGCTTATAAGGTGTCGGGCGGCCTGCACGGCGTCGGCGTCTCGGTGGTCAACGCGCTGTCGGACAAGTTGGTGGTCGAGGTCGCGCGGGAGCGGACCTTGTACACTCAAAGCTTTTCACGCGGCATCCCCCTGGGACCGCTGGAGAAAGTCGGCCCGGTGCAAAACCGGCGCGGCACCACGGTGATCTTTCATCCCGACCCCCAGATTTTCGGCGAGCGCACCCATCTGCGCCCCGGCCCGCTCTACCGCCTCGCCCGCTCCAAGGCCTATCTGTTCCGGGGCGTACAGATCCGCTGGAAGTGCGACCCGCTGCTGCTGAAGGACGGCGACGAGTTCCCGGCCGAAGACACCCTGCACTTCCCCGGCGGCCTCACCGACTTTTTACGCGCCGTGCTGAAAGATCGCCCGCTGATCACCCGCGACGAATTCCAGGGCACCGCGCCGCTGTCTGACGACATGGGGCAGGTGGAATGGGCGGTGGCATGGCCGGACGACAATGACGACGGCTTCGTCAACACCTACTGCAACACCGTGCCGACTCCGGATGGCGGCACTCACGAGGCCGGCTTTCGCAACGCGCTGACCCGTGGCCTGCGGGCCTATGGCGACATGGCCAACAACAAGAAGGCGGCCCAGATCACCGCCGAGGATGTCATGGGCGGCGCCTGCGTCATGGTCAGCCTGTTCATGCGCGACCCGCAGTTCCAGGGCCAGACCAAGGAAAAACTGGCCAGTCCGGAGGCCACCCGGCTGGTGGAAAATGCGGTCAAGGATCACTTCGACCACTGGCTGTCGGGAGACAAGACCTCGTCCGCCGCCCTGCTGGGAATGCTGATCGACCGCGCCGAGGATCGCCAGCGTCGCCGCCAGGCCAAGGAGATGAACCGCAAGACGCCGACCAAGCGCCTGCGGTTGCCCGGCAAGCTGGCCGACTGTTCGCGCTCGCTCAATGTGGGCACCGAACTGTTCCTGGTGGAGGGCGACTCCGCCGGCGGCTCGGCCAAGTCGGGCCGCAACCGCGAGACCCAGGCCATCTTGCCGCTGCGGGGCAAGATCCTCAACGTCGCCTCGGCCTCGGTGGACAAGCTGCGCCAGAATCAGGAGCTGAAGGACCTGATGGAGGCGCTGGGCTGCGGCATGCGCGACTCCTACGACGACGACAAGCTGCGCTACGAAAAAATCATCATCATGACCGACGCCGATGTGGACGGCGCCCATATCGCGTCGCTGCTGATGACCTTCTTCTATCAGGAAATGCCCGACCTGATCCGCAACGGCCACCTCTATCTGGCGCTGCCGCCGCTCTACCGCCTCTCCCACGGCCAGACCGTGATCTATGGCCGCGACGACGCCCACAAGGAAGAGCTGCTGAAGACCCTGTTCGCCAACAAGAAAAACGTGGAGATCAGCCGGTTCAAAGGCCTGGGCGAAATGCCGCCGGCCCAGCTCAAGGAAACCACCATGGACCCGAGCAAGCGCGTCTTGCTCCGCGTCACCATCCCATCCGGCCGCACCGAGGAAGACCACGAGGAATCCAAGGAAGTTGCCCGGCTGGTGGAAAGCCTGATGGGCCGCAAACCGGAACTCCGCTTCCAGTTCATCCAGGAACGGGCGAAGTTCGCGACGGATCTGGATGTTTAAATTTGTAGGTTTGTCCATAATGGCCATAAGATTGAGAACGGCCTTTGGAAGGCCTGCCCCGAGCTCAAGGAGAGGTCACGGACCTAGGCTACAACACGCAAATACTCGGAGCAGCTAAGATGAGGATCACTTAAGCGGAGGTCTTCAATTCAATCAGGTCCAGTCTGAGCATCTCGTCTACGATCAACGGACTAAGCTCAAGTTGAGCTTACATCCAATTCTCGCAACCAATTCCGAGCATTTTTCACGCTCAGGTCCGAGTTAGGGAAATAAGACTCGAGCGCAGCAGCTGCGATCCGGGAGAGGCCGAGTTCCATGAAAGACCACCCGGATCGGGTAGATATCCCGAGCTCAAGCGCAAGGGAAAAGTCAAAGATCTGGCCTGCTGCCGGTTCGGTGGACAGTCAGTTTAGAGCAATTCGCGATCATACTGGCTCATATCCGGCAGCCTTGAAGAAATTCCGGCACTCTTCGGGTTCGTAGAGATCGCAGATTCGGCCGATGGCGTCCCATAGGTCCTGAATAGTCCTGGCCTCCCTTTTTCTGAGGTGGGCCTTGAGCTTCGAGAACGCCATTTCGATTGGATTGAGGTCGGGAGAGTACGGCGGCAGGAACAGCATGAAGGCGCCATGATCTCGGATGATCCGTTCTGCCCGAGGACTTTTGTGAGCTGAGAGATTGTCGAGGATCACGACGTCGCCCGGCTCCAGGGTTGGGGCCAGTTGGGTCTCGATATAGGCCTCGAACATCTTCCGGTTCATCGGGCAATTGATGACAAAGGGGGCCGCCAGGCCATCATGACGCAGCCCAGCGATGAATGTTTCCGTCTTCCAATGCCCGAAGGGCACGGAGGCTTTCAGCCGCGTCCCTTTGGGTGAGCGGCCCCGCAAACGGGTCATTTTGGTATTGGTTCCGGTTTCGTCGAGAAATACCAGACGATGGGCCTGACGCCGCATCAGCGGTTGGCGGCCCTTAATCCACTCCTCGCGCAGCAACCGGACATCCGGCCTCATCTGCTCGGAAGCGACCAAAGTTTTTTATAGGTCAGCCCCTGTGCCCGTAGAAACCGGGCAAGGTTGGAAAGATGGATTTGAACGCCCCGCGCGGCCAGTTCTTTGGTTAAATCGGCCAGGGAGATATCCGGAACCTGCTCAACACGCAGCAACACATAGGCCCGATGATCGCCCAATTTACTGCGCCGATCACCGCCTTGCCGCTTTGGCGCCACCGTCCCACTCGACAGATATTGTGCCACATAGCGTACCGCCGAGCTCACCGAGATATTGAAGACACTGGCCGCCTGTCGGCGCGAATGGCCAGCCAGAACATATCGCGCAACACGATCGCGCAGATCTACGGATAAAGGTCGAGTCATCGTGGATCACCTCCACAGGAAGTGAATCACGATTAGCCTCACCTGTGAATCCCCTACGATTCAGTATGATCGCGAATTGCTCTAGATTGCGCTCGAACTCGGCCAGGGCGCCGAACAGGTGGAACACCAACGGCCGCCGCTCGACGTGGTGTCGATCACCTCCTGGAGGCTGCGCAAGCCGACCCCCTTGGCTTCAAGGATCTCGACCAAGCGGATGAGATCCTTTTCAGAGAGCGGCCCAGGCGGTCCAGCCGCCAGACCACCACGGTGTCGCCGTGGCGTGCCATCTCAAGGACGGTCGACAGGCCGGGCCGGTCGGCCTGGGCCCCGCTCTTGCGGTCGTCATAAATTTTCTCGCAGCCGACGCCACGCAACGCGTCATGCTGCAGATCGAGGTTCTGATCATCGGTCGAAACACGGGCATAGCCGACCAGCACGGCACACCTCCTCGCGGGCAGAAAACCCGCCACCGTCTGTCAAAACTTGACGATGATATCCTAACCGACTTTCTTTACCACGAAAGCCGCAGCGGTGCGAGCGGACTCGACTCTTCCAGGAGGCGTCAAGAAAACGTCCGTTTTCTTGACGGTATATTCTAAACCGGAGTTTCTGTTCAACGGCCCCCTCAAATTCCCTACTTCGCCCGCCCTTAACGCCCTTTGCGGGTCCCGGCCAGAAGCTTGGCGAAAACATTGCCCACGCTGAAGCGAAAAATCTATTCCGGCGTGTTGGCCGAACCGTGAATGGCTGAGCCTTCCACTATCCCGGACCGTTGCTCTGCTTGATGGTCCGCCAAATGGTAGGTCGGGGGGAGGAAGTGATCAGCGGACTGATCAAACAAAGGGATATTCAGCCACAGGCAAGTGACCCGGTTGCGCCAAAACTCCCCGGTTTCGACGTCCCGCATCGAAGCGGCGCAAATTCTGACACGCGCCCCTTCTCAAGGCCCTTGCGCGGCTGCCCCCAGAGCGGCGCCGACCTCGTCGAGGAAGCTCCGGTGGTGGATCGGCTTGGCGATATAGCCGTCGCAGCCATGGGCGAGAATCTGTTCGGCATCCCCCTTCATCGCCAAGGCGGTTAACGCCAGCACCTTGATGTCCTGGGTCGCGGGGTCCTGCTTCAGAATCCGGGTCGCCGTCAGACCGTCCATGCCCGGCAACTGGATGTCCATGAGAATCAGGTCCGGTCTTTCCCTGCGCGCCAGCACCAGCCCCGCCTCGGCATCAATGGCCTGGAGCACGTCATGGCCGGTGCCGCGCAGCAGGAAATCGAACAGCACCATGTTCGACGGGTTGTCCTCGATGATCAGGATTCGGGCCATGACGACGTCTACTCCGGCTTATACGGTAATGGTCCGCCACGGCAGCCAGACCGAGAAGGTCGATCGTCATGCCCTGATGCAACCTAACACCGCCCCCATTGGCATCCCGGTGGGAATGGCGGAGATGATCGACGGTATCACCTATCTGGCCGATTTCACCGCCGATGGATTGGCCAAGGCCACCCGCGGCGATGCCAAGGTGTTTGAGGAATTCGGCTTTCAGTCTGGAAAGACCGCCCGGGCCTTTGTTTACGCCAAGCGGCTGAATTCCAGCGGAAAGCGGGTGATCATCGCCGATGGCCTTTTGGTCGAAGGAATCGGCGGCGTCCGGGTTTACGCCCGATGAACCGCCAGCGTCTGCCGCCCCGCCGCCCCAGCGAAACCCGCAAGATCGACGCCTTCGGACGCTCGCTGTTCGTGTCGGCTGGGTTCGATCCGGCCACCGGCGTGGTCCGTGAAGTGTTCTTCGGCGGCTCCAAGGATGGCTCGGCCATGGATTCCATCATGGGCGACGTGGCGGTGGTGATCTCGGTGGCGCTGCAATATGGCGTCCCGGTCGAGGCCCTGGCCCGCTCCATCGCTCGCATCCCCCTGGCGCCGCTGCGCCCCCAGGATCTGGACGGCAGGCCAGTGGACACCATCCCGGCCTCGCCGGTGGGAACCACGCTCGACTGGATCATGGAGATTGAAGGGACCAGCGCATGATCATCCCGCCCAACACTCCCGCCATCAGCATCCGCCAACCGTGGTGCCACCATATCCTGTTCGACGGCAAGGACGTGGAGAACCGGTCCTGGCCCACCAAGTTCCGGGGGCTGGTCCTGATCCATGCCAGCCGGACGGTGGATAGCTGTGACCGTGGCTTTGTGAGTGCCATGTTCATGCCGCGGGGCGGCATCGTCGGCGTGATGCGTATCACCGATTGCGTTCGTGAGATGGACAGCCAGTGGTTCTTCGGCCCCTAGCTTCTTCGAAGGCCAGCCTGACGATTACGTCGAAGGAAACAAGGTCCCTCGTCGCTATCGCAATCCGTTCCTGGCGCAGGCCATGTCCGAGCTGAACATGATCGATCAGATGGGCTATGGCATTCACGAGATGCATAAGGGACAGGCTCGTCGCTACTTTCCCATGCCTGACTACGACCTTGGCGAAGCCGGAGCGGTCAGGATGACCATCTACGGCAGCGTCGTGGACACCGCCTATACACGGATGCTAATGCAAAAAGCGGACTTGCCCTTGATCGACGCCTTGGCGCTGGATCGGGTGCAGAAGAGGTTGCCCATTCCCGACGAAGCGATAGCCCGGCTCAAACGCGCCAAGCTGATCGAGGGCCGGAAACCAAATATGCACGTCTCCGCCAAGGTGGCGGCAGTGACCGCCACCAAGGCCGACTATATCCGCACGCGCGCCCAGGATGACGAGTTCTACACCAAGCTGGTCACCGATTTTCTGCGCAAGTTTGGCAGCGCGAGCCGCGCTGATATCAACGCTCTCCTGATGGGGAAGCTGAGCGAGGCCCTGGACGAACCGCAAAAAGTCAACAAGGTCAATAATCTCATCACGAAAATGCGGCGGCATGACACCATCGTCAATCAGGGGTCGGATCGAACACCGCGATGGGTACTTGCAGAGAAAATTGCAGAGAAAAAAGAGTAGGGTGCAGAGAACCATGAAGCTCAAGTTCAAGAAGCAGCCCTACCAGACCGACGCGGTCGAAGCGGTGGCCGACTGCCTGGTTGGCCAGCCGTTCGGCGCCGGCCTCAAATACCGCGTCGATCCCGGCCGCACGGCCGAAGCCAGCGGTCAGGCCCGCGCCGCCCTGGAGGTGGAAGGCTTTCGCAACCCGGATATTGTACTGCCGCCCACCCGGCTGCTGGAAAACATCCACGCCGTGCAGCGCCGTCAGAACCTGCCGCTGTCGGCGTCCCTGGTGGCAAGCCGCGCCTGCCCGCTCAATCTCGATATCGAGATGGAAACCGGTACTGGCAAAACCTATTGCTACATCAAGACGATGTTCGAGCTGAACCGGCAATACGGTTTCTCCAAGTTCATCGTCGTCGTGCCCTCCATCGCCATTCGGGAGGGCGTGCACAAGTCCTTCGAGATCACCGCCGAGCATTTCCTGGAGGAGTACGGCAAGCGCGCCCGCTTCTTCATCTACAGCTCGCGCGAGCTGCACAACTTGGAGAGCTTCTCCTCGGATGCCGGGCTGAACGTGATGATCATCAACGTCCAAGCCTTCAACGCCACCGGCAAGGATGCCCGCCGCATTTACGAGGAATTGGACGATTTCCAGTCCCGCAAACCCATCGACGTGATTGCCGCCAACCGGCCCATCCTCATTCTTGATGAGCCGCAGAAGATGGAAGGGGCAAAGACCCTCGACGGGATGGCCAAGTTCCGGCCGTCCCTGCTGCTGCGCTATTCCGCCACCCACAAGACCGAGCACAACAAGGTCTATCGCCTCGATGCCATCGATGCCTACAATCAAAGGCTCGTCAAGAAGATCGCCGTGCGTGGCATTACGGTTCGCGGCCTGTCGGGCACCAATGCCTACCTGTACCTGGAATCCATTGAGATTTCCAAGACCAAGCCGCCGGTGGCACGGGTGGAGATGGAAATCCGCACCCAGTCGGGCATCAAGCGCGAGATGCGCAAGCTGACGGTGCGGGACAATCTCCATGATCGGTCCGGCGGCCTGGACCAGTACGACGGCTTCGTCGTCAGCGAGATCGACGCGGTCAGGAACACGGTCAGCTTCCTCAACGGCGTGGAAATCGAAGGTGGCCAAGCCGTGGGCGACGTCAACGAGGCCTCGTTGCGCCGCATTCAGATTCGAGAAGCCATCAAAGCCCACTTCGAGAAGGAACGGACGCTGTTCGCCCAGGGCATCAAGGTTCTGTCCCTGTTCTTCATCGACGAGGTGGCCAAATACCGGGACTACACCCAGGCCGATGAAAAAGGCGAATACGCCAGGGTGTTTGAGGAGGAATACGAGGCGGTAAAGGCCGAGATCTTGGGTGAACTGCCCCTCGAAGGAGACGCGTGGCGGAATCACCTCGACCGGATCCAGGCGGGCAGAACCCACCAGGGCTATTTCGCCATCGACAAGAAATCCAAGCGCCTTATCGACCCCGATGTCATTGCTCGGGGCGAGGACAAGGGGCTGTCCGACGACGTGGACGCCTACGACCTGATCCTCAAGGACAAGGAACGCTTGCTGTCATTTGAGGAGCCCGTCCGCTTTATCTTCTCGCACTCGGCCCTGCGCGAGGGCTGGGACAACCCCAACGTCTTCGTCATCTGTGCCCTGAAGTACAGCGACAACACCATCTCGCGCCGCCAGGAGGTGGGGCGCGGCCTGCGGCTGTCCGTCAACCAGGACGGCGACCGCATGGACAATCCCGTCACGGTCCATCACGTCAACGTGCTGACCGTGGTGGCGAGCGAGAGCTACAAGGAATTCGTCAGCGCCTTGCAGGCCGACATCGGCAAGACCCTGTCGGCCCGGCCTCGGCTGGCCGACGAAGCCTATTTCACCGGCAAGGTGCTGAAGACCGAGCATGGCGATGTGGCGGTCACCGCGCAATTGGCGAAGCTGATCCAGCGCTACCTGATCAAGAACGACTACACCGACGACGGAGACCGGATCACCCCGGCGTACCACGACGCGGTGAAGGACGGCAGCCTGGCCCCGCTACCCCCGGAACTGGCCCCCCATGCCGCCGCCGTCCACCAACTGATCGGCACCGTTTTCAGCGACGCGCAGTTGCCGCAGATCGAGGACGACCGGAAAGCCAAGTCCAACCCCCTCAACGCCAACTTCCACAAGAAGGAGTTCCAGGAGTTGTGGGGGCGGATCAACCACAAGGCCATCTACGCGGTCCAGTTCGATACTGCGGAGCTTGTCGGCAAGTGCATCCGGACCCTGGATAGCGAGCTGAAGGTCAGTCCGCTCCAGTACCACATCGTTGCCGGGGAACAGGAAGACCAGGCCACCTACGACTCGATTCGGAACGGCGAAGCCTTCCGCGTGCGGGAAACCACCACGCAGACGCACAACGCCTCAATTCATTCCGCAGTTACCTACGACCTTGTCGGCAAGTTGGCGGAGGCGACAACCCTGACCCGCGCCACTATGGCGGCCATCCTTCAGGGCATTTCGCCCGTGGTTTTCGCCCAATACCGAACCAACCCCGAGGACTTCATCCAGCAGGCCGGACGCCTGATCAACGAGCAGAAGGCCACGGTGATCGTCGAGCACCTGACCTATGATCCGACCGGCGATACCTACGGCGCCGACATCTTCACCCAGGACAAGAACCGCGACGACTTTTCCAAGGCGATCAAGACCGACCGACACGTCTTCGACTACGTGTTCACCGACTCAAAGATCGAACGCGATTTCGTCGCCGAGCTTGATGCCAGCCAGGAGGTGGTCGTCTACGCCAAGCTCCCTCGCGGATTCGCCATCCCCACCCCGGTCGGCAACTACAACCCCGATTGGGCAATTGCTTTCAAGCAGGGGACGGTCAAGCACATCTACTTCGTGGCGGAGACCAAAGGCTCCATGTCATCGATGGAACTGAAGCTCATAGAGAACAGCAAGATCGCCTGCGCCAGGAAGTTTTTCGCCAAGATCACGTCGGATCAGGTGAAGTACGACGTGGTGAACAGCTTTGGGAAGTTAATGGAAGTCGTGCAGGGGTAAAATACTGTGCGACACTCTGGAAAAACCGCCCGGGCAACACGCAACGCGCCAATAGAGCCGGCCTTGGGATGGACCTATCTATCACGCGAAGCGCTGGCGCGCGCCAAGGCGCAGATGGACGAAGAATCCATGGGCGTGCGCGATGAGATCGGCTTCCTGACGATCCATCAGCGTTATGCTGACCTCTTCTTTCCAGGCACATCGGTGCTGCACACCCGCGCCCGCTACGCGCTTTTCGTACCTTGGCTGTTCGAGGATCTGGCGGGCCTGACGGGGCCGGCCGCCGTGCGTGCTTTGCGCGAGCGCGAAAGGCTACTTGCAGGTCGTCTCAAGGATGCAGGCGAATCTCAGGTGATTGGGGGGCGCGTCTTCCCCAAAGCCGGCGCGGCGCGTGCTGCTGACGACAATGCACGAGATCGAGCGGATCGGCCCATCACTGGCGGGGTTCGACGATCTGCTCGCGCTGGACGCGCCTGATTATCTGATCGGCGATCCCGAGCGTGGCCAGCAGCCCGCAGCGGCGGACGTCGGCCCGACCGACGATGAGGAAGAAGAGGTAGGCCGCGGACTGCATGCCAAGCTGCTGTTCATGCGGTCCGGGCGCAAGCGGACGCTGTGGTTGGGAAGCGCAAACGCGACCTTGCGCGCCTGGACTGGACGCAACGCCGAGGTCACCGCTGAGCTGCTCGTGACCGAGTTGGTCGAAAAAGGGCTGAAGGCGCTTCTCGGTTCTGCCCGGCTCGTTGAGCCGCCCAGCATGGAACATTCGCCCGATGCAGCGGCTCAGGAAGAGGAAGCACTCGAACGGGCGCGCGCCCAGGTGGCGGCGCGATGGGCGGCGGAGCTTAGCATCGACGACGAAGGTGTGCGCCTCACCCATCAGTCCGATCACCACCCTCGCGGGCCACATCCCGATGAGCCTGACATTGCGCTGGAAGTGGGCGCGCTTCACGGCGAGCTCGTGGCTTGGCCAGTGCAGCAAGCGATTGTGCATCTGGGACAAGTCGTCCCAGCAGAGCGAAGCGAGTTCGTGCGCTTGCGAGTCAGCCGTGGGGACAAAGGCCTCTCATGGCTGCAACGAGCGCCGGCAGAGCCGCCATTCGGGGAGGATCGCGACCGTGCCGCATTCGTGCGCTTTCTCGGTGCCAGAGGGTTCCTCCTTTGGCTGGCCGGATTGCTGGCGGATGATGATCGGCAGGGTGAAGGAGACTGGACGAACGACGAAATGCAGGAACGGACCAGCTTGGAACGGAACCCGACGCTCGATACCTCGCTGCCGACCCTGGAGGAAATGTTGGCGGCATGGGCGCGCGATCCGGACAAGTTCCGCGAGATCGAGCGAAGGGTTTCCCAATATCTGCCGGCCGTACTTGAGCAGGCCGGGCGGGAGGATCCACAAACCGCAGAGATGCTGAGACGCTTTGACAAGTTGTGGGGCAAGCTCCGGAGCGGGCTCGGCAACGCCGAAATAAAGGGCAAACGCCGATGAGCACGCCCAAGCCGTTCCAGGAAGCCGCCATCAATGCTGCGCTCGCGACCTTCGGCGACCTGGCGGGTCGCCGCCGCTTTCTGGTCGCCGATGAGGTCGGTCTCGGGAAGACCGTCGTGGCGAAGGAACTGGCTCGCCACATGTCCGAAGATGGCCGCCGGCCTTTGGTGATCTACTATATCGCCAACGGTCATGCGGTCTCGCACCAGAACAAGGGCCGCGTCGTTGGTTTCCTCAATGATGCACAACGTAAGGCCGCAATCGCCACACCGGATCGACTTTCGTTGATTGCGATCGCAAAGCGGCCCGATAATCCCGTTCTTATCTATGCACTGTCTCCCGCGACGTCCTTTCCGGGTGCGCGTGCACGCCTCACGGGAGGGCGAAAGGAAGAGCGAGCTTTCCTGAAGGTGTTGCTCGAGCAGACCTATCCCGCTTTCTCCCGCGATCTTGATCCGGACATATTGCGGCTGAGTGCCCGAGGGTCGTGGGACGGGGCCATCAAGTGCGCGGAGACCAAATTCGCGGATTCGCCGCCCCATCTGCGCCAGCGGTTTCGCGAAGCCCTGGCGGCCGAATTCGGCGCGCCGGTACGCACGATGCTCGATCTGGCAGTACATGGTGATGCGGGCAGAAAAATAAAGCCCCTCAAGCCAACCACCTTCGTTGGCCGCCTCCGGCGCGCCTTGGCACTGGCGACGCTCCACCACCAGCCGCCCGATCTGGTCGTTCTTGATGAGTTTCAGCGCTACCGCCAGATTCTCGACGAGAAGGACGCCGATCCGCTTCTTAAGGCGCTTTTGGAACCTGAAGGCTCGGGTGTCCCACCAGCGACCTTACTGCTCAGCGCAACGCCTTATCGCCTTCTGAGCACTCGGTGGGAGGAGGCGCGCGGCGCACTTGCTCACGCGGAACTCTTGGAACTGATCGAGTTTCTTGCCGGCCCCGATGTTCGCGAGCGCGCGAAGACGCTTTTTTCCGATTTCGGTGACAAGCTGCGTGACATTGTGGCGCATGCCGACGCGAGCCATCCCGAGTTGAGGGGCGAGGTTGCAGAAGCCGCCAGGCTTCGAGATGAGCTTCGCGGCCTGCTGACGCCCGTCATGTCGCGTACAGAGCGGGACAGCGTGGCGTCTGCCGATCCGCTCGCAGCAACCCGATTCCTTGATGCGGACCCATCGCCCGATGGATTTTCTGGTCTATCGGCATCTCGTGGAGAGTTTCACCGAGCAGATGCGTTATGAGGCGCTGCCATATTGGTCCTCGGTTCCGCTGCCAGCCCAGTCCCTCGGTCCCCGCTATGCAGCTTGGAAGCGCGCAAAAATCAAGGGAGCGCCGAAGCTCACTCGGATGACGCGCGAGCGTCGCAACAAACTCGATGCGCCAACGGCATGGCCTGACGCGAAGCTTCGCGCGCTCAGCAGCGTCGCTCCTCCCAAGCTGCTGTCGCTTCCTTGGGTCGCCCCCTCATTCCCCTGGTGGCCGCTTGGCGGAGGTTGGAAAAGCCAGGCAGCGGATCCCAAACTCCTTTTGTTCAGCCGCTTCCGCGCAACGCCACCTAGCGTCGCCGCACTTCTGAGCTTTGGCGTCGAAGTGCACTGTCTCCCCAAGAAGCAAGGCGGCTATGAGAAGGCCTACAGGCGCCGCCGTTTCAAGTTGGCTACCGTTCCCGGACCTGTAATGGCGGCGTTCCATCCATCGCTATGGCTGATCCGTAACACGGACCCGCTCGCGAAGGCCGGCGCGACGCTCAGCGCCGTTCGCAAAGAGATCCGGCGGCAGATTCTCGCCTCCTTGCCCAAAGGCATCATTGAACGGGACACCGTGAAGGCCCGCCAGCGGCACAGATCGATTGCGCGGACCCTGGCGTCGATCGAACAGATGATAGGTGTCGCGGAACAGTCCACCGCCGGTTGGAGCAGCGCGATCGGTGATGATCGTGCTGCACAGTCCGCGACCCGGCAATGGCGCCGGGCGCAGCCGATCGAACGGCTGTCTCCCATCGAGCTTTCGGACCTCGTGGACTATGCGATTGGGGCACCTGGCGTTGTGCTCGGCCGAGCGTTGTTGCGCCATGACCCGACGATCCTTGATCCGGCACGCTATGCTGAGTTGGTCCAGCTCAGCTGGCAGGGACTGCGCGCCTATCTCGACAATCCGGTGTTTTTGTCATCGCTGCCGGGGAAAAGCGCTGTCGAGCAAGTCATGGGCGCGGTCGTCGATGGCGGCCTCGAAAGTGTTCTCGATGAACATTTCTGGTTACGCGCCCAAAATCTCCAAGAAGGCGCCGCTGGTCTCGCCAAGGATCTGCAATCGTCGCTTGGGCTTCGTGCCGGCAGCTTCAGCTTTCATGGAATTGGTGGACCGCCGCATAAGATCCCGGTGCGTTGCCATGTCGCCGTGCCGTTCGGCGATGCCGAGAGCGAGCCCGTGGTCAAGGTGGATGGCGGCGTGGCGCAGGCCGCTCCAGCCCGACCCGATGAAGTTCGTCGGAGCTTCAATACGCCTTTCTGGCCACATGTCCTGGCAACGACGTCCGTTGGGCAAGAGGGCTTGGACTTTCATCCCTGGTGCTCACATGTGGTTCATTGGGATCTTTCCTCGAACCCGCTTGATCTTGAGCAACGGGAAGGCCGCGTCCAGCGCTATGCCGGATTGGCCATCAGGCGACGGCTGGCGTCGGTATTGCGCAATGACGTCCTTCGAGATCCCGAGATGCCGAACGGCTCACCTTGGCGATGTGTCCAGAGACACGCGGAACTTAAGGTGGACGAAAGCGGCCTTCGCCCCTGGTGGGTGTTTGATGGAGCCGAGATCCGACGTCATGTTTTTGAGCGCCCCTTTGGACGGGATATTGTTCGCTTCGCCCATCTTCGAGAGCAGCGCATGATCTATCGGCTGGCGCTTGGGCAGCCTAATCAGGAAGACTTCATCCACGTATTGTCGCGCGGTGGCGCTGAGACCCGCGCCTTGTTGCAACCGCTCGTTCTCGATCTTTCTGCGATGGGCCTCCGACAGATGGACATCTCGAAGGCCCCACCGGAGGGCGATGATGGGCACACGCAGGAGGCGTCGCTGGTCGATGCAGGGGAGATATCGGGCTGATTGTTGCCCCCCGGAAGGCCGCCTACGCACCACCTCGCAAGAGCTTGCTTCCCCTTGCTACCGCAGTGCTACCATTCGGGATTTCGGGGAATTGGGGCAGGAATCAAAAAGCCCGTAACTTATTGAAGTTACGGGCTAATTTGGTTGCGGGGGCAGGATTTGAACCTGCGACCTTCAGGTTATGAGCCTGACGAGCTACCGGGCTGCTCCACCCCGCGGGAAGGTGTAAAGAACGCAGACACCGGCCTTTGCGGGGCCGGTG
>JAUSFB010000030.1 GCA_030651575.1 Phaeospirillum sp.
GACACGCTGACCGGACTGGCCAACCGCAAGACCTTCGATTTCGACCTGACGCGCCTGCTGACGGCGATTTCCAGCGAGCTGCAACGGCCGGCCAAACTGAAAGACGCCGAGCGGCGCAATGGCGCCGTCGACGACAACTGGCTGGTGATCATCGACATCGACCACTTCAAGCGGGTCAACGACCGTCATGGCCACGACATGGGCGATGAGGTCTTGTGTCTGTTCGTTTCCGTGGTAACAAAGTGTCTGCGTCAGGTGGACGTCTTTGGCCGCATGGGCGGCGAGGAATTCGCGGTTCTGATGCCGGAAACGGCGCAAAAAGGTGCATTGATCGCCGCTGAACGCATCCGCGAAGCGGTGGAACAGGCCAAATTGGACCGGAATGGGCAAAGCTTGTCCGTAACCGTCAGCGTCGGCGCCGTTGTCGGAACTCACACCGTCGATGAAGCTCTGAATTTGGCCGACGAGGCCCTGTACCGAGCCAAACACGATGGCCGCAACCGAGTGGTCCTGACAGAAGCCGAGGGAGACAGTATTTGACAGAGCACCTGCCCGATCTGACCGGCCATTGGGTCGGACTTGCCGCCGTGGCGGTGTTCGTATTCGCCTATGCCCTGGTCATCACCGAGGAAACCACCCATCTGCGCAAATCCATTCCGGTGATGGCGGCGGCGGGCATCCTGTGGGTGATGATCGCCCTGGTCTACAATGCGCAGGGTTTCCCACACGCCCTGGCCCCCCCCATCCGCCATGTCTTCCTGGAATATGCTGAGCTGATGCTGTTCCTGTTGGCGGCCATGACCTATGTGAATTCGCTGGAAGAGCGCCGGGTGTTCGATGCACTCAGGGCTTGGCTGGTCCGCTCCGGCTTCGGCTACCGTGCCTTGTTCTGGCTGACCGGAATCCTGGCCTTCTTCATCTCGCCCGTGGCCGACAATCTGACCACCGCTCTGGTCATGTGCGCGGTGGTTCTGGCGGTGGGCAAGGATTCGCCCCGCTTTGTCGCCATGGGCTGCGTCAATATCGTGGTCGCCGCCAATGCCGGTGGCGCCTTCAGCCCGTTCGGCGACATCACCACCCTGATGGTCTGGCAAAAGGGCGTTGTTCAGTTCAACGACTTCTTTCTCCTGTTCCTGCCGTCGGTGGTCAACTTCGTGGTGCCTGCGGCCCTGATGCATCTGGCTCTGCCCGGCGGCAAGCCGGAGGCCAGCGACGATGTGGTGAAGCTGAAGCCCGGCGCCTGGGGTGTCCTGGCCTTGTTCGCGCTCACCATCGTCACCGCCATCTGTTTCCATAACTATCTGCATCTGCCCCCCGTGATCGGCATGATGACCGGGCTGGGCTATCTCCTGCTGCTGGGCTACTACCTGCAAAAAGCCCATGGTCGCCGGGGAGCGTCCACCGAGAACCCCTTCGATGTGTTCCGCAAGATCGCCCGCGTTGAATGGGACACGCTGCTGTTCTTCTACGGTGTGATGATGTGCGTCGGCGCCCTGGGTGTGCTGGGCTATCTGTCGGTGATGTCCAACCTGCTCTATGGCCAGTTGGGCGCCACCAGCGCCAATGTCATCATCGGCGTTCTGTCCGCCATCCTCGACAATATCCCTCTGATGTTCGCGGTGCTGACCATGCAGCCCGACATGCCGCTGGGCCAGTGGCTGCTGATCACCCTGACCACCGGTGTCGGCGGCTCGCTGCTGTCCATCGGTTCCGCTGCTGGTGTAGCGCTAATGGGGCAGGCGCGCGGTGTCTATACCTTCGGCTCACACCTGAAATGGAGTTGGGCGGTGGCGGCGGGCTATGTCGCCAGCATCGTCACCCATCGGCTGATCAATGCGGCGCTGTTCTAAGGCGAGTTGTGGTACATGGGGGCGGGGCACACCAGCCGTGACACGCCGTAGGCGATCACAGCCGCCGCCATCAGGGGCAAGGTCAGCGACTGGTTGTCGGTCATTTCCATGACAATGACCACGGCGGTGAGGGGAAAGAATTTTATCTCCTCTCCCCCCCTGCCAAATGATTACATCATGTTGGACATCTTGGAGGCGGCGGCCGCTTCCGACTTGCAGGCGTCGCTCATGTGCTTGGACCGCGCCTGCTTTGCGGCCTGGATATGCTGCCAGGCACCTGCAATGGCCTCCGGCTTGGCCTTGGACATCTTCAGGGCATGCTCGGCCGAATGGATTGCGCGGGTGCATGCGGAGACACGCGGCTTCTCCGTCTTGGCGGGCATGGCCGTCATGGGAGCCGGGGCAACGGCGGGGGCCGTCGCGACCGGCGCGGCGGCGACCGGCGCAGGAACCACCGCCGGCGCCGGGGTCGGGGCAGCCGTGGCTGCAGGCGTCGAACTGGCGGCAGGAGGCATGGCTTGCGTAGTGGGAGCGGCTGCCGTGGCTGCGGCTGGCGCGGGAGACGCAGCAGGCGGAGCATCGGCGGCAAAGGCCGATCCGGCTGCGATCAAGGCGGCGACGGCAAAAGCGCAGATCATGGTGTGGTTCATGGAATTCTCCCCGAGTGTTTGACGGGCCCCTATGGGCCTCGCCCTAAGAAAGAGCGAGCCTAACGCGACACCGTGGCAGGAATGAGGCAAGCCGCAAACCCTTTGGAATTGGAGAGTGATGCCAATCGGTGACCGAACATCCCTCGGCCGTTGACATGGCCCGAACCACACAGATTGAAACCGCCGATTGCCGACATAATATCCGATCTGCCTGATTAGCGCCTTGAAAGTTGCCATTCTGCTTCCGGCCCAAAGCGGAAGATGCTGTTGATACAGCGAACAAAATCCGTCGCCGGATTCCATCGGTCATCCACGAAAATCGGCAAACCACACGGCACTGCGATTCCTGGGGTATCTTGAGATTTCAGGTGCTTGCTGACCTGTTGATACAAAAGGGCGTGTCAGCAGGTTCAGAGAGAAACGGGCGCTGGAGAGAGAATTCCGGCACACTCACCGAGAAAGAGGTCAGCACCAATACCACGTAAATCCGCGCGGAACCTTGGGATATCCAAGGCCGCATCTTCGCGGTAGAGCCGGTTTGTCTTGTGAGAATGGCGTCCCCAGCGGGATTCGAACCCGCGTCGCCGCCGTGAAAGGGCGGTGTCCTAGGCCTCTAGACGATGGGGACGGCTCGAGGCGAGGGCGACTAGATAGCTGCCTTGGCGGAGAAAATCAAGGCCGCTTTATGCGGATTCGACTTAACGGGCGAAAGTGGCGTCGTCGACGATCAATTGGACGCTGGTGGCGCCTTGCCACGTGTCGACGCGCAGGCTTCCCGCCAGGTGGAAAGCGGCGCCTTGGCCCGACAGCAGGGCGTGGCCCATTTCGCTGTCGGCGGCGCGGAAGGCGATGGCTTTGAGGCGTTTGCCGCCGGCTCCGGTCAGGATCAGGCGGACATGGCCCGAGCCGACCACGTCGGCCTTGACGATGCGGGCGGCGGCGATGGCGAAGCGGGGTTCCGGATTGCCCGAGCCGAACGGTCCCACCTGGGCCAGGGTCTCCACCAGTTCCACCGAGACGGCGCCGGCGTCCATGGCCCCGTCCAGGTCCAACACCGGCGCCAGTTCGCCGTCCAGCTGCGCCTGGAGGCGGTCGGCGACGAAAGCGTGGAACTCGGGCAACTTGTCGCGGGCCACGGTGAAGCCCGCCGCCATGGCATGTCCGCCACCGGCCAGAAGCAGGCCGTCCTGGCGCGCGGCGATGATGGCGGCTCCCAGATCGAGGCCGGTGACCGAGCGGCCCGAGCCCTTGCCGACGCCGCCTTCCAGCGCCACCACGCAGGCGGCGCGGCCATAACGTTCCTTCAGCCGTCCGGCGACGATGCCGATCACGCCCTGGTGCCAGCCTTCGCCGGCGGCCAGCAGCAGGGGCAGCCCGTCATCGGGGCGGCCCTCCACCTGTTCGATCGCTTCCAGCAGCACCACCGCCTCGATTTCCTGCCGGTCCTTGTTGTAGCCGTCCAGTCGGCGGGCGATTTCGGCGGCTTCGGCCGCATCATCGGTGGACAGGAGTCGGGTGCCCAGTCCGGCCTCGCCGACCCGGCCGCCGGCATTGACCCTTGGCCCCAGCACATAGCCCAGGTGGTAGGCTCCCGGCGTTTCCTTGATCCCGGCGACGTCGCCGAGGGCGACGAGGCCGACGTTCTGGCGTCGCGCCATGACCTTCAGTCCCTGGGTCACCAACGCCCGGTTGACCCCCAGCAGCGGCACCACGTCGCAGACGGTGCCCAGTGCCACCAGATCAAGCCAGCGCAGCAGGTCGGGAGCGGCGCGGGTCTGGAACCACCCCGCCTGCTTCAAGCCGCGATTGAGCCCCACCACCAGCAGGAAGGCGACCCCCACCGCCGCCAGATGGCCATGGGGGCTGTCTTCGTCCAGCCGGTTGGGATTGATGACCGCCAGCGCCGCCGGCAGTGCGGCCTCGGCCACATGGTGATCGACCACGATCATGTCGAGGCCGGCCTTTGCCGCCGCGTCCAGGGCGTCGAAGGCGGTGGTGCCGCAGTCAACCGTCACCACCACTGCGGCCCCTTCGTCCTTCAGGCGCAGCAGGGCGGGGGCATTGGGGCCATAGCCCTCCGTCACCCGGTCGGGGATATAGACCAGGACCTTGGCGCCGACCGCGTCGAGAAAGTTGCGCAGCAGGGCCGAAGAGGTGGCGCCGTCCACGTCGTAATCGCCGAAGATGCCGATGGTCTCGCCCTCGGCGACGGCGCGGACCAGCCGCGCCACCGCCTTGTCCATGTCCTTGAGATGGCTGGGGTCGGGCAGCAGGTCGCGCAGGGTGGGGTTGAGGAAGGACGGAGCCTCGTCCAGGCCGACGCCGCGTGCCGCCAGGACCCGCCCGACCATCTCGGGCAGGGCCAGCCGTTGCGAGAGGGCCAGGGCCAGACGCTCGTCACCGGCCCGCGACAGCCAGCGCCGCCCGGTCAGCGAACGCTCGACGCCGAGGAAAGCGGGAGGAGCTCCCGCGGGACTCATGGCAGGACCGGGCTCCGGGTAAGGTCGTGATGGGCCGTCATGTAGCGGGTGGTGCCGGTCACCGAGCGCATCACCAGCGAGTGGCTGGTGGCGCGGTTGCCGGGCAGCAGACGCGCGCCTTTCAGCACATGGCCGTCGGTGATGCCGGTGGCGGCGAACATCACTTCGCCCTTGACCATTTCGTCGATGTCCCATTTGCGCTTGGGGTCGTCGATGCCGGCCAGACGTGCCGCCTGATGCTCCTGCTCGGAGCGAATCAGCAGGCGGCATTGCATGCGTCCGCCCAGGCATTTGAGGCCGGCGGCGGCCAGCACGCCCTGAGCGGCGCCGCCCGATCCCATATAGACGTCGACCCCGCTTTCGGGCAGGCCGGCGGCCAGCGCCCCGGAGACGTCGCCATCGTCGAACAGCATCACCCGCGCCCCGGCGGCGTAGAGGCGCTCGATCAGGTCGCCATGGCGGGGACGGTCGAGTACGCTGACGGTCAGCTCGGCGATGGAGCAGCCTTTGGCCGCGGCGATCCGCGCCAGATTTTCCTCGGCCGAGGCGTCGAGATCGATGACCCCGGCGGGCACCTCGGCCCCGACCGCGATCTTTTCCATGTAGGAGTGCTGCGGCACCTTGAGGAACGAGCCCTCCTCGGTCATCGCCACCACCGACAGGGCGTTGTGAGCCCCGCGCGCGCAGATGGAGCGTCCTTCCAGCGCGGTCAGCACGATATCGACCTTTGGCCCGTTGCCATTGCCGACCTTCTCGCCGGTGTGCAGCGGTTGTTCGACGTCGTCGCCCTCGCCATTGACGATGACGCCGTCCATGGCGAGGCGGTTCAGCGCGCTGCGCATGGCGCCGCAGGCGGCCTCGTCGGCGCTTTTTTCGTCGCCGCGTCCCGCGTGCCGGGCCGAGGCCAGGGCGCTGGCCTCGGTGACCCGCACCACTTCAAGGGCCAGATTGCGGTCCAGAATCGCGGAAGACATGGTGTGATCGGACATTGCCATCCCTTAAAGATTCTCGATACGGATCAGTTGAAGGTCTTCCACGGCGGCCAGCGTCTTGATGCGGGCGACCGCCTTCAGCATGGAAGCCTCGTCGGTTTCGTGCATGGTCATCACCACCGGCACGGTCGATTCGGGCGAGCGGCCGCGCTGGATGATCTGCTCCATGGACACCTTTTCGTCGCGCAGCGCGGCGGCGATGTCGGCGAAGACGCCTGGCTGGTCCTTGACCATCAGGCGGATGTAATAGGCGCTGCGGTGGGCCTCGGCCGTGGCCGCCGGCCGCGGCGTCAGACGATCCACCGGCACGCCGAAGGTTGGCATCGTCCGGCCGGTCGCCAGATCCATCAGATCGGCCACCACTGCCGAAGCGGTGGGGCGCGCTCCGGCGCCTCGGCCTTCCAGCACCGTGCGGCCGACGAAATCGCCTTCGGTGACGATGGCGTTGAACGGGCCGCTCACATGGGCCAGCGGGAAGGACAGCGGCACCATGGCGGGATAGACGCGGGCCTCGACCTTGCCATCGATCAGCGCGGCGACGCCCAGCAGCTTGATGCGATAGCCCAGCTCGTCGGCATAGCGGATGTCCAGCGCCGAGACATGGCGGATGCCCTCGCAGGCGACGCCGTCCAGGTTGATGGGCATGGCGAAGGCGAGGCTGGCCAGGATCGCCAGCTTGTGGGCGGTATCGATGCCGTCGATGTCGAAGGTGGGATCGGCCTCGGCATAGCCCAGCGCCTGCGCCTCGGCCAGGACGTCGCCGAAGTCGCGGCCCTGGTCGCGCATGGTGGTCAAGATGTAGTTGCAGGTGCCGTTAAGGATGCCCATCACCTTGGCGACGCGGTTGCCCGACAGGCCTTCCCGCAGGCTCTTGATGATGGGGATGCCGCCGCCGACCGAGGCCTCGAAGCCGATATTGCCGCCGTTCGTCTCGGCCAACCGCGCCAGTTCCATGCCGTGATGGGCGATCATCGCCTTGTTGGCGGTGACGACCGAGCGGCCGCGCCCCAGGGCGGTCTTGACCACGTCCAGCGCGATGCCGTCGGCCCCGCCGATCAGCTCGACCAGCACGTCGTAGTCGCAGTCCTTGGCCATGGCGCGGGCGTCGGTGAAGAACGGCACGCCGTCCAGCGGCAGATCCAGCGGCCGCGCCAGGGCGGCGACGCCCACCAGCGTCAGCGGACGCCCGGCGCGGGCGGCCAGCAGCTCGGCTTGCTCATGCAGCAGATGGACGGTACCACCGCCAACAGTCCCCAGACCGGCGATGGCGATTTTCAAGGGAGTTTTGCTCATGGACCTGGACTCGTGCGCTGTTTCTCGGAAGCCTCAAGCACCTTGTCGTAGTTGCCGAGGAAGGTTTTGATGCTGCGGACCGCCTGACGGGTGCGGTGGCGGTTTTCCACCAACCCGATGCGGACATGGGAATCGCCGTATTCGCCAAAGCCGATACCGGGCGCGACCGCCACCTGGGCTTCGCGCATCAGCAGCTTGGAGAATTCCAGCGACCCCAGATGGGCGAAGGCCGGCGGAATCGGCGCCCAGGCGAACATGGTCGCCTGGGGGGTGGGAACGGCCCAGCCGGCGGCGTGCAGGCCCTCGATCAGGACGTCGCGGCGATCCTTGTACAGGGCGCGGATCTCGTCGACGCAGTCCTGGGGGCCGTTCAGCGCAAAGGCGGCGGCGACCTGGATGGGGGTGAAGGCGCCGTAATCGAGATAGCTCTTGATCCGCCCCAGCGCCGCGATCAGCGTCTTGTTGCCGGCGGCAAAGCCGATTCGCCAGCCCGGCATGTTGTAGGTCTTGCTCATGGAGGTGAACTCCACGGCGATTTCCTTGGCGCCGGGAATCTCCAGGATCGACGGCGGCGGCGGCACGTCGAAATAGATCTCGGAATAGGCCAGATCAGACAGGATCCAGATACCGTGATGGCGGCAGAACTCCACCACCTGGCCGTAAAAGTCCAGATCGGCCAGCAGGGCGGTGGGGTTGCTGGGATAGTTCAGCACCAGGGCGATGGGCTTTGGCACCGAATGGCGCACGGCCCGGTCGAGCGCCCGCAGGAACTCGGCATCCGGGGTCACCGGCACGAAGCGACACGAGCCGCCGGCGATGATGAAGCCGTAGGGATGGATGGGATAGCTGGGATTGGGCACCAGCACGATGTCGCCGGGACTGGTGATGGCATTGGCGAGATTGGCCAATCCCTCCTTGGAGCCCAGGGTGACGATCGCCTCGGATTCCGGGTCGATTTCCACGTTGAAGCGGCGCTCGTAATAGGCCGACAGCGCCTTTCTGAGGCCGGGGATGCCGCGGCTCATGGAATAGCGATGGGCGCGGGGATTGCGGGCCGCCTCCACCAGCTTCTCGACGATGTGTTCGGGGGTCGGCTGGTCGGGATTGCCCATGCCGAAATCGATGATGTCGTCGCCGGCGGCGCGGGCGCGGGCCTTCATGGCGTTCACTTCCGCGAACACATAAGGGGGCAGCCGTTTGATCCGGTGAAAGTCCTGGTCTGGGGTCATGTGTCCAGCCTATCGATGCGAAGAGTCCGGGCGAGGGGATTGAAGAACGACAATCATTAACGCGCCACCGGACAGGAATCGAAAGCTTTTTCGGACGGAGCCGGGATTACCGGCTCCGTCTCGGGCAGATCAGTACTCGATGGAGACCTTGGCGCCGCTGTCGTCGAACGCCACCCCACCCGAGGAGTCGGCGGCGACCAGCACCTTGCGGGCGGGCACGCCCATGCCGGTCAGGGCCTTGGCGACGGCATTGGCCCGCCGGGCGGCGATATCGGACTCGTCGCTTCCGATGAAGGAGATGGGGCCGGACGGCGCCAGTCCGACGATACGGATGACGCCGCCGGTCTGACGTTGCAGGGTGGCGACATCCTTGAGGGTTGCGCGGTCGGTGGCGGTCAGGCCGCCATTGCCGCCGAACTGCATGCTGGCCACCTCGAAGGATGCGGCCGGCCCCGACGGAATGACGGCGCCCTTGGCTCCACGGGTTCCCTTGACGCCGCGTGGCGGCACCAGCTCGGGCGCGCCGGTGCCGTAGTCGGCGGCATAGGCGGCGCGGGCATAGCCGACCGGGGCGTTGGCCGGGACGGCATAGGTATGGACCGGCTGATTATAGGAGGCTTCCGACCGGGCCGGCGGCACGGTGTCGAATGCGCCGGACTTGTTGGTGGCGGCGGCGGACTCGGCCAGACGGCGCTGATAATGCTCCCCCAGCACGGTGCGGCGGGTGGGAATGGCGTCCGGAACATCGGCGCGGGCGGGTGGGCCGCCGGGCGCGACCCGGGGCGGCGCCGAGGGGCCGTCGTCGCGGGCGGTCTGCATGCGGCGGTCAAGCGACGGCTGAGAGGTCCCCTTGCCGGTCTGCTCGGCGGCGACCTGAGTCTGGCCGGCCGGCGGAGTTTTCTTGACCAGCTGTTTGGTGGGGTTCGGTTCGCGCCTTGCGGTTTCCGCGTACTTGGAATTGTCACGATCGCCCGCCAGCCCCTTCGAAGGCTGTTTACGGTCGGTCGATGGCGCCTGGGAAACGTTTGGAAAGCTTCCATCGGGGCGACGCGGCGACGCGATCTCGGGGACCTCATCGCTACTGATAGCGTTTGCGGCCCCCTTGTACCACTCAATGGGGTTTACGGCGTCGGGAACCCACGAGCAGCCGGCGATCAACGCCACTGCCACGACACTTTTTCCGACAGTTAATGCGCGCCGCTCGTTATGTTGGCGCCAAGCCTCGATGCAATCGAACATGGACGAACTGCAGCCCCCGGGATCGAGAATATGTTTTGATCGGACCGACTTTTACGGCAAGTTCACGTTTATCAGTCCATGGAACGAAAGTATATAGGTCTATGGCACGGGCAAGAAGGAGGGCTGGGGTGCACCCCTCTTCTAGCCGGGACCCCGGCGAAGCGGCGGACCGCCGGCCGGGGTTGCACTCTGGATGCACCCTAATGAGGGGTACTTATGGCCGAACAGACGGGCGCGGATCACAAGATGACTGATCCGGCGGAACTCTCGAAAGCGATGACCAGCATCGCCGAACGCAGCCAAAAAGTCGTCACCGACTTCCTGACGCGCCAAGCGTCGGACCCCAAGTTCGGGTCCGCCGATCCGCTCAATATCGGCAACGCCTTCATGGAAATGACGGCCAAGCTGATGAGCGATCCCGCCAAGATGGTCGAGGCGCACCTCAACCTGTGGCAGGACTACATGACCCTGTGGCAGAACACCGCCCGGCGCATGATGGGCGAGGCCCCCGAGCCGGTGGCCAAGCCGGACGTCGCCGATCGTCGCTTCAAGGACGAGATGTGGGAAGAAAACGAAATTTTCGACTTCATCAAGCAGTCCTACCTGCTGTCGGCGCGCTGGATGCAGGGCGTGGTGAAGGATGTGGAGGGTCTCGACGATCACACCGCCAAGAAGGTGGACTTTTACACCCGCCAATTCGTTGACGCCATGGCGCCGTCGAACTTCGTCATGACCAATCCGGAGGTTCTGCGCGCCACCGTCGAGTCGCGTGGCGAGAACCTGCTGAAGGGCCTCAGCAACCTGTTGGACGATCTGGAGCGCGGCAAGGGCAATCTGTCGATCAAGATGACCGACTACGACGCCTTCAAGGTCGGCGAGAATATCGCCGTCACCCCCGGCAAGGTGGTCTTTCAGAACGATCTGATCCAGCTTTTGCAATACACCCCCACCACCGAGCAGGTGTTCGAGAAGCCGTTGCTGATCGTGCCGCCGTGGATCAACAAGTATTACATCCTCGATCTGCGCCCCAAGAACTCCTTCATCAAATGGGCGGTCGATCAGGGGCACACCGTATTCGTGATCTCCTGGGTCAACCCCGACGAAAGTCTGGCCGCCAAGGACTTCGGCGACTACATGCGCGACGGCACTCTGGCCGCCATCGACGCTATCGAGAAGGCCACCGGCCAGAAGCAGATCGACGCCATCGGCTACTGCCTGGGCGGCACCTTGCTGACCTGCACCCTGGCCTATCTGACGGCCAAGAAGCAGGAAGACCGGATCGCCTCGGCCACCTTCTTCACCACCATGACCGACTTCAAGGAGCCCGGTGAACTTGGCGTCTTCATCGACGAGGAGCAACTGGCCGCCCTGGAAGACAAGATGGCGCTGCACGGCTATCTCGATGGCCGCGACATGGCCACCACCTTCAACATGATGCGCGCCAACGACCTGATCTGGTCGTTCGTGGTCAACAACTACCTGCTGGGCAAGGACCCCTTCCCGTTCGACCTGCTGTACTGGAACTCGGACTCCACCCGCATGCCAGCCGCCATGCACAGCTTTTACCTCCGCAAGATGTATCAGGAGAACAAGCTGATCGAGGCCGGCGGCATCGAGCTTGGCGGCGTCAAGATCGACATCTCCACCATCAAGACGCCGATCTACATGCTGTCCACCCGCGAGGATCATATCGCGCCGTGGCAGAGCACCTATGCCCTGACCCAGCATGTGGCCGGCCCGGTGAAGTTCGTGCTGTCCGCGTCCGGCCATATCGCCGGCGTCGTCAACCCGCCCGCCGCCAACAAGTACTGCTATTGGACCAACGCCAAGAAGCCGAAGAACCCGGAAGTGTGGATCGCCGGCGCCACCGAGGAGGCCGGCTCCTGGTGGACCGACTGGCAGAAGTGGGTCGAGAAGTTCGCCGGCAAGCAGATCGCCGCCCGTCAGCCCGGTACGGGCAAGCTCAAGGCGATCGAGGACGCCCCCGGCGCCTATGTCAAGAACCGGTTGGCCTAGCCGGTGACCGGGGGACCATAAGGCGGGTCACGTCGGTGTGAAAAGCAAGAAAGGCGGCGCCGGGATGCCCGGGGCCGCCTTTTTCATGCCCGCCCTTCACCCATCCGGGGCGTGTTACAGTGCGCTGACCGCCCGCGGCATGCCGACATGGTAGCCCTGGCACAGATCGATCCCCATCTCGCGCAGCAGCTCCAGCGTCGCTTCGTCCTCGACGAACTCGGCGATGGTCACCATGCCGAAGCTGTGCGCCATGGAATGGATGTGTTCGACCATGATCCGGTCGCGCGAGTCGGTGACCACTTGGCGCACGAACGAGCCCTCGATCTTGACGTAATCGACGGTGATGTATTTGAGGTAGAGGAAGGACGAGAAGCCGCTGCCGAAATCGTCCAGCGCGAAGGCCAGGCCTTGGGCCCGCAATTCGTTGACCACCGTGATCACGTCGCCGAAATGGGGCAGGGCCTCGCGCTCGGTGATTTCCAGCACGATCCGGCCGGGGGCGATGCCGGCGGCGGCCAGACGGCCGGGAATGGCCAGCATCCGTTCGCGATTGGTCAGGCTTTTGGCCGACAGGTTGACGAAGACCTTGGCGTCGCCCAGCACGCCCGCCGCCATGGCCGCCAGGGCGCCGTCGAACACCGCGTCGTCGATCTCGCCGGCCAGTCCCAGTTCCTCGGCCGATTCGATGAAGTCGTTGGCGCAGATCGCCTTGTCGCCGTCGATGACGCGGGCCAGGACTTCGTAGGCGGCGACCGAGCCGTCGGCGACCCCGACGATGGGTTGGAAGAACGGGACCAGCCGCCCCTCGGCCAAGGCGCTGCGCACCATCTCGCCCTGGCTGAAGATGATCGAGGTGGTGTCGTCGGACTCGCCGATTACCGCCACTTGGTTCTTGCCCATGCGCTTGGCTTTGTAGATGGCCACGTCGGCGGCGATGGCCAGCCGTTGCAGATCCTCGGCATTCTCGGGATAGCTGACCAGACCGATGCTGGCGGTGATTTTCACGCCGCCGATCGGCAGGCTCAACACCAGCTCCGCCACGGTCTGGCGTAGCTTTTCCGCTACCTTGGCGCCTTCCTCCGGGTCGGTCTCGGGCAGCAGGACGGCGAACTCGTCGGCCCCGACCCGAGCGATCAGGTCGGTGCGGCGGATATCGCGTAAAAGGACGCTGGCCAGTTCCTTCAGCACCAGATCCCCGATGGGATGGCCAAAGGTGTCGTTGATGTTCTTGAAGTCGTCCAGGTCCATCTGAACGATGCAAAAGGAATGGCCGTGCCGCTTGGCGCGTTCGATCTCGTGGTCGAGGAATTCGTTGAACTTGCGCCGGTTGTACAGCCGGGTCAGCGGGTCGCGGATCGACAGATCCTCTAACTTGTTTTGATAATCCTCGACCGTATGCAACAGTTTATTGAAATACTCGCTGAGGTCGGCGACCTCGCTGATGATGCCATCGCTTTCGACCCGGCGGGTCAGGTCGGTGTGCAAGATGATCTCTTGCATCAACGCCACCATCTTGGTGATGGGGCGCACGACGAACAGCTTCAACTTCCAGTACAGCGCCGCCGACAGCAGCAGCAGGATGCCGAAGAAATAGGCCAGCACGCTGTTCAAGACGTAATCCAGCGACACCTTCAGGGCGTGGATCGGATAGATGATGTCGATGACGCCGTTGATGTCGCCCAGCTTGGCCGAGGTGTGGCACTCCAGGCATTCCTGCTTGGCCTTGACCGGGTAGAGGTAGCGGATGCCGGTCTGGCCCGGCACCAGCACTTCCTTGCCGGTGGCGAACACCTGTTGCAGCAGCGGGTCGGCCCGGATCACCGCCAGATCACTTCCCATCTCGCCGAACTGTTCGATCACCGCCGGTCCGCGGATGACGTCGACCGTCAGATCGGGCAGCGCGGTTTGCAGGCGGATGATGACGTCGGTGATCTCGGCCTTGCTCCAGCCCTTGCGCATGGCGGAGTAAAGGGTCTCGAACACCAGGGTCGATGTCTGGTGGGCTTCGTCGCGGGCAAGATCGCGGATCGACTTTTCCCGCACCTCGCCGGAGATCAGCACGACGACCCCGAACGCCAGCGCGGTCGCGGCCAGCGACAGCAAGAAAACCACCCGGGTGATGCTAATCCTCGTCGGCTTCAGCACTGGCGCTCTCCGTGGTTCAGGCATCGGGTCGCGACCCGATGGGCAGTGATAGCCGCAAGCCCGCTCTGGTGTCCATGGAATTGGTCATGTTTGTGACAAAGCGTGTCGGAGGGTTGACGGATAATGACTTTTTTATCCATCGGGATGGAAAAAACCGTGGATTTTGCGGGCCATGGCGCTACTGATGCCCTCCACCGCCTCCAACTCCTCCGGGCTGGCGGCGGCGACCTCGCGGGCCGAGCCGAAATGGTGCAGCAGGGACTTCTTGCGCCGCGCGCCGATGCCGGGAATATCGTTCAACTGGGACTGGACCAGTCCCTTGGAGCGTTTGGCCCGATGGGTTCCGATGACGAAGCGGTGAGCCTCGTCGCGCAGCCGTTGCAGGAAGTACAGCACGGGGTCGCGCGCCTCCAGGGACAGCGGCGGCTTGCCGGCCATGAAGAACCGCTCGCGCCCGGCATTGCGGTCCGGCCCCTTGGCGATGCCGACCAGGGCGACGTCCTCGATGCCCAGTTCCGCCAGCACGCCCAGCGCGGCGTTCAGCTGGCCCTGGCCGCCGTCGATCAGCACCAGATCGGGCCACAGCCCCTTGTCCTGATCCGGGTCTTCCTTTTGGGCGCGGGCAAAGCGCCGGGTCAGCACCTCGCGCATCATGCCGAAATCGTCGCCCGGCGTGATCTGGGCCGATTTGATGGTGAATTTGCGATAGGCGCTCTTCAGCAGGCCATCGGGGCCGGCGACGATCATGGCGCCCACCGCGTCGCTGCCCTGGATATGGCTGTTGTCGTAGACCTCGATCCGCTCGGGGGGGGAGTCGAGGCCAAAAGCGCCGGCGACGCCCTCCAGCAGCTTGCGTTGGGCGCCGCTTTCGGCCAGGCGGCGGCCCAGGGCCTCGCGGGCATTGTCGGCGGCGTGCTCGACCAGCTTGACCTTGTCGCCGCGCTGGGGGCGCAGCACCACCACCTTGCGCCCGGCCTTTTCCGACAGGGCGCGGGCGACGATGGCGGCCTCGGCCGGCTCCACATTGACCACGACCTCGGCCGGCGGGGCCTTGTCGGCATAGAACTGCCCCAGAAAGGCCGCCATGATTTCCGGCGGGTCGGCGTCCTGGGCATGGGCGGGGAAATAGGCCCGGTTACCGTAATTGCAGCCCGCGCGAAAGAAAAACACCTGGACGCAGACCGCGCCGCCGGCCTGATGGAGGGCGACCACGTCGGCTTCCTCCACCTCGGCGGCGTTGATGTCCTGATGGGCCTGGATGCGGGCCAGCGCCCGAAGGCGGTCGCGCAGCACCGCCGCCTGTTCATACTCCATGGCCTCGCTGGCGGCCTCCATGGCGGCGGCGAGTTCGCGCTGGATGCGTTGGCTGCGGCCCGACAGGAAGGCCCGCGCCCCCTCCACCAGCGCGCGGTAATCGGCCTGGGAGATCCGGTCGACGCAGGGCGCGCTGCACCGCTTGATCTGGAACAGCAGGCAGGGCCGGGTTCGGCCGGCGAACATGGAATCCGAGCACGAGCGCAGCAGAAAGGCCCGCTGCAACGCCGCCAGGGTCTGGTTGACCGCGCCAGCCGAGGCGAAGGGGCCGAAATACTGCCCCTTGCGGGTCCGCGCGCCGCGATGCTTCATCACCTGCGGCCAGTCATGGTCGTCGGTGACCAGGATATGCGGAAAGGTCTTGTCATCCTTCAGCAGGATGTTGTAGCGCGGTCCCAGGGTCTTGATCAGGGTGCTTTCCAGCAGCAACGCCTCGACCTCGGTATGGGTGGTGACCACCTCCATGCTGGCGGTCTCGGCGATCATGCGCTGAAGCCGCAGCGGCAGCCTGTCCGGCCTTGTATAGGCGACCACCCGTTTTTTCAGGCTTTTGGCCTTGCCGATATACAGCGCGTCGCCCTTGGCGTTGATCATCCGATAGACGCCGGGGGTGCCGGGGAGGGTGGCCAGGACGGCCTGAATCACCGTCACCCCCCGGGCCAGCGGGGAAGAGTTTTCGTCTTGCACGGGAAAATCCAGGGGAAGAGTCATAGGCGAAACGTATCGGGCTGGAGTCGGGAGGGCATGTCACAAAAGTATATTTCTGGGTTCATCGGTGGTTTTCCCCTTGCGCTGCGGGATATCCACGATTCGTGTGGATAAGTCTGTTGGCAAGTTTGTCGGAGCGGGGGTTCACCCAAGAGTCCCCTAGGGGTTGACCATATTGCCTATTTTATATGCACAAAACCAAAATCATTATTTTTCAACGGTGTAGCTTCTGTCAAGCGTAAACAAAATGCAAATAGACGGATATTTCTATGGACAGGGCCTGTTGCCGCAGTGCAGCGCACCGCCAGCCTCCCCCTGTGCAAAACTTGGCTTGACTGGTTCGGAGCCAGGGATTCCGCGGAGTCTCCGGGATCGTTTCGGAGCCGATCTTAAGGCGCCCGCCCAAAGACGGGGGCTTCGTCCTTCATTCCTCCGGCGGCTGACCGCCAGTTGCCCAGGCCATATGCTGTCCGCCATCCAGGGCGATCATCTGTCCGGTGATGGACGGCGTCGCCAACAGGAAGCGAATGGTCCGGCAGACCTCTTCCGGCGAGGTGGCGCGGGCCAGCGGCAGGGCGGCGACCTGGGCGGCGAACTGCGCCCCGGTCTGGCGCGTGCTGGGCAGGGCGGGGCCGGGGCCGATGGCGACCACCCGGATGCGCGGCGCCAGGGCCAGGGCCAGGGTCTGGGTCAGGGTCCATAACCCCGCCTTGGACAGGGTATAGGAGGTGAAATGGGGCGTCAGGTTCCATACCCGCTGATCCAGCAGGTTGACCACCACGCCCTCGCAGCCTTCGGGCAATCGGCGGGCGAAGTCCTGGATCAGCACGAAGGGGGCGCGAAGATTGACCTCCATATGGAGATCCCACGAGGCCCGCGACGCCCCCAGGGCATCGTCGCGTTCAAAGCTTGACGCATTGTTGACCAGCACGCCCAGCGGCCCCAGCGCCTGGATGGCGCGCGTCACCAGGGTGGCGACCTCGTCCTCGCGGGTGAGGTCGGCTGGCAGGGCGACGGCCTTGCCGCCTCGCCCGGTGATTGCGGCGACGACCTCGGCGGCTTCGTCGGCCGAGCGGGAGTAATGAACCGCCACGGCAAAGCCGGCATCGGCCAGATCAAGCGCCACCGCCCGGCCGATGCGCTTGGCGGCGCCGGTGATCAGGGCTGCGCGCGGCAGGGTCGCGGACAGGGACAGCCCGCTCACACCGGCTCGGATGTCGGGGTTGGAATGGAAACCTGCCGACGCTGGGGCGCCGTCTGGACCACCACCTTGCTGGGCACGATACGCGGCGGCGGCACCCGCTCCAGCCCGGCCAGCACCTCGCCGGCATGGGCGGGCCGCTGCTCGGGATCGGGGGCGGTGCAGGCCTGGACAAGCTTGACCAGCGCCGGCGGAAAGTCGCCGGGCAGATCGGCCGCGCCCGTGGTCGGGTCGGGCAGCCGCCCGGTCAGCATCCGGTAGGCGATGACACCCAGGGAATAGACGTCGGCGCGCGGCGTGACGGCGGTGGCGTTCTCGCGCTGCTCCGGGGCGGTGTAATCGACGCCGCCCATCCAGTGATCCGGCATGGGCAGGTTGCGTTCCGGCAGCTTGACCATGCTGAGATCGCACAGTTTGACCGCGCCGTTCTGGGTGGCGGTCAACAAGATGTTGGACGGCTTGATGAAGCGGTGAACCAGATTGCGCCGATGCAGCGCCAGGACCGCCGAACTGAGTTGCTTCAGGGCCACCATGGCGCGCGGCGGCGTCAGGCGGCGGGGCTTGTCGCGATCCCCGGCGGCGGCGGCATCGGCGGGATTGGCGTAGTCCTTGCCGATCTCGTAGGGCAGGTGGGCGGCCATGAACGGCATGACGAAATAGGGCCGTCCATCGCTCAGCAGCTCCAGAACCTTGACGCCGACGATATAGGGATGATCGAAGCTGGCCAGGGTGCGGGCCTCGGTCAGGAAGCGGGTCATCTGCTGCGCCGGACTGAGCAGGCTGTCATCACCGGGACGCGGGTCGAACAGCTTGATGGCGACCGGAACCTGAAGGTCCGGGTCGTGACACAGAAAAATCCGGGCATAGCCAGAGGTTATGACGGCCTTATGGATGATGTATTTGCCGATGCGCTCCATGAGATTCTTCTATCCCCGCCCTGCCCTCAGTTGGAAGCACTCTAGCAGAGACAGCCGGTCCCGTCCCCCTGGTCAATGGGCAGGGGACGCGCTCAGCGCCGCTTCCCCTTGCCGCGCGGTTTGCCCGACGGCGCGGCGCGGCCCCTGGAGCCCAGATTGACGTCGATGCCCAGTTCCACCGCTTCCAGCCGGCGCAGTTCATCGCGCAGGCGGGCGGCTTCCTCGAATTCCAGATCGGCGGCGGCGGCCTTCATGCGCTTTTCGATGTCGGCCTTGACCTGGGCCAGGCTCTTGCCCACCGCATGGCCGAGGCCGGTGTCGTCGGTGGAAACGGTGATGTAGTCCTGCTCGTAGACGCTGTGCATCACGTCGGTGATGGTCTTCTTGATGCTTTCCGGGGTGATGCCGTTGGCGATGTTGTAGGCCTGCTGCTTTTCGCGGCGGCGGTTAGTCTCGCCGATGGCGTAGTCCAGCGAGGCGGTCATCTTGTCGGCGTAGAGGATCACGCGACCCTCGATATTGCGCGCTGCCCGGCCGATGGTCTGGACCAACGAGGTCTTGGAGCGCAGGAAGCCTTCCTTGTCGGCATCCAGAATCGCCACCAGGGCGCATTCGGGAATGTCGAGACCCTCGCGCAGCAGGTTGATGCCGATCAGCACGTCGAACGCCCCCAGGCGCAGATCGCGGATGATCTCGATGCGTTCCAGCGTGTCGATATCGGAATGCAGGTAGCGCACCCGGACGCCGTGGTCGTGCAGGTATTCGGTCAGATCCTCGGACATGCGTTTGGTCAGCGTGGTGACCAGGGTGCGGAAACCTTGGCGCGCCACCAGCTTGACCTCGGCCAGCAGGTCGTCCACCTGATGCTCCACCGGCCGCACGATGCAGACCGGGTCCACCAGCCCGGTGGGGCGGATGACCTGTTCGGTGAAGACGCCGCCAGTCCGTTCCATCTCCCACGGGCCGGGCGTGGCCGAGACGTGGACGGTCTGCGGCCGCATCAACTCCCACTCCTCGAACTTCAGCGGCCGGTTGTCGATGCAAGACGGCAGGCGAAAGCCGAATTGGGACAGCACGCTCTTGCGGTTGAAGTCGCCCCGGTACATGCCGCCGATCTGCGGCACGGTGACGTGGCTTTCATCGACGATCAGCAAGGCGTCCTCGGGCAGGTATTCGAACAGGGTCGGCGGTGGGTCGCCCGGCCGGCGGCCGGTCAGGTAGCGGGAGTAGTTCTCGATGCTTTTGCAGTGGCCGGTGGTCTCCAGCATCTCCAGGTCGAAGGTGGTGCGCTCGTTCAGGCGCTGGTACTCCAGCAGCTTGCCCTCGGCCTCGAACCGCGCCAGGGTTTCCTTCAACTCGGCCTTGATGCCCTTCATGGCCTGGGTGACGGTGGGGCGCGGCGTGACGTAATGGCTGGAGGGATAAACCACCACCTCGGACAGCGAGCAGGTTTTCTCGCCGGTCAGGGGGTCGAATTCATTGATGGATTCGATCTCGTCGCCGAACAGACTCAGCCGCCATGCGCGATCCTCGTAATGGACCGGAAAGATTTCTACCGCGTCGCCCTTGACCCGGAAGGCGCCGCGCTCGAACGCGGCCTCGTTCCTTGTATATTGCAACTCCACCAGCCGTTTCAGCAGGTCGGAGCGGTCGATGCTGTCGCCCACCTTCAGCGACACGGTCATGCGGGCATAGGAATCCACCGAGCCGATGCCGTAGATGCACGATACCGACGCCACCAGGATTACGTCGCGGCGCTCCAGCAAGGCTCGCGTGGCGGCGTGGCGCATGCGGTCGATCTGCTCGTTGATCGCCGAATCCTTCTCGATATAGGTATCGGTGCGCGGGATATAGGCCTCGGGCTGGTAGTAGTCGTAGTAGGAGACGAAATACTCTACCGCGTTGTTGGGAAAGAAGCTCTTCATCTCGGCATAGAGCTGGGCCGCCAGGGTCTTGTTGGGCGCCAGCACCAGGGTCGGCCGCCGTGTCCGGGCGATCACATGGGCCATGGTGAAGGTCTTGCCCGAGCCGGTGACCCCCAGCAGAACCTGATCGCGCTCTCCGGCCAGCACGCCCGCGGTCAGTTGCTCGATCGCCTGGGGCTGATCGCCGGCCGGCTTGTAGTCGGACACGATCTCGAACACCGCCTCGCCCTGGGGCAGCGGCGGACGCTCCATGAAGTCGAAGGGTAGGGGATGGGTCACAGCACGAACCGGGCGTCGACCTCGGCATAGGGCGCGACCACGCGATCCGGCGTCCGGGTTAACAGGCCCAACCGGGTCAAGGCCTCGACATCGGTATGGACGTTCTTGTAGTTGCGGTGCAACTCGGCAGCCAAGGCCTTGATGCTGGGAATCTGATGATGGCGAACATGGCGCAGTAGATGCAGCCGCTTGGGAGTTAGCGCCGCCAGCAGCGTTTCCAGATCGCGAAATGTCAGGTTGGTCTCGCTTACCGCCTCGTCGCACTCGGCCCGCTTCCAGGCATCAATGAACCGCCGCCCCATATCCTCGGGGGTGCCGACATGGACTTGGATGTTGTCGTTGCCGCTCATCTTTCGCCTCGCACTCTTCGCAGGTCGGCCAGAAAGTCGGCGATCAGCGCCTGGGGCGTGGTGAAGACGTAGGCCTCCTCACACCCATTCACATGGCGGTGATCGTCCTTGCCGTGCTCGTTGTCGTAGCCAATCAGCCGTTGGCCGGGATAGCCGTAGAACAGGCTATATTTCAATCGATGGACGCTTCCCGTCACCGACTCGGGAACAGCCCAGATCACCATCTCGATGATGGCGCCGTCCGGTATCTCCGTCCGATCATGGAAAATCCGCTCCACCTTCATATGGTGTTTAATGCCATAGAGCGGGACGTGGTTTCAAGACTCTTCCCACCCACAGATCGCCAGCGCCTCCCTCATATGGACGGGTGGCGGGGCGGTGACGCGGATGGGGGGCTTGCTGGGAGCCATGGGTGGGAGGGAGACCGCGCGGGCCAGCAGGTGCAGCGGCGCCATGGTGTCGGGATCGGCGCCGTAATAGGCGTCGCCCAGCAGGGGGCAGCCGAGATGCTTGGCGTGGATGCGGATCTGGTGGGTGCGCCCCGTGCGCGGCCGCCACTCGATCCAGGTCAGGTCGTCGCAGCGGCCCTTTACCGACCAGTCGGTAATAGAAGGCTGGCCCAGGGGATCGACCTTGATCCGCCAGCCCTGACCGCGCGACGAGACCTTGAGGATGGGAACGTCGACGGTGCCGCGCTCGGCCGGCGGCGATCCGATACAGACCGACCAGTATAGTTTTTCGATCCGATGGGCGGCGAACAGCTTGCCCAGCCGCTTCACCGCCTTGTCATGGCGACCGAGGATCAGGCAGCCGGAGGTGTCACGGTCAAGCCGATGGGCCAGGCGCGGCGGCTCGGCCCAGCCGAATGTCAGCGCGTTGAAATACAGTTCGAGATGATCGGGCGAATTGGGACCGGCATGCACCGCCAGCCCGGCAGGCTTGTCCAAGACGATGACGTCCTGGTCCTTATACAATACGCGCCCGAGAATCTCTGCCGGGGTCATCTTATTTATCCCTCAGCCCTCGGGGTGCCGCGTCACCCGGTCCAGCAGGGTGACGATAGAGCGGTACGGCAGATCGGCATGGTCGGCAAGTCCGATTTCGCAGGTGCGGTTGGAGGAGTAACCCGCCTCGCAGCCTTGTGGAACCTGGGGGGCCAGATTGCGCAGCGCGTGATCGTTGAGTTCTGGAGTGGTGAAGCCCTTATCGCCAGCAAAGCCGCAACAGCCGACTCCCTCCGGCACCACGATCGTGGTGGCGCAGGCCTTGGCCAGGGCCGCCATCTTGTCGTCGAGCCCCATCTTGCGGGCGCCGCAATTGACATGGACCAGCACCGGTTCGGCCTGTTGACGAAGGGTCAGGCGCGGCAGCACCGCGTCATGGAGGAACTCCACCGAATCCTGCACCGCCAACCGCTCGCCCAGGAAGGTCTTCATGCGCCAAGTGCAGGCCGAGGCGTCCATGACGATGGGCCGGCGGCCATGGTCGCTGGCCTTGTCCAGAGCGGCTTCCAGTTCGGCGGCCTTGCGGTCGGCGGTGGCCTGGAGGCCCTTGCTTTCGAACGCCTGGCCGCAGCACAGCCCGTCGAGTCCCTCGGGCGTCACGATGCGGTAGCCGGCCCGCGCCAGCACCCGGCTCATGACGGTGGGCAGCGAGTCCCGTTCCGGGTCGCCGACCGCCGGCCCCATGCAGCGCGAGGCGCAGGTGGGAAAGTAGACCACCGCGTCGCCATCCGCCGTGCCGGGGGACAAGGTGTAGCTGGCGGCGGTGGGCAGGTGCGAACCGATCTGTGGAGTCCGCCCGCCGCTCAGTCTGCGGGCGGCCTGGGCCAGGCCGGCCATGGAATTGGGGCCGGCGACGCGGCTGACCAGGGCGGCCGCGCCGAGGCCGAGACGGGTGGCGGTCATGACGCCGCCATAGTGGCGGGCGGTCCAGTCGCCGACCGCCTGGGCGGCGGCGCTCCGGCGGCGGCCGCGCAGGGCCTTGGTCAGGCGTCCGGTCTCGATCCCCACCGGGCAGGCGGTGGCGCACAAGCCGCAGGCGGCGCAGGTGTCGATGCCCTGATAGTCGTAGAGAGCGCGCAGTTCCACCGCCGGGTCGCCCACACTGGCGCGGCGCGAGATTTCGCGCCAGCTGGTAATGCGCTGACGGGGTGACAGGGTCAGGCCGTGCGAGGGGCACATGCGCTCGCAGAACCCGCATTCGATGCAGGTGTCGACCAGAGGATCGGCCGCCGGCAACGCCTTCAGATTCTCCAGATGCGCGTGGGGATTGCTGTTAAGTACAACACCGGGGTTGAGCAAAGTCCCGGGGTCGAGCAGCCGTTTGATCTCCCACATCAGGCCGAACGCCTCGGCCCCCCATTCCATTTCGACGAAGGGCGCCATGTTGCGGCCGGTGCCGTGCTCGGCCTTCAGGCTGCCGTCATACGTTCCGACCACCAGTTCGGCCACCTCGTCCATGAAGCGGGCGTAGCGTTCGACCTCCTCCTTGGAGCCGAAATCCTGGGTGAAGACGAAATGCAGGTTGCCGTCCAGGGCATGGCCGAAAATGATGGCCTCGTGATAGCCGTGGTGACGGCACAGATGCTCTAGATCGACGGTGGCCTCCGCCAGCGACTCCAGCGGAAAGGCGACGTCTTCGATGATGACGGTGGTGCCCACGGGGCGCACAGCGCCCACCGCCGGGAACAGGCCCTTGCGGATTTTCCACAGCTTGCCGTATTCGGCGGGGTCGTCGGTGAACGTTGGGGCGAACAAGGTGGTGACGCCGGCCAGCACCTGACCGATGGCTTCCATATTGGTGGCCAGGGCGGCGGCGGTCTCGCCACGGGTCTCCACCAGCAGGGCGGTGACGCCCTCGGCCAATCCTCGGATTTGGGCCGGCATGCCGGGCTTGTTCTCGACCGAATGCAGGCTGGCGCGGTCCATCAGTTCCACCGCCGAGACCGGCGCCGATTTCAGCAGCGCGACAGTGCGGCAGGCTTCGGCGATATGGGGAAACAACAGCAGGGCGCTGGCCTTGTGGGCGTGCTCGGGCACGGTGCGGTAGGTGATCTCGGCGATGAAGCCCAGCGTGCCTTCCGAACCGATCATCAGATGGGTCAGGATGTCCAGCGGGTCTTCGAAATCCACCAGGGCGTTCAGGCTGTAGCCGGTGGTGTTTTTGATGGCGAATTTGCGCCGGATGCGCTGGTTCAGCGCCGCGTCGCCCCGCACCCGGCGGCCCATGGCGTCCAGCGCGGTCAGCAAATCGGCATGGGTGGCGCGGAAGGCCGCGACGCTGTCGGCATCGCCGGTATCGACCAGGGCGCCGTCGGCCAGTATCAGGCGCATGGCGGCCAGGGTCTGGTACGAATTGTCGGCGGTGCCACAGCACATGCCGCTGGCGTTGTTGGCGGCGATGCCGCCGATCTTGCAGGAATCGATGGAAGCGGGATCGGGACCGATCTTGCGGGCGAAGGCGGCGAGGCGGCGGTTGGCCTCGGCGCCGATGACGCCGGGTTGGAGGCGGATGGCCTCGCCATCGTTCTCGACCACCACCTTGTTCCAGCCGTTACCCAGGATCATCAGTACCGAATCGCCGACCGCCTGACCGGACAGCGAGGTGCCGGCGGCGCGGAAGGTGACGGGGGCGCCGTGGCGGCGGCAAGCGGCCAGCACGGCCCTGACTTCGGCCTCGTCGGCGACCTCGACCACCACCTGGGGTGTCAGGCGGTAGAAGCTGGCATCGGTGCCATAGGCCAGCAGGCGCAGCGGATCGGTGATCAGCCGTTCGGGCGGCACCACGCCGGCGAGGTCCAGCAACAGAGTCCCGTCCTTCATCACGCAGCCTCCCCGATCACCAGCACGATCAGCTCTTTCGGACCATGGACGCCATAGGCCAGGGTCTGCTCGATATCGGCGGTCTTGGATGGCCCCGAGACCAGCACCGCATTGGTCGGCATGCCGCCGGCCCAGGCCTCGGTCGCCATGGTGTCGGCCAGCGAATCGACGATGCGGGCCTTGTCCACCAGCACCACATGGATCGGCGGCAGCAGACTCATCAGGCGGGGTTCGTCCGGGGTCGGCCACAGCACCAGCGATCCGGTCTGGGCGATGCCGCTCCGCGCCGTGGTGACGGCGGCCTGAACCTCGTGGACCAGCACCGGCTTCATCTCCTCGATGGGGCGGTCATACGGCACCAGCCGGGGGGCCTCGCCGGTGGCCCAGGCCTCGGCCAGTTTGCGGCCGGCGGCGGTGGCGGGGGCGAACAGCACCTGGTCCACCCCTTTCCCGGCCAGGATGGCGCGCAGCAGCTCGGGCCATTCGGCGGCGGAAACTTCGCGCACATCGGCATGGGCGGCTTCCAGCATGGCGCGGAACTGGGTCATGCGGCCCTCGCCATAGCGGGGCGCAGCCCAGTCCGGGCGCTCCGGCATGGTGCGCCGGGGGGCTGATTTCAGGCGGGAGAGGATGCGGTCCCTAGCGCTCGTCATTGGAAAATCCCCTCTCGCGGGCCAGTTCGTGCAGGCTTTTGGCGGCGAATTTCGGCTTGGAACGGATGCGGGTCCACTCCCGCAGCATGGGCGTGCAAGCCGGCATCAGATTGCCGAACAGCCCCAGCAGCCGGGTCGAAATCCGATAGATCAGCGGCGAGGAATACAGCGCGGTCCAGCCGCCCCAGCCCAGCGACTCCGCCAGCGAGCGGCCGCTGCCGCCGCCCTTGACGGCGATGGAGGTCGGGTGGACCGCCTCGGTGCGCAGGCGGGCCAGCAGATCGGGAATGGGGATTTGCACCGGGCAGACCTCGGCGCAGGCGCCGCACAGGGTCGAGGCGTGCGGCTGGTCGCCGGCGCAGTCGAGCCCCTCGATCTGCGGCGTCAGGATCTTGCCGATGGGACCGGGATAGGTGAAGGAATAGGTGTGGCCGCCGACCCTGGTATAGACCGGACAGTGGTTCATGCAGGCGGCGCAGCGGATGCAGCGGAGGGTGTCGGCCAGTTCGGTGTCGCAAAAAACCCGCGAGCGGCCATTGTCCAGCAGGACCAGATGGACCTCCTTGGGGCCGTCCTTTTCGCCCGGCTTGCGCGGGCCGCTGATCATGTTGACATAGGTGGTGACCACTTGGCCGGTGGCGGAGCGCGGCAGCAGCGACAGCAGCGGAGCCACGTCGTCCAGCTTCTCCAGCACCTTCTCGATGCCGGTCACCGCGATATGGAGCGGCGGCAGGGTGGTGGACAGGCGGCCATTGCCCTCGTTTTCGATCAGCACCAGGGTGCCGGTCTCGGCCACCGCGAAATTCACCCCGGAAATGCCGGCATCGGCGTCGGCGAAGCGGTCGCGCAGCGCCTTGCGGGCGGCGGCGGTCAGTTCGTCCACGTTCTCGGTATAGGGCTGGCCCTCGATCCTGGCGGCGAACAGTTCGGCGATCTCGACCTTGTTCATATGGATGCAGGGCATGACGATATGCGACGGGGCCTGGCCCGCCAGTTGGATGATGTACTCGCCCAGATCGGATTCCACCGCCCGGATGCCGTTGGCTTCGAGATGGGCGTTGAGGTGCATTTCCTCGGTAACCATGGACTTGCCCTTGATCACCCGTCTGGCTCCGGCCTTCTGAAGAATCTCCAACACCACGGCGTTGGCCTCGGCGGTGGTCTCGGCCCAGTGGACGGTGACGCCGTTGGCGGTCAGCTTGGCCTCCAGCTGTTCCAGCAATTCCGGCAGCCGCGCCAGGGCGCGGGCGCGAACGGCGGCGCCCCGCGCGCGGAGGGCGGTCCATTCCTCCTTGTCGGAGAACTGGGCGGCGCGTTTGGACATCAAGCCATCCATGGCGCGGCGGAAATTGGCGCGCAGCTTGGGGTCGTTCAGCGCGACCCGGGCCTTACCGCCGAAATCGGATGTGCGGGCTTCAACGGCCATGGCAACGCTCCAGCAGGAATTCGGCGATGTGCTGGCCGGTGAAGGCCTTGCGGCTTTTCTCGGCGGCGCCGGTGATGTTCATCAGACAGCCGCAATCGCCGGAAATGACCTGGGCGGCCCCGGTCTGCTCGATGGAAGCGACCTTGTCGGTGACCATGGCCGCGGAAATGTCGGCCTGACGCACAGCGAAGGTCCCGCCAAAGCCGCAGCACTCCGCCTCGCGCGGGTTTTCGACCAGGGTGACGTTGGCCAACTGACGCAACAGGGTCTTGGGCTGGTCCACCACCCCCATCTCGCGCTGGGCGTGGCATGACGGATGCCAGGTGATGGTCAGCGGCTGGCCCTTGTCGGTCAGCTTGGCGTCGAGCACCTCGACCAGGAACTGGGTCAGTTCAAAGACGCGGGCCGAGAAGGCGACGGCGCGGGCATGATCGGGATCGCCCTCGAACAGCTGGGGATAGTGCACCTTCATCATGCCGGCGCACGAGCCCGAGGGCACCACGATCGGCCAGTCGCCGGGAAAGGCGTCCAGTTGCAACCGGGCGACGGCGCGGGCCTCGTCGGGATGGCCGTTGTTGCGGGCTGGCTGGCCGCAGCAGGTTTGCTTTTGCGGAAAGACGACCCTGAGCCCTTCGCGTTGCAGCAGCTCCATCCCGGCCAGACCGGCTTCGGGGTAGAACAGGTCAACCAGACAGGTTCCAAAGAAATAGGCGGTGTGCGGCCGGCCGGACTTGGACATGGGCGCTCCATCAGGCAGAGCCGGCACGCTTTGCCGGCGGCAAATGGGTATGCTATTTTACCTGCTAAGTAAAGTGGTAAAAAATATTGTCCACAGCCCTGCTCGGGCTAGCTTGCGGGGCGGGCGCGCCCGGTGAGGTCGGAGCCAGAGCGGCGGCGCAGGGCCACATCGCGGCGGGAATTGGCGTATTGGGCCTCGCGCAGGGCTTCTTCGGTCGAGCTGATATGGGCCTCGGCGGTGCTGCGCGCCGCTTCGGGATTGCCGGCGGCGATGGCGTGCCAGATGGCAAGGTGTTGACGCAGGAAACCGTCCCGGACGCCGCGCCGCCGATAGAGGTCGATGCGGTCATAGAACACGCCGATCTTCAGCATATCGAACACCCGATGCATCACTTGGCTCATCACCAGATTATGGGCGGCCTGATAGATGGCGAGGTGGAAATCGGCGTCCGCCGTCGCCTCCTGCTCGGGATCGTCGAGGGCGTGGGCCGTCTCCATGGCCTCGACGCAGGCGCGCAGCCGGGTCAGATCGGCCTCGTCCGCGCGCTCGGCCGCCAGGGCGGCGGCGTTGCCGGCCATGACGCGGCGAAACTCGAAATAATCGAAGACGGTCTCCGGATGGGCCTGAAGCAGGCGGGCCAGAGGGTCGGGGGCCGGTTCGGCCGGGGGGGCGGATTTCGATTTGGTCATGTCCTTGAAGATAAGGCCATGACGCCCGGCTTCCAACCCCGGAAAGATGGGTTTGGTAAATTTCCCAATTGCAGGCGCGGATAAAATCAGTTATCCAGCGATGCATCATGGTATAAAGATTTTACCAACATCAGACGCCAGCATCCCAGCGATGCGCCGTCCAGACCTTCAGGAGGGAACATGCAGCCTTGGATGCAGGTATACGATCCAGCCGGGAATCTCTGGCTATCGTCATTGATCGCCGCCATTCCGATCATTTTCTTTTTCGCGGCCCTGGCCATTTTCCGGATGAAGGGCCACGTTGCCGGCACCATCACCGTGTTGCTGTCCATCGCCGTGGCCATCATGTTCTACAAGATGCCCATGGCGGCGGCGTTGATGGCCGGCATCCAGGGCTTCCTGTTCGGATTGTGGCCCATCGCCTGGATCATTATCGGCGCGGTGTTCCTCTATAAGGTCACGGTCAAGACCGGGCAGTTCGAGATCGTCCGCTCGTCGGTGGTCGCGATCACCGCCGATCAGCGCCTCCAGATGCTGATGATCGGTTTTTCGTTCGGCGCCTTCCTTGAAGGTGCGGCGGGCTTTGGCGCCCCGGTGGCGATCACCGCCGCCCTGCTGGTGGGGCTGGGCTTCAATCCGCTTTACGCCGCCGGCCTGTGCCTGATCGCCAATACCGCTCCGGTGGCCTTTGGCGCCATGGGCATTCCGATCATCGTCGCCGGTCAGGTGTCGGGTCTCGACCCGTTCAAGATCGGCGCCATGGCCGGTCGTCAGCTGCCGCTGCTGGCCGTGTTCGTGCCGTTTTGGATCATCTTCATCATGGACGGCTGGAAGGGCGTCAAGGAGACCTGGCCGGCGATCATCGTCGCGGGCGGCAGCTTTGCCTTCGGCGTCTGGTTCACCTCCAACTATATCGGGCCGGAGCTGCCCGACATCACCTCGGCGCTGATCAGCCTCGTCTGCATCACTGTTTTCCTGAAATTCTGGCAGCCCAAGACCATCTTCCGCTTCAAGGCCGAGGGCGAGGAGGAAAAGCACTCCCACGACTACACCGCCGGTCAGGTCGCCAAGGCCTGGGCACCCTTCCTGATCCTGACCGCCGTGGTCACGGTGTGGAGCCTGAAGTCCTTCAAGGCCATGTTCGCCAAGGGCGGCGACCTGCTGTTCACCAATGTGACCTGGGAGGTTCCCTTCCTCCACAATCTGGTGGCCAAGGTTCCCCCCATCGTCGCCGCCGCCAAGGCCGTGCCCGCCGTCTATACCTTGAACCTGCTTTCGGCCACCGGCACCGCCATCCTGATCGCCACCATCATCACCATCGTGATGCTGAACATGAAGGTCAGCGAGGGCCTCAAGACCTTCGGCGAGACCCTGAACGAGTTGAAGCGCCCGATCTACACCATCGGCACCGTGCTGGCCTTCGCCTATGTCTCGAACGCCTCGGGCCTGTCCACCACCTTGGCCCTGCTGCTGACTGGCGCCGGCGACTTCTACCCCTTCTTCGCGCCGGTGCTGGGTTGGCTGGGTGTGTTCCTGACCGGGTCGGACACCTCGTCCAACGCCCTGTTCGGCGCCTTGCAGGCCACCACCGCCCATCAGCTGGGAATCAGCGACATCTTGATGGTCGCCGCCAATACCACCGGCGGCGTCACCGGCAAGATGATCTCGCCCCAGTCCATCGCGGTGGCCTGCGCCGCCGTCGGTCTGGTCGGCCACGAGTCCAACCTGTTCCGCTTTACCCTGAAGCACAGCATCTTCTTCGTGGTGATCATCGGCGTGATCACCACCCTGCAAGCCTATGTGTTTCAGTGGATGATCCCGTAACCCTCCCGCGTCTCCGGATGCAGGACAAACTGACCCGGACGGGAAACCGTCCGGGTTTTTTGTGTTTTCAATGCATGAAGGTTACAGGGTGATTCCGCCTTGGGCCGCGCGATCAGGCGTTCATCTTGTCCAGTTCGCGGACCACGGCCTCGCCCATGACGGTGGTCGAGACCTTGGCCTTGCCGGCCTGCATGATGTCGGCGGTGCGCAGGCCGCCCTTCAGGACGTTCTTGACCGCGGTTTCGATCATCTCGGCCTCGGCCACCATGTCGAACGAATAGCGCAGGCACATGGCGAAGGACAAGATGGTGGCCAGCGGATTGGCCATGTCCTTGCCGGCGATGTCGGGGGCCGAGCCGTGCACCGGCTCGTACAGCGCCTTGCGCTTGCCGTCGGCGTCGGCGGCACCCAGCGAGGCGGAGGGCAGCATGCCCAGCGAGCCGGTCAGCATGGCGGCACAATCGGACAAGATGTCGCCGAACATGTTCTCGGTCACCATGACGTCGAACTGCTTGGGATTGCGCACCAGCTGCATGGCGGCGTTGTCCACATACATGTGGGAGAGTTCCACGTCGGGGAACTCCTCCTTTTGCAGCTTGATCATCTCTTCGCGCCACAACACGGTGCATTCCAGCACATTGGCCTTGTCCACCGAACACAGGCGCTTGCCGCGCTTGCGGGCCAGTTCAAAGGCGACGCGGCCGATGCGCACGATCTCCGGGGTGGTGTAGACCAGGGTGTTGAAGCCCTTGCGGCTGCCGTCGGCCAGGGTCTCGATGCCGCGCGGCTCGCCGAAATACAGGCCGCCGGTCAGTTCGCGCAGGATCATGATGTCGAGGCCGGCGACCACGTCGTGCTTGAGGGTCGAGGCGTCGGCCAGGGCGTCGAGCACGGTGGCCGGACGCAGATTGGCGAACAGGCCCATTTCCTTGCGGATGCCCAGCAGACCGCGTTCCGGCTTCTTGTCGAACGGCAGATCGTCCCACTTGGGGCCGCCGACCGCGCCCAGCAGCACGGCGTCGGCCTGCATGGCGGCGGCCAGGGTCTCGGCCGGGAACGGGGTGCCATGGACATCATAGGCGGCGCCGCCGATCAGCCCTTCGGACACGTCGAACTCGATCTTCCGCTTTTTCGCCATCCAGTCGATGATGCGGCGCACCTGCGCCATCACTTCGACGCCGATGCCGTCACCCGGAAGGATCAGGAGTTTCCTGGCGGCCATGGTACTCTCCCACATATATCGAATGGTTGTTCGTCAGCCATCATTTGCCAATGGATTCCGAGGATTACATCCAGGGGCTGGATACCCGGCGCCGTTCTTCAAACGCCGAGATCTTTTCCTCGCGCTGCAAGGTCAGGCCGATATCGTCGAGGCCGTTCAGCAGGCAATGCTTGCGGAAGGAATCGACCTCGAAATGGATGCAGCCGCCATCGGGGCCGGTGATGGTCTGCTTGTCCAGATCCACCGTGACCACGGCGTTGGCGCCACGATTGGCGTCGTCCAACAGCTTGTCCACCTGCTCTTGCGGCAAGATGATGGGCAGGATGCCGTTTTTGAAGCAGTTGTTATAGAAGATGTCGGCGAAGCTGGCGGCGATGACGCAGCGGATCCCGAAATCGGCGATGGCCCAGGGTGCATGTTCCCGCGACGAGCCGCAGCCGAAATTGGCGCCCGAGACCAAAATCCTGGCCGAGCGATAGGCCTGCTTGTTCAGCACGAAGTCGGCGACTTCCTCGCCGTCGGGGGTATAGCGCATCTCATCGAACAGATTCTTGCCCAAACCGGTCCGCTTGATGGTCTTCAGGAACTGTTTGGGGATGATCATGTCGGTATCGACGTTGATCATGGGCAGCGGCGCCGCGACGCCGGTGAGGGTGGTGAACTTTTCCATGTCCGTTTCCCTTACAGCGAGCGAACGTCGGTGAGCTTGCCGGTGATGGCGGCGGCGGCGGCCATGGCGGGGCTGACCAGGTGGGTGCGGCCGCCCCGGCCCTGACGACCCTCGAAATTCCGGTTCGAGGTCGAGGCCGAACGCTGGCCGGGCTTCAACTGGTCGGCGTTCATGGCCAGGCACATGGAGCAACCGGGCTCGCGCCATTCGGCGCCGGCTTCGATGAACACCTGGTCGAGACCCTCGGCCTCGGCCTGTTCCTTGACCAGACCGGAACCGGGCACGATCAGCGCCTGGACGCCGGCCGCGACCTTGCGGCCCTTGAACACCTCGGCGGCGGCGCGGAAGTCCTCGATACGGCCATTGGTGCAAGACCCGATGAACACCACGTCGATGGCGATGTCGGTGGCCTTCTGGCCGGCGGTCAGGCCCATATAGTCCAGCGACCGCTGCACCGCCTTGCGCTTGCCCTCGTCGGCGATGCCGGCCGGGTCGGGCACCGTGCCGGTGATGGCGATCACGTCTTCCGGGCTGGTGCCCCAGGTGATCTGCGGCACCAGGGCGGCGGCGTCGAGCACGATCTCGGAATCGAAATGGGCGCCCTCGTCGGTGTGCAGCGTCTTCCAATAGGAGACGGCGGCCTCGAAGGCGGCAGCCTTGGGCGCGCGCGGCTTGCCGGCGATATAGGCGAAGGTCTTGTCGTCGGGCGCGATCAGGCCGGCGCGGGCGCCCGCCTCGATGGTCATGTTGCAGACCGTCATGCGACCTTCCACGGACAGGTCGCGGATGGCTTCGCCGGCGTATTCCACCACATAACCGGTGCCGCCGGCGGTGCCGATCTTGCCGACGATGGCCAGCACGATGTCCTTGGCGGTGACGCCGGCCGGGGCCTTGCCGTTGACGGTGATCCGCATGTTCTTGGCCGGCTTTTGCACCAGGGTCTGGGTGGCGAGCACGTGCTCGACCTCCGAGGTGCCGATGCCGAAGGCCAGCGCGCCGAACGCGCCATGGGTCGAGGTATGGGAATCGCCGCAGACGATGGTGGCGCCGGGCAGGGTAAAGCCTTGCTCGGGACCGATGATGTGCACAACGCCCTGGCGGATGTCGTCCATGCCGAAATATTCGACGCCGAATTTCCTGGTATTGGCCTCCAGGGTCTCGACCTGCACCCGGCTTTCCAGGTTCTCGATGCCCTTGGAGCGGTCGGTGGTCGGAACGTTATGGTCGGCCACCGCCAGGGTCAGCTCGGGATGGCGCACCTTGCGGCCGCTCAGTTCAAGCCCCTCGAAGGCCTGGGGGCTGGTGACCTCGTGGATCAGATGCCGATCGATATAGATCAGGCAGGTGCCATCATTCTGGACGTCCACCAGATGGGCGTCCCAGATCTTGTCGAACAACGTGCGGGGCTTGGCCATGTCGAATCCCTAAATGCGACGCAATCAGCCTCGGATCTCGGGACGCGAACACCCCTCGACAAGAGGCCGCAACAACCCTTCGGACTCCCCGCGACTCCGATTCCGCCAAAGGGCGGAACCGGATGCGGAGGGTCGTCTCGGACGAAGGAGAGTTATTCCTTCGCCTTCGCCTTGGCGGCGGCGGCGTCGGCACGCTCGGCGGCGGAGACCTTGCCGGAATGACCGGTGGTCTGCTCGGCGATGCGGGCCGACTTGCCGCGACGGTCGCGCAGGTAGTACAGCTTGGCGCGACGCACATCGCCACGACGGACCACGTCGATGGACGCGATGTTGGGCGAGTACAGCGGGAAGATACGCTCGACGCCTTCGCCGTACGAAATCTTGCGGACGATGAACGACGAATTCAGTCCGTCGTTCTTGCGGGCGATGCAAACGCCCTCATAGGCCTGGACGCGCTCGCGATTACCTTCGATGACCTTCACGTTCACCTTTACGGTATCGCCCGGAGCAAAGCTGGGGACGCCACGAACGGCGGTCAGCTTCTCGATCTGCTCCTTTTCGAGCTGCTCAATGATATTCACCATGGCTCAACCCTCGCTCACTTTAGAGGCCGCGACGTACCGATCCCACAGATCGGGCCGGCGCAGCCGGGTTATGTCTTCCGCCTGACGTTTCCGCCAGGTGCTGATCTTCTCGTGGTGACCGGACAGTAAGACGTCCGGCACCGATCGCCCATCCCAGACCTGGGGACGGGTATAATGGGGATATTCAAGCAATCCCCGTTCGAAGCTCTCTTCCGCCAGCGACTCCTGCTTGCCGACCACGCCGGGAAGCAGCCGCACGATGGCGTCCAACATCAAAAGCGCCGCCGGCTCGCCCCCCGACAGGATGAAATCGCCGGCACTCACTTCAAGCGCCCGATGGGCCTCCAGCACCCGCTGGTCGACACCTTCGAAACGCCCGCACAAAACCTTTACGCCCGGCCCCGCCGCCAGCTCGCGGACCAGGGACTGGTCCAGCAGCCGACCGCGCGGCGTCATATACACCAATGGCCCCGGCCCCTCGGTGCCCCGAATGGCGGCGTCCAGCACGTCCGGACGCAACACCATCCCGGCCCCGCCGCCAAAGGGCGAGTCATCCACGTTGCGATGCTTGTCCGTGGCAAAGCCCCGGATATCCACCGCATTGATGGACCAGATCCCGTCCTCCAGCGCCCGGCCTGCCAATGACAGGCCCAGCGGCCCCGGAAACATCTCGGGGAAGATGGTCAGCATGGTCGCCCGCCAGGGCTGCCTAGCCTTCTCTTCCACCGGATTCACCATCCTCTTTCTCGTCGGGAGCGTAGACCGGCGGGATCACCACCAGCTTGCGCCCCGAAACATCAACTTCCGGCACCGAGTCCTTGCTGAAGGGGACCATCAGGCTTCCCTTCGGCACGAGCGCGATATCCAGCACGTCGCCGGCCCCGAAATCGTGCACCGCCGTGACGGTGCCCAGTATCTGGCCGCCCAGCCCCACCGCCGTCATGCCGATCAGGTCGGAGTAGAGGAATTCGTCCTCTCCCGTCCTCGGCAGACGCTCACGGGACACCCAGAACTTGGTGCCCTTCAGCGCCTCGGCGGCTTCCCGGCTGGTAACCCCGTCCAGCGTGACGATGACCTGGCCCTTGACCTCGCCCGTCACCTTCAACCGGATTTTCGTGGCTCCCGCCTCGTCCTCCACCGGGGAGTAGTAGCCGATATCGGCCGCCACCTCGGTAAAGCTCTTGACGCGAACCGCGCCACGAATCCCGTGCACGCCAACAACGACGCCGACACACACACGATCCGTCACGGGGATTTACTCGGCGCTGGCGGCTGCGGATTCGGCGGCGGCAGCGGCGGCGGCGGCGCGGTCGGCGACGTCCTTGGCACGCTGCAACGACTTGGCCTTGGGCTGACCCTGCTTGGTCTGCTCGGGCTTGGCGACCTTGGCCACCAGACCGCGATCGGCGAAGTAGCGAACCAGACGATCGGTGGGCTGAGCGCCGACCGACAGCCAATGCTTCACCCGCTCTTCATCCAGGGTCCAGCGCATGCCGGACTCGACGGTCACCATCGGGTTGTAGGTTCCCACCTTCTCGATGAAGCGGCCGTCACGCGGGCAGCGCGCATCGGCAACGACGATCTTGTAGAAGGGGCGCTTCTTGGCGCCACCGCGGGAGAGACGAATCTTAAGAGCCATTCTTTGGTCTTCCTCTCGTTCCAAACCAAATATTCATACCGGCTGGCCCAAACGGGACAGCCTCAAGTTCCAGAACTCCTCGCCGATGAAGATTGTCATCGGCTCGTCGATCCCATCTGGGCGCGAATCAGCGCCCGAATCTTGATCCGGGCGGCAAAAGTCCGCCGATGCCGTGACGCATCAACCCCTTCTGGCCCATCTTGCCGACCTTCTTCATCATGTCGGCCATCTGCTGGTACTGCTTGAGCAGCTTGTTGACGTCCTGAACGCTCATGCCCGCCCCGGCGGCGATGCGCTTCTTGCGCGACGCCTTGATCAGGTCGGGATTCTTGCGCTCGGACGGCGTCATGGACAAGATGATGGCCTCCTGACGGCCCACCATCTTGGCGTCGATATTGGCGTCTTTCAGCTGATTGGCCATCTTGCCCATGCCGGGCAACATGCCGATGATGCCCTTGAGATCACCCATTTTCTTTACCTGGGCGAATTGCTTGCGCATATCGTCCAGATCGAATTTGCCCTTCTCGATGCGCTTGGCGAGCCGTTCGGCCTCCTCCTGATCGAGGGTCTCCATGGCCTTCTCGACCAGGCCGACCACGTCGCCCATGCCGAGGATGCGTCCGGCGATCCGATCCGGGTGAAAGACCTCCAGCGCATCCAGCTTTTCGCCGGCGCCGAGGAATTTGATGGGACGCCCAGTGACCGCGCGCATGGACAACGCCGCGCCGCCGCGCGCGTCGCCGTCGATACGGGTCAGCACGATGCCGGTGACCCCGACCTTTTCGTTGAATTCGCGCGCCAGGGTGACGGCGTCCTGACCGGTCATGGCGTCGGTGACCAGCAGGGTCTCGGTCGGCTTGGCGACGTCGCGCACATTGGCGACCTCGGCCATCAGCTCCTGATCGATATGCAGGCGGCCGGCGGTGTCGAGGATGACGACGTCATAGCCTTCCTTGCGGCCCATATCCAGGGCGCGCTTGGTAATGGCCACCGGCATCTCGCCCATGACGATGGGCAGGCTGCCGACCTCGGCCTGACCGGCCAGAATCTGCAACTGCTGCTGGGCGGCGGGGCGGTAGACGTCGAGCGAGGCCAGCAGGACCTTCTTGCGCTCTTTCTTGAGCTTGAAGGCGATCTTGGCCGAAGTGGTGGTCTTGCCCGACCCTTGCAGGCCGACCATCAGGATCACCACCGGCGGCACGGCGCTGAGGTTCAGTTCAACGCCCTTGGCGCCCAGGGTGGCGATCAGCTCGTCATGGACGATCTTGACCACCATCTGACCGGGGGTGACCGACTTGATCACTTCCTGGCCGATGGCGCGGACCTTGACCCGGCCGATGAAGTCCTTGACCACGGGCAGGGCGACGTCGGCCTCCAGCAAGGCGACGCGGACTTCGCGCAGGGCTTCGGTCACGTCGGCCTCGGACAGCGCGCCGCGCCCCGTCAGCCTCTCGAATACCGCCCCAAGTTTAGAGCTTAAGCCCTCGAACATGCGATCCCTGACCCAAAAACAATTTCGCGCCGGTGCGCGACTATCGCGGACCGGCGGGCCACCGTGGTGGCAAAGGTCTCCAGCGGACTGAAGAGGATGGGGTTGTAGCCCCACCCGCCTTCAAAAGTCAAGCGCGTTGGAGAAATCGGAAACTTGGTCTTATGCCGCCTTGTCGATCAGATCGTAAAATCCGTCTTCCTCGCGCTTCACGCGGGCCTTGAGCAGGGTCAGCATGGCGCGGGTGGCGGCGACGAAGGCGGCCGGGTCGCGCCCGATGGCCAGCGGGCCGGCGAAATCGTGCTTATAGGCGTCGAACTGCTTGGACAGGTTGCCCATCTCGGCCTGGAAGCTGAGGGCGACCTGACGCAGGCGGGCATCGGTGTGAATCGCGTATTTCGGGTAGAGCGTGCTGTCCTCGATGGCGAGGTGAACCGAGAACTTGCCGAACAGATCGCGCACCACCGCCGACACCGCAGCCGGATCGGCGGTGATGCGGGCCACGTCCAGCATGGGCTCCAGCCGCCCGACGATAACGCGCAGATCGTCGTGATGCTTACGGTAATTGTCAGTCTTTCGCATGGCTGTAATCCTTGTGTTTGGTGCGACAGGCTGACAATACCCAAGCCGATTAGTGCGGTAATTGACGGCGGTCAAGCCCATCCCAGGACCAGGGCGGAACCGTGTCCTTGTATCTGAAACCGTTCGACTTACAGCCTGACCCCGCTGCGAACCGCGCCCCAATGGCGCCCGCCGACCATGATTGGGCAGTCGATTTCCTTCAGCAGCATGAACTCCCCGCCGCCCATGTCGCGGACATAGGTCTGGGCCAGATAGGGCTTGGTGTTGCGGGCGGCCATGATGCCGGACCGGTCGTCGAAGATCCTGCGGTTGCGGCAGTGGGCGGCGTTCCACACCGGGTCGTTCGGGCGCTGCGGCTCGGAATAGACCTTGTTATGGGTGGCGATGTAGCCGTTGCGGTCGCTGACGCAACAAAAGACGCCGCGCGGGTTGGACGCCAGGGCCGGCTCCAGGATCGCCGGCAGGATGGCGTCCGTCAGGGTGGTGTGCTTGGCCATGACCTGCAACGGATCGGTATCGGCGATCAGGGCGTAGTCGCTGTCGAGCAGATCGGCCAGCGAGATCTTGCCCTCGCGGATGGCACGTTCGAACGCCTCGGAAACATCGGCGGCGACCTTCTGGCAGGCTTGAATCATGGGCGTGTCCAGGGTCTGGGCGCGTTCGATGGCCTCGGCCAGCACCTTGCGCTCGGCCTTGCTCGGCTTGATGAACTGGCATTGAATGCCAAGCTTGCTGGCCAGAATGGCCTTGGCGTTGAAGGTTCCGACGCCGTCGAAGGTGACGGTTCCGGTCTCGCCCTCCAACTGGGGGGAATTGCCCACCACCAGCAGCGACCCCATGGTGGACAGATCGCCGGTATGGCCGTTGAAGGTCTGGCCGGCGAAGGTGGCGGAGAATTGGACCGAGACCGGGATCCGGTCGACGGCGCGGCGATTGCCGCCATAGGAGGTGCGCAAGATGACGTGGAGCCGCCGCTGCAAGGCGCCGATATCGTGGCTGACCAGCGATGACAGCTCGCTGACCTTGCGGGCGGTCGAGCCGGTCAATTCGGCGCCCAGCAGCACCGATGCGGCGTTTTCGGCCACTTCGCGCGTGTGGTCGGCGGCCTGAACCGCACTGGACATGATTTCGGCGGTGGCGGCGCGCTGCTCGTCGGCCGACGCCGCCACCTGGGAGGCGACGGCGTCGATGTCGCGGATGGAGGCGGCGACCGCTTCGACGGTGGCGACCGCGTCCCGGGTGGTGCGCCCGATTTCCTGCGCCTGGGCGTTGACCTGGCCGATGGCGTCCTCGGTCTGGCCGGCAAGGCCCTTGACCTCGCCGGCCACCACGGCGAAGCCCTTGCCGCTTTCACCGGCCCGCGCCGCCTCGATGGTGGCGTTCAGGGCCAGCATGCGGGTTTGGCCGGCGATGGCCTGGATCAGGGACACCACGTCGGCGATGCGCGAGGTCGCCTCGGTCAGGCTGCCGACGCTGGCGCTGGCGGCGTCGACCTTGCGCCGCGCCTCCTCGCTATGTTCGGAGCTGCGCTGGATGCGGGCGGTGATTTCCCGCGATGAGGCTTCCAGCTCCTCGGTGGCGCCGGCCACGGTCTGGACATTGCCGCTGGTGGTCTCGATGGAGCTGGCCACCGACTGGGCCTGGGTCCGCAGGGACTCGGCGGTCTCCAGCAGCTTGCCGGCCCCTTCCTTCAGCCGCTCGGCCTGGGTGGAGATTTCGGAAACGGTGGTGTCGACCTCGCCTTCCAGCAGCTCGGTCAGGGTCAGCATCTCGCGCTTCAGGTTTTGCTGCGCCCGGAGATTGGTTTCCACCTGTTCTTGCGCCGAATAGCCCAGCTTGGCCTTCATGGCGCGCAATTGGGCGTTCGAGCGTTGGAACTCGCGCACGCTCTCGCTGGGAATCTCGTAGCTGAAATCACCACCCGCGATGGCGTCGAAATGACGCTCCTGCCGGATCAGGGGCTGCCGCAGATAACGGATCAGCAGCATCGCCATTAAGGCGCTGAAGCCGCCGCCCAGCACCAGAATGATCAGGGACAACCGCATATGGTGGCCGTAATCGGAATGGGCCTCGGTGAACTGCTCGCTGGCGAGGCGGAGTTGCAACACCAGCAGATCCTTTTCCACCTCGTGGGCGTCCGCGAACAGCGACGGAAGCACCGTGGCGCCATGGCGGCGCAGAGCCTCCAGGTCCCCCTTCTCGGCCATGGCGATGGCGGCTTCCAGGCCGTTGACAACGAACGCCTTGCGCTTGGCCTGGAAGTCGTCGGCCAGTTCGGTCTCTTCGCTCCCCCGCACTCCGGCCCGATAAGAGGTCCAGACCGTCGAAATATGGTCCCGATTGGCGTGAAGGCGCATGACCCGCCTCGCGACCGCCGCGGCGTCGCCGCCGGGGCTCAGATCGATCTGCATCTGCTGCGTCAGCAATAGATTCTCGCGCATGCGGTCGATGATGTCGGCCATCTGACCGGCGGGAACCGTCCGTTCCTCATAGACGCCGCGCAACGCCTCGTTGGAATCGGCCATGCCGTCCAGGGTGATCCAGGCCACCGTCAGGGCCAGCCCCAGCAGCAGGACGACGATGGCGGCCAGGCGTCCGGTGATGCTGTGGGTGGCGCGGCCCAGGCGGGCGCCGAGCGAGGTGCCGATGACGCGGCCTTCAGAAATCCTGATATTGGCGGCGGTGCCGTTGCGGACCTGTTCGTAAAGACTCTCGGCGGCTTCGATCTGGGCGCGGGTCGGCGCGGTGCGGATGGAGATATAGCCGGTGATCTGGCCGTTCTCCAGCTCGGGCGTGGCGTTGGCGCGGACCCAGTAATGGTCGCCGGACTTGGCGCGGTTCTTGACGATGCCTTCCCACGGCCGGCCGGCCTGGATGGTGGCCCACAGGTCGGCGAAGGCCACCGGGGGCATATGGGGGTGACGCACGATGTTGTGTGGCGCGCCGATCAGCTCGTCCTCGGTATAGCCGCTGATATCCAGGAAAGCCTGATTGACGAAAGTGATCCGCCCACCCAGGTCGGTCTTGGAAACCAGGACCATACCTTCCAGCAGATCGAGTTCGTGGCCGGTAATCGGTTCGTTGACGCGCATGACTCTGTTAATCCCGCTTTTTGACAACAACGCCCCAATACTGAAGGTGTATGCCGGATTTGCGCGGACCCTGTCCACTCCCGCATTAGGGTAAGAACGTATGATAATCGCTTTGTGCCCCCGTGCTCGGGCATTTCGCTTTGGCTGGCGACGCTATATGGTGAAACCTCACTCTCCCATCGAGAAGCCCATGGCCGTCCTGAATCCCATCATCGTCATTCCCGCCCGCATGCACGCCACCCGTCTGCCGGGCAAGCCGCTGGCCGACATTCATGGCGAGCCCATGATCGTGCATGTCTGGCGCCGCGCCATGCAGGCCGGCATCGGACCGGTGGTGGTCGCCTGTTCCGAGGCCGAGGTGTTTGACGCCGTTCAGGCCCATGGCGGCGATGCGGTGATGACCGATCCCGATCATCCATCCGGCTCGGACCGGGTGTGGGAAGCCGTGCGCAAGATTGATCCCGGCGGCGATTTCGACGCCATCGTCAATATCCAGGGCGACTTGCCGACTCTGGACCCGGATGTCATCCGCGCCGTGTTTGCGCCGCTGGAGACTCCCGAGGTCGATATCGCCACCCTGATCACCGAAATCCGGGTCGAGGAGGAACGCGCCAACCCCAACGTGGTCAAGGCGGTGGTCTCGTTGGCTCCGGGCGCCGGCGTCGGCCGGGCGCTGTATTTCAGCCGGGCCACCGTGCCGGCCAACGAGGGGCCACACTACCACCATATCGGCCTTTACGCCTATACGCGCGCCGCCTTGGCCCGCTTCGTCTCCCTGCCGATGGGCGTGCTGGAGCGCCGCGAAAAGCTGGAACAGCTGCGCGCCCTGGAGAACGGCATGCGCATCGACGCCGCTCTGGTTGACACGGTTCCGCTCGGTGTCGATACTCCCGCCGACCTTGAACGGGCGCGCACCCTGCTGCGCTGAACGGTGATTTTCCGCCATGACCAATATCCTCGATTCCGGCACAGCCCCGGACCCCGTGCGGGCCATCGCCTTTCAGGGCGAGCCCGGCGCTTATTCCCACTTGGCCTGCCGCAACGCCTATCCGGCCATGGTCCCGCTGCCCTGCGCCACCTTCGAGGACACCTTCGCCGCCGTGCGCGAGGGCCGCGCCCGCTACGCCATGATCCCCATCGACAATTCGGTGGCGGGACGGGTGGCCGATGTCCATCACCTGATGCCCTATGCCGGCCTGCACATCATCGGCGAGCATTTCGAGCGCATCAGCCATCACCTGCTGGCGGTGCCGGGCGCATCGCTCTCCTCCATCACATCGGTCAAGAGCCATGTCCACGCCCTGGGCCAGTGCCGCAACCTGATCCGTGAACTCGGCCTGAAGGTGATCGTCGGCGCCGACACCGCCGGAGCCGCCGCCGAGATCGCCGAGCGCAAGGACCCCACCATCGCCGCCATCGCTTCCGAATTGGCGGCCGAGGCCTATGGTCTGGTTTCGCTGAAGGCCAATATCGAGGATGCCGAGCACAACACCACCCGCTTCGTGGTGATGGCGCGCGAAGCGGTCGAGCCCAACCCCAACCAGCCCTGCATCACCACCTTCGTGTTCCGGGTGCGTAACGTGGCGGCGGCGTTGTACAAGGCGCTGGGCGGGTTCGCCACCAACGGCGTCAACATGACCCGGCTGGAAAGCTACATGGTCGGCGGCGAGTTCGCCGCCACCCAGTTCTTCGCCGACGTGGAAGGCCACCCCGCCAGCCGCAATCTGCGCCAGGCGTTGGAGGAACTGGACTTTTTCAGCCACGAAGTCCGCATCCTGGGAGTTTACCCGCTCCACCCATTCCGCCTGAGGCAGCGCCCGCCGGCGGAGTAGGGAAAGGGGTTGTTTGAGTTTCTTGATGGGGTTCGTAACCCCCTTCTTTCGCGGCTCCCCATTCTGCGCGATCAGGTAGCGGGCATATCGCGTTAGGCGAACTCACGTTCAGCCCCTTTTCCAATTCCGATCATATCGGTGACGCCAACGAAATGATCCGAAAGCTTCTGGCACGCTGTTCGTGCAGGCGCTTTTTGCCTTTTCAAGGGTATTTGAAAAATTCCTGTAATCTGAATACGTTAGCAACAGAGCAAGGTCACGAGCAGTCCAGAATTCGGTTCCATTCTCGTCTGCCCGATCAACATTCAGCTACCTTCCGAACGCCCGGACCATGGTCTCGACCGCCGCCTCGACCGCCGCCTCGATGGTGCGGCCTTCGGGCTGGGGCAGGCCCAGCATGGTTCGCATGAACAGGTCGGTGCGCAGCATGCCGACAAAGAGATCGGCGGCTTGCCAGGGCTCGACCCCCGCCAGCTCTCCCCGCTGGATCAGTTCGGCGATGACCGCGGCGATCTGGGCCTTGCCCGCCCCCGGCCCCGACTCGTAGAACGCCCTGGCCAGATCGGGCTGGCGCGCCGATTCGGCCACCACCACCCGGTACATGGCCAGGGTGTCGGGCTGGAGCAGCAGATCCAGCAGGCGGCGGCCGACCAGACGCAAGGTGGAACGGGCGTCGGCCTTGTCCGCCAGCGGGGCAAAGGCGTCGCTGCGGTCGCACCGGCGGCGGATCACCGCCGCGAACAGCAGATCCTTGCTTTCGAAATGGGCGTAGATGGTGGCCTTGGACACCGTGGCGCGGGCGGCGACGCCATCCATGCTGGTCGCGGCGTATCCCACCTCCAGGAAGGCCGTCTGGGCGGCGTCCAGGATGGTCTCGCGCTTGGCCGATGGCTTTGGAGTTGGGTGGGATCTGGACATGGTTCCTCCGCTTGACCCGGAAAACTAAACCCCGCAGTTCAGTTTCGGAAGGCGGGAATTCACTTTCCCGCTATTTATGCAGGAAACGGACCACAAGGTGTCCTTTTGCCTTTCCGTCCAATCCAGGTTTCGTATAGTTAGGAACCCCGCCGCTTGGGCGGGGTCAAGGATCAAGCACCGGACCGCCCATGACCTCAGCCGCCGACGATATCGCCACCGCCCGCCGGGTGCTTGCCACCGAGGCCGAGGGGCTGGAAGCGCTTGCCGCGAGCCTGGGGGCCGAGTTCCTTGCGGCGATCAGGCTGCTGGAGACCGCCAAGGGGCGCGTCGTCGTCACCGGCATGGGCAAAAGCGGCCATGTGGCCCGCAAGATCGCCGCCACCATGGCGTCGACCGGCCGCACCGCCTTTTACATCCATCCGGCCGAGGCCAGCCATGGCGATCTCGGCATGGTGACCGCCGATGACGCGGTGGTGGCGCTGTCCAATTCGGGCGAGACCCCGGAATTGGGCGATATCCTGGCCTATACGCGCCGCTTCGACATTCCGCTGATCGGCATCACGGCGCGGGCCGGCAGCACGCTGGCCACCACCGCCGACGTGGCGCTGGTGCTGCCGCCCATTCCCGAGGCCTGTCCCATGGGGCTGGCGCCGACCACCTCGACCACCATGATGCTGGCCCTGGGCGACGCCCTGGCGGTGACCCTGCTGGAGCGCAAGGGCTTTACCGCCGCCGATTTCAAGGTGTTTCACCCCGGCGGCAAGCTGGGCCAGCGCCTGCTCAAGGTGGCCGACATCATGCATGGCGCCGATCAACTGCCGCTGGTGGCCCTGGACGCCTCCATGGCCGAGGTTCTGCTGGTGATGACCGCCCGCAGCCTGGGTTGCGCCGGCGTCGTCGCAGCCGACGGCACCCTGGCCGGCATCGTCACCGATGGCGACCTGCGCCGCCACATGCGTCCCGACCTGCTGACCCTGTCGGCCGCCGACGCCATGACGCGGGGGCCAAAGACGATTCCCCCCAATCTGCTGGCGGCCGAGGCGCTCCGGATCATGAACACCAAGGCGATCACCAGCCTGTTCGTGGTCGGAAGCGATGGCCGCCCGGTGGGGGCGCTGCACGTCCATGATTGTCTGCGGGCGGGAGTGGCCTGAGATCATGACGCTGCGGGCCGAAGCGGACGGGGTCGCGCCGACCAAGCGGCGGCTGCATGCGCCGTTGACCGGGCCGTTCGCGCGCTATTCCCGCTTCGTCGGCGTCATGAAGGTGCTGTTGCCCAGTTTGGCGGCGCTGTTGCTGGGACTGGTGGTGATCTGGCCTAAACTGTCGCTGGAAGACAAGCGGTTCCAGATCAGCTTCGCCAAATTGCCGTCCAAGGAGGTCGAGTCGCTGGCCATGCAGAACGCGCGCTATTTCGGCCTGGACGAATCCAACCGGCCGTTCGCGGTGACCTCGGATCAGGCGATTCAAATTCCGGGGAACCGCGACCTGATTCACCTTCAGGCCCCCAAGGCCGATTTCACGTCCACCTCGGGCGCCAATATCGTGGTTGACGCCGCCGCCGGCATCTATCACCAGACAAGCAAGACCCTCGACCTGTCGGGCGGAGTCAATCTGTTCCACGACGCGGGCTACGAGATCCACACCCCCACCGCCACCATCGACCTGAGCCGCAATTCCGCCCGTGGCGTCGAGCCGGTCGAGGGCCATGGTCCGCAAGGACGCATCGAAGCCGCCGGCTTCGAGCTGTCGGGCAAGGGGCACGACATCACCTTCACCGGCAAGGCTCACCTGACATTGCGGGGAGCATCGCCCAAGGGCCAGGGCCAGGGAGCCAAACGCCGATGAAGCCGATCACACTGCCGGGCCTGCTTTTCACGCTGCTGGGACTGCTGGGATCGGCCGGCAGCGCCGCCGCCCAGGGCTTCGAGATGAGCCAGTCGGGAGACCAGCAGATCCAGGTCTATTCCGACAACGGCATCGAATGGCATTCCGAGGAGTTGCGGGTGATCGCGCGCGGCAATGCCCATGCCGTTCGTGGCACCATGACCATCGACGCCGATGTGCTGACCGCTCATTACCGCAAGGGCGCCAAGGGTGACGAGATCTGGCGGCTGGACGCCGATGGCAATGTGGTGATCCGCTCGCCCAACGATACCGCCACCGGCGCCAAGGCGATCTATGACCTGGACAAGGCGGTGTTCGTACTGAAGGGAGCCCCCGCCAAGCTGGTGACTCCCACCGACAGCTTCCAGGCCACCGAATCGCTGGAATACTGGGAACTCAAGCGCATGGCGGTGCTGCGTGGCGACGCCGTCGCCACGCAGGAGACCAAGACCCTGAAGGGCGACGTCCTGACCGCTCATTTCAAGGACAAGACCGCCCCCCAGGCCAAGGGGGCCAAGCCGGCTCCCGCCAAATCCCCGGCCAAGACCGGCGGCGATGGCGGCCTGGAGTTGCAGCGGGCCGACGCCTACGGTCATGTGGTGCTGACCACCGCCACCGAGAAGCTCACCGGCGACCGCGGCGACTACAACGTTGAAACCGGTATCGCCACCGTCTCGGGTTCGGTTAAGATCGTCCGCGACGGCGTCAACCAGCTTGACGGCGGCTGGGCTCACGTCAATCTGAACACCGGGGTCAGCAAACTCTTCGCCAACGCTCCCGGCGGCGAGGACACCGGCAAACGGGTGCAGGGTCTCTTCATTCCCCAGAAAAAGGGCGAGAAGAGCGATCCCGGTGAAAAAGGCCGGGCCAGCTTTACGGGCAATGTGCCCGGCGCCAAGACGGATAGGGAAAGATGAAGCCTGTGACCCTCGCACCATCGCCGGCCGCCGATCCCGCTCGGCCCACGCCGCGTCTGGTCGCCGACAATCCCGGCCTTGTCGCCCGCAATATCGGCAAGCGCTTCAAGAAGCGCCCGGTGCTGCGCGGCGTTTCCATCTCGGTGCAGCGGGGCGAGGCGGTGGGGCTGCTTGGTCCCAACGGCGCCGGCAAGACCACCTGTTTTTACTGCATCACCGGCCTGATCAATCCCGATGACGGCGAAATCCTGCTGGACGGCAACGAGATCACTGCCCTGCCCATGTATCGCCGCGCCCGCCTTGGCATCGGCTACCTGCCCCAGGAAGCATCGATCTTTCGCGGCCTGTCGGTCGAGGGTAACATCATGGCGGTGCTGGAAGTGGTCGAGCCCGACCGCGAGCGCCGCGAGCACGATCTGGAAAGCCTGTTGGCCGAGTTTTCCATCAGCCATCTGCGCCGCGCTCCGGCCATGGCGCTGTCGGGCGGCGAGCGCCGGCGGGTCGAGATCGCCCGCGCCCTGGCCTCGCGCCCCCATTTCATCTTGCTGGACGAGCCGCTGGCCGGCATCGATCCCATCGCGGTATCCGACATCCGCGATCTGGTGGCGCATCTGAAGGATCGCGGCATCGGCGTCCTGATCACCGACCACAATGTTCGCGAGACCCTGGAGATCATCGACCGCGCCTATATCTTGCACGACGGCGCCGTCCTGATGGAGGGCCGCCCGGCCGAGATCGTCGCCCATGAAGGGGTGCGGCGGGTGTATCTCGGCGAACGGTTCAGCCTGTAAAAGTATCCGCCATGGCAATCGGTCCCCGGCTGGATATTCGCCAGACCCAATCCCTGGTCATGACGCCGCAGCTTCAGCAGGCGATCAAGCTGTTGCAGCTGTCCAACTTCGAGCTGGCCACCTTTATCGACCAGGAGCTGGAACGCAATCCGCTGCTGGAGCGCGAAGAGGCCGATCGCGCCGTCGAACGGACCGAGCCCAAGGCCGACGCCACCGACCTGCCGGTGCTGGACTCCGCCCCGCCCGAGACGCCCATGCTGGACGGCATGACCGCCGGGTCGGCCGAGGACGGCCTTGACGTCGATTACGACAACACCTTCAACAACGACAGCGCCGCCGACGGCATTGATGGCGAGGCATTCGGCCAATGGTCGAGCAAAAGCGGCGGCAGCCATAATTTTGAGGATGGGGAATCCAGCCTGGAGCAGATGGCGGCCGACGACATCTCGTTGCGCGATCATCTGGTCGCCCAGCTGAATGTCGATGTGACCGATCCCGCCGACCGCCTGATCGCCTTGCACCTGATCGAGATGCTGGACGAATCCGGCTATCTGATCGGCGACCTCGCCGAACTGGCCGAGCGGCTGGCCTGCCCGGTCGAGCGGGTCGAGCGAGTGCTGAAGAAAGTCCAGAGCTTTGACCCGGTGGGCGTGTTCGCTCGCACGCTCCGCGAATGCCTGGGGCTGCAACTGGCCGAGCGCAACCGGCTTGACCCCGCCATGCAGGCCATGCTGGATCATCTGGAGATGCTGGCCAAGCGCGACCTGCCCGGCCTGATGCGGGTCTGTGGCGTCGATGCCGAGGATCTTGCCGACATGATCGGTGAAATCAAGGCGCTGGACCCGAAGCCGGCGCTGCGCTTTGACCATGTGATCGCCCAGCCCATCACCCCCGATGTGCTGATGCGCCGCGCCCAGGACGGCAGCTGGCTGGTGGAGCTGAATTCCGACACTCTGCCGCGTGTCCTGGTCAATGCCCGCTATTATTCCAAGGTCGCCGCCGGAGCGCGCAGCAAGGACGACAAGACCTATATCAGCGAGCGGTTCCAGTCGGCCAATTGGCTGGTCAAGTCGCTGCACCAGCGCGCCACCACCATCTTGAAGGTGGCAACCGAGCTGGTCCGCCAGCAAGACGCCTTCTTTCGCCTGGGGGTGCAGCATCTGCGGCCGCTGGTGCTGCGCGACATCGCCACCGTCATTTCCATGCATGAAAGCACGGTCAGCCGGGTCACCTCGAACAAGTACATCGCCACGCCGCGCGGGATCTACGAGTTGAAGTATTTCTTCACCCAATCCATCAATTCGGCCGATGGCGGCGACGCCCATTCCGCCGAATCGGTGCGTCATCGCATCAAGGCCATGATCGATGCCGAGGGCAAAGCCGTGCTGTCCGACGATCAGATCGTGGTGGCGCTCAAAGCCGATGGCATCGACATCGCACGGCGAACGGTGGCAAAGTATAGGGAAGCCATGAACATCGCGTCGTCGGTTCAAAGGCGACGGGAAAAGTCGCTGGGGATGTAAGCCGGCGAGGTCCGGCGATTGAGGGACACGATAACAACCGCGACTCTCGTCAAGCTTGACTTGGGAGCGGGGTGGACCTATTTTCCGGCCCTTCCCCGACACCGGCGGGGATGACGGAACAACGTCGTCTTGCCCCGGATAAGGTAAGGGAACCCGCGGACCCTAACGTGTCCGCAAGCTATGGTGGATTGATGGAAATCACCGACCTGATTAGCCCCGCGGCCGTCATTCCGAATCTGCGCGCCACCTCGAAGAAGCAGGCGTTGCAGGACCTGGCGCGACGCGCGGCCGAGATCACTGGCCTGCACGAGCGGGCCATTTTCGATGTACTGCTGGAGCGCGAGCGCCTGGGCACCACCGGCGTCGGTAACGGCATCGCCATTCCCCACGGCAAGCTGGCCAGCCTGGACCGCCTCTACGGCCTGTTTGCCCGGTTGGAGCGCCCGATCCACTTCGAGTCCATCGACGAGCAGCCGGTCGACCTGATCTTCCTGCTGCTGGCCCCTGAATCGGCCGGCGCCGACCATCTGAAGGCCTTGGCCCGCGTCTCCCGCCTGCTGCGCGATAAAAGCGTCTGCGAAAAGCTGCGCGGCACCGATAATTCGGAAGCCCTTTACGCCCTGCTGACCGAATCCCCCGCCAGCCGCGCGGCGTAACCCTTCTCCCACCCGTAGGCGGGAGGGAAGGGAAGCCGCGGTTGGCCTGCAAGCCTCAGTGAACGCTCAACGGCTCCAGGTCGTGCTGTCGTACGGCGGCGAAGGCGGTGGCGCGGTCGGGGGCTTCGCCGATCTGGGTGCCGTCGGCGGCGTGAATGGCCCAACTGCCTTCGCCCGTCGCACCCTTGTGCCGGACATAGGCGACGATGGGAACGCCCCAGGTCGCCAGATCGGATACGCTCATGATCCCTTCGGGGATGGTGGCGATGGTCTTGTCGTCTGTGCTTTTCATATCAGACCTCCCTTTTCTGGCCGGTTCTGGCCCGGGACTGTGCGGAACCATCGGCGTCGTCGGCTGCGACCGTGATGGTCTGGGCCGGAGTATGGGGACGTGCGCTGCCTTGAATGGGAATGCTGCGGATTCGGGGCTCGGGCAGTTCGCGGATCAGGTCCACATGCAGCAAGCCGTTGTCGAGCGCCGCACCTTTGACCTCGATCCCCTCGGCCAGCACGAAAGCGCGCTGGAACTGCCGCGCGGCGATGCCGCGATGGATGAAGACGCGGCCGGCCTCGTCCTCGTTCTGGCGACCGCGGATGACCAGCTGGTTGTCTTCCAGCGCCACCGTCAGGTCGTCCATGGAGAACCCGGCCACCGCCAGGGTGATCCGCAACCCGCTTTCTCCGGTCTGCTCGATATTGTAGGGGGGATAGCCCTCGGCCGAGGTCTTCGAGATGCGGTCGAGCACCCGTTCGAAGTGATCGAAGCCCAGCAGCAACGGACTGTTGAAAGCGGATAAGCGGGACATAACCGACGTCCTCCTCGGATGAGCGAGTACGGTGTCGAAGGGTCCGACCATCGGCACCCTTCCAGTATTATATCTTGGGCGTGATTAAGGGATCGTCAAGCGCGACCGCTATTTCCGGGCGTCCCCGGCCGGCGTCAGCATGGACTTTTCGACCATGGCGCGAAAAAGCGGCACCCGCAACTCCAGCTCGGCGAAGGTGCCGCTGTCGGCGACCGCGCCATCGGCCAGAAACAGCAGGCGGTCGCAATGGCGCACCGTACTGAGCCGGTGGGCGATGATCACCAGCGTCTTGGAGCCGCGTAGGGAATCGATGGCGCCGACCACCGCCTGTTCGGTCTCGCTGTCCAGGGCCGAGGTCGCCTCATCGAGAATGAGGATGGCCGGGTCGCCGTACAGGGCGCGGGCGATGCCGATGCGCTGACGCTGGCCGCCCGACAGCCGCGCACCGCGCTCGCCCAGGCGGGAGTCGAGGCCATCGGGCATGGCCCGCACCACCTCTTCCAACTGGGCCTGGCCCAAGGCCCGCCACACCGCCGGCTCGTCGATGACATGGTCATCGAGGCCGAAGGCGACGTTGCGGCGAATGGAATCGTCCAGCACCGCCACATGCTGGGGAACATAGCCGACGCCCAGGGCCATGGCGGGATGGCGGGCCGGCTGCCCGTTGACCAGGACGCGGCCGGCGGTGGCGGTCAGCAGGCCCAGGATGACGTCGACCAGGGTCGATTTGCCCGCGCCCGAGGATCCCACCAGCCCCACCGCCTGACCATGGGCGATGCTCACCGAAATACCCGTCAGGGTGTCGGCACTGCTGCCGGGATAGCGGTAGTGCACGTCATCCAGGCAGATGGCGGCCTCTGCCCCGTCGGCGGCGGCGGCGGGCGGGGCGGGGTCTGCCTGAACCGGACGGTGCAGCTCCGCATGCAGCTTCTCGATGACGGTGGTGCGCCGCCGCAGTTCCGCCAGGGAGGACAAGATGCGGCTGGCCGACGGCATCAGCCGCATGGCAGCGATTCCGAACATGCTGACGATGGAGGCGGTCTCGACGGTCGGCTGGCCGGTCTCGCGCGCCCAGATCACCAAGCCGCCGATGCCGACCACCATCAGGGTCTCGACAAAGAGGCGGGCGGTACTGAGATTGAGGCTGGCGAGGCTTTGCAGCCGGCCGCGGGCGTGAACCTCGGCGCGGAAACGGTGGACGAAATGATCCTGTGATCCGCTGACCAGCACCTCCTTGATGGCGGCGAGGCTTTCCTTGGCCACCGTCAGGGCTTCCAACTCGTGGCCATAGCCCTGGGCGCCCCAGCGCCGGAAGATCGGGCTGCTGACCTTGTGGAAGATCAGCCCGACCGTCAGCAGACTGACGGCGCTGATCACGGTCAGTCCGGGCTTGACCGACAGCAGCAGGCCCAGGGTGACCACCGACAGCAAGACCTCCATGACGAGTTCCAGCATCAGGCGGATGGAATCGAAGGCGATGGGGGCGCTGGTGGACAGGTGATTGATCATCTCGGCGGAATTCCGGCCGAGATGCGCCACATAAGGCTGGCCGAGATAGCGAGCGTACAAGGAGGACAGAAACTCGGACAGACCATCATTGGCGACCCGGCTGGTCAGATAGCCGATGGCCAGCAGGGCCATGTTCTTGATGGCGAAGAACATTACGATGGCGATGGCGAAGGTCCAGGCGTTCATGGCCTGCAACAGGCCCGAGGCCCAGCCGGTCGCGCCGCCCGCGACGGGAGCCGCGCCCAGCAGGCTGTTGAGCAAGGTGACCAGCAGGCCAAAGCCGGCCAGTTCCAGGACGCTGGCGACCAGCATGGCCGGCAGCAGCGCCGCCATTCTCAGCTTGACGCCGCCGGAAGGCAGGGCGAGTAACTTGGCGAGCAGGCTTATCATGTCTTCCTTTTTCGGCCGGGCGCGGCCGGAATCAGGACGCTTCCACGTCCAGCACCACTTTCAGCACCGTTCCGCTCTTTGCCGTGTCCCAGGCCTGACGGAATTGGGCCAGGGGCATGGCGCATTGGAAATAGGGGGTAAGGTCGAGGTTCCCCATCAGCTTCAGCGCCGCCTCGAAATCATCCTTGGTGCTGCCGACCGAGCCGATGATAAACTTATCATAGGCGGCCACCGCCTCGAACGAGAAGGCGCGTTGACCATAGGGCAGGCCCAGCAGCAGCAAGGCGGCATTGGCCGGCGAGCCGTGCAGGGCCCGATCCAGCACTTCCGGGTCGCCGGTGGCCTCGACCACCACGTTATGCTCGGCCAGGGCGGCGCTCAGATCGTCGGTGGCGGTGATGGCGGTGCCGTCGAACAGGACGCGGCGTTTGGAATTGCGGTCGAACACCGTGACCGTATGCCCCTGATGGGCCAGGACCTTGGCGACCATGTGGCCGATGGGACCGGCGCCGATGACCAGGCATCGCTGATCGGTGCGGCCGTTGGCCCGCATCACCGGGGCCAGCCGGCGCAGGCCCTTCAGCACCACGGCCAGCGGCTCGGCCAGAACCGCCCGGCGCAGGGCCACGTCCTTGGGGATGGCGTGGACGAAGCGGGCGGGGGCCACCATGAACTCGGCATAGGCGCCGTTGCGCCGCAACACTCCAAGCTCGGTGCGTTCGGCGCAGCCGATGGCGTTGTCGGCCAGACATTCCTTGCAGAGTCCGCAGCCCTGGATGCACTCGACCACCACCGGATCACCCTCGGCGACGGTGGTGACGTTCTGGCCGATGGCGACGATCTCGCCGGAGAATTCGTGGCCCGGCACGATGGGATAGCTGCCCAGCCCGTTGTGGAAATAGCCGAGGGTGCCGTTCAGGATTTCCAGATCGGTGGCGCAGACCGCCACATGGGCGACCCGGATCAGCACGTCGCCGGGTTTGACCTCGGGCAGGTCGATGGCTTCCAGCGCCGCCTTGCCGGGGCCGTGGATGACCACCGCCTGGGTCGGGCGGTCGAAATAGGCGTGCTGTCGCTCGGCTCGGGTTTCCATGGCGTGAGTCTCCAGCAGGCCCCTGACGGCGCCGACATTGCGGTGAAAGCGGTAATAGAGGATTTCGCGCAGACGCTGGCCCAGGCCGAGCCGCCGCGCCACCGGGCTGTGGGTCGGGCGGATGGCACGGCCGAGATCGACCGCCATATGGGCCAGTTCGCGCGCCAGCTCGGCGGGGACCGATCGCGGCCCCTTGATGTTCATGTGCCGCCATGCCACCGCCTCGCGGTAATAGCGGCGGCGGATCTGGGGCCAGGTTTCCTCGTGGATATGAACCAGCATCGCCTTCGGTTCGTACAGGACCGCGTGGCCATGCTCCATCCAATGGCGCGCCCATTCGATGTCTTCCAGGCCGGGCAGTTCCTCGTCGAAGGGATGCTGCTCCCACAGATCCTTGCGAATGGCGGAATTGGCGTTATTGACGCGCCAATGGGCGGGATCCTCGCGGCGCGGCGCCGGCCCGAAGATGCGTTCGAAATCCTCGGCCTCGGCGAATTTGGAGCTGGCCGCCCCGATCTGGCGGCCATAGGTCATGGCGACCGCGTCGTCGCGCAGCGGTTCCACCAGGGCTCCCAGCCAGTGGGGATCCACCGGGATGGTATGGGCCGAGGCGATGGCCATGAAACGGCCGCGCCCGGCCCGGATGCCGGTGTTGAGCGAGTAACCGAAGGTGAAATCCTGCTTGGCGATCTGAATCAGGCGGTCGGCGCGGTCGCGGGCGATATCGCGCGAGCGGTCGTAGGAGCCCGAATCGATGACGATGACCTCGAAATCCCGATAGGTCTGGCGATCCAGGGCGTCGAACAGGGCGGGCAGATGCTTCTGCTCGTTAAAGCAACGGATGATGACCGAGGTCTCGACCGAGGATTCCTGCATGTCGCCGGCGGTCTCAGGTCTTCGGGCCGGACAACGACGCCAGCGGATCGTCGGCCATCAGGCGCGCCACCCGTTCCAGATCCTCGGGGGTATCCACTGCCTGGCTGGCATGGCGGGTCGGGACCATGCGCACCTTCACGCCGTGTTCGAGGAAGCGGTTCATGTCGATGGACTCCGTGATCTCCAGCGGCGTCGGCGACAGTCGGGTGAACAGGGTCAGCGCCTCGCGCCGGAACGGCATGATGCACACCTGCTTGAACACCGGCATGCGGGCGAAGTCGTTCTTGAAGCGGGTGGGAATGGGCTCCCGCGACATATAGAGCGCGTCGCCGTTAAGGTCCATCACCACCTTGATCGAGTTGGGGCTGAGGAACTCTTCCTCGGTCTCGATGGGCGCCGTCAGGTTGACGCAGCGGATGGACGGATCGGCCAGCATGGGGGCCACCGCCTCGTCGATCATGTCGGGATGGACCATGGGCTCGTCGCCCTGGACCATGACGACGATATCGGCCTCGACCTGGGCCATGGCCTCGGCGATGCGGTCGGAGGCGCGTTCATGCCGGTCGGAGGTCATGATGGCGGTCCCGCCGAATCCCGCCACCGCGTCGGCGATCTCCTGATCGCAGGTGGCGACGTAGACGCCGCACAGGGACTTGCTCATGGCGGTTCGCCGGGTGACGTGCTCGATCATCGACCGGCCCAGGATGGGGGCCAGCGGCTTGCCGGGGAAACGCGACGAGCCCATGCGGGCGGGAATCATGGCGACGATTTTCATGATGTCTTTCTGTCTGAAAGCGCGCGGCGGGTCAATGGGGGTCTTTAGGGGGAAATATGTGTGACAGCCGCCGCTTCGCTCCCTACCATGCCGAACCGACATCCCGCCATCAGAGGCCTGCCCGTGCCATTCGCCATTTCCAACATCGCCCTGCCCGCCTTCGACCACCAGCGCGAGCTGGCCGCCCTGCCCGACCTCGGCTTCACCGGCCTTGAAGTGGCCCCCAGCCGGGTCTGGCGGGATGGTTGGAATTCAGGGCGGGTCGAAGCCTATCGCCGGACCGTCGAAGCGGCGGGCCTGACGGTGGTGGGCCTGCATTCGCTGTTCTTCGACTGTCCGGAACTGGGCCTGTTCAAGACGCCGGAGCTGCGTGCCCGGACCCTCGATTTCATGGTGGAGCTGTCGGCGCTGTGCCGCGATCTGGGTGGGCGCACCTTGATCTATGGCGGCGGCCGCAGGCGGGGTGATCTGCCGGCGGACGAAGCGCGCGCCGAGACGCGGCGGTTTTTGTCCGAGCTGTTGCCGCGCGTGGAAGGCCACGGCACCAGGCTGTGCTTCGAGCCGCTGGGTCCGAGGGACAGCGATTTCCTCAACACCGCCGCCGAGTGTCTGGCCCTGACGGAGGAGGTGAACCATCCCGGCCTGGGCCTGCAACTGGACGCCAAGGCGTTGATGGAAAACGGCGAGACCGGACCGGACAGCTTTGCCGCGGTCAAGGGGCGTCTCGACCATTTCCACGCCAACGATCCCGGTCTGGTGCCGCCGGGCAGCACCGGCACGGTGGATCATGCTCTGTTGGGACGCCGGCTGCGGGCGATCGGGTATGACGGCTGGGTCTCGTCCGAGCAGCGCCTGCTGTCCGAGGCCGATCCCCTGGCCGACGTGGCGCGCGGCGCCGCCCTTCTCAAGGAGTGCTATGCATGAACAGTCCATTCCTCCGCCCCGATTGGGTGCCGGCGGTACCCGCCGGCATGCGCGTCCTGATCACCGGCGCCACGGGGGGGCTGGGCCGTGCCCTGGTCGCCATGCTGGCCGAGGGCAGCGACTGCGTCATCGGCGCCCATGGCTCCAGCCAATCGTTGGAGCCGGCCCCCAACCTGATTCCGTTGCAAAGGACCTTTGCCGGAGAGTCCGATTGCCGCGCCGTGGTGGACGAGTTCGCCCACAAGGCCGGCGGCATCGACGCCCTGGTGGTGCTGTCGGGCTGCATCCTTCATACCGGCCATTGGAAGGACATCACCGAGGCGCAGTGGCGGCGCGAGCAGGAGATCAATCTGGATCAGCCGTTTTTCCTGGCGCGCGCCGCCATGGAGCGGATGAAGGCCCAAGGCTCGGGCGGCCGCGTGCTGCTGACCGGCACCGAATCGGCCATTCACGGCGGCTCGGCCACCTCGTTCCCCTACGCCGTCGCCAAGCGTGGCACCGAATGCATGGTCCAGGGCATGGCCCGCGAAGGGGCCGCCCATTCCATCCTGGTCAACGGCCTGCGCTTTGGTTTCATCGAATCGGGCTTTCACCAGCGCTGGCACAATCGCACGCCCGAGCAGATGGACGAACGCGCGGCCCTGGTGCCGCTGAAGCGCGGCGGCCATGTGGACGAAGCCGCCGCCCTGATGATCTGGCTGCTGTCGGGCTGGTCCAGTTTCATGACCGGCCAGATGATCCCGCTGACCGGCGGCGACTGGCTGTAACTACCGCCAGCCGGTCAACGCGGGGTGAGATGGATTTCAGCCACTGACGCGGTACCTTCGTATCCCCGCTCTCACCCTGATCGGTATCTACCAGCCTTAGATAGCGGGACAACTCACTGGCTTCTCCCGTATCCGTCATTGCTCAACCCCCAAGGTTGGTCCTGGAGTAGACTACAGCTTCACCTCATCCGCCTCGTTGCTGACCATGAAGATGTTTTCAGGCTGAGTGGTCGTCAGGGCCTGTGGGCGGTGGGTCGAGACGATGAACTGGATCTTAGGGAAAGTCCGTAGCAGATCAGATGGTATCCTTTGCCGCCACGAGGGATGCCAGTGCAAGTCGATCAGGACGATGGCCTCAGACTCCAGTGGATTCTTCATATGGGGGTTCGCTTGGCCCATGCGCCGGGCGAGATCGACAATGACGGCATCCGCCCACTGCTAAACCCGTCCTTCCCCTTCGGCCCATGGCCGCCGAGGCCCCATGGTTCATGCGTGTGGCTGTCGGTTATGTCCGGCCAGTGCCTCTTCCCGCGTGCGGAATCCCAGTTCCAGCAGCAGCGGCGGTTCCAGTCCGGACGTCGCCAGGGCGGCGCGGTCGGCCAGCACTTCGGCGGCGGGGCCGTGCCGCGCCACCCGGCCGCCGTTGAACAGCGCCACCTCGTCGGCGAAGGCCCAGGCCAGATCCACGTCGTGGGTGGTGAAGACCAGGGTGGTTCCGGCCTTGGACAGCTGCCCCAGGGCTTCCAGCAGCCGCTTGGCTCCCTGGTGGTCGAGGCCGGCGACCGGTTCGTCCAGCAGCAGCACTTCGGGCCGCATGGCCAGGGCTCCGGCGATGGCGACGCGTTTTTTCTGGCCGAAGGACAGCATATGGGTGGCGCGCTCGGCCAGTTCGGCGATGCCCAGGGCCGCCAGCGCCTCGGCCACCCGTATCCGGGTCTCGGCCTGATCGAGGCCCAGATTGAGCGGCCCGAACGAGACATCCTCCGCCACCGTGGCGGCGAACAGCTGGTCGTCGGGTTCTTGCAGCACCAGCCCGACCCGGCGACGCCACCCGGCCAGTCCGGCGCTGGAATAGGCTGCGGCGACGCCGTCCAGCAGCACCTGTCCGTCCTGGGGCTTCAGGGTGCCGTTGAGGTGCAGCAGCAAGGTACTCTTGCCGGCGCCGTTGGGGCCGAGCACCGCCAGCCGCCGTCCGCGCCCGACGGTCAGGCAAAGCCCATCCAGCGCCATGACGCCGCCGGGATAGGCGTAGGACAGGGCGCGGGCTTCTAGAACCACAGGCAGACCCCGGCTAGGCCGGCCTCGGCGGTCAGCACCAGCGTCAGCGCCGGCGCCGAGACCGGCCGGGCCGGCGACAACATGGGCAGCGAGCCGTTAAAGCCACGGGCCGCCAGTCCGATCTCCAGCCGACGGGCGCGGTCCATGGCGCGCGGCAGCAGCATGGCGATCAGCAGGCCCAGCGAGCGGATGGCGCGTCGTCCGTTGCTCCAGCCCAGCCGCGACTCCTGGGCGATGCGAATGGCGGCGGCGGCGTCCAGCAGCAGGAACAGGAACCGCCAGGTCAGCAGCGCCACCTCGGCGATTTCGGCCGGCAGGCCCAGCCGGCGCAATCCCCGGATCATGTCGGGGGTGGGGGTGGTGACCGCCAGCAGCAGCAGGCAGGCCGCCGCCGCCGAGGCCCGCAGCACCACCGATGCGGCCCTGGCTCCGTGATCGGCGGCAAGGCCGAATCCGTCCGGTCCCAGCTCCACCAGCAGGGTCGCGGAGCCGGTCAGCACGAAGCCCAGCGGGGCGGCGTTCAGCCGCAGCCAGTCGGCCAGCCCGATCCGGGCGCCGATCAGGGCCGCGCCCCAGGCGGCGACCAGCACCAGCGCCGCCCCCGGCCAGGGCGGCAGCGCCAGCGCCAGAATCAGAAGGCCCAGGGCGAGCGCCGCTTTTTCGATCAGCGCCCGATTCCGCCAGGGGCTCGCCTGGGCGAGGCGGTCGATGGTCAGGCTCATTGATCCGGGCGGCCTCGGCTGCGGCCGATGACATAGCCCAAAATCCCGGCCCCGAAGGCGGCCTGCAAGGCGAACAGGGTGCCCTCCAGCTCCTTGCCGGGCGGCTGCCACAGGGGGCCGGTCCATTTCCGGTAGTCGGGGTTGGAGGCGGTCACCACTTCGCTGGCGGCGTCGTCGGTGCCGCCGAACGGGGCCGTGGGGTTGAGAACCAGCGGTACCGCCAGGATCAGCGCCGCCAGTCCCAGCAGCAGGGCGTTCACGCGCGCGGTCATGTCTTGGCCCCCACGATGCGAAGCTGGCCACGGGCGGCCAGGGCGTTGACCACCACGATGGTGACCAGACCCTCGGCCACCGCCAGCGGCGCCTGGGTCACGGCGAAGATACCGGCGAACTTGACGAAGGCGCCGCCGAAGCCGGACGCCGCGTCGGGAAAGGCCAGGGCCAGCTGCGCCGAGGTCACCACATAGGTGGCGAGGTCGCCCAGCAGCGCCGAGGCGAAGATGCCGACCGCCATGGGCAGTCCCAGCCTTTCCGCCACCCGCCACACCGCCCAGGCCACCCAGGGGCCGGCGATGGCCATGGAGAATATGTTGGCCCCCAGGGTGGTCAGCCCGCCATGGGCCAGCAGCAACGCCTGGAACAGCAGCACCATGGCACCCATCACCGCCATGACCGGCGGGCCGAACATCATGGCTCCCAGACTGGTGCCGGTGGGGTGCGAGCACGACCCGGTGACGCTGGGCAGCTTTAGGGCCGACAGCACGAAGGTGAAGCCGCCGGCGGCGGCCAGTTGCAGGCGGGCCTCGGGCCGTTCGGCGACGATGCGCCGGAGGCGTCTGGCCCCCGCCACCACGAAGGGGGCGGAGACGACTGTCCAGGCCAGGGCGTGCCCGGCCGGGAGGAATCCTTCCATGATATGCATTGGGTCGATAGACTCCGCTTGTCGAGAGACGCGTCGTTGCGAAACGGAAATCCAAAACCCACCAGCACACCCCGGCCGAACAGGCTCGCAACGACTCTCGTGATGGCAGGTCTCCTGACTCGCGGGTCATGAGGTTCGGCATAGCCTTCCCAGTCGATCTTCCGACCAGTGGCGTCTCGAAGGCCGAACCCTCTCCGCTTACAGTTGCGGGGGCAGCCGCGGAATCGGCCCCTTTTCGGGCGCCTCACCACGTTCCCTTTTCACCCAAGGCCGTTGAAAGCCCCAGGAACCATCGCGGCCACTATAATTTCGCCACGATTGAGATGCAAACCATTCGCGAGGTGTTATACCGACGAGCCGATGAAATCGTTCATTGTCTCGGAGTTGCGGGCAAGGCCCGGCGCGCCACATGGCGCGAAAGCCAAGCGAACGGCGTTCGCGCGGACCGAGGGACAATGAAGCGAGTCAATTTATTGGCTCGCCGATGTTAGGTTAGGTTTCGCATCTCGACGGAGGTTTTTACGTGACCCACACCATCGCGCTGGTCGATGACGACCGCAATATCCTGACTTCGGTGTCGATGGCGCTGGAGGCCGAGGGCTTCAAGGTCCGCACCTATACCGACGGAGCCGAGGCGCTGCGCGGCCTGACCAGCCAGCCCGCCGATATCGCCGTGCTCGACATCAAGATGCCGCGCATGGATGGGATGGAGCTGTTGCAACGCCTGCGCAAGACCTCGGCCATTCCGGTGATCTTCCTGACCTCCAAGGATGACGAGATCGACGAATTGCTCGGCCTGCGCATGGGGGCCGACGACTACATCAAGAAGCCGTTTTCGCAAAAGCTGCTGATCGAGCGCATCCGCGCCCTGATCCGCCGGTTGGAGATCAATGCCGGCGGCGGCGGCGGCGAGGGCGGCGACGTCATGGTGCGCGGTCAGCTGGTGCTGGATCCGGGCCGGCATGTCTGCACCTGGAAAGCCGCCAAGGTCGACCTTACCGTCACCGAGTTCCTGTTGCTGAAGGCGCTGGTCCTGCGTCCCGGCCATGTGAAGAACCGCGATCAGCTGATCGATGCCGCCTATGGCGAGTCCATCTATGTGGACGACCGCACCATCGACAGCCACATCAAGCGCCTGCGCAAGAAATTCCGCGATGTGGACGAGGGCTTCAGCAACATCGAAACCCTGTACGGGGTCGGGTATCGCTATAGTGACGAATGACGTGGCGAAGCGGAAATTGCCGCGCTGGCGGCCGCTGGCCTCGCCGCTGACCCGGCGGATCCTGGCGGTCAATCTGCTGGCGCCGGTGGTGCTGGTGGTGGGGTTGCTCTATCTCGACCACTACAAGCAGGGACTGATCCGTACCGAGCTGGAGGGGCTGGGAACCCAGGCCCAGATGATGGCGGCGGCCATCGGCGAAAGCGCGGTGATCGAGGAAGAGCGCGGCCAGCTCGAAATCAATCACGATACGGCGCAGCAGATGATCCGGCGGTTGGCCGAGCCCGCCAAGCTGCGCGCCCGGCTGTTTGGTCCGGTGGGGGAACTGGCCGCCGATTCGCGCGTCCGCCAGGGTTCCAACGGCATGGTCCATATCGAGGAATTGCCGGCGCCGCGCATTCCCCATTGGACCGATCGGCTGCGGCTGGTGTGGGAGCGTTTGACCCGCTGGATTCCCGCCGACGAATCGCTGCCGCTTTACGTGGATCGCTCCCACCCCCGCGCCAACGACTATGCCGAGGTGATGAGCGCCATGGGCGGCCGGCTGGGCTGGGCGGTGCGGGTCCGCAAAAGCGGCGCGCTGGTCTTGTCGGTGGCGGTGCCGGTGCAGCATTACAAGCAGGTGGTGGGGGCGCTGCTGATCACCGCCGATGGCGCCAATATCGCCCGCTCGCTGTTCCAGGTCCGGGTCGCCATCCTGGAAGCCTTCGCCCTGTCGCTGGCCATCACCTTTGGCCTGTCGCTTTACATGGCCGGCACCATCGCCCGGCCGATTCGCCGGTTGGCTCTGGCGGCCGAGCGGGTCCGTCACGGCCATGGCCGGACCCACTCCATCCCCGACCTGTCGGCGCGCAAGGACGAGATCGGCGAGCTGTCGCTGGCGCTGAAAGACATGACCGAGTCCATGTGGCGGCGCATGGACGCCATCGAGGCTTTTGCCGCCGACGTCTCGCACGAGATCAAAAATCCGCTGACATCCTTGCGCTCGGCGGTGGAGACGGCGGTCCATATCGACAATCCCGACCAGCAACGCAAGCTGATGGCGATCATCCTTGACGATGTGGGGCGGCTGAACCGGCTGATCAGCGACATTTCGGACGCGTCGCGCGTCGATGCCGAGATGTCGCGCGTTGAAACCGCCCCGGTGGCCCTGGCCGCCATCTTGGAGACTCTGGTCGAGGTCTATCGCGCCACCACCACCACCGGGCAGGACGTGACCTTTACCCTGGAGCGGCCGGGGGGCGACCCGCTGGTGGTGCAGGGCCTGGAATCGCGGCTGGTCCAGGTGCTGCGCAATCTGATCGCCAACGCCATCTCGTTCAGTCCTCCCGGCGGCGCTATTGTCTTGCGGGCGGGCCGGGCCGAGGATGGCGCGATCCATGTGGTGGTCCAAGACGACGGCCCCGGCATTCCCGCCAACAAGCTGGAGGCCATCTTCGAGCGTTTTTACTCCGAACGGCCGGAGGGCGAGAAGTTCGGCACCCATTCCGGCCTGGGCCTGTCCATCTCGAAACAGATCATCGACGCCCATGGCGGCATCCTGCGGGCCGAGAATCGGGCCGAGGGCGGCGCCCGTTTTATCGTTGAATTACCCGCCCGAATTTCGCCGTAATGGGATGGTGTGATACTCATCGTCGAATCCTTGGGGAGTGCCCGTCATGAAAAAGATCATCATTGCCGCCCTGCTTGCCGCCCTGCCGGTTTTCCTGACGGCGCCGGCCTCGGCGCAGGAGCGGGGCGAAATGCGCCGCGACCGCCAGGAGATCCGCAAGGATCAGCGCGACATCGGTCAGGACCGCCGCGAGGCCATGCAGGACCGCAACCAACTGCGCAAGGACATGAAGTCCGGCGACAAGGACGCGATCGCCAAGGACCGCAAGGACCTGCGCGAGGACAAGCGCGAGATGCGCGAAGACAAGCGCGAGATGCGTGAGGACAGGCGTGAGATGCGCGAGGACAGGCGCGACCGCAAGGATCGCTAAGTTGTATCGGCTATTCAGGGAATTCGGCTGATTTCGGTCCAGACCGTCTTTCAGACAGAGATTTCAGTCACAGGTGAACACAGACGAATTGATAATATTTCCATCTGTGTCCCGCGCAGCGGGAATCTGTGGCCCATTTCCCGTCCTGTCCACTTGAATGTCGATTGACCCTGGAACCTCACTTATGCCAACGGCCGAAAGTTTCGACCGTTGGCGTCAGTACGCGTATTCACGGAAGATCGGATCGACGCTGCCTTGCCAGCGGCCGTTGAATGCGTCGAGCATGTCGTGGGCCGGGGTGCGGCCGGACTTGGCGATGGCCTCCAGCGTGTCGAGATAGATGCTCTCGTCACGGCCGGAATCGTTCAGGCGGTTGCGCCGTTTCAGGCCGCCGGAGGCCAGTTCCAGCACTTCGACCGCCAGATCGCGCACCGAACGGCCGCGGATGGTGGCCGACAGCGCCTGGGCCGGGACGTCCCGGCGCAGGGTCTCGCGCTCCTCGGCGGTCCAGTCCTTGACCAGCTGCCAGGCTCCGTCCAGGGCGATGTCGTCGTAAAGCAGGCCGGTCCATAGCGCCGGCAGGGCGCAGAGCCGCCGCCAGGGGCCGCCATCGGCGCCGCGCATCTCCAGGAACTTCTTCAGCCGGACCTCGGGGAAGGCGGTGGTCAGGTGATCGGCCCAGTCGCCCTCGGTGGGCAGTTCGCCGGGCAGGGCCGGCAGCTTGCCCACCAGGAAGTCGCGGAAGCTTTGGCCGGCGGCGTCGATATACTTGCCGTCGCGGTAGACGAAGTACATGGGCACGTCCAGCATCCAGTCGACGTAACGCTCGAACCCCATGCCGTCCTCGAAGGCGAAAGGCAAGGTGCCGGTGCGGTACGGATCAGTGTCGGTCCAGACGGCGGCGCGGGCCGACAGCAGGCCCGACGGCTTGCCGTCGATAAAGGGCGAACTGGCGAACAGGGCGGTGGCGACGGGCTGCAACGCCAGCGACACCCGCAGCTTTTTCACCATGTCGGCTTCGGAGGCGAAGTCCAGATTCACCTGCACGGTGCAGGTGCGCAGCATCATGTCGAGGCCCTTGCCGCCCACCAGCGGCATATGGCGGCGCATGATGTCGTAGCGACCCTTGGGCATCCAGGGTGTGTCGTCGCGGCCCCATTTGGGCTGGAAGCCGACTCCCAGGAAGGCGATTCCCAGCTTGCCGGCCACCTGCTTGACCTGATCCAGGTGATGGGTGACCTCGCCGGCGGTCTGATGGATGGTCTCCATCAATCCGCCGGACAGCTCCAACTGGCCGCCGGGCTCCAGGCTGATGGCGGCGCCCTGGCGGTCATGCAGGGCGATGACGTTGCCGCCCTCCATGATCTGTTCCCAGCCAAGCGCGGCCAGCCCGTCCAGCATGGCCTTGACGCCGCACTCGCCCGGATAGGGCAGCGGGCGCAGATCGTCCAAGGTATAGCCGAATTTCTCGTGCTCGGTGCCTATGCGCCATGCGTCGCGCGGCTTGCAGCCGGATTCCAGGGACTCGACCAGCTGGCGCTTGCCGGTGATGGGCGCGTCGCTCGGCTTGGCGGGTGCGGACATGGGACAGGTTCCTGCTCTATGGCGAAACGGGGGCTAGGGTCGTGGACCACGCTAGAGAACGACAGTGGCGACGAGGGCGTCAAGCGCCGAATCCGTCGACGGCTTCCCATATTCGTTCGCCCTGGACGCAATTAAGGTGTTGCGGAAAGCCCTGCTCTGCGTTTAGGTCACTGCCGATCCTTACCTGTTTGTTCCGGTGTCCCATGATGAACGTCATTCGCGCGAAGCTTCACGGCATTCGCGTCACCAACGCCGATCTCAATTATCACGGCTCGATCACCCTTGATCCCGAGCAGTGTGCGATGGCGGGAATCTATCCCATGGAATTCGTCGAGATCTGGAACAAGAACTCGGCGGCCCGTATTTCGACCTATGTGATCTTCGGCGAACCGGGGTCGCGCTGCTGCGTGCTGAACGGGGCCGCCGCCCGCACCTGCCAGAAGGGCGACGAGTTGATCATCGCCGCGTCCGAGCTGATCAGCGGCCCGGAAAAGCTGTACGAGATCAAGCCGCGCATCCTGACCTTCCTGCCCGACAACCACGTCGATCAGGTGCTGTACTACGACGTGTTTCAAAGCGAGAAGCGTCCCTACGACTTTCGCATCGTCGATGCTGACAAGCACACGGTGGAAAGCTGCCATACTTGGCCCAACGTGGACATCACCCGCGTCCGTGGCGACCTGCTGGCCAAGGGATGGAGCGAGGTCGAGGCCGACGCGTTTATCGCGTCGCATTTTTCTTTATAAATTTGCCCCCCAATCGCCGGCCCTTGGCCGCACCCCCGAATCAATGACAATGGGGCATTGGCGGGTTGGGAACCGAGGTTCGTCGCGATGAAACCTGCTGTCGTCCTGCTGAGCGGTGGTCTTGACTCCGCCACCGTGGTGGCCATCGCCAAGGCCGAGGGCTTTACCCCCTCGGCCCTGACCTTTCGCTACGGCCAGCGCCACGCCGTCGAGATCGAGGCCTCGCGCCGGGTCGCCGCCGCCCTGGGGGTGATCGATCACCGCATCGCCGATATGGACCTGCGGGTGTTTGGCGGTTCGGCCCTGACCTCGGACATCGCCGTGCCCAAGGGCCGCGACGATGCCCAGATGGCGTCCGGCATTCCCGTCACCTATGTGCCGGCCCGCAACACCATCATGCTGTCCTTCGCCCTGGCCTTTGCCGAGGTGATCGACGCCGCCGACATCTTCGTCGGCGTCAATGCGGTGGATTATTCCGGCTACCCCGATTGCCGTCCCGACTATATCGCCGCCTTCGAGCGGATGGCCAACCTTGCCACCAAGGCGGCGGTCGAGGGGCGCAAGCTGACCATTCACACCCCCCTGATCCACCTGACCAAGGCCGAGATCATCCGTCGCGGGCGGTCCTTGGGAGTGGATTACGCCATCACCTCGACCTGCTACGACCCGGATCCGCAAGGCCTTGCCTGTGGCCAGTGCGATTCGTGCCATCTGCGGCTGAAGGGTTTCGCGGATGCGGGGCTTTCCGACCCGGCGCCGTATAGCCGGATCGTTTGACAGGCTGCTGAACGATTCTAGCGCCCGATCTTTTCCAGCCAGGCTTGCAGCATCAGGGCGTGCCAGATTTCGGTCTGCCAGTTCTTGGCGCCGCCGCGGTGTTCGCTCCAGCAGCGCGACACCAGGGCGGCGTCCAGCCAGCCCTGGCGGCGCAGGCGGTCCTCGGACAGCAGGTCGTCGGCCCAGTCGCGCAGCTTGCCGGTCAGCCAGCGACGCAGCGGCACCTCGAATCCCATCTTGGGGCGATCCACCAGGGCGCGCGGCACATGGCGATATAAGACACGGCGCAGCACTGCCTTGCCGGTGTCGCCTTCGATCTTGAGGGCGGTGGGCAGGCTCCAGGCGAATTCGGCGATGGCGGGGTCAAGGAAGGGCAGTCGGGCCTCCAGCGAGGCCGCCATGGTGGCGCGGTCGGTCTTGACGCACAGATCGTCGGGCAGATAGCCCTCTATATCCAGCAGCATGGTGGCCAGGGCGGCATCGCGCACCGGCGGGGTCGGGCGGTTGAACAGGCTGGGGAGGAGGCCGGCTCCCGGCACCGGGGCGGGCATGCCGCGCCAGCGGGAGTAATGCAGTCCGAGCAATTCGGCCAGACTGGCGGCCCCCAGATGCTCGGCGGTGCGGCCCAGGCGATAGCCGGGATGGCTGCGGCGCTTGCGCAACGGCGCGGCGACCCCCGCCAGCGCCTCGGCCGGGCCGGCCAGAAGGCCGGCGGCGGCGGCCCCGGCGGCGCGCAGGCCCTTGGGAAGCCCCGTCAGCCCGGCCCAATCTCTGGGGATCGAGCGGTAGATGCCATAGCCTCCGAACAGCTCGTCGGCTCCGTCGCCCGACAGGGCCACCGTGACGTCGCGGCGGGTCACCTGGGCCAGCAGGCAGGTGGGCAGGGCGGCGCTGTCGGCGAAGGGCTCATCATAGAAGGCGGGCAGCCGGGGCACCAGCTCCAGCGCCTCGGCGTCGGAGATGCGGACCTCGGTGTGGACGGTGCCCAGATGCTCGGCGACGGCGCGGGCATGGGGGCTTTCGTCCAGGGACGACTGGTCGAAGCCGATGGTGAAGCTGTGGACCGGCTGGGGCGAGAGCTGGCGCATCAGGGCGGCGGTCAGCGAGGAATCGATGCCGCCCGACAGGAACAGCCCGACCGGAACATCGGCCTGCATGCGCAAGCCGACGGAGTGGCGCAGCAACTGCTCCAGCCGGTCGGCCGCGTCCTCGGCATTGCCGTCAAAGCTGTTTTCCACGGCATGGGCGCGGTCGCGGGCCGACCAGTAGGCGGCGATCCGCCGCTCGCCGTTTTTCACCGTCAGCAGGCTGCCGGGCTCCAGCTTGCGGGCCTGGGCGTAAATAGTGTGCGGCGCCGGAATCCAGCCCAGCCGCATGTACAGCGCCATGGCGTCGCGGTTCAGGGCGCCGTCCCAGGCGGGATGGACCGCCAGCGCCTTCAGTTCGGAGCCGAACAGCAGGACGCCGCCGGTCTCGGCCCAGTAGAGCGGCTTTTCGCCAAAGCGGTCGCGGCCGAGGGTCAGGCTGCGCCCGGCGCGGTCCCACAGGGCGAAGGCGAACATGCCGTCGAAGGCTGCCACCGCCTTGTCCACTCCCCACTCCGCCACCGCTTCCAGCAGGATTTCGGTGTCGGAATGGCCGCGCCAGACGATGGAGGGAGACAGCCGGGCCTTGATGGAGGCGTGGTTGTAGATTTCGCCGTTGAAGCTGATGACGAATCGCCCGTCATGGGACGCCATGGGCTGATGGCCCTGGGGGCTGAGGTCGAGGATGGCCAGCCGGCGAAAGCCCAGGGCGATGCCGGCGGCGTCGTCGGTCCAGATTCCGTCGTCGTCGGGACCGCGATGTGTCAGGGTCGCGGCCATGGCGCGCACCGCCGCCGCTCGGTCGGGGGTGGCGCCGTGAAGGTCGAGGAAGCCGGCGAAGCCGCACATGGCAGGCAGTGTCCAGGTGGATGTCGGGCTGGAAGGTAGCGGCGGGACGACGCTCTAGCTAGCGCTTTCGCAGCGCCACCACCAGACCGGGGACATCGGCCCCCGCCTCCTGGCGGGTGGCGGCGGGTTCGGCCAGGACGACTGCGAAGCCGGCGGCCTCGGCATGGTCGCGCACATAGTCGGGGGCGTGGGCATAGCGATTCTTCGGCCCCAGGATGTAGGAGGTGCAATCCTCGGCCCGCTCCACCGTGAAGGCGAAGACGCCGCCGGGGCGCAAGGCGGAATGGGCGGCGGCCAGCACCGGGCCGAGATCGCCGAAATAAACCAGGACATCGGCCGCCACCACCAGATCATAGCGACCCGGCCGGGCGTTCAGCGCCGCTCCCAGCTCGTCCACCGCCAGATCGTCGTAAAGACCGCGCAGCCGGGCCTTCTCGATCATGGACGGCGACAGGTCGACCCCGTCCAGCCGGGCCGCCAGCGGCCGCAGGATCGGAGCCGCCAGACCGGTGCCGCAGCCGGCGTCGAGCACGTCGAGGCTCCGGCGGCGCTCCAGGATGCGGGACAGGGCGTTGGCCAGCAGGGCGGGGGCACGATAGGCCAGCTTGTCCACCAGGGCGGCGTCGAATTTGTCGGCATAGTCGTCGAACAACTGGCGGACATAGGCGTCGGGCGCCCGTTCCGGGGTGGGGGCGGCTCCGACCTGCGCCAGCCCCAGGGCGGCGCCGTGGCGGTCGTCGGGGTCCAGCTCCAGGCAGCGGCGATAATGGGCGGCGGCGCGGCTGTTGTCGCCCAGCTCGCGGCGGATTTCGGCCAAGCACCAATGGGCCTCGATCGATCGGGGGGCGGCGGTCGCCGCCCGCTCGAAGGCCGCCGCCGCGCCTTCCGGCAGACCCTGGAGCTTGCGGGTCAGCCCCAGTTCAAGCCAGCCGGCGGGGTCGCGCGGGGTGATCCTGGCGGCGTGCTCGGCCTGGACGCGGGCTTCCTCCAGCCGGCCGAGATCGCGCAGCGCCCCGGCGAGATTGGCGCGGCTGCCGGCATGATCATGGCGCAGCGCCACCGCGCCGCTGAGGATGGCGACCGCGCGTTCCGGCTGCCCCAGGGCGCGCAGGATCAGGCCGTAATTGTGCAGGGCCACCGGCCAGTCCGGGCGCTGGGCCAGGGCCTGTTCCAGGTGGTGGGCGGCTTCCTCGTTGCCGCCGCGCAGATGCAGCAGCGAGCCCAGGGCGCACAGCGCCTCGGTATGATCGGGATTGGCTGCGATGGCGCGCCGGCAATGGTCGATCGCCTCATCGGTCTTGCCGGTGCGTCCCAGCAGTTCGCCCAATCGGGCATGGGCCTCGGCATGGTTCGGATCGGCGGCCAGGATGGCGCGGTACTGCAAGATGGCGGCGTTGAGGTTGTCCTGGGCCTCCAGGGCGTGACCCAGGGCCAGCCGGGGCACAGCCTGGGTCGGATCGGCGGTGACGGCGCGCGACAGGTGCTCGGCCGCTTTGCGGGCTTGGCCCTGTTGCAGGGCGATCACCCCCAGCAGGTAGTGGGCTCCGCCGAAGCCGGGATTGGAATCGGCGATCTTGCGGGCCAGCCGCCGGGCGTCGGACGTGTTTCCCTCTTCCCAGGTCCGCATGGCCTGGGCGAAGGTCTCGGCGATATTTCCCGCGAATGGTTTGGCCATGATGGTCCGGTCGAGTGAACGCCTCGGGGTTGAATGACCCATATTGGGCCATGCGGGACGCGTTCTGTCCAGATATCGTCGGCGGCGCATGACAGACGCCCGATTTTCGGCGACACTGCCGCCATGAAGCAGCCCGGCCCCACTCTTCGCACCATCCCCGAAGGCGACGACCGCGAACGGTTGGTCTGTGGCGATTGCGGTTTTATTCTTTACGATAATCCCAAGGTTATCGTGGGCGCCGTTTGCACCTGGCAGGACCGTTATCTGCTGGTCCGCCGCGCCATCGAGCCCCGGCTGGGGTTCTGGACCATGCCGATCGGCTATATGGAGCTGGGCGAGACCACCGAGCAGGGGGCCATGCGTGAAGTGTGGGAGGAAGCCTGCGCCAAGGTGACGGTCTCGGGGTTGCTGTCGATCTTCTCCATTCCGGAAATCAGTCAGGTCCACATGATCTATCGGGCCGAGATGCTGTCCGACGACTTTGCGCCGGGGGTCGAGAGTCTGGAGGCCGGCCTGTTCACTTGGGATGAAATCCCATGGGATCATCTGGCCTATCCCAATGTCCGCTGGTCGTTGGAATACGAGCGCGAGCTTAAGGGCGTGACGGACTTTCCCCCACGCGGCCGGCCGGGGCCGTAGCCGCCGCCGCTATTCCGCGGCGGCGACCCGGTCCTTGCCGACCGGGTGTTCCAGCCGGGTCAGCATTTCCTTTGGCGCCACCTGCCAGAATTTAGGCAGCTCGCGCTCCCAATCGGCCAGGATGGCTTCGGCCCAGGCGGATTGGGTGGCGTCGGCGTGTTCCTGTACCAGGGAGCGCAGAACGCCCCGCCAATGCGCGGTCTCGGGGCGCAGCCAGATCACGTTGTCGGGATTGACGCGCTTGGGAAAGCTGGCGTCCGAATCGTAGACGAAGGCCATGCCGCCGGTCATGCCGGCGGCGAAGTTGGCTCCCACCGCCCCCAGGATGACGATGGTGCCGCCGGTCATGTATTCGCAGCCGTTGGAGCCGCAGCCCTCGATCACCGCCTCGGCTCCGGAATTGCGCACGGCGAAGCGTTCACCCGCCTGACCGGCGGCGAACAGTTTGCCGGCAGTGGCGCCGTACAGCACCGTGTTACCGATGATGGTGTTCTCGTTGCTCTTCAGCCGGGCCGCCACCGGCGGGCGGACGATGATGGTGCCGCCGGACAGGCCTTTGCCCACATAGTCGTTGGAATCGCCGAACACCTCCAGGGTCAGCCCCTGGACCGCGAAGGCCCCCAGGCTCTGGCCGGCCGAGCCGCGCAGGCGCACGGTGACGTGGCCGGGCTTCAGGCCGGTCATGCCGTGCTTCCTGAAGATCTTGTGACTGAGCTTGGTGCCGATGGCGCGTTCGACGTTGCGGACATTGTAGTCCAGCTGCATCTTCTCGCCGTCGTTCAGGGCCGGCTTGGCGTCGACGATCATGCGGGCGTCCAGGGTGTCGGGAACCTCGTTGCCCTTTTCCTCGACGCAATAACGCGGGAAGCCGCCGGTATCGGCCTGGGCCAACAGCGGATTGAGGTCGAGATCGTCCAGATGCGACGCGCCCCGGCTGACCTGGGACAACAGGTCCGAGCGGCCGATCACCTCGGCCAGCGAGCGCACGCCCAGACCGGCCAGGATTTCGCGCACATCCTCGGCGATGAAGCTGAACAGGTTGACGACTTTTTCCGGGCTGCCGGTGAACTTGCCGCGCAGTGCGAGGTCTTGGGTGCAGACGCCGACCGGGCAGGTGTTGGAGTGGCATTGGCGCACCATGATGCAGCCCATGGCCACCAGCGAACTGGTGCCGATGCCGAACTCCTCGGCCCCCAGCATGGCGGCGATGACGATGTCGCGGCCGGTCTTGAGGCCGCCATCGGTGCGCAGCCGCACCCGGTGACGCAGGCGGTTCAGGGTCAACACCTGATGCGCCTCGGACAGGCCCAGTTCCCAGGGCAGGCCGGCGAATTTGATGGAGGTTTGCGGGCTGGCGCCGGTTCCGCCCACATGGCCGGAAATCAGGATGGTGTCGGCCTTGGCCTTGGCGACGCCGGCGGCGATGGTGCCGATGCCCGAGCGCGACACCAGCTTGACCGTGACTCGGGCCTCCGGGTTGATCTGCTTCAGGTCGTAGATCAGCTGGGCCAGATCCTCGATGGAATAGATGTCGTGATGGGGCGGTGGGCTAATCAGCATGACGCCGGGGGTGGCGTGGCGCAGCTTGGCGATTTCCACCGTCACCTTGAAGCCGGGCAGTTGGCCGCCCTCGCCGGGCTTGGCTCCTTGCGCCACCTTGATCTCGATCTCGCGGCACATGTTGAGGTATTCGGCGGTGACGCCGAACCGGCCGGACGCGATCTGCTTGACCGCCGAATTGGCGTTGTCGCCGTTGGGGCGGGGGCGATAGCGTTCGCGGTCCTCGCCGCCTTCGCCGGACACGCTTTTGGCGCCGATGCGGTTCATGGCGATGTTCAGCGTGCCGTGAGCCTCGGGCGACAGGGCTCCCAGGCTCATACCCGGCGTCAGGAAGCGTTTGCGGATCTCGGTGATGGACTCGACCTCGTCCAGGCTGACCGGCGGGCCGGCCGGGCGGGTGTCCAGCAAATCGCGGATGGTGATAGGTGGCAGCCGGCGCATGCCGTCGGAATACTTCTTGTAAAGGGCGTAGGAATCGTCGGCCACCGCCGTCTGCAACAGATGGATCAGGGCGCCGTCGAAGGAATGGGCCTCGGCCCCGCGTCGCACGCGGTAAAAGCCGCCGATGGGCAGAACCGGCGCGGCGAGGCCAAAGCCGGTGTCGTGCTGCTCGATGGCCTTTTTCTGGATGCCGGTCAAGCCGATGCCGGAAATGCGGCTGGTCATGCCGGGGAAGAATTCGGCCACCAGGGTGCGCGACAGGCCGACCGCCTCGAAGTTGCAGCCGCCACGATAGGAGCTGGCCACCGAGATGCCCATCTTGGCCATGATCTTCAGCAGACCCTGGTCGAGGGCATATTTGTAGTTCTTGACGCAGTCTTCCAGCGTCATGGCGCCGAACAGGCCGCGCCGCTGTCGCTCGGCGATGGCTTCCTGGGCCAGATAGGCGTTGACGGTGGTGGCGCCGACTCCGATCAGCACCGCGAAATAGTGCACGTCCAGGCACTCGCCCGAGCGGATGTTGAGCGAGGTCCAGGTGCGCAGGGATTCCCGCACCAGGTGGGAATGGACGCCGCCGGCCGCCAGGATCATGGGGATGGCGGCGCGGCCGGGGCCGACCGCCTCGTCGGTCAGGATCAGGTGGGTGCAGCCGCCCCGGACCTTGTCCTCGGCCTCGCGCCGGACCCGGTTGAGGGCGTCCTTCAGGGCGTTGTCGCCGGCCTGGGGGTCGAAGGTGCAATCGACCACCCCGGCCAGCGTTCCCATGTGCTGGCGCATGGCGGCGAACTCGGCGTTGGACAGCACCGGGCTTTCCAGTTGCAGCAGGTCGCACTGGCTTTCATCCTCGTCGAGGATGTTGCCCAGATTGCCGAGGCGGGTGCGCAGCGACATGACGCGGGATTCGCGCAACGAGTCGATGGGCGGGTTGGTGACCTGGCTGAAGTTCTGCTTGAAGAAGTGGTGCAGGCCGCGATAGCCCTCGGATAGCACCGCCAGGGGCGTGTCGTCGCCCATGGAGCCAATCGCCTCCTTGGCGTCCTCGACCATGGGGTGAAGGATCAGCTCCATGTCCTCCATGGTCAGGCCGTAGGTGGACTGGCGGCGCTTCAGCGCCTCGGAGGACAGCTCCACCGGCTCGGGCGCGCCGGTCTTGACCAGGGAGTCCAGCTCGGTGATGCGCTTGATCCAGGCGCCGTAATCGCGCCGCGACGCCAGCAGATCCTTGATTTCCATGTCGCGGTAGAACCGCCCGGCATCCAGGTCGATGGCGATGCTCTGGCCGGGGCCGACGCGGCCCTTCTCGATCACATCGGCATCGGCCACCTTGACCATGCCGGTCTCCGAGCCCAGGATCAGCAGGCCGGTGCGGGTGATGGTGAAGCGCATGGGCCGCAGTCCATTGCGGTCGACGCCGGCCACCACCCAGGTTCCATCGGTGGCGCAGATGGCGGCGGGGCCGTCCCACGGCTCGATCACCGAATTGCAGTAGCCAAAGAAGGTGCGGTGGGCTTCGGGCATCAGGGCGTTGGACCCCAGGCTCTCCGGGATCAGCATCTGCTTGACCAGCGGCGCGGGGCGGCCGGCGCGGCACATCACCTCGAACACATTGTCGAGGGCGGCCGAATCCGAGCCGCCGGGTTGAACCACCGGCTTCAGGTCGTCCATGGCGGGACCAAAGGTCTCGTGCTCCATGCGCGGTTCGTGGGCCTTCATCCAGTTGATGTTGCCGGTCAGCGTGTTGATCTCGCCGTTATGGGCCAGCATGCGGAAGGGTTGGGCCAGCCGCCAGGTGGGGAAGGTGTTGGTGGAATAGCGCTGGTGATAGATGGCGAAGCGCGACACGAACCGCGCGTCCAGCAGGTCGGGATAGAAGGTGGTCAGCTGTTCGGCCAGGAACATGCCCTTGTAGATCACCGAGCGGCAGGACAGCGAGCAGATGTAAAAGTCGGTGACATGCTCGGCCAGCACCCGTTTTTCGATGCGGCGGCGGATGATGAACAGGTCGGCCTCGAAGCGGTCTTCCGGCGTGCTCAGGGTGTTGGCCACCATGATCTGCTCGATCTCGGGCCGGGTGGCGTTGGCCTTCTCGCCGATCACCGTCACGTCCACCGGCACCTGACGCCAGCCATAGATGGTGTAGCCGAAGTTCAGGATCTCGGTCTCGACGATGCAGCGGCAACGCTCCTGCGCTCCCAGATCGGTCTTGGGCAGGAACACCATGCCGACCGCCAGATGGCCGGGCTTGGGCTCGTGGCCCTGGTGGCGGATATGGTCCTTGAAGAAGTCCTGAGGGATTTCCACATGGATGCCCGCGCCGTCGCCGGTCTTGCCGTCGGCGTCCACCGCGCCGCGATGGAACAGCACCTTCAGCGCCTCGATACCGGCAACCACCACGTCGCGGCGCGCCTTGCCGTCCAGGGCGGCGACCATGCCGACGCCGCAGGCGTCATGGGGGCTGGTGTCGATGCCGGCGGCTTCCAGGATACGCTGATTGGCGAGGTAGTCGGCGACGAAGGCTTCGCCCAAAGTCTTGCTCATCATACTCTCCTACTCCGCCGCCTGGGCGGACTTGGCACTGATATGGCGGTGGATGGCGTCGGCGGCGTCGCGGCCGTCCTTGATCGCCCAGACCACCAGCGAGGCGCCGCGCACGATGTCGCCGGCGGCGAAGACGCCGTCCAGGGTTGTCATCAGATCGGTGTCGGTCTGGAGCGCGCCCCATTTATCGACGCCGAGGTCGAGGGCGTCGAACAGGGCGGGGATATCCTCGGCATCGAAGCCGAGGGCGGCGATCACCATGTCGGCGGGCAGGGTAAAGCTTGACCCTTCGATCACCACCGGGCTTTGGCGGCCCGAGGAATCGGGCATGCCCAGATGCATGCGGTTGGCCCGCACGCCCTCGGCGGTAATGGAATCGGGGGCGGCCATCCAGACGAACTCGACGCCTTCCTCCTCGGCATGGGAGACCTCGCGCTGGCTGCCCGGCATGTTGGCGCGGTCGCGGCGGTACAGGCACTTCACCGACTTGGCGCCCTGGCGAATGGCGGTGCGCACGCAGTCCATGGCGGTGTCGCCGCCGCCGATCACCACCACGTCCTTCCCGGCGGCGTCCAATCGGGGCGCGGCGCCGCCGTCGCCCAAGCCCTTGCGGTTCTGGGCGATCAGATAATCCAGGGCGGCATGCACATGGGGGCGGTCGGAACCGGGAATGCCCAGCGGCTTGGCCTTGTAGACGCCGGTGGCGATCAGCACCGCGTCGTGGCGGGCGCGCAGCTCGGCGAAGGACAGATCCTTGCCGATGGCCACGCCGGTGACGAAGGCGACGCCGGATTCGGCCAGCAGGGCGATACGGCGCTCCACCATCGGCTTTTCCAGCTTGAAGCCGGGAATACCGTAGATCAGCAGCCCGCCCATGCGGTCGTGGCGATCGTAGACGGTGACGCCATAGCCGTGCCGGCGCAGCGCCTCGGCCGCCGCCAGGCCGGCGGGGCCGCCGCCGACGATGCCGACCGAGCGGCCCAGCTCGGCCTTGGGCAGCACCGGCTTGACCCAGCCTTGGGCGAAGGCGTGCTCGGTGATGTGCCGCTCCACCGCGCCGATGGTGACGTTGCCATGGCTGGACTGCTCCAGCACGCACGAGCCCTCGCACAGGCGGTCCTGGGGGCAGATGCGGCCGCAGATCTCGGGGAAGGTGTTGGTGGAAGACGATACGGCGTAGGCCTCTTCCATGCGTCCTTGGGCCACCAGCATCAGCCAGTCGGGGATGTTGTTGCCCAAGGGGCAATGCAGCGAGCAGAACGGAATGCCGCACTGTTCGCAGCGCGACGATTGATCGCCGGCGACGGTATCGGGAAAGGCTTGGCTGATCTCGCCAAAATCGGCCCGGCGCAGAGCGGCGGAACGTTTGTCGGGCATGCGCTGATGCAGATGGGTGAATTGAAGCATTTTGCGCGTCATGGCGAGTCCTCCGGGCCGGGTCGGGGCGCAGACTAGGGCGGCAAACGGGAGGAATCAACGGAAATTAGCCAACTAAGACAGCATAGCTGCCATTATAATTCCGGTGTCGTTGCTCTGGGTGGCTGCTATGATGAAGTGAAAGAATGTTGGCGGTAAATTGGTCTCAATCCGGTCCTTTCCTCTTCTCCCTCTTCCGGCAGGCCCGCGCCCGGTGGTATAAGAGCCGCGGGCGAATAGGGGGACACCTTAAGTGACGCTGCTTGACGTTCTGGTCGTCGCTCTGATTCAGGGGTTTGGCGAAGTGCTGCCGATGGGCGCTTCCGGGCTGCTGGCGGTGCTGCCCATGCTGACCGGAAGCCCGGACGGCCGTGCCGCCTTGTCGGTCGCCGCCCATCTGGGAACCCTGCTGGCCCTGATGCTTTATTTCTGGCGCGACGTCTGGGCCATGGGCCAGGGGGTCTGGCGGTTGCTCAAGGGCAAGCCCGATGGCGGCACCCGCTTATTCCTGCATGTAATGGTCGGAACGGTCCCGGCGGCGGCGGCGGGCTGGTTTCTGATGGACCGGGGCTTTGGCGGCGTCGGGCCGGCCCTGGCCGCCACGCTGATCCTGGGCGGCGGGTTGCTGCTGCTGGTCTGCGACAAGCTGGGCCTGACGGTCCGGCGGATCGAGCACATGACCTTCGTCGGCTCGTTCGGGCTGGGGGTGCTTCAGGTCCTGGCCTTGATTCCGGGGGTGTCGCGCACTGGGATCACCATCACCGTTTGCCGCTTGCTGGGGTGGGAGCGTCAGGCGGCGGCGCGGTTCTCGCTGCTGCTGGCCATGCCGCTGATCCTGGGGCATGGCGGCCGGACCTTCTGGAGCCTGTCGCGGCATACCGACCTGATCGTTTCGGCCGATCTGATGATCGCGGCGGCGGCGGCGGGATTGGCGTCGCTGCTGGCGGTGGCGATCATGATGGCCTGGGTCGAACGCCGGACCTTCCTGCCATTCTCGGTGGCCCGCATATTGTTCGGCGCCGCCGCCCTGGCGCTGGCGCTATGGATCGGATGAGGAGTTAACGCGCCCCGTGGCGCGGAGCCAAGGGCCACGGATGTGGCCCGCCCGGCGTTTGAGGGACGAATACACCGACGCGCCGCCCGGCGCGGAGTTGCGGCCAAGGGCCGGCGCGCCCCGTGGCGCGGAGCCAAGGGCCACGGATGTGGCCCGCCCGGCGTTTGAGGGACAAATAGTCAAAGAGGATCCTTATGACCAAGACCAATTCCGGGAATTTTTTCGAGGATTTCAAGCTCGGCCAGGTTATCAGCCACGCCACGCCGCGCACGGTGACCAGTGGCGACGTAGCGCTGTACACCGCGCTGTACGGCTCGCGCTTCGCCGTCAATTCCTCGGCTGAATTCGCCAAATCCATCGGCATGGCTGCCGAGTCGTTCGGGCATCTGGCCCCGGTGGACGACATGCTGGCCTTCCATGTGGTGTTCGGCAAGACCGTCCCCGATGTCAGCTTGAACGCCGTGGCCAATCTGGGCTATGCCGCCGGCCGGTTCGGCGAGCCGGTCTACCCCGGCGACACCCTGACCACCACGTCGACGGTGATCGGGTTGAAGGAGAACTCCAACAAGCAGACCGGCGTGGTCTATGTGCGCTCGGTCGGCGTCAATCAGCTTGGCGAGATGGTGGTCGAGTATGTGCGCTGGGTGATGGTCAAAAAGCGCGACCCCAACGCCGTCATCGCCGAGGAAAAAGTCCCCGAGCTGCCGACCGCCGTGGCCGCCGCCGACCTGATCATCCCCGACGGGCTGCGCCTGGCGGCCTATGACGACACCTTGGCCGGCAGCTCCCATCGCTGGGCCGACTACGCCGTGGGCGAGAAGATCGATCATGTGGACGGCATGACCATCGAGGAAGCCGAGCATATGATGGCGACTCGCCTGTGGCAGAATACCGCCAAGGTCCATTTCAACCAGTTTACCGAAGGTCAGGGCCGTTTTGGCCGCCGCCTGATCTATGGCGGCCACATTATCAGTCTGGCGCGCGCCCTGTCGTTCAACGGCCTGGGCAACGCCTTCAAGCTGGTGGCCATCAACGGTGGCCGTCACGCCAGTCCCACCTTTGCCGGCGACACCATCCACGCCTGGTCGGAAGTGTTGGAGAAGATTGAGATTCCCGGCCGTCAGGACGTCGGCGCGCTGCGTCTGCGCCTTGTCGCCACCAAGAATCAGCCCTGCGCCAGCTTCCCGTTCAAGAAGGACGACGGCAAGGAGTTCGACCCCTCCGTGGTGCTGGACTTCGACATCACCGTGCTGATGCCGCGCTGAGGCGCTATCGGCGCAAGACTGCCATGCCGGAAAGATGAGGCTCCGTCCCCCCGGCAGGGGCGGGGTATGGTAAAATGGTTGCGTAGGAGCTTAAGGCCCCGGACCTCATGCAGGCCGGGGCCTTTTTCCGTCTCCCGCCATGGGAGGAAGCCATGTTGGACGACCTCACCACCCCGAATCCCGCCACCGGGACCGATGCCCCGTCGACGGATACCGCCCGTCAGGATCTTGACGATCTGACGGTTCTGACCGACGTGTCGCGCCCCGATATGGGGCAGGCCCGCGTCACCATTGCCCGCCCGGTCGATGTGGATGACGCCAAACTTGGCGCCCTGACCTTGGTGCACCAGGGCTCGCGCTCGGCGCCGCGAGTCGATGTGTTGCATATGACTCCGACCACGGCGGCCAATGTGGAGGTTGGGGGCGAGGTGGTCGGTGGAGGCCGCTCCGCCCTTCCTGAAGCGTCGCAGCGTTCCGCCGAGGGGGGGATCGCCATCGAGCAGGTCGCGGCGCACGGCGTCGGATTGACCGCCACGGCGGATGGGGCGGGCGTGGTTTCGCTGGTCGAGGAGGGCCGTGCGACGGCGTCTGTCGGCGTGGCCCCTCCTTCCGTCGAGCCGCCGCCGCGCGTGGATGTGGTCACCGGGACCGCGCCGGTCGAAGCGCCTTCCGAGGACGCGCCGGTCGAGGCCCCTGCCGTGATCGAGCAGATGCTGCCGGTCAACCATGACCCGACCGCCGAGTCCGTCGCCCTGACCGGTCGCGAGGATACGCCCATCAGCTTTGGCCTGACCTACGGCGATGAGGACGGCGACGCCCTGAGCGTATCGCTGGGGACTCCCGCCCACGGTCGTATCTCCATGGATTCCGCCACCGGCCGCTATGTCTATGCCCCTGACCCGGATTGGAGCGGCACCGATCACCTGACCTATACCGTGACCGATTCCCACGGAGCCAGCGTCACCCGCAGTGTCGACGTCACCGTCGAGGCGGTCAATGACGCGCCGGTGGTCGATGGCGCGCCCGGCCTGGATGTTGGCCAGTCCGGCACGGTGGAGGGTTCGGTGGCTGCCCATGACGTGGACAGCGTCGCCCTGACTTACGCCCTGCTGGATTCCGAGGGCAACCGCGTCACCACCCTTGTCACCGATCATGGCACCGTTGTGATCGATCCGGTCAGTGGCGCTTATGGTTTCACGCCGAACGTGGAACAGGTCGCCCTCGGAGTCGGCGAGATCACCCATGACGGCTTCAAGGTCGTCGCTTTCGACGGTGAGCTGACCAGTTCGCCGGTGGACGTCGCCGTGACCATCACCGGCACCAATGATCTGCCGGTGGTGACCTCCGTCACCGGCGGCGTCGGCACCGAGGACCGCGCCGTCACCGGCGCCATCGCCGCCAGCGATGTGGATGGCGACAGCCTGACCTACAGTTTGGGCGATCAGGTGCCGGCCCACGGCACCGTCGAGGTGCTGGCGGATGGCAGCTATACCTACATTCCTGCTCCGGATTGGAGCGGCAGCGACAGCTTCGCCGTGATGGTCGATGACGGTCATGGCGGCATCACCGCCCAGACGGTCACCGTCACCCTGGCCGCCGGCAATGACGCGCCGGTGGTGACCTCCGTCACCGGTGGCAGCGGCGCCGAGGATCATGTGATCGCCGGCGCCATCACCGCCAGCGATGTTGACGGCGACAGCCTGACTTACAGCCTCGCCGATCATGGCGCTCCGGCCCATGGCCGGGTCGCGCTGGAGGCGGATGGCAGTTATACCTTCACGCCTGACGCCAATTGGAGCGGTCATGACGCCTTTACCGTGCTGGTGAGCGATGGTCATGGCGGCGTCGCCAGCCGCACCATCGACCTTGCCGTCGCTGGAGTGGCGGACGCTCCGAGCCTCGTCGCCCATGACGTCGTCATCGGGTCGTCGGGGGCCGACATGGTGCTGACCGGCACCGTCGGAGCCGATACCCTGGTGGGCGGCAGCGGCAACGACACCATCAGCGGCAATGCCGGCAACGACGTGTTGCGCGGTGATGGCGGTGGTCTCGGCGCCTATCGCGTGGCATTGGATATCCAGGCGGCGTTGACTGATGCCGACGGGTCCGAGCGGTTGGGAGCGGTGACCATCGCCGGCATGCCGGCTGATGCCAGTCTGTCGGCCGGAATCCGCAATCCCGACGGCTCGTGGACCTTGACCGCCGATCAGTTGAGCGGCCTGACCCTAAGCGCCGGTGGCGGCGACGCCTTTGACCTGACCGTCACGGCCAGTTCGATCGAGGCCGCCAATCTTGACGCCGCCTCGACGCGGCAGACCCTGCATGTGGGCTTTGCCGGGGTGGGCGTCGGCAGCGACACCCTGACGGGCGGTCTGGGCGCGGACCTGCTGGATGGCGGCGGTGGCCGCGATGTTCTCAATTACGGCACCGACTCCGCCTGGGGCGGCGGTTGGTATGCCCATGACGTGGGCAGCCCCGGCTCGGCCGGAAGCGGCGACCTCGTCTCCATTGCCGGCAAGGCCCAGAGTAACGATGTCTTCGTCGGCGGCGAGGGTGCTGACACCCTGGTCATGGGCAGCGGCAACGAAGCCCTGTTCCTTGACGATCAGTACAGTCCGATCAATGCCGCTGCCGGTATGGGGCCGCGCATCCAGGGCGTCGAAACCATTCTGGCCGGTTCCGGCAATGACGTGGTCGACATGACCAGCGAGCGTTATGCCTATGGCAATGTCGCCATCGACGGCGGTGGCGGCAATGATGTGGTTTGGGGCAATGCCGGCGGCGATATGCTGATTGGCGGCACAGGCAACGACACCCTGCACGGCGGTCTTGGCAGTGACACTTTGTATGGCGGCGGCGGCGCCGACGTTGTCGACGGCGGTAGCGGCAATGACGTCCTGAAGGGCGGCGCTGGCGATGACCTGTTCCTGCTGGACGTCTTGGGTCGCGACACCATCGACGGCGGCGCCGGCAAGTGGACCGACACCCTCGATCTCAGCGAGATCGGGGAAGGTCACACCGTGGTGGTGATGACCGAACACGGCCAGAACTGGACGGTCTCGCCCGATGACCATGGCGCTCATGTGCGCGGTCTGGGTCACGACACCTCCGGCCAGGTCCTGGTCGATGGAGAGGTCAAGGTTGACTTCACCAATATCGAGAAAATCGAGTGGTGATCATGTCGCGACGGCCGGCGAGTCCGGTTCGTCGGACCGGGCGGAATCCGCGAGGATTCCGCCCTCTTTGTTTCCATCCGCCCCCATCGGGTAGGGCGTCCCACCGGAAAGTGTGGCTTCTCCCCGTTGACTTGTCGGGCGCGAGGGGCTAAACACTTGCCGCATCGCCGCAAGGGGCCGGTCTTTTGGTCCTCGTCGTCCGCACTTCAGGGGCTCATCGCCATGACAACGCGCAATCGGCCGCTTTCACCGCATGTTCAGATCTACAAGATGCCGTTTACCGCCATCTTGTCCATCACTCACCGCGCCACCGGCGTGGCGCTGGCGGTCGGCACCGTCGTGCTGGCCTATTGGCTGTCCTCCGCCGCCTATGGCCCCGCCGCCTATGGTCACGCCCAGGCGCTGCTGGGTTCATTCCTGGGCAAGCTGGTGCTGTTCGGCTGGACCGGCGCGCTGTTTTATCATCTCTGCAACGGCATCCGTCACCTGTTCTGGGACGTGGGCCGGGGCTACGAGATTGCCGACGCCTATAAATCAGGTCGTATCGTCGTGGCCTCCGCGGCCGTTCTGACGCTGCTGGCCTGGATCATCGCTTAGAGCTGGGGGGCACCCAAATGAGCCTCAAATCCGCTGTTGGTCGCGCCCGCGGCCTCGGTTCCGCCAAGGAGGGCGCCGGCCATTGGTGGTCGCAGCGCGTCTCCGCCATCGCCCTGGTGCCGCTGTCGCTGTGGTTCGCCGTGTCGGTGATCGGCCTGTCGCACGCCGACTACGCCACCTTCAAGGGCTGGATGAGCAAGCCGGGCAATACCAGCCTGCTGCTGCTGACCGTCCTGACGGTGATGCACCACGCCCATCTGGGCCTCCAGGTGGTGATCGAGGATTATGTGAGCTGCGAGGCGAAGAAATTCGCCATGCTGATCGGCATGAAGCTCGCCACCGCCTTCCTTGCCGTCTTCATGACGGTATCGATCCTGAAAGTCGCTGTCGGAGTTTGACGCCATGGCCGCCTACAAGATCATCGACCACACTTATGACGTGGTGGTCGTCGGCGCCGGTGGCGCCGGCCTTCGCGCCACCATGGGCATGGGGCAGGCAGGGTTCAAGACCGCCTGCATCACCAAGGTGTTCCCCACCCGGAGCCACACCGTAGCCGCCCAGGGCGGTATCGGCGCGTCGCTCGGCAACATGGCCGAGGACAATTGGAAGTGGCACATGTACGACACCGTCAAGGGGTCGGACTGGCTGGGCGACCAGGACGCCATCGAATACATGTGCCGCGAGGCCGTGCCGGCGGTGCATGAGCTGGAGCATTTCGGCGTGCCATTCTCGCGCACTCCCGAGGGCAAGATCTACCAGCGCCCGTTCGGCGGCCATATGTCCAACTTCGGCGAGAAGCCGGTGGAGCGCGCCTGCGCCGCCGCCGACCGGACCGGCCACGCCATCCTGCACACGCTGTATCAGCAGTGCCTGAAGCACGAGTGCGAGTTCTTCATCGAGTATTTCGCCCTCGACCTGATCATGGAAAACGGCGTCTGCCGCGGCGTCGTCGCCTGGAACTTGGATGACGGCACCCTGCACCGCTTTCGCGCCCACAAGGTCGTGCTGGCCACCGGCGGTTACGGCCGCGCCTTCTTCTCCTGCACCTCGGCCCATACCTGCACCGGCGACGGTCATGGTCTGGTGGCCCGTGCCGGCCTGCCGTTGCAGGATATGGAGTTCGTGCAGTTCCATCCCACCGGCATCTACGGCTCGGGCTGCCTGATCACCGAGGGCGCGCGCGGCGAGGGTGGCTATGTCACCAACTCGGCCGGTGAGCGTTTCATGGAACGTTATGCTCCTTCCGCCAAGGATCTGGCGTCCCGCGACGTTGTGTCGCGCGCCATGACCATGGAAATCCGCGAGGGGCGTGGCGTCGGCAAGGAAAACGATCACATCTTCCTGCATCTGGAGCATCTGGGGGCCGAGACCCTGGAACTGCGCCTGCCGGGCATCTCCGAGACGGCGAAGATCTTCGCCGGCGTCGATGTCACCAAGCAGCCGATCCCGGTGCTGCCGACCGTCCACTACAACATGGGCGGCATTCCGACCAATCTGTATGGCGAAGTGCTGCGTCCCACCGCCGACAACCCCGACGCCACCGTCGAGGGCCTGATGGCCATTGGCGAGGCGGCCTGTGTGTCGGTGCATGGCGCCAACCGCCTGGGCACCAACTCGTTGCTGGATATCGTGGTGTTCGGCCGCGCCGCCGCGCTGCGCGCCGCCGATACCTTGAAGCCGGGCACCACCCACAAGCCGCTGCCCAAGGATGGCAGCGAATTGGCGGTGTCGCGCTTTGACCGTCTGCGCAACGCCAACGGTTCCCTGTCGACCAGCGAGATTCGCCTAGCCATGCAAAAGACCATGCAGATGGACGCGGCGGTGTTCCGCACGTCGAAGTCGCTGGCCGAAGGTTGCGCCAAGATGGATCAGGTCGCCGGCACCTTGTCGCAGATCAAGGTCAACGACCGCTCCACCGTGTGGAACTCGGATCTGGCCGAGGCTCTCGAACTTGAGAATCTGATGGATTGCGCCCTGGCCACCATCGTCTCGGCCGAGGCCCGTCATGAAAGCCGCGGCGCCCATGCGCACGAGGATTTCCCCAATCGCGACGATGTCGAATGGCAGAAGCACTCCCTGGCCACGGTCGAGGGCGGCAAGGTGAAGCTGGGCTATCGCCCGGTTCATACCTACACGCTCACCGACGAGGTCGAGTACATCAAGCCGCAAAAGCGCGTGTACTGAGGCAAGGGTAAGGAGATACGGAAATGGTCGAATTCGCCCTGCCCCCCAATTCGCGGGTTCAGCCCGGCAAGGTCCACAAGGCCCCGGCCGGCGCCAAGCGGGTCAAGGTCTTCAAAATCTACCGCTACGATCCGGATTCGGGGGCCAATCCCCGGCTGGACAGCTTCGAGATCGATCTCGACGCCTGTGGTCCCATGGTCCTGGACGCCCTGCTGAAGATCAAGAACGAGGTCGACTCGACCTTGACCTTCCGCCGTTCCTGCCGTGAAGGCATCTGCGGCTCGTGCGCCATGAACATCGACGGCACCAATACGCTGTCCTGTCTGAAGCCCATCGCCGACATCGCCGGCGAGGCTGCGATTTATCCGCTGCCGCACATGCCGGTGGTCAAGGATCTGATCCCCGACCTGTCCATGCCCTATGCCCAGTTGGCGTCCATCAAGCCGTGGATACAGACCCAAAGCCCGACGCCGCCCGATGGCGAGCGGTTGCAGAGCCCGGAAGAGCGCGAGAAGCTCGACGGGTTGTGGGAATGCATCTTGTGCTTCTGCTGCCAGACCAGCTGCCCCAGCTATTGGTGGAACGGTGACCGCTATCTCGGCCCGGCCGTGCTGTTGCAGGCCGCCCGTTGGATCCTCGACACCCGTGACGAGATGACCGGCGAGCGGTTGGACGCCTTGGAGGATCCCTTCAAGCTGTATCGCTGCCACACCATCATGAACTGCACCAAGACCTGCCCCAAGGGCCTCAACCCGGCCAAGGCCATTGGCGCCATCAAGGAAAAGCTGATCGAACGCCGCGTCTGAGGCGATGGTCGGTCCCAACTCGGGAAAGGGGCGGTCCGCAAGGTCCGCCCCTTTTTCTTATTCCCCACCGGTTATCCGCATCGGGCTATCGCCCGAACCCGCCCGGGGCGAGAGCCCCGCGCAGGGGTCGATCTTCATTATCAGCGCGCGGAGTCGTCTTCGGCGGGCTGTCCGGCCGTCGTCCGGTCCTTCGCCTGACGCCAGATTTCGACCTGACTGGCGCTGAAGGGATTGATGTAGCCGCCGCCCGGAATCCGCATCTCGGGATTGATACAGGCATAGCTGGCGGAATGGGGGACGGTAAGGCGGCATTGCCACTTGGCCTCCTGGATCAGGAGGGGCTGCAACCCGTAGACGTCGCAGGCTTCGCGGGCCAGTTCGTCGCGCTTTTCCCGGGGGGTGTCACCGCCGTAGCAGACGGTCACATTGCCGTCGAAACCGGGCAGCTTTTGCTTTCTTACCCCGGAGGTCATGTAATTGCGGTCGACGAAGGCGTCGCCGACCGAGCAACCGGTGATGACGGTCGAAACCAGCATCATGAGGATAAGGCGAGTTGGGCGCATGGGTGGAAAACCCCGGAAACGGTGCTAAATACGCGAACTCCCCATGTGTAACGTAAGCGGCCGTATTTGGAAACAGACCCGATCGATACGATTTAACGGCCGCATTGTCGCTCGGGCGTTGTCTCGCCGGTCATGCGGGGATAAACTCGGAATAGTTCTCAGGTCCCCGGGGCGGGAAGGAGGAGTTTTTCTATGTCTGACGGTAAGAAATTTCGTCTGGTGACGCGGAGCGATTTCGACGGTTTGGTCTGCGCGGTGCTTTTGAAGCAGCTCGAACTGATCGACGACATCAAGTTCGTCCATCCCAAGGATATGCAGGACGGTGTGATCGAGATCGGTCCCGGCGACATCACCACCAATCTGCCCTATGTCGAAGGCGTCCATATCGCCTTTGACCATCACTTGTCGGAGACCATCCGGGTCGGGCGTAAGGAAAATCATATCATCGAGGCCGAGGCGCCATCGGCGGCGCGCGTCGTCTATAACTACTACGGCGGTTCGGACAAGTTCCCCGCCGCGTGGGACAAGATGATGGCTGCGGTGGATCAGGGCGATTCCGCGCAGTACTCGCTGGATGAAATCCTCAATCCCGATGGCTGGACGTTGCTGAACTACATCATGGATGCCCGCACCGGTCTGGGGCGGTTCCGCGAGTTCCGCATCTCGAACTACCAGTTGATGATGAACCTCATCGACTATTGCCGCGATCACACGATCGAAGACATCCTGCTTTTGCCCGATGTCCGCGAGCGCACCGACCTTTATTTCGAGCACGCGGTGAAGTTCAAGGATCAGGTCCAGCGTTGTTCCAAGGTTTATGGGAATCTGCTGACCCTGGATCTGCGAAACGAGGAAACGATCTTTGCCGGTAATCGCTTCATGATCTATGCGCTCTACCCGGATACCAATATTTCCATCCACATCCTGTGGGGCGTCAAGAAGCAGAACACCGTGTTCGCCATCGGCAAGTCCATCGTCAACCGCACGTCCAAGACCAATGTGGGCGAGCTGTGCCTGAAATACGGCGGCGGCGGCCACGCCAATGCCGGTACCTGTCAGGTTGACAACGCCGTGTGCGACAAGGTGTTGAAGGATCTGATCGTCAAGATCAACGCCGACGGCTGAGCCAAAGCCGGCGGACCGTGGGTGGGGGGGGACACTCCCCGCCCGCGTCGTCCTTCCCGCTGAACCGAAGAGTATCGACCCCCATGGGCGATGGCCCCCTTTTCGCCTACCGCGCGCTGCTTCAGGCGGGCGAGTTGAAGCCCGACATCGCCCAGGGTCTGGCGGTGGAGAAGCTGCAAAGCCTGCATCACGCCCTGGCCAAGTACCGCCCGTCCCTGGGCGAGGCCGGCTGGCTGGCGCGGTTTGGGCTCAAGAAGACGCAGCCCGGCTCGACCTGGCGCTGGAATAGCGGCGCCGGTGATGGCGAGCAATCGGCGCCAAAGCACGGCCTTTACATCTTTGGCGAGGTCGGACGCGGCAAGTCCATGCTGATGGACGTGTTTTTTCATTCCGCCAGCATCGCCGGCAAGAAGCGGGTCCATTTTCACGAATTCATGCGCGACCTGCACGCCGATATTCATCGCTGGCGCCAGTCGCCCAGCCGCGGCGATTCCGATCCCATCCCCAAACTGGCCCGCGCCATCGCCTCGGAGGCGTGGCTGCTGTGCCTGGACGAGTTGCAGGTCACCGACATCGCCGACGCCATGATCGTCGGCCGGTTGTTCAAATGCCTGATGGATGACGGCGTGGTGGTGGTGATCACCTCCAACCGCCCGCCCGGCGACCTGTACAAGGACGGGCTTCAGCGCGATCGCTTCATCCCGTTCATCCGGTTGCTCGAAGCCCGCCTCGACGTGTTGGAGCTGAATTCCGAGCGCGACTATCGGCTGGGCCGCAAGCGTGGCCTCCAGGTCTTTCATGCGCCGCTGGACGAACGGTCGGAGTCGGCCCTGGAACTGGCCTTCGCCCGCCTGACCGAGGGCGCGGTGGCCATGCCCCACACCATCGAGGTCCATGGCCGCCAGGTCCGCGTGCCCCTGGCCGCCGCCGGCGTGGCGCGGTTTTCCTTCGCCCAGCTCTGCGCCACCGCCCTGGGGCCGAGCGATTATCTGGAACTGGCCGGACGCTTCCACACCCTGGTGCTGAGCGACATTCCCCTGCTGACTCCCGACAATCGCAACGAGGCCAAGCGGTTCGTCACCCTGATCGACGCCCTGTACGAGAGCAAGGTCACCTTGATCTGCTCGGCCGCCGCCCCGCCGGAATCCCTCTATCCCGAAGGCATCGGCGCCTTCGAGTTCCAGCGCACCGTCAGTCGCCTGATGGAAATGCAGGCCGAGGACTACGTCATGCGGGAGCATCTGGGCTAACGGAGGGGGGGCTACTCAGTCCGCTCGGCAGTCTGCGGCTGCACAGGACGGAGTGAGGAGCCGGGGCCTCACCCGTCACCACGGTGGATGTCGAGGCGGAACGCCTACCGGCGCGAGCAGGCTTTGCCTTGCGGGGTGGGCGAACCCGTTTGGCGGCGGCGGTCCCCTTTGGGTCGGGTGGGGCGCTTGACGGGGTGTGATGGTGGGCCAACATGCCCAGCCCCATTCAGGGCTTTACCTTTCGGTTGCCTTTGACCGATTCCAGGCACTCGGCATACAGGTCCATCAGTTCCTTGCGGTTATAGGGGGGGCCGCTTTCACTGAACCGCCATTCCAACTCGCGGACTTCGGTCATCAATTTGTAGGCGACGAGTTCGGCGCTGTCGCCTTGCAGGTCGAAATCGGACATGACGGTGACTCCTGATATCAATGGATTTAGCGGTTAATCCGCAGTGGGCTGGCCCCGGCATGACGGAAATATTCAATCCAGAAGGATTCAAGGCCTTCGCGGACCCCCAGGTCCAACAACGGCCGATACGGGGCGCCTCCGCGTGGGGCGTTCTTGTCGGAGCGGTCCCAAACGTCGTCGGCGACGCGATTGCGGTCGACCGGCGTTCCCATGAGGCCGGGGTCCTTGCCGGGCAGGCAGTCGTTGAACACGACCCTGCGCTCGGTGGCGTCCGCGCGGATGGTGGAGATGTAAAGGTGTTCGCCGGGTTTCAGCAGATCCGTCGCACGCTTCAGCGCATTGGCGATTTCGCTGCGGTCGAAGGCGTTGGTGTTGGGGATGGTGCGGTCGATACCCGCGGCGCTTCGCATCGTGGACGTGGTAGGTCAGGCGCTGATAGTCTGGATTTCTATCGTGATGGAAGATGGCTACCAATACGCCCGTTACATAGACGGAGCAGTTGACCAGCAGGAAAAACCAACTGGCCTCGCTCGCCACCCGGGCCGAGATGCTGCCGCCGCCGGTCGTCACATAGGCCTGGCGCAGCGCATAGATCGCGGTCACCACCCCCACCGACAAAGCCGCCAAGGCAAAGAGCAGCACCCAATACAGCCAAGCCTGAACTGCCATCCCACCCCCACAGGTAGGCCAGAACCCCTCCCGGGTAGGGTTTCTTTGAATGAGTCCAGGGGGTTAGGCCGATGGTCGGACCGCTTGGGGCGCAGGGCTTGGAAATGCCTGCGTTTCCCGGCGGGGCTCGTTTGCGTGGCGGGGATGCCAATCCACTTGCCCTTGGCGGCGAATCGCGTTACCAAAGCCCCCCATGTCCCTGGCTGTGCTTGGTCGCAGCCCACCCGTTCGTCCAGAACTCATCTCACCGTTCGAGGGAACCCCATTCATGGCACGCAAGAAGATCGCTCTCGTAGGGTCCGGCAATATTGGCGGCACTCTCGCCCACCTGATCGGCCTCAAGGAATTGGGCGATGTCATCATGTTCGACATCGCCGAGGGTATCCCTCAGGGCAAGGGTCTCGACATCCTGCAATCGACCCCGGTCGAGGGTGTTGACGCCCGTTACTCCGGCGCCAACGACTACTCCGCCATCAAGGACGTGGACGTGGTCATCGTTACCGCCGGCGTGCCGCGCAAGCCCGGCATGAGCCGTGACGACCTCGTCGGCATCAACCTCAAGGTGATGGAATCCGTCGGCAAGGGCATCCGGGAAAATTGCCCCAACGCCTTCGTGATCTGTATCACCAACCCTCTCGACGTGATGGTCTGGGCGTTGCAGCATTTCTCGGGCGTGCCCGCGAACATGATCGTCGGCATGGCCGGCGTGCTGGATTCGGCCCGCTTCCGTACTTTCTTGTGCGAAGAGTTCAATGTCTCGGTCGAGGACGTCACCGCCTTCGTGCTGGGCGGCCATGGCGACACCATGGTCCCGTTGGTCCGCTACTCCACCGTCGCCGGCATTCCGCTGCCGGACCTGGTGAAGATGGGCTGGACCACCCAGGAAAAGCTGGACCAGATCGTCCAGCGCACCCGTGACGGCGGCGCCGAGATCGTCAATCTGCTCAAGACCGGCTCGGCCTACTACGCCCCGGCCGCCTCGGGCGTGCAGATGGCCGAAGCCTATCTGAAGGACAAGAAGCGCGTCCTGCCCGTCGCCACCCTGGTCAAGGGCGGCACCTACGGCCAGCCCGACGACGTGTTCGTCGGCGTGCCGGTAGTGATCGGCGAGGGCGGTGTCGAGCGCGTGGTCGAGATCGCTCTCGACCCCGAGGAGCAGGCCGCCTTCAACAAGTCGGCCGATGCCGTGCGCGGTCTGGTGAAGATCGCCAAGGGCCTGATGGGCCAGTAGTCGGCGTCCGCCGAAACAGTCGATGGATAACAGGCGAGCCGCGAGAGCGGCTCGCCGGGATACGCAAGAGGGGAACATAATCCCATGAATATTCATGAGTATCAGGCCAAGCAGCTGCTGGCCAAGTACGGCGTCGCCGTGCTGAAGGGCGGCGTCGCCTACACCGCCGCCGAGGCGGTGCAGGTGGCCAAGGAATTGGGCGGCCCGATCTGGGTCGTGAAGTCCCAGATCCATGCCGGCGGTCGCGGCAAGGGCAAGTTCAAGGATGACGCCTCGGGCAAGGGCGGCGTCCGCGTCGTGAAGTCGGTCGAGGATGTGAGCCAGAACGTCGAGGACATGATCGGCAAGGTGCTGGTCACCGCCCAGACCGGCCCGCAGGGCAAGGAAGTCAAGCGCGTCTACATCGAGCAGGGCTGCGACATCAAGCGCGAGCTGTATCTGTCCATGCTGATCGACCGCGCCACCTCTTGCGTCACCATCGTCGCCTCCACCGAGGGCGGTATGGAGATCGAGGAAGTCGCTCATAATCACCCCGAGCGCATCCTGAAGGTCGCCATCGACCCGGTCCAGGGCTTCCAGCAGTATCATGGCCGCCAGATCGCTTTCAGCCTTGGGCTTGAGGGCAAGCAGGTCAACACCGCGGTGAAGTTCATCGGCGGCCTGTACAAGGCCTTCATGGAGCTGGACTGCTCGGTGGTCGAGATCAACCCGCTGGTCGTCACCGGCGCCGGCGACATCATCGCCCTGGACGCCAAGGTCAATTTCGACGACAACGCGCTGTTCCGTCATAAGGACATCGAAGAGCTGCGCGACGAGTCGGAAGAAGACCCGGCCGAGCTTGAGGCCGCCCGCCACAGCCTGAATTACATCAAGCTGGACGGCCAGATCGGCTGCATGGTCAACGGCGCCGGTCTCGCCATGGCCACCATGGACATCATCAAGCTGTACGGCGCCGAGCCGGCCAACTTCCTTGATGTCGGCGGCGGGGCCACCAAGGAGCGCGTCACCACCGCCTTCAAGCTGATCCTGTCCGACCCCAATGTGGAGGGCATCCTGGTCAACATCTTCGGCGGCATCATGCGGTGCGACGTCATCGCCGAGGGCGTGGTCGCCGCCGCCCGTGAAGTCAGCCTGAACGTACCGCTGGTGGTGCGTCTCGAAGGCACCAATGTCGAGTTGGGTAAGAAGATCATGGCTCAGTCGGGCCTGCCGATCATCGCCGCCGACAATCTCGCCGACGCCGCCGAAAAGGTGGTGAAGGCCGTTAAGGAGGCTGCGTAATCATGGCCGTTCTCGTAAATTCCCAGACGAAGGTTATCTGCCAGGGCTTCACCGGCGCCCAGGGCACCTTCCACTCCGAGCAGGCCATCGCCTATGGCACCAAGATGGTTGGCGGCGTCACCCCCGGTAAGGGCGGCACCACCCATCTCGACCTGCCGGTGTTCAACACCGTCGCCGAGGCGCGTGCCCGTACCGGCGCCAATGCCAGCGTGATCTATGTCCCGCCGCCGTTCGCCGCCGACGCCATCCTGGAAGCCATCGACGCCGGCATCGAGCTGGCCGTGTGCATCACCGAGGGTATCCCGGTGGCGGACATGCTGGTGGTCAAGCGTGCCCTCCAGGGCTCGAAGACCCGCCTGATCGGGCCGAACTGCCCCGGCGTCATCACCCCCGGCGAGTGCAAGATCGGCATCATGCCCGGCCACATCCATCTGCGTGGCAAGATCGGCATCGTGTCGCGGTCCGGCACCCTGACCTACGAGGCGGTCGCGCAGACCACCGCGACCGGTCTGGGCCAGACCACCTGCATCGGCATCGGTGGCGACCCGATCAACGGCACCAACTTCATCGATAGCCTGGAGCTGTTCCTGGCCGATCCCGAGACCCAGGCGATCATCATGATCGGTGAAATCGGCGGCGACGCCGAGGTCCAGGGGGCCGAGATGCTGCGGCGCTCCAAGATCAAGAAGCCGACCGTCGGCTTCATCGCCGGCCGCACCGCTCCTCCCGGCCGTCGCATGGGCCATGCCGGCGCGGTGATCTCCGGTGGCAACGATACCGCCGACTTCAAGGTCGAGGCCCTGAAGTCCGCCGGTATCGCCGTCGCCGATTCGCCCGCGTCGCTGGGTTCGACCATGGTGACCTTGCTGAAGGGCTAAGACGATCTCCGGTCCGACGCACCGCCGGGGCGTCGGACCGGCTCCCTTCATGATAATAATAAAAAAAGATGTTTGCGCCGTCGGTAGTGCGGCGCCCGGCGGCGCCGCCCCGGCCCGAACACGAAAGGGACGCGGGCTAGAACCTGCGTCAGTCAACAATGACAAAGCAGCTCGACGAGACGTCATTCCTTTCCGGCGGCAACGCCGTCTTTATCGCGGAGCTTTACGCCCGCTACCTCGACGATCCATCTTCCGTTGACTCCTCCTGGGTTTCCTTTTTCCAGGAGCTGAAGGACGAGGGCGCCCAGCTTCTTGAAGACTTCAAGGGGACCAGCGGAGCGCGCCGCGACCTTCAGGTGATCGGCGCCGTCGACCCAGAAGCCGCCGCTGCCGCCGCCGCCGCCGCGAAGAAGGGCGGAAAGCCCGCCGCGCCGTCCGCGACCCCGGCCGAAATCCGTCAGGCTCAGCTGGACTCCATCCGGGCGCTGATGCTGATCCGCTCGTACCGCGTGCGAGGTCACCTGCTGGCGCATCTGGACCCGCTGGGCTTGGCCAAGATCGAGCCCCATCCCGAGCTGGACTACCGCACCTACGGCTTTACCGACGCCGATCTCGACCGCACGATTTTCATCGACCATGTGTTGGGCCTCGAAACCGCCAAGCTGCGCGACATCATGCGTGTGGTGCAGGAGACCTATTGCGGCTCTATCGGCGTCGAGTTCATGCATATCCAGGACCCCGACCAGAAGGCCTGGATCCAAAAGCGCATCGAATCGATCCAGAACCGCACCGACTTCACCCCGCGCGGCAAGCAGGCCATCTTGGAGCGTCTGACCGAGGCCGAGGGTTTCGAGCGCTTCCTTCAGGTCAAGTACACCGGCACCAAGCGCTTTGGCCTGGAGGGCGGCGAGACCGTCATCCCGGCGCTGGAGCAGATCTTGAAGCGCGGCAGCCAGCTGGGCATCGAGGAAGTGGTGATGGGCATGGCCCATCGCGGACGCCTCAATATCCTGGCCAACTTCATGAAGAAGCCCTATCAGGCGATCTTTTCCGAGTTTCAGGGTAACGCCGCCAATCCGGAAGACGTCCAGGGCTCCGGCGACGTGAAGTACCATCTCGGCACTTCGGCCGACCGGGACTTCGACGGTAAGGTGGTGCATCTGTCGCTGATGCCCAACCCGTCGCATCTGGAAGTGGTCGGCCCGGTGGTGGTCGGCAAGGTCCGCGCCAAGCAGACCCAAAAGAATGACGTCGAGCGCACGCGGGTGATGGGTATCATCTTGCACGGCGACGCCGCTTTCGCCGGCCAGGGCGTGGTGCCCGAGACCCTGCTGCTGTCGCAGCTGAAGGGCTACGCCACCGGCGGCACCATCCACATCATCATCAACAACCAGATCGGCTTTACCACCGCGCCGCAGTATTCGCGGTCGGGGCCGTATTCGTCGGACGTGGCCAAGGGGCATCAGGCGCCGGTGTTTCACGTCAACGCCGACGATCCGGAAGCCGTGGTCCACATCGCCCGCATCGCCGCCGAATTCCGTCAGGAGTTCAAGGGCGACGTGGTGATCGACATGGTGTGCTATCGCCGCCATGGCCATAACGAGTCGGACGAGCCCGCCTTCACCCAGCCGCTGATGTATCGCAAGATCGCCAGCCAGCCGACCACGCGGGCGCTATATTCCGACAAGCTGGTCAAGGAAGGCACCCTGACCAAGGATCAGGCGGAGGCCATCTACGCCGAGTTCCAAAGCCAGCTGGAGGCCGAATTCCAGGCCGCCAAAAGCTTTAAGGTCAACAAGGCCGACTGGCTGGAAGGCAAATGGCAGGGCCTGGTGCAGTTGGCCGGCGAGGAGGAGTTCCGCGAGGACAAGACCGGCGTCTCGGCTGAAATCCTCAAGGAGGTGGGCCAAGCCCTGGCCACGACCCCGGCCGATTTCAACGTCAATCGCAAGGTGGTGCGCCAGCTTCAGGCCAAGAAGGAAATGGTGGAGTCCGGCGGCGGCATCGATTGGGCCACCGCCGAGGCGCTGGCCTTCGGAACCCTGCTGGTGGAAGGCAATCCGGTCCGCCTGTCGGGCCAGGACGTGGGGCGCGGCACCTTTTCGCAGCGCCACTGCGTCCTGACCGATCAGGAGAACGAAAGCCGCTATGTGGCGCTGAACCATATCCGCGAAAAGCAGGCGTTTTTCGAGGTTATCGACAGCCCCCTGTCGGAAGAGGCGGTTCTGGGCTTTGAATACGGTTATTCCCAGGCTGAGCCCAACACCCTGGTGCTGTGGGAAGGCCAGTTCGGCGACTTCGCCAACGGCGCGCAGGTGATCATCGACCAGTTCATCAACTCGGGCGAGTCCAAGTGGCTGCGCATGTCGGGTCTGGTGATGCTGCTGCCCCACGGCTATGAAGGCCAGGGGCCAGAGCACTCCTCGGCCCGTTGGGAGCGGTATCTTCAGCTGTGCGGCGAGGATAACTGGCTGGTCTGCAACATCACGACTCCGGCCAACTACTATCACGCGCTCCGTCGTCAGCTGCGGCGCAACTACCGCAAGCCGCTGATCGTGATGAGCCCGAAGTCCCTGCTGCGTCACAAGCTCTGCGTCTCCAAGCTGGACCAGTTCCGCACCGGCACCCGCTTCATGCGCGTGTTGGAGGAAACGGAAAAGCTGGTGGCCGACGCCAAGATCCGCCGCGTCCTGATGTGCTCGGGCAAGGTCTATTACGACCTGCTGGAAGAGCGTACCAAGCGTGGCATCAAGGACGTCGCCATCATCCGGGTCGAGCAGCTCTATCCGTGGCCCAAGGACGCGGTGAAGGCTCAACTCGCCCGTTACCCCGACGCCGAACTGGTCTGGGTTCAGGAAGAGCCGGCCAATATGGGGCCGTGGACCTTCGTCGACCGCCGCATCGAGTTCATCTGCGAGGAATTGGAGATCAAGGCGAAGCAGGCGCTGTTCTGCGGCCGTCGCTCTGCCGCCTCGCCGGCGACCGGTCTGTACAAGACCCATGTCGCCGAACAGGAATGGATCGTCGATATGTCGCTGGCCGGGAATCTGGTGGATCTGCCTCAGCCGTTCCGCCGCGCCACCAAGCTGTCGAGCCTGCACGCCTAGAAGAGGGAACCCAAGATATGTCCATCGAAGTCAAGGTGCCCACCCTGGGCGAGTCCGTGTCCGAGGCCACCATCGCCAAATGGCTCAAGAATGTGGGTGACGCCATCCGCGCCGACGAGCCGCTGGTCGAACTGGAAACCGACAAGGTCACCGTCGAGGTCAACGCGCCGTCCGCCGGAACGCTGACCGAGATTTCCGCAGCCATCGGCGACGTGGTCGAGGTCGGGGCGCTGCTTTGCGTGATCGGCGCCGCCGGCGCCGCCACCAAGGCCGCTCCCGCCGCCGCTCCGGCCCCGGCCAAGGTGGCTTCCGCCGCCGCTCCTGCCGTCATGCCGTCGGCCAAGAAGATCGCCGCCGACGCCGGTATCGATACCGCCGCCATCGCCGGCACCGGCAAGGACGGCCGCGTCACCAAGGGCGACGTCCTCGCCGCCGCCGCCGCGCCGGCTCCCGCCGCTCCCAAGCCCACCACCCCCTCTGGTCCGCGCGCCAAGGCCGAGTTGGAAGAGCGGGTGAAGATGACCCGGTTGCGCAAGCGCATCGCCGAGCGTCTGAAGGAAGCTCAGAACACCGCCGCCATGCTGACCACCTTCAACGAGGTGGATATGACGGCGCTATTCGACCTGCGCAACCAGTACAAGGACCAGTTCGAGAAGCGCCACGGCACCAAGCTGGGCTTCATGTCGTTCTTCGTGAAGGCTTCGGTCGCCGCGTTGAAGGACTGGCCGGCAGTCAATGCCGAGATCGACGGCGAGGATCTGGTCTACAAGAAGTATTACGATATCGGCGTCGCCGTCGGCACGCCGCAGGGGCTGGTGGTACCGGTGCTGCGCGGCGCCGATTCCCTGTCCTTCGCCGGGGTCGAGCAGGGCATCGCCGCCCTGGGCAAGAAGGCCCGCGACGGCAAGCTGTCCATGGAAGACCTGACGGGCGGCACCTTCACCATCTCCAATGGCGGCGTCTACGGCTCGCTGATGAGTACCCCCATCCTCAATACGCCGCAATCCGGCATTCTGGGGATGCACAAGGTCCAGCAGCGCGCCATGGTGATGCCCGACGGCTCGATCAAGGCGCGGCCCATGATGTATCTGGCCCTGTCCTATGATCACCGCATCATCGACGGCCGCGAGGCGGTGTCCTTCCTGGTGCGCGTCAAGGAGTGCATCGAGGACCCGCAGCGTATCCTGCTGGAGATGTAGGACCATCCATTGTCGTCATGACCGGGCTTGTCCCGGCCATCCACGGACCCCCGGATCATATCCGGGGGTGACGCTGGTTAGGGGATATTCAATATGAGCGACAATTCCTTCGACGTTGTGATCATCGGCGGCGGTCCCGGTGGCTATGTGGCCGCCATTCGCGCCGCCCAGCTGGGCCTGAAGACCGCCTGCGTCGAAAAGCGCGGCGCCCTGGGCGGCACCTGCCTCAATGTGGGCTGCATCCCGTCCAAGGCGCTGCTGTCGGCGTCGCACCACTTTCATGCCTGCAGTCACGAGATGGCCGCGTTCGGCGTCAAGTTGGGCAAGGTCGAACTCGATCTGCCCGGCATGATGACCCACAAGGACAAGGTGGTGTCGGACAATACCAAGGGCATCGAGTTCCTGTTCAAGAAGAACAAGGTGACCTATGTCGTCGGCGCCGCCGAGATCGCCGCTCCCGGCCAGATCGCGGTTACCGGCAAGGACGGCGTCAGGACCCTGACCGCCAAGCACACCATCATCGCCACCGGCTCGGAGGTCACGCCGCTGCCGGGCGTCGCCATCGATGAAGAAGTCATCGTCTCGTCCACCGGCGCACTGGCCCTGCCCAAGGTGCCCAAGCATCTGGTGGTGATCGGCGGCGGCGTCATCGGTCTGGAACTGGCCACCGTTTGGGGCCGTCTGGGGGCGAAGATCACCGTGGTGGAATTCCTCGACCGCATCCTGCCGTTCAATGACGGCGAAGTGTCCAAGCAGATGAACCGCATCCTGGGCAAGCAGGGTATGACTTTCAAGCTCGGCACCAAGGTCACCGGGGTCAAGAAGACCGGCAAATCGGCCACCGTCACGGTGGAGCCCGCCGCCGGCGGCGCCCCCGAAGCCATCGAGGCCGATTGCGTCCTGGTTGCCATCGGCCGCAGGCCCTACACCGACGGCCTCGGCCTCCAGAAGGTCGGCGTCGCCCTGGACAAGCGCGGCTTCATCGCCATCGACGGCCACTTCCGCACCAACGTGCCCGGCATCTACGCCATCGGCGACGTGGTCGGCGGCGCCATGCTGGCCCACAAGGCCGAGGAAGAGGGCGTCGCCCTGGCCGAGATTCTGGCCGGCCAGCACGGGCATGTGAATTACGACGTCATTCCGGCGGTGGTCTACACCTGGCCGGAAGTCGCCTCGGTCGGCAAGACCGAAGAGCAGCTGAAGAGCGAAGGAATCGCCTATAAGGCCGGCAAGTTCCCCTTCACCGCCAATGGCCGCGCCCGGTCCATGAACGAAGTCGACGGCTTCGTCAAAATCCTGGCCGACGCAGCCACCGACAAGGTGCTGGGCGCCCATATCATCGGCCCCAATGCCGGCGATCTGCTGGCCGAAGTGGTCCTGGCCATGGAATTCGGCGCCGCCGCCGAAGACATCGCCCGGACCTGTCACGCCCATCCCGGCCTGGGCGAAGCCGTCAAGGAAGCCGCCCTGGCGGTGGACGGCCGGCCGTTGCATACCTAAGGGAAAGGCGCGAAGGGGCAAGACGGCTCCTTCGCGCATCCTCAGGCGTCCGGCCGGGCGCCCCACCACTCCAGAATGACCAGCAACCGCGCGGCCGAGGACGCGTCCATTCGGAACCGCCGCTCATCCCACCGTGCGACGAAATAGCAGGTGGTCCGATAAAAGTCCCAGGCGTCAGGCGTCGCGTTGTTGCCCACTGGCGCGAACGGCGCTGCATTCTCAGACACATTGTAGACCGCCGCCAGATAGCTTTCGGCCAGTAGCAATCTGGCGTCTTTTCCCGCACGTCGGGTCGCGTGGATCCCGACGCGTTTGCCGCCAGGCTGCAATTTCTTCAGGCGCAGGAGCATGGCCTTTGCCGCGAGAAGCTCTCTGACGGGAATGACTTGCCGTGTTGGCGGCGAGATGGCCAGGACCTCGGCCAACATATCGGGCGCTTCGGGATGGCTATCGGCGGCCGAGTTGGCGGCGGCCGACTTGGCGTCCGCCAGGGTCAATTCCATCAGATGCCGTAGAAAGACCCGGCAAGCCAGGCCATCGGACAGAAGCGCCCGCATCGGCAGCAGGCAGGTGACCTGCTCGGCCCCTCCCGCCTCGATGGTGGCGATGGCGCGTTCCAGGCGGCGGCGCCATGCCTGTTCGCCCGGCAGGGTCGGCCCGCGCGGAACGGGTCGGCGGGCCGCCCGAAATTCCTGGATGTGCCACCGCACTCGCGAGCGCAGATGCCAGTAGCGCAGCCAGACCAGCTGCCGGGTTTGCTGGACCCAGTGGATGATCTGCTCGACGATCCAGGACAAGTTCCAGAGGAAAACGGCGGGTTTCGCCAGAAGAGACAGGGCTTTCCCCACCAGGCCAATCGGAGGGGCCGGTGGGCGTCCGTGGCGGTCCTGGTAACGGTTCCAATACCAGACCCAGCCCGCACGCGACATGCACAGGGCTTCGATCTGCCAATACAAATCGTCGCGATCAACCTCGCCAAGGGGCGGAATTGTGACGGTCCCGTAAATTTTATCCAGGCGAAAGGTGCGCTGCTCCTGGCTGTCCAGGTCGATGCCGACCAGGTGGATGTTGTGGTTTTTGTGCAAAACGATCCTGTCCAGCCATAGCTGGCGCTCTCTGCCGCTGTAATCGAAGGTAACCGTGACGCCAATGCGGTCGAGCAGAAGGCCGTGGTCGAGGAAACCACTTAGCCGCTGCATCGCTCCAAGAGTGCCGAGCCAAGAATACAGCCGAGCCTTGGACCATCGCAGAGGCGGCGGATGAATCCGTCCCCCCAGGGCTTCCAGGGCTGGCAATGGCGCACGGGCGCGACGAAGCCACCACCGCACCAGCGGCTGCCATGTTGTGGGCCGTTCGGTCATGGTTACCTGAGCGGCGGCGACGTCCCGGCGCAGGAGGGCCTCCCCCAGACGCTCCGGCGCCAGCAGCAACCGAAGCCGGTTTAACGGCCGGAGGTTGGGATTGCCAGCCCGCACGGATGTGTGGAACAGGTGGCCCCACAAACTGAACGTCATGCCGTCATCGCCGACTTCGACGATATGGCCCAGGCCCGGAGAGGTGGTGTCGAAATGGACCCTGAGATAATCGATGGCGTCCTCATCCACCCGGCGGCGTGGAAACTCGTGGCCAATGCGAATGACGTCGCCAGGGCGGAGGGAGCGGGATTTTGACGGCATGATCATGAACATCCGGCACGTATTCGGCCGCAGGAATATGCGGTCAGCACAACTTTATTGGGCCAACATGCCAGAATTGGTCGCTTAATGCAGCACAGTACCTACATGGACCATGAACCGCCAATTGTCTTGGGGCGGTGCGGGATGATTTTCCGCAAACCGCTCCAACAGTCATTTTCGTCAGCATCTGTCGCCGCACATCGGCGCATCCTTCTGCTCTCCCCCTGGTGACAGCGCGAAAGTTCCGGTCTAGTATCGCGGCGCGGCGGGCTCTTCCGGCTTCGCCCTTCGGATTCGTACCATGGTGACCAGCCTTCCTAATCTTCTGACCCTGTCGCGCGTTGTCGTGATTCCCTTGGTGGTCGGGTTGTTTTATGTCGATGGCGACGCGGCCCGTTGGGGGGCTTGGGCGTTGTTCTCGGCTGCCGCCATCACCGATTGGTTCGATGGTTATGTGGCGCGGTCGATGAACCTGGTGTCCACCTTTGGGCGCTTCCTCGACCCTATCGCTGATAAGCTGCTGGTGGTCGCGGTGTTGTTCATGCTGGCGGCGTTCGATCGGGTCAGCACCATATCGGTTCTGCCGGCCCTGGTGATCGTGCTGCGCGAGATCCTGGTCTCGGGCCTGCGCGAGTTTCTGGCTGAGGTCCGGGTCGGCATGCCGGTCAGCCGGCTGGCCAAGTGGAAGACCGGCATTCAGATGGTGGCCATTCCGGTGCTGCTGGTCGGCGACGCCGCCACCTTCATGCCCACCCGCCTGATCGGCGAGGTCGGGCTGTGGCTGGCTGCCATCCTGACCCTGATCACCGGCTGGGATTACCTTCAGGCGGGTCTGCGCCATATCCGCGCCAATCCGGTGCCGAAAGAGTGATGTGATGAAGGTATTCGGTGTGGCCGGTCGCTCCGGCAGCGGCAAGACCACCTTGTTGACCCGCCTGATCCCCTGGTTAAAGGCCCGGGGCCTCACCATCTCCACCGTCAAGCAGGCGCAAGAGGCCTTTGACGTGGATAAGCCGGGCAAGGACTCCTACATGCATCGCGAGGCCGGCGCGCGCGAGGTGATGATCGCCTCGGCGCGGCGCTGGGCGGTGATGCATGAATATCGCGAGCAGGCCGAGTTCTCCATGGACGAGTTGCTGGCCCGTCTGACCCCCGTGGATCTGGTGCTGGTCGAGGGCTTTCGCCGCTGGCCGCACGAGCGGTTGGAGGTCATCCGCGCCGCTACCGGCAAACCGCCGTTCTTTCCCGAAGACCCCTTGGTGGTGGCGGTGGCCAGCGACGCCCCGGTTTCCGGCTGCGCCCTGCCTTGGCTCGACCTGTCCGACATCGACGCCATCGGCGCCTTGATTCTGGGGAGGATCGGGCGATGACCGGCCGCTTTGCCGCCGATGCCGATTTGATGACCATCGATCAGGCGCTGGCCCAGCTGGAGGCCAGGCTGGCTCCGGTGGTGGCGATCGAGGTCGTGCCGTTGCGCCAAAGCCTGTTTCGCATCCTGGCCGAGGATGTGGTGGCGGCGGTCAACGTGCCGCCGCACGATAATTCGGCGGTGGACGGCTGGGCCTTCCGCCATGCCGACCTGCCTTCCGATGGAGTCCTGCCGGTGGTGGGCCGCGTCGCCGCCGGCCATCCCTTCACGGGCGATCTGCCCCAGGGCGGCGCGGTGCGCATCTTTACCGGCGCGCCCATGCCGGCCGGGGCCGACACCGTCGCCATGCAGGAAGATTGCCGCGAGGTGGCCGGCGGCGTCGTGCTGCCCACCCGTCTCAAATGCGGCGACAACGCCCGCCATGCTGGCGAGGACGTCACCCAGGGCAGCGTCGTGCTGCATGCCGGGGCACGATTGCGGCCGCAGGAACTGGGCATCGCCGCCGCCATCGGTCGGGCCGAATTGCGGGTCTATCGGCCGCTGCGGGTGGCGGTGTTTTCCACCGGCGATGAAATCCGCGAGCCCGGCACGGCACTGCCGCCCGGCTGCATCCATGACAGCAACCGTTATACCGCCGGGGCGCTGCTGCAAAGCCTGGGGGCCGAGATCACCGATCTGGGGATTCTGCCCGACCGGCTGGAGGTCATCCAGGCGGCGTTGAAGGACGCCGCCGCCGCGCATGACCTGATCTTGACCTCGGGCGGGGTCTCGGTGGGCGACGAGGACCATATCAAGCCGGCGGTGCTGGCGCTGGGCTCGCTTGACTTTTGGCGTCTGGCCATCAAGCCGGGGCGGCCGGTGGCGCTGGGCGAGGTGGCCGGCACCCCCTTCGTCGGCCTGCCCGGCAATCCGGTGGCGGTGATGATCACCTTCATGCTGATCGCCCGGCCCATGGTGCTGCGCCTGATGGGCGCCACCGATACCGGGCTAAAGCGGTTCGCCGTGGAGGCCGGCTTCGCCTTCAAGCACAAGCCCGGCCGCCGCGAATTCCTCCGCGCCCGGCTGGCCCATGCCGATGGGCGGCTGGTGGCGGCCAAGTTCCCTTCCGACGGCTCGGGGGTATTGACCTCCATGGTGTGGTCGGATGGTCTGGTGGACATCCCCGAGGATCGCGGCGACATCGCGCCGGGCGAAATGGTCGAGTTCGTGACCTATGCGGAGATGATGCGATGAAGGTGCTGTACTTCGCCTGGTTGAAGGCCAAGACCGGGGTCGGCGAGGAAACCGTCACGGCCCCGCCCGGAATCGACACGGTCGGCCGGTTGATCGAGCATCTGAAGACCCTGTCGCCCGGCCATGCCGCCGCATTCGAAACCCTGTCCGTGGTGCGGGTCGCGGTCAACCAGGACTATGGCGGCCTCGACACCCCGGTCAAGGCCGGCGACGAAGTGGCGTTCTTTCCGCCCGTGACCGGAGGCTGAGGCCATGATCCGGATTCAGCCCCAGGATTTCGACCCTGGCGCCGAGTTGGCGGCCTTTTCCTCGGGCAAGACCAGCGTCGGCGGCATCTGTCTGTTCATCGGTCTGGTGCGCGACTATATGGGCCACGATCCCGAGGCGGGGTCCGAGGTGCGCGCCATGACCCTGGAACACTATCCCGGCATGACCGAACGCCAGTTGGAAGCCATCGAGGCCGAAGCCCACCGTCGCTGGCCGCTGGAAGATACCTTGGTGATCCATCGTCATGGCCGGCTGGAGCCGGGCGAGCGGATCGTTCTGGTGGCGGCGTCCTCGGCCCATCGCGACGCCGCTTTCGAGGCCTGCCGCTTTTTGATCGACTGGTTGAAGACCAAGGCCCCGTTCTGGAAGATCGAACACACCCAGGACGGCGACGCCTGGGTCGACGCCAAGGATTCCGACGACGCGGCGGCGGCGCGTTGGGATAAATAGGTTATCGGGACGGGGGCTTCGCGTCGAAGTCGATCAGCTTGAATACCCGGATTTCGATCTCGGCCAGCGCCCTGATATCGGCGATGATTTCGGCCAGCAGCTTGGGGTCCAGGCCCAGCTCCTCGCTCGCGCCCATGGCGGTGAGGTTGTTCAGCACATCGGTATAGGCCCGTTCCAGTCGGAACGAAAAACCCAGCCGATAGACCGGATTCAGCAAGGCCTCGTGGGCCTGATCGCGGAGCAGGACCAGCTGCTCCAGCATCTGATGGAAATTCATCCGTAGCACCCTGCCGCGCACTTCGTCGAGCAGCAGATCGAAGTGCAGCCGGAACTTCTCGTTGGCGTCCTCGCTGATCTTGGCGATCGCCACGGTGATCAGGTTGCACAACCGAGATAGTGCCCCGTTCATTTCGGCGGAGTATCTCTCCGCCTCGGCCGGGGGGATGAGCGGATTGTTGAGACGGCGGCGAAGATCCTCGACCTCCCGCGCCACCGCCTTGGCGGAGAGCAGGATATGGATGGCCCGCGCCTCCCTGGGGCCAACCGCATCGTAGTCTTCGCCTGGAGATGTCATGATTCTCCTTTATTGTCCCTCAAGCGCCGGGCGGGGCATTATCCTAATATAGGCGCAAGATGGTGCGGGTGCCAGATGCGGCTATTTGGCTTTTGGTACGCCCGAGGTGGTGGAGTGCTCGAAGTGCAGCGCCTCGCCGGGATGGACGATGCTGTGGGCGGAATGGGCGACGCGGGCGGCCTCGGCGAAACCGGACAGGATCAGTTTCAGCTTGCCGGGATAGGTGCAGATATCGCCGGCGGCGAACACGGCCGGGGCGTCGGTGGCTCCGGTGGCCGGATCGACGGCGATCACGTTGCGGTCCATGGCCAGCCCCCATCCGGCGATGGGGCCAAGATTGGTCGACAGGCCATAGAACGGCAGCAGCGCATCGGCGTCCAGGCGTCGGGTCTGGCCATCCAGGTCGGCCACCACCACCGCCGACAGGACGCCGTCATCGCCTTCCAGCCCGTGCAGCTGGTAGGGCACCACCAATTCGATCGCGCCCGACGCCGCCATCTGCTTCAGGCGCTCTTCGCTTTCGGGGGCGGCGCGGAACTTGGGCCGGCGGTGCACCACCATTACCTTGGCGGCGACCTCGGCCAGCGAGATCGCCCAGTCCACGGCGGAATCGCCACCGCCGGCGATCACCACCCGTTTGCCCCGGAAGTCCTCGCGGCGGCGCACCAGATAAAATACGCCAGAGCCCTCGAACCGCTCCAACCCGTCCAGCGGCGGCCGGTTGGGGCCAAAGGCCCCGCCGCCGGCGGCGATGATCACCACCGGGGCGATGATGGTCTGACCATCGGACAGGCCGCAGCGCCATCGGCCATCGGCCTCGCGCGCCAGCGAGTCCACCTGGACGCTGAAATGGTAGGTGGGGGCGAACGGAGCCGCCTGTTCGGTCAGGCGGTCGATCAGCTCGGCCGCCAGCACCTTGGGATGGCCGGGAATGTCGTAGATGGGCTTTTCCGGATACAGCGCGCTCAACTGACCGCCCACCGCCTCCAGGGCATCGACCACATGGCAGCGGATTTTCACCATGCCGCACTGGAACACGGTGAACAGCCCGACCGGGCCGGCGCCCACCACCACCGCATCGGTTTCATGAACGGTCATGACCTTCTCCTCGTCTGTTGGTCCCTCAGGCGCCAGGCCAATGCATCGGCCTGGCGGGAGTCACCATGCGAATTTCACCATGGCCGCCACCGGCGTCTCGCCGTGGTGGCGGACCAGCTCGGCCAGCTTGAGCGGATCGGGGGCCTCCCCCCAAACAGTTCCCAGTTCCTCGGCATGGATGCCGCCGGTGACCAGCACCGCGTCGAAACCGCCGGCCCGCGCGCCCCGGATGTCGGTGTGCAAGGCGTCGCCCACGGCGCAGACCCGGCGGCGGTCGGAGACGCCCAGGCGGCTCAGCGCCAGATCGTAGATGGCCGGATCGGGCTTGCCGCGTTCGATCACCATGCCGCCCATATCGGTGTAGCGGGCGGCGATGGCCCCGGCGCAGGTGATGCGCTTGCCCTGGCGGATCACCACATGGTCGGGATTGGCGCAGATCATGGTCAGCCGCCGCGCCACCGCCCGGTCCAGCAGCTCCTGGTAATCGGCGACGCTTTCGGTCAGATCCACCGGGCCGGTGTTCAGGATGAAGTCGGCCTGTTCAAGATCGACCGACCGGTAAGGCAACCCCTCGAAGATGTTGCGGTCGCGCTCTGGCCCCAGATGGTAGAGCGCGTCGCCCAGGCCGGCGAAGACCGGGTCGGCGCGGTTGGCCAGCTCCAGATGCACCGCCTCGCCCGATGACATCACTTCGTCATACAGGTCGCGTTGGATGCCAAGCCGATTCAACTGCTCGATCAGCGCGGCCGAGCGTCGCGGCGCGTTGGACAGCATGATGGTGCGCTTGCCGGCCAGGCGCAGCGCGGCCAGGGTTTCGGCGACGCCGGGATAGGCCTCGACTCCGTCATGGATGACGCCCCACAGGTCGAGGACGAAGCCGTCATAGCGGCCGGCGACGGCGGATAATCCGTGGATTAGCGGGATCATCCCTGGGCTTCCCGCTGGTCCACGCCCACCGCCTCGGCGATGGAGGAAAAGCCGTCGCGGGTCAGCAGGTCCAGCAATTCGCGCTTGATGCGGGTGATCAGGGCCGGCCCCCGATAGACCATGGCGGAGTAAAGTTGGATCAGCGACGCGCCGGCCCGGATCTTGACATAGGCCTCCGAGCCGGAGGCGACTCCGCCCACGCCGATGATGGGCAGCTTGCCATGGGTCAGCTCGTGCACCCGCCGCAGCATGGCGGTGGAGGATTCGAACAGTGGGGCGCCCGACAGGCCGCCGGTCTCCTTGGCGTTGCCGGAGCGCAGCGTCTCGGGACGCGCCACCGTGGTGTTGGAGACGATCAGCCCGTCCAGCCCACCCGCCAGGGCGACGGCGGCGATATCGGACAGATCCTCCCAGGCGAGGTCGGGGGCGATCTTGAGCAGCAGCGGCGGCGCGCCCGTCGGCATGGCCTTGGTCAGGGCTGCGTGGGTGCGGCCCACCAGCGCCTCCAACTGATCGCGGCCCTGTAGGGCGCGCAGGCCGGGGGTGTTGGGTGATGACACGTTGATGACCAGATAATCCGACAGCGGTCCCAATCGGGCGGCGCCGATTTCGTAATCGGCGGCGGCGTCCTCGGTGTCCTTGTTCTTGCCGAGATTGGCCCCGACGATTCCGACCCGCCGACGGGCCGCCAACCGGCCGGCGACGGCTTCGACGCCCTGATTGTTGAAGCCCATGCGGTTGATCACCGCCGCGTCCTCGGGCAGGCGGAACATGCGGGGCCTGGGATTACCGGACTGCGGGCGCGGCGTCACCGAGCCGATTTCCACGAAGCCGAACCCCTGGGCCAGCATGGCGTCGGCCACCTCGGCGTTCTTGTCGAACCCGGCGGCGAGGCCGATGGGGTTGGCGAAGTCGCGCCCCCACAGCGTGGTCTTCAGCTCTGGGGGATCGAACCCGGGCTGATCGGGGACCAGCCCGGCCCTCAGCAGGCGGATGGTCAGGCCGTGGGCGGTCTCGGCGTCGAGCAGGCGGACCAGAGGTCCGGCAAGGCGGAAGTAGTCGAACATTCAGTCCTCGAGATCAGGAAATACGTGTCGGCCGCTTTGCGCATCCAATGGCAGATCGACGACCCATTTTACCGCCGCCACCGGCAGCGGTCCGTAGAGATGGGGGAACAGGTCGCCGCCCCGCGACGCTTCCCAGACCAGGGCCGGTCCCAGTCCGGCGGGGTCGGCCGCAATCAGGACCAGCCCGTCTTGGCCGGCGCGGTGCTTGGCGACGCTGGCCTCCACCTGATGGGCGGCGGAAAAGTGGATGAAGCCATCGGCGACATCCTGCGATGAGCCGTCGTGGCGCCCCAAGACAACGGCCGCCTGCCATTCCGGCTGGCGGCACACATGATAGATGGTGTGAAAGTCCGTCATGGCGGCGGACCATACAAGATGATGGCCTCAAAGGCCAGTCGGCGACTTTTCCCGTATGGATTTAGCGGAGAATCCCTTAGAATACGTACTTCCCGCTATTCTTGCGGCGGCAGACTCCGGGCATGGGTTATCCAGCGGTTGAAACGTCGTTTCTATGTGTTTTTTTCGTGGCGTGATGCCTCCAAGTTTGAGACGCTGACGCCGTTGATGTTCGACATGACAGTATCCGGTAAGAAGCCGGCGGGGGAGATATGAAGATCCTGATCGCCGATGACCATGAGCTGTTCCGCGACGGATTGCGGCATGTCCTCGACCAGTTCGAGGGACCGCCGACCATTGTCGAGGCCAGTGACTTCGCGCAGGCCATCGAGGTCGTGCAGCGGGAGAAGGATATCGAAATCGTCCTGCTGGACCTCTCCATGCCGGGCATGAGCTGGGCGGATGGGCTGATGAAGCTTCGGGCGTTGCTGCCCGAGACCGTGCCGGTGATCGTGCTGTCGGCCTCGGACGACCGCCGCCACGTCTTGCAGGCGGTCAATATGGGAGCCGCCGGCTTTATTCCAAAGACCTCCTCCAGCCGCGTGATGCTGTCGGCCCTGAAGCTGGTGATGTCGGGCGGCGTCTACCTGCCGCCGGCTCTGCTGGAGCAGGGTGACACCGACAGCGACGGCCTGCCCATGGCCAACGCCGCCGCCGCCGCGTCGCTGACCCCGCGGCAAAAGGAAGTGCTGGCGCTGCTGGGACAGGGCAAATCCAACAAGGAAATCGCCAGGGGCCTGGAACTGGCGGAGGGCACCGTGAAGCTGCACGTCACCGCCATCCTCAAGGCGCTCAATGTCAATAACCGGACTCGTGCGGTGGTGGCCGCGGCTCATTTCGGCCTGACCGCTCCTGACGCCCGAAACTGACAGGACCCCCTGGCATGCCCGGACCGTCGATCAGGTCCGGGTGGCGTTGGGTAGTGCCCCCGAGGGGCTGAGTGAGGCCGAGGCGTCCCTGCGCCTCGCCAGGGTCGGCCGCAACGCTCTTCCCGAGACGCCGCCGCGTCCGGCCTGGGCGGTCTTCCTCGATCAATTCCGCAATCTGCTGATCGTGATGCTGCTGGCGGCCGGGTTGCTGGCCGGGATGATCGGCGACATCGTCGATATGCTGGCGGTTCTGGCGGTGACGCTGTTCAACGCCGTTCTCGGCTTTGCCCAGGAGCGTCGCGCCGGACGCATCCTGGAGGCGTTGAAAGCCATGCTGGCCCAGCAGGCGCGGGTGCGCCGTCAGGGCGAGGTGCGCGAGATCGCCGCCGACCGGCTGGCGCCCGGCGATGTGGTGCTGCTGGAGCCGGGCGACCGGGTTCCCGCCGATGGCCGCCTGACCCTGACCCGCGCGGTGGAAATCGATGAATCGACCCTGACCGGCGAGTCGGTTCCGGTGGCCAAGCAGGCCGATGGTTGGTGTCCCGCCGACACGCCTCTGGCCGATCGGGCCGGCATGGCCTTCATGAACACGGTGGTGACGCGGGGCCGGGCCGAAATGGTGGTGACCGCCACCGGCGCCGCCACCGAACTGGGCCGCATCGCCACCCTGCTGGAAACGACCGAATCGCCGCCGACGCCGTTGCAGCTGCGGTTGGACCAGTTGGGGCGACGGCTGGCGTTGGTCGCCACCGGAGTGGTGACGCTGGTGGCGGTCCAGGGGCTGTTGCGGGGTGAGCCCCTGGCCGAGGTGATCCTGACGGCGGTGGCGCTGGCGGTGGCCGCCATTCCCGAGGGGCTGCCGGCGGTGGTCACGGTAACCCTGGCCATCGGCATGTACCGCATGGCCCGTTGCGGCGCGGTGGTCAGGCGGTTGGCGGCGGTGGAAACCCTGGGTTCGACCACGGTGATCTGTTCGGACAAGACCGGCACCCTGACCCTGAACCGCATGACCGCCTTATGCGGTTGGGCCATGGGTCGCCGTTTCGATGCCGAGGCGCTGACCGGAATCGGCCCGGCATTGTTGCCAGGGGTGCTGTGCAACGATGCGCGCCTCATGCCCGGCGCCGACCCGGCCGGCGACCCGACCGAGGCGGCCCTGTTGGGGCTGGCGGCGCGGGTCGGCGCGATTCCGGCGGCGGGCGAGTGGCGGCGGCGGGCGGAACTGCCGTTCGATTCCATCCGCAAGCTGATGGCGACCCTGGATGATGGCGCGACCGGAACCGTCTTGTCGGTCAAGGGCGCTCCCGATGTGGTGCTGGGGCTCTGCGACCGCATTTGGGGCGATGGCGGCGAGCGGGCGCTTGACCCCGCCGGCCGGCGCGAGCTGGAGATCGAGATCGAGCGCATGGGCGCCCTGGCGCTGCGCGTCATCGCCCTGGCGGCCAAGCCGGCGGCCAAAGAAAGCGATCCCGCCGCCGAACTGCACGGGCTTTGCCTTCACGCCTTGATCGGACTGGCCGATCCACCCCGGCCGGGCGTGCGGGATTCCGTCGCCAGCTGCCGAGCCGCCGGCATTGCCGTCAAGATGATCACCGGCGACCACGCCGCTACCGCCGCCGCCATTGCCGCCGAGCTTGGCCTGGACGGCGCGGTGATGACCGGGGCCGGCCTCGACCGGCTGGACGACGCCGCCCTGGCCGGGCAAATCGACGCCATCGCGGTGTTTGCCCGCGTCGCGCCCGAACATAAGGTCCGCATCGTCACGGCGCTGCGGGCCAAGGGGCATGTGGTGGCCATGACCGGCGACGGCGTTAACGACGCCGCCGCGCTGCGGGCCGCCCATATGGGCATCGCCATGGGACGCGCCGGCTCGGACGTCACGCGTGAGGCGGCCGCCATGGTGCTGACCGACGATGATTTTTCCACCGTGGTTCGGGCGGTGCGGGAGGGGCGCACCATCGCCGACAATATCGTCAAGTTCGTCCGCTTTCAGCTATCCACCAATATGGGGGCCTTGCTGGCGGTGCTGGCGGCGCCGCTGCTGGGCTTGCCGCTGCCGTTCGGCGCGATTCAGATTCTGTGGGTCAATATCATCATGGATGGACCGCCGGCCATGGCGCTGGCGTTCGACCCGGCGCGGGTCACCGCCATGCGCGAGCCGCCGCGCGGCCAGGATCAATCCATCCTGCCGCCGGCCCGGCTGGCGCGGCTGGTCTGGTTCGGGGGGGTGATGGCGGCCGGAACCCTGGCCGCGCTTCAGATCGCCCTGGCGGCCGGAGCCGGGCTGGACGAGGCGCGGACCCTGGCCTTCACCACCTTTGTCCTGTTCCAGGTGGCCAACGTCTTTAACGCCCGCGTCGGGGCCGAAACCGCCTTCGGCCGACTGGCGCTGTCCAATCGCAAGCTATGGCTGGCCCTGGGCGCAATCGTCATCTTGCAGGCGGTGGCGGTTCATTGGGAGCCTGCGCAGACGGTGTTCCACACCGTCGCTCTCGCCCCGGCGCAATGGCTGCTGGCGGTTGGGCTGGCGTCGCTGGTGCTGGTGTTGGAGGAGGCCCGCAAACGGCTGATCCGCATTCGGCGCGTGTAGCCACTTGCCCGGAAAGTGGTATTTGCGATATTTCGTCTGTCGGTGGACCATTGGTCGGTCCCGCAGATGCCGAGGGGACGATAATGACGCTGTTTCGAGCCATGATATCCGCGATGGCGATTTTGCTGATGGCAGCAGGGCCGCGCCCCACCCTGGCGGCCGATGCGCCCGCCGCCCGCACCATGGTTCAGGCCGCGGTCGATGACGGCTTGACCAGCTTCGTCGGCAAGGCCCATTCCCTGCCGGAGCGCACCCGGTTGCTGGACGGGCTGCTGCGGCGCTACACCGACCCCACCATGCTGTCGGCCAGCATGTTGGGCCGTCATTGGGACAAGATCGATCCTTCCGGCCAGGCCGCCTTTACCGAGACCTTCATGCGCTATCTGGTTTCCAGCTATGTCGGGCTATTGAAGAATCTTCAGGCCGGCGTCAGAGTCGAGATCGGCGAGGCCACCGACCTGGGCGCGCGGGCGCGGGTCGCCAGCATCGCCTACCTGCCGTCCCAGCCGGGGGCGCCCGTGCCGGTGGAGTGGGGAGTCGGCGTCACCGCCGATGGTCGGCCGGTGCTGATGGACGTCACCGCCGAGGGGGTCAGCATCATCCGCGCCATGCGCGAGGATTTCGCCTCGGTGCTGCGTGGATCGGGCGGCAAGATCGAGCCGTTGATGGAGGCGCTGCGGCGCAAGATCGACGCCAACGACAAGGACAACGCCACGACGCCGTAGCCGTGTCGCCGCCCCGTTTTCCTTATTGCATCAAGACCATCCGGCCGCCCTCGGCGTATTCGCCCGATACCGCCAGATCCTTGAAGAAGTTGCTCACCGAGCCCGCCGGGCCGACCAGCAGGTTGATGGGGCCGGGCCGCAGCGACAGGCCGTGCGCCCTGAGCAGGCGCTGTTCCGCCTGCTTGGTCGGGGCGAACAGCACCACGTCGCCGCCCTGGACCGAGGCCAGCAGGGTCAGGCGCGCCGCATCCATGTACTGGACCAGATAGACGCCCGAGGCCAGCCGCGCCGCACGGGCCTTGCCGGTGGGACCGTCCTTGGTGACGACGTCGTATTGACGCTCGGCGGCGTTCCAGCTGACGTGAACCTCGATCCCGTCGGGGCGGCGATAGCGGCCGTCCTTGACTCCGTCGACCCGGACCGAGGCCGAGGCGGACACGGTCTCGCCCTCCACCTGATAACAGGCGCCAAGCAGCAAAAGAGCGAGAAGGGCGACGATACGGCGCATGGGAAACCTGTCAGGACGGAAGTTGTCGGGTGGGCGACCCTATCACGGTGGACGTGGGGGGTGAATTGACATCGGCCAAGTCTCCGAAGCTTGTTCCTTCCGGCGGCAGACGCTAAAGTCCGCCTCGCCCATTCCCGGAGGTAATCATGTCCGACCGCGTCCTGATCGTCGATTTCGGCTCGCAAGTAACCCAGCTGATCGCCCGACGCGTTCGTGAAGCCGGCGTTTATTGCGAGATTCACCCGTTCAACCGGGTCTCGGTTGCGTCCATCACGGCATTCGGCGCCAAGGCGGTGATCCTGTCGGGGGGGCCGGCCTCGGTGGCCGATTTCGGCTCGCCCCGCGCGCCTGACGGCCTGTTCGAGATGGGGCTGCCGGTGTTGGGCATCTGCTATGGCCAGCAGACCATGTGCGAGCAGTTGGGCGGCAAGGTCGAGCCCGGCGACCACCGCGAATTCGGCCGCGCCATGCTGACCCTGGCCGAGCCCTGCGCCCTGTTCGACGGCGTCGCCGTCAAGGGGGACGAGGTTCAGGTCTGGATGAGCCACGGCGACCGCGTCACGACGCTGCCGGCCGGTTTCAAGGCGGTGGCGACCTCCGAGGGCGCTCCGTTCGCCGCCATCGCCAATGCCGAGAAGCGGTTCTACGGCGTGCAGTTCCATCCCGAGGTGGTCCACACTCCCATCGGCAAGCAGCTCTTGTCCAATTTCGTCCACAAGATCGCCGGCTGTGCCGGGGACTGGACCATGAAGGCCTTCCGCGCCCAGGAAATCGCCAAGGTGCGCGAGCAGGTGGGAACGGGGCGGGTGATCTGCGGCCTGTCCGGGGGTGTCGATTCCTCGGTGGTGGCGGCGCTGCTGCACGAGGCCATCGGCGATCAGCTGACCTGCGTCTTCGTCGATACCGGCTTTATGCGCACCGGCGAGTCCGAGCAGGTGGTCAACGTCTTTCGCGACCGCTTCAACATCAAGCTGGTCCACAAGGACGCCGCCGAGCTGTTCTTGTCCAAGCTGGAAGGTCAGACCGACCCGGAGCGCAAGCGCAAGATCATCGGCGCCACCTTCATCGATGTGTTCGAAGCCGAGGCCCACGCCGTCGGCGGCGCCGATTTTCTGGCCCAGGGCACGCTGTACCCCGATGTGATCGAAAGCGTCAGCTTCACCGGCGGTCCCTCGGTGACCATCAAGAGCCACCACAATGTGGGCGGCCTGCCCGAGCGCATGAACATGAAGCTGGTGGAGCCGCTGCGCGAGCTGTTCAAGGACGAGGTGCGGGCCTTGGGCCGTGAACTCGGCCTGCCCGACGACATGGTCGGCCGCCATCCCTTCCCCGGACCGGGTCTGGCCATCCGCGTCCCCGGCCAGCCCCTGACCCACGAGAATCTCGACATCTTGCGCAAGGCCGACGCCATCTATCTGGATGAAATCCGCAAAGCCGGACTTTATGACCAGATCTGGCAGGCCTTCGCGGTGCTGCTGCCGGTCCGGACGGTCGGCGTGATGGGCGATTCCCGCTCTTACGACTACGCCTGCGCCCTACGCGCCGTCACCTCCACCGACGGCATGACTGCCGATTTCTACCCCTTCGATATGGCCTTCATCGGCCGCGTCGCCAATCGCATCATCAACGAGGTCAAGGGCATCAATCGGGTGACCTACGACATCACCTCGAAGCCGCCGGGCACAATTGAATGGGAGTAGATTTCCGTAAGTAACTTATTGATATTAAGCAATAAGTTACTTACACATATCTTTCACGTTCAAATCGAAACTATTGAAAATCAACAGCTTCGGCGCTAGCGTTATGCGCATAGTTACGCAAACGCGTGACTACTAAAGACGGTAGTAACGTGAGGCTGGCTTGGCTGGAATAAAAATGCAGTTTGGTGACGGCGTGATCTAGAAGCGGAAGAGTGACGGGGCGATTGAGGCGATTTGGTTTCCTACGGAAACATATTAAGTGGAATGTAGTTAATGCTATGCTCGCTTTGGAAGTATGGTTAAAATATATTCCATATTAATTAGTTTTGTCGCAGTGGCTTTAATTCCAATTTGCGTCTCAAGCTCAAGTGCCTTAGCTGCGATATTTAGAGGGGCATAAATACCTCCGCCGACAAGAGTCGCAAAAGTCAGTGCTACATTAATGTGAATGTATGCAAAATGTAGATCTCCACTATCGTAACAATCATTCGCAAGATTTGCGTGCCTTATTAAGCATTCAATGTTGTCAGCACCTGTTTGCGGTCTTATCATTTGCGACTGTGTCCGAAATGTTTTTCTTGATGCTACGCTTCAATATAGTTTGTCTTGTCAAATAGGGCGCTCTTTGCCACAGCCACCACATCTGTTCTGTAGTCTCCCTTCTGCAGCCTAACGTGTTCAATACCGGTAGAAGTAAAAAATGTATCGATTACTCGATATTTTATTGGGTAGCTTGCGTCAGCACGCATGAATTGCTGCCCAATCGCCACTTTGCGGTCATTTGGTTCGGCTGCTTTCCACATGATTTGGGCGCTCAATTATTGGAACTAGTCTCATACTAGCTTGGTGCCGGGGGCTATTGGAGTCGTTACTTGTGATGAAATGTCTAATTTTGTATTAAACATACAAAATGTGCCTCGCTCATATGGAGTATCTGTCGAAACCCGTGCAGAAGACCGGTTGGCTGCGGTAGCAGCGACAGGTTCGGGCGGAAGATCGACGGGATGAGTGCGGTTTGACCGCGAGATGGGGAGTATAGATTTGGCTGCGGCAATGAACGAACAGGAAGATAGACTTTGATATAGGCTTGCGGTTTAGCACAAGGTCTTATGCAGATCTTTCACGCTGCGTTCTGCGTGCTTGATCGTCTCGATTGAGCGCGGCCAAGTCAAAAGCATGGTCAACGCCCTACCGCGGTGGGTCCGCGAGGCCAAGCTTCCCGCCCTGGGGCAGGGGATGTCCCGATAGGGGGCTGTAATCTAACGGCACCCGGCTCCAACTCGACCATTCACCCGCGCCGCCACCAGCCGAGGCCGAGGACAAGCCCGGTTAGCCGAATACCGGTTACGCGGTCATTGATACGGCGGCTCAGGTTGGTTCACCTTGTGACCATGGTGAGATCGGCAATGAAGGCTCCCCGGCTTTGATGCCGGACAGCGGCCAGATCATCCAGGCGGCGCAGGATACGCTTAGGCAGGGTGATATTGACCCGCTCGATGCTGTCGTCGAACAGGGCCGGGTCCAGATCAACGATGCCGATGGTCCAGCCCTCATAGCCGGGCAGGCGTCGTGCTTCGTCCAGCGTCGAGGGGGCGGGAATCGGGCCGCCTGCATCCAAGGCCGTGTCGATCCACGCCGCCACCGCTTCCTTGGCCCCGTCCAAGGCCTCGTCCAGGGTGTCTCCCGCCGAGAAACAGCCCGGCAGATCGGGAACCACCACGCCGAATGCCGTGGTGCCGGAACCTTCTTCGATCAGGATGGGATAGCGCATCATAGACCTGCCTGCTTGCGGATTGCCGCGACCAGACCGACTCCAAGATCCTTCTTGGGGGGAGACTCCACGACAATCCCCGGCTTGGCCGGGTGCTTGAAAACGTGATGCGATCCACGAACCCTGTTGAGAGTCCAGCCATCGGCTTCCAGAAGGCGGATCAGGTCTGTGCTTTTCATGTGTGTATGCTACACACCGCTATTTATCCTGTGACAAGGAAGGCTGGAAGAAAGGCATCGCGGCCCTCCTCGTCTTTAATTTCCTCATCGGCGATATCGAATGAGTCACACTCACGGCAATACTCGGGATCAAAGGGAAGGTTGAATACCCAGTCCTGTTGATCCATGTCCCATACGGCCAAACTGGGACAAACGATATCGTCACTTCCGCACTTCGCGCATACCTTTCTGACCCGCATGGCCCCCTCCGCACCAGCTATTCGCTCCGGCTTATCAATCGGAAGGAGCAGACATGGCTCGTGGCATCCTGGTGACGATACAGGCGGCTCCATTCGCGCGGGCTGGCGACGAGCCGGCGCTGGCTGACCTGCTGGCCGATCCCATCCTTCTCACTCTGATACGCTGCGACCGCCTGTCGGAGGGTGATCTGTGGACGGCCATCGAGCGCGGCCGCGCTGCCCTCAGGCGGCGCGGGTAAAGCAATCTTTATGCGTCCTTTATGGACTCCCGTTTGGACCCTTAATGCCGGCTGGGCGTAGGGTTATCACTATCTGAAATTTCAATCGGAGAGCACAGATGCTCGACATCGTGTTCGTCGTCGCCGCGCTTGCCTTCTTCGCCCTGGGCGCCCTGTTCGTCCATGCCTGCGAGCGCATCTGAGGGGATTTAAATCCATGACACTCGATCTGATCCTGGGGGGCATTACCGTGGCGGGCCTTGCGGTCTATCTGGTCTACGCCCTCATCCGTCCCGAACGCTTCTAGGAGGAACGCCCGTGAACGCCGCAGGCATTCTGCAAATCGTCGTCTACTTTGCCGTGCTGACGGCGGGAGCGATCCCCTTGGGGGCCTATATGGCTCGAATCTATTCCGGTGAGCGCACTTGGCTCGATCCAGTGCTGGGGCCCTTTGAACGAGCCATCTACAAGGTCTGCTGCGTCAAGCCGGACCAGGAGCAGCATTGGACGGTCTACGCCTTCTCGGCCCTGATGTTCAGCGTGGTTGGGTTGCTGCTGATGTATGCCGTGATGCGCCTGCAAGCCATGCTGCCGCTCAACCCGGCCGGTCAGGCGGCGGTGCCCCCCGATCTGGCCTTCAATACCGCAATCAGCTTCACCACCAACACCAACTGGCAGAACTATGGCGGCGAAAGCACCATGGCCTATCTCACCCAGATGTTGGGTATGACGGTGAAGAACTTCACCTCGGCGGCGACGGGCATGGCGGTGCTGGTGGCATTGGTGCGCGGCTTTGCCCGGCGTCAGTCCAAGACGGTGGGCAATTTCTACGTCGATGCCGTCCGCTCGATCCTTTACATCCTGCTGCCGCTGGCCGTTGTGGTGACCCTGGCGCTGGTCTGGCAGGGTATGCCCCAGAGCTTCGACGCCTATACCGAGGCCACCACCCTGGAAGGCGTCAAGCAGGTGATCGCCCAAGGCCCGGTGGCGTCGCAGGTGGCCATCAAGCATCTCGGCACCAATGGCGGCGGCTTCTTCAACGCCAATTCCGCCCATCCCTTCGAGAACCCCACGGCCCTGTCCAACCTGATCGAGATGGCGGGCGAGTTGCTGATCTCGGCCGGTCTGGTCTTCGCCTTCGGCCGCATGATCGGCGACAAACGTCAGGGCCGCGCGCTTTACATCGCCATGGCGCTGATGCTGGTGGTCGGCATCACCGTCTGCTACTGGGCCGAAGCGGCGGGCAATCCACTGGTCCAGGCCATGGGGGTGGACGTCGCCTCCTCCGATCTGGCCCCCGGCGGTAATATGGAGGGCAAGGAGGTGCGGTTCGGCATCGCCAATTCCGCCATCTTCGCCGCCGCCACCACCGGCACCTCCACCGGCGCGGTCAATGCCATGCATGACAGCTTCACGCCTATCGGCGGCATGGTGCCCCTGGTCAACATGATGCTGGGCGAGGTCATCTTCGGCGGCGTCGGTTGCGGGCTGCACGGCATGATCGTCTTCGTCATCGTCGCGGTCTTCATCGCCGGCCTGATGGTGGGGCGCACCCCGGAATACCTGGGCAAGAAGATGGAGACGCGCGAGGTCAAGCTGGCGGTGCTGTGCATCCTGATCTTCCCGCTGTCCATCCTGGGCTTCGGCGCTGTAGCCATGGTGCTGCCGGCCGGTCTGGCGGGCATGAGTGCTGCGGGGCCGCATGGGTTGAGCGAGGTGCTCTACGCCTATACCTCGGCCACCGCCAACAACGGTTCGGCCTTCGGCGGGTTGTCGGGCAACACCTTGTTCTACAATACCACCCTGGCGGCGGCCATGCTGATCGGGCGCTTCCTGATCATCGTGCCGACGCTCGCCATCGCCGGATCGCTGGCGGCGAAGAAGATCGTGCCGCCATCGGCGGGCACCTTCCCCACCCATGGCTCGCTGTTCATCGGCTTGTTGATCGCGGTGATCGTGGTCATCGGCGGCCTGACCTTCTTCCCCGTCCTCGCCCTCGGTCCCATCGTCGAGCATTTCGCGCTCGCCGCTGGCACCTTGTTCTAAAGGGATACTTTCATGGCTATCCATCGTCCGCAGGAAATGTCCCTGTTCGACGGCTCGATCATTCGGCCGGCGGTGATCTCCGCCTTCGCCAAGCTCGACCCCAGGGACCTTGTCCGCAATCCCGTGATGTTCACCACCGGCGTGGTGGCGGTTCTCTCCTCCGTGCTATTCGTCCGCGACGTTTCCATCGGCGGCGAATACACCGCCGTGGTCGGCCAGATCGCCGCATGGCTGTGGTTCACCGTGCTGTTCGCCAATTTCGCCGAGGCGGTGGCGGAAGGACGCGGCAAGGCCCAGGCCGAGAGCTTGCGCAAAACCAAGACCGAGACGGCGGCCAAGAAGGTGGCTGCCGTGGATGCCTCCAGTCATAAGTCTGTTCCGGCAACCTCGTTGCGGGCCGGCGACATGGTGGTCTGCGAGTTGGGTGACACGATCCCCAGCGATGGTGAAGTCATCGCCGGCATCGCCACCATCGATGAAAGCGCCATCACCGGCGAATCGGCTCCGGTCATCCGCGAATCCGGCGGTGACCGCTCGGCGGTGACGGGGGGTACCCGGGTGGTCTCTGACCGCATCGTGGTGCGCATCACCGCCAATCCCGGCGAATCCTTCCTCGACCGCATGATCGCCCTGGTGGAAGGGGCCAAGCGCCAGAAGACCCCCAACGAGATCGCGCTTACCATCCTGCTGGTGGGCCTCACCCTGGTGTTCCTGATCGTCTGCGCCACCCTGCCCGCCTTCGCCAGCTATTCGGGCACGGTCATTCCGGTGGTGTTCCTGATCGCCCTGCTGGTGACCCTGATCCCCACCACCATCGGCGGTTTGCTGTCGGCCATCGGCATCGCCGGCATGGACCGGCTGGTGCGGTTCAACGTCATCTCCAAGTCGGGTCGCGCCGTCGAAGCGGCGGGCGATATCGACGTGCTGCTGCTGGATAAGACCGGCACCATCACGCTGGGCGCCCGTCAGGCCGCCGAGTTCATTGCCCTGCCCAACGTCAACGAGCGCGATCTGGCCGAGGCCGCCTTGCTGTCGTCCCTGGACGACGAGACCCCGGAGGGCAAGTCCATCGTCGTCCTGGCCAAGATGCGGTTCAATTTCGCCGAGTCCACCCTGGGCAAGGCCGCCACCTTCATCCCGTTCTCGGCCCATACCCGCATGAGTGGGGTGAATGTGGAGACCGCCTCCGGTCTGGTGGAGATCAGGAAGGGCGCCACCGATTCGGTCACCGGCTATGTGGCCGCCAAGGAGGGCAAGACCCCCGGCGGCGTGCCCAAGGAACTGGTCCAAGCGGTGGAGCGGGTCGCCAAGGCTGGCGGGACCCCTCTGGTGGTGGCCCGCGATAACCGTCTGCTCGGCGTCATCTACCTCAAGGATATCGTCAAGCCCGGCATCCGCGAGCGTTTCGCCACCTTGCGTCAGATGGGCATCCGCACCGTGATGATCACCGGCGACAATCCCCTGACCGCCGCCGCCATCGCCGCCGAAGCCGGTGTCGACGACTTCCTGGCCGAGGCGACGCCGGAGAACAAGCTGGAGCTGATCCGCAAGGAACAGCAGGGCGGCCGTCTCGTCGCCATGTGCGGCGACGGCTCCAACGACGCCCCCGCCCTGGCCCAGGCCGATGTGGGCGTCGCCATGAATACCGGCACCCAGGCGGCGCGCGAGGCCAGCAACATGGTGGACCTGGAAAGCGACCCCACCAAGCTGATCGAGATCGTGATGATCGGCAAGCAGCTGCTGATGAGCCGGGGCTCGCTCACCACCTTCTCCATCGCCAACGACATCGCCAAGTATTTCGCCATCATCCCGGCCATGTTCATGGTGTCCTACCCCCAGTTGCAGGCGCTCAACGTCATGCATCTGGCCAGTCCGCAAAGCGCCATCTTGTCGGCGATCATCTTCAACGCCCTGATCATCATCGCGTTGATCCCGCTGGCCCTAAAGGGCGTCAAGTGCAAGCCCACCAGCGCCGAAGTGCTGCTGCGCCGTAACATCGTGGTCTACGGCCTGGGCGGCATCCTGGTTCCCTTCATCGGCATCAAGGCGATCGACCTGCTGGTCGCGGCCCTGCACCTCGCCTGATCCCGGAGACACTCACATGATCAAACAAATCCTTCCCGCCACCCTGCTGACCCTGCTGCTCACCGTGCTGCTGGGCCTCGGCTATCCCCTGGCCATGACCGGTATCGCCGGGACCCTGTTCCCGACCCAGGCCCATGGCAGCCTGATCGAAAAGAACGGCACGGTGGTGGGGTCGGCCCTGATCGGCCAGACTTTCGCCAAGCCGGAATACTTCCATTCCCGGCCCTCGGCCACCACCGACGCCGATCCGGCGGATGCCACCAAGACGGTGCCGTCCCCTTACAATGCCGTCAATTCCATGGGCTCCAACGCCGCGCCCAGTTCCAAGGCCTACATCGAATCGACCCAGGCCCTGGTTGACCAGATCAAGGCGGAGAATCCCGATGCCCGCATTCCGCTGCCGGTGGATCTGGTCACCGCCTCGGGTTCGGGTCTCGACCCCCATGCCTCGCCCGCCGCCATCGAGTACCAGTTGCCCCGCGTTGCCAAGGCGCACGGCATTGCCGAGGCTGAATTGCGGGCGCTGGTGGCAAGCCAGACCGAGGGACGGGTGTTCGGTATCCTCGGCGAGGCCCGGGTCAATGTCTTGAAGCTTAACCTCGCCCTGGACGAGCGCTGGCCCTTGGCGAAATAGGGCTGGACGATCCGGTCATGGCGCGAGTCCTGATCGTCGATGAAGAGCAGCAGATCCGCAGGTTCCTGGGCGTCGGCCTGGGGACCCGCGGTCACCGGGTGGTGGAGGCCGACAGCATGGCCGAGGGCCTTCGCCTCGGTCAGGGACGCAAATTCGATTCGATCATTCTGGAGCCGGGGCTTTTGGACATGAACGGGCAAGAGGTCATCAGCACTATTCGACGCCGCAGCACGGTGCCCATCATCGTGCTGTCGTCTTGTGCCGATGAAGCCAACAAGGTGGAGGCACTGGACCGGGGCGCCAACGATTATGTGGTCAAAGGGAGACGGCCTCGCCTATCTCCCTGTCTATATTTCGCAATTGCGGGAAAAGCTGGAGCGAATTCCATCTCGCCCCACCCTTATCGTCACCGAGGCCGGGGCAGGCTATCGCTTGAAGACCTCCGGCCTCCCTGCGCCCTGGCCATCCTTGCCGTTGCCGCCGTATTCTTTTTCCAGGGCATGGCGCCAGGGCAGGCCGAGCCCCCGCCTGCCGCCGCCGGGTCCGTCGAGGCCAAACCGGATCTGGCCGGTCCCCGTTATTTCCAGGCCCATCCGGGCGTGGCGGTCCGGCCGGAGGATCTGGGCGTCCAGATCAAGCGTGTCGCCGCCGCCCGCGGCATCTCCGCAGATCAGGTGCGGCAGGTGGTCAATGCCCGAGGCAGGGCGGAACAATGGATCGATGTCCGTATGCTCAATCAGGAACTGGATATCCGATGGCCGATGAAGTGAGGTCGCGCCCATGATCGACGACCGCGAGGAACGTCCGTCTCCCGATGCCTTGCTGGCCGCCGCCCAGCGCGAATTGCGCGGGCGGCTGAAGATCTTTCTGGGCGCAGCTCCCGGCGTGGGCAAGACCTACGCCATGTTGCAGGCGGCGCGCGAGCGCAAGCGCGACGGCATCGATCTGGTGGCCGGCGTGGTCGAGACCCATGGACGGCGCGAGACCGAGGCGCAGCTGGTCGATATTGATGTCCTTGCGCCACGCCAGATGGAGTATCGCGGCAAGGCCTTCCGCGAGATGGACCTGGACGCCATCCTCGCCCGTCACCCGCAGTTGGTCCTGGTGGACGAGCTGGCCCATACCAATGTCCCCGGCTCGCGCCATCTCAAGCGCTGGCAGGATGTGGAGGAAATCCTCGCCGCTGGCATCGACGTTTACAGCACGCTCAACATCCAGCATCTGGAAAGCCTCAACGACATCGTCGAGCAGATTTCCGGGGTTAAGGTCAGGGAAACCCTGCCCGACAGCGTGCTGTCCTCGGCCGACGAGATCGAACTGATCGACCTGCCGCCCCAGGAACTGATCAAGCGCCTGCACGAGGGCAAGGTCTATGTCCCCGAACAGGCCAAGCGGGCGGTGGCGAGCTTCTTCTCCCCCGGCAACCTCACCGCGTTGCGCGAGATGGCGTTGCGTCACGCCGCCGAGCGGGTCGACGCTCAGATGGTCGACTACATGCGGGAACACGCCATTCCGGGGCCGTGGCCGACCCGCGAGCGGATCATGGTCTGCATCGATGAAAAGGTCGATGCCGCCAAGCTGGTGCGCGTCGCCAAGCGGGCCGCCGATCGCCGTGGCGCCGCCTGGGTGGTGGTCACGGTGGAGACGTCGAGCTCCCATACCCAGACCGAGGCCGACAAGGATCGTATCGCCGAGGCCTTGCGCTTGGCCCAGCAATTGGGCGGCGAGACCGTGCTGTTGCAGGGCGACGACGTGGTCGCCACCCTGCTGAACTACGCCCGCGAGCACAATGCCACCCAGATCGTCGTGGGGCGTGCCCGTGTCCGTCGCTGGCGTCTGGGAAAGTCGGTGACCGAGAGGCTGTTCGCAGAAAGCGGCGATTTCAACGTATTCGTGGTCGGCGGTGAGGATGACGACAAGCCGGTTTCCGCCATCCGGCGGCCAAAGGCCAGGATGCCGCCCGACTGGCTCAATCTTGCCTTCGCGCTGCTGTGCACGGGACTCGCCACCGGAATCGGCTTCCTGATCGACAGGTGGCTGCCGACCGCCAGTATTTCGGTGGCCTTCCTGCTGGCGGTGATGGTGGTGGCCATGCGCTCGGGGCTAAGGCCCGCCATCCTGGCCTCGGTGGCCAGCTTCTTCGCCTTCAACTTCTTCTTCACCGAGCCGCGTTGGACCTTCGCCGTCACCGACACCCAGAACGTCCTGACCCTGGTGTTCTTCCTGATCGCCGCCGTCATTGTTTCCAACATGGCCAGCCGCTTGCGCGCCCAGATCCTGGCGACGCGCGAAAGTGGGAGGCGGACCACCAATCTCTATGATTTCGGCCGTAAGGTCACGGCGGCGGCGACCCAGGACGACGTGTTGTGGGCGGTGGTCCATCACGTCGCCACCACCATCCATGGCAAGTCGCTGGTGCTGTTGCCCGGCGAGGCCGGGCTGGCTATCGCCGCCGGCTATCCACCGGAGGACCAGCTTGACGACCGCTCCGCCGCCGCCGCCGACTGGGCCTGGGCCCATGGCAAGCTGGCCGGGCGGGGGTCGGCGACCCTGCCGACCTCATTGTGGCTGTTCCTGCCCATGAAGACCGGACGCGGGCCGGTGGGCGTGCTGGGCGTCCAGATGATGGAGGACGCCGATATCCCATCACCGGATCAGATGCGCCTGCTGGAGACCCTGGCGGATCAGGCCGCCGTCGCCATCGAGCGCACCACCCTGGTGGCCGATATCGAGACCGCCCGTGTCGTCACCGAGCGGGAACGCCTGCGCTCGGCCCTGCTGTCATCGCTGTCCCATGATCTGCGCACCCCGCTGGTCTCCATCATGGGAGCGGCGTCCAGTTTGCAGAACTACGACGAGATGATGGACCATGCCAGCCGTCACGAACTGACCCAGACCATCCAAGACGAGGCCGAGCGGCTCAACCGCTTCGTCCAGAACCTGCTGGACATGACCAAGCTGGGAGCCGGGGCCTTGAAACCCCGCGCCGATTGGGCCGATCTCAACGATATCGTCGGTGCGGCGGTGGCGCGGACCCGTCGGCTGGCTCGGGCTCATACCATCAAGGTGGACATCGATCCCAGCGTGCCGCTGCTCTGCGTCGATCCGGTTCTGATGGAGCAGGTGTTTTTCAATCTGTTGGACAATGCCTGCAAATATGCTCCTCCTGGCACCACGGTGAAGGTCTGGGCGCAGCGGGCCCCCGATTACGTCACCATCGAGGTGGTCGATCAAGGCCCAGGTATCCCACCCGAGGCATGCGAGAAGGTGTTCGACATGTTCTACCGAGTCGATCAGGGGGATTCGAAGACCGCCGGAACCGGGCTGGGGCTGGCCATCTGCCGCGGCATCGTCGAGGCCCATGGCGGCACCATCAAGGCCGAACCGGGAATCCACGGTGCCGGAACGGCGATCATCATTCATCTGCCACAGCAGCGCGATATGGATGGCCTGGCGGCCCGGATCAGCGCCGACGGCGACCAAGGGGGCAATCCATGACTACCCGTATCCTGGTGATCGACGACGAGCCGCAGATCCGCAAGTTCATGCGGATCTCGCTCGCCGCTAACGGCTACGAGGTGATCGAGGCCGAGAATGCGGCCCAAGGCATCGAAGCGGCCAACAGCCAGCAGCCCGACCTGCTGATTCTCGACCTCGGCCTGCCCGACCTCGATGGCCAGGAGGTCATCAGCGCGGTGCGCGAGTGCTCCGACGTTCCCATCGTGGTGCTGTCGGTGCGGGCGGGTGAACTGGATAAGGTCGAGGCCCTCGATCGCGGCGCCAACGATTACATCGTCAAGCCGTTCGGCGTGGCCGAACTGATGGCCCGGGTCCGCGTCGTGCTGCGTCAGCGTGCCGCCAAGGGCAATGACGACGTGGTCGAGGCCGGGTCGGTGGTGATCGACCTGGGGCGGCGTATCGTCACCCGCCATGGCGAGGAGGTGCATCTATCCAAGCGGGAATGGGGCCTGCTGGCCTTTCTGGCCAGTCAGCCCGACCATGTGCTGACCCACAAACAGATCCTCAAGGAGGTGTGGGGTCCGGCCCATGGCGAGGATACCGCGTACCTCAGGGTCTACGTCAATCAGTTGCGCCAGAAGCTGGAGGTCGATCCGACGGCCCCCACCCTGATCGTCACCGACGCCGGGGTGGGCTATCGCCTGAAGCGGGGAGAATAGCCTAACCATCACGGCCTTTTCGTCAAGGGCGTAAGTCGCCCGTAAAGGAACCTTTACACCCTCTCGTATCGAACCTTAACGCCGTTCGGCGGGACAATGACTCCGTCGCCTCAAGGACGTGCGCGGCCTGGCGAAACGGAGGATGTCATGGACAAGGATCTGTTGGGCCTGTTGATCGGTATCGGCCTGTTGATCGCGTTTGTGGCTTATATGGCCCATATCTTTTTCAACCCGGATCGCTTCGGCTGGCTGGCGCTGTCTACCGCCGAGCCGAAAGTGCCGGCGGCCGGCGCGACACCAGTATGTGCTCGCTCGGGGAAATTTCGAACTGCGGCTTGGTATTAGCCCCGGTTCCCAAGCAGCGCCGAATAGAGGTCGATAGCGTTAAAGCGATACGCCGGATCGGGAGTGCCGACGGCGGTAGCAAGACCATCGCCGGCCACATAGTCAAAGCCGGAGCACAAGGCAGCCACACTAAGACTGCGCGATGGAGACCCGTGAAGGTAGGTCTTGAGATTGGCCTTTTCCGCTGATGTGGTGAAATCATTCATTCTGCGGAACAGATCCCCCTCATCCCCCTCCTCCTCTTTTTCATCGAGCGCGGCCCCCACGGCGTGGACCCGGGCTCCGACCAGTGCCGCGAACCTTGTTTCGGTCAGCCGAACCCGGACGTTTATGGCGAGACAGAACTGTCGAACCACGTTGAGCAGTTCAATCACCCGCCCTTCCGGGGTGCCATCGGGCAGCCCGACCAGTTCCAGGATGAGGTGACGCCGTACGATGGTCGGCAGGTTGGCGCAAACCGCGAGGTAGTCCTTGCGCAGGCGAAGGGTCGCCAAGGTCTCAAAATGCACCGGCGCACTGACCAGCGCGCGCTGATCGTTGGCGGCCAATGATTGGATATCCCCGGAAACCCTGACAAGCCCCAGACGATCGATCTCAGCCACCAGTTGCGGTGAGATATCGGCCATTGTCCGGCTGCCGACCAGGACGCAATCTCGTCCCATCGGGACTGTCGGCATGCACAGAAAGGTACCGATGGCTCTGCGTCGGACATGCCAGACCGGCCAATATCGGAAGGTGATCTCGGAAATGGTGACCTTGCGGTCCTCGTAGTACCAATCGGTAAATCGCTCACACGCGGGCGCCGCAGAGGATGGGGATGGAGGCACGGTGGTCCAAGATCCATCTGGGTCGGCCTTTACGGAAGGCTCGGCGATTTCCCCGACATTCGCCGTTGGAACCGAAGCTTGCGCACACGGTGAAAAAGCCTTGGCGGCCTGACAAAGCGCTCGCGCGACCTCACCTTTGACATCCAGCCGCTCGAGGGTTACCTCCTGGGCGGTCAGCCGAGCCACGGCGGCGCCGACACGGACAGCCTTGAAATCGGCACTCCAACCCAGCAAGTGACGCTCGATCTCCTCGGCGATCATGGCGCACTTGGCTTTGGCGCCAGCGGCGTCCAGCCGCGTGAAGACAATGAGAAAGAGGGGGCCGTCGAGGCGGGTGACCATGTCATGCCGCTCTGTCCTTCGGTTAATCACCATATCGGCCAGGGACGCCACCCGGTCGGCAAGCCGGGGCCAGCGATCCCCCAAGGCATGGCGCACGCTGTCGAGATTGATGATTTGGATGGTCCCGGCGGTTACGCCGCCTTGTTGGTCCAGAGCCCCTTTGAGCCGACGGGCGAAGGCCAGTAAGTCGATGGGGGCTGTTGGCGGTTCTTTGTCCGGAACGGAAGGTTTGACCGATAGGTCAGGAGGGTGATCCCCCCCCACTCGCCGCCCGGCCACCCGCATCCAAAGTGACTTGCTCAGCCGCTTGTCGTTGGGCATAGGCCTGTCTCCTCCGATTACGTGGCTCCCCGCCATCCCTTCCACCAAAGGCCGAGACTGTCGGCCATCATCGGCTTGGCAATGCCGTAACCCTGGCCAAGATCACAGCCCAATTCCGCGACGACCTGATAATGCTCGTTCGTCTCGATTCCCTCCGCCACCGAGGTAAGCCCCATATTGCGGGCGAGGTCGATCACGGTTTTGACGATGGCGAAGGCATCGCGGGAGACGAGGCACTCACGCACGAAGGACTGATCGACCTTGATCTCGGTAACCGGCAGTCGCTGTAATCGCGTGAGGGAGGAAAAGCCGGTTCCGAAGTCGTCGATGGACAGCTTGAACCCCTTCAGCCGCAGCCTGGTGAGGGTATCGAGGGCCTGTAGGGCGTTGTCCATCGCCGCCGTTTCGGTAATCTCGATGGTGGTACGCTCGGTCGGGACAGTGTGTTCGTGGCATAGATCGGCGATGTCGTCGGCGAGGCTTTCGCGGTGCAGGTTAAGCGGTGACAGGTTGATGGCGACCTGAAGATCGATTCCCTGTTCGGCCCATTTTCGCTGCTGAATGATTGCCTGGGTGAATACGGTGCGGCTGAGGTCGTCGATCAGCCCCGATGCTTCAGCCAAGGGAATGAACTGGTCGGGTGGTACGAGACCTTGGGCCGCATGGCGCCAGCGAACCAGCGCCTCGGCACCGTGCAACGCTCCATCCCTGAGGGACACCTTCGGCTGGTATTGCAGAAACAGATCCCCGTTGGCGATGGCTTGAGCGAGTGCATTTTCATCCAGCCGATCCGGGGCCTGGATCTTTAGCCCATCCAGCATGGCCTTAAGATCCTTTGCCCGCACCGGCTTGGTGATGGTGCCGGCGATGTCGAGTCCACGCTCCACGCCGACCCGCTTGGCGGCGTCCAGCACGCGGCCATCAACGCCACTCATAATCAAGATGCGGGCCGAACTGTGGTTGGCGGCCAGATGACGCAACAACTCAATCCCATCCATCTCCGGCATCTGCAAGTCGAGAGCGACCAGAGTCGGATTCCATTCGGCGGCCACCGCCTCGAACTCCTGGGGACGGCTGGTCAGTTTGACCTTGAATCCAGCGCTGAGAGCCACCTTGGCGACAAAGGCTCCAAACTCCTTTTCGTCATCAACGATGAGCAGGCGATTGGTCATCGCATTTCCTTTCCAAGATCAAGCACCTGGCGCACCCGTCGGGCGAGATCATCCTTGCGATAGGGTTTGGAAAGCAGTTCCACCTTGGCGCCGTTCTCGGCCTCGGGAATGATGGTTCCGGGAAAGCCAGAGGTGAACAGGATGCGCAGGTCGGGGTTGTGCTTGCGGGCCTCTTGCCCAAGTTCAAATCCATTCATGCCGCCGGGCATGACAACATCCGAAAACAGCAGATCAAAGGCCGCTCCATCTCGAATAAGGTTCAGCGCCGCTATACCGTTCGATGCTTCCAGCGTGCGATACCCGAGTTCTTTGAGTTGGCGGATTGCCATTCGGCGCATGTCGTCATTGTCTTCGACCACAAGGATGGTCTCGGTGCCCCCGGTCGCCGCCTTAACCACGACGGCAGGCGTCTGCTCTGTTGTGACGGCGAGGCGTGGCAGATACAGGCGGATGGTGGTTCCATGTCCCACTTCGCTGTAAATTTTGATGTGGCCGCCCGACTGCTTGATGAAGCCGTAGACCATGCTGAGACCAAGGCCCGTGCCTTTGCCCTCTGGTTTGGTGGTGAAAAATGGCTCAAATACCTGCCGCGTGACCTCCGGTGTCATGCCGGTGCCGGTATCGCTAACCTCGATCAGGACGTAATCACCAGTCATGGCGTCCGGGTTCAGCTCGACATAGTGGGCGTCGAGTACGACATTGTGTGTTGTGATGATCAGTCTGCCGCCATTGGGCATGGCATCGCGGGCGTTGATGGCGAGGTTGGTAACGGATGATTCCAGTTGCGCCACATCAATGCTGACCGGCCAAAGTCCGTTGTCGGCTTCGAGTGTCACCAGGATCTGTTCGCCGAGAGTCCGGCGCAGCAACTGCGCCAGTTTGGTCAGGATGTCGCCGACATCGGTTTGAACCGGATTGAGCGCCTGCCGTCGGGAGAATGCGAGCAACGCCCGTGTCAGATCGGCACCGCGCAGCGCAGCGCCAAGCGCAGATTTGGCCAAGTCTGCATTGTCCGGATCATTGTCAAAGGCCCCCTCCAGCAGGTCCAGGTTGCCGATGATGATTCCCAGCAAGTTGTTGAAGTCATGGGCGATACCGCCGGTCAACTGGCCCACGGCCTCCATTTTTTGGGACCGGTGCAATTGCGCTAGGGTGGCATTGTGGTTGGTGACGTCCTCCATCAATCCCAGGAAATCCCCTTCCACCCCGACCCTTGGCACCATGGTCAGACGGATGTCGCGTCGGGTCGCTTCGAGGTCGGTGATGCTTCCATCGACGGACACCGTCTCGCCAGAGCGCAGCCGATTTCGAGCGAGGTTCCACTGTTCGGTCAAGGAGGGCTTGAACAGCGAATCGATCACACATCCACTGGTGTTTTCCACCGCCTTCCCGAACCATTGGGAAAAGACCTTGTTGCCGAATAGCAGGTGACCGTTGCTGCTGATCTGAAAGATTGCGATTGGCAGCGAGTCGGTAATCAGCCTGAGGCGGAATTCGCTTGCCCGCAGTGCATCCTCAGCCTGCTTGCGCGCCGTATTGTCGCGGATGGCGCCGATGAACAGGTGCTGGCCTGCAACGCTCACTTCACTGACCGAAAGGTCCACCGGGAAGCTATGCCCATCCTTGTGAAGGCCAAGAACCTCGCGCTGACCTTGGCCGATGATTCGTGGCGTTCCCCCGGCAAGATAGTGGGACAGATAGCCGTCATGCTGGCTGTGATACGGCTCTGGCATCAACATCTTGACGTTATGTCCCACCACCTCCCCGGATGTTTGCCCGAACAATCGCTCGAAGGCGGGATTGACCGTCTGGATGACGCCTTGCTCGTCGATGGTGATGATACTGTCGGACAGGGCGTCAAGCAGCGAGAACAGCGTCGTGTTCAGGACTTGGTTATTGCGTTCGAGTTGCTCCGCTTGCTCCTCGAGCTTCGCCTTGTCCTTCGCCATCCGACTATAGAGCCCGCTGGTCTCCAGGAGTATAACGGCAAGAATGAAGCTGGCCGATAGCAGGCCGTAAATACGGCCAGCATAAAAACCGAGATCGTAACGCCCTCCGTTGAGGACGGCGCTGAGACCGACATCGCATAGCCAGGCGGACATGACCGCCATCAGCCAAATGTCGAGAACCGACCTGGATCGTTTCCGCCACAAACCGACAAGAGCGACAGAACTCAGCGCCAGAACACTGGAGACCGCAACTGTCAGCGCCGGCCGGTAGTGACTGCCGGCCATGAGGGGCGGCAAGAAATCCTGCCCCGCAGTTGTCAGCAAGGTGATGCCCCCAACGAGACAGGCCACCAAAGCTGCGGCTTTGACGACGTCTGTCGCGCCAAGAACATGCTGGCGGATCGACCGCCTCTCCAGCCCGACATAAGCCATGACGAATATCGGAAACCCGCCATGCCAGAACACATACAGCCAAGCCGTGGTGTGGGGGCCTGCCCCCAGCAGCCCATTGGGTGCGAAAACGCCAGGATAACTAAGCGCATGGGGGATGACGATCAGCCCGTCGAACAGATAACCGCAAGCAAGAACGAGCAGAGCCCGGGACCGATGCTGGGCGAATTGCCCGATCAGGAGAAGGCCGGTGATAAGGTCGCAGATAACCAGGGCCGCCTCATAGGCGGGAATGAACGGCGGAACGACTGGGAGGGGAACAGTAGCGAATGGGACAAGGCTGAGGAAAACGGCGGCAGATACACCGATCACGCCCGTCGCCAGACGTCTTTCGCCGCGCCCCACCGGCATGGTGGAAAGCGAGATGCGCTCCACCTGGGGTAGACGGCCTGTGAAATTCATGGGAAGGACTCCCCATATCAGCGTGGGCCTAATCCACCAACATGTCTCCAGCGCCCAGACGCGCTTCGGCGTTTGATCTCGGCAACGCCGCACGCGAGCTGCAATGGCGTGGGAATTCTCACCTTGGGTTGAAGGGTGGTCCAATCAAGGCTGCCAATGCAACAATGCTTTCGGACGGTATTATGCACTATCGCATATGCCGCATACCAAAGAACATTGACCATGCTGTGGTTGCATCCGCCAAACGGATGCGTCTCCATGGCATGCCATCAGATCCCGACTGAAAGCCCCGGTTCTATTGCTGGCAATTCAACGCCGGATCATACAAAGTGACCTGGTCTAAATCGCTAACCTGGAGCGAAACAATCCACTGAGAGGCGATTGGAATGCCGAATATCTTGGTTGTTGACGACGAAACTTCGATGCGCAAAGTGGTCCGTCGCACACTGGAAGATGCGGGATATTGTGTCTTCGAGGCGGCTGATGGGGTTGAAGCAGGCACCATCGCCATGACGGCAACGATTGATCTGGTCATTACCGACGTCATCATGCCGAACCGGGATGGGGTGGAAACCTTGATCCGTTTGCGTGAGAGCAACCCCGGTATCAGAGTCATCGTCATGACCGGGGGGGGGCGCAGCCGCAATCTGGAACTTCTCGGTGTGGCGCAGCAGGTCGGGGCAGCCAGCACGCTGGCTAAACCGTTCCGGAAGTCCCAGCTGCTCGCAGCGGTCGGGGAGTGTCTCAGTCAGCAATAATCGCAGCTTTCGTCACTTCGTGACGAAACGGGGAAACACCATTTCTGTGCGTACCAACCTCGGCTGCTATCGCCCTATTCAATCAAGTACCTCTGCCAAAAGCCCATCGCGGCGAAGACAGGGCAGCTCGCACTTCCCAACGGTGCCCAGCTTTTTGTCCCCCATTGACGTCCCGCGGTGACCATGCGATTGAGCTTTTCGGTCGAACCGAGAGGTGGGCATGGGCAGCATCGTTCGGCGGCGTGACCGAAATAGTCGATTCCTCGGCCGACAGCGTTTTTTTGCCCTCGCCTAGCTGGTGACAGAGGGCTCCTTCGGGAGCCTTCTTGCTGTCCGCCGTCAACACCCGAAGCCATGGCCCGGAAAAGTCGCTCAATCGCGGCTGGAAGCTGGCGGAAGGCCAGTGTTCAAGGCCGCAGGTCGGGCGCGAATCATTCACACTCGGCCAATGATCTACTGAAAAACAGCAAGTTAACCGTGCAGTCCGGGGGCTTCGTGTCCGGTGCGCGCCACGTATTCCGTATAGCCGCCGCTATACTGGTGGATGCCTTCGGGCATCAGTTCCAGCACCCGGTTGGACAGCGCGGCCAGGAAATGCCGGTCGTGCGACACGAACAGCATGGTCCCCTCGTAAGAGGCCAACGCCGTGATCAGCATTTGCTTGGTATCAAGATCGAGATGGTTGGTGGGCTCGTCGAGCACGAGGAAATTTGGCGGATTGAAGAGCATGATCGCCATCACCAGCCGGGCCTTTTCTCCCCCGGACAGGACGCGGCATTTCTTTTCCACATCATCGCCGGAAAAGCCGAAACAGCCGGCAAGCGCCCGGAGCGACCCCTGGTTCGCCTGGGGGAACGAGTCTTCCAGGGACTCGAACACCGTCCTGTCGCCATCAAGCAATTCCATCGCGTGCTGTGAAAAATAGCCCATCTTGACGCTGGCGCCGACAGCAACGGTCCCGATGTTCGGTTCGGTCGCGCCGGCCACCAGCTTCAAGAGCGTCGACTTGCCCGCACCGTTGACACCCATGACGCACCAGCGTTCCTTGCGGCGGATGGTGAAGTCGAGTCCCTGATATATGGACCGGCCGCCATAGCCCTTGTGCACGTTCTTCAGGACCGCGACATCCTCGCCCGAGCGCGGAGCCGGCGGGAAGTCGAAGGTCACGGTCTGGCGGCGCTTCGGGGGCTCGAAGCGTTCAATCTTATCCAGCTTCTTCACCCGGCTTTGAACCTGGGCTGCGTGCGAGGCCCGGGCCTTGAAACGCTCGATGAACTTCAGCTCCTTCGCCAGCATGGCTTGCTGCCGTTCGAATTGCGCTTGCTGCTGCTTCTCGTTCAATGCCCGCTGCCGCTCGTAGAATGCGTAATCGCCGGAGTAACTGGTTAGGGATCCGCCGTCGATTTCGACGATCTTCGTGACAATCCGGTTCAGGAACTCGCGGTCATGCGAGGTCATCAAGAGAGCACCTTCGTAGCCCTTCAGGAATTCCTCCAGCCAGATCAGGCTTTCGAGATCCAGATGGTTGCTGGGCTCGTCAAGGAGCATGGCGTCGGGCCGCATGAGCAGGATGCGGCCGAGCGCCACGCGCATTTTCCAACCGCCCGACAGCGCCCCCACATCGGTTTCCATCATTTCCTGGCTGAAGCTGAGCCCGGCGAGCACTTCGCGCGCGCGTCCCTCCAATTCGTAGCCCCCCAGCTCCTCGAAGCGCGCCTGCACTTCGCCATAGCGCTCGATGATCGCGTCCATGTCCTCGGCACGGTCGGGATCGCACATGGCCGCTTCGAGGCTCGCCAATTCCGCAGCCACGGTGCTGACCGGCCCGGCTCCATCCATCACTTCCGCAACCGCACTGCGGCCGGACATTTCGCCGACATCTTGATTGAAATAGCCGATCGAGACCTGCTTCTCGATCGCCACCTGCCCCATGTCCGGCAATTCGTCGCCCGTGATCATCCGGAACAGCGTTGTCTTGCCAGCCCCGTTGGGACCGACGAGGCCGACTTTTTCGCCCCTGTTGAGCGCTGCGGAAGCCTCGAAGAAGAGGATTCGGTGACTGTTCTGTTTGCTGATGTTTTCGAAGCGGATCATGTGCGGCTGGGTTCCCGTGGTGTGGTTGGCCTCTTATGCCACAGTATTCGCTGCCGGCGCAGCAGCCTGTCGTTGCCTCCAACGCGGCATCCAAAATGGTGTCGTCTTCGCCGGCCCATCCCAAGGCGACCCAGCCGCCATCATTCGCTCTCCCAACGATGATGATCACCCGCACCAGCATCTCTTTCGCGAAGTTCGGCAAGAATGAATTGGCACGCGGAGTTTGACAATCCGGGCATTCCGGCCTCGTTCTTTGGGCTAAGTGCTTGATTTAAATGGTGCGCCGTGGCGGCCAAAGGCGAGAACTGGACGCTGCGGCTAAAATCCTTAATTTCTGCGGCAGCCAGTCGATTCTATCCCCGGTCATTTCCCCAGCAGTGTCTTGAGCATACGTTCGAACCGCGCCCCGGCGAGGTGGACGTTGTCGAGGACGTTGAGGTCGAGTTCGCCGTCCAGTTCGGTATCCTCGTCCAGGCTTGCGCCCTTGTCGCCATAGCCCAGACGCTGGACGGTGCCGCGCAGGCGGTCGGACAAGAAAGTGGCGATGGCCTTGTAGAAACGGGCCGAGAAACCGATGTCGCTTTCCAGCCGAGCGGTCAGGGTGGCGCGGGGGATGCGCAGCACCAGGCAGTCGCTTTCGGCGGTGATGGAAGCCGATGGCGGGCGGGAGTCCACCAGCGACATCTCGCCCATGATCTCGCCCGAGGACAGGGTCGCGACAGTGCCGATACCTTTCAGCGACACCGCCATCTTGCCGTCCAGCAGGATGAACATGGAATCGATGGCGCGGCCTTCCTCGATCAGCGCCTTGCCAGCCGGAACCCGATCGCGGCTTCCGGCGTGCGACAGCCATTCCACATCGTCGTCGCTGAGTTGCCCCAGAATGAACAGCACTTTGCGCATGGTCTTACTCCCCTCGTGTCTCAGGTGAGCTGGCGTCGGGCCAACTCGCAGAACATTCCATTCTTGGCCATCAACTCATCATAGGTTCCGGCCTCGGCGACGCGGCCCTCGTTCAGCACGTAGATGCGGTCGGAATCCTTCACCGTGCTGAGACGATGGGCGATGGCGATACGGGTGACCGACAGCTTGGACAGGCTTTCGGTGACGATGGCTTGGGTGCGGTTGTCGAGCGCGCTGGTGGCCTCGTCGAACAGCAACAACCTGGGCTTAGCCACCACTGCACGAGCGATCAGCATGCGCTGCACCTGCCCGCCCGACAATGCCGCCGAGCCCTCGGTCAACATGGTGTGCATGCCCATGGGCATGGCGCGGATGTCATCTTCCAGTCCGGCCATGCGGGCGGCTTCCCAGGCATCATCGACGGTGGCGTCGGCGGCGCCCTTGATGTTCTCGTAGATGGAACCGGGCATGACCCGGCCCGATTGCAGCACCACCCCGATCTGGCGCCGTACCGCCTGGACATCCAGGGTGCGCAGGTCGTGGCCGTCGAGGAAAATGCCGCCCGCCTCGGGTCGTTCGAACCCCAGCAGCAGCTTCATCAGGGTCGACTTGCCGCACCCGGATGGCCCGACCAGGGCGATGAACTGTCCCGGGCGCACCTGGAGCGTCAGGCCGTTCAGCACCCTTGGGCTTTGACTGTCGTAGCGGAAGAACACGCTGTTGACCTCGATATCGCCGGTCAGACGACCGGGATCCTCCTTGGTGGCATCCACCTCGGGAATGGCCGACAGCAGCGGTTTGACGCGGTCGATCATGGGCTTGACGTTGAAGCACTGAATCACCGCCCGCGAGACCTGGGTCAGCGAACCCATGAACATGGTGAAGGCGGAGACGAAGGCCAGGAACTGTCCGGTCTCCAGCTTGCTTCCCGCCGCCATGCTGACCACCAGGAACACCACAGCCAGCGAGATGATGTCCCAGCCGGCCATAAAAGTGGCGTGCAAATTGGCGATGCGGCGGCTTTTGGCCGAGCGGGTGCGCAACTCGGCGAAATTCTTGCCCCACAGCACGAAGGCGCGGTCCTCGGCGCCGGCCATGCGCAGCTTCTGGATGCTGGCGATCAGTTGCAGCACCAGACTGACAATATTACCGGACAGAGCTTCGCCCTCGAACAGGGTCTGGAGCTGCTTGGCTCCCACCCACACCGAAACTCCCAACATCACCGCCAGCAGCAGCAGTGCCACCAGTGACGCCATGGGCTGATAGTAGAACAGCAGCCCGAAGCTGAAGATGGAGAACACCCCGGCCAGGAAGGACGACAGCACCAGTCCGGTCATGGCCTTGCGCACCGCCTCCACCGTCAGGGTGCGCTGGGCGAGGTCGCCGGTGGAATAGGCTGAGAAGAAGCTGGACGGCAGCCGCAGCAACCGGTCGATCACCCCCGCCTGAAGCTGCCCGGCGATGCGGCCCTCGATGCGCAGCAAGGCAATATCGCCGGTGATCTTGAAGATGGTGGTCGCCGCCGCCGCCATCACCAGGGCAAGGCCGACCTGGAGCAACTGGCTGGTGTGGTGGCCGGGAATGATGCTCTGAAACACCGAGGCGGTGGCAATGGGCAGCATCATGCCCATGACGCCCCCCAGGGCTCCGGCCAGCAGCGCCACCACGATGTCGCGCTTCTGGTGCCTGAGGCCCAGCCGCAGCAGATCCATGGCGCTGACCGGCCCATCGGGCAGCGGGGCGTAAAAACTCCAGGCCATGGGCGACAACGACTCGGCTTGGGCGACGCCGAGATCGTATTCCATGGCCTTGACCGGGTCATGGACGCGGTAGCCCCCCTTGGAGGTGGGAACCAGCGCCAGGGGCCGGTCGTCATCGCCGGCGAAGCCCACCAGCGGCCCCAGATCCTGGAGCCACCAGTCACCGCGCAAGGCCACCTGACGGGCGCGAATGCGGGCGGCCCGGGCCACCTCCTCCACATTCAGTGGGCGATCGTCGCCGCGCCGCCGGATCAGTTGCGGCGACTGCTCGATGATGATGCCCAGCGGCTTGCAGGCGATGGCTATGGCCACCGCCAGGGCGCCGTCGGGGCTGTCTCCGCTCTGTCTTTCGGTGGTGACGCCCACCAGTCGTGCGAAACGGTTGAAAGTGGTTCCCAGGGCATCGGCGACCTTGCTGGCCCGCTTTTGCATCCGCCAGCCTTCCAGCTTGCGCTGGTTCTCCAGACTGAGCCCCAGGCAGCGCAGGAAGGCATCATGAAAGGCCTGGACGTGCAGCCACCAATTGGGGGCCATCACCAAGCCGGGACTGCCATAGCCGGTGACGTCCAGCCCTTCGACCGGGGCCAGCCATGTGTCGGGCGACAGCGCAATCATGGCGCGGCCTCCCGCAGCCATGTTGTCGATGCCCATATAACGGCCGCTGCCCGCCGTGATATGAGCCCAGACCACTCCCTTGTGGCCGCTGATTGCCGAGCCTTCGGCTGGCTGAGCTCTACCGGCGGGGGCCAGCGGCATGGTCAGGGATGAGCGCGGCGCGAAGTTACGCGACAGGCCGGCGCCGATTCCCTCGATCCAGCGATCCAGCAGCCAGGCCAGCGGCGTCTGCACCGTCGCCGATACCGGAGAGGCCCCCAGGATGGCGGGGTCGATGGTGACCACGCCCGCACCACGGCTGACCGCCAGCATCTCCACATCGGTGGGGGCGGACTCTCCCTGGCCCATGCCGATCATCACGCCCGGCCCGATCACCGAGTGCAGATGATGGCGGCGCCCCAGACGGCCCTCGCCGTCCTTCTCCACCGCGAAGACATCGATGGTGCCGGTTTCCACCAGCCACAGCCGTCGATCCGGACTCAGCCGGATCACCTCGTTGGCGGGCAGAGCGTCGCGCACCCCCGCCGCCGCCAGGGCGGCCATGGCGTCTTGCCAGACAGAGCGTGACGGCGTGGCAACGTTCACTGCTTTAGCTCTCGATCAGGGTCTTGTAGGCGCCGTCGACCAGCTTCATCTGGTCATGGGTGCCGCGCTGGACGATGCGACCGCGATCCAGGACTAAAATCTCGTCGCAGTCGCGGATGGTGGATAAACGGTGGGCGATGATGATGCAGGTACAGCCGCGTCGCCGCAAATTCTCCACCACCTCCAGTTCGGTGGCGGCATCTAGGGCGCTGGTCGCCTCGTCGAGGATCAGGATGGAGGGAAGCGCGGCGAGGGCGCGGGCGATTTCCACCCGCTGGCGCTGCCCACCGGAGAAGTTGCGACCGCCTTCCGATACATGAGAGTCGTAGCCCTTGGGCCGGGCGGCGATGACATCGTGGATGGCTGCGTCCTTGGCGGCACGCACCAGCCGCTCATCGGGGACAGTCTCGTCCCACAGCGACAGATTGTCGCGGATATTGCCCTCGAACAGGGCGATATCCTGATCGACGATGGCCACCGAGGAGCGGAAGACGTCGCGGGGAATGGCCTGGGGCGATTTGCCGTCGAACAAGATCTCGCCCGACCATGGCTGATAAAGGCCAGACAACAGCTTTCCCACCGTCGATTTACCCGAGCCGGACCCCCCCACCAGGGCCAACCGCGATCCCGGTTCAAGGGTGATCGAGAAGCCCTCCACCAATGGAGGATCCAACGGAGAGAACCCAAACACCAGATCGCGCACCTCGATGCGCCCCGATAGACGGGTGTTTTCCGTCGGATGGATAGGTCCGGCCTCGCGGTCGAACTCGGCGTCGCGCTTGTGGCGCAGCACGTCGTCCAGGCGGTTGATGTTGCCCTCAGCCTCCTGGAGGCTGCCACCCAGCGAGACCAGGCTTTGGACCGGGGTCTGGAAGTTGACCATCAGCATCTGGAATGCGATCAGCATGCCTACCGACAGAGCGCCGTCCATCACTTCCATGCCACCCACCGTCAGAATTGCCGCCGAGCCGATGCCGCCGAGCAGCAGCGGCACCGTTGACAGGTACAGCCGGGCGCGGGCCAGTTCCTGCTCGGCAGTCACTACCTTGGCGTGATAGGCAGCGATGCGCGAGAAGAACAGCGATTCCATGCCGGCGGCCTTGAAGCTGTCGATGATGCCGATGTTCTGGGTGGTGATGCCGGTCAGCTTGCCACGGTCCAGCATCAGCTTTTGATTGGCATCCGACAGCCGCCGCGAGACCAGCCCCAGGGCGAACAGATTGCCGCAGGCGAAGACGATGCCCAGCAGGGTCAGCATCACCGAGTATTGCAACATCAGGCTGGCGAAAATCACCATGGTCAGCATGTTGAGAAAGGCCGTGGCCAGATCACCGGAGATCAACTGCGCCACCCGGTCGTTCATCTGCACACGGGTGCCGATCTCGCCGCCAAAACGTTGGGAAAAGAACCCCACCGGCAGGCGCAATACATGCCACATAAACTTGGCGGAGCCCTCCACCGACAGCTTGGTTTGTAGTTTCAGCAGGTGTTCCTGCTGTATCCAGGTGATGACCATGCGCAGGGCCGCGGTGGCCACCATGGCCCCCAGCAGTGGCCACAGCCAGTCGGTCAGCTTCTGGATCAAATAGTAATCGATGAAGACCCGCGAGAAGGACGGCATCAGCAGCGATGGAATCGACAGGCCGAGACTGACCAGGATCACGTAGACCAGGGCGGTGCGAACCCCGGGCAAACGGGACTGGAGGCTGGCCAGCGCGCCGGGTTTTTCTCCGCCCTTGACAAAGTCAGGGCCTGCTTCAAAGGCCAGCGCCACCCCGGTGAAACTTTCATCGAACTCCATACTGGAGACCACGCGGGGTCCTGTTGCAGGATCGTTGAGGAAAACACAGCCCTCGCCAAAGCCCTCCACGACAATGAAGTGGTTGAAGTTCCAGAACACCACCAGCGGCAAGGGCAGCTTGTGCAGCCCCTCGGGCTCCATCTTGAACCCCTTGCCCTTCAGGCCGAAATTGCGCGCCGCCTTGACGATGTTGCTGGCCTTGGAGCCGTCACGAGTGACGCCGCAGGCATAGCGCAGATCCTCCAGCGGCACGAAGCGGCCGTGATAGCCGAGAATCATGGCGAGACAGGCGGCGCCGCACTCCACCACCTCCATCTGGAGGACCGTGGGCGTGCGGACCCGATGGATCTCTTTCTTGCCCTTCAACCGACGCAGACATCGCAGAGCGGATGCAATCATCGCATTCATCGATCCAAAAGCGCTTCCAGGGGAGGGATGGCCAGACTGATCAAATGGATCTGGCGTACGGTGATGGTGGAATCCGCCAGGGTGCTGGTGTTGACCTCTGCTTCGGGGCCACGGGACGACGACCACTTGAAGCCGGAGGGCGTGCCCGGATCTCGCTCCAGTTCCACCAGCACCTCGAACGGGGCACCGCCACCCGACAGGGAGGTGACCAGTTGCTGGTTCTTCAAGGTGCGCATCATGCCTTCGGAGGTAGAGGGAATTTCCGCCACGGACTTCACATGGCCCATGATGAAGCCGTATTCCTCGCGCTTGACCGTGCTGGGCGCGACCTGTACCGCCATCCCGGGACGGACCTTCTTGCCGTCGTTGGGATTGACGTAGACCACCGCAAGCAGATCTCCGCCTTTGGTCTGAATGATCCGTTCGTCGCGGGCGGGGAGCAGGCTGAACAGGGTCTTGCCCTTCTCGACCACCTCGCCCTGGTTGACCTTGAATTCGACGATGTCGCCGCTGTACGGGGTGATCACCGCCGATTGACGGGACAGCTTTTCGTTCAGAGCCTCGATCTTGCGGGTGGAGGCGCCGATCAGCATCTCCTTGTCCAGCATCTCCCGCTCCTTCCCGATGGTCAGGGTGGTTTCGTCCCGCTCAACCTGTTTCAGCTCGTTGGCAACCTTTGACCGTGCTTCGATAGCACTGTTCAGCTCGATCTTGGTGTTGATGTAGCGGTTGCGGTCAATGAATTCCTTGGCCAACAATCCGGCTTCGTTGCGCTCGCGTTCCTGTAGCCAGTGGATGCGATCCCCCAGATGCCGCAGAGATTCCTGGATATCCTTTTTCTTCTGAGCCAGCAGGGCTGTCTGGACCTTGCTGTCGCGGCCCTGGAATTCCACGACCTGGGTTCGCTGCCGGGTCAGTTCGGCCAGTTCCGCCTTGGCGGTCTCCAACTCCTGACGGACGTCGGCCTGCTCAAGATGGGCTACCACTTGACCGGCGCTCACCCGTTGGCCCGACCGCACCAGCAATTCCGTGATACGGCCACCATGCTCGGACGACACCGTCAGCACACCACCGGGGCTGATGAGAATACCCTGGGCGGAAACCTTGACCGGCACGGTCGCAATCACGCTCCAGATCAGGGCGGTGATAATCAGCACCATCACCGCGCTCATCATCAGCCATGACAGCGGCGAGGTCACCCGCATGACTTGATCGAGTTGTTCCGGCGTGGAAAGACGCTCCAGGGCGACTTGTCGGAAGATGGCCTGATTACTTGCCATATTGCTCATCCGCTAAGTTATCAAAAATTTAAGAAGATTCGGATTGTAACGAGATGTTCCGGTATGCAAGCATACTTACAGCTTACCCTAAATAGGGCAAGGCTCCATAAATTTAGTACTTGCTGATGTACCAGAATATGCTGCGGCGCATCATGGGCTTGGCGCGGAACAAACAGAATACGGCATTCACCTTACTTCAGTGGAAGGGCACGGTCATGACGCAGAATTCGATCAAGACTTCTCTCGGCGAAGAAATTTCCGACACCGATCTTGATCTGGTTGTTGGTGGTTCCGGCGATGTGGCCCAGGAGGCGCCGCCGATGGATGCCGCCAATTTCGTGGAAGCGCCGCCGCCGCCCACTGGAGCCCCACCGCCCGCTGGCGATATGGCCGGCTTCCAGCCGCCTCCGGGTGGCGACTCCAATATGGCTCCGCCGCCCGCCGGCTTCGCGCCGCCGCCCGCTGGCGATATGGCCGGCTTCCAGCCGCCTCCGGGTGGCGACCCCAACATGGCTCCGCCTCCCGCCGGCTTCGCGCAGCCGCCCGCTGGCGATATGGCCGGCTTCCAGCCGCCTCCGGGTGGCGATCCCAACATGGCACCGCCGCCCGCCGGCTTCGCGCCACCGCCCACTGGCGACATGGCCGGCTTCCAGCAGCCGCCTCCGGGTGGCGACCCCAATATGGCTCCGCCGCCCGCCGGCTTCGCGCCGCCGCCTAGTGGCGACATGGCCGGCTTCCAGCCGCCTCCGGGTGGCGACCCCAACATGGCTCCGCCTCCCGCCGGCTTCGCGCCACCGCCCGCTGGCGATATGGCCGGCTTCCAGCCGCCCCCGGGTGGCGACCCCAACATGGCTCCGCCTCCCGCCGGCTTCGCGCCGCCGCCCGCTGGCGACATGGCCGGCTTCCAGCCGCCTCCGGGTGGCGATCCCAACATGGCACCGCCGCCCGCCGGCTTCGCGCCACCGCCCGGTGGCGACATGGCCGGCTTCCAGCCGCCTCCGGATGGAGACCCCAACATGGCGCCAAAAGCTTAGACAATCTCATGGATACCTGCCGTGGATACGCCACGGCAGGCCGGGTGGATGCCACGGGTTAGGCACGGCGATGGCCCGCCTCCTGTCATCGGCGGGCTCTGACCTCAGGCTGGATACATTTTTCGGGAACAGGTCACCCAGAACTGATGGTTAAGTTCATCGAACAGGGTGTCGAGCGAGGCCCGCACGCGGTCGGCCGGATAGGCCGGATAACCGCCGTACGGCGCGTGCCGGAGCAACTGCTCCTCCGCGTCCAGCGGGTTGGGGCGAGAAGCTCGCGCCACCGGCAAGCGGCGGCTTGGTCCTGGAGCGTCTGGCCGCGAACGGCGGGTTTTCTGACGCGCCAGAGGTTCTCTCTTTTGCGTAGAAATGGTGCCCCAGGCCGGACTCGAACCAGCACGCCGTCACCGGCAACAGATTTTGAGTCTGCCGCGTCTACCATTCCGCCACTGGGGCACCGCGAGAATGGAGGGCGATCATAGCGAAGGCTAAGGGGCGGTCAATGGATTTCCGCCCCTTAGTCCCCTTAGACGCTGAAGTATTTTGCCTGCGGATGCACGGTGACGATGGCGGAGGTGGACTGTTCGGGCTCCAACTGGAATTCCTCGGACAGGGTGACGCCGATCCGTTCGGCTCCCAACAGGGCCAGCAGTGCGGTTTGGTCCTCGACTCTCGGGCAGGCGGGATAGCCGAACGAGAAGCGCGAGCCGCGATAGTTTTGCTTCAGCAGCTTGTCCATGTCGGCGGCATCCTCGGCGGCGAAGCCCAGTTCGCTGCGGATACGCTTGTGGACATATTCGGCCATGGCTTCGGCCATCTCCACCGACAATCCGTGCAGGTAGAGGTAGTCCTGATACTTGTCGGCCTTGAACCATTGCTGCGCCACCTCGGTGGCGTGCTTGCCCATGGTCACCACCTGAAGGCCGATGACGTCGCGGGCGTTGTCGGAGGCGGGGCGGAAGAAGTCGGCGATGCACAGGCCGCCATCCTTGGCCTGACGCGGGAAGGGGAAGCGGGCCGCCTCGGTCTTGCCGTCCTCGTGGAACAGCACCACCGAGTCGCCTTCACTGGCGGCCTTCCAATAGCCGTAGGCCGCCTTGGGTTGCAGGATGTTTTCCTGGGCGCAACGCTTGAGCATTTCCATGGCGATGGGCTTCAGTTCCTTGTGCGCCCAGGTTCTGAACTCTTCGATGGAGCGGCCCTGCTTCCGATAGCCCCAATGGAACTGGTACAGCATGGTTTCATTGAGGAACGGGATCAGGTTCTGCAACGGGGCCTGCTCGATCAGCCTTGCCCCCCAGAACGGCGGTACCGGTGGCGGCACGTCCTTGTGCAGTTCGGCGCGGCGCAGATTGATCTCTTTCCAGTCCACCGGGCGCATGGCGGGCTGGGCGGCCTCGCCCAGGGTGCGGGATGGCGAGCCGGGACGGTGCGGCGCGGCGGCGCGGGCGTTGACATGGTCGTCAAAACCGCCATCCGCCACCTTGGCCATCAGGTCGAGGCCGTCGAAGGCGTCGCGAGCATAGGCCACGCGGCCCGAGCCGTAGGCGGCGCGGCAATCCTCTTCCACATATTTGCGGGTCAAGGCGGCGCCGCCCAGCAGCACCGGCATGTCGAGGCCGGCCTTGGTCATCTCCTCCAGATTCTCGCGCATGATCACGGTGGACTTGACCAGCAGGCCGGACATGCCGACCGCGTCGGCCTTGTGTTCCTTGGCGGCCTTGATGATTTCACCGATCGGCTGCTTGATGCCGATATTGACCACCTTGTAGCCGTTGTTGGTCAGGATGATGTCCACCAGATTCTTGCCGATGTCGTGGACGTCGCCCTTGACCGTGGCCAGCACGATGGTGGCCCTTTGCCGGCCGTCGGCCTTTTCCATATGGGGTTCCAGCCAGGCGACCGAAGCCTTCATGGTCTCGGCCGACTGCAAGACGAAGGGAAGCTGCATCTTGCCCGAGCCGAACAGCTCGCCCACCACCTTCATGCCGTCCAGCAGCAGCTTGTTGATGATGTCCAGCGGCTTCCAGCCCTCGGCCATGGTCTCGGCCAGATCGTCTTCCAGGCCGGTGCGGTCGCCGTCGATGATGCGGGCTCTCAGGCGGTCTTCCGCCTTGGCCGGGCGCTCCTTTTTTATCTCGGAGGTTTTGCGGTCGCCGAACAGGGCGATATAGCGGGCCAGGGCCTGCGGGTCCCGGTCATGGATCAGGTCCTCGGCGGCCTGGACCTCTTCGGCCGGCAAGGTGTGCAACGGCACGATCTTGGACACATGGACGATGGCGCCGGTCATGCCCCGTTTGATGGCGTGATCGATGAAGACCGAGTTCAACACCTGACGCGCCGCCGGCTTCAGGCCGAACGAGACGTTGGACAGGCCGAGGACGATGCCGCATTCCGGCAGTTCCCTGGCGATCCGCTCGATAGCGTCCAGGGTCTCCACCGCCAGCTTGCGGTCATCCTCGTTGCCGGTGCAGATGGTGAAGGTCAGCGGATCGAACAGCAGATCGGACGCCGGTAGGCCGTGCTGGTTGACCGCGAAATCGTAGAGGCGGTGGGCGATGCGCATCTTGGCGTCGGCATCCTTGGCCATGCCGACTTCGTCGATGGTCAGCGCCACCACGGCGGCGCCGAATTTCTTGGCCAGCTTCAGGCGGTTGGCGGCGTCGCCCTCGCCATTTTCGAAATTGATCGAGTTGAGGATGGCCTTGCCGCCATAGAGCTTCAGGCCCGCCTCCAGCACCGGCAGTTCGGTGGAGTCGATCACCAGCGGCGCGGTCACCGCGCCGCGCAGGCGCGTCACCACCTCGGTCATGTCGCGGACTTCGTCGCGGCCGACAAAGGCGGTGCAGACGTCCAGGGTGTGGCTGCCCTCCTTGACCTGCTCGCGGGCGATGCTGGTGATGCCGTCCCAGTCCTCGGCATCCTGGAGATCGCGGAATTTCTTGGAGCCGTTGGCGTTGCAGCGTTCGCCGATGGACAGGAAGGCGTTTTCCTGGCGCAGCGGCACCTGGGAGTAGAGCGAGGCCACCGACGGCACCCAATGGACGCTGCGCTTGACCGGGGTCGGGCGATAGCCGTTGCCGATCCGCTTCAGCATGTCGTTGGTGGCGGCGATATGGGGCGGCGTGGTGCCGCAGCATCCGCCGATCAGGTTGGCGCCGGCGGCGACGAAGCGTTCGTGCCAGATCGCCAGTTCATCGGGTTGCAGCGGATAGCGGGTCTGGCCGTCCACCAACTCGGGCAGGCCGGCATTGGGCTGGATCGAGACGAAGCCGGTCCAGTTGTCGATCAGCCACTTGAAGTGTTCGCCCATTTCCTGCGGTCCGGCGGCGCAGTTCAGGCCCATCAGCGGCACGTCCAGCGAATGGACCACGGTGGCGGCGGCGGCGATGTCGGCGCCCACCAGCAGGGTTCCGGTGGTCTCGACCGTCACCTGGACGAAGATCGGAACATTGGCGCCGGCGGCGGCGTTGGCGATCTTGCAGCCATTGACGGCGGCCTTGATTTGCAGCGGGTCCTGGCAGGTCTCCACCAGAAAGGCCGACACGCCGCCAGCGATCTGGCCGGCGGCCTGGATCACATAGGCCGCTTCCAACTGGTCATAGCCGATATGGCCCAGCGACGGCAGCTTGGTGCCCGGTCCGATGGCGCCCAGCACAAAGCGGGCGCGTCCGTCGCCCTTGAACTGGTCGGCGGCTTCGAAGGCCAGCTCGACGGCCAGCCTGTTCAGCTCGTGCGCCTGATCGGCGATGCCGAACTCGGCCAGGGTGAGCGGCGATGCGCCGAAGGTGTCGGCCTCGACCATGTCGGCTCCGGCCTCGAAATAGCGGGCATGAATCCCGCGAATCACGTCGGGGCGCGACTTCACCAGGATCTCGGTGCAGTTCTCCAGTCCCAGGAAGTCCTTGTCCACCGACAGGTTCATGGCCTGAACCAAGGCGCCGGTGCCGCCGTCGCACAGGAGAACGCGCTGAGAGAGATGGTCGAGAATGTTGGTCATCATGGCATCCTTCGTAGGCGACTATTCGGTGGTGACGGCCTTGGGCCGGACCCCCAGGATGTGGGAAATGGCATAGGCGAGGTCGGCGCGGTTCAAGGTGTAGAAGTGGAACTGCTCCACCCCGTTGGCGGCCAGCGCCCGGCACTGTTCGGCGGCGACGGTGGCTGCGACCAGCCGGCGGGTCTCGGGGTCATCGTCGAGCCCCTCGAACAGATGGGCCATCCAGTCGGGGACGCTGGCGCCGCAAGTGCCGGAGAACTTTTGCACCTGCGAGAAATTGGTCACCGGCAGGATGCCGGGAATCACCGGCGCGGTGATGCCGGCCTTGGCGCAGCGCTCCATGAAGCGCAGGAACACCGCCGGGTCGAAGAAGTACTGGCTGATGGCCCGCGTCGCGCCAGCGTCAAGCTTGCGCTTCAGGTTGTCCAGGTCGAATCCGGCACTGGGGGCGTCGGGATGCATTTCCGGATAGGCGGCCACCGAGATTTCGAAATCGGCGATGCGCTTCAGACCCGCCACCAGATCGACGGCATAGGCGTAGCCCTGGGGATGGGCGGCATAAGGCTGGCCTTCGGGCATGTCGCCGCGCAGGGCCACGATGTGGCGGATGCCCTCGTCCCAGTAGCGTCGGGCGATGTCGTCGACCTCGCCCTTGGCATGGCCGACGCAGGTCAGGTGGGCCGCCGGCTTCAGCTTGGTTTCGCGGGCGATGCGGACCACGGTCTCGTGGGTGCGTTCTCGCGTGGTGCCGCCGGCGCCGTAGGTGACCGAGACGAATTGCGGCGCCAGCGGTTCAAGCCGCTGGACGCACTCCCACAGCGACTGCTGCATCTTGTCGGTCTTGGGCGGGAAGAACTCGAATGAAACGCTCACCGGCCGGCGGGCGGCGGCGATCGGCAGTTCCGAGGTTGGGAGACTCACGCGGTCGCTCCTTTGATGATGGGCTTTGTGGCGGTCCAGACCACCACGGTCAAGGGGACTCCCGGCAGGCGGGAAGCGGGGGAGGGGATCAGGCCGGCGGCCTCGAACCAGCCCTCGACCTCGGCATCGGAGAAGCCGAGGCGGCGGTGGGCGTGTTGATCCCGAAGAATTTCCAGGTCGTGGGGGGCGAAGTCAACCACCGCCAGCCGCCCGCCCGGCTCCAGGACACGGGCGGCCTCGGCCACCAGGGCGCCCGGCTCGGCGGCGTAGTGCAGCACCTGATGAATGGTGACCGCGTCGGCCGCCGCCGCCGGTAACGGCAATTGGGTGATGTCGCCCTGACGCACCATGCAGTTGCGCAGTCCGGCGCGTTCAAGATTGGCCCGCGCCGCCGCCAGCATCTCGCGCGACAGGTCGATGCCCACGGCACGCCCGACAAACGGCCCCAGGACTTCGAGCACCCGGCCGGTGCCGGTGCCCATGTCCACCAGATCGCGAATGCGCCGGCCGGCAAAGCTGCCCAGCAGCACTTTTTCCACCTCGCGGTCGTCCACATGCAGCGAACGGATGTCGTCCCAGCGCGATGCATTGTCGCTGAAATAGCTTTGGGCCTTCTCGGCGCGGGCGGCGCGGATGGCGGCAAGGCGCTGCTGGTCCAGGGTCAGGATAGGGTCCTCGGCCGGCAGCAGGTCCAGCAGATGGCCGGCCAGGGTCGCGACGCGGCCCTTGGCCGCCAGCCGATAGAACACCCAGGCGCCTTCGGGAAAGCGGTCCAGCAATCCGGCATCGCACATCAGTTTCAGGTGGCGCGACACGCGCGGCTGGCTTTGGCTCAGGATCTGGGTAAGCTCGGTCACGGTGAGGTCGCCCTGGGCAAGCAGGTGCAGCAGCCGCAACCTGGTCGGCTCGGCGGCGGCCCGCAATCCCATCAACACCGCTTCCACCGTGAAACACTCCTTATATAAGGGCGCCCTCAAGCGCCGAGCCCGCCGGCACGTCGGAAAACATATAAACATATCTTTATGCGGATATGAAGGGCTTGTTCCATCGGGCCTTCACCTCATGATGCAGAATTGCCACAACAGAGTCTTTCGGTGATGCGCGAATGGCGGTGCCCCCTAGCCATTCGTCCGGGACTGTGCTACCTCGAAACAGTAGGGTCGGTGTTCCCCGCCTGCCGCCATCCGGCCTCCATTGGGGCGAAACAAGGTGACTAGAGCCATGACAGTGTTCAGCGTCAGCCGTTCAGCCGTTACCCGCATTATAGGGTCCGTCCTGGCTCTTGCGCTCGTCGCCGGTTGCGCCACCCCGCCGCCCGCCGACGATGTCGAGGCCGTCGCCGAGTGGGAGCAGGTCAATGACCCGCTGGAGCCCATGAATCGCGCCGTCTTCTCGTTCAATCGCGCCGCCGACACCTACGCCATCAAGCCGGCGGCCGAGGCCTATCGCGCCGTGACCCCGAAGTTCGGCCGCGACCGCATCCACAACGTGCTGACCAATCTGAACAGCCCGCTGATCTTCGCCAACGACCTGTTGCAGGGCGAGCCGGATCGCGCCGTTCAGACGCTGTTCCGCGCCATGATCAACTCATCGTTCGGCTTGCTGGGCTATGCCGACGTAGCGGCCGAGGCCGGCATCCCCGCCCATGAGGAAGATTTCGGTCAGACTCTGGCGGTGTGGGGGATCGGTGAAGGCCCGTTCCTGATGCTGCCGATCTTCGGGCCGTCCAATCCGCGCGACGGCGTCGGTCTGGTGGCCGAATTCTTCGCCGACCCCTTCGATATGGGTATGAGCGCGATCGGCTACGAGTGGATCTCCTATACCCGCGCCGGACTGACGGGCCTCGACAAGCGCGAGAGCCTGCTGGACACGCTGGACGAGATCGAGCGGACCTCCCTGGACTATTACGCCTCGTTGCGTTCGCTTTATCGCCAGCATCGCGCTTCGGAGATCAAGAATGGCCGGGGTGGCGCGTCCAAGGTTCCCGCCCCTGGCCTGACCGGCAGCGCCGGTCCTGTTCGCAGTGACGAACTGTCTCAAAGAGCGCAGTAATTCAATGACCGTATACAGGACGTTTTTCGCGGCCGTCACCGGGCTGCTGCTGGGCCTTTCCCTCGCCCTGTCCCCCGCCGCCGCCAGCGAGCAGGACCCCAAGGCGTTCGTCACCAATCTGGCCAGTTCAGCCATGGAGACCATGACCACCAAGGGGCTGTCGGATCAGGAGCGTTCAGCCAAGTTCCGCACCTTGTTCACCAGCGATGTGGATGTGAACGAAATCGCCAAGTTCGTGTTGGGCTATCATTGGCGTCCCCCCACCACGGCGGAGCAGCAGCAGGAATTCCTGCGCCTGTTCGAAGATATCGTCGTGATGACCTGGTCGACCCGCTTCAAGGATTACGGCGGTGATTTGCGGCACACCGTGACCGACGTCAACCAGGATGGCGAGCGCGGCATCACGGTCGATTCCAAGGTCGATCGCGAGAAGCAAAACCCCATCGCCTTGCAATGGCGCCTGAAGCGGTCCGAAAACGGCCTGCGGGTGGTTGACCTGATCGTGGAGGGGGCTTCCATGCGGATCACCTATCGCTCGGAATACGCCTCGGTCATTCAGGCCAATGGCGGCAAGATCGAAGGTCTGCTGGTGGCCATGCGCAATATGCGGACCAAGTTGCAGGCCAACGACGTCGCCAGTAAGACGAACTGATCGCCCCGCATTCGGTTGGTATGCCTTTGGGGTGAATTGCTAGTCAAACGGGTGGCTGAGATGTAGCCTGACCCAGGTGAGATGTCTCGTATAGGGCGGGCCTCGCAGGGGGGGGGGAACACATGAAGCGCCCGGTTTTTGTCGTTCTGGCCTGTTTGGCATTGGCCGTCTGGGGCGTTCGCGCGCTGACCGGCCCTTCGGCCCTTCCGGTCGAGACCTTGCGGCTGGCGGTCAGTCCCCAGATCATGTCGGCCCTCGTCTTTATCGCGGCGGATAAAGGATTTTTTCGCGCCGAGGGTCTGGACGTAACCCTGGAAAGCTTTCCGTTCGGCAAGGATGCCCTTGCCAAGGTGATCGAAGGGCAGGCCGATGTCGCCACCGTCGCCGAAGTGCCGGTGATGTGGGCGTTGCTGAAAGGCAGCCGGGCCAGTGTCTTTTCGACCATTCAGGCGACCGATCACGACATCACCGTCATCGCCCGCAAGGATGCGGGCATCCGGAGCCCCGCCGACCTGGCCGGCAAGCGGGTGGGGCTGGTGCGCGGGACCAATCACGAATATTTCCTCGACCTGTTCCTGGGGGTCAACAAGATCGATCCCGCCGGCATCACCTATGTGCCGGTTTCAATGGATGACGGCGCCGAAGCCCTGATCAGCGGGCGCATCGACGCCCTGGCGTCCTGGGTGTCGGCGCGCCTCATCGTGCAAAGGGCCATGCCGGACGGGACCATCAGTTTTCCCAGCGACGGGATCTATACCGAACTCTGGACCCTGGCGGCCCAGCCGGAGTTTCTTGAATCCCGGCCCGAGGCGGTGCGGCGGCTGTTGCGCGCCCTCATTCGGGCCGAGACGTTCGCCGCCGCCAATCGCTCCGAGGCGGTCTCCATCGTCGCGCCGTATATCAAGTTGGACCGGGCCTTGGTGGATCAGGTCTGGAACGAATTCGGCTTTAGCGTCAGCCTGGACCAATCCCTCCTCGTTCAGATGGAAGGTCAGGCGCGGCGCGAGATCAGGAAGATGCCGGAAGCCAGCATGCCGGATTTTCTCAAACATATTTCCGCCGAGGGCCTGAGAGCTGTCGAACCAAGCCGGATAACGATCATCCTTCCGTGACCGAACTGGATAGGGACAAGTGCCCTTGACGCGAAAATCCTTGTCCTTGACGATCCGCCAGAGGCTTCATCTCGCCGTCGCCCTGCTGGGGCTGGTATGGGTCGGCAACACGATCGTCCTGGCCCATTCCTATCTGAGAACCGCCAACGCCCTCGACGATATCCGAATGGTCGAGCAATCGATCGGCAATATTTTCGAGTCGAGCCTGTTCGTTCGCGACTATCTGGCGGGGTACGATGACCGGGCGATGCTGCAATGGCGGGAAGCCCACCGCCGCCTCGGCCAAAACCTGGACCGGTTCAGGCTCTCTCCCCTGGAGACCGAAGGGGAGAGGCTGATCGGCCGTCGCCTGATCGACAATCATGTCATTCTCGGTTCCCTGTTCGACCGGCTGGTCGCGGGGCATCGGTCGGGTGGCCGGGGAAGCGACGAAGCGGAAAAGCTGATCGAGCAAAGCCTGTTGATGCGCGCCAGCATCATGATCGCCGACGCCTACAAGCTGTCGGCCATCAATAACGCGGTCATCGCCCGCGAACGTCAGACCTTCGTCCTGATGCTGGTGGGGGCGGTGGTAGTGTCGGCCTTGGTCGGGTTATTCATCATGGCCGTCAATCGGCGCATTCTAAGCTCCCTGGGGATCTTGCGCCAGGCGTCCGAGCGGATCGGCGGGCAGGATTTCGTGACGCCGATCACCCTGGCCGGTGGCGACGAGTTCACCGAACTGGCTCGGGCCATGAACGCGATGTCGGCCGAGGTCGCCCGTTTTTACGGCGAACTGCGCGAGAGCGAGGAGCGATACCTTTTGCTGTTCGAGCGCAGCCCGCAGCCCATGTGGGTCTATGACGAACACAGCCTGAAATTCCTGGCCGTCAACCACCGCGCCATCGAACATTACGGCTTTACGCATGACGAATTCGACGCCATGACGCTGCAAGACATTCGCCCGGCGGAGGACGTTCCCGCCCTTTTGCGGACGGTGTTCTCGGCGGAGCGGGGCGAGAGCGTCGGAGAGTGGCGTCACCGGATCAAGAACGGTGCGATCATCGACGTGGCGATCCATTCGGTGCCCATCGCCTATGGCGGCCATCACGCCCGGATTGTCCTCATTCAAGACATCACCGAGCGCAAGCGGGCCGAAGCCGATCTTGCCGAGGGAGCCCGCCTGCTGGAGGCGCAGGCCCGCCAGTTGAAGTCCGCCAACGAGGAACTTGGGCAATTCGTCTCGGTCGCCTCCCATGATTTGCGGGGGCCGCTGCGGATGGTGACCAGCTATATGAAGTTGCTGGAGCAGCATCTTGGCGATGGCCTCGACGACGAGGGGCGGGAATTCATGGGGTTCGCCAGGGACGGCGCCAAGCGAATGGACCGGCTGATCCTCGACCTTCTCGAATACTCCCGCATCGGCCATACCATAGAAGAAAGCCAGTCGGTCGACCTTGCCGAGATCGCCGCCCAGGCGGTCGCCGATCTTCATTTCGTCATCGCCGAGGCGCAAGGCCGGGTCGACATCGCCGACTTGCCGCGGGTCTTCGGCCATCCCAACGAGTTGGGGCGTTTATTCCATAATCTGGTCGGAAACGCCTTGAAGTACCGTTCCGCCGATCACGCGCCGGTGGTGAAGATCGCGGCCGCGCGGAATGGCCGGGACTGGATCGTGAGCGTGGCGGATAACGGCATCGGCATCGCTCCCGAATATTTCGAGAAAATCTTCGGCATGTTCCAGCGCCTGCACGGGCACGGTCAATACGAGGGGACGGGTATCGGTCTGGCCAACTGCAAGAAGATCATCGAGCACCATGACGGCCGGATCTGGGTGGACTCCCGGCCGGGAGAGGGAAGCACCTTCTTCTTCACCCTGCCGGCCGGACAGGACGCCGCTCTTTAGCGCGACAGCATGTTCCGCAGCCGGTCGGCCTGACGGCTGTCGTTCTTTCGCGTGAACAAGATGTCCTCCGGGGTTGGGTTGCCACCGTAATAGGCCGAGTTCCAGGCATGGCGCGGCAAGATGCCGGCCCCATCCAGCGCCGCGCCGCCGTAAAGGCCCACCGCCTTGGAGAAGGTATAGATGTCGACGCCGGCATTGGTGGTGGTATTGGCCTCGGCCCCGGCCCCGATGGTCGCCACCGCGACGCCGGCTCCGGCTCCGGCCTTAAACTGGTTCTCCACCACCGCCTCTAGGCCGCCGTCGTTCATGATGACATAAATCGCCTCGGCGTCCTGAAGCCCGATCTGCAAGCCGATGCTGCCCGCCGCCACCGAATAGAAGGCGGGGCCGCTCCAGCGGCCATCCTTGGTCTTGGCCAGCAGCACGCCGGTGCCGTACTGAGCCCCCAGGATGAAGCCGCCCTTTACCAGATCCGGGATGATCAGCACCGCACGGGCGCGCCCCAGCAGATCGGTCATGGTCTGGCCGAAATTGGCGTCGGTGCGCAACCGCTCGACCGTGGTCACCGCCCGTCCCACCATCATGGTCTGGTCGGTCACCTGCTCGGCCCGCGCACTGCCGCCCCAGATCGTCAATGCCGTCAACACCACCGCGATCAGTCTTTGCATGATCAGCCTCCTGTTCCATCTCCCAGCAAGCACGAGCCTGGTTAGGAATGGGTTAAGCCGATCAGGCGGTTTTTGGTCTATCATGTCCTGGCTTGACCGGGAGAATGACGATGCACTTGCAAAATCTGTCCCCATGGCGGCACAGCCACCATTTCCTGACCGGAATGGAGGACGCGGCTGAACGCAGGACCATGATCGTGGTGGGCCTGACCATCGTCATGACGGTGGCCGAGATCGTGGCCGGAACCGTCTTTAACTCCATGGCGCTGCTGGCCGATGGCTGGCACATGTCCACCCATGCCGGGGCATTGGGCATTGCCGCCTTCTCCTACGCCTTCGCCCGCAAGCACGCCGACAACCCGCGCTTTGCCTTCGGCACCGGCAAGGTCGGGGCGCTGGGCGGCTTTACCAGCGCCATCGTCCTTTGCATCGTCGCCCTGTTGATGGCATGGGAATCCGCCAACCGGCTGACGATGGCGCAGACCATCGCATTCGACGAGGCCCTGTGGGTTGCGGCCATCGGTCTGGCGGTGAATCTGGTCAGCGCTCTCATCCTGGGCGGACATGGCCGCCATTCCGGGCATGGGCATGACCACCGTCATGACCACAATCTCCGCGCCGCCTATCTTCATGTGCTGGCCGACGCCCTCACCTCGGTTCTGGCGATCGTCGCCTTGTTTCTGGGCAAGGTTCTGGGCTGGTGGTGGATGGACCCGGCGATGGGGCTGGTCGGCGCCGCCGTGATCGCCAACTGGTCCTGGGGCCTGATGCGCAAGACCGGGGCCGTCTTGCTGGACCACAGCGACGATACGGGATTGCGCGACGAAATCCGGGCCGCCCTCGAAGGCTGCGACGACGCCCGGCTGGCCGACCTTCACCTTTGGCAGGTGGGGCCGGGCCATTGGGGGGCCATCGTGTCCATCGTCACCCATACCCCGCGCGATCCCACTCATTACAAGGGCCTGCTGGCCAAGGTTCACGAGTTGAGTCACGTCACGGTCGAAGTCTATGGCTGTGCCGAGGACGATTGACGATTTACGATCTGAATGGCGACCGGCCCGGCAGCATGCGGTGCAGAATTTCATCCTTAAGGATCAGGTGATGGCGCAGCACCGCCACCACATGGCCTGCCAGCACCAGCGCCAGCACCCAGCCAAGGAGACCGTGACCGGCCTTGAAGGCTTCGCGCAGGCCGTCGTTCTTGGCCACCATCGTCGGCAGGGCCAGCCCGAACACCGCCACTTCGCGACCGGCGCTTTGCGACATCAAGATGCCGTCGATGGGGATGGCCAGCATCAGGATATAGAGGGTGATATGGCCAAGCTGGGCCGTCAGCCGCTCCCTCATGGGCATGGAATTGGGCAATGGCGGCTGCGGCCGCGCCACCCGCCAGGCCAGGCGTCCCAGCACCAGCGCCAGCATGACGACGCCGATCGACTTGTGCAGGCCGACCACCTCGGTCCGCATGGCGCCCTTGGGCAAGGCGTCGATCATGTGCCCGACCACCCAGATGGCCATGATGGCGGCCGCCATTCCCCAGTGCAGGGCGCGGGCAACCGGGTCGTAACGTTCTGGCGCGGTGGCGGTCATGGCGAAACTCTCGATAAACTTGCGCGATCGCGCCACGGTAGCACAGTCGCGACGGGTGCGGGTGGTTGACTTTGGCGGGCCAAGGCCTACCCTCCACATGGTTTGGCGAGCGGTGGGGAGGCCGGTGACGATGCAGCGGGTTTGGGTGCAAAGGGTGCGGCTGGTGGCGATTTTGGCATCGCTGGCAGGCGTCGCCGCCTGTGGCGAGCCCCCCTCCGTCCGGGGATATCCTCCCCAGGCGGCATCGTGGCCCACGCCGCCGCCGCCGCCGCCGGAGGTCGTCGCGCCGCCGCCCATTCCCCAGGTGCCGCTGAACATCCCGACCGCCATCGCCGCCGATCCCGAGGCCCAGCGTTTCTATGCCCTGCGCCGTCTGGTGGCGGCGGGGCTGGCGACGCCGGAGGAAGCGGAGGCCCGGCGCACCGCCAATCTGGGCGCCCTGCTGCCCTATTCGGAGCCGCCGCCGGCGGCGGGGCTGGCTCGGCCGGCGCCGTTGCAGATGATCGCCGATCAGATCGCGCGGCTGTCGGCCCGCCCGCCCGCCCTGGCTGCCGAGGCCGCCACCGAGCGGGGTTTCCTGTTGGAGAGCCTGCTGCCCCAGGAGCCCAAGACACGGGCCGCCCCGGCCCGCATCGCCCCCGATGCGCTAAAGCTTGGCCGCGACCGCGTCGACACCATGGCCCGGCTCGGTCTGGTGAATTCGGACGAACGTATGCGTGAGCTGGCCACCATCGCCCAGGGCGAGCGGGTTCTAGCCAATACTCCGCCGCCCCCGCCGCCGCCCAAGAAGAAGCCCAGGAAGAAGCCGGCGCAGGCCCTCAAACCGGGCGATGTGCCGGGCGGGGTCATTCCCCCCAGCGGCAAGGGGCCGGTCGGGCTCCATCTGCTGTCCATGGCCTCGGACCATCTGACCGCCAAGGCGGTGGACGCGCTGAAGAAGGAATACCCCGAACTGGCGCCGCTGGAGTTCAAGGCGGTGAAGACCGATATTCCCGACCTGGGCACCACCTACCGATTGCTGGCCGGCCCCATCCCGGCGGCCGAGGCCGAACCGTTCTGCGTGGCGCTGCGGGCCAAGGGGCAGTCCTGCGCGGTCGCCAGTTACTGAACGCCGTCACACATGCTTTAACCGGTCATAGACGTCGAGGACCCGAGGCATCACCCGGTCCAGCGCCTCGACCACCTCGGCGTCGAAATGGGTTCCCACGTCCATGTGGATGATGTCGAGCGCCTTTTCGACGCTGAACGCGTCCTTGTAGGGCCGCTTTGAGGTCAGGGCGTCGAAGACGTCGGCCACCGCGACGATCCGGGCGGACAGGGGGATCGCGTCGCCTGCGAGGCCGTTGGGATAGCCGCTGCCGTCCCACTTCTCGTGATGGCTCTCGGCGATTTCGATGCCGATCTGAAAGACGCTGCGGCCCAGTTCGTTCATCCGTTGCTCGCACAGGCGCAAGACCTCGGCCCCGATCAGCGGGTGCTTGTTCATCTCGCGGCGCTCTTCGTCGTCCAGTCGGCCCGGCTTTAGCAGGACCCGGTCGGCGATGCCGACCTTGCCGATATCGTGCATGGGGGCAAAACGGTGGAGCGCCCGCACATAGCCGGGATCGATGATGTCGCGATAGGCGGCGCGGCGGCCCAGATCCTCGGCGATGAAGGCGGAATACAGGCTCATGCGGACCAGATGATCGCCGGTTTCCGGATCGCGGCTTTCCGCCAGTTTGGCCAGTCCCTGGACCGCCGCCACCACCAGGGCGTCCATGGCCAGGGTGCGCGACAGTACCGCGTCGACCTGAGTGGCCATGTTGCCGAGGAATTGGCGTTGCTCTGGCGTATAGGCGTCGTCCAGCATCGACGCCACCGCCAGGACGGCGCCGCCGTCGCGAATGCTGCCCATGGGCAGCAGCAGGACGGTCTTGACGCCGCCGCCCCGCATGGCCTCGGCCAGGGGACCGGCCGTGGCGCCGGTGATCAGGGGCTGGCGGTCGCGAACCGTTTGGTCCAGCAGGGGATCGGCCAGATCGGGCCAGTGGGCGACGGCCTCGCCGTGGCGGCTTTCCACCTTGAAGCGGCCGCCCTCGGGAGCCGCCACCAACAGCACCAGCCCGTCGACCGCCACAAACCGGCGGAAGGCGTGGACGATGAAGTCCATGGTCTCGCGCAGGTCGCAGCCCCGGCCGATATGCTCGATCAGGCCGAACATGCCGTGCAGCCGCAGGGACAGGTCGTTGAAGGCTCGGGTCATGCGGCCGAACTCGGCGGTGTTGGCCTCTTCCACCTGAAAACCCAGATCGCCCGCCGCCACGCGGGTGAAGCCGGCGACGGCGCGGTCCAGCGGCCGCAGGATGGCGCGACTGAGCAGTATCAGGATGACCCCGGTCACCAGGGCGCCGCCCGCCAGCATGCCGACGATCAGCAGACGGACCAGCCGCAGCTTGCCCTCCATCATCGCCTGAAACGCTTTGGCCAGATCTTCGGTGGAAGCCACCAGGGCCGGTCCGTTGTTCAGCAGATAGCCGGCCATGGCCAAGGTGCGTGGACGCAGCGGGTCGCCGCCGCGCGCGGCCTCCAACCCGGTCCGGTAGCGCCGCCATTGCGCGACCGTGGCGTCAAGCTGGCTGGTCGAGGGGCGGTCCCAGTTGCAGGTCAGCGCCTCTTCGCGGCCGGTCAGGTCGGCCGGCAGTTCGCGATTGGCAAAGCCGATGACGATCCGCTCGTAAAGATCGACCCGCTCGGCGGTGGCGCGCTCGAACAAGCCGAAATTCTGGTCCAGCGATCCCCCCTGCAAGACGCCTCGGCTGAGGACATCGTTGGCCTGCTGCTCCAGCGAGGCGGCGATCACCCGCATCTGACCGGCGAGGTTCAAGATCTGGTAATCGTGCTTGCGCAGGTCCAGTTCGTACAAGATGAAGCCGGCGGCTCCGGCCAGGAAGGTGCAAAGGATCGCCAGTGATCCACCCAGCCAGCCCCGAACCGAAGTGACCCGGCGGCCCCGCTTCTCCGTCGCCGATATCCGCATGATCGCCTTGCCCTCTTTGGATTTATAGATTCACCGGGATCGCGAGTCCGCAGCAGAGAGGGAAAAGGTTACCTGGAAGACGAAAAAAAACGCGACCGCCAGAATGCCTCAGGAACCGGCCCTCTCTCGGCGCAGGGCGAGCATCTTTTCGCGGATATCGTCGGGGATGCCCCAATCGTTGACGTGGAGCCCCGGCGGCATCCGCTCGTTCAGATGCTCATCGACCAGATTATGGATCAGGTCAAGCTCACCCTCGGCGATGCAGTGGTTGATGTGAAGAAAGGCGCGAAGCCGCTGCCGCAGAACCTCGGGACCGTCATGGGTCTGTAGGAACTGGTACACTCTTTCGAACCGGGCGAAGTCGGGCGGCACCCTGCATGCGGACCGCTTGTCACAGCTTTGGCAGACTTGCATCTTCACCTCCCGCGTCGCAGAGAGAAAGTATGTCACCATGGCGCATGGATGGGCGACTCCGAATTTTCATCATCGGGGAATGGCAGGCCCGCAATTTTTAAAGGCTTCCCGCTTGGGTGGCGGCGGAATTCTCGGTTTAGCAGGCGCAAAATACCTTTGCGAAGCCGCGATGTTGGCGCTATAAGAAGCGCCTCGCAGGCGACCGGAGTGTAGCTCAGCCTGGTAGAGCACTGTCTTCGGGAGGCAGGGGCCGGAGGTTCGAATCCTCTCACTCCGACCAATAAAGGCCAGTCAATCCCATGGGTTGACTGGCCTTTACCTTTTCGGGTCAATTCATTGGCGAATGGCCCGCCGGGGCTTTTGCGGCGCTCCGCTATCGGCGCAGTTCGATCTCGACGCCCGGATCTCCCGAGAATTCCACCAAGATGTCTTCTCCACGGACGATGTACTGACAGGCCAGCCGGTAGGGCGGCGGCATGTCATTGGTCTCGGCGTGCTCCAGTTGTCCCTTGTTCAACTTGCCATTGACCGACAGTGTCAGCTTTTCCTTGTCGGTCAGGTGGACCGCCATGGGCGTGTTGTCGCCCAGGACCGTCACCTTGACCAGGCACGAGCCGCATTCCCCATCCTGGCACTGGCAGGGAATGGCGATATTGTGCTGCTTGGCGACCCCCAGCAGGGTCTTGTTATCGCCCGCCACCGCATAGACGGTGATATCCTTGCCCAAGCTGGGGGCGCTGAAGGTTACGTTGGCCATGTTTGATCCTCTCCCGGAATTTGAGTGACCGGGGTGGCGTTGCAATGGCGGTGCCATCTGGAGAACGGCAAGATTGCTGGGGTTCTGGGCTGTCGTACATCCGACAGAGGGTCCGAGACCCGACAGAGATAAGGACGCCCGCGCGACCAAAACAAAAAACCCCGCTGAGTGAGCGGGGGTCTTCGTGATTTCCTGGCGGTTACGTCATGGTGGAGAACGCAACATTCCAGCAATACCTTGGTGCGGCCAAGAAGACTCGAACTTCCACGGGTGTTACCCCACAAGCACCTCAAGCTTGCGCGTCTACCAATTCCGCCATGGCCGCTTACCTTGGTAGCTCGAAGGACTTGCCAACGAGGAGACAGGGGAATACCAAATCAATCCGGCTAAATCAAGCGCTGTCCCGGAGATCGCATGTCTTTTCCTGTCGAGTGGCGGATTTCGGAGCAAAAGGTGGCCTATCCCCAGGCCGTGGCCGAGATGGAAGCCCGCGTTGCCGCCATTCGGGCCGGCGCCCTGCCCGAGTTGGTCTGGCTGTTGGAGCACCCGCCGCTTTACACCGGCGGGACCAGCGCCAATCCGGCCGATCTGGTGGAGCCCGACCGCTTTCCGGTGTTCGCCAGCGGGCGCGGCGGCCAGTACACCTATCACGGCCCCGGTCAACGGGTGGCCTATGTGATGCTGGACCTGAAGCGGCGAGGTCCTGATGTGCGGGCCTATGTGCAGAATCTGGAGGAGTGGCTGATCCGCGCCCTGGCCCGCTTCGTGGTCAAGGGCGAGCGCCGGTGCGGCCGGGTCGGTATCTGGGTCGATCGGGGCGGTGGCCGCGAGGACAAAATCGCCGCCATCGGCGTCCGGGTCCGTCAGTGGGTGACCTTCCACGGGATCGCCATCAATCTCGACCCCGACCTGTCGCACTTTCAAGGCATCGTGCCCTGCGGCATCCGCGAGCACGGCGTCACCTCGCTGTGGGATCTGGGGCTCACTCCCACCATGGCCGACCTCGACTGCGCCCTGATGGCCAGCTTCGTCGAGGTGTTCGGGGAATAGTCACCACCGGATCGCCAGCCGCTTCATGTCCTCCACCGCTTCGACCAGGGCGGTGCGGGTGCCGGGCTCCATGGCGGAATGACCGGCATCGGCGACGATGGTCAGCCGCGTTCCCGGCCATGCCCGCGCCAGTTCCTCGGCGGTGGCGGGGGGGCAGACGATGTCATAGCGGCCTTGAACGACGATGGCGGGCAAGTGCCGGATCCGGTCCAGGCCAGCCAGCAGTTGGTTCGTCCCCAAAAAGCCCTCGTGAATCATGTAATGAGCCTCGATCCGGGCCGTGGCGAGGGCTCCCGGCCCATCCGTCCCGCCACCGCCGTCGCGCGGCAGCAATCGGGCGCAGGCCTCCTCGTAGCCACACCACACCTTTGCCGCCGGCATGTGAACCGAGGGATCGGGGTTGTTGAGCCGGCGCATATAGGCGGCCAGCGGATCGCCGCGCTCGGCCTGCGGCAAGAAGTCGATGAAGCGGCGCCACGCCTCTGGAAAAAAGCACCCCATGCCGGTCAGGAACCACTCCACCTCGTGCGGGCGGAACAAGAAGACGCCGCGCATGACAAAGCCGGTGACGCGCTGGGGATGGGCCTGACCATAGGCCAGCGCCAGGGTGCTGCCCCACGAGCCGCCGAACAGCAGCCAGCGTTCGACCCCCAGATGGGCGCGCAAGGCGTCCATGTCGGCCACCAGATGGGCGGTGGTGTTGGCGGTGATGCAGGAATGCGGCTCCGACCGCCCGCAACCGCGCTGATCGAACAGCACGATGCGCCAAAAGCCGGGGTCGAAGAACCGGCGATAGGTCGGAACCGTCCCCGCCCCCGGCCCGCCATGGACGAAGACCACCACCGGCCCGGCCGGATTTCCCGAGACCTCCCAGTAGAGGCTGTGTCCTTCTCCCACCTCCAGCATCCCGGCGGCGTACGACTCGAACGGTGGAAACAGGTCCATGATTCCTCGGTATTTTGGGGCGATCCCCACTATGCCATGTCGCCAGGCCATTGACGCCGCCAAATTGCCGGCCTAAACCCGCCGCCATGAGAGTGGACGATTTCGACTTCGACCTGCCGCGCGATCTGATCGCCGAGCGCCCGGCCGCGCCGCGCGGCTCGGGCCGGATGCTGCACGTCGCCGAGGTCGGTATGGCCGACCTGACGGTGGCCGATCTGACTGGCTTGCTTCGGCCCGGCGACGTCATGGTCTTCAACGACACCCGCGTCATTCCGGCCCGGCTGGTGGGAAAGCGGGGGCTGGCCGGAGTCGAGGTGACGCTGCACCAGCGGACCGCCCCGGACAGTTGGAAGGTCTTTGCGCGACCGGCCAAGAAGCTGCGCCCCGGCGACCGGGTCGATTTCGCCCCGGACTTCGGTGCCGAGGTGATGGAAAAGGGCGAGGCCGGAGAGGTGACCTTGCGCTTCGACCGCTCGGGCGGGGATCTGCTGGCGGCGCTGGAGGAATTCGGCCGCATGCCGTTGCCGCCCTATATCCGCAAGGGCGAGGCCGACGAGCGTGACCGCGCCGACTATCAGACGGTGTTCGCGCGCGAGGCCGGCGCGGTGGCGGCCCCCACCGCCGGACTGCATTTCACCCCGGACCTGCTGGCGGCGCTCGATGCGCGCGGCGTCCTGCGGGTCGCCGTCACCTTGCATGTGGGAGCGGGAACCTTTCTGCCGGTCAAGGTCGACGACACCATCGACCACCACATGCATTCCGAAATCGGCGTGGTCACCGCCGAAGCCGCCGCCGCGATCAACGCCGCCAAGGCCAGGGGCGGCCGGGTGGTGGCGGTGGGGACCACGGCGCTGCGGCTGCTGGAAAGCGCCAGCGATCCGTTGGGTGTCCTGCACGCCTTCGACGACGCCACCGACATCTTCATCACCCCCGGCCACCGGTTCCGGCTGGTGGATGTGCTGATGACCAATTTCCACCTGCCGCGCTCGACTCTGTTCATGCTGGTCGCCGCCTTTCGCGGCCTGGACCGCATGCAGGCCGCCTATGCCCACGCGAAGGCGTCCGGCTACCGATTTTACTCGTATGGCGACGCCTGCCTGCTGGAACGGAGTGCCCCGTCATGAGCCAATTTTCCTTCGATCTGCTGGCCACCGACGGTGCCGCCCGGTTGGGCCGCGTCCACACCGCCCACGGCCATATCGACACCCCCGCCTTCATGCCGGTGGGGACCGCCGGCACGGTCAAGGCCATGATGCCGGGCTCGGTGGCCGCCACCGGGGCTCAGATCGTGCTGGGCAACACCTATCACCTGATGCTGCGCCCCGGCGCCGAGCGGGTGGCGCGCCTGGGCGGCCTGCACAAATTCATGAACTGGCCGGGACCGATCTTGACCGATTCCGGCGGCTTTCAGGTGATGAGTCTGGCCAAGCTGCGCAAGCTGACCGAGGACGGCGTCACCTTTCAGTCCCATCACGACGGCTCGAAGCATCACCTGACACCGGAAAGCTCCATGCGGATTCAGCATTTGCTGGATGCCGACATCACCATGGCCTTCGACGAATGCACCCCCTTTCCCGCCACGCCGGAGCAGGCGGCGGAGTCCATGCGGCTGTCCATGCGCTGGGCGGTGCGGTCAAAGGCGGCCTTCGTCCCCCGCCCCGGCTATGGCCTGTTCGGCATCGTCCAGGGCGGCGTCTACCCTGAATTGCGGGCCGAATCGGCGCGCGCGCTGATCGAGATCGGCTTCGATGGCTATGCCGTGGGCGGATTGGCGGTGGGCGAGGGGCAGGAGGCCATGTTCGCCACCCTCGACGTCACCACCCCGCTGCTGCCCACCGACCGGCCGCGCTACCTGATGGGAGTGGGGCGCCCGTCGGACATCATCGGCGCGGTGCTGCGCGGCGTCGATATGTTCGACTGCGTCATGCCGACCCGCTCGGGCCGTACCGCCCAGGCCTTCACCCGGCGGGGCACGGTCAACCTGCGCAACGCGCGCCACCAGGACGATCCCCGGCCGCTGGAAGAGGGCTGCGCCTGCCCGGCCTGCCGCGACCATTCGCGGGCCTATCTCCACCACCTGATCCGGTCGGAAGAGATCCTCGGCCCCATGCTGCTGACCTGGCACAACATCCAGGCCTTCCAGGACCTGACGCGGGGCCTGCGCGCCGCCATCGCCGAGGGCAAGGTGGCCGACTTCGCCGCCGGGGCGGCCCGGTTGGAAGCCATGGGCGATATCGAGCCGCTGTAACCGCTTGGGAGGGGCGCTATATCAGCAGACGGTCGGCCGACATCTGAACCATCGCCGCGATCAGCAGGTCCAGCAGGACCAGCAGGGCGGCGGCGGTGGGGGTTACTTCCAGCGCCACATGGGCGACATAGGCTTGATAGACCAGCAGCCCCATGGTCAGCGCCAGATTGAGAATGGCGAATTGCGGGAAGAGCTGCACCAGGATGGCCACCGGCAGCAACACCGCCATCTGAACCACCGCCGACCAGTTATAGGCCACGATGTAGCGGGTGTAGACGTGACTCCGTTGCAGCCCCTCGGCCACATGGGCGACCGCCAGTGGAAAGGCGACGCAGCCGATGACATAGGCGATCAGATGGACCGTCAGTGCCGCCAGGACGGATTCGGCAAAGGCGCCGTCCAGGGTTTGCAGCACCAGGAAACCGGGCAGCACCAGCGCCGGCCCCCAGAACGAATGCCAGAACCCGCGATGCGAGGCGTCGAACCAGATCAGGCCGGCGGGGTCGCGCCGCGCCAGTCGCCACGCGCCGTAGACGCCGCCGATGATTTCGCCGGCGGCGATCATCCCACGACCTCGACCAGGACGCGGCGATAGATCTCGGTCAGGGCTTCCATGTCGGCGACGGCCACATGCTCGTCCGACTTGTGTATGGTTTTCCCCACCAGACCGAATTCGACCACCGGGCAATGATTTTTGATGAAGCGGGCGTCCGAGGTGCCGCCGGTGGTGGACTGGTCGGGCACGAGTCCGGTGACCACCGTCACCGCCTGAGCCAGGGTGGTGGACAGCGCGCCCGGCGGGGTCAGGAACGACTCGCCCGAAACCTCCACCGAGACCTCGACCGCGCCGCCGGCAGCGGCGGCCGTGTCCCTGATCCACCGCTCCAGCGATGCGCCGCTATGCATGTCGTTGAAACGGATGTTAAAGCCGGCGCGGGCCTCGGCCGGGGTGACGTTGGTGGCGGAATTGCCCACATCCACCGTGGTCAGCGCCAGGGTCGATGCCTGGAAATGGTCGTTGCCCTGGTCCAGCGGCGCTTCGGTCAGCCGCCGCAGGATGTCGAGCAGGCGCGGAATCGGATTGTCGGACAGATGGGGATAGGCGGAATGGCCCTGGGATCCGAAGACGGTCAGCCGGCAGTTAAGGCTGCCGCGCCGGCCGATTTTCATCATTTCGCCCAGGCGCTGGGGGTTGGTGGGCTCGCCGACGATGCAGGCGTCGATGGTTTCGCCCCGCGCCGCCAGCCAGTCCAGTACCTTGATGGTGCCGTCCACCGCCGGGCCTTCCTCGTCGCCGGTGATCAGCAGCGAGATGGAGCCCATGGGCGTCCCGCTTTCCAGCCGCCGGGCCACCGCCGCCACGAAGCAGGCGATGCCGCCCTTCATGTCGGAACTGCCGCGGCCGAACAGCTTGCCCTCGATCACCGAAGCGGCGAAGGGGGCGACCGTCCAGCCCTTGCCGACCGGCACCACGTCGGTGTGACCGGCGAAACAGAAATTGGGGGCCTGGTCGCCCAGGCGGGCATAGAGATTGCGGATCTCCGGCCCGCCGGTGGCCGAGCGGATGTGGTGACAGGAAAAGCCGAGGCTTTCCAGGGCGCTGCCCAAGACGTCCATCGCCCCGGCATCCTCGGGGGTGACGCTGGGGCAACGGATGAGGGCCTGGGCCAGGCCGAGCGGGTCGCGCAGTCCGGTCAATCGCGCAGCAGTTCGTTGATGGAGACCTTGGAACGGGTGCGTTCATCCACCTTCTTGACGATGACGGCGCAGTACAGGCTGGGTCCGGGGCTGCCATCGGGGAAGGGCTTGCCCGGCATGCTGCCCGACACGACCACCGAATAGGCGGGAACCCGGCCCATATGAATCTCGCCGGTTTCGCGGTCGACGATCTTGGTGGAGGACCCGATATAGACGCCCATGGACAGCACTGCGCCGGTCTCGACCAGCACGCCCTCGGCCACTTCGGCCCGCGCGCCGATGAAGCAGTTGTCCTCGATGATCACCGGGCCGGCTTGCAGGGGCTCCAGCACGCCGCCGATGCCGGCGCCGCCGGAGATGTGGACGTTCTTGCCGATCTGGGCGCAGGAGCCGACGGTGGCCCAGGTGTCGATCATGGTGCCGGAGTCCACATAGGCGCCCAGGTTGACGAAGCTGGGCAGCAGCACCGCGCCGGGGGCGATATAGGCCGAGCGGCGCACGATGCAGCCGGGCAGGGCGCGGAAGCCGGCGGTGCGGAAGCGGGCGTCGTCCCAGCCCTCGAACTTCATCGGCACCTTGTCGAACCAGGACGAGCCGTTGGGGCCGCCGGTCATCAGCGCCATGTCGTTGAGGCGGAAGGACAGCAGCACCGCCTTCTTCAGCCACTGATTGACCACCCAGACGCCGTCCTTCTTTTCGGCGACCCGCAGCTTGCCGCCGTCCAGGGCTTCCAGCGCCGCTTCGACGGCGTCGCGGATGTCGCCCTTGGTCTGAAGGGTGATGCCGTCGCGGGCCTCCCAGGCGGCATCAACGGTCTTCTCGATGGCGGTAAAGCTCATGGGTCTGGTCCTGCTTGAAACTGTCGGAACGAGGGAGACGAACATACCGCCTGGGGCATGGGAGTCAACATTGGCGGGCGGCCACCATCTGGCGCAGCGCCTGGGCCAGCTCGGCTATCGGAGTCTTGAAGTCAAAGGGGTCGGGCTGGCGGAACAGGCGCATGGTGGGGTACCAGGGCGAGGTCGCGGGTTCGTCCTGCCAGCGCCAGTCCGAGATGTGGCGCAGCAGCACCCAGACCGGGCGGCCCAGCGCCCCGGCCAGATGGGCGGCGGAGGTGTCGATGGTGACGATCAGGTCAAGCCGCCGCATCACGGCGGCGGTATCGGCGAAACTGGTCAGGACCGGGGCGGCGTCGATCACCAGCCGGTTTACCCCCAGCCGGGCCAGATCGGCGGCGCGCGGGCCGAGTTGCAGGCTGTAGGCGGCGACGCGCGGGTCTTCCAACAGCGGCGTCAGCTCTTCCAGCGGCCATGACCGGTCGCGCGGCGTGGTCTTGCCGGCCCAGACCAGTCCCATGGTCAGCAGGGTGCTCGGCGAGCGCGGCATGTTCAACTCCGGCCGGGGCGGCGCGGTCAGATAGGGCGTCGCGGCCGGGATGGTGTCGAAGGTGGTTCCCACGAGGTGGGGCAGGCTGGCCATGGGCGCCCAGACATCGTAGGGCGGCGCCGGGGCGTCCTTGGCCACCAGGGCGATGTCGGGGGCCAGCCCGGCGAACAGCTCGGCCAGTTCGGGCAGGCATTCCAGCACGATGGCCGCGCCCCGCGCCGCCAGCAGGGGGACGTAGCGGGCGAATTGCAGGGCGTCGCCAAAGCCCTGCTCGCTGGTCAGAAGAATGGTCCGGCCGGCGATGTCGTCGCCGGTCCAGCGTTCGCCGGGAAAGGGGCGGGCGGGATTGCGCGCCAGCCTCAGTCGGGCCTCGTAGCCGGCAAAGCCGCGCTTGTAGTCGCCTTGGTAGAGCCGGGTCAGGGCAAGATCCCACTCGAAATCGGCATTGGCCGGCTGGGCCGCCGCCAACCGTTCCAGCAGGGTGGCGGCCTCGTCCATCCGGCGGAGATCCCGCAGCAGCAGGGCGAGGTTGTAGATGAAGCCGATATTGTCGGGGGCCAGTTCGACCGCGCGGCGATGGGCGGTTCGCGCCTCGGGCAGCCGCCCCAGGTCGCGCAGGGCGTTGCCCAGATTGGACAGGATGCCGGCCTGATTGGGCTCCAGCGCCAGGGAGCGGCGGTAGCAAGATACCGCGGCCTCCGGCTTGCCTTGGCGCCGCAGCACCGCTCCCAGATTGGCGTGGGCGGCGGCCCATTCCGGCAGCAGGATGGCGGCCTGGGCAAAACCCCGCTCGGCATCCTCCAGCCGTCCGCCTTGCCAGGACTGCGTCGCCAGGGTGAAAAAGCGGTGGGCTTCGGTCTGGGGATCGATCCGCGACATAGGGGCCTCAGGCGGTCAGGGTGAAGAAGAAGGTCGCACCCTCGCCGGGGGTCGCCTTGACCCAGATCCGGCCGCCGTGGTGTTCGACGATCTTCTTGCAGATGGACAGGCCGATGCCGGTGCCCTCGTATTTCTCGCGGGTATGCAGGCGATGGAAGATCTTGAATATCCGTTCGGAATAGACCGGCTCCAGGCCGATTCCGTTATCGGCGATCGCGAATCGCCACTCGGCCCCCTGACGCTCGGCCGTGATCCGGATTACCGGCGGACGGGACGGGTCGCGGAACTTAAGGCCGTTGCTGATCAGGTTTTGCAGCAGCAGGAATATTTCGGTATCGCGACACATCACGGCGGGCAGCGGGGTGGGAACCCTGATCTCGGCCCCGGCGTCGGCGATCACCGTCGCCAGCGCCGTCTGAACATTGCCCAAGATGGCGTCGACCGAGGTCAGGGTCGGCGGGTTGGCGATCCGGCCGACGCGGGAGAACTCCAGCAGATCCTGGACCAGATGGTCCATGCGGATGGCGCCTTCCTTGGCGAAGGCGATGAACTCGTGACCATCCTTTTCCAACCGGTCGCCATAGCGCCGCTCCAGCAGGGACATATAGCTGCTGACCATGCGCAGGGGCTCGCGCAGGTCGTGGGAGGCGACATAGGCGAACTGTTCCAGATCGGCGTTGGAGCGTTCCAGCGCCTCGGTCCGTTCCGTCAGCGCCCGCTCGGCCTGCTTGCGTTCGGAAATATCGCGAACCACCACCAGGATCACGTCCTGATCGGCGCTGATCGGGGCGCGCCGCATGCTGATCTCGACCCAGAACAGCCTTCCATCCTTGGCCCGCGCCCGCCATTCGAACAGCTGGGGCTCGCCGGCCAGCGCCTTGGCCAGCCAGGCCTGGGCCGCTGCCTCGTCATAGGGCGGCCCTCCTTCGCTCAACCGGCTGGCCGACAGGCCGATTACCTCGGCCGGATCGGCGAAGCCGTACATTTCGGCCATCCGCCGGTTGACCGCCAGGATGGCGCCGGTGTCGATATGGTGGATGAAGATGGCGTCGTTGATGTTGTCGAAGATGGTGCGGAAGCGGGTCTCGCTGGCCGCCAGCGCCGCCTCGGCCGCCTTGGAGGCCGAAATATCGGTGATGGTGCCGATATAGCCGCGGACCAGCCCGCTATCGGTGTCGCGGGGGGACGCCTGTCCCAGGACCCAGTTTTCCTGGCCGTCGGGGCCGAGGGTACGGAATTCCGCCTGGAACGGGCCGCGGTCGCGGATCACCCCGGTCCAGCCGTCGCGGATGCGGGGGCGGTCCTCCGAGATTGCGATTTCCGTCCAGTCCCCCCCCAGCACGGCCTCGGCCGGCTGTCCGGTAATGGCCGGCCATCGTTCGTTGACGAAGACGCACAGGCCGTCGGCGTCGGTCTCGAACACGGCGACCGGGGTCAGGCTGACCAATTCGCGGTAGTGGCGCTCGCCGATCCGCAACGCATCCAGCGTGTTGACCAGTTCACGGGTGCGCGACCGCACCTTGCGGCGCAGCTCCCAGGTCCACACCCCCAGAAGCAGAGCCCCGACGGCCATCGCTTCCAAGGCCCAGGTGACGGCCTCCATATAGCGCTGCTCCCCCTGCGACAGGGGCGAGCCCATCCATCGGGTCTCGATCCGGCGGTGTTCCTCAGCGGTGATCTTGGCGAAGCCGTCCTCGATCAGGTGAAAAGTCGTGGCATTGCCCTTGCGGACCGCTCGGTGGAACTGGCCGGAATAAAGCGGGGCGGTGTGGCGGAACTCGGCCTCCAGCGCGCTTTTAAGCAAGAAGTAGGAGGCCGGCGGCTGATCGACGCAAAAGATGCGGATTTCCTGCTTGCCGGCGGACTCGATCATGGTCTCGTAGCTGGGATAGCGCTTCAGGCTTCGGATGTCGCGGGCTTCCAGCCAATCGATGCAGGCGTCGCCGTCCTTCACGCCCACGGTAAAGCCGCGCAACGTCTCGGCGTTTGAAATTCCCGAGATGCTCTTGTGGAAGTAGATGGGGACGTCGATGGTCGCGTAGGGGGCTGAGAAGTCGTAGATGGTCTGGCGGTCCGGCGTCTGGAATATGGTGTCGATGGCGTCGGCGTCGCCGGCGCCCATGACCGCCTGGGCTCTGGCCCAATCCATGGCCAGCAGGTTGACCTGGATGCCGGTCTTCAGGCTCCACAACTCCCACATATCCTTCAAGATGCCGTGCAGGGAGCCGTCGCCGGTACGAAAGATATAGGGTGGATAGTTGTCGTCCATCACCACCGTGATCGAGGTCGGCCGTGGTGGCGTCTCGGCGGCGGCCGGCGTTGTCAGGCATGCCAGGACGGCCAGACACAGCACCGCCGCGGCCCGGCGAAACGTCCGAAGCCTCAGCGCCGTATCGTATGTCTCCCTTGGACCCATGGTGGACTGCTCCCCGCCCGGCTCAGGATACGCCTGGTGGCGGGGCCGGGCAACCGGAGAGGCCTTCGTTCAACTGCCCGGCGTTTCGGTTCGGCGGGCCAGAATCTCGGTCAGGCAGGCGCGTTCGTCGATGCCGGCCCCGGTGGGGCCGCGGACGGCGAAATGGGTGGTGACGCGGCTGCCGCCCTCGTCATAGAGGAACAGGTCCAAGGTGCAGGCGCGCACGCGGTACTGCCAGATTTCGGCCGGGGGGTCGCGGCGGCGGAAGTCGGGGGCTCCCAGCTCGGCCTTCAGTTGGGCGGCGGTCAGGCCCTTGAGCGTCTCCGGCGTCAGGGGGCCGGTTCGGGGCGGCGGCAGGGCCGCTATCTCGGCCCCGGACGAGGCGCCGTTCTCGCCGGGGGCGGTGCTTGCCACCGGGCCGCCATCGGTCTGGGCGACGCCGTTGCAGGCGGCGACCAGGGTCAGCAGGGCCAGGGCGGAGAGGCGGAAAATCCGGTTCATCATGGCTGCCATCATACCTTGACCGGGCCGCCCCGCAATCCCTGGAGCGTATGGACCATGAAGGCGGTGGCGATCACCGGCGCGGTCAGGTTGAGCAGGGGGATCTGGAACATCAGATTGATCGCGGCCCCGCACAGCCATAGCCGCCCCAGATTGTTGCGGTACAGTAGCCGGGCCTGATCGGCGTTCAGCCGGCGGCAGGCGACCAGCTCGAAATACTCCCGGCCCAGCAGATAGCCGTTGATGGCGTAGTTCAGCACCACTCCCAGGCCGACGAACAGCAGCGCCACATAGAACGGAGCGGCCACCAGGGTGATGGTCACCATCACCAGCAGGAATCGGGTCGAGCCAATCAGGATTTCGCGCCAGCCTGCGATTCTGGCCGGCCCCAGGCCGGGGTAGTGCCGTTCCTCCACCACATCGGCGACGCCGTCGAGGAAAAAGCTCATGACGAAGGTGGCAAGCGCCGAGAAGAACAGCAGTGGCGCCACCAGCGCAGCCAGCCCGAGCACGGCCTCCGCGCCGGTGTCGGCCCAGGTGTTTTCGAACAATCGGGTGTTCTTCAGCAGCAGCGAGGCGGTCGTGGCCAGAGCGACCCAGCAGCCCAGCGTCACCCCGATTCCGATCTTCAGCACCCGGCGCAGGCGCGGGTCGCTCAGTTGGGCAAAGGCTTTGATCAGGGCGGACAACATGGGGATTAGGCTCCAAGGCCACGAAAACCGCCCGATTCAAGCATGGCTGGTCGTGGCGGCCAAGGGGGTTGCAGCGGTTTTTGTTGTTTATGGCGGTTTGGACAGTATACTGCGCCGCAAAATACCTCCCCGGACCGCGCGGATCGCGCCGGGGGTGGCTAGACTCGTTTTCGGGTCCGGACTTGCGAAAGGCTGTTACGACCATGGCTGACAACAGCGCCCACGTCGCCGGCATCGGCAACGCGATCGTCGATGTACTTGTGCACGCCGACGATCTTCTGCTGCACAAGCTTGGGCTGACCAAGGGCGTCATGACTCTGATCGACGCGGCCCAGGCCGAGGCGATTTATGCCCAATTGCCTCCCGGTATCGAGTGCTCCGGCGGTTCGGCCGCCAACACCATCGTCGGGGTCGCCGCCCTGGGCGGGCGCGCCGCCTATATGGGTAAGGTCAAGGACGATCAGCTGGGCCAGGTGTTCCGCCACGATATCCGCAATGCCGGCGTGACCTTCGACACCAAGCCCGCCACGGACGGAACCTCCACCGCCCGCTGCTTCGTGCTGGTGACCCCCGACGCCCAGCGCACCATGCTGACCTATCTCGGCTCTTGCGTCGAGTTCGGGCCGGCCGATGTGGACGCGGCCGTGGTCGCCAAGGCCGCTGTGACCTATCTCGAAGGCTATCTCTACGATCCGCCCCTGGCCAAGGAGGCGTTCCTGCTGGCAGCCGCCACCGCCCATGACGCCGGCAAGCAGGTGTCGCTGTCGCTGTCCGATCCGTTTTGCGTCGATCGTCACCGCGCCGCCTTCCTGGATCTGGTGTCGGGCCATGTGGACATCTTGTTCGCCAACGAGGCGGAACTGTGTTCGCTTTATCGGACCGAGTCGTTCGACGACGCCATCCGGCAGGTGCGCGGCCATTGCCGCATCGCCGCCGTGACGCGCGGGGAACTGGGATCGGTGGTGATCGCCGACGAGGATATTCATGTGATCGGCGCCGATGCGGTCGAGGCGGTGATCGACACCACGGGCGCCGGAGATCTTTATGCCGCCGGCTTCCTGTACGGCTTGACTCACGATCGCGACCTTCCCACCTGTGCCATGCTGGGCGGCCTTGCCGCCGGTGAAATCATCTCCCACTTCGGGGCCCGCCCCGAGCGTCCGCTCAAGGATTTGGCGCGTGCCAAGTTGGGCTCCCACATTATCGAGACTGTTTGATTATGGAACTTCGTAACATCGCCATTATTGCCCACGTCGATCACGGCAAGACCACCCTGGTCGACGCCATGCTGCGGCAGTCGGGAACCTTCCGTGAGAATCAGCAGGTCGCTGAGCGCGTGATGGATTCCAACGATCTGGAAAAAGAGCGTGGCATCACCATCTTGGCCAAGTGCACCTCGGTCGAGTGGAAGGGCATGCGCATCAACATCGTGGACACCCCCGGCCACGCCGATTTCGGTGGCGAGGTCGAGCGCATCTTGTCCATGGTCGATGGCGTGGTGGTGCTGGTGGACGCGGCCGAAGGCCCCATGCCGCAGACCAAGTTCGTGACCGGCAAGGCCCTCGCCCTGGGCCTGCGCCCCATTGTGGTGGTCAATAAGGTCGATCGCGGCGACGCCCGTCCGCACGAAGTCCATGACGAGTGCTTTGACCTGTTCGCGGCGCTGGACGCCACCGACGAGCAGCTCGATTTCCCCACCATGTTCGCGGTCGGCCGCGATGGCTGGGCCGATGACAGCCTGGAAGGCCCGCGCAAGGATCTGTCGGCGCTGTTCGATCTGGTCGTCTCCCATGTTCCGCCGCCCAAGCGCGACCTTGACGCCCCATTCACCATGCTGGCCACCACCCTGGAAGCCGACCCCTATCTGGGCCGTGTCCTGACGGGCCGCATCTATTCCGGCACCGCCCGCCTCAACGCCCAGGTCAAGGGTCTGTCCCATGACGGGCAGTTGCTTGAGACTTTCCGCATGTCCAAGCTGCTGGCCTATCGCGGCATCGAGCGGGTGCCGGTGGAATTTGCCGAGGCGGGCGACATCGTCGCCATCGCCGGCATGACCAAGCCCACCGTCGCCGACACCATCTGCGCCCCGGAAGTCACCGAGCCGCTGAAGGCCAACCCGATCGATCCGCCGACCCTGGCTATGACCTTTTCGGTCAATGACAGCCCCCTGGCCGGTCAGGAGGGCGACAAGGTCACGTCGCGCATGATCGCCGCCCGTCTGGCCCGCGAATGCGAAAGCAACGTGGCCATCCATATCAAGGAAACCGCCGGCAAGGATGCCTTCGAGGTGTCTGGTCGCGGCGAATTGCAGTTGGGCGTGCTGATCGAGCAGATGCGCCGCGAGGGCTTCGAGCTGTCGATCTCGCGTCCGCGCGTGCTGTTCCAGCAGGACGAGCAGGGCAAGCGGCTGGAGCCCATCGAGGAAGTGTTCATCGACGTCGATGACGAATATTCCGGCGCGGTGGTCGAGAAGATGAGCCTGCGCAAGGCCGAACTTACCGGCATGCGTCCGTCCGGCGGCGGCAAGACCCGCGTCACCTTCCTGGCCCCGGCGCGTGGCCTGATCGGCTATCATGGCGAGTTCCTCACCGACACCCGTGGCACCGGCCTGATGAATCGCGTGTTCCATGGCTATGCCCCCTTTAAGGGCGCCATCGAAGGTCGCCGCAACGGCGTCCTGGTCTCCAACGGCCAGGGTGACGCGGTCACCTATGCCCTGTGGAACCTGGAAGATCGCGGCACCATGTTCATCACCGGCAACGTCAAGATCTACGAGGGCATGATCATCGGCGAGCACAATCGCCCCAATGACCTCGAAGTCAACGCGCTGAAGGGCAAGCAGCTGACCAATGTCCGCGCCTCGGGCAAGGACGAAGCGGTCAAGCTGACCACCCCGCGCAAGATGAGCCTGGAACAGGCCATCGCCTATATCGAAGATGACGAGTTGGTCGAAGTGACCCCCAAGTCGATCCGGATCCGCAAGCGCCTGCTCGACCCCAACGAGCGCAAGAAGGCCGACCGCGCCGCCAAGAACGACTGATATCGGTCTCATGCGATGAATTCGGGCGCTTCCATGTCATGCGGAAGCGCCCTTTTTCATGGCAGCCGGGGGATGTTGGAGGTCAGGTGATTCTCGCCGGTCATAGCCCCCTGGCCATGGCCCGCCATGCGATGTCGCGGCGGCAGAATCCTTGGGGCCAGTCCAGGCGGTCGACGGCGGCATAGGCCCGCTCGCGCGCCTCGCTGACCGTGGCGCCGATGGCGGTGACGCCCAGCACGCGGCCGCCGGTGGCGATGATCTTGCCATCCTTCAGCGCGGTGCCGGCATGCAGCACGGTGACGCCCTCGACCGCGCCGGCCGCGTCGAGGCCGCCGATGACGGTGTCCTTGTCATAGGCGCCGGGATAACCCCGGGCCGCCATCACCACCACCAGGGCCGGTTCGTCGCGCCAATCCAGCGTGATGTCGTGCAGGCGGCCCTCCGCCCCTGCCAGCAGGACCGGCAGCAGGTCGGAGCGTAAGCGCGCCATCAACACCTGACATTCGGGGTCGCCGAAGCGGACATTGTATTCCAGCAGCTTGGGGCCGGCGGCGGTGACCATGATGCCGGCGAACAGCACCCCGGTATAGGGTTTTCCCTCCGCCGCCATGGTGCGGACCAGCGGCAGGATGCTGGTTCGCATGATCTCGTCCTGAATCTCCGGCGTCACCACCGGCGTGGGGGAATAGGCCCCCATCCCGCCGGTATTGGGTCCGGTATCGCCGTCGCCGACCCGCTTGTGGTCCTGGGCGGCGGCCAGGGGCAGGGCGGTGACGCCGTCGCACAGGGCGAAGAAGCTGCACTCCTCGCCGTCGAGGAACTCCTCGATCACCAGTTCGTTGCCGGCGTCGCCGAACACCTTGTCGCCCATCATCATGTCGACGGCGGCCAGCGCCTCGTCCAGGCTCATGGCCACCACCACGCCCTTGCCAGCGGCAAGGCCATCGGTCTTGACCACGATGGGAGCGCCCTTGGCGCGGATGAAGGCCTTGGCGGCGTCCATGTCGGTGAAGCGGCCATACCAGGCGGTGGGTATGCCGGCCTTGGCCGCCATGTCCTTCATGAAGCCCTTGGAGCCCTCCAACTCGGCGGCGGCGGCGGAGGGGCCGAACACCTTGATTCCGGCGGCGCGGCACTTGTCGGCCAGTCCGGCGACCAGCGGCGCCTCGGGGCCGACCACCACCAAGTCGATGGCGTTGATCAGGGCGAAGGCCAGCAGTTCGTCGACCTTTTCGGCGGCGATGGCGACATTCTCCGCCACGGCGGCAATGCCGGCATTGCCAGGGGCGCACCACAGCCGGGTCAGTAGCGGCGACTGCTTCAACTTCCAGCACAGCGCGTGTTCACGACCGCCCGAACCGACTACCAGAACCTTCATCATCGCCTCCCTGGAACCTGTGGTCGGGTTTTAGCACTTCCGTCCCCGTTTGCAAATCGGCCGGGTTTGCGCCACCATGCCGTCCCATGATCGACGATCCCCCCCCCCAGTCCAATATCCCGGAATATTCGGTCAGCGAATTGTCCGGCTCGCTCCGCAAGACCGTGGAGGAGGCCTATTCCTTCGTGCGGGTGCGGGGTGAGGTGTCGGGGTTCAAGCGGCATTCCTCCGGCCATCTCTATTTTGCCCTCAAGGATGCCGAGGCGGTGCTGGACGCGGTGTGCTGGCGCGGGCAGGCGGTCAAGCTCGGCATCGGTCCCGAGGACGGCATGGAGGTGCTGGCGACCGGTCGGCTGACCACCTATCCCGGCCGCTCGAAATACCAGATGGTGGTCGAGCGTATGGAGCTGGCGGGCCAGGGCGCCCTGCTGAAGTTGCTGGAAGACCGCAAGAAGCGGCTGATGGCCGAGGGGCTGTTCGCCCCCGAGCGCAAACGGCGGATTCCGTTCCTGCCCCAGGTCATCGGCGTCGTCACCTCTCCCACCGGGGCGGTGATCCGCGACATTCTCCACCGGCTGGCCGAGCGGTTTCCCCGCCATGTCCTGCTGTGGCCGGTGGCGGTGCAGGGCGATGGTGCGGCGGCCCAGGTGGCGGCCGCCATTCGCGGGTTCAACGCCTTGGCCAAGGGCGGCGCGGTGCCGCGCCCCGATGTTTTGATCGTGGCGCGCGGCGGCGGCTCGCTGGAAGACCTGATGGCTTTTAACGAGGAAATCGTGGTGCGCGCCGTCGCCGAATCGGAGATTCCGTTGATCTCGGCGGTGGGGCACGAGACCGATACGACCTTGATCGATTTTGCCGCCGACCTGCGCGCCCCCACCCCGACCGCCGCCGCCGAGAAGGCGGTGCCGGTGCGGGCGGAGCTGATCGCCGGCATCGCGGAGCAGGGAGGGCGGTTGGTCGGGGCCATGATGCGGGCGCTGGAAGACCGCCGCCGCCATCTGGACCAGACCTTCCGGGCACTGCCCAATCCCCGTCGGGTGATCGAGGACTGCGCCCGCCGGCTGGATGAGCGGGCCGAGCGGCTGGACAACGGCCTGCCCAATCTGGTCGAGCGTCGGCGGGGCGATCTCGACCGTTTCGCCACCCGGCTGGATCACGCCGTCAGGACGGTTCGGGCCGCCGAGCTGGCTGGTCTTGAACGCGGCCGGCTCCAACTGGATCAGGCCGGGCGGCGGTTGGCGGCGGTCATGCCGCGGCTGGTGACGGACCGCGCCAATCACCTCGATACCTCCGGCAAGCTGCTGGAGAGTTTTTCCTATCGCAAGGTGCTGGAGCGCGGTTACGCCGTCATCCGGGACGAGCAGGGCCACCCGGTGATCTCCGCCGCCGCCGCCAAACCCGGCGCCGCGCTGGCGGTCGAGTTCAGCGATGGCGCCGTCCATGCCGTGGTCCAAGGGCACATCGCGCCGGCCAAGCCGCGCAAGACTCCGGCCTCATCCGATGGGCGGCAGGGGAGTTTGCTATAGGTTTGTGCCGAGTCGGGGCCTTTCACCCCGCCGTCCGATCCTGTCGCGCTTTGCGTTACTTCGTCGGGGCTCGCGTGGTGGCGTAGACGCCGCGTTGATCCGGGACCGGCCTGAACTTGTCGGAAATGCCCAGCACGGTTTCGGCCCCACCCAGGTAGAGGAAACCGTCATCGGGCATCACCCGGCTCATATTGTCGAGTACGCGGGTCTTGGTCGGCTGATCGAAATAGATCAGGACGTTGCGGCAGAACACCACGTCGAACTGCCCCAGCGGCTTGAGATCATGCAGCAGGTTGTATTCGCGAAATTGCACCATGCCTCGGATGGCTGGGTCGATCTGCCACATTTCGGCGGTCTTCTTGAAGTACTTGACCAAAAGCTGGATCGGCAGGCCGCGTTGGACCTCGAACTGGGAGTAAAGGCCGGCCTTGGCCTTCTCCAGCATCTCGGTGGAGATGTCGGTGCCCAGGATTTCGATTTTCCAACCGGCCAGCTTGGCGCCTTCTTCCTTCAGCACCATGGCCAGGGTGTAAGCCTCCTGCCCGGACGAACTGGCGGCCGACCAGATGCGCAGCGTCTTCTTGCCGCCGCGTGCCGCCATCATGGCGGGCAGCACCATGGACTTGAACTGTTCGAACGGCTTGATGTCGCGAAAGAAGAACGACTCGTTGGTCGTCATCGCCTCCGTGACCTCGCGCAGCAGGTCTTCTCCCGCCGAACGCAAGCCGGACACCAAATCCTCCAGCCCCTTCAGGCCGCGTTTGCGGGCGACCGGGGTCAGTCGGCTTTCGAGCAGATAGGCTTTGTCGCGCGTGATGATCAGACCGGAGCGGTCCTTGAGCAACTTGGCAACGTAATCGAAATCTTCGGGCCGCATGGGTTTAGCGCCTCGCCGCCAGCTTCATGATCCACGGAGCAACATCGGGTAAAGGCAGAACCGCCGAGCATACGCCCGCCGATGCCACTGCCCCCGGCATCCCCCACACTACCGAGGTGGCCTCGTCCTGGGCGATCACTGTGCCTCCGGACGCCACCACCGCCTGCCCGCCCTTGAGTCCGTCGGACCCCATTCCGGTCAGGATACAAGCCAGAACACGCTTGCCGTAGGCCGCGGCGATGCTGCGGAGCATCGGATCGACGGCTGGCCGGCAGAAGTTTTCCGGCGGGTTCTTGTTCAACCTCAGCACTTTATCAGCACCCTTGGCTTCGATCACCATGTGAAAGTCGCCCGGCGCGATATAGACGCGGCCGCCGCGAATGACTTCTCCGTCCTGACCCTCGCGGGCCTCCCAACCCGAGACGCGGCTGATATGCTCGCCCAGGATGGTGGTGAAGGTCGCCGGCATATGCTGGGTGATGACGATGGGCTGCGGCACCGTTCCGGCGCGCATGACGCCCAGCAGCGTGAACAGCGCCTGCGGTCCGCCGGTGGACGATCCGATGGCGATGATATCCGGCGTCTCGGCCGTATGGGTCCGCAATTGCAAGGGGCCGGGCGGATGAATCGCCACCCGGTGGGCCGGGGCCGCGTTCGGCGCTGTGCCGCGCTGTGCCGGCGGGCCGCCGGGACGGGTCGGACGCTTCGGGTCGCGTCGGCGGGCCTGGCCCAGGGCACGGATCTTGCCGATCAGTTCGGCCTTGAAATCGGCGCCGCCGGCGAGGTCCTTGGTGGCGGCCGGCTTGGGGATGTAGTCGGCGGCCCCCATTTCCAGCGCCCGCAGGGAAATGTCGGCGCCCTTGAGGGTCAGGCTCGACTGCATGATGATCTTGAGGCCGGGATCGATCTGGAGCAGCTTCGGCAGCGCCGTCATGCCGTCCATGATCGGCATTTCGATGTCCAGGATAACGACGTCGATCTCGTTGCGCTCCAGCGCGGACAGCGCCATCTGACCGTTGCCCACCGACGCGGCGATCTGGATGCCGGGCTCCGCCTCCAAAATCCGGGTGACCAGCCCGCGAACGACGGCGGAGTCGTCCACGAGCATCACTCGAATCGAGTCGCTGGCGGGGCTGTTGGCAGCCGGCAAGGTAGAGTCATTGACCATCTGTGCGATATCCCGCAAGTCGCCTAGAGCAGGCCTACCTGCAAGAATTTCGCCTGCAGGATTTCGCTGTCGAACGGCTTCATGATGTATTCGTTAGCGCCAGCGGTGATGGCTTCCTGGATGTGCTCGATGTCGTTTTCCGTGGTGCAGAAAACGACGATCGGGTGATCGCCCCCAGGCAGCTTGCGCATTTCGCGCAAGAACTCGATCCCGTTCATGACCGGCATGTTCCAGTCGAGCAGAACGGCATCGGGCATGTTGCGCTTGCAGGCTTCAAGGGCTTGGGAGCCGTCCTCGGCTTCCTCGGTCTTGAAGCTCAGCTCATGCAGGATTTTCTTGGCCACCATCCGGATGACCTTGGAATCGTCGACGATTAGACAGGACTTCATGCCCAAGCTTGCCTCCGGTGGAAGGGGGATCGGCCGCAACGATCAGCAGCCTGCCCCTTCGATGGTCTGGTTACCAAAGTCTAATACTATTCGTTTCGCGTGAAATCCAGCAGCTTGCCGACATCAAGCACGACCAGCAGCTTATCTTCAAGCCGATAGATGCCGATGGAGAACTCCCGCCAGTGGAGATCGAGCGTCGGGGGGTTGCGTTCGAACTTGGCTGCGGGCAGGGAGAGCACTTCGCCCACGGAATCGACCATCAACGAATAAAGCTCGCCACCCATGTCGACGACGACGCTCATCCCCTTTTTGTCTTCGGCCCGTTTTTTCAGGCCAAGGCGCAGACGCACATCGATGGCGGTGACGATGCGGCCGCGCAGGTTCAGACTGCCGGCCACTTCGCGGGGCGCCAGGGGGATGCGGGTGATCTTCTGCGGCCCCAGCACATCTTGAACCGTCAGCACGGGGATGCCGAACAGCTGCCCCTCGATGAACATGGTGACGAAGTCCTGGGTCTCGGGAGCGGCGAGCTCCGTCGAGGTGCGCTTGCCGGCGGGGACAATCTGGTTCACTTCGTGGCCCCCCTAATCGTCTGCTGGTTTATCTCGGCATCGGTTGCGCGGAGTGTGGTCATGCGGCACCTTTGGAGGCTGCAATGGTCGAAGCCAGGGTCTGGATCAGGGCATCGCGGTCGAATTTCGCGATGTAATCATTGAAGCCGACCTGACGCCCGCGTTCAAAGTCCTTCTCGGTGGCATGGGACGACAGCGCCACCATGGGGATCGCCCCCCACCGGGCGTCGGATCTGACCGCCACGGCGAATTCAAAACCGCTCATGCCGGGCATCTCGATATCGCTGATGATGGCATCGAACTCGTTGCCCTGTTCGCGGAGGATCAGCGCCTTGTCGGCGCTTTCCACCGAGATCACTTCATAGCCCGCCACCGACAGCAAGGGGGTCAGCAGGTTGCGGAAGAATGGCGAGTCGTCGACCAGCAAAACCCGCGGGGCATGGAAGTCGGTGTTGCCGAATTCCTTGTCGTTGCGGCCGAACCAGTCGCCGAACGCCTGCGGCAGGTAGTAGCCGGCATCGATGATGGTGGTGGCCTTGCCGGCGATCACGGCGGTGCCGATGATGCCGGCGCTGCCGGCGCTCAGTTCGACGCGCAGACGATCCTCGACGATGTCGACGATCTCGTCGACCACCAGACCCATGGTGTGTTCCTGATCGGAGAACACCAGCACCGGCTGGCGCCCCTCCTCGCGGAAGCTCATGGAGCCGTCGATGGAGACCAGCGGCATGAGATGGCCGCGATACTGGACCATCGGCTTGCCGTGGCTGTGCTCGATATCGGTGACCTCGATCTCTTCGAGGCGGGCCACCAGGGCCAGCGGCACCGCCTTGAGGTCTTCGCCGCCGGCGCGGAACACCAGCAGCGAGGTCTTGGCGTCGGCGTGGCTCTCGCGCGTGGCCTGGGTGTCCGTGGCCTGGGCGCCGCCCAGCAGACCGGATTCGCCGGTGGCGCCGGCGATGCCGTTGGGGTCGAGGATCATGATCACCGAGCCGTCACCCAGAATGGTGTTGCCGGAGAACATGGCGATATGACGCAGGATCGGCGCCACCGGCTTGACCACGATTTCCTCGGTGTCGAAGACGCGGTCGACGATGATGCCGAAGGTGTAGGTGCCGACCTGGGTGACGACGATGAAGGTCTCCTGACGCTCCTCGGTGTCCTCGGACAGCAGCAACTGACGCTTCAGCGACACCAGCGGCAGCAGGCGGTCGCGCAGGCGCAGCACCGGGGCGCTGTTGATCATCTCGATGCCGTGTTCGGAATTGGCGGTGACGCGCACCAGTTCCAGAACGCTGATCTGCGGGATGGCGAAGCGTTCGGAGGCGCATTCGACGATCAGGGCCGAGACGATGGCCAGGGTCAGCGGGATCTTGATGATGAAGCTGGAGCCCTTGCCGGGCACGCTCTTCAACTCGACGGTGCCGCCGATCTTTTCGATATTGGTGCGCACCACATCCATGCCGACGCCACGGCCGGACACGCTGGTGACCTTTTCGGCGGTGGAGAAGCCGGCCTTGAAGATGAACTGGTAGATCTGCTGCGGCGTCAGGGTCTCCAGCTCGGACTCGGTGGCGATGCCGTTCTGGACGGCCTTTTGCTTGATCCGGTCGAGGTTGAGGCCGCGACCGTCATCGGAAATCTCGATGATGATGTGGCCGCCCTCGTGATAGGCGTTCAGCACGACCTTGCCGACTTCGGGCTTGCCGATGCGCTTGCGCTCGTCGGTGGGCTCCAGACCGTGATCGGCGGAGTTGCGGACCATGTGGGTCAGCGGATCCTTGATCAGCTCCAACACCTGGCGGTCGAGTTCGGTGTCGGCCCCCAGCATTTGAAGGTCGATCTTCTTGTTCATTTCGACCGAGAGGTCGCGGACGATGCGCGGCAGCTTGGCCCAGGCATTGCCGATGGGCTGCATGCGGGTCTTCATCACGCCTTCCTGAAGGTCGGTGGTGATGTGCGACAGGCGCTGCAACGGCGTGGCGAATTCGCTGTCGTCCTTGCCGCGAACCATCTGGAGCAGTTGGTTGCGGGTCAGCACCAACTCGGACACCAGGGTCATCAGGTTTTCAAGCAGCTCGACATTGACGCGGATGGTCTGAGCCGCGACGGCGGATTCCTTGGCTTCGAGCGGTGCGCCGGTTACGACCGCAGCGCCGGTCAGAACCACGGCGGACTGTTGGGCGACGGGAGCCGGGGCGACGGGAACGGGGTCGTCCTCCATCTCCATCTCGGGCTCGGGCGGCGGCGGGGGCGGCGGAGGGGGCGGCGCGGCAGCGCGGGCCGACTCGGCGACCGATTCAAAGGTCGGCATGGGCGGCGGCGGCGGCGGCGGCGGCGAGCCATCGGGGCGGCCATCGGCCATGGCGTTGAGCTGGGCGATCAGGTCTTCGTCGCTGCCCTCGGGCTCGCACTCGTTCTGTTCGAGATGACCCAGGATTAGTTTGATCCGGTCGATGGACTGAAGGATCAGGGTGACGGCGGTGGGGGTGACCTCCAGTTCGCCATCGCGGAACTTGCCCAGCACGTTCTCACCGGCATGGGCGACGTGCTCCAGCCGGGGCAGACCAAGGAAGCCGCAGGTGCCCTTGATGGTGTGGACCAGACGGAAGATATTTCCGAGGATCTGGGGATCGTTCGGATTTTGCTCCAGATTTACCAATGCCACGTCCAGCGTGGAAAGACTCTCCGACGTCTCTGTCAGAAATTCACTCAGGAGATCATCCATGGTCGACTCCAGTAGAACCCTCAAATTACCGTCCCGCGACGGTTTAAACCCCGCCTCTCTCAACCGAAGTCGATCAGGCGGTATCGAGTAATAGCACGGTCGTGATGTCTTTAGAAGAACCCAAACCCAGATAAATCCGCTTGCGTAACGACTTTCTTCACGTCGTGATCCGTCCGCCATCTCCCAGACGTTCAAAGTGAATTGTCGTGCCGATTTTATTGGCGAGCCGGCGGGTGAACCAGGCCTGGGCGGTGCGTGGATTGGACGGATCATCCCCGGAGAGCAGCGTTGCCGTCAGTTCATCGCTCAGTCCGCCGCCCTCGCCCTGGAATGCGACCGCGACACCGGCCGCGATATCCACGGAGATCGCGCCGCCGCGTGGCAGGCTGTCGCGGGCAACCAGCACCAGATTCAGCGCTAGCCGCGTCACGTCGCCGTCCAACCGGGGGCGGTCGCAGGTCCAGCGCAGGTCCAGCCGGCCGCCGCCGGTCTCGGCGGCGCGCAGATAGGCCGCCGCCAGGTCCCGGATCGCGGCCGCCGGCTGCTCCGACCCCGCCGGTCCCAGGGCGGCGCGAAAGAATTTCAGCCGTGCCGCCGCCCCGGCGGCGCTGGCCGCCACCATCCGCGCCATCTCGGCGTCGAGTCCGTCTTCCAGCAGCTCCGCCCCGGCGGCGGTGGCTCCGACTGCTCCCGCCATGTCGTGGCACAGCCGGGCGCAGAGCAGTTCCGCGAAGAGGATATGGGAGGTCATGTTTCAGTGTCCCTCAATCGCCGGGCGGGCGCATCCGCGCCCTTGGCTACGCGCCACGAGGCGCGCCGGCCCTTGGCCGCAACTCCGAGCCTGCGGCTCGTCGGTCTTTTGTCCCTCAAACGCCGGGCGGGCGCATCCGCGCCTTTGGCTACGCGCCACGAGGCGCGTCGGCCCTTGGCCGCAACTTCGAGCCTGCGGCTCGTCGGTCTTTTGGCCCTCAATCGCCGGGTGGGGGCGTTCGGTCATCGCCGCAGCACAGCGACCGCTTCCAGGTGATCCGACCACGGGAATTGGTCGATGGGGCTGATGTCCTCGGGCCGCCAGCCGCCTTCCAGCAGGGTCCGCAGGTCGCGGGCCAGCGTCGCCGGATTGCACGACACCATCACCAGCGTATGCGGTCCTCCCTTGGGGCTGGCCGGTTTGGCCAGTTCGGCAACCTGGGACGCGGCGCCGGCCCGAGGCGGATCGACCACCACCGCGCGATAGGCGACCAGTTCGTGCACGGCCAGCGGCCGGCGGGCGAGGTCGCGGACCTCGGTGGTGACGGCCAATCCTTCGCGGCGGGCGGCGGCGTCCAGCGTCGCCAGCGGCCCCTGTTCGCCCTCGACGGCATGGACTGCGCCGCGCCGCGACAACGGCACGGTGAAGCTGCCGCAGCCGGCATAGAGATCGGCCAGAATCGTCGCTTCGCCCACCGCCGCCAGCACTCTTTCCACGATGGCCAGTTCGCCGCCCCTGGTTGGTTGCAGGAAGGCGCCCGGCGGCGGCTCCACCATCACGCCGGCAAAGCTGACCTCCGCCGCCCGCCGCCGGACGATGGGCTCGGCAAAGCCGCCTCCCGGACGCCGCCATGTCAGGCGGGCGAGATCGGCGGTCTCGGCAAAGGCGGCCAGCTTCTCACGGTCGAACAGGTCGAGGCGGGCCTCGGCCTCCACCAGAACGTCGAGTCCGCCCTCGGTCAGGGTGACCACCACGTCGCCGCCGGTTCCTCCCGGCACCACGGCGGCCAGCATGGCGCGCAAGGCCGGTAGCAGGGCGACCAGCGCCGGCTCCAGCAGCAGGCAGCGTTCGAGGTCGATCACGCTATGACTGGCCCGCGCGTTAAAGCCGATCATGGCGCCGCCCTTGCTGCGGGCGAAAGCAAAAGTGGCGCGGCGGCGGCTGGATGGCGGCACCCGCACCAGCGGCTGGACCGGAATTTCGCCAAGGCCGTGGCGGGCCAGCTGGGTGACCAGCAGGTCGCGCTTCCAGGCGGCGTAGGCCTCGTCATTCAGGTGTTGCAGGTTGCAGCCGCCACAGCGGCCGTAATGGGGGCAGGGCGGCGTCACGCGTCCCGGCCCTTCCTCTTGAATCTCGATCAGGCTGGCGGCAAGGCCATCGCCGCGCCGGCTCTCGATCCGGGCCAGGACCCGGTCGCCGGCCACCGTGAAGGGGACGAAGACCTGCTCGCCGTCGAGGTGGCCCTGACCATCGCCCCGGGCTCCCACCGAATTGATTTCCAATTCGACGATCCGCGGCGCCGGCGGCGCGGTGCGGCCCTTGCGGATCTGACCGCCGTTGCGGCGCGGTGGCTTTCTCATTTTGCAGGGGCTCCGGTACGGGCGCGGCCGAGATCGGCGAGAAATTTGGCGAAGATCTGGGACACGGCCTGTTCCATGGCGGTGGCGGCCGCCTCGACGCCGCTGGATTGCGTGGCGACCATGACGCTGTAATGCTCCAGCAGCGCCAGCGAGCCGTCGCGCGAGGAGACGACGCCAAGCTCCAGGTCCACCACGGCGCGCTTGCTGTCGGCCAGATGCTCGAACCGGCGGAGCTTGCCGCGCAGGGTCCAGTCGGCCAGCACTCCCAGCTCCGGAGGCACCACCCGGTCGGCGGCGCCGGCATCGGCCAGGAAGCGGGTCAACCGGTCTTGCAGCATCACCCCCGGCGGCTCGCTCCACAGGTCGTAGGCGTAGTGGGACAGCGGCCCGTTATCCTTGATGGCGAAGGTGATGGCGCGTTCGGCCAGCACCCCGTCGGTGGCCAGCCGCTGGACCTCCAGCACGCCGGGCAGCGGCGGCTTGGCGAACCGCGCGGCGGCGGCCGGCTCGATCCGATGGAACAGGTCGGGCGGCGGTGCCTGCCCGGCGCAGGCGGCAAGGGCGAGCAGCAAAGCCAGGGTGAGAAATGAAGTTCGCATCGCTTCTGTCCAATGAAACGGTTCCAAGGCTCCCGCCCTTGGCGGGGATGGGCGGAGCCCACGAATATACGTCATTACTTCCGCCCCGGCCCATCCTCGCCGCGTTTGGTGCCGCCGATCAGGACGCCGGGATTATCGCGGATCTGGCGGCTGAATTCATGCAGGTTGCGGCTGGTGCCGTCCAGATTGTAGGTGACCGAGTCGATGTTGCGCGACACCGCCTGAAGGGTGTGGCGCAGGTCCTTGAGGCTTTGATCGATGGTGTCCTTGTTGCCGGTCACCGTCTTGTCGAGGCTGGACAGCATGGAATCGACCTTGCGCCGGCTTTCCTGAAGCCCGGCCGACAGCTGGGCGACATTGGACAGCGACTGGCGGATCTGCTCGGCATTGGCCTCGGTCACCACCTTGGAGGACAAGGTTCCGGTCATCCGTTCCACATCGGCGGTGATGCGCGGCGTCTTGGCGGCCAGATCGGCGGTCACCGCCAGCATGTTGCCCACCAGCTCGGGGGCGTGCTTTTCCAGCATGGCCCCCAGGGTTCCGACCTGCTGGGTCAGGGCGAACAGCAGCGGCTTCAGGGCGTTCTGGTTGAGGTCGGCGACCTGTCCGGCGACATCGTTCATCACCGCGAAGATATTGGCGGCCTGACCGGGGATGATCTCGGCGCCCGGCTTCAGCAGTTCGGGGTTGACGCCGCCCTTGATGTCCAGGGTCACCGCCGCCAGGATGCCCGAGGCGGCGACGCGGGCGACCGAGTCCTTGGGGATCGGCCAGTCGTGCTGGACCGCCAGCTCCAGGCGAAAGCCGGTCTTGCTGTCCATGCGCAGCGGTTCGACATTCTCGACCTGGCCGATGGCGAAGCCTTCATAGGTCACCTTGGTGCCGTATTTGATGCCGGCGACGTTGTCCATGCGGGTGAAGTACGAATCGGTCGAGCCGGTGCGTCCCGTCAGCAGCGCCACCACCACGACCATGGCCACCAGCATGGACAGCACAAAGCTGCCGACGACCACGTAGTTGATCCTGGAGTCCTTCATGTGCGGCGGATCCCGTCTGGCTGGTTGGAGGAGTCGCCCAGCAACCGGCGCAGATAGGCGTCGGGGTCGGGCTCGGCTTCCTCGGTGCGGCGGTTGAGCAGGTTTTGGATGCGGATATCGGTGCTGGCGCGGATGGCCTCGACGGTGTCGAGCGCCAGCACCCGCCCCTTGTCCAGCACGCAGATGCGGTCGGCGATCTTGAAGGTGGAATCGAGGTCGTGGGTCACCACCACGATGCTCATGCCCATGGCGTCGCGCAGGCGAAGGATCAGGTCGTCGATGCTGGCCGCCACCACCGGGTCCAGCCCGGCCGAGGGCTCGTCGCAGAACAGCAGCTCGGGGTCCATGACGATGGCCCGCGCCAGGGCGGCGCGCTTGATCATGCCGCCCGACAGCTCGGCGGGTTTCAGGTCCTCGAAGCCGGCCAGGCTGACCACTTCCAGCTTGAGCCGCGTCATGATGCCGATGGTGGTCGGGTCAAGGCCGGTGTGCTCGCGCAGCGGCAGGGCGATGTTGTCGCCGATGCTCATGGAGCTGAACAGCGCCCCGGACTGAAAGGCGACGCCGGTGCGGGTGCGCAGCAACTGGCGCTCCATGGGCGACAGCTTGCCCAGGTCGTGGTCCAGGATGCGGACCGTGCCCGAGCTGGGCGACAGCAGCCCCAGCAGGTGGTTGAGTAAGGTGGTCTTGCCCGAGCCCGAGCCGCCCATGATCACCATGATCTCGCCCTTGCGGACCTCCAGGCTGACATCGTGCAGGATCTGGCGGTCGCCGAAATGGGTGTTGAGATTGACGACCTCGACGCTGTTGGTGATGAATTTGGGCGAGCGGCGGGTCATCAGCGCGTCACCATGAAGACGAAGATCATGTCGGTGATGACGATGGCCGAGATGGCGTGCACCACCGAGCGGGTGGTCATGCGGCCGACTCCCTCGGCCCCGCCGGTGACCGAAGCGCCGTTGATGACGCCGACGATGGTGATCAGAACCGCGAAGATGCCGCTTTTGGCCAGACCGTGCAGCATGTCGTTCATCTGGACCAGCGAGGTGACCTCGTCGGCATAGGCGCCCATGGTGCTGCCCAGCTGCGGCGCGATGTAAAGGCCGGCGGCGAACAGTCCGACCAGATCGGCCCACAGGGTCAGGCAGGGCAGCATCACCATCATGGCCACCAGGGCCGGCACCACCAGAAAGCGGACCGGCGACACCCCCATGACGGTCAGGGCGTCGATTTCCTGATTGATCCGCATGGTGCCCAGCCGGGCCGCCAGCGCCGAGCCCGAGCGCCCCGCCACCAGGATGCCGGTGATCAGCGGCGCGAATTCGCGCACGGTGGACATGGCGACGCCCAGGGTCACTCGCGATTCCGCGCCGAACAGCTTCAGGGAGTAGATGCCCTGGATGGCCAGCATGATGCCGATGGTACCCGACAACACGGTGACGATGGGCAGCGCCCCGATGCCGATTTCCATGGCCTGGGCCATGACGGGGGCGAGGCGCACCGGCTGGCGGCGCTTGCGGCCCATGGCCAGCCAGAACAGGCACTCCCCGACCAGAGCGGCGGCAAAGCCGAACTCGGCGACGCCCGCCGCTGCCCAGCGTCCCAGGCGGTCGAGAAAGTCGCGCAGGTTCTTGCCGCCCCCCCCGTTCACCGCGTTACCCTTTCACGGCCGCTTCGACGGTATCGACGATGGTGAACACCCGGTCGAGGCGCGCCAGTTGCAGCACCCGGCGGACCGGATCGCTGATCGCGGCCAGGGTGAAGGCGGTACCGTTCTTGCGGGCCATCTGATAGGCCTCGACCAGACCGGCGATGCCGGAGCTGTCCACATAGGTGACCGCCGACAGATCCACCACCACGGCGCGGCGCTCCAGCATCAGCTCCATCAGCGCCTTGCGCAGGGCGGGGCTGTGGCTGAGATCCACGTCTCCCGACAGCGCCAGCGCCATGGTTCCATCGATTTCGCGGGTTTGAATGTTCATCGGCTGATCCGTTTGACCATCTGAAGCAGGTTTCCGATCCCGGCTGGCGGTGGCAGGAAGTCCACCTGATCCATCACCGACCGCATGAGGTGGGTTCCCAGTCCGCCCGGCCGCACATCGTCCAGCGACCTGGGTCTGATCTTAGCCACTTCCACGGGAGGCGCGAAGTCCATAAGTCGAATCACCAGCAGATCGTCCTCGCGGTCCAGGTGCAAGACGATGTCGCCCTCGCCGCCGCGATAGGCGTGACGGATGATGTTCTGGCAGGCCTCGTCCACCGCCATCACCATGTCTTGGGCCATATCGGGCGGGCAGCCCAACTCGTGCGAGACCCGGGCCACGGCGGAACGGATGTCGGCCAGCGTTTCCGGGCGGGCGGCGTAGCTGCGTTCGAATGCTCCGGTCGGGGCCAGTCTTGTATCTTCGATCACCATCAAGGTGACGTCGTCGCGCAGGCTTCCGACCCCGTCCAGCGAGCGCACCACCGCGGCCAGCCGCTCCTGCGCCGGCATGGCGGCGAAGGCGTCCAGCAGCGATTTGGCGCCGTCGCTGCCCAGCATGACGCCATCGGCGGCCCGGACCTCGGTCAGGCCGTCGGTGAACAGGTACAGGGCGCCGCCGTCCAGGTCGATCACACTTTCCGGACAGCCGCCGGCGAACAGGTCGGGCGAGATTCCCAGCGGCGGCATGCCGTCGTCGATGGCGTGAAAACCGTCGCGGCGGCGCAGCAAGGGCGGCTCGTGGCCGGCATTGGCCAGCACCGTCCGCCCGGTCGCGGGGTCCAAGATGCCGGCGACCATGGTGACGAACATGCCGGCCAGTCCGGTCTCGTGCAGTTCGGAATCGATGGCGGTGAGGATGCGGCCCGGCCCGTCCTCGCGCTTGGCCAGACAGCGGAACAGGCTGGCGGTCTTGGTCATCAGCAGCGAGGCGTTCATGCCCTTGCCGGAGACGTCGCCGATGGCGAACGCCACCCGCCCGTCGGCCAGCGGCAGGATTTCGTAAAAATCGCCCGAAACGCCGCGCGCCGGCAGGTTGACGCCATGCACCGGCGAGTGCGGCGGCTGCGGCGGCGGCAGCATGGCGCGCTGGATTTCGGAGGCCAGCACCAGCTCGCGCTTGAACGCTTCCTGCTCGGCCATGCCGGCGACGAGGCGGGTGTTGATCAGGGCCAGCGCCGACGACATGGACAGGGCGCGCAGCAACTGGGCATCGGTTTGGGTGAAGGCGTTGCCGCCCCGCTTGTTGAACAGCTCGATGGCGCCCAGCTTTTGGCCGCGAAACGACATGGGGGCGCACAGGATCGAGCGGGTGACGAAGCCGGTGGCGTCGTCGACGGCATTGGTGAAGTCGGGATCGAGGCGGGCGTCCCTGACCAGTTGCGGCAGGTCGAGATCGACGGTGCGCCAGACGATTCCCCGGCCGGGGGCGAGGCGCAGCCCCACCACCTCGGTCGGCCCGATGCTGGCGTGGCAGACCAGGTCGCCACTGTCGGCCTCCAGCAGGAACAGCGAGGCCGCTTCCGCTCCCAGCCGCGCGGCCACCCGTTCCAGCCCCAGCCGCAGCGTCGCTTCCACATCATGGGATTGGGCAAAGTCGCTGGTCATCTCGATCATCAGGTCGAGATGACTGGAGGCCTCGGCGTCATGGGCGGCTTGCGTCTTCGGCATGTCGGCATCATGCCTGGAGTGGGGGCTGAAATCTAACGGATACGAGTCTCCGCCGTCCTCTTTCCGGGACTCACGGGGGCGTGGCTCAACCCGACAAAAAGGCCCGCGTCCTTTCGGAGCGCGGGCCTTCCCGTTTACCAGCAGGTGTCAGAGGCGACTACTACTTGTCGTCCTGAGCCTGAGCCTTGCGCATGGCGGCGCCCAGGATGTCGCCCAGGCTGGCGCCCGAGTCGGACGAGCCGTAGTCGGCCATGGCCTGCTTTTCTTCTTCGACTTCACGCGCCTTGATGGACAAGGTGATCTTGCGCGAGCTCTTTTCCACCGTGGTGACGCGGGCGTCCAGCTTTTCGCCGACCGCGAAGCGCTCGGGGCGCTGCTCGGACCGCTCGCGGGATAGCTCGCCCTTGCGGATGAAGCCGGACAGACCGTCGACGGTGACTTCGATGCCGTTGTCGGTGATCTGGGTGACGGTGCAGGTGACCACGTCGCCCTTCTTGATGGTCGACAGGGCGTTCTGGAAGGGATCATCCGACAGCTGCTTGATGCCGAGGCTGATGCGTTCCTTCTCGATGTCCACGTCGAGAACCTTCGCCTTGACCACGTCGCCCTTCTTGAAGTCTTGAATGGCGGCTTCGCCCGACTTCTCCCAGTCGAGATCCGACATGTGAACCATGCCGTCGATATCGCCGGGCAGGCCGATGAACAGGCCGAACTCGGTGATGTTCTTGATCTCGCCTTCGACCAGGGTGCCCTGGGGGAAGCGATCCAGGAAGCCTTCCCACGGGTTGTTCATGGTCTGCTTCAGGCCGAGAGAGATGCGGCGCTTCTGCGGGTCCACGTCCAGCACCATGACCTCGACTTCCTGCGAAGTGGAGACGATCTTGCCGGGATGGACGTTCTTCTTGGTCCACGACATTTCGGAGACGTGCACCAGACCCTCGACACCGGGCTCCAGCTCGACGAACGCGCCGTAGTCGGTGATGTTGGTGACGCGGCCGGTGAACTTGGCGTTGACCGGATACTTGGCCTCGACACCCTCCCACGGATCGGCGTCCAGCTGCTTGATGCCGAGCGAGATGCGCTGGGTTTCCGGGTTGAAGCGGATGACCTGGACCTTGACGGTCTGGCCGATATGCAGCGCTTCGGACGGGTGGTTGATGCGCTTCCAGGCGATGTCGGTGACATGCAGCAGGCCGTCGACGCCGCCGAGATCAACGAACGCACCGTAATCGGTGATGTTCTTGACCACGCCTTCGAGGATTTGGCCTTCCTTGAGGTTCTCGATCAACTCGGACCGCTGCTCGGCGCGGGTCTCTTCCAGCACGGCGCGGCGGGAGACCACGATGTTGCCGCGCGAACGGTCCATCTTGAGGATCTGGAACGGCTGGGGGGTGCCCAGCAGCGGGGTGATGTCGCGCACGGGGCGGATATCGACCTGGCTGCCCGGCAGGAACGCCACGGCGCCCGACAGATCGACGGTGAAGCCGCCCTTGACGCGACCGAAGATGATGCCGGTGACGCGCTGCTGCGCCTCGAACGACTTCTCCAGCAGGGTCCAGGCTTCCTCGCGCTTGGCCTTTTCGCGCGACAGAACCACTTCGCCGTTACGGTCTTCATAGCGTTCGACGAAGACGTCGACATGGTCGCCCGCCTTGATCTCGGAAACGCGGCCGGCGACGGCGAATTCCTTCAGGGGGACGCGGCCTTCGGACTTCAGACCCACGTCGATCACGGCGCAGTCGCCATCGATCTCGACAATGAGGCCGGTGATCACCTGGCCTTCGAACGAGCCGCTGACGCCAAGGGTCTCGTCCAGCAGGGCGGCGAAATCGTCGGCCTGCGCAAGTGCGGAATTGGTCATAAGAGAGTGTTCCTTTCGAATCGTATCTTACTGGCCAGCCGGTTGAATCCGGCGGTCTTTGCCAAAAACAAACCACCGCCCAAGACTGTCTCGGGCGGCGTCGGAAAATTCAGGTCCCGGCTATTGCTTGGATCGGACCAGATCGAGGGCCACGGCATAAGCCTGATCGGCGTCAAGATCGGAGGTATCCAGCACAACAGCGTCCTCGGCGGGAATCAGGGGGGCGACGGATCGGTTTTTGTCGCGATCGTCACGCTCCCGCATATCGGCGAGGACGGTGCCGTGTATAGCCTCCAGCCCTTTTTCCTGCAACTCTTTCAGCCGCCGCTCCGCCCTTTTCTCCAGCGAGGCCGTCACGAACAGCTTTACCGAGGCGTCGGGGCAGACCACCGTGCCGATGTCGCGGCCGTCCAGCACCGCGCCGGCGCCGCCGGGCGGGTGGCTGGCGAACCGGCGCTGGAAGTCCAGCAGGGCCGCCCGCACGCCGGGGATGACGGCGACCTTGGACGCCGCCTGCGCCGCTTCGTCGATCCGCAGATCGGGGGCGTCCAGGTCGGTCGGGGCCAGGGTCCGGGCGGTATGCTCCGCCGGCTCCACCGCCGAGGGGTCCTGGCCGGCGCGGGCCAGCTTCATGCCGACGGCGCGGTAGATCAGGCCGGTGTCCAGGTAGTCGAAGCCCAGCTCCCGCGCCAGACGCCGCGCCAGGGTTCCCTTGCCCGCTGCCGCCGGGCCGTCGATCGCGATGATGGGAAGGGCTCTCATTTCCCGGCTCCGTGCATCTGGTCATGCATGGCCTTGTGGGCCGGGTCCTTCATGTGTTCGTCGTGCATGGCCTTATAGGCGGGGTCGGCCATGTGCTGGTCGTGCATGGAATGGTCGGGCATGGAATGGTCCATGGCGCCGGCGCCTTCCACCACGACCGTGACCGTGACCGCCCCGGCCCCGGCGAAGGTTAGGGTCAGCGGGAAGGACTGGCCCGGCTTCAACTGGGCCTTGAGGTCGACCAGCATCAGGTGCAGTCCGCCGGGATTGAACTCGACCGTCTGGCCCGCGGCGATCTCGACCGTGGCTTGCTGCTGCATCTTCATCAGACCGTCCTGGTGGACGTGGCGATGAAACTCGACCTTCGCCGAGGCGGGGGTCGCGGCCGCCGTCAGGGTGTCGGCGGCGGTGGCGGCCAGGGTGACAAAGGCGATGCCGACCTTGGCGTTGGGGCTGGTGGCCCGCGCCCAGCCCTTGGTCACGGTCACGTCGCCGGCCACGGCCGGCCCGACCAGTCCCAGCAGCATGGCCAGGGCGATTCCCAGGATGGTCTTCATCTGCGATGATCCCGAAACAGGTGTCAAACTGACGCCATTCAACCCAAGCCGGGCGAGGAATGCAATGAACGATCAGGCCGGTCCGGAACTTCCCGACAATAATCGTCATGCGTTGCGTCGGGTGGCGCGGGGGCTGCGCAAGGCGTCCCTGGCCACCAGCCTGGCCGCCAGCCCGGACGGGCGGCCCTATGTCTCGCTGGTGACGGTGGCGTTCGATCACGATCTGTCGCCGATCTTGCTGTTGTCGCGGCTGGCCGATCACACCCGCAATCTGCTGGCCGATCCCCGGGCGGCGCTGCTGCTGGATGGTACCGAGGGCCACGCCAACCCCCAGACCGGCCCGCGCGTCACCCTGGTCGGAACCGCGGTCGAGGATGACGAGCCCCGGCTGAAGGCCCGCTTCCTGGCGCTGCATCCGGGGGCGGCGCTTTATGCCGGCTTTGCCGATTTCTCCATCTGGCGGCTGCGGCTGGAGCGGGCGCATTTCGTCGCCGGATTCGGCCGGGCCGTGTGGTTCGACGCGCCGCTGGTGCCGGAGGCCGAGGCCATGGCGGCGTGCGAGGCCGCGCTGGTGGCGGAGGTCAATGCCGGGCGGGCCGGTGATGACGGGCTGCTGCTGGGGATCGACGCCGATGGCTGCGATCTGGCCGCCGCCGCCGGAATCCTGCGGCTTGCCTTCTCCTGCCCGGTCGATGGCGAGGCGCGCGCACGGGGTGTCCTGGCTGGGATAATACCCGTCTCGCGGGGGCTCTCTACCCGTTAGTGTTAATTTTTCACTACCAAAGCCATTGCGAGCCCGTCTGCGGGCGGTTATCTTCGCCTCCTCTTTTGCGGCGGGGGCGCGGCGCTATTGCCGGTTTCGCAGCCAGCGGGGTTTTCTGGAGGGAGAACTTAGGACCATGAGCAAGCTCGGTATTCCCGGCGGGACGACCATGAATTCGAAACTGCTGGCCTGGGTCGACGAGATGGCGCGGTTGTGCCGTCCCGCCAGTATCCATATTTGCGACGGCTCCCAGAAGGAATACGACGCGCTGTGCGAAAGGATGATCGCCGGCGGCACCATGATCCGCCTTGACCCCGTCCTGCGTCCGGGCAGCTATCTCTGCCGCTCCGACCCCCGCGACGTGGCTCGGGTCGAGGACCGCACCTTTATCTGTTCGCATAACAAGAACGACGCCGGCCCGACCAACAACTGGGTCGAGCCGAAAGAGATGAAGCTCCGCATGGGCAAGCTGTATGACGGCTGCATGAAGGGCCGCACCATGTATGTGGTGCCGTTCTCCATGGGGCCGCTGGGCTCGGACATCGCCCATATCGGCGTGCAGATCACCGATTCGGCCTATGCCGTCGCCAATATGCGGATCATGACCCGCATGGGGCAGCCCGTGCTGGACATCTTGGGCAATGACGGCGATTTCGTCGAGTGCCTGCATTCGGTCGGCGCGCCGCTGGCCGAGGGCGAGAAGGACGTCGCCTGGCCGTGCAATCCCGACAACATCACCATCTCGCACTTCCCCGAGGACCGACAGATCTGGTCGTATGGCTCGGGCTATGGCGGCAACGCCCTGCTGGGCAAGAAGTGTTTCGCGCTGCGCATCGCCTCGGCCATGGCCCGCGACGAGGGTTGGCTGGCCGAGCACATGCTGATCGTCGGCGTGGAAAGCCCCCAGGGTGAAAAGACCTATGTGGCCGCCGCCTTTCCGTCGGCCTGCGGCAAGACCAACTTCGCCATGCTGGTCCCGCCCAAGGGCTTCGACGGCTGGAAGATCTGGACGGTCGGCGACGACATCGCCTGGATCAAGCCGGGCGCCGATGGCCGCTTTTACGCCATCAATCCGGAGGCCGGTTTCTTCGGCGTGGCTCCCGGCACCGGCGCTTCGACCAATCCCAGCGCCATGGCCGCCTGCGCCAGCAATTCCATCTTCACCAATGTCGCCATGACCGATGACGGCGATGTGTGGTGGGAAGGCATGACCGACGCCCCGCCGGCCCACCTGATCGACTGGAAGGGCAAGGACTGGACTCCGTCGTCCGACACCCCGGCGGCTCATCCCAATGCCCGCTTCACCGCGCCGGTCGGCCAGTGCCCCAGCGTCGATCCCGATTGGGAAAACCCCGCCGGCGTGCCGATTTCGGCCTTTATCGTCGGGGGCCGCCTGTCGAAGAATGCGCCGCTGGTGGTGCAGTCGTTCAACTGGGCTCACGGCGTCTATCTGGGCGCCACCATGGGCTCGGAGGCCACCGCCGCCGCTGTCGGTCAGGCCGCCATCCGCCGCGACCCCTTCGCCATGCTGCCGTTCTGCGGCTACAACATGGCCGATTACTTCAACCATTGGCTCAACATGGGGCGCGCGGTCAACAATCCGCCGCCGATCTTCCGGGTCAACTGGTTCCGCCGCGACGAGAACAACAAGTTCATGTGGCCGGGTTACGGCCAGAACATGCGGGTCTTGAAGTGGATCGTCGATCGCGTCGCCGGCAAGGCCAAGGCCGTCGAGTCGCCGATCGGACTGGTGCCGCAATACGAGGACATGGAGTGGGAGGGGCTCGACTACCCCCGTGAAAAGTTCCAGGAGCTGATGCGCATCGACCGCGAGGCCGGCGTCGCCGACGCCCGCAGCCAGGAAGAACTGTTCGACAAGTTCTTCGACCGGGTGCCCAAGGAGATGCTGTTCGAGCGCGAATTGCTGAAGTCGCGCCTGTGGCGCTCTCCGGCGGTGTGGGAGCTGGCCCGCGAGCGGGTCTAGCCTTAATCCGCCGAGTGATGATCCGGTAACGAGGCCCCCTTCCCGGAAACGGGAGGGGGGTCTTGCTTTGTGGTCGCGGGCTCGGGAGGCTTGGGGGCGACGATGTCGCGACCCACCACCTTGATGGGAGTTTGGCGGCTGGATGACCAGGCGTAGAAGCGCAGGACGCCGTCGGGGGCGAACATCAGTCCCGCCTCGTCGGCGGTGACGTCCCAGCCGCCCCAGACATAGGTCAGGCCGGGAACCATATTGGCCGGCCGCGTATGGGCCTGGGTGGTGACATAGGTCAGCATGCGCGAGCCGTCGGCCAGGGTCTCGTCCCGGTCGGGACGCCCCAGGGCCTCGATCGCCTCGGTCACCGTGGTCTTGCCGGAGCGCAGCCGGGCCAGCGCCTCGTCATTCACATGGGTGCAGGCCGCCAGCATCGCCACGGCGGCCATTGCTGAAATCCCATGCTTCATCGCCACTCTCCCCGCCAGTTCCGGGGCCATCATGGCGGAACTGGGCGGGGAGGGCAATGGCCGCCCGAAAAAGAGGCAGGGTAGCGAATTCGGATGAACGAAAGATTAGTGGCGACACGGCGTGTGTTATTTTGAGTGCCAAGACGACGAAATCAAGCAACTCGAAATCTGGATTCGCTGCCCTGGGAGAGTCCTTAAAGCCATTGACTCCGTCGCCGCCCGGCTCAAGCATATCCATTCCCATCGTCGAGCGAAGGACGACCCTCATGAAGCTGCGCACCTCCGCCACCTCGCCCTATGCCCGCAAATGCGTGATCGTCGCGCTTGAAACCGGTCTGGCGTCGCGAATCGAGATGGTGCCCACCTCGCCCTGGGTCGAGAACGATCTGCCCCAGGATAATCCGCTGGGGCGGATTCCTGTGCTGATCACCAATGGCGGCGAGGCGCTGTTCGACTCGCCGGTGATCTGCCAGTACCTGGACTCGCTGCACGATGGTCAGCGTCTGGTCCCGGAGGGCGGCGCGGCGCGGTGGACCCAGGCCCGGCTGGAGGCCCTGGCCGACGGCATTTTGGATGCGGCGGTGGCCAAACGGGTCGAAACCGCCATGCGGCCCGAGGATAAACGCTGGCCCGGTTGGGTCGAGCGCCAGGGCAAGGCGATCACCCGCGGCCTGGACGCGCTGGAAGAAGAGTGCTTCGCCTGGGGCGATGATTTTATGATCGGTCAGATCACCGTGGCGGCGGCGCTGGGCTATCTCGACTTTCGCTTTGCCGCCGAGAACTGGCGCGACCGCCGCCCCCGGCTGACGGCATGGTACGCCACGGCGGCCCGTCGCGCCTCGGTGGCCCAGACCGAACCCAAGGAATGAGCGCCGGAGGAGACCGATGATGCGCCGTTACCTGCTTACCCTGCCCGTCATCCTCGGTCTATCCGCCTGCGCCGGTAGCGACGCGGTCAGCACCGCCTTGCCGCCCGGTTACCTGAGCGCCGCGCGCGAGATCGTGGCGGCGGCCGATTGGAGCAACCCGGAAACCGTCACCGTGACCCTGGCCAATTACCGGTTCTCGCCGGGCGAGTTCGACCTGCACCGCGACCGCCCCACCCGCTTGGTGCTGGTCAATCCGACCGCCACGGATCACGCCATGGTGGCCGAGCAGTTCTTCAGGGAGGTCGCGGTTCGCCAGTTGGTCGGCCCGACCGGAACCACTCCGGCGCCCTGGATCAGCAAGGTGGTGATCCCCGCCGGCCAGACTCGGGAAATCTGGCTGGTGCCGGCCCGCTATGGGGCTTTCCGGTTCAAATGCGATGTCACCGGCCATTCCGCCTTTGGGATGAACGGCCTGATCAATGTGATCCCATGACCCTGTCCGCCCTGATCTTCGACGTTGACGGGACCTTGGCCGAGACCGAGGAAGCCCATCGTCACGCCTTCATCCTGGCCTTTGGCCAGATGGGCCTGAACTGGAACTGGCCGCCAAGGCTTTACCGCAAGCTGCTCAAGGTCTCGGGCGGGCGTGAGCGGATTCTGGCCTTCGATCCCGACGCCTCGCCCGAGCTGGTGGCGGCGTTGCATCGGCGCAAGACCGAGATTTACACCGATATGGTCGATAGCGGGCGGGTGACGCTGCGCCCCGGCATCGAATCGCTGATCGCCGAGGCCAGGGGCGCCGGGGTTCGGCTGGCCATCGCCTCGACCACCAGCCGCGCCAATGTCATCGCCCTGCTGGGGCATCGCCGCGAGTGGTTCGAGGTCGTCGCCTGCGGCGAGGACACCACCCGCAAGAAGCCAGACCCACAGGTCTATACCCTGGTGCTGAACCGGATGGGTCTGGCGGCGTCCGATTGCCTGGCGCTGGAGGATTCTTCCAATGGCGTCCGCGCCGCCTGCGCCGCCGGATTGGGGGTGGTGGTGAGCGAGAGCATGTATACTGCCGGCGACGATTTCAGCGGGGCGCTGGCGGTGTTTCCCAACCTTGGCGGGGTTGGGTTGGAGCGGCTGCGCCAATTGCATTCATGAGCGAAAGTCCAGGCCCCTCGGCCAATCGGGATATTCATCTTGCCGCCGTGTCCGATCCGAACGACACTGGCCGTAAGGATAATCACCACTAGACATGGCTCCATGGCGTCCAAGCGTTCCAGCTATTTTGTCGCCCTTCTTGGGGCTGCCCTTGTCGCGGTGATCGTCGGCCTCGGTCTCGCCGAAATTTACAGCGACCGTCAGCGGACCATCGCCGCGGCCTTCTCCCTGCTGGAGAATCTCGCCCGTATCGCCGATGAGAGCGTCTCTGGCCGGTTGCGGACCATTGACGTCATGCTGGAGGATGTGGGGCGTGAATCCCAGGCGGTGGACAGCGAGGCCAAGGCCGAGAGTCTGCGCGCCTATATGAAAGCGCGGGCGGATTCCCTCGACGAGGTCCGCAACATCTCGATCACTGACCGTGGCGGCCAGATTATCGAGAGCACCCTGTCCGGGCTGAGGGGATTCGACGGCAGCGGGCGCCCATATTTCACGGCGCCCTTGGCTGATCCCGGGAATGGCAAGTTGTTCATTCATGGGCCGATCCAGGCATCGAACGGTGCGATGGTGGTTTTCGCGTCTCACTCCAAACCCCCGAGGAATGGACAGTGGGACGGCGTCATCGTCGCGACCCTTCCCCCGATCTATTTCGTATCGGCCTTGGAGTCGGTGCAGCCGCCGGAGGATGGCTTTGCCACCCTGCTCGGGAGGGAGGGCACCATCATCGCCCGCTCGCCGGGTCACGAGATATTTTCCGGCCGCAATATCGTCAAGGGGGCGGGGTATTCCGCCCATATGGCATCCGGGCAACGCATGACGCGGGCCTTGGTGACGACCGAGACCGAAGGCCGTCGGCGGTTCCTGGTGTTGCGGACCACGGATTTCCCTCAATTGATCCTCGCCGTGGGGTGGAGCGAGGATGTCGTGTTGGCGGAGTGGCGCAGATTCGCGCTGATCAAGGGCGGCGTTCTCGGGCTGTTGGCCAGCCTCACGGCGCTGTTGCTGATTTTGTTCTCCCGGCACGAGCGCGAGCTGGTCGCCAGTCAGCGTTTCATCACCGCCATTACCGACGCCATGCCGGGCATGGTCGCCTATTGGGACGTGAATCTGTGCTGCCGCTTCGCCAACAAGCCCTATCTGGAGTGGTTCGGCAAGCTGCCCGAGGCCATTATCGGCAATACCATCCAAGAGCTGATGGGTGAGCGCCTGTTCGCCATGAACGAACCCTATATCCGGGGCGTCCTGGCCGGAGAGCGGCAGAACTTCGAACGCAGTCTGACCAAGGCCGACGGCAGTATCGGCCACACTTGGGCGCACTATATTCCCGATATCAACACGCAGGGCGTCGTGGCCGGCTTCTTCGTGCTGGTCAGCGACGTGACGCCGCTGAAGGAGGCGGAGAACAAGGCGCGCAATCTGTCGGAGCGCCTGTCCCTGGCGACGCGGGCCGGCGGGATCGGCGTGTGGGAATACGACCTGACCAGCCAGCGGCTGGTCTGGGATGACCGGATGTTCCAGCTTTACGGCCTGACGCCCGATACCGTCGCCAACACCTACGAGATGTGGCGCTCGGCCTGTCATCCGGACGATCTCGGTCCGAGCGAAGCGGCTTTGGCGGCCGCCATCAAGGGCGAGGCCGAGTTCGATACGGAGTTCCGGGTCGTGACGCCCGGCGGCGAGATTCGCCATATCCACGCCGCCGCCATGGTCGAGCACGACTCGACCGGCGCCCCGGTCCGGATGATCGGGGTCAATTGGGACATTACCGCCATTCGCGACAATGAACGGGCCTTGGCCGCCGCCAAGACCGAGGCGGAGCGGGCCAACCGCGCCAAAAGCGAATTCCTGGCCAATATGAGCCACGAGATCCGTACCCCCATGAACGCCATCCTGGGGCTGGCTCATTTGCTGGAGCGCGAACCGCTGCCGCCGCATCAGCGGGACTACGCCAACAAGATCACGGCCTCTGGCCGGTCGTTGCTGTCGATCATCAACGACATCCTGGATTTTTCCAGGGTGGAGGCGGGACGGCTGGAGCTGGAACAGGCCCCGTTCCGTCTGAGCGATCTGCTGGACGCGCTGGCCACGATCATGACGGTCAATGCCGGGGCCAAGGATCTCGAACTGATGATCCGCGTCGTTCCGGGGACACCCTTGGATCTGATCGGCGACGCGCTCCGCCTACAGCAAATTCTGATCAACCTGCTGGGCAACGCCATCAAATTTACCGAGTCGGGCGAGGTCGGTCTTACGGTGGCGGCCGAGAGGGGCGAATCATCGGATCGGGCTGTGCTGAGTTTCACTGTCAGCGACACCGGAATAGGCATTGCCGCCGACAATCTTTCCTTGTTGTTCGACGCCTTTACCCAGGCCGACAGCTCAACCACCCGGCGTTATGGCGGGTCGGGGCTGGGGCTGGCCATCAGCAAGCGGCTGGTCGAGATGATGGGGGGCGCCATGGAGGTCGTCAGCGAACCGGGGCGGGGCAGCACCTTCCGCACCTTCCGCTTCACCGTTCCGCTGGGCATCGGCGAGCCGATCGAAAATGCGGCCGGCCCTCTCCGTGACCTGAATATTCTGATCGCCGACGATCACGATGCCGCCCGCGCCATCATTGTCGATACCGTTCGGGCGTTGGGCTGGCGTCCGGAGGCGGTCGGTTCCGGGGACGAGGCCCTGACTCTGGCGCAAAGCCGGCAGGGCGGCGACGACCCCTTCGATGTCCTGGTGCTGGACTGGAAGATGCCGGATCGGGACGGGCTCGCCGTCAGTCAGAGCGTCCGCGCCACTCCCGGCCTCAGGAACGCTCCCATTGTCATCATGGTGACCGCCGGCAATCGCGAGGATCTGCTGCGTTCGGACGGCGCCGACACTATCGATGCGCTGTTGACCAAGCCGATCACCGGCTCGTCCCTGTTCAACAGCGTGGCCGAGGCCCGCGCGCGGCGCGCCAGTCCCGGCATTCGGATCATCGACGCCGTGGCGAGGCCGGCCAAGGGGCCTCGGTTGTCCGGTTTGCGTCTGTTGCTGGTCGAAGATAACGCCATCAACCAGGATGTTGCCCGCCGGGTGCTCGAATTGGAAGATGCGGTGGTCAGCGTCGCTTCGGACGGCGCTCAGGCGGTCGGTCTGCTGGCGGCCTCTCCCACCGCGTTCGATGTCGTGCTGATGGATGTGCAGATGCCGGTGATGGACGGATACGAGGCGACCGGCCGGATTCGGCGCGACCTTGGCCTGACCGATCTGCCGGTGATCGCTTTGACCGCCGGGGCGCTGGAGAGCGAGCGGGGCCGCGCCCATGCCGCCGGCATGAACGATTTCATCGCCAAGCCGTTTGATGTGGACCAGATGGTTCAGTCCATCTTGCGTCATGTGGCTGCGCCGCCGGCCGGCAAGCCCGCCGATACCGTGGTCGCGCCGCCGCCCGACGTCGCCGGCATCGACATGCGTCAGGCGATGATGCGTCTGGGGGGCGACGGGGATTTGTTCCGCTCGCTGCTGGCTCGGGTGATCGATCAGTTCGCCGACGCGGCGGCCCGGGTCCGCGACGATCTGGCCGCCGGTAAGGCGGACGCCGCCGCCCGCTTGCTGCATACCCTGCGCGGGGCGGCCGGCAATATCGCCGCTGTCGAGGTGGCAAGACTGGCCTCGGTCGTCGAGGCCGCCATCAAGGACGATAAGGCGGACGTTGTTCCGGATCTGCTCGACGCGCTGGCGGGAGCCTTGGGAGATCTTGCCTCGGCCGGTCGGCCCGTCCTGGCGGCCAACGCCGCCGTGACGCAGCCCTTCGCACCGGCGTCGCGCTCTGCGGCTCTGGATTTGCTCAAGGGGCTGGAGGCGCGCAGCATGGCGGCGCTGGATCTGTTCGATACGTTGCGGAGCGGCTTTGATCCCGACACGGCGACCCGGCTTGGCGCGGCCATCTTGGACCTGAACTTCCCCGAGGCGGCCGCCATCTTGCGCCAGTGGCTGGAACGGACCGTCGATGCTCGGCCCTGACGCAGCCCCCCGCCTGCTGATCATCGACGACGAGACCGGCACCATCCGGCTGTTGACCCGCATTCTTCAGGATTTCGGGGAGATTTTCTTTGCCACCAGCGGCGAGGACGGGCTGGCCATGGTCCGGCGGGATCAGCCCGATCTGGTCTTGCTGGACGCCGAGATGCCGGGCATGTCCGGCTTCGACGTCTGCGCCGCCATCAAGTGCGATCCCGCCTTCGCCGATTTGCCGATTTTGTTCGTGACGGCTCATAGCGACATGGAGAGCGAGACCCGAGCCCTCGACCTGGGGGCGGTGGATTTCATCACCAAGCCGCTCAGTCCGCCCATCGTTCGCGCCAGGGTCCGGACTCACCTCACCTTGAAGCAGCGGACCGATCTGTTGCACCGGCTTGCCGCGGTGGACGGCTTGACCGGCATCGCCAATCGCCGCTCCTTCGATGCCGCGCTGGAACAGGAATGGCGGCGCGCCTGTCGGGCCGGGACGCCGCTGTCCCTGCTGATGATCGATGTGGACCATTTCAAGCGTTACAACGACCATTATGGCCATCAGGCTGGCGATGACTGTCTGCGCGCCGTCGCGGCGGCCCTGGCCGAGATCGCCAGGCGGCCGGGGGAGGTGGTGGCCCGCTATGGCGGCGAGGAATTCGCCGTTATTCTTCCCGCCTGCGGTCTCGATCCGGCCCGGTCGCTGGCGGAGCGGTTGCGGGAGGAGGTCGCCGCGCGGCATCTCCCTCATGCCGCCTCCGGAACGGCGGCGGAGGTTTCGGTCAGCATCGGGGTCGCCAGCCTGGGAGGCGACGACGCGGTCCAGGCGCTGATCGCCCAGGCCGATGCCGCCCTGTATCGGGCAAAGCACGGTGGGCGCAACCGGGTATCGGTTTAGAATTCACCCTCCATCTTGCCGTTCGGGCCGTGTCGCCATATAGTTCGCTCATCATGACAGACGCCCGCTTCCCGCACCGGCATCTCCTCGGCATCCAGGGTTTGGGGCCGACCGAGATCACCATGCTGCTCGACCTGGCCGAAGGCTATGTCGAGCAGAATCGTTCCAATGACAAGCGCAAGAACCTGCTGCGCGGTCGCACCGTCATCAACCTGTTCTTCGAGAACTCGACCCGAACCCGCACCAGCTTCGAGCTGGCGGGCAAGCGCCTGGGCGCCGACGTCATCAACATGCAGTCGGCCGGGTCCAGCGTGCAGAAGGGCGAGACCTTGATCGACACCGCCATGACGCTGAATGCCATGCATCTGGAGGTGCTGGTGGTGCGCCATCCCGATTCGGGCGCGGTCAAGCTGCTGTCGGAGAAGGTCAACTGCGCCGTTATCAACGGCGGCGACGGCAGTCACGAGCATCCCACCCAGGCGCTGCTGGACGCCCTGACCATCCGCCGGCGCAAGGGCAAGCTGTCGGGCCTGACCGTCGCCATTTGCGGCGACGTGCTGCATTCGCGGGTGGCGCGCTCCAACATCTACCTGCTCAACGCCATGGGGGCCTCGGTCCGCCTGATCGGGCCGCGCACCTTGCTGCCATCGGCGGTGGACCGGCTGGGGGTCGAGGTGTTCCACGATATGAGGAAGGGGCTCGACGGCGTCGATGTCATCATGATGCTGCGCATCCAGAACGAGCGCATGCGCGGCAATTTCATCCCCTCGATCCGCGAATACTTCCACTTCTTCGGTCTGGATCGCGAAAAGCTGGCCTTGGCCAAGCCTGACGCGGTGATCATGCATCCCGGCCCGATGAATCGCGGCGTCGAGATCGATTCCGACGTGGCCGACGACGTGGAACGCTCACTGATCCGCGAGCAGGTGGAGATGGGCGTGGCGGTCCGCATGGCTTGCCTGGATCTGCTGACCCGAGGCCTGCCCCGTTCCGAAGGAGCCGCCTGATGGCCGCCCGTGATTCCAAGGGCCTGGTGGCCTATGTCAACGCCCGTCTGGTCGATCCGGCCTCGGGGCTGGACGCCAAGGGCGCGTTGCTCATCAATGGCGAGACTATCGCCGATGTCGGCCCCGGCCTGTTCCAGGGCGGCGTGCCCTCGGGGATGGAGGTGGTGGACTGCCACGGCCTGTGCCTCGCCCCCGGTCTGGTCGATATGCGGGTGCAGCTGCGCGAGCCGGGCGAGGAGCACAAGGAAACCCTGAAGTCGGCGGGCGAAGCGGCGGTGGCCGGCGGCGTCACCTCCATGGTCTGCCTGCCCAACACCACGCCGGTGATCGACGATGTCGCCACGGTGGAGTTCGTGGCGCGCCGCGCCCGCAAGATCGGGCTGGCCAAGGTCTATCCCTATGCCGCCACTTCCAAGCAGTTGGAGGGCAAGGAACTGTCCGAGATGGGCATGCTGGCCGAGGCCGGCGCCCTGGCCTTCACCGACGGGGTCAAGGCGATTCGCAACGCCCAGCTGATGCGGCGCGCCCTGTCCTACGCAGCCACCTTCGGCCTGCTGATCGTTCAGCATCCGGAGGAACCCTCGCTGGCCGAGGGCGGCATGATGGCCGAGGGCGAGATCGCCACCCGCATGGGCCTGTCGGGCATCCCGGCGGCGGCCGAGGCGATCATGCTGGAGCGCGACATGCGGCTGGTGGCGATCACCGGCGGCCGCTACCACGCCGCCCATGTCTCCACCGCCGAGGGGATCCAGGTCATTCGCAAGGCCAAGGCCAAGGGCCTGCCGGTCACCTGCGACACCGCGCCGCCTTATTTCGCCCTGAACGAGTTGGCGGTGGGCGACTATCGCACCTTCGCCAAGCTGTCGCCGCCGCTGCGGTCCGAGACCGACCGTCAGGCGGTGGTGGCGGGCCTGAAGGACGGCACCATCGACGCGGTCGCCTCCGACCACGCACCGCAGGACCAGGACTCCAAGCGGGTGCCGTTCGCGGCGGCCGAGTTCGGCGGCGTCGGGCTGGAGACCTTGCTGGCCATCACCCTGGAGCTGACCCATAACGGCCATCTCGGCCTGCCCGAGGCGCTGCGGCTGATCACCTCGGCCCCGGCCGGCATTCTCGGTCTGGCGGCGGGACGGCTGAAGGTGGGGGCTTCGGCCGATCTGGTGCTGTTCGACCCCGCGCGCGGCTGGAAGGTCGAGGCCAAGAAGTTCCGTTCCAAGTCTAAGAATTCACCGTTCGACGACCGCCCGGTTCAGGGCATGGTGATGCGGACCGTGGTCGATGGCCGCACGGTGTACACCCATGATGGTTGAGATTTTGGCGGCCGCCGCAGCCGGCTATCTGCTGGGCAGCATTCCGTTTGGGCTGGTGCTGTGCCGCCTTGCCGGGCTGGGCGATATCCGGGCGATCGGATCGGGCAATATCGGCGCCACCAATGTGCTGCGCACCGGCCACAAGGGGTTGGCGCTCGCCACCTTGCTGCTGGACGGCGGCAAGGGGGCCATCGCCGTCGGGCTGGCCTGGTGGGTGCTGGGCCGCGATGCCGTGCCGGTGGCGGGCTTCGCCGCCGTGCTCGGTCACAACTTTCCGGTCTGGCTGGGCTTCAAGGGCGGCAAGGGCGTCGCCACCACCTTCGGCACCCTGATGGCGGCGTCCTGGCCGGTGGGGCTGGCCTGCTGCGCCACCTGGATCGTGACGGCGGCGATTTTCCGCTTTTCGTCGTTGGCGGCGCTGGTGGGGTTGGCGCTCTCACCGGGTTTCGCGCTGTATTTCGCTGGCCCCCAATACGCCGTCATGGCCGCCGGTCTGGCGGTTCTCGGCTTTTACCGACACAAGGCCAACATCATTCGCCTGATCCGAGGCCAGGAGCCTCGGATCGGAGGCAAGAAAAACGGAGAGTCCCCATCATGACCGTCAGCATCGCCCGCGATACCGTCGTTACCCTCGATTACAAAGTCACCGATTCCGACGGTCAGCTGATCGACGCCGGAACCGAGCCGATGTCCTATCTGCACGGCGGCTATGAAGGGCTGTTCGCCAAGATCGAGGAGGATCTGGAGGGCAAGGCGGTCGGCTATGCCGTCACCATCCGGCTGGAGCCGGCCGAGGCCTTTGGCGAATACGACGCCGACCTGGTTCAGATCGAGGCGCTGGACGCCTTCCCCGAGGGGCTGGAGGTCGGCGCCGTTCTCGAAGGCATGCCCGAGGGCGGCGACGAGGCCGAGATGCGGCTGTTCCACGTCACCGATATCGCCGATGGCAAGGTGGTGCTGGACGGCAATCACCCGCTGGCCGGCGTGGTGCTGGATTTCTCCTGCACCGTTGCCGCCGTCCGTCCGGCCAGCCCGGCGGAAGTCTCTGCCGGCATGGCGGGGTAGAACCGGGCCATACCCGCCAAGGCCCCGGCCTTGGCGGGTATGGTTTTACATATCCTCGCCCTTGATCGCCTTGTCGAGCAGGGCGATGGTCTCGGCGATGCCGAACAGTTTGATGAAGCTGCCCATGCGCGGTCCCTGGTCGTTGCCCAGCAGCACTTCGTAGCAGGTCTTGAACCAGCTTTTAAGGTCGGTGAAGCAGGGGCGCTTGCCGATTTCGTAGACCAGATTCTGGATATCCTCGGCGGTGGCGTCGGGGCCGAGCGTCTCCAGACCGGCCTTAAGTTCGGCGAAGGCCTGGGCCTCGTCCGGCGTCGCCTTGCGGTAGGTTTTGTTGGGCTTCACGAAATCGCGGTAATAGGCGATGACATAGCCCACCAACCCGTTCAGGATCGGCGCGGTTTCCGGCGCGGCGCCGGGGGCGTAACGTTGGATGAAGCCCCACATCACAGCGGGGTCTTCCGAATGGCAGACGCTGACCAGATTCATCAAGATGTTGAACGACAGATGGGCGTCCTCGGCCGGCGGCTTGCCGGCGTGGATATGCCAAACCGGATTGTCCAGCCGCTTGGCGTCGTCCTCGGCCGGGAATTTGCCCAGGAAGGTCAGGTAATCGTCCACCACCCGCGGGATGGCGTCGAAATACAGCCGCTTGGCGGTCTTGGGCTTTTGATACATGAACAGGGCGAGGCTTTCCTGGGGGGCGTATTTCAGCCAGTCCTCCACCGCCAGCCCGTTGCCCTTGGACTTTGAAATCTTCTGGCCCTGATCGTCGAGGAACAGTTCATAGGTCAGGTTCATGGGCGGCTTGCCGCCCAGGATGGTGGCGATGCGGGTCGACAGCTGGACCGAGGGAATCAAGTCCTTGCCGCTCATCTCGTAATCGACGCCCAGCGCCACCCAACGCATGCCCCAGTCGGCCTTCCACTGCAATTTGCAGTGTCCGCCGGTGACCGGGGTCTCGACCAGAGCGCCGTCCTCGGTCTTGTATACAATCGTGCCGGCGTCCAGGTTGCGCTCGACCACCGGCACCTGCAACACCACTCCGGTCTTGGGGCAGACCGGCAGGAACGGTGAATAGGTGGCGCGGCGCTCCGGCCCCAGGGTCGGTAGCACCACGTTGATGACGTCGTCATAGTGGCGCAGCACCCCCAGCAGGGCCTGATCGAACCGGCCCGACATGTACCAGTCGGTGGCGGACTGGAACTCGTACTCGAAGCCGAAGGTATCGAGGAAGCTGCGCAGCCGGGCGTTATTGTGGTGGCCAAAGCTCTCATGGGTGCCGAACGGGTCGGGAATGCGGGTCAGCGGCTTGCCCAGATGCTGGCGGACCATCTCCTGATTGGGGATGTTGTCGGGCACCTTGCGCAGTCCGTCCATGTCGTCGGAGAAGGCGAACAGGCGGGTGGGGATCTCGGGCGCCAGGATGGAAAATGCGCGCCGAACCATGGTGGTCCGCGCCACTTCGCCAAAGGTGCCGATATGGGGCAGGCCCGACGGGCCATAGCCGGTCTCGAACAGGACGTAGCCCTTTTCCGGTTTCTTGCCCTTCAACCGTTCGTCCAGCAGGGCGCGGGCCTCCTGGAACGGCCAGGCGGTGGCGGAGCGGGCGAGAGAGCTGAGATCGGACATGGCAAGAGACTTTCCGTATAGGACAACAAGAGCGGGAAGCTAGTCCTGTCGGGGGGCGCGCGTCAATCGCAAGGCGCGGGCCTTGTCGCGGCCCTTTGCCTCCACGAGCGGAGGAGGAGAGTCCCGATATTCGGCCAGCCACGTCTCGAAGGCGTCGGGGGGCAGCGGCCTGGCGTAGCGATAGCCCTGGGCGATGGGGCAGCCGGCGGTGATCAGGTAGCGTTCTTCGCCCTCGGTCTCGATGCCCTCGGCAACGACCTCAAGGTGAAGCGCCTCGGCCAGCCCCAGGATAGCGCCGACGATGGCGGCGTTATCGGGGGCCAGATCGACGCCGGACACGAATGAGCGGTCGATCTTGACCGTGGTCAGCGGCAGCCGCTTCAGGTAACTGAGGCTGGAATAGCCGGTGCCGAAATCGTCGACCGCCACGCCGATGCCCAGGGCGCGCAGGCGCAACATATGGGCCACGGCACGGTCGGGCTCGGCCATCACGGCGCTTTCGGTCAGTTCGATCTCGATCAGGGCGGGGTCCAGGCCGTGGCCGGTCAGCAGGCCGGCGATCTTGTCGGCGAAGCCGGGGTCGAGGAATTGTCTGGCGGAGACGTTGATCGCCACCTTCAATGGCGGCAGGCCGCGCATCACCCAGTCGGCGGTCTGGCGGAAAGCCTCCTCCAGCACCCAGGCGCCGATTTCCATGATCAGGCCGGTTTCCTCGGCCAGCGGGATGAACAGGTTCGGCGGCACCAGACCGCGCTCGGGACTGACCCAGCGGATCAGCGCCTCGGCGCCGGAGACGCCGCCCTCGCGCAGGTTGACCTTGGGCTGGTAGTAAAGGACGAATTCGCGGTTTTCCAAGGCCCGACGCAGCGCCTCTTCCAGATTGAGGCGCTCGACCACCTCGGCGTTCATGGCGGCGTCGAAGAAGCGGAAGGTGTTGCGGCCCGAATCCTTGGCCCCGTACATGGCGGTATCGGCGTTACGCATCAAGGTGCCGGTATCGTCGCCGTCGCGCGGGAACATGGCGATGCCGATGCTGGCGGTGACGTGCATCTCGTGTTCGGCGACGATGACGGGGACGCGGAACCGTTCGATGATGGATTCCGCGACCTCGCCGACCTCGCCCAGGGAGTCGGCGAAGGACAGCACCACCACGAACTCGTCGCCGCCCAGTCGCGCGATGGTGTCGCCTTTGCGCAGCCGTTCTTGCAGGCGCAGCGAGACTTCCATCAGCAGGTGGTCGCCGGCTTCGTGGCCGAGGCTGTCATTGACCAGTTTGAAGCGGTCGAGGTCGATGAACATCACCGCCAGTTCGGCCTTTTCCCGCTTGGCGACCTCGATGGCCTGATTCAGGCGGTCCTGGAGCAAGAGCCGGTTGGGCAGGCCGGTCAGGGCGTCGTGGTAGGCCTGGTGGCGGATCTGCTCGTTCTTGAGGTGCAGTTCGGTCATATCGCTGGACAGCGAGACGAAGCGCAGGACCTTGCCCTGGGAGTCGGTCACCGCCGAAATGGTCTGCCACGCCAGATAGAACTCGCCATTCTTGTCGCGGTTCCAAATCTGCCCTTGCCACAGGCCCCTGGTCAGCAGGGCGTCCCACATTTCCTGGTAGAAGGCCTCGCTGTGGCGGTTCGACTTCAACAGGCTGGGCCGCCGGCCGATGACCTCTGCCGCCGTGTATCCGGTGATCGCGGTGAATGCGGGATTGACCGACAGGATGGTGGCGTCGGGGGCGGTGATGACGATGGCCTCGACCGTGTTGTCGAACACGCTGGCCGCCAGCTGGGTCGAGGCCTCGGCCTGCCTGCGGGCGGTGATGTCTTCGATGATCGACCAGATATAGGGCTCCCCCATGCCGTCGGCGACCAGGGCGCCGTTGAGGCTGACCGGCACATGACGGCCGGATTTGTGGATGTATTCCTTTTCATAGGGGCCGTAGCGACCTTGTTCGCGCAGGGTTTTCAGCTGGCGGTTATCGTCGGCGGCATAGCCGTCGGGAGTCATGTCGACCCGGCCGATCCGGCCGAGGTCGTCCGATGATAGGCCGACCATGTCGAGAAAGGCCGGGTTGGCCTCGATAAAGCGTCCGTTCAGCGCGGTCCGGACCATGCCGATGGGCGACAGTTCGAACAGGGCCGCCAGTTTGGCGGCGGTGCGCTCTTCGCGCTGAATTCCCCGCGTGGCCAGCCGCGACAGCGCGATCAGGGCCAGGATGCTGGCCAGGGCCAGGGCGGAATTGCGGATCAGCCGGTTGCGCCAGCCGCCCAGGGCGTCTTCCTCGGTGGTGGCCACCCATAGGATGATGGCCGGGTTGTCGACCTTGCGGTACGACACGATGCGGTGGAAGGCGTCATAGGTGGAGACGGCCCGAAAAGCGCCGATCGGCTTGGTCGGCAGCAGTTGCAGCAGCGGCGCGTTGGCGGGGATGGTCCGGCCGATATCGGCGTTGACCATGGGATAGCGGACCAGGATGGCGCCGTCGTGCCTGTAGACGCCAAAGGCCACGTGCTCGCTGAAGCCCAGGGCGCTGTAGAATTCGCGGAAATAGTCGCTTTCGACCGTGGCGATCGCGACGCCGCCGAATTCGCCACCGGCGAGGGAGATGCGCCGCGCGATGGCGAAGCAGGGCCTGCCGGTGCCGGGCTCGAAGAACGAGTGGCTGACGAAGGGCTGGCCCGCTCCCTCCTTCATGGCGGTGAAGAAGTCGCGATCGGCGAAGGAGGTTGCCCGTAGAATCGGATAGCCTCGGGTAGTGAGGCGCAGATTGCCCTCGGCGTCGATCAGGTACAAAGCCCCGGTCTGGGGCGACGAGGTGGCGGCCGCCTCGATGACCTGCCAGTCCTCTTGCGATCGCGCCACCGCTTCGAACCCCTTGGCGGTGACCCGGTCCAGCAGGCGTTGCAGGATCAGGTCAGCGCCTTCCAGCGAGCGCTTGGCGTGCTCCTCTAGCAGATTGACGTAATTGGTGGCGTTCATTTCGGCGTCATCCAGGCTGGCGTTATAGTCCCGCCAAGTGGAAAAGCCGCCGAACAGCAACAAGACAAGAATATACAGCCCGACCATGCCCCACAAGATCGCCCTGGGGTGCAGATGCGCCGCGCGCGGCGGCGGCGGCACGGGGAGAGTCCCGTCCATCACCGGGAGACACCGGCGGGTCGGAAGCACTTCGTGTTTAGAGTGTGGGTCGTAGTACCCGACTCCCCAATCAAAGAATAACGCCCCTGCTGAACTTCGGATAAAGCCAATGATATATTGATGCATCGAACGGGTCCATTTGAAACCGTCCGGGAAGGTTCTTACCCGTCCTGGGGCTCGGCGAAAATCTCGCGGGCGAGGCGAAGGCTTTCCTCCGCCGCCGGAGCGCCGCAATAGATGGCGGCCTGCAACAGGACCTCGACGATTTCGGCCTCGGTTACGCCGTTGTTGAGGGCGCCGCGAAGGTGCAGCTTGATGGCGGCGGGGCGGTTGAGGGCGGTCAGCATGGCCAGGGTCAGCATGGAGCGGGTCCGGCGGTCCAGGCCGGGGCGCGACCACACCTCTCCCCAGCCATAGCGGGTGATCAGATCCTGAAACGGCCTCGTGGCGTCGTCCAGGTTGGCGGCGACCCGGTCGGCATGCGCGTCGCCAAGGATTTCCCGTCGGGTCTGCTGACCCTTGCGGTAAAGATCGTCGTCCATGAAACTTCCCATCCCATCCTCAGGTAGAATAGCGCAACGGAGCCCCGGCGCAAAGCGCCTCGGGCCTTCCGTCGCGGCCGCGGTCAGGGCACACTGACGCCCGACACGGTCGGGGGTGAGTCATGGGCATGGTGACAGTACGGATGATGGCGGCGGCGGCGACGCTGCTATGGGCGGGCGGAGCATGGGCCGAGCAGGTGCGGCTGACCTTTCTGCACGTCAACGATATCTATGAGTACAAGGCGGTCAACGGCAAGGGGGGGCTGGCCGAGTTGCTGACCCGGCTGGAGGACATGCGCGAGCGCATCCCCAACACGGCGTTCACCTTCGGCGGTGATCTGCTCAGTCCCGCCTTGGCGTCCAATATCACCAAGGGCGCTCACATGGTGGAGTTCTTCAACACCCTGGCGCCGGTGGCGGCGGTGCCGGGCAATCATGAGTTCGACTTCGGCGCGGCCAATTTCGCGGCCCGGATCGCCGAGTCCCGCTTCCCCTGGATCGGCACCAATGTGCTGGGGGCCGACGGCAAGCCGTTCGGCGGCATGGTCCCCTCGGTGCTGGCCGAGATCGGCGGGGTCAAGGTCGGTTTTCTTGGTATACTGACCGGTCAGACTTCTCGTCTGGCCCCGGCCGAGGGCGTCGCCTTTACCAACGAGGCCGCCGCCGCGCGGGCCATGGCGGCCGAATTGCGCAACCAGGGGGCCGAGGTGGTGGTGGCCCTGACTCACCAGGACATCGCCGATGACCGCAGGCTGGCGCAAGACATCCGGGGCATCGACCTGATCCTGGGCGGCCATGACCACGACCCCCTCAGCATCAAGGAGGATGGCGCCCTGGTGGTGAAGGCCGGCCACGACGCCCATTGGCTGGCCGAGGTCGAGATGCTGGTGGATCGTCCCGATTCCGGCAAGACCGGCCCGGTCAAGGTCTCGCCGCTGGGCTGGCGCTTTGTCCAGGTGGCCGGCGCGCTGCCCAGTCCCAAGCTTGCCCCCCTGGTCGCCCGGGTGGACGGCCTGCTGGGCGAGGCGTTGGAGGTGCCGCTGACCACTCTGGCCACCGCCATGGACAGCCGTACCGGGGCGGTGCGCGGTGCCGAGTCCGCCATCGGCAATCTGTTCGCCGATGCGCTGCGGGCTCACTTCAAGGCCGATGTGGCGCTGATCAATGGCGGCGGCCTGCGGGGCAACCGGGAATACTCACCCGGCACGAAGCTGACCCGCCGCCATATCCTGGCCGAGATGCCGTTCGGCAACGCGGTGATGGCCTTGGACATCACCGGCAAGCAACTTCTGGCGGTGCTGGAACACGGCCTGTCGGCGGTGGAGGCCAAGGCCGGGCGCTTTCCGCAAGTCTCCGGCCTGACCATCGCCTACGATTCCGCCAAGCCGGCCGGCGGCCGCATCGTCGCGGCCGGGGTGGCGGGCAAGCCGCTGGAGCCCGAACGGGTCTATCGTCTTGCCACCACCGACTATCTCGGCGGTGGCGGCGACGACTACGGCGCGCTGAAGGCCGCCACCGTGGTGGTCGATGCCAGCGGCGGCCCCCTGCTGGCCAATGTGGTGGCCGATTACCTGTCCACCCATCCCACCGTTTTCCCCCAGGTCGAGGGCCGGGTGGCGGCGGTGCGGTAGGAGCGATTGACAAGGGATGTCTTGTGGCGACACAGGTAGGTAGAGGTTTTGATGGCTGCGACGGAATCCGTGGTGCGGGCTTGGCGGAAATGGGCCTGTCGCTGTCCGACACCATTCGAATGATGCTGCTTCGGGTCGCGAACGAAATGCCGAGACCGTTGCCGCCATGGAAGAGGCTCGACGGGGCGATTTGCGATCTCATGGCCGACATGAATGCGCCGGATTAAGACGACCGGGGCTTTCCGCCGCGGTTTTCGCCGGGTGCGGGGGCGCCGCGCCACCGCGACATCGACGATCTGCTGCCGCCGATCTTGCAATTGCTGGCCTCGGATACTCCATTACCTCTGCGGAATCGGGATCATGCCTTGGGTGGCAGCTGGTCCGCCTCGGCTCCCATAGCGATCTGTTCGGCAAATAGGGCGGCTTGTCCCCTGTCCGTTCTCTCTGTACTGTGCCGGCCATGTCCAACGGCTCTCACATTGTCCTGCCCCATGCTCCGGTCTTGGTGACGGGAGTTCGCGGCGCCGTGGTGCTGGGAACGGATGGCGAGTTCAAGCGGTTGTCGCTGGCCCAGGCGGCGCGGTTCGCCCGCAACGAGTCGCCGCTGGTCTGCCATGGGCCGGCGGTGGCGACCAAGCTGGGGCTTGAGGATTTTTTGCGGCTGGATGTCTTGGAGCTGTTCGCCTTCGTGCGGCCGGCCCGCTTTTGCCTGCCCACTCCGCGCGGGGTGGCCGAGGCGGTGGGGCTGCCGCGCCCGGTGGATCTGGAGGACGAGGCCGAGGCGCTGCTGACCGTCGTCCGCCGCCTGCTGGAGGAACTGGCAGCCACCGCCGCCGCCGACAAGGCGGCGCGGGTGGTGGACACGCGCGGTCTGGCCTGGATGATGGCGCGCGGCGGTTGGGGCTGGGGCAACGCGGTGCTGGCAGCCCTGGGGGTCGAGGGCGATTCCGGGCGCGGCGGCGGCGCGGCGCGGGTGTGGGAGCGCCTGCCGGAATGGAGCGAATTCGCCCCCGAACCGCCGGCCGGCAGCATTCCGGTCGATCCCGCCGAAACCCGGACCCGGCTGGCCGCCATTCTGGGCGAGGGAGCCGAGCAGCGCCCCAGTCAGGCGGATTACGCCTCGGCGGTCACTCAGGCCTTTCTGCCGCGCGACAAGGAGGGCGAACCGCGCATGGTGCTGGCCGAGGCCGGGACCGGCACCGGCAAGACGCTGGGCTATATCGCCCCCGCCAGCCTGTGGGCCGAGAAGAATCTGGCGCCGGTCTGGATCTCGACCCATACCCGCAACCTGCAACGCCAGCTGGATACCGAGCTGGAGCGCCTGTTTCCGCTGCCCCAGGATAAGGCGCGCAAGGTGGTGATCCGCAAGGGCCGCGAGAATTATGTCTGCCTGCTGAATTTTGAGGAATTGGTCAGCCGCGGCCGCAATCATGACGCCGCCGCCACCGGGCTGCTGGCCCGCTGGGTGCTGGCGACCCGCGATGGCGACATGGTGGGCGGCGACTTCCCCGCCTGGCTGGTGGAGCTGTTGGGGCGGACCCGGACCATGGGGCTGGCCGACCGTCGGGGCGAGTGCATCTTCTCGGCCTGCTTTCATTACCGCAAATGCTTCATCGAGCGTTCGATCCGCCGGGCGCGGCGCGCCGACATCGTGGTCGCCAACCACGCCCTGGTGATGATCCAGGCGGCGCTGGGTGGGCTGGATGACGGCGCTATGCCGACCCGCACGGTGTTCGACGAAGGCCACCACGTATTCGACGCCGCCGATTCGGCGTTTTCGGCCCATCTCACCGGCATGGAGGCGGCCGAGCTGCGGCGCTGGCTGCTGGGGCCGGAAGGCGATATGGCGGCGCGGTCGCGCGCCCGTGGCCTGCATCGCCGCACCGAGGATCTGGTGGGTCATTCCGAGGACGCGGTGTTGGCGCTGGAGCAGGCGCTGACGGCGGCGCGCGCCCTGCCCGGTCCCGGCTGGCTGACCCGCCTGACGGAGGGCGAGCCCCAGGGACCGGCCGAAACCTTTCTGGCCCTGGTGCGCCAGCAGGTCTATGCCCGGACCAACGGCTCGGATTCCCCCTTCAGCCTGGAGACCGAGACCCAGCCGCCGGTGGATGGGCTGGTCGAGGCGGCGGCCGAACTGGCCAATGCGGTCGGACGGCTGGGGGTGCCGCTTCAGGTGCTGCAAAAATCGCTGGCCGGCATCCTGGACGACGAAGCCGCCGAGCTGGAATCCGCCACCCGCTCGCGCATCGAGGGCATCTGCCGCTCTATCGAGCGCCGCGCCCTGCTGCCGCTGGCCGGCTGGAAGGCTATGCTGTCCACATTGTGCGAGGGCGGAATCGCGCGGCAATTCGTTGACTGGTTGTCGGTGGACCGTATCCTTGGCCGCGACGTCGACGTGGGTATGCACCGTCACTGGGTCGATCCCACCATTCCTTTCGCCAAGGCTGTGGTGGGGCCATCCCATGGGGTGGTGGTCACCTCGGCGACGCTGCGCGACGGCTCGGGCGATACCGAGGCCGACTGGCGCGTCGCCGAACGCCGCACCGGAGCCGTCCACCTGCCCCAACCGGCCCTGCGGGCGGTGGTGGCGTCGCCGTTCGACTATCCGACCCAGACCAAGGTTCTGATCGTCACCGATGTGCGCAAGGACGACATGGATCAGGTGGCCTCGGCCTATCGTGAGCTGTTCCTGGCGGCCGGCGGCGGCGGGCTGGGCCTGTTCACCGCCATCTCGCGGCTGAAGGCTGTGCACAAGCGTATCAGCTGCCCGTTGGAGGATGCCGGTATTCCGCTGTTGGCCCAGCATGTGGACAATATGGACACCGCCACCCTGGTCGATATCTTTCGCGCCGAGGAGGAGGCCTGCCTGTTGGGAACCGACGCGGTTCGCGACGGGGTCGATGTGCCCGGTCGCTCGCTGCGCCTGATCGTCTTCGACCGGGTGCCGTGGCCGCGTCCCGATATCTTGCACAAGGCGCGCCGCGCCGAGTTCGGTGGCCGCTCCTACGACGACATGATCACCCGCCTCAGGCTGAAGCAGGCGTTCGGGCGCTTGATCCGTCGCGCCGGCGACCATGGCGTCTTCGTGCTGCTGGACCCCATGATGCCGTCGCGGCTGTTCGGGGCCTTTCCCGGCGGCGTGGAACCGGTCAAGGTCGGGCTGGCCGAGGCGGTGCGCCAGACCTCGGCATTCCTGGGGGATCGGTGATGTAATGCCTGCCGCGGATTTATTCCGGGCAGATCAGTTCGACGGTGTCGTCACCCACCGAAATCTCGGCGGGCAGGCGGGCGACGATGTCGCCATCGCCCTGGACGGGAGCGCCGCGCGGCCCGGTGATCAGGATGCTGCGGGCCGAGATCACCTGGACCTCGGGCAGCTCCGACAGTTTGCCCATGGGTAGGGCCAGGCCATAGCGCAGCATGCCGGAAATGCCGCTGTTGGGCAGGATGCAGACTTCCAGCATGGGGGTTTCCAGATTGGCGTTGGGGGCGGCGATGAAGGGGCCGCCGTAAAAGCGGCCCTTGCAGGCGACCACCATGCGGCCCTCGTAGTCGATTCCGTCGGCGCGGATGCCCAGCTTTGGGAAGTCGTACCCCACCGCCTGCTTCAGGCTTTCCACCACATAGGCCAGCTTGCCGGTGCGCCGTTTCAAGGCGATGCTGACCCCGGCCACCACATGGGCGTCGAGGCCGGCCCCGGCCATCAGCAGGAAGCGGCGGCAATTGGCCACCGCCACATGGACATGACGGGCCGGGCCAAAGGCGATGGCGCGGGCGATCTGATCGATGTTCTTTGGGTCGAGTCCGATTTCGCAGGCCAGCACATTGGCGGTGCCCAGCGGGATCACCCCCAGCGCCAGCCCCCCCGCCCCCCGGCCCAATCCGTTCAGGACTTCGTTGACGGTGCCGTCGCCGCCGGCGGCGATCACCGCGTCGTGCTCCTGGGAGCTGGCCTCGGCGGCGAAGTCCTCGGCATCGCCCCGCCGGCGGGTCTGGCGGCTGACCACGACGCAGCCCAGACTCTCCAGCCGCTCGATCACTTCCAGCAGGCGGCGGCGCTTATGACTGCCGGCGGCGGGATTATGAATGACCAGCACGCGGCGGGGGATGGTCGGAACATGCGGGGCTGTATCCGGTGTTGCCATGTATTCTGAATTCATGAGTGAGGTATATATCGTGGAGAACGGCAGGGCTGTATGAATTTAATATTACAGTAATTGTTCAAATTCATTAAATCTGCAAAATATTGCTTGATAAGCATGTACTGACTCCGCGTCTGTGACTATATGTTGAGGCATGAGCTGTCAAAAACTTGCTTCGGATGGCTAACCGATGAACGCCAATATGGATATCAAACGGCGTTACAGGACCATCTGGATTTCCGACCTTCACCTTGGAACGCGTGGGTGCAAGGCCGATGACCTGCTGGACTTCCTCAGGCATACCGAGTCCGAGACTCTGTACCTCGTCGGCGACATCATCGACGGCTGGCGGCTGCGCAAGTCGTGGTACTGGCCGCAATCCCACAACGATGTGGTCCAAAAGGTGCTGCGCAAGGCCCGAAAAGGAACGCGGGTGCTGTTCATCCCCGGTAATCACGACGAGTTCGCCCGCGATTACCACGGCATGCTACTGGGCGACATCCAGGTGGCGGTCACCGCCGTTCATCGCACCGCCGATGGCCGTCAACTGCTGATCTTGCACGGCGACGCCTTTGATGGGGTGGTGGCGCATGCCCGATGGCTGGCCCATCTGGGCGATGGGGCCTACACCATGGCGCTGGCGCTGAACCATTGGTTCAATCTGGCGCGCCGCGCCCTGGGGTTTCCCTATTGGTCGCTGTCGGCCTATCTGAAGCACAAGGTAAAGAACGCGGTCCAGTACATCGCTAATTTCGAGGAGACCATGGCCGACGAGGCTCGCCGCCACGGCGTCGACGGCGTGGTCTGCGGCCATATCCACCATGCCGAGATGCGTGTGCTGGACGGTGTCTTGTATTGCAATGACGGCGATTGGGTCGAGAGCTGCACCGCCCTGGTGGAGGACTTCGACGGTCGGCTGGAGATCCTTCACTGGCATGATCGGGACAAGTTCTCCACCGCGACGGCGAGTCCCATGATGGCGGATGGTTCGGTGCCGGAGGGAGCCTGAAACAATGCGGATACTGGTCGTGTCGGATGCCTGGCGTCCTCAGGTCAACGGGGTGGTCCGCACCCTCGACACCCTGAAAAGCGAGTTGGAGGTTGTCGGCCACGAAGTGGTGATGGTGACGCCGGATCGCTTCCGCACCATCGCCTGCCCGACCTATCCCGAGATCCGGCTGGCCTTTTTCCCCGGTGCCAAGGTGGCGCGCATGATCCGGGCGGCGCAGCCCTGCGCCGTCCATATCGCCACCGAAGGGCCGCTGGGCTGGGCGGCGCGGCGCGCCTGCATCCGCATGGGGCTGCCCTTCACCACCGCCTATCACACCCGCTTTCCCGAATACATCCAGGCCCGGTTCCGGGTGCCGTTGCCATTGTCCTATGCGGTGATGCGCCGCTTCCATGGGGCCTCGTCCTGCGTGATGGTGGCAACCGAGGGGATCGAGACCGAGCTGGCCGGACGGGGGTTTGGAAACATCCGCCGCTGGTCGCGCGGCGTCGATACCGCGGTGTTTCGTCCGCGTCCCGAGGCGCGGGGAGGGGACGGTCCGTTCGCCGACCTGCCCCGGCCGATCTTTTTGTATGTGGGGCGGGTCGCGGTGGAGAAGAATGTCGAGGCCTTTCTGGCGCTCGATCTGCCCGGCGCCAAGGTGGTGGTCGGCGACGGCCCCCAGTTGGAGGCCATGCGACAGCACTATCCCCAGGCGCATTTCACCGGCCCCCGCTTTGGCGAGGATCTGGCGACCCATTATGCCGCCGGCGACGTGTTCGTCTTTCCCAGCCGCACCGACACCTTCGGGCTGGTGCTGCTGGAAGCCCTGGCTTCCGGCCTGCCGGTGGCGGCTTATCCGGTGGCGGGGCCGGCCGATGTCATCGGCGTCAATCCGGTGGGCGTGCTGGACGATGATCTGGGCAAGGCGGCGCTGGCCGCCCTCGATCTGGATGCGGGAGCCTGCCGCGCCCATGCCCTGGGCTTTTCCTGGGCCGCCTCCACCCGCCAATTCATCACGAATCTGGCGCCGTTCGCGGCCGGAGACGCCGATTGAAGTTGTTCTAATTCGGGATTGATCTCTTGACCGAGGTCACATACAATATTGCTAATGCTGCATTGCGGCCGTATCAATTCCGAAGAGGTGTCCCATGTCCAGTGTTCACAGCGCCATGTACCTCGACTCCTGCGCCCATCGGGGTTCCGAGCATACGGGGGAATGGGGGCCGGTGGCACGGACGGTCGCCGCGGTCGGCTATCTCCTGGCCGTGGGAATCGCCTTTACCAGCATCACCGGCGGCATCCTCTTCCTGCTGGGTTAGCCTCAGGCCCTTGACCGGCGGGCGGTCTTCGTGCTGTTGATGCCGCTTGTTCAGTGATTGACGCGGGATGACCAGGACGTGGAACGACTGACCGGCGGATTCCGCCCTTATCTCCTGCTCTCGCTGCTGTGCCTGTTCTTGTACCTGCCCGGGCTGGTTTCGGTGCCGCCGCTGGATCGCGACGAGTCGCGTTTCGTGCAGGCCACCCGCCAGATGCTGGAGACCGGCGACTTCATCCGCATCCAGTTCCAGCAGGAAATGCGGGCTAAAAAGCCGGTGGGCGCCTACTGGCTGCAAGCGGCCAGCGTCAGCCTGTTTTCCGACAAGGCCAGCCGCGAAATCTGGCCCTATCGCCTGCCTTCGGCCCTGTCGGCCTGGGCGGCGGTGCTGATGACCTTTGCTTTCGGCCGCCATCTGTTCGGCCGCCAACCGGCCTTGTTGGGGGCGGCGCTGCTGGCGTCGTGCCTGATCCTGGTGGCCGAGGCGCATCAGGCCAAGTCCGACGCGCTGCTGCTGGCCTGCGCCGTGGCGGCCCAGGGGGCGCTGGGGCGGTTCTATCTGGGCTCCAAGGGCAAGGCCGTCCCCGGCATGGGGGTGGCGCTGGCGTTCTGGGTCGCCATCGGCGTATCCATCCTGGTCAAGGGGCCGGTGGTTCCCGCCGTGACCCTGCTGACCATCCTGGCCCTGGTGATCGCCGACAGGCAGGCGGCCTGGCTGGTGGGGTTGCGACCCATGACCGGGGTGATCGTCGCCGCCTCCATCGCGGCGCCGTGGTTTGTCGCCATCTCGCAGGCCACCGGCGGGGCCTTTGTCGGCGAGGCGATCAAGGGCGATCTGCTGCCCAAGTTGCTGGGAGCCCAGGAAAGCCACGGCGGCTGGCCCGGCACCTATCTGGCGCTGGCGGTGGTGACCATGTGGCCCGCCTCGCTGCTGCTGTGGCCCGGTCTGATCGCCGCATGGCGCGAGCGGCTGCGGCCGGAGGTGCGGTACTGTTTCGCCTGGGTCGTTCCCGCCTGGGTGATGTTCGAACTCGTGCCGACCAAATTGCCCCATTACGTGCTGCCGGCCTTTCCCGCCCTGTGCCTGCTGATGGCGGCGGCGGTGATCGGTGGCGCGCCGGTCCTGCTGAGTCGCGGCGCCAAGGTCTGGTATGGGCTGTGGAGCCTGATCTGTCTGGTGTTGGCGGCGGCGGTGGTGATCGCCCCCCACCAGTTCGCCGACGGCTTTGCCCTGATGAGCATCCCTTCGGCCCTGGCCATCGTCGGCACCGGCCTGTTGACTGCGATTCTGGCCCTGCGCGGCCGCATGCGCGCCACCGCCATGGCGGTGGTGGTGACGGCGGTCACCGCCTTTCAGGTGGTGTTCGAGGGCGTATTGCCGCAACTGGACATGCTGTTCGTCAGTCGGGCCGCCGCCGAGCTGGTGGCCATGCGGCCTCACCAGGGCGCGGTGGTGGTGGCGGGCTATGCCGAGCCCAGTCTGGTGTTCCTGCTGGGTACCGACACCGTCCTGACCAATGGCGCCAATGCCGCCGTCAACCTGACCAAGGGACCGGCGGCCCTGTCGCTGGTGGCTGATCGCGAGGAGAAGGACTTCTTTGCCGCCGCCGCCGCCAACAATGTCCGGCCAGTGGTGGTGGGCATGGTCCGAGGCTTCAACTATTCACGCGGCAAGCCGGTGACGCTGACCGCCTATGCGGTGGAGGGCAAGCTGTGACTCCGTCCGATCGGATCGTTTCAGCCTGGGAACGCGCGGCGTCAGAGGTGGCCGAGCGGTGGCGGCGGAGCGCTGCGGCGCGGCGCGTCGTCGCCGGCCAGTGGCGGCGGACCCGGCGCTGGCCGCTGACCTGGATGACGGTTTACGCGGCGGTCTTCGTCGTCCTGGGCTATGGCGTGCTGGACCGGCCGTTGGCCTTTGTGTTGAAGGCCCGGATCGGCGGCGAGTTCGAGGGCTTTCTTAAAACCGTCACCCATCTGGGGCTGGCGGCGGTCTGGCTGGTTCCATCCGGCCTGCTGGCGGTGGCGATCATGCTGGCCTGGCGGGCTGCGCCGTTGCTTGAGATGCGCGCCCGGCTGGCGCGGGCAGCCTGGGTTCCTGGCTTTGTCTTCTTGTCGGTGGCGCTGTCGGGCCTGCTGAATCTGCTGATCAAGACCACGGTGGGCCGTACCCGGCCGCGCGCCCTGTTCGAGGACGGCGTCTACGACTTCGCGCCCCTTACCCACGCCTATCTGACCAATTCGTTTCCCTCGGGGCATACCCAGGCGGCCTTTGCCGCCATGACGGCGCTGACCTTCGTGTTTCCGCGCTATGACGTTGCTTTTATCGCCATGGCGGTGCTGGTGGCGGCGTCGCGGGTGCTGACCACTGTGCATTTCCTGTCGGACGCGGTGATGGGGGCCTGGGTGGGGGTGGTGGTGACGGTGCTTCTTCACCGCCTGTTGGATCGGCGCGGCATCCATGTGCGGTTGCGGTTCGAGCGCGATCGAAAGTTGAACGACTAGCCCCACCACATCCAGCAGTCATCCTTGCGCTCTCCACGATCCGTGGTATGATTCCCGCCCTTCACGGCTTTGGTTTTCGTCAAGGGGGGGAGGTGCCGGTGTCCCTAAGCAGAGTTCCTGACAGGTCGCGCAGCTCATGCTGATCGCGGCCGCCCTATCCGCCTTATTGGCCCTCGCCGTGCTCGGCGTGCTGGCCGGGGGTGAGATGTGGCGGCATCGCGTCGTCTATTTCTGCTGCGCTTTGGCCAGTCTGGCCCTGCTGATCGGCGGGTTGAAGCATCTGGGCCAGACGCCGGGAACCGGCCCCGCCATTGTCCTTCCCATCGGCCTGCCCTGGATGGCGGCCCATTTCCGCCTCGACAACCTGTCGGCGCTGTTCATGGTGATCGTCAATCTGGGGACGGCGGCGGCCTCGGTCTATGGCATCGGCTATTGCTCCCATCTGCCCGAGCCCCGGCGGGTGACGCCGTTCTTTCCGTTGTTCCTGTTCGGCATGAACGCGGTGCTGATCGCCGACGACGCTTTCATGTTCCTGGTGTCGTGGGAGTTCATGTCGCTGGCCTCGTGGCTGCTGGTGCTGGCCGATCACAAGAATCCCGAGAACCGCTCGGCCGCCATGGTTTATCTGATGATGGCGGCGTTCGGAACCTTTTGCCTGCTGACCTGTTTCGGCCTGCTGGCCGGGCCGGAGGGGGCCTACTCCTTCCCCGCCATGCGCGGCGGCGTGCTGGAGCCCATGACCGGCTTCCTGGTGGTGCTGCTGGCGGTGCTGGGGGCGGGGTCGAAGGCGGGGCTGGTGCCGTTGCACGCTTGGCTGCCGCTGGCCCATCCGGCGGCGCCCAGCCATGTCTCGGCGCTGATGAGCGGCGTCATGACCAAGGTGGCGCTGTACGGTCTGATCCGCATCCTGTTCGACCTGCACGGCCATGTGGCCTGGGGCTGGGGAGCGGCGCTGATGGTGATCGGCGGCATCACCGCCGTGATGGGGGTGCTGTACGCCATTTTGCAGGACGATCTGAAAAAGCTGCTGGCCTATTCCACCGTCGAGAATATCGGGGTGGTGGTGATCGGTCTGGGGCTGGCGCTGGCCTTCAAGGATAGCGGCGAAAAGACCCTGGCGGCGCTGGCGCTGGTGGCCGGCCTGTATCACATGCTGAACCACGCCATCTTCAAGACGCTGCTGTTCCTGTCGGCCGGGGCGGTGATCACCGCCACCGGCGAGCGCGATCTGGGCAAGCTGGGCGGGCTGTTGAAGCGGATGCCGTGGACGGGGGCCGCCACCCTGGTGGGGGCGGCGGCCATCTCGGCTCTGCCGCCCCTGAACGGCTTCGTGTCGGAATGGCTGATCTTTCAGTCGCTGTTCAAGGGGCCGGGACTGCCCCACTGGACCATGAAGTTCGGCGTGCCGGTGGTGGGCGCCATGCTGGCGCTGGCGGCGGCGCTGGCGGCGACCTGTTTCGTGCGGGCCTATGGCATCGCTTTCCTGGGGCGGCCGCGGTCCGCTGCTGCTGCGGCGGCTCATCGCCTGCCGGCTTCCATGCGCTGGACCATGGCGATGCTGGCGGTGTTGTGCATCGTCTTGGGCGCCATCCCGGTGACGGTGACCGACGCCCTGTCCGGGGTGGTTCAGCCGCTGACCGGGGTTCACTTCGCGGTGTCGGCCGACCTGGGTTGGCCGTGGCTGTCGCCGGTGAGTTCGACGCGCGGTTCGTACTCCGGCACTGTACTGGTGATGACCGGTCTGTCGCTGTTCGTGATCAGTATCTTGCTGGTGCACGGGTTCGGCACCACCAAGGTCCGTCGGGCCGACGCCTGGGATTGCGGCCATGCCGAGGACATTCCCGAGACCCAGTATACCGGGCAAAGCTTTGCCCAGCCCCTGCGCCGGGTGTTCTGCTCCTCGCTGTTCGCCGCCCGCGAGACGGTGGACATGCCCGAGCCGGGCGATCAGTCGCCGGCCCGCCTGACGGTGCGGGTGATCGACCCGATCTGGACCTACCTGTATCTCGGCATCCTGCGGGTGGTGGACGCCATCGCCGACCGGGTCAACCGCATGCAGTTCCTGACGGTGCGGCGCTATCTGCTGATGATGTTCGCCACCTTGGTGTTCATGCTGCTGGTGGTGGCGGCGAGGCAGCAGAAATGAACGCAGTTTTGGGGCAGCTGGGGCAGATTTTCCTGGTGGTGGCGCTGGCGCCGCTGATCACCGGCTGGGTGCGCCTCGTCAAGTCGCGGCTCAACGGCCGGATCGGGGCTTCGCCGCTGCAACCCTACCGCGACATCTACCGCCTGCTTCAGAAAGAGGCGATCGTGGCGCATTCGGCGTCCTGGGTGTTCCGGGCCGCGCCCTATGTCACCTTTGCCGCGGTATGGCTGGCGGCCTGCATCATTCCGACCTACACCACCAATATGTTCCTGGCCCCCGCCGCCGATCTGATCGCCCTGGTGGCGTTGCTGGGGGTGGCGCGGTTCTGGACGGCGTTGGCCGGCATGGATGTGGGCACCGCCTTTGGCGGCCTGGGGGCGTCGCGCGAGATGATGATCGCGTCCTTGGCCGAGCCGGCCATGCTGATGGTCAGCTTTTCGCTGTCGCTGATCTCGGGGACCACGTCGCCGACTCAGATCATCGTCTTCATCCTAGACGGCGGCGTCGGAATCGAGGTTTCCATGGGGTTGGCGCTGGTGGCGCTGATCATGGTGGCGGTTGCCGAGAACGGCCGCATTCCCATCGACAATCCCGCCACCCACCTGGAACTGACCATGGTGCACGAGGCCATGGTGCTGGAGTATTCCGGCCGCCATCTGGCGCTGATGGAGGGGGCCGGCATGGTGCGCTTGACCCTGTTCATGGCCCTGATCGGCGGTATTTTCGCGCCTTGGGGCATCGGGGTGCCGGGGACGGGAGCGGCGGGGGCCTTGGTGGGGCTTGGCGCCTTCCTGGCCAAGTGTTTCGTGCTGGCGACGGCGCTGGCCTTTTTCGAGACCGCGATCGCCAAGATGCGGGTGTTCCGCTATGCCGACTTCCTGGGCGGCGCGTTGCTGCTGGGCCTGCTGGCCACCATCTTCTTGTATGTCTCGGAGGCGGTGTGATGCCCATCAGCCAGCTTTCCTACGAGATGGCCCATCTGATCGGCGCGGCGGTGCTGATGGCGGGGTTTCAACTGTTGTATCAGCGCCGCCTGTTCGCGGTGCTCAACACCTTCGCGTTCCAGGCGGTGGCGCTGGCGGCGGCGGCGGCGTGGCAGGCCCATATCCAAAATGCGCCGCATCTTTACATCACCGCCGGGCTGGCGCTGGTGTTCAAGGCGATGATCGTGCCCTTCGCGCTGCACTGGCTGGTGGAGAAGCTGGGGATTCACCGCACGGTGGAGACCGCCATGTCCATCGGCTGGACCATGATGGCCGGGGTGGCGCTGGTGGCGCTGTCGATCTTGCTGGTGCTGCCGGTGACGGTCAACGCGGCGGCGCTGACCCGCGAGAGTCTGGCCCTGGCCATGAGCGTGGTTCTGCTGGGTCTGCTGATGATGATCACCCGGCACAATGCGGTGACGCAGGTTGTCGGTTTCATGGCGCTGGAAAACGGGCTGATTCTGGCGGCGGTCTCGGCCAAGGGGATGCCGCTGGTGGTGGAAATTTCCATCGCCTTTTCGGTGCTGGTGGCCATGACCCTGTTCGGGATCTTCTTTTTTCGGATCCGCGAGCGGTTCGACACGCTGGACCTCAACGATCTCGAAACCTATCGGGGTGACCGGCAATGATCGCCCAGATCCTGGCCTTGCCCGGGTTCGACAATCCGCTGCTGTGGATCCTCGGCGTGCCGCTGGGGTCTGCCGGTTTTTTGGCGGTACTCAAGGAGTGGCGGGTGGCGACCTGGGTCAATGTGGGGGCCTCGGGCATCACATTCGCCTCGTCGCTGCTGTTGCTGGAGCGGCGGCCGGAGCCGACCCGGCTGCTGTTCATTGACGACTTCAATATCTATCTGGTGGTGCTGACCTCGTTCATCGGATTGACCACGGCGGTGTTTTCCGCCGCCTATATTGCGCGGGAAACCGAGGCCAACCGCCTGTCCGACCTGCATCTGCGTTTTTACCACTCCATGTATCAGGCCTTCCTGTTCACCATGCTGCTGGCGCTGACCGCCAACAACACCGGAGTGATGTGGGTCTCGGTGGAGGCGGCGACCCTGACCACCGTGCTGATGGTCAGCCTGTACCGCACGCGCGAGGCCATCGAGGCGGCGTGGAAGTATTTCATCTTGTGCTCGGTGGGGATCGGGCTGGCGCTGTTCGGCACCATCTTGGTCTATCTGGCGGCCCAGCCGGTGATGGGCGACGGCGCCGACGCCATGGCCTGGACGCTGATGATCAAGCGGGCGCATAGTTTTCAGCCTGATCTGCTCAATCTCGCCTTCGTCTTCGTGCTGGTGGGCTATGGCACCAAGGTCGGTCTGGCGCCGCTGCATTCCTGGCTGCCCGACGCCCATGCCGAGGGGCCGACGCCGATTTCGGCGGTGCTGTCGGGGTTGCTGCTCAACGTGGCGCTTTACGCCCTGCTGCGTTTCAAGATGTTGATTTCGGCCAATGGACAGGCCCTGACGCCGGGGCCGCTGCTGGTGATGATGGGGCTGTCGTCGCTGTTCCTGTCGGCGTTCATGCTGTACCGGCGCGGCGACATCAAGCGGCTGTTCGCCTATTCCTCCATCGAGCATATGGGGGTGATCACCTTCGCTTTCGGCATGGGCGGGCCGCTGGCCAATTTCGCGGGCCTGATGCATATGACCATGCACTCGCTGACCAAATCGGCCATCTTCTTCGCGGTCGGCATCATCAGCCAGAACGCCGGCACCAAGCGCATCGCCGATATCCGGGGGTTGACCAGTTCGCATCCGGTGCTGGGCTGGGGCTTTGTCCTGGCGGTGCTGGCCATCGCCGGACTGCCGCCCATGGGCGTGTTCATGAGCGAGTTCCTGGTGGTCAGCTCGACCTTCGCCCGTCAGCCGCTGCTGGCGATTCCGCTGGTTCTGGGACTGCTGCTGGCATTCGGGGCGCTGGTCAGCCGGTTGCAGATGATGGCGTTCGGCGAGCCGCCCAAGGTGGCGCATGCCCACGGCAACGCCTCGACCGTGTCCAGCATCCTGGCCTTGACGCCGCTGTGGGTTCATATGCTGCTGGTGCTGGTCGCCGGCCTGTACCTGCCCAAGGAACTGGTGACTTGGTTCCAATCGGTGGCGAGGTACTTGGGATGATGGGCAACATCACCTTGTTGGAGTTCCTGTCCGTCGGCCAGCCGGTGGCGGAGCATCGGCCGTTCCCGCGCTTTCGGCTCGACAGCCGGGCCTGGCGGGCGATGGTCGGGCAACTGGCCGTAGCCGAGTGGTCGGTGATGGCCATGTGGGGCGAGCCGGACGAGGTTCATCTGGCGTTGCGCGACGAGGAGACCAACGACATCGCGGTGGTGTCGCATCCCTGCCCGGAGCATCGCTATTATTCCCTGGCGCGGGCGCGGCCCAGCGCCATCCGGCTGGAGCGGGCCATCCACGACCTGTGGGGGCTGGCGCCATTGGGGGTGGAGGATCGCCGGCCGTGGCTGGATCACGGGCGCTGGCCCCGGCGGCACCCGCTGGCGGCGCATTCGCTGCCGCCGGCCGAGGCTCCGTTTCGCTATGCCTTCCTCACCGCCGAGGGCGACGGCCTGCACCAGATTCCGGTCGGCCCCGTTCATGCCGGAGTGATCGAGCCTGCGCATTTTCGCTTCCACGCCCAGGGCGAGACGGTGGTACGGCTGGAAGAACGGCTGGGCTATGTCCATAAGGGCATCTCCGGCCTGCTGTCCGGGACGTCGCTGGATCAGGCGGCGCGCATCGTCGGCAGAGTCTCGGGGGACGCCACGGTGGCCTATTCGCTGGCCTTCGCCCGCGCGGTCGAAGCCGCCATCGGCTGTGAGATTCCGCCGCGCGCCGTCTGGCTGCGGGCCTTGATGGCCGAGATGGAGCGCATCGCCAACCATGTGTTCGATATTGGCGCGGTGTGCAACGACGCCGCCTTTGCCATCATGCTGTCCCATATGGGGGTGCTGCGCGAGAAGATCCTGCGCGCCAACGACGCCATGTTCGGCCACCGCCTGTGCATGGACCGGGTGGTGCCGGGCGGCGTGACCCGCGACCTGGCCGAGGAGGGGGCGGAGGCGGTGAAACATCTGCTCTACGGTTTCCGCAAGGACTTCGAGCGGGCCTTCCAGATGTACGAGAACACGCCGTCGCTGTCCGACCGCACCTTGGGGACCGGCATCGTCCCGACCTCGCTGATTCACCGGTTCGGTGCCGGCGGTTTTGTCGGACGCGCCTCGGGACGCGGCCAGGATGCCCGCCGGGCGCCGGGCTATCCCCCTTATCAACACCTGGACCTGACGGTGCCGGCCTATGCCGAGGGCGACGTCAACGCCCGCCTCGCGGTGCGGTTCGACGAGGTCCGCGAGAGCCTGCGCCTGATCGGCCGCATTCTGACCGAAATGCCGGGGGGCTCGTTTTGGGTGCCGCCGCCCCATATGGCCGGGGAAGGGCTGGCGGTGGCGGAAAGCTTTCGGGGCGAAGTGGTGGTCTGGGTCCGCATGGCCGAGGATGGCGGGGTCGAGCGTTGCCACCCCCATGACCCGTCCTGGTTCCAGTGGCCGCTGTTGGAAGCCGCCATCGAAGGCAACATCGTCGCCGACTTCCCGCTGTGCAACAAGTCGTTCAACTGTTCCTATTCGGGACATGATCTATGATTCCCCCGATCAGCAAGATTCTATTCCGCCATCTGGTCAAGGGGCCGCACACCATGCGCAATGTGCCGCCCCCCGATCCGGATGGGTCGGAGGAACTGGCCCGCGCCCTGGGCGAGACGGTGCGCGCCCGGCTGGGGCGCTCGCTGTCGATCCGCGAGGTGGATGCCGGGTCGTGCAATGGCTGCGAGCTGGAGATTCACGCCGTCAACAATCCGGTCTACGACCTGGAGCGTTTCGGCATCCGGTTCGTCGCCAGCCCCCGTCACGCCGATGTTTTGCTGGTGACCGGCCCGGTCACCGTCAACATGGCCGAGGCGCTACGGCGGACCTACGAGGCGACGCCGGGTCCGAAATGGGTGGTGGCCATGGGCGACTGCGCCCGCGACGGCGGCTGCTTCGCCGGCTCCTACGCGGTGGTCGGCGGCGTGCATGCGGTGGTGCCGGTGGATCTGCACATCCCCGGCTGTCCGCCCAGCCCAAAGCAGATCCTGGCCGGGCTGCTGGCCCTGCTGGACTCCGTCGCGGCAAAGTAGGGCTCGACCAAGTAGGGCGCGGCGAAGTCGGGGGTCAGCGGGGCAGGCGCGACAGGCCGAACCAGTAATCCTGGATGCCGCGGATGGAACTGAACAGGGTGTCCACGTCCATGGGCTTGGTCACGAAGCCAGAGGCTCCGGCGTTGTAGGCGGCGGAGATGTCACGCTCGGCCTCGGAGGTGCTCAACACCACCACCGGGATTTCCTTGAGGCGGGTATCGGCCTTCATCACGATCAGAACCTCGTGGCCGTTCATCTTCGGCATGTTGAGGTCAAGCAGCATCAGGTCGGGCAGCAGCAGCCCATCAAGGCCATCGGCGGCGGCGTTGAGATGCTTCATCGCCTCGATGCCATCGGAAGCGTGGTTCAGGCGGCAGTCGAACGAGCCGGCGGCGAAGGCGGCCTTGATCAGCTTGGCGTCACCGGGGTCATCTTCGACCAGCAGGACGTTGAATGATGCGACCCTCGGCCTTGGCATTTTGCCCTTCTGACCTCTTTGCGGTGATTATCCCGAATGCGGGGAAATCTATACCTTTTGACCTTGCTGGTCCACATCTTAAGACTCGCCGGTGATCGCCCGACCACCAACTGACCCCTTGACGCGCCGGATGGGAATGGGGCAGTCTCGGCCCATGACAAACTTGAACGCAACCCGTCTGCTGCTGCTAAGCCGCCCGGTGTCGTAACGACGACGCCGGGATTTCGCGCGTTTCAGCCGTCATGTTCGGGTTTGCTCAGATGTCTCCATTTCCTTTCATCGTCGTCGCGACTCCCGCCGCCGCTTTGCTGCGACTAACTTGCGGCCGTCGGGGCTAGCCCTTGCGCGGCCGCCCGGCGGCCGCAAGATGCGCCGCGCACTTGGAATCCCGGATACCATTCGAGCAGGAGGACGAGGCCATGATGCCCGCCGCCCACAGCAAGTACCGCCGTTACACCACCGTTCGCCCCGCTGTCCGGACCTGGCCCGACGCCGTCATCGACGCGCCGCCGATCTGGTGCAGCGTCGATCTGCGCGACGGCAATCAGGCGCTGATCGACCCCATGGGCAGCGACCGCAAGCTGCGGATGTGGACCACGCTGGTCGAGATGGGCTTCAAGCAGATCGAGGTCGGCTTTCCCGCCGCCTCGCAGACAGATTTCGACTTTATCCGCATGTTGATCGAGGGCGGTCATATCCCCGACGACGTGACCATCCAGGTGCTGGTCCAGTCGCGTGACGAGCTGATTCGCCGCACTTTCGAGGCGCTGGCCGGCGCCAAACGTTGCATCGTGCATCTTTACAACTCGACCTCGGAGGCCCAGCGCCGCATCGTGTTCGGCATCGACCGTCAGGGTTGCGTCGATCTGGCGCTGTCCGGGGTGCGGCTGATCCGCGAGTTGTCGGCGGCCCGGCCCGAGGGCGACGTCACCCTTCAATACTCGCCGGAGAGCTTTACCGGCACCGAGCCCGACTTTGCGGTCGAGATCGTCGAGGCGGTGGCGGCGGAGTGGGGGGCCTCGCCCCAGCGCCGCCTGATCTGCAACCTGCCGGCGACGGTCGAGACGTCGACGCCCAACCTCTACGCCGATGTGATCGAGTGGTTCTGCGCCAAGGTGAAGCGCCGCGACGCGCTGATCGTCTCGGTCCATCCCCATAACGACCGGGGGACCGGCGTGGCGGCGGCGGAACTGGCGGTGATGGCTGGCGCCGACCGGGTCGAGGGAACCCTGTTCGGCAATGGCGAGCGGACCGGGAACGTGGATGTGGTGACGCTGGCGCTCAACCTCTACACCCAGGGCGTCGAGTCCGGCCTTGACCTGTCCGACATCGACGCCGTGCGCCGGACCGCCGAGCATTGCACCGGGCTGCCGGTGCATCCGCGTCACCCCTATGCCGGCGATCTGGTTTATACCGCCTTTTCCGGCTCGCATCAGGACGCCATCAAGAAGGGCTTTTCCGCCCGCAAAAACGCCAATGACCCGATCTGGGAAGTTCCCTATCTTCCCATCGATCCCGCCGATGTGGGGCGCAGCTACGAGGCGGTGATCCGCATCAACAGCCAGTCGGGCAAGGGCGGCATCGCCGCCGTGTTGGAGCGCGATCACGGCCTGGAACTGCCGCGCCCGTTGCAGGTGGAGTTCGCCCGCATCGTCCAGGACATGGCCGACCGCGAGGGCCGCGAGCTGGACTCGGCCGAGATCATGGCCGCCTTCGCCGCCACCTATTTCCAGCCGGGGGCGATGGAGCTGGTGGACTATTCCACCGTCCCGGTCGGCAAGGGCCAGCAGCGGGCGCTGACCGCGACCCTGATCCATGACGGCAAGGAGGTGGTGGTGCAGGGCCTTGGCGCCGGCCCGCTGGACGCCTTCGTTCATGCGTTGGAGAAGGATCTTGGCATTTCGGTCAAGGTGCGCGACTACCACGAACACGCCATCGGCGGCGGTGCCGACGCCCAGGCCGCCTGCTATGTCCAGATCGCCGGCCCTAAGGGCGGAGTCGTTCATGGCGCCGCCACCGATGCCGGCATCACCATGGCCTCGCTGAAGGCGGTGGTCAGCGCATTGAATCGAGGCTGACTCGGATTACACTCCTCGGGAAGAATCCCGAGGAGTGTAATCGTCTCTCCCGGCAGCCCCTTTCGATCGTTGATCAAATTCCATGACGGAAGCCATTCCCCTATTCGATATCCTGTCGCTGCTGCTGGCCGCCGTGGTGGTGGTTCCGTTGTTGCGGCGTTTCGGAATTCCCTCCGTTCTGGGCTATCTGGCGGCTGGCGTCATTCTCAGTCGCCATACTCCGGGGCCGGTGGTCGATGTGGAGGCAACCCGACCGCTGGCCGAGTTCGGGGTGGTCTTTCTGCTGTTCTCCATCGGCCTGGAACTGCCGCTGTCGCGCCTGCGGACCATGCGCCGGCTTATTCTGGGGCTTGGCCTACTTCAGGTGGCGGCAACCGCGGTGATCATCGGCGGCATGGCCAGTCTGCTGGGACAGTCGGGGGCCAGCGCCTTGGTGATCGGAACCACCTTGGCTTTTTCCTCCACCGCCACCGCGTTGGCCATTTTGGTGGAGCGCAATGAGGTGGTCAGTCATTCCGGCCGTATCGCGGTCTCGGTTCTGATTTTCCAGGATCTCGCCGTGGTTCCGCTGCTGGTGCTGCTGCCGCTGTTGGCCGGCAATGCCCTGGATATTCCGGCGGCGCTGGGGCTGGCGGGGATCAAGGCCGGGGTGGCCATTATCGGTATCTATCTGGTCGGGCGTTTCCTTCTTCGTCCCGCCTATGCGTATATTGCCGCCAGCCGGAGTCCGGAGGTCTTTACCGCCGCCAATCTCCTGGTTGTGCTGGCGGTGGCGGGGCTGACCGCCGAGGCGGGGATGTCCATGGCCCTGGGGGCGTTCCTCGCAGGCTTGCTTTTGGCCGATTCTCCCTATCGTCATCAGGTGGAGGCCGATATCGAGCCGTTCCGGGGCTTGTTGCTCGGATTGTTTTTCATGACGGTCGGCATGTCCATCGATCTCCCCCTGGTTTTCACCCGGTGGCCGCTGGTGCTTGGCCTGACGTTGGGCGGCATGATGGTCAAGGCCTTGGTGATCCTGGGGCTTTGCCGGGCTTTTGGCCTGGGCGTGGGGAACGGTCTGCGGGTCGGATTTCTACTGGCCCAGGGGGGAGAGTTCGCCTTCGTGGTGTTTGGACGCGCCACCGAACTGCGTCTGCTCGACCTGCCGCTGGGCCAGGCGCTTCTCGCCAGCGTCGCCTTGTCCATGGTTCTGACGCCGGCCTTGGCCGCGCTGGGCCGGCGGTTGTCGGCCTCCCGGGGCGCGCAGCGCGGTGGCGAGCCGATCCCCGAGGATGCGCAGCACCTCAGCGGTCATGTCATCATCCTCGGATTCGGACGGGTTGGCCGGGCGATCGCCCGCCTGTTGGTCGAGCATGACATTCCCTTCATCGCCCTGGACCTGGACTCGGAGCGGGTGGGCAAGGCCCGCGAAGGCGGCCTGCCGGTTTATTACGGCGATGGCAGCCAGGATCGCGTCTTGCGCTCGGTGGGAATCGTCCGCGCCCAGGCGGCGGTGATCACCGTCAATACCGGTCGGATGGCGGAGCGCGCCATCGCGAGCATCCGTCAGGTCGCGCCGGGTCTGGCGGTCGTCGCCCGAGCCCGCGACCGCATTCAGGAAAAGGTTCTGGATGGAATCGGCGCGACCGCGGTTGTCCCAGAAACCGTCGAAGCCAGCCTTCAGATGGCGGGATTGGTGCTGCGCTCGGCCGGAGTCACGGACGATAAGGTGGAACACAGCCTGCGCGCCTATCGCAGCAACCGCTATGGCGAGGGGCGAGGGTAGCATTCGCCCTGCTTCAGCAGGGGAGCCAGATCCTCGGGTGTCATCGGGCGGCTGAACAGAAAGCCCTGGATGTCGTCCACATCCAATTGCTTCAGCAGGTCGTACTGATCGATGGTTTCGACTCCCTCGGCGACGATGCGGCGCTTCAGGGCGTGGCCCATGGTGACGATGGCGGAGATAATCGCCACATCGTCGGGGTTGGACATGATCTCGTCGATAAAGCTTTTGTCGATCTTGATGATGTCGAACGGGAACTTGCGCAGGTAGCTGAGCGACGAAAAACCGGTGCCGAAATCGTCGAGGGCGATGTGGATGCCCATGGAGCGGAACTCGTCCAGCAGATGTGTGGCGGATTCCGTGTCGCGGATGATCATGCTTTCGGTGATCTCGAACTCCAGATCGTCGGCGGCGACGCCGGTCTGGCGGATGATGTTGATGACGGTGTCGATCAGGCCCGGCTGGCGCAACTGCCGGGCCGAGACATTGACCGCCATGCGGCCGGATTCCAGGCCGGCCTCGCGCCAGATCCGCACCTGACGGCAGGCTTCGGCCAGGACCCAGGCGCCCACATCGGCGATCAGCCCCATTTCCTCCATCACCGGGATGAAGTCGCAGGGCGAGACCTTGCCCAGGCGGTTATCTTGCCAGCGCAACAGCGCCTCGATCCCCTGGATCCGGTTGGTCCGAATGCAGATCTTGGGCTGGTAGACCAGGTTGAGATCGCCGCGGCCCTTGGCCTTCAGCAACCGGTTCTTGATCAAGAGCCGCTGATGCAGCCGTACATTCATGTCGGCTGTGAAGAAGGTGTAGTGGCCGCGCCCCATCTCCTTGGCGCGATACATGGCGGTATCGGCGGCGACCAGCAGCCCGTCCCCGTCTTCGGCGTCGTCGGGATAAAGGGCGATACCGATGGCGGCGGAGATCAGCACCTCGTTGCCATCCAGCACGAAGGGCCGCTCCAGCGCCTCGATGGCGCGGGCCGCGATGAAGGCGGCTTCGCCCGGCTTGTAGATCAAGGGCAGCAGCAAGGTGAATTCGTCGCCGCCCAGCCGGCTGACGGTGTCCCCGTCACGCAACACGCCCTCCAGGCGACGGCCGACATCGCACAGCAACTGGTCGCCAAAGCTGTGGCCGATCGAGTCGTTGATCAGCTTGAACCCGTCCAGGTCCACGAACATGACCGCCACCCGTTGTTCGGGCATGGCGGCGGCAAAGGCTTCGCGCAGGCGTTCGCGGAACAAGGTGCGGTTGGCGGTGCCGGTCAGCGGGTCCAGTCCGGCCTGATGGCGGATTTTCTCGGCCAAGACCGTCATTTCCTTGGCCATCAGCGTCATGGCCCGATCGTTGCGGCGGCGTTCGCGGTCCTGTTCATGGTAGGCCTCGCCAACCAGCGCCGCCAGCCGGGCGGTCGCCTGGGACAATGGCTGGGCCAGCCCCGCCTTGCGCAGTTGGCGCAGCAGCAGCGGGTGGTATCCCGGATGGTCCATCGGCCCATCGGCCATGTTTCGCAGCCTCCCGATCAAGATATCAATCAGACAGCCACGGCCGGCCGATGTCAATTCATCGGACCCGGGGCGGTCGCATTAATTCGAGAGGGAAAGAAGATCGCCATCGGACCGGAGAACGGCGGAAAATTTGGCGTCGCCGTCACTTCTATGGCACAACCATCCTGGTCCTCCAGCCCGACATCGCCCCTATCTTCGTCGCGGGCGCGACGCTGGAAAAGGACGATGCCGATTCAAAGCGGAAAGCATCGGTGTTTTCTGGGATCACAGACCCGCCGCCGAAAGTTCAGGGCACGGGCAAAGATGGTATTGTTGATCAAACAAAGAGGAGTATAGACTTCTGCCCGCGCGGGGACGTGGTGAAATGGTAAACACTGGCGACTTAAAATCGCCCGGCCTCGGCCTTGCGGGTTCAAGTCCCGCCGTCCCCACCATTACACAGTCCCGCAAACTGTGTACGTTTTCCCTCAAGACATAGGCGAACAGCGTCTGCGCAGCCCTTCCGTGCTCGCGCTGTGCTCGTCGAGGCCTAGAAGTCCATGGGATAATTAATGTTTTTTACCGGATGGGGGCGATGGGACGGTAAAGCATACGCGTGTTCCCCCAGAGCTTGCAGCCTCAATCCAGACCCGACCTCCGGCCGATTCAATAATCTTACGAACAACCGCCAATCCAATTCCGGTTCCTGAGAACGCCTCCTGCGGGTGGAGGCGTTCGAACACGCCGAACACCCGCTCCCTCATGTCCTCGGCAATCCCGATCCCATTATCCTCGACGTGAAATTCTAATTGATCGGCTTTCACCTCACAGGTGATCCTGATTAATGGGGGAGCTGATTGTTGGTGAAACATCATGCTGTTATCGACCAGTGCCGCAAAAATATCCGACAACCGTTCCCTATCCACCCTCGCGCTTGGTAATTCGCCATGCTCGATAACGGCGCCACACTCTCGGATTTTTCTCGCGAGCCGATGCAATGCCTGATCCAAAGCGTCGCTCGTGGCGCAGTATTTCGGCTTCCAAGGCGAGTATGACAGGGCCATATGGGACTGCATATCAGCCAGCAATATTCTGAGCCTTTCGCCGCCATGTACGATCTGAGCCACCGTATCCGCCAATTCGCTCTCGGGGGCTCCTTGCTTTCCAATAATCTTTCTCAATTTCGAGGTGTAGAGCAACTGCTCGCGGACCGGTTCCTGGAAGTGGTGAGATAGGACATAGGCAAAATTCTTGATCTCGTGAATAGTCCTTCGCTCACCCTCTACGGCCTCATCTTTCAGGCGGACAAGCTCGGCCTGGGTTTCCTTGAGAGCGGCCTCGCTTTTGATTCGAGCATTGATTTCGCGGGTCAACTGTATTGTCTTGTGGGCTAGGTTGTCGTACATGCCCATGACGGTCTCAATCAGAATCCGGGTGGCTCCGGACATTTCCTTATTGGCGAGTTCTTTTGCCCGCTCAAGGGAAATGCCCGAGGGCAATGCCAGAACGACCTTAGCCATGCGCTTGTCGGACTCGATGATGTGAAGGGCCAGCCAGTGGGTCAGAAAACTGACGATATGCTCGATCACTTCCTCGTAGGATTTTCCCTCGGTTTCGCCGCTCATTTCGACAATTTTGCCTACGAAGTCGGAATGTGCGTCCTTATGCCATTCTTCCCAAGAATCTCCTTTGAAGTGTGCACTCCAGATCGCCTCCTCGGCGGCAAAGTGGGTGGCTGCGTAGTCCTTTAACTCACTGATAACTTGCTCGATGGCGGGAGCATTGCGCTGAAAAGCCAGATGAGCCACGAGAACGTTCAGTAGCTCGATCAGCCGCCTGTGCTGGATATCGATGATATCGATTCCAGTGGCAAAATTATCGTTCCACGGGAATATCTCGACCGCCTGTTTCGTATTCATGTCTCATCAGATCCAATTAGCCACGACCAAGCCTAAGGTATGGTATCGCAAGACACCGATTTCGGAAACATGACAGTGGACTTGCCCGGAGAGGGGGCGATCTTCACGGTCCGGATTCCGGTCGTATGATTATGGTGAGACCTTGTCGGGCAGGCGGCACCAAATGACCCAGGACCGGAACCGCCGACCATCGAACAGGCCTCCAACACAAAATCCATGCCTATCCAGCGGCCGCGTATCACCTGGCAACAGACTGCCCTCACAGGGTAAATGCCGTTCTCAGGCCGCCCCAGTTCCGGCCCCGAATCACGACTGGCGCATCCACCTCGCGCAGGATGATGATCTTGCCACCCCCCATATCGCGGGCGTAGGTCTGAACCATCGGCTCGTTACAACGGGCGGCGAGAATGCCGGCCTTGTCGTCGAAGATTCGCAGGTTGCGGCTGTTGGCGGCATTCCAGTCGCGTTCGCCTGGTCGCTGTGGCTGGGAACAGCGGGTATTGTGAACCGCGATGTAGCCATTGCGGTCGCAGGGACAGCAGATGACCATCTCCTTGTCCGTTTCCAGATTGGTATCAATGATCGGCGCGATAAAGGCCCTGGCGGCCCCGGTATGAGGAGAGGTGAATTGCTGCGGGTCCGTTCCCGGGATGGGAGTGTATTCCGTCGAGAACAAGGCCGCCTCGTTGATTTCCCCTTTGTCCAGCAGGGCCTCGAAACCTTTGGCAATCTTTTGTGCCACCTCGGCGGCACGGCCCATCCGCTGTTCGTCGCAAACGCGCGCCTTGGCGCATTCGGTCGCAAGCTTCTCCTCAAAGCCCGCCTCTTCTTTGCCAAAGGCAATACACCAACCAGCGGCCTGCGCTGAGATGATGCTGGCAGGGAAGATGCCGACACCGTCGATCCGAACCTGCCCCTTACTCCCCTCTTTCCACCGGGAAACGACCCCGCCAGAGACCACCAGGAAGGCGCCGTGGGACGAGATGTCGGCGGTCATGCCGCCCGCCTTGGCGCCCTCGAACTCGGCCTCGAAGCGCACAGAGACAAGCGCACGGGGATGCTTGCGGCGATCGCCACCGGCCGAGTTGCGCATAATGATGCGCAACTTTCGCTGAAGGCCCTCGATATCGCGCCCAACCATGGCAGCCATGGAGGTAACGATCGAGACGACCTCGACAGTCTCGGCAACGCTGCCGCGCATCTCTTCGGCCGCCGCGCCGACCTGCCGGGTATGTTCGGCCGCCTGCAGTGCACTGGCCGAGATCTCGCCAGTCGCCGCCATTTGTTCGCCCACCGCACCCGAAATATCCGAAGCCAACATGTCAATGCGCAGGATTGCCTCCGCAACACCAGCAATGGCCCCCGACGCAGCATCCCCCGCCTTGGTAATGTCGGCCGCATGCTCGCCCGCCTGGACGATGCCTGTCGCGGTCTGCTTGGCCAACCCCTTGACTTCATTGGCCACCACCGCAAAGCCCTTGCCGGCCTCTCCTGCCCGGGCCGCCTCGATGGTGGCGTTGAGCGCCAGCAGGTTGGTCATGCCCGCAATGCCCTGGATCAGGGAAACCACCCCGTCGATCTTGGTCGTCGCCTCCTGCAGATCGATCGCGATCTGGCCAGCGGATTCCGCCATATTCCGGGCCTCGGCCGCTTTGGCTGCGGCCTCATCGGCCATACCCGCGATGGACTTGCTGCTGGCGACGAGTTCCTCGGTCGCCCCTGCCACGGTCTGGACATTGCCTTCGGTGATGGTCACGGACTGGGCCACCGATGCCGCCCGAGTAGCGAGGGCATTGGCCACTCCCGACATGCGTTCGGCCGCGTTGCCCAACCGTAGCGTCTGATCCCGGATGTCGCCAACTGCTCCGGCGACCTCGGCCTCCATGGCATCTGTGAGTCGGATGGTCTCGGCGCGCAGCGTTTCCTCACCAGCCCGTCCCATCTCGACTGTCTTGTATTCCCCGTAGGCCAGAAAGGCTCGGGCCGCCCTCATTGAGGAGTTGAGCGCCTCCATCGCGGTATCCGGCGACGTCGCGATCTCCCGAGAAAAGTCACCATCAACAATGGCTTTCATGTCGATCACACGGATACGCAGCGATCTTTCGATGCTCTGGAAGGACAGCCAAGCGAGCGCCAGCCCCGCCAGATTGCTGACTACCGCCACGGCCGCCGCGCCACCGCCCTGCCCAGCCAACGAGAGCGCAACAGTCACAATGCTTCCCGTAATCAGGAGAGCGGCAACTCCACCAAGCTTGCCCTTGGCCGAGGCAAAGGCAGACGACAGCCGCTGGCCCGCCCCCTTGCGGATGGCATTGCCGTTGACGATCTCATACTTTTCCGGATTGCCGGCCATGATCGAGGCGTAAATCCGTTCACAGGCCTCGATCTTGTCGCGTGGTGCCGCCTGGCGAATCGAGATATATGTCTTTGACCCATCCGGTCTCACACTCGGCGTGACATTCGCGATGACCCAGTAATGGTCGCCATTCTTGGTCCGGTTCTTGACGATACCCTCCCAGGGCCTATCCGCCTTCAGGGCATCCCATAGATCCTTATAGGCCTCTTTCGGCATGTCGGGATGGCGAAGGATATTGTGTGGCTGCCCCAGGCATTCCTCGCGGGAGAATCCGCTGATCTGACAGAACGCGGCGTTCATGTCGATGATCCGTCCCTTATCGTCGGTTTCCGAGACGATCGTCATTCCCTTGGGAAGGATGATTTCCCGACCTGTGACCGGCCCGTTATCACGCATGAGACATTCTCCATAAGCGACTCTTGATGAACGATGAATCGCTCTGCCTTGACCTCGTTCACGGCAAAGTCCGAAACACTCTTTGCACAAGGAGTGACGCTACCAATGGACTGTGACTAAATAACAGGTCCAACGTTAACGTTTTGGTGCGCCACGGTATATGCATTGTGAACAGAACCAACCTCTCAGGCTCTACTCACGCGGGAGACGTAGGTAATGCCCAATAAGGGGCGAAACCCAGCGTACCCATACCCCCTGCCGGCGGCGATGAGTTCGGCCTTCGAAAGACGAAGCCAGGACAGAAACTCCCCAGATACATTCGGTTTATAGCCTCACCATATTTTCGATATATTCTGTGGGTATATATCTGTCGCTGGTAATGGAGCCAAAATGGTCAAGGGAATACCCTTGTGGTGGAGTTGGTTTGTCGGAGTGGGGGCACGTTGGCATGATCGATAACGCCAAATTCGGGAATACTCATCCCACGGTTCTTGTGGTCGATGATTCCCCGGAAAACCTGACTATCCTGGGCGAATTGCTTCAGCCCTTCTACAAGGTTCGGGTTGCCAATCGAGGCGAGCGGGCCTTGCGCGCCGCGGGATCAGCGCCGCGGCCCGACCTGATTCTGCTGGACGTCATGATGCCGGAGATGGACGGGTATGCCGTTATCGAGCGGTTACGGGCCGCCCCGGAGACCCGGGATATTCCGGTCATCTTCATCACTGCCATGGCCGAAACCGAGGACGAGACGCGCGGTCTGGCGCTGGGGGCGGTCGACTACATCACCAAGCCGATCAGGCCGGCCATCGTCCTGGCCCGGGTGCGCGCGCACCTGGAACTGAAGCAGGCCCGCGATCGTCTGGCCGATCAGAACGACTGGCTGGAACACGAAGTCGCCTGCCGCATGCGCGAAAATCTGCTGATCCAGGATCTGGGGGTGCGGGCCCTGGCCTGCCTCGCCGAGACCCGCGACACCGATACCGGTCTCCACATCCTGCGGACCCAGGCCTATGTGGAGATCCTGGCCAACGCCCTGCGCGGCCATGAGCGCTTCAAGGATGCGCTGGCCGGTGCCAAGCTGGACATGATCGTCAAGGCGGCGCCGCTTCACGATATCGGCAAGGTCGGCATTCCCGACACGATCTTGCTCAAACCCGGCAAGCTTACCCCCGAGGAGTATCAGATCATGCAGGCACACCCGGTCATCGGGGCGGCGGCGGTGGCCAAGGCCATGCAGCAGGCTTCGGCCGACGCCGCGGATCTTGCGCCGGGACAGGCGGCCGGCGCCTTCTCGTTCCTGCAGGTGGCCCAGGAGATTTCTATCGCGCATCACGAGAAGTGGAACGGCAGTGGCTATCCCCGTGGTCTGGCGGGCGACGCCATTCCGGTTTCCGCCCGGCTGATGGCCCTGGCCGACGTCTACGATGCCCTGATTTGCCGGCGCGTCTACAAAACGCCCATACTCCCCGATGAAGCCTTCGCCATCATCTGCGACGGCCGGGCCACCCATTTCGACCCCGATGTGGTCGATGCCTTCGTCGCCCATCGCGGCGAATTCGAGGCCGTGGCCACCCGCTTTGCCGATTCCCATAGGGAACAAGCGGTCGAGGCCCGGTCATGATTGTCTTCCGTATGGCTCGGCTATTGCCCCTGTTGTTCCCCATCCTGCTGCTGGTGACCTCGGCTTCCGCCATCGGTGGGGAACGGCCAGGATTCGCCGTGGCCGAGGCGGTTCCCTCCCATCTGGAGCAGTTGAGGAATGGTGGTTTTGTCCTCTATGTACGCCATACTCTGACCGATCCCACGCGTCCCGACCGGGTGCCCGATGTCGATCTCGGTGATTGCCTGACCCAGCGCCCGTTGACCGAGGGTGGGCGTTTGATGGCGGCCGCCATCGGCGGGATGATCCGTCGGGCCGCTATCCCCATCGGAGCGATCCATGCCAGCCCCATGTGCCGGACCATGGATACGGCCAAGGCGATGTTTCCGGACAGGACGGTAATGGCGGAATTCAACCTGCGCTATGTCTCCAACATGACCTCGGCCGAGAAACTGCCGGTTATCGAGCGGACCCGCAGCCTGTTGTCCGAGTCCCCCGAGGCTGGAACCAACCGGGTGGTCATCGCCCACGGTCCCAATCTGGCTGATCTGATCGGATATTTCCCCAAGGATGGGACGGTGGTGGTCTTCCGGCCGAATGGCGCGGGCGGCTTCGACTATGTGGCCAGCATTGTGCCGGCCCATTGGGATACTCTGGTGCCATAGGAGGCGGGCATGTGGTTCCGTCGAACGCAATCCGCCTCATATTTCCTGATCTTCGTGCTGCCGGTCCTGGTGGTCATGATGCTGGCCGGAGCGCTGAACCTGCTGTCCGTCGTCAACTTGCGCGACAGCCACGAGCGGGCCAACGTCCAATTGATGCTCGATCTGGATATGATCGAACGAACCAGCCGGTTCAACCGGCAGCTCGATGCCACGCACGACCACGTTCTCGGGATGTTGAAGGCCGGAACCTCACAAGGGTCGGATCAGGCCGAAATTTACCGGCGTCACACCACGGTCGTCGATCAATTGGCGGTCATGGCCCAGGAGATCGCGTTCATCGAGGCATCTCTACATCATACGGACAATGGTCTGGCGAAGTTCGAGGCCTATCGCAATTTCGTGATCATGGCCACGGACATCGCCGCCATCGACCCGCAGTTGGCCTACCGCCACGCCTATGACGCCGCCGCGATCTACAACGAGCTGTCCGAGCACAACCATGCCATGGTCGAGCGGGTCTCGGCCCAGGCGAGGGAACGCGGCAAAACCCAAAGCGCATGGTTCCTGGAGCATTCCCGCCACCAAGTCCTGATCGGCGGCGGTTTGGTGATTTTCCTGCTGGGCGGCTGGGTGCTGGTTTCGCGCATTCTGGTGGGCCATCTGAGTGCGGTCAGCCAGACCCTGCACGAGTTGGCCAATGGTGCCCAAACGCTGTCCCGCTACGATGCCATCCAGGCCATGGCTGGCAAGCGGAGCGGCCTGCTGCCGGAAATGTGTCGGGCAATTATTGCCTTCCGTGCCGCCTTGGATGAACGGGGCTTGGCGGAAGCCAAGGACCGCGACAATCGGGAACTGATGAATGCGGTAATCGAAACGTCGCCCTATGCGATCGAGGTCATTGATCCCGAGACCCTGAAATTCATCAAGATCAACGATACTGCCTGCCGTCAGTTGGGCTACACCCAGGCCGAACTCATGGCGCTGGATCTGACCGCCATCCAGGTCTCCATCCCGCGCGAGCAGTTGCTGCAGAATTGCCGAACCGTTCTGGCCTCGGATGGGCTGAGTTTGGAAGGCAGGCACCGCCGCAAGGACGGAACGATGATCGATGTCGGCATCACCGTCCGTGGCTTCCGGCAGGGCGGCCACGACTATATCCTGGCCTTGTGGGACGATATCACCGGCGACAAGGCCGCCCAGTCGGAAATCCGCAAGCTGTCGCTGGTGGTCGAGCAGACCCCCAGTCCCGTGGTCATCACCGACCTGGACGGCAAGATCGAATACGTCAACGACGCCTTCGTCCGCCGGACTGGCTTCCAGCGGGAATTCGTGCTCGGCGCCAACCCGCGCATCCTGAAATCGGGCAAGACCCCCGATGCGGTTTATGTGGACATGTGGAGCACCTTGGCTCGCGGTGAAACCTGGACCGGCGAGTTCATCAACCGTACCCGGGACGGGCGGGAAGAGATCGAGGCCGCCACCATCATTCCTCTGCGGGACGAAACCGGGCGCACGACCCATTACGTGGCGGTCAAGGAGGTCATCACCGAACGGCGGCGGCAGGAGGAGCAACTGAGCAAGCTGTTCCTCGCGGTTAACCAAAGCCCGGAAAGTATCGCCATCACCGATCTCGACGCCCGGATCGAATATGTCAATGAGGCGTTCCTGCGTAACACCGGCTACACCAGGGAAGAGGTGATGGGCCAGAACCCCAAAGTTCTGCAATCGGGCCGCACGCCGGTGGAGGTTTATGACGACATGTGGGCGACGCTGCTGCGTGGCGAGCCGTGGAAGGGTGAACTGATCAACCGCCGCAAGGACGGCCGTGAATATATCGAACTGGCCCACATCGCTCCGGTGCGCCAGGCGGACGGCATCATTACCCATTACCTCGCCATCAAGGAGGACATCACCGAAAAGAAGAAGATGGCCGAGGAGCTGTTTACCCATCGTCTGCATCTGGAGCGGCTGGTGGCGGAACGTACCGCCGAGGTGGTGGCCGCCACCGAGGAGCAGCAGGCGGTGTTCGAAGCCGCGAGCGTGGGCATCGTCCTGGTTCGCGACCGCGTGGTCATCCGCAGCAATTCACGCCTGGGAGAACTGTTCGGCTACGAGCCGAGCGAAATGACCGGCTTGGAGACACGGGTCTGGTATCCCGACGAGCAGGAATGGCAGAGCGCCGGAGACGAGATCTATTCCGATATCGGCAGCGGCAAGACCCATATCCGTGTCCAGCGCTATGTCCGCAAGGACGGAAGTGAATGGTGGGCGCGAATTTATGCCCGCGCCATCGATCCCAGCAATCCGGATCGCGGTCTGGTGGCCATTATCGAGAACATCACCGAGGAACGCGCGGCCGCCGAAACCTTGCGCATCGCCGCCGCCGAGCAGCAGGCCATCTTCGACTCGGCGTCGTCGGGCATCGTCCTGATCAAGGATCGGATACTGCAAAACGGAAATCGCCGCCTGCACGAGATGTTCGGCTGGCCGCCCGGCGAGATGATCGGAAAGCTGACGCGAATCTGGTACCACGACGAGGCCGGCTGGATTACGGGCGGCGGCGAGGTCTACGAGCAGATCTGGCGCGGCGAGACCCATCGTCGCGAGCAACTGCTGATGCGCCGTGACGGCAGCCTGTTCTGGGCGCGCCTGACGGCCCGCGCGGTGGACCTCAACGACCATCAACGCGGTTCCGTCTGGGTGATCGAGGATATCAGCGTCGAACGGGCGGCTATCGACGCCGTGCAGCGCGCCCGGGCCATGGCCGAGGACGCGGCACGCATCAAGTCGGACTTCCTGGCCAATATGAGTCACGAAATCCGCACGCCCATGAACGCCATCATCGGCATGACCTACCTGTTGCACCGCGATATCCAGGATCAGAGGCATGGTAAGCAACTGGAGAAGATATCAGCCGCCGCGCAGCACCTGCTTTCCATCATCAACGACATCCTCGACCTGTCGAAGATCGAGGCGGGAAAGCTGTCCATCGAAAAGGTCGACTTCGACGTGGAGCCGGTGATGGAGACCGTCCAGGCCATGGTGACGGAAAAGGCGGCCGCCAAGGGAGTCGAACTGGTCGTCGATATTCATGAGCTTCCCGCCGTACTGCACGGCGATGGTCTGCGCCTCGGCCAGATTCTGCTCAATTTCGCCAGCAACGCGGTGAAATTCACCGATTCCGGCTGGATCGCCATCCGGGGGCGCCCGCAAGCCTCGGAGGACGGCGAGCCATGGGTCCGCTTCGAGGTCGCCGATACCGGCATCGGGCTGAATGACGAGCACAAGGGGCGGCTGTTCGAGGCGTTTGAGCAGGCCGACAGCTCGATCACCCGCAAATACGGCGGTACCGGGCTGGGGCTTGCCATCTCCAAGCGCCTGACCGAACTGATGGGGGGGCGGATCGGCGTCGACAGCGAAGTCGGACATGGCAGTACCTTCTGGATCGAATTACCATTCGGCCGGCCGTCTCCGGCCGCCCGAAAGAGGCTGGCGGGCGGGTTGCGGGTTCTGGTTGTCGATGATCTGGACACGGCGCGCGATGCTTTGGCGGCAACGTTGCGGATGTTGGGCCTGGGCGTTGAAACCGTATCGGATGGCAGCCAAGCCGTGGGCGCAGTCGTCTCGGCCGATACCGGCCGCATTCCGTTCGACGTCGTCCTGGTGGACCGCGACATGCCGGGCATGGGGGGGCTCGATGTCGGGCGGGCGGTGGCGGCCCAGCCCCTGTCGCGCCAGCCGCGGCTGTTGCTGTTGTCCCACGGTCACGATGATACCTCGCCCGTCGAGTTGATGGCGGCCGGTTTCGTCCAGTCGTTGCACAAGCCGGCCACGCCATCGCGTCTGTTCGACGCCATCCAGACGGCCCTTTCGGGCCAGCCGGTGGTTGCCCGTCTTTCGGCTGGCCAGGCCGAAAGCCTGTTGCGCCGCCGGGGCGGTGGTCTGGTTCTGCTGGCCGAGGACAACCTCATCAATCAGGAAGTGGCCAGCGACCTGCTGCGCAACGTCGGCTTGACGGTAGCCTTGGCGGAAAACGGGTGCGAAGCGGTCGAGATGGCGCGTGACAACGCCTATGACTTGATTCTCATGGACATGCAGATGCCCGAGATGGACGGGTTGACCGCCACCCACCAGATCCGGGCCATGCCGGGCCATGCCGCGACACCCATCCTGGCCATGACCGCCAACGCGTTCGACGAGGATCGCAATCGCTGCCTCGAAGCGGGTATGAACGATCACATCCCCAAGCCCGTCGATCCGGAAAAGCTCTACCAGAGTATCCTGGCCTGGCTGCCTGAATCTGCCGGGAAGGCCCATCTTCCTCCGACAGCCATCGCAGTGGCCGAGACTTCGGCGCCCGATCTCGGACCGCTCTCGCGGATTTCCGGCCTGGACCTGGGGAAGGGGCTGAGATCGACCAACGGACAGGTGGAGCTCTACATCCGCCTCTTGCGGCGTTTCGTTGACAGCCACGAGATATCGGCTATCGAGGCGGCCTTGGCTGACAGCGATCAAGCCGCCCTCCGGCTGGCCGCCCACTCGCTCAAGGGTGTGGCGGCGACCCTGGGTGGGGCCGAACTTTCCGCCCTGGCCGCTCGGCTGGAATCTCTCCTGGTTGGGCCGGACATTCAGGACGGGCAGTTGAACGAGGCCGCGGATGCCGTCCGCGACGAATTCCTGCGGCTGCGGGCCGAGATCATGGCGGCCCTGCCGACCAGGGAGGCCGTCGCCATTGAAACCGTCGTGGACCTCGATCGGCTCCATCGGGTGGCCGATGAACTGGAAGACCTGCTGACTGCCGACGATATCGCAGCCGTGACGGTATTTCGTCAGCATGCCCCTCTGCTCCGGGCGGCCATGGGCGATACGGCAAGGACCATCGAGCGGCACATGGATGATTTTGCCTTCGACGAGGCCCTGGCGGTCCTGCGCGGCTGGGTCGGCTATTCGCGTCGTGGTGCATGAATACCCATGGATTCGGGTGCGGTCGGCGGATCATATCTCCACCGGCAAACCGGCCATTCGCCACTCGGGAAAGCCGTCTTGCATCCGCCGGGCCGCCCGGCCGCATTCATCCGGCATTTCGAACCGGTCGCAGCCGTGACCGAGGACCACCTCACCCCGGCCGGCAAGGTCCAAAGGTTCCAGTTCTGCCGCCTGCGGAGGGTTTGAATGATGATTGGACGGGATGCTCCGATCCTTGATCTCAAGGAGACCGACGCCCTTTCCGTTTTTCAGCCCGCCATCCGCCTGCTCGACCCCGATGGCGATATGGTGCGCCCCCTACCGCGAAACCGAGGCGAACATGGTCCTTGGCGGTGCAGCCGAACGGGTTGACCTTGGCCGGGTTGTCGCCGTTGCTGTCGGGCAGCTTGGCCGTGGTCTCGTCGGGCTTCCTGGTGCGCGACGAGAAATACTCCACCGTCACCGCGTCGGCGGTGTCGTCGCCGGGCATGACGTCTTTGATCTTGAACGAGCCCTTGACGATGTTGCGCGGCCCGCACATGGCCACCGGCATGGTCTGGGGCGCATCATCCCGGATGATCCGGACGATACCGCCCTGCTGGATGGGCACGGCGCGGCCGCAGCGGGCGATACGGGTCAGGGCTTTCCCTGGTGTCGAACACTGCGTCGAAGGAATCGCCGCGCCCTTGCCACACGGTATCCAAGACGGCCAGCCGTTGAGCTTGAGCGCGTCAGAACGCTGGAACACCACCCCGGCAGCGCCTTCAAAGAAACGCACGATCGCTCTGTATTCAATATCTAGGGACGGGAGGGTGAGATGCCGCCAGTCGCCGCCGAAATACTCCGACGCATCAATCCAAACATGCTGATCGCCAACGAAGGAAACCTAGTTGTCGGCATCGAGGACTGCGACGATCCCGAGCACCGGATTTACCGGCTCGAATATCGGAGTACCGCGGATGGAGCGCACGCTATCGCGGTGTGTGTCAGCAATCCGTGGGACCGGGATGACCCTACCGCCGGAATGAGCGCGGACCGGGGGCACATCTCGGAAGGCGGGCTGATTCGCCTGGGGCCGGGGGTGGAAGCGGTCCTGGGCGTCGGCGGTGTGCCCCTTGTCGAAAACTCGCCGTTTCACGTCGAGGAGGCGGTCATCCGCGCCCGCTATTGGGTCGCCGCGTTCTCCTGCCGCTACGTGTTCGAGGAACTCCAGCAGATGAAGGAGAACCGGCCATGACCCAGTGGATTGCCGAGACATCCATCCGCGGTGCCCCCAAGGCTCCGTTTCCCATGTGCTTTACCGCCTCCGCAGCCGAAGAGATCCTGCGGACCATCGGCAGCAAACCGCCGGAAGCTGGTGCCAAATTGTTCGGCCCTAAAGACCATGTGGGGATCGACGTGGTTGAATTCGACATTCATGGCAGCCAGCGAGCCGGCGGGACCGTCTATTCGCCCGACGTGCAATGGGGTAATCGCCGGGTCGATCACCATCTCGGCCAGAAAGACATTCGGGTCTGGACTGGTGACGGCCACAGCCACCCAGGCAGCATGGGGCACCCGAGCGGGAAATCCGGCGTCGGACTGGGGGACCTGGGATATGTCGAGCAGGTTTTCCACATGAACGAGTGGATGCAGTACTTCTGCCTACCGATTTTTACCTTTGGCGAAGCGGGGGTTCGCATTCATCCCTGGATCATCTGCCGGGACAACCCGTTCGTCCCGCTTCTTGCCCCCGAGGTCCGCATCTGCCCTGCGAGCGAGTTTCCTGACCGGCAGTACAACCCCGTCTGGGAGGCGCGGATCAACCGAACCGCCTTGCCCCAGGCCAAAGAGACCAGCACCGCAAAACCGGCTTCGGCCCCCGCCATCGCGCCGCGGGACGCCTCCGAGGAGGAGGCCTCCCGCCTTGCCCTGGACGTGACTCGGGTGCGGGACGAAAACGCCCGCCTTCAAGCCGACATCCGCAGGTCGAACGTCGAACACGAACGCACTTCCTGCGACCTCCGGACAGCCCAGGCGGAAATCACCGAATTGCAGGATCGGGTGGTCAAGGCAGAGAAGGAAGCGGCTCGCGCCCTGATCTCGCAAATGTCCGGTCAGTCGGAGAAAACCAAGATGGAAAATCTGATTTCCCAGCAGCGCCAAGAGATCGGAACCCTGAAGGGAATGATTACCGACCTGAGAAACCGCCACGACCAGTTGGCGGATGAACTCAGTCGGCTGACTCGGGAAGCCACCAAGCATGGCGACGGTCTCCGCCAGTTGCAAGACGACGTAACCCGCCAGTTTCAGCAGGTGGTCAAGAGCCTGAGTCAGCTAGAATTGGGGCTGTTGAGCAATGACGGGATGCTCAAGTCAGAAGCCAAGGCCATCCGCGACGGCGTTGGAGCGATTCGCGAATTCGCCGAACATAGTATCGAGAAAGTGACGGGAAAATTCGACCGGCAGGCCCGCCAGATTCATTGGTACGGCGGTATAGGCCTCGCCGCGGCGGCGGCTCTGCTGGCTTGCTTTCTGGCTCTGCGCCAGGACCCGGTTGCGCCCGCCGCCCAGGAGTCGGGCACCCCGGCACAGGTTGCTGCCGTGGATACCTCTAGCTTGGAGTCATTGCGCCGCGACATCGCGACCATGTCGGATAAGCTGGCGCGAATGGAAGCTGCTACCGCCGAGCGCTCGGCGGCGGTGGACGGGGTCTCCCACGCCCTGTCCGTCAACCGTGATGAACTGCGGACAGCCATGTCGATGCTGACCCAGCAGTTCGAAGTAATCGCCGAAAAATTGAAGGAAAAGCCACAAACAAACCAAGTTGGACGGAAAAATCCGTAAGGCGCGCTTTTTCTGGCGGTTTTGACTCAGGGGGGATCGCATGCGGATAGCCGCCCGCGTCGAAGGGATTGAGAATCTCGACCATGAAAGGGACTCCGATCAGACGGTGGTGCGGGCGACGAGGCCGGCGGCGGCAAGCTGGGTGATCTTGGCGGTGCGTTCGGCGGGCTGGTCGACCGAGGCGTCGAACACCAGGGCGGCATCGGCCAGGATGACCGGGCCACGGGCGGCGATCACGCCGGTGGCCACGCCATCGGTGGCGTCCACGGCTTGCAGCAGCACGGCGATGGCGGTTTCGGTGCCTTCGTCGCCAACCACCTCGGCGGCGGGGGACAGGCGGTATTCGCCGCTGGCGGCAATGCGGCCCAGCACGGAACCCAGGGGATAGGACGTGCCCGCCTTCAGGGTGACGGTTTCCCGGCAATAGCTGGGATTGCACTCGAATTTCAGCAGGTCGCCCAGGTTGGGCGATGCGGTCAACGTCGGCATGGCGGCGGTTCCTTACTTGCGGGAGGCGGCTTCGCGGGCACGCCGGACGATGGGGCTTTCGGTTTCGGTTTTCGGGACCGCACCCGACGGAGCGGCGGCCACCACGTCGGTGGCGTCGGAGCGCTCGGCCAGCTGATCCAGCACCGTGCGGCGCAGCGCCTCGGGGCGGATGCCCTTGGCCATGGCCTCGGCGGGGTCGATGGCCACTCCAAGGCGGGCGGCCTGGGCGGCGATGGCGCTGATCTCGGCATATTCGGCGCGCAGGCGCTGCTCCAGATCGGCGTTGGCCTGGGCGGGCGGCTGCGGCACGGCAGCCAGAACGGGGACTTCCCCCTGGGATTCGGACATCGGGACTTCCTTTCGGGCGGCGATGGGGCGGGAAACGGTGGGTCGGGCCAGCACGGCCGCGAGATCAGTCAGGGCGACACGCAGAGTGCCGACCTTGTCGGCCAGACCGGCAGCCACCGCCTGGTCGCCGCGATAGACCGCAGCCTCGGTGGCCCGCACGGCGTCGGGAGACAGCCGCCGCCGCTCGGCCACCAGGGTGGTGAACTTCCCGTAGAGGGCGTCCACGTCGGCCTGGAGCGTGGCGCGGGCAGAGTCGGACAGCGGCTGATGCGGGTTGCCATCGACCTTTGCCGCCCCGGCATGGACGAAGGTCCAGGCCAAACCGGCCTGGGCATCGGCCCCGGATTCGTCGCGATGAACCGCCACCACTCCGATGGAGCCGACCTCGCCGGTCTGGGTGACGTAGAGACGGTCGGCGGTGCAGGCGATGGCATAGGCCGCCGACAATGCGGCTTCGTCCGCCACCGCCCAGATCGGCTTGCCACACTGCTGGCGGATCGCCTGGATGTGGTCGACCAGATCGAACAAGCCGCCGACCTCGCCGCCGGGGGAATCCACGTCCAGCAGGATGGCGCGGACTTTGGGATCGGTAGCCGCCGCCTCGATGGCATTGGCGATGTCCGAATAGGCGGTCAACCCGCTGGCGGCACCGAGATAGCCCGAGCGCGCCACCAGGGTGCCGATCACCGGCACGATGGCGATGCCGTCGGCCGTCACCTCGACCGTGGCGGCCGGAACAGGTTCGCCGTCAAAGGACAGCGCCTGCCCGGCCAGCCGGGGAGCGAGCGCCGCCAGAATCACGTCCAGCTTTGCACGCGCGATCAGCAGCGGCGCGCCGTACAGCCGGGCCGCCACATGGGGAAGGTCATGCATTTTCGAGATTCCTATAAGCCGTTGACTTATATCCGCCAATGGCTTAGGTTTGAATCATGTTCGAGTGGGACGAAGCCAAGAGCGAGGCCAACCTGCGCAATCGCGGGTTCGATTTCGCCTATGCCACGTTGGTCTTCGATGGCCCCATCCTCGAAATGGACGACGACCGTGAGGATTACGGCGAGAAGCGCGTCCAAGTGATCGGACAGGTCGACGACGACATCCTGTTCGTGGTCTTCACCTGGAGGAGCGATACTCGTCGCATCATTTCCGCTCGCCTTGCCAACCGGAGGGAACGCGATGTCTACCGTCAAGCTTTCGGCTGATGAAATTCGCAGCCGCGCTCGCGTCAATCGGGCCATGATCGCGGCGACCACCGAAGACGATATCGCCCGTCATGCCGCCGAGGACGGTTCGCGCACCGATGATGTCGATCTCAATGCGGCCTTGGCCGATGGGCGGCTTCGCGCCACCGATCCCCTCGACGTGGCCGACATCCGGGCCAGGACCGGCCTGTCGCAGGACCGCTTCGCCAGGGCCTTCCACATCAGCCCCCATACGCTGCGGAACTGGGAGCAAGGCCGGCGTGTCCCCGAGGGGCCGGCGCGGGCGTTGCTGATGGCGATCAAGCGCGATCCCGAATCGGTCATGCGGGCGTTGCAGGCTTAGGCCGGGGCACCGGCTGCACCGAGGCATTGGCCGGCAGGGGCGGCGGGTCGCCGAAAACCAGCCCCAACCGCTGCTCCCGCGCCTTGTCGGCGGCGATCTCGGCGTCCACCTGCTCGGCATCGAAGCCGCGCTCGGCCAGGGCCTGGGTGCGGCTTTTCAGGCCGGCGTCGATCTGCTCGATCTCGGCGCGGGCGTCCTTGAGCGGATCGACCCAGTCCCATTTCGGCGGCAACCACGAACACGCCACCATGCTGGCGCGGTTCTTCTCGTAGCCGGTGATGGCCAACGCGCCGGCCATCACCGCAGTGTCCATCCAGCGCTGCCACACCGCCCGGCACAGTTGGTGGACCATCACCGCATGCTGCCACGCATCGATGCGACGGCGAAATTCCAACAGAGCGAGGCGCGAGTTGGAGTAGTTGGCCTTCAGCATGTCGTTGCTGAGGTAGGCGTAGGGCACCCCCAGCGCCGCCGACACCTGCAGCAGGGTGCGGTACTGGAAAGCCTCGTAGGAGCCGCCGACATCGGCGGGGGCCGAGGTCTGGATCTGCTCGCCCGGCTCCAGCATCACCACCTGGCCGGGCTGAACGTCCATCAGACCCGCCCGGCTTCCGCGCCGTGGCGCCGGACGCCGTGACCACCAGCAGGAACGATGCCGCCGTCGTCAGGTCGCCAAACATGAGCGACGGCGGCATCCCCACCCAGGACATTGGAGAACATCCATGGATGACAGGATCATAGGGATCGGGGCTGCCCCGAACAATCCGCCCGCCACCAGGGAGGAATGCCAGCGGCGGCTTGCCGATCTGAAGGACGAGATCGCCGCCATCCGGACGGAGATCGCCGCCGCCGACATGGACCGTCAGGTCGGTGGCAAGCGGATGGACGCCCGCTGGTACCACCGTGCCCGCACGGCGTTGCGCCATCGCCAGCGCGAGGCGGCGGAAATCGCCGTCCTGATGGCCCGCCTGCCGGGCCGCAAGGATGCGCTGAAAGACACGCTGATCGCCATCTTCCGCGAAGGCTGTGACGAGGGTGGCTGGGCGAAGGTGATGGACGAGGCCCATCGCCGCCTCGGGGGTGCCGCGTGATGGCCGCCCTGCCGCCCCGCCCGACGCCCACCGTCGAGGCCATCTACGCCGCCTTCGAGGCCAATGCCGAGGACGGCTTCCCACGACAGCGGCAGCACGTCGGGCAGGCCGTAGCGGTTCTTGGCCAGGAAGGCCGGACGTTCGGCGGTGTAGAGAACCCGCTCGCCCGACCCCAGCGCCCGGGTCACCTTCTTGTTGAAGCCGACATCGCTTTTGACGGTGCTGATGCGGTAGTTGGCGAACAGCACCGCGTCGGAATGCTCCTGCATCAGTGCCGCGGCGCGGGCGTGCAGCTTGATGATGTAGCGGTCGTAGGGCTCGTGCTCGGGGCTGTCGAAGCGCTTGATCTCGGTGTGGGCGATCTGGATCGCCTCGTTCGGCGGGCGATAGTAGATCGTCCCGCGGCGCCCGTCGTTCCGGTGGTCGTGGACGCTCGAAAGAGGTCCGCCATGGCGAACAATCAGCATGATCGATGCGGGATGGGCGGTGGTAGCAGGAAGATCGAGCGCCTTGACGGTGCAGGCGGTCTTGAGTTGGAGGACCTTCGTGATCTTCGTGGCGAGGGCGGCCTCGTCGATCGTACCCGAATCCAGATTGATTGCCTTTTCGAGTTCCACCTCGAAGGCATCGTACAGCTTGCCGTAGTCCCTGAATTTCCTTGCGAAATGGAAACTCTCGGCATCTTCGAACGTCTGGCGGGCGTTCAGGAACGCCCAGATGCTTCTGCAGAGTTGGTCGGGCTGTCGGTCGAACTCGATTGATTGCTCTTCGGCAAATTGCTGTTCCGCGATGGCCGTGAGGGAATCGATGCCTTTACCCTCGGCCAGGGCCAGAATTCTGCGTGATCGCTGCTCTGCGGGGCGCAGTTCATCCGGGTCGAATGCCGACAAGGTCTGGATCAGGTCGTGCCGAAACGCGTCTACAGCTTCGTCATCGGTCGGATCGGGAGCCTCGGCAGGCAGGCCGAAATCAGGCTCGTTTTCCCCCTCCCTTACTGCCAGAACGGCTCGGGCAAGATCGATGCGCGCATCTTCGATCAGCGCAAGAATATGGGGTCCGATGCGAATTGCGCGCGCCATAAACTCACCTCAATGACCAAATTGCCCAATCATTGCCTTAGCCCGTGATGATAGTGGACGAAGCCGCAGCGGGCAAGAGCGGGTGTTCCGCAGACGTTCGCACTCCGGTCGTTTTCGGCATCACATGTCCCATCTCGGGCCACAGGGTGGCTTTTGATTGGTAACGACACCGATCACGGCCCCGCCCATGTCATTTGCCCTTTCCCCCGACCATATGACCGCCGCCGAGCGCCTCGACGAGGTGGCCGAGATCCTAGCCACCGGCGCCATGCGCCTGATGGCGCGGAAATCCACTCGTTTATCTGCTGAGCGCGGAGACAGTTCCGTCGACTTCACCGCCACCCAGAGCGTGTATGGCGGGGAGAGCAAACCGAGGGGAACCCGCCCATGAGCACTGCAATCCTCACCCAGGTGGCCGAATTGCCCACCTTGCCGACGCCCAGGCTGAAGGCCATGTGGCGCGAACTGACCGGCACCGAGCCGCCGCCCTACAACCGCACCTTCCTGGTCAAACGCTTGGCCTACCGGATTCAGGAGTTGGCCTTCGGCGGCCTGTCGGTCAAAGCCGAGCGCCGCCTCGACGACTTGGTCGAGGAGTTGGACGGCAAGAAGAAGCCGAAGCCCAAGGATATGACAGCCCCCGTCGTCGGCACCAAGTTGATCCGGGAATGGCAGGGGGTGCTGCACGAGGTGACGGCGCTGGCTGATGGCTTCGAGTGGCAGGGGCGCCGCTACCAGAGCCTGTCGGCGGTCGCCCGCGCCATCACCGGCACCCGATGGAATGGCCCCCTGTTTTTCGGCCTGCGCAAGCACGGTGCCTTGGGAGGTGGCCGATGAGCGCCGCCGCCAAGCCCCTGCGCAAAGTCCGCTGCGCCATCTATACCCGCAAATCCTCGGAAGAGGGGCTGGAGATGGAATTCAACAGTCTCGACGCCCAGCGGGAATCCTGCGCCGCCTACATCGCCAGCCAGAAGGCCGAGGGCTGGGTGCCGGTGCCCGACCATTACGATGACGGCGGTTTCTCCGGCGGCAACCTGGAACGCCCGGCGCTGAGGCGCCTGCTGGCCGATATCGAGTCCGGGCTGATCGATGTGGTGGTGGTTTACAAGATCGACCGCCTCAGCCGTTCGCTGATGGACTTTTCCAAGCTGGTCGAGGTGTTCGACCGCAACGCCGTCACCTTCGTGTCGGTGACCCAGTCGTTCAACACCACCACCTCCATGGGCCGGCTGACTCTTAACATCCTTTTGTCCTTCGCCCAGTTCGAGCGCGAGGTGATCGGCGAACGTATCCGCGACAAATTCGCCGCCTCGCGCCGCAAAGGGATGTGGATGGGCGGGGTCCCGCCGCTCGGCTACGACGTGGTCGCCCGCAAGCTGGTGGTCAATCCCGCCGAGGCCGATCTGGTCCGCCACATCTTCGACCGCTTCCTCAAGATCGGCTCCGCCACCCTGCTGGTGAAGGAACTAAACGCCGCCGGTTACCGCACCAAGTCCTGGACCACCCAGGACGGCAAGGCCCGCGACGGCGTGCCGGACGTGGACCTAGTGGCGTTCATGCGGGTTACGCACAGTCGCCGTATCTTTATTCAACAAATCGGTCGCGGCCTGCGGACCAGTCCCAAGAAGGACAAGGTCATCGTCCTCGACTTCGTCAGCGACCTGCGGCGGTTGGCTGAAGTGGTGGAGTTGGAGAAGGCCGCCAAGGGCGGCGACCTCGAGCAATTGCCCATGGGGTCCAATATCGTCCGCTTCCGGGAAGCCTCCGCAGGCAGTTTCATGGTCGAGTGGCTGAAGGATCAGGCCGACCTGATGCTGCGCGAAGGAGAATCCAATTTGGAGATTCCGATGTTCGACTTCCCCGACGTCCCGCAACCGGGGAGCGTGCAATGAGCGTCCCGGACGTTATCAGGGCCGAGGTCCGGGATTACCTGTGGGCCGAGGCCGACCGGCTTTATTGGTCGACCCTGTCGGCGGGTGAGAAGGCGCGCTGGTACGGCATCTGGACTGAGAGCGAGGCGGTGGGCCGCCGTCTGGCGCCTTTCCTCGACCCCCGGAAAATCCGCGTCTATATCAAGGACACGCTGCTCAAGTCTTACACCCGGGAACGGATGGCCGATGTCGGCCCGGTCATGAGGCTGCTCGGCCTTCCCCCAGAGGAGGAAGCTGTCCGCGAGTTCATCAAGCCCCACGGCCGCCTGTTTGCCGATGGCCGTCTGGTCGCGTGGAGCAAAGCCGTCGACTGGAAGCTCACCTTGATGACGATCCACGAGCGCGCCTTCACCATCCACGGGGCGCGAGCCTATGGCGTCGCGCTACTCGAGGCAGCCACCAAGCATCCTGATGAGAGCACCAGGGCGGTCGTGAATGAAGCCGCGCGACGGCTCTCCGTGGAGAGGCTTGTTTGGATAGACTGAACGTCCCTGTTTCGTACAAAGGCCCGTGTCAATCTGCGCTGCCGCATCTGAACGTAATCCCCATACTGCAAATGAGTAATTTGCCCCCAGACTCCAGCGCTCCGCAGAAAAAACTGCGAAAAGGTCACCAGCATTGAGCGCCGCAACGCATTGAATTTACGACACTTTTAAAACCCGTACCTTTTGGGTGCAGTCAACAGCCGTTGGAGAATACGGGGAGCAGAGAATAGAAAACGGCCGAAATTCAGTCCACCACTACCCGCCAAGGTCAATAGCTACTGGCCGCAAATGGCGCAGAGCCTTGGGCTTTCGCCCAAGGCTCTATGCGTCAGAGAATCTATTCTTTAGAAGTAATGGCGGAGGGAGAGGGATTCGAACCCTCGATACGGCTCAACACCGTATACACACTTTCCAGGCGTGCGCCTTCAACCGCTCGGCCACCCCTCCGCAATCACCGACGGTCCGCTATCGCGGGGTCAGGGAAGGGCGAGAACGTACACGAGGGATTGGAGGGACGCAACCCCTCTCGGAAATTCTTGTTTGCGACCTAAAAACAGTTGAATTTCAGAGCGCTTCGGCGCAAAGCTATCCTCAACTGTCAAACAAGCAGTGATTTCGTCGGGGGGAAGGCATGGTCTTCGGGCGTGTGATGGGGTGGCTATTGATCGGACTGGCCGTCATCATGGCATCGGCGGACGCGGTGCTGGCCCTGGGGCCGACCGAGTATGCCGGAATCATCACCGCTGATGTGGTTACCCTGTTGGCCGGACATGCCCCCGACACCGCCGAGGCCGGTCGTTCGCTGATCGACAATATCCAGGCGATGGTCATGGATACCCCCGCCTGGATCGCGGTCGGACTGATGGGGGTCAGCCTGTCGATGGCCTGCCGCAAGCGCCAGCGGGTCAGGCGCTACGCCCAGATTCATCGCTGAGTCGGAGACGGATCACTCCACGTCGGGGGCGGGTTCCCGCCGGGTGTCGGCTGTTCCGGCGGGGGGCCTTGTCGTCGAGGACGCAAGCCCAAGAAAATATCCGTTGGCCCCGCCTCCGAACGGATCTTGTGCGACCGCTGGCGTCAGTCGTCGCCCATCTTGAGGGCGGCCAGGAAGGCGGACTGGGGAATTTCCACCTTGCCGAACTGACGCATGCGTTTTTTGCCTTCCTTTTGCTTGTCCAGCAGCTTGCGCTTGCGCGACGCGTCGCCGCCATAGCACTTGGCGGTCACGTCCTTGCGCAGCGCGCTGATGCTTTCACGCGCCACGACGCGGCCGCCGATGGCGGCCTGGATGGCGATCTGGAACATCTGACGCGGAATCAGGTCTTTCAGCCGCTGGCAGATGCCGCGACCGCGAGCCTCGGCAGTGGCCTTGTGGACGACGAAGGACAGGGCGTCCACCGGCTCGGCATTGACCAGGATCGAGACCTTGACCAGATCGCTTTCCGCGTAGGAATCCACCTCGTAGTCAAAGCTGGCATAGCCGCGCGAGATGGACTTCAGGCGGTCGTAGAAGTCGAACACCACTTCGTTGAGCGGCAGCTTGTAGATCGCCATGGCGCGCGAGCCGGCATAGGTCAGATCCATCTGCTGGCCGCGACGGTCGGTGCACAGGGTCAGCACAGAGCCGAGATACTCGTCGGGAACCATGATGGTCGCCTTGATCCAGGGCTCTTCCATATGGTCGATGCGGGCGGGATCGGGCATGTCGGCGGGGTTGTGCAACTCGTGCATCTCGCCATTGGTCAGGTGGACGCGATAGACCACGGACGGCGCGGTGGTGATGAGGTCCAGGTTGAACTCGCGCTCCAGCCGCTCTTGGATGATCTCCAGGTGCAGCAGGCCGAGGAAGCCGCAGCGGAAGCCGAATCCCAGCGCGGCCGAGGTCTCCGGCTCGTACTGAAAGCTGGCGTCGTTGAGGCGTAGCTTGGCGAGCGAGTCGCGCAGATCCTCGTAATCGGCGGCATCGATGGGGAACAGTCCGCACCACACCACCGGCACGCTGGGCTTGAATCCGGGCAGCGGCGTTTCGGCCGGCTTCTTGTCGTCGGTGACGGTGTCGCCCACCTTGGTGTCGGCCACCGCCTTGATGCCGGCGGTGAAGAATCCGATCTCGCCCGGCTTCAGTTCGTTGCTCTGGATGATCTTGGGGGTGAAGTAGCCGACCGAATCCACCTGATAGGCAAGGCCGGTCGCCATCATGCGAACCTTCTGGCCCTTTTTCAGGGTGCCGTGCTTGATCCGCACCAAGATGATGACGCCCAGATAGGCGTCGTACCAGGAATCGACCAGCAGCGCCTGTAGCGGCAGGGTCTCGTCGCCTTCGGGCGGCGGCAGGCGGGTGACCAGGGCCTCCAGCACCAGATCGATGCCGATGCCGGTCTTGGCCGAAATCATCACCGCATCGGCGGTGTCCAGGCCGATCACGTCCTCGATCTGCTGCTTGACCCGGTCGGGCTCGGCGGCGGGCAGGTCGATCTTGTTGAGGATCGGCACCACTTCGTGGCCGGCGTCCAGCGCGTGGTAGACATTGGCCAGGGTCTGGGCCTCGACCCCTTGCGAGGCGTCGACCACCAGCAGCGAGCCCTCGCAGGCGGCCAGCGAGCGCGAGACCTCGTAGGCGAAATCCACGTGGCCGGGGGTGTCCATCAGGTTCAGCTGATAGGTCTTGCCGTCCTTGGCGGTATAGGACAGCCGCACCGTCTGGGCCTTGATGGTGATGCCGCGCTCGCGCTCGATATCCATCGAGTCCAGCATCTGGTCCTTCATGTCGCGCGCCTCGATGGCGCCGCAGGCTTGAATGAGCCGATCAGCCAGGGTGGATTTACCGTGGTCGATATGGGCGACGATGGAGAAATTACGGATATGGTCGAGCTTGGTCATCGGGATTCATGTTCCTAGGGTTGCCGGACCATAAAGCCAGCCGCCGTTCCACGCAATGTTTCACGTCTTATGCCGCAGTGTAATATTTGGCAACAATGATTGATTTGAGGACTGGACGACCGGCTGGTAGACCTAACAGCGTGAAAAGCGGGGTTCGCGACGGGGCAAGGGTCGCCCGGCAACGCGGACCAAGGATTAAAGGGGACCACGAGCGTGAACAACATTGTTGCCGACATGCTGCCCGGATCAAGCTCGCTCTCTTCCGTGGCCGATCGTTCCGTGGTTCACAGCCGCACTCTCAAGACCAGCATCGGTTGCACCGGCATCGGCCTGCACTCCGGCGCCAAGGTCACCATGGTGCTGCATCCGGCCGAGGTCGGCACCGGCATCCGCTTTCGCCGGGTCGACATCAACGGCGGCGGCGCCATCGTTCCGGCCATCTGGTCGGCGGTGCACGACACCCGCATGAATTCCTGCCTGCGTAACGACGATGGCGTCGTGGTCGGTACGGTCGAGCATCTGATGGCCGCCCTGGCCGGCATGCAGATCGATAACTGCCTGATCGAGATCAACGGCCCGGAAGTGCCGGTGATGGACGGCTCCTCCGCCCCCTTCCTGTTCCTGATCGAATGCGCCGGCGTGGTCGAGCAGTCCGCTCCCCGTCAGGCGATCAAGATTTTGAAGCCGATCAGCGTCCAGGACGGTGACCGTATCGCCTCGCTGACCCCCGCTCCGGGCTTTTCGGTCCGGTTCGAGATCGACTTCGCCAGCTCCGCCATTTCCCGCCAGGAAGTTTTCGTCAACCTGTCGCGCGGCGCCTTCAAATCGGAAATCTCCCGCGCCCGCACCTTCGGGTTCGAGCAGGAAGTCGCCTTCCTGCGCGCCAACGGCTTGGCGCGCGGCGGTTCGCTGGACAACGCGGTGGTGATCGACTCCACCGGCTCGTGCGTCCTTAACGACGACGGCCTGCGCTATCCCGACGAATTCGTCCGTCACAAGGTGCTGGACGCGGTCGGCGACCTCTATCTGGCTGGCGCTCCGCTGATCGGCCATTTCCACGGCATCCGCTGTGGCCACGCCCTCAATAACCAGTTGCTGCGCGCTTTGTTCGCCGACCAGACCGCCTGGACGCTGACCACCGTCGCTTCCGGTTCGGCCGCCGCTCCCCTCCCGGCTCAGTCGCGGGCGGTCGCCTGAGGCCTGTCGTCGATCCTGGTCTGATCGGGCCATCGCCCGGCCCGGCCGGAGCGAGAGCCCCGCATGGGGCGGTTATGCCTTATTCTTCATTTTCCAGAGATGCGACGTAGCGCAGCCCGTCCAGGGCGGTGGCGAACCAATCCTCGCGGGTCTCATCCTCGGCGTGGACCAGATAGGCCGGGCGGCGGAATTCCGGGGCGCCGGTCACCTCGAACAGCCGCCCATCGGCCAGATAGCCGCGCGCCACCCGCATGGGGAAGAAGCCGGTTCCGCCATAGGCCAGGATATGCTGCAAGCCCAGCGCACCCAATCCCACCGATACCGCCGGGGTCTTGAGGTCGGGAAAGGCTTGGCTGTGGGCGGCGCGGAATTCCGGCCCCCAATCCACCAAGACGTAGTCGTCATCCCACTCGTCGACCGAACGCCGCTGGGTCGAGACCAGCACCAGACGCTCTTCCAGCAGCTTTTCGATATGCAGGCCGGGGCGGCTGGTGGGGGAGTACATCACGCCCACATCCAGCAACCCTTCGGTCAGTTGGCGCATGATGCCGTCGGACAGGCCCACCTCGGCGCGCAGCGCCACGTCGGGCATGGCGGTCCGCATCCACGGAATCCACTGCACCAGCAGGCGATCCCACAGTGAGAACTGGCCACCCACGTTCAGCACCGTGCGGAACCCCGGTGGCAAGGCCAGTTCCTGGCGGGCCTGCTGCCAGACCCGAACCATGGTGGTGGCGTAGCGGCGGAACTGCATGCCGGCGGCGGTCAGCTTGGTGCCGGCCTTGGAGCGCACGAACAGCGGACGCCCCAGTTCGTCCTCCAGCGCCTTGATGCGCATGCTGACGGTGGACTGGGTGACGGAAAGGCGTTCGGCGGCCTTGTTGAAATTGCCGGTATCGACGATTTCGAGGAAGGTTCTGGCGAGATCGATGTTCATGGCGCGTCCGGGAGGCGCAGCCTTGAATGCTGCGCTGCAATATGAGGCTACGTTGTAGCGCAACCGGATGCGGACATCAACCACGGGAAGGGCATGGATCAATAATATTGATCCATGGGTGGTTTTTACCAACCCTTAAGGGTTGGCTGGCCTTGAGCGCCCGGCGAGCCACGGTCGTGACTCGCCGGCACTCCGCGCCGCTGGATCAAGCGCGGGCGCGGGCCTTGACGTCGCCGCGCATGCGTTCGACGTATTCCTTCAATTGACGCTCCATGCTGGCGAAGGTTTCGCGCAGGGCAACGTAAACGTCTTCATTGACATGGCTGTCCTTGGGGTCGCGCTTCACGACCAGCTCGGAGCCAGGCACCGTAAGGTCCAGACGAATATGGAAGGGCTCGCCCTTGTGGTGAAGATTGGACGTATTGCGGTGGTGTGACTCGATCACCACGCGACAGCTGGTGATCCGGTCGAAGAGTAGCTCCAGCTTGGCCACCTTTTCGCGGATGCGGGTTTCTACGGCGTCGGAATGATCGATGCCGTGAAAGGTGATCTGGAGGGGAATCTGCATCAACGTCTCCATCATATCGGTCGTCGTCCCGCCCCTTGCTGGGGCGTCGTGCGACTCGGTTCTTTGTCGCGCCTTGCGAACGATCACCGCGTGAACAGTCACGAAGCGAATTTCGGGGCGCCATACATACCCATTCGCGGACGCTATGGCAACGCCCGGAAACAATATCCATTCTTTCGGAGAATCGCGGCACTTGCAACCTTCCGCAGCGCGCCTCATATCAGGTCGCGCCGAAACACATACCATTCGTGGGAGATTAATTGGTCATGGCCGAAGAGAAGCGTCAATTCCAGGCGGAAGTGGGCAAGCTGCTCGACATCGTCGTCCACTCGCTCTACTCCAATAAGGAGATCTTTCTGCGCGAATTGATCTCGAACGCCTCGGATTCCTGCGACCGGCTGCGATACGCCGCCATCACAGAGCCTGAATTGCTGGCCGGAGAGGGAGAATTCCAGATCCGCCTGATTCCCGATCCGCAAGCGGGCACTCTGACCATCATCGATAACGGCCTTGGCATGAACCACGACGAGGTGATCGCCAATCTGGGCACCATCGCCAAGTCGGGAACCTCGGAATTCCTGTCGCGCCTGACCGGCGATTCCAAGAAGGATGTCAGCCTGATCGGCCAGTTCGGCGTCGGCTTCTACTCCGCCTTCATGGTGGCCGGGGAGGTCACGGTGGTGACCCGCAAGGCCGGCGACGCCATGGGCTGGCGCTGGACCTCGGACGGCAAGGGCGAGTTCACCGTGGCCGAGGCCCCCGACGCCGCCCGTGGCGCCGCCATCACCTTGACGTTGCGCGACGGCGAGAAGGAGTTCGCCGAGGCGGTCCGCCTGAAGGCCATCGTCAAGCGCTACTCGGACCACATCGCCATTCCGGTCAAGCTGAAGGACGGCGACAAGGACGAGGAATCCATCAACTCGGCCAACGCCCTGTGGACCCGGTCCAAGTCCGAGATATCGCCGGAGCAGTACAAGGAGTTCTATCACCACGTCGCCCACGCCTTCGACGAGCCCTGGGCGACCCTGCACTACAAGGCCGAGGGCGCCATCGAGTATACCGGCCTGCTGTTCGTGCCGTCCTCCAAGCCGCTCGACATCTTCCACCCCGACCGCAAGCAGCATGTGAAGCTGTATGTGCGCCGGGTGTTCATCACCGATGACTGCGAGGAACTGCTGCCGCCCTATCTGCGCTTTGTGCGCGGCGTGGTCGACAGCCAGGATCTGCCGCTGAACGTCAGCCGCGAGATGCTCCAGCACAACCCGGTCCTCAGCAAGATCCGCAGCGGTCTGGTGAAGCGGGTGCTGGGCGAGCTGAAGAAGAAGGCCGAGGACGCCGACGGCAACTATGCCGCCTTCTGGGAGGTGTTCGGCGCCGTCCTCAAGGAAGGAATCTACGAGGATTTCGAACGCCGCAACGACATCTTGGAGCTGTGCCGCTTCCGCTCGACCCATGGCGACGGTCTGGTGACCCTGGCCGAGTATGTGGGCCGCATGAAGGAGGGCCAGGAGGCCATCTACACCATCACCGGCGACGACCTGACCCAGTTGAAGAGAAGCCCCCAACTGGAAGGCTTCATCGCCAAGGGCGTCGAGGTTCTGCTGCTGACCGATCCCATCGACGAGTTCTGGGTTTCGGCTATTCCGAACTACATGGACAAGGAACTGCGTTCGGTGACCGCCGCCGGCGACGATCTCGGCAAGGTCAAGGCCCCCGAGGGTGCCGCCGACGCCAGGGCCGACGAGGCTCCCGCCGCCGAGGTCGCCACCCTGATCGCGGCGCTGAAGCTGGCGCTGGGCGACAAGGTCAAGGATGTGCGCGGCTCGGAACGCCTGACCGAATCCGCCGTCTGTCTGGTGGCCGATTCGGGCGATATGAGCATGCATCTGGAAAAGCTGCTGCGCGCCCATGGTCAGGCCGCCGGCGAGCGGGTCCGCATCCTGGAGATCAACCCCCGGCACGCCCTGATCAAGGGGCTGGCGGCTCGGGTCACCGCCGCCGGGACGAATCCCCTGATTGAGGACATGGCCGCCCTGCTGCTGGATCAGGCCCGCATCGTCGAGGGCGAGCCCCCCGCCGACCCGGTCGGCTTCGCCCGCCGCATGGTCTCGGTGATGGAAAAGGGGCTGATCTAGCCCGGAACTCCCCCTTTCCCGGTTCCGCCGGGAGAGGGGGCTACTCCAACGCTTGCCGCAGGGCGGCGGCGCTGGCCCAGGGAGCCAGGGCCAGGGCGGCGGCCAGGATGCCGGCCAGGATCAGCAGATGCGGCTTGGCCGACATCCCCTGGACGGCGGCGTCGATGGCGCCGACGCCAAAGATCAGCACCGGCACGTAAAGCGGCAGGATCAGCAGCGACAGCAGCACGCCGCCGCGCCGCGCGCCCAGCACCAGGGCAGCGCCGATGCCGCCGATCAGCGACAAGGTGGGCGTGCCCAGCGCCATGGCGGCCAGCAGGGTGGTGAAGCCGTCGGCCTGCATGTGCAGCAGCACCGCCAGCACCGGGGCGGCCACCATCAGCGGCAGGCCGGTGGTCAGCCAGTGGGCCAGCATCTTGGCGGCGACCACCACGCCCAGCGGCGCGGGGGTCAGCACCAGCAGCTCCAGCGAGCCATCCTCGTAATCGGCCTGGAACAGCCGGTCCAGCGACAGCATGGAGGCCAGCAGGGCGGTGACCATCAGCACCCCGGCCGAGACCCGCTCCAGCACGTTGACCTCGGGGCCGATGCCGAACGGGAACAGCACCACGGTCAGCACGAAGAAGGTCACCACCATGACGCTGTCCGAACCCTGGCGCAGGGCCAGACGCAGGTCGCGGCGCACCACTTCGAAGAATCGGTTCATGCCGCCGCCTCGTCATCATCGTCGTCGTCGTGGAGGGGGGTGGTGAAGCGGTCGAGATGCAGTTCGGCGGAACCGGGCAGCTCAACCTCGGCATGGGTGGACAGCACCACCATGCCGCCGTCGGCGCGATGCTCGGCCAGCACTTTTTCCAGCGCCTTGATCGAGGCCTTGTCCAGGGCGGTGGTGGGCTCGTCCAGCAGCCACAGTTCGGACGGGGCCGCCAGCAGCCGGGCCAGATTGGTGCGGCGCTTCTGACCGGCCGACAGCATCTTGCCGGGGATGGTGGACAGGTGGGACAGGCCGAACCGTTCCAGCGCGCCGTCCACCGCGCGACCGGCGCGCTCGGCATGGGGGTCGTGGAGATGAGCCCAGAACCGCAGATTCTCGGCGACGGTCAGCACCGGCTTGATGGCGTCGTGATGGCCCAGGTAATGGGTGCGCGCCGCATGGGCCTCGGGATCGTCGGCCACTGCTCCGGCATTCCAGGCCAGCACGCCATGGGCCGGGCGCAGCAGGCCCGCCAGCACCCGCAGCAGGCTGGACTTGCCCGATCCGTTGGGGCCGAGCAGCACCAGGGCACCGCCGGACTCCAGGCTGAAATCGAGACCGGCGAACACCACCCGCCCGCCGCGCACGCAGGCCAAGTCTTGTCCGGAGAAGGTGGAGCAACCTTGTTTGATCATGGCCGGCACCATGGCAAAATTCCGCCGGCTTGACGAGGGGTTTCGCGGAGCCCCTGCCGGGTCATCGGCAACGGCTCCCGTCTTCCGGGATGGGTCAAGGCCGGGTTTTACAAAAATCCTTGGGGCGGCCGGCGCCAGGGGGACAAGCGCCGACCGCCACCTTGGAAAGCCCGGCGCCGCGCGTCCGAGGGGGCGTGACGGCGCGGCGCGACGGGGCCATGACGGGACGGTGCGACTCAATTGTGGCAATTTCATGGGCGACATGGGAGGGAAGATGCGGAAAGGCTCTTTCCTCATGCCGAGGTTAGGGGTAGTTTTCTCCGGACTTAGCCCCCACTTAAGGGTGGGGCCTGTTAGCGACGCGGATCGGGGGGCATGGAAACACCGTGCTTCGCGGTCCTGCCGTGCGCCCGGCCGAACGGCTCTGAGCAATCCTTGCGGCAGAGCCCCAACTTTGATCGAGAGGATTTCGCCGTGCTTGAAGCCTATCGCCAGCATGTCGCCGAACGCGCCGCGCTCGGGATTCCGCCCCTGCCGCTGTCCGCCCCGCAGACCGAATCCCTGGTCGCCCTGCTGCGGAACCCGCCCAAGGGCGAGGAAAAGACCCTCGTCGAGCTGATCACACATCGCGTGCCGGCCGGCGTCGACGACGCCGCCAAGATCAAGGCCGAATACCTGGACAAGGTCGCCAAGGGAGCCGAGGCCAGCGCCCTGATCTCGCGCGAGACGGCGGCCCAGCTGCTGGGCACCATGCTGGGCGGCTTCAACGTCAAGCCGCTGATCGAGCTGTTGGGCGACGCCAAGGTCGGCGCCGTCGCCGCCGAGGGGCTGAAGAAGACCCTGCTGGTGTTCGACTTCTTCCACGACGTCAAGGATCTGGCCGACAAGGGCAACGCCAACGCCAAGGGCGTGTTGCAGTCCTGGGCCGACGCCGAGTGGTTCACCTCGCGCCCGGAAGTGCCGAAGAGCCTGACCGTCACCGTCTTCAAGGTGACCGGCGAGACCAATACCGACGACCTGTCCCCGGCCCCCGACGCCTGGAGCCGCCCCGATATTCCGCTGCACGCCCTGGCCATGCTGAAGAACCCCCGTCCCGGCATCGAGGCCGACGAGGCCGGCGCCCGTGGCCCGCTGAAGCAGCTGGACGCGCTGAAGGCCAAGGGCCATCTGGTCGCCTATGTGGGCGACGTGGTCGGCACCGGCTCGTCGCGCAAGTCGGCGACCAATTCGGTGCTGTGGTTCACCGGGGAGGACATCCCGTTCGTCCCCAACAAGCGGTTCGGCGGCGTCTGCTTGGGCACCAAGATCGCCCCGATTTTCTACAACACCATGGAAGACGCCGGCGCCCTGCCCATCGAGCTGGACGTCAACCAGATGAATATGGGCGACGTGATCGAGCTGCGTCCCTACGAGGGCAAGGCCCTGAAGGACGGCAAGGTCATCGCCGAATTCACCGTCAAGTCCGAGGTGATCTTCGACGAGGTCCGCGCTGGCGGCCGTATTCCGCTGATCATCGGTCGCGGCCTGACCACCAAGGCGCGTGAGGCCCTGGGTCTGCCGGTCTCCACCTTGTTCCGCCTGCCGGCGGTGCCCGCCGATACCGGCAAGGGCTTCTCGCTAGCCCAAAAGATGGTCGGCCGCGCCTGTGGCCTGCCCGAGGGTAAGGGCATGCGTCCCGGCACCTATTGCGAGCCCAAGATGACCACGGTCGGCTCGCAGGACACCACCGGCCCCATGACCCGCGACGAGTTGAAGGATCTGGCCTGCCTCGGCTTCTCGGCCGATCTGGTGATGCAGTCCTTCTGCCACACCGCCGCCTATCCCAAGCTGGTCGACGTCCAGACCCACAAGGAGCTGCCGGGCTTCATCTCGACCCGTGGCGGCGTCGCCCTGCGTCCGGGCGACGGCGTCATCCATTCCTGGCTGAACCGCCTGCTGATGCCCGACACCGTCGGCACCGGCGGCGACTCCCACACCCGCTTTCCCATCGGCATTTCGTTTCCGGCCGGCTCGGGCCTGGTCGCCTTCGCCGCCGCCACCGGCGTGATGCCGCTGGACATGCCGGAATCGGTTCTGGTCCGCTTCAAGGGCAAGATGCAGCCGGGCGTGACCCTGCGCGATCTGGTCAACGCCATTCCGCTCTACGCCATCCGCGCCGGTCTGCTGACGGTGGAAAAGAAGGGTAAGAAGAACGCCTTCTCCGGCCGTATCCTGGAGATCGAGGGTCTGCCCGACCTGAAGGTCGAACAGGCGTTCGAGCTGTCCGATTCCGCCGCCGAGCGTTCGGCCGCCGCCTGTTCGGTGCGCTTGGACAAGGCTCCGATCATCGAGTACATGACCTCGAACATCACCTTGATGAAGTGGATGATCGCCAACGGCTACGAGGACGCCCGCACTCTGGGCCGCCGGATCAAGGCCATGGAAGCCTGGATCGCCAAGCCCGCCCTGCTGGCCCCCGACGCCGATGCCGAATATGCCGCCGTGATCGAGATCGATCTGGCTGACATCAAGGAGCCCATCGTCGCCTGCCCGAACGACCCCGATGACGTCAAGCTGCTGTCGGACGTGGCCGGCGCTCAGATCGACGAGGTCTTCATCGGGTCGTGCATGACCAATATCGGCCATTTCCGCGCCGCCGCCACCGTGCTGGCCGGCAAATCCGATATCCCCACCCGCCTGTGGATCGCGCCGCCCACCAAGATGGACGCCATGGTCCTCAACGAGGAGGGCTATTACAGCACGCTGGGCAAGTCCGGCGCGCGCATGGAAATGCCCGGCTGTTCGCTGTGCATGGGCAATCAGGCTCAGATCCGCAAGGGTTCGACCGCCATGTCGACCTCGACCCGCAACTTCCCCAACCGTCTGGGCATCGACACCAACGTCTATCTCGGCTCGGCCGAGCTGGCCGCCGTCTGCGCCCTGATGGGCAAGATCCCCACCGTGGCCGAGTACATGGCCCAGGTCAGCGGGCTGACCCCCAAGGCCGGCGATATCTATCGCTACATGAACTTCGACAAGATCGCGGCCTTCAGCGAGGTGGCGGCCGGCGTCACGGTCTGACCCTCGCGGTTTTAAAGCAAACCCCCGCCGGGCAACCGGCGGGGGTTTTTGTTGTTTGGAGTCATCGCAGCGCAATGGCTATTGCCTGCCGGAACATGCATAATTACCCCACAATAGAAGGGGCAATCCGATTCATGACGACGTCCCGCACCGTGCCGGCCAGCGGCAATCCCCTGATCGACCATCAGCATGGCCGCCTGACCGAGCTGATTCGCCTTGCGGCCCAGTCCGCTCGAAACGATATGGACCAGTTCGGAGCCGCCGTGCTGGCGTTCCGGACGGCGCTGGCCGAGCATTTCAAGGTAGAGGGCGTCATCTTCCGGGGGGCCGGCTTCACAGAATCGGCCGGGCATGACGGCGCCCATGCCTCCATCTTGGAGCGGCTGGACGCCATTGCCCGACGCTTGTCCGACCTTGACGCGGCGGCGGCGCGGCATGCGGTCGTCGATGAGATGGAGCGGATTTTGTTCGATCACGAGTTGCTGGAGGACTCGGCCTATTGGGAGGTGATCCGCCATCGCGCCGCCGAGCCGGCGGTCGCTTGGGAGCCCAGCCTGGAGACCGGCTTGCCATGGCTCGACGACCAGCACCGCCACCTGATCGCCATCATCAACGAACTGATCGTCGCCGCCACCAAGCCGCACCGGGAAACCGCCATTGCCGAGTTGATGGAGCGGTTTTTACGCCATGCCCGTCAACACTTCGCCGCCGAGGAGCGTCAATTGGCCGCTTGGGGAAACGCGGTCTCCACCCATCGGGCCGAACATGCCCGGCTGATCGAGGAGGTGGAGTCGCTGGCCATGACCATCGGCAGCGATCCCAAGGCGCTGGTGAATCACTATCTGCGATTTTGGATGCTCGACCATATCCGCGTCACCGACAGGCAGGACTTCGCCGACCGGGGGTAAGGGGGGATCGCTACGCCAGTTGTTGCGCCATGGACAGCAGGCTGACGAACAGGGGGCCGAACACCTTTTCCGGGTCGCTGCCCCAACGCTCCATAAAGACGTCCCGGCGCTCGGGCGTGAAGGTCTCCAGACGGAATTCCGAGAACAGCGCCACGAACATCCGGACCATATGGGCCTCGCTGAACTCTCGGGTCACCTTGTCCTCGGCCTTCTTGGGGATGAAGGCGTTGGAGGCGGTCGAAATCGAGGATGGGCTGGAATTCATGATGATCAGGAACCAGTCCTTGCGCGGTTCGAACCGCCGGAAGCTGCGGGCAATCGCCACCGCGATCTGCTCGAAGACCTGCATGACGTCGAAGTCGCGATAGAAATCGTCCCAGGCCACCATGCCCTCGGGGGTGCGGTGGCGCTCTGCCGCTTCGTTGGCGCGGGTGCGCAATCCGTCGAACGGTTCGTCGCCGACGATCATCCGCACGGCGGCGAAGAACTGGGCCAGATGCTTGCGCTCTAGGCCGGCCTCGCGGTCGTCGAGCAGGGCGGCGAAGGGCTGGGTGACGATGCGGCCGATGAAGTCGGTGCGCTGTTGTTCGATCCGGCGCAACGTGAAGGCCGAATCGCAGCCGTTTTCCCAGTTGGCGTAATAATCGGAAAGCGGCCCGCGCGCCGAAAGTACCGCATTGGCGATGCGCCGCACCACATCCATGGTGACCGCGCCATCGGTCGTCGATTCGTCAAGCAGATCGATCAGGGCGCGAATGGCGATGCCCGCGACACCGCGGCATCGCTTGCCACCCGGTTCCCTCATCAGCAAGGCGGCGTCCGGCTCAATGGCCGGTGTGGTTTCCTGCGCTCCCATATGGGCCTGCATTTTCTCAGCGTATCGGTTAAACACCCTAGAATGGGGCCTCTCCAGACTAGCACAATCAGGAGTCATTTATGAGTAGATACTATCAAGCACTGACTTAAGTCCAGGGCGGATTGCTGCCAAGCCTTACGCTGCACTGCAAAATTAGTTATATCTTGTATTCGAAGTCTGGTTCCGCTCCAAATTATTCCATTTCCTGCGAGGCGAAACGAGGACTACCGGGGGCCGGCGGGATGCATTAATTTCAAGAGGATGGTCGGAGCCGCGACGGCTCTGGACACGGCGAGGCTGCAAGCGAGCGACGATATGGTTGATGCCGATTCCATTACCGGCCCCGCAGCCCCACAGCGGCTGGAGGATTTGCGCACCGAATTGCGCCGCCGCTCGCTGACCGGGTTCGTGGTGCCGCGCAGCGACGAGCATCAGGGTGAGTATGTCCCGCCCTCCGCCCAGCGACTGGCCTGGCTGACCGGCTTCACCGGCTCGGCCGGCTCGGCGGTGGCGCTGTTGGACCGGGCCGCCATCTTCGTTGATGGGCGCTATACCATTCAGGTCCGCGCCGAGGTGGATTGCACCCGCTTCCAGCCCCTGCATCTGGTGGATCATCCGCCGTCCCGCTGGCTGGGCGAGGTGTTGACGCGAGGCGATCGGCTGGGCTTCGACCCCTGGCTTCACACCTCCGATCAGGTCGAGGCGCTGCGCACCGCCTGCGAACGCTGTGGCGCCGAACTGGTGGCTTGTCCCGACAATCCGCTGGACGCGGTATGGACCGACCGGCCGCCGCCGCCGCTGGCGCCGCTGACGGTTCATCCCGAGTCCCTGGCCGGACGGTCCGCCGCCGACAAGCGGGCCGACATCGCCGCCGTCCTGGTGGCCGAGCGGTTGGACGCGGCGGTTCTTACCTCGCCCGATTCCATCGCCTGGTTGCTGAACATCCGGGGCGGCGACGTGGCCTATACGCCGTTGCCGCTGGCCTTCGCCATCATTCATGACGATGCCGGGGTCGATCTGTTCGTGGATGGGCGCAAGCTGAACCCGGCGGCGATCGCGCATCTCGGCCCCCGGACCCGGTTGTCGCAGCCCCTGGCGTTCGATACGGCGCTGTCCCGGTTGGGGCAGCAGGGCAAGCGGGTCAGGGTCGATCTGACCACCGCCCCCAGCCACGTGGCCGAGCGGCTGAGGCTGGCCGGGGCGCGGCTGGATCGCGGCCCCGATCCCTGCCTGTTGCCCAAGGCGTGCAAGAATCCGGTGGAATTGGCGGGGTGCCGCGCCGCCCATCGCCGCGACGGTGTCGCCATGGTTCGATTTCTCGCATGGCTGGCGCAGGAGGCCCCTGGCGGTGGAGTGGACGAACAGAGCGCCACCGCGAAGCTGGAAGGGTTCCGCGGCCAGGGCGAGCACTTTCGGGGCCTGTCCTTTCCCACCATCTCGGGGGCGGGGCCTAACGGCGCCATCGTCCACTACCGCTCGACCGCCGCGACCAACCGGCCGCTGGCGTCGGGCCAGCTGTATCTGGTGGATTCCGGGGCGCAGTACCTGGACGGCACCACCGACGTCACCCGCACCATCGCCATCGGTCCGGCGGGAGCGGAGGAGCGTCGCCGCTTTACCTTGGTGCTGAAGGGGCATATGGCCCTGGCCATGGCGGCGTTCCCGGCCGGAACCACCGGCAGCCAGCTCGATGTCCTGGCGCGGCGCGCGCTTTGGGCCGAGGGGCTCGACTACGACCATGGTACCGGCCATGGGGTGGGAAGCTACCTGTCGGTGCATGAAGGGCCGCAGCGCGTATCCAAGGTCGGCAATTCGGCCCAACTGCGGCCCGGAATGATCGTCTCCAACGAGCCCGGCTATTACAAGGCCGGGGCCTACGGCATCCGCATCGAGAATCTGATTCACGTCGCCGATCTGCCGGCTCCGGCGGGGGCCGAGCGGCCGTTGCTGGGTTTCGAGACCCTGACCCTGGTTCCCATCGACCGGGCTCTGATCGAGCCCGGTCGGCTGAATCCCGAGGAGACGGCGTGGCTGGACGCCTATCACGCCCGTATCCTGGCCGAGATCGGCCCCCTGGTCGATGACGTGACGCGGGAGTGGCTGGAGGGGGCGACGGGGCCTCTTTAACCCCGCAACCCCGCCTGCCGCAGCGCCCGGTCGATCCAGGCCTTGCCCAGCTTCTCCCAGGTGGAGTTCTGGCTGAGACGTTCGGCCAGACTGACGAAATCCACATGGTCCAGCGGCTGATCCTGATCGGCGCAGGTGAAGACGATCTTCTCCTCGCCGGTGATCGGGTCCTTGTGACGCTGGAGGCACTGGGCGCAGACCTCCTTCAACATGCATTGCATGGGCGAGTTGATGGAGCCGATGGCGGTATGGCCCTTGACCAGCCAGGGGGCCAGCCGATCATGCCGGGCCTTGGCCACCGCGGCCATCATGCGGTCCGAGCCGATGGCGATGACCCGGTCCACCGCCGCCAGGGAGATGGCCTGCTCGCCCAGGCGGCCTTCGCCATAGGCCACCATGGCCTCGACGATATTGCCGACGAAGGTGCGGTCCTGGGGCCGGTCGGGGACAAAGCCCTCGCCACCATCGACGCACCACACCACCACATCGGCGGCGGCCTCGATATCGGACACCTTGAAGCGGTCATGGGCGTTCTTGTAGCCGGCGAAGTACAGCACCTTGGATCCGGCGGCGCGGAAAGCGTGGCCGATGGAAAACAGCACCGCGTTGCCGAGGCCGCCGCCGGCCAGCAGCACGGTTTCCTTGCCGCAGACATGAGTGGGGGCGCCGGTCGGCCCCATCAGGATCACCGGCTCGCCCGGACGCAGATGGGCGCACAGGTCGCTTGATCCGCCCATCTCCAGCACGATCAGCCCGACGAGGCCTTGTCCCGTATCGACCCAGGCCCCCGTCAGGGCGAGGCCCTCCATGGCCAGCGAGGACCCGCCGGCCTTGCGGGCCAGCATCTCGAAATTCTGCAACCGGAAGAACTGCCCCGGCTCGAACGCCCGGGCGGCGGCGGGGGCGCGGATCACCACCTCGATGATGGTGGGAGTCAGGCGGTTGACGGCGTGAACGGTGGCGCGCAGGGAGTCGTTCAGCCGGTCGAACAGCTCCCCCGGCGTCACGGCCGAGGCCGGACGCCGGGCCATGGCCCGCGTCACCACCGGGTGGCCCTGCTTGGCCGAGGCCATGGCCGAGACCACGTTGCCGGCGTAGGAGGGGTGGAGGTCGCCGAAGAAGCTGACGGTGCGGTCGAATCCATCCACATGCATCAGCACCTGGGGTGTGCCGGGCTTGGCTAGGCGCTCAGGCTTGACCACCACGCCGTCCTCGTCGACCGCCTGGAAGAACTTGCCGTCCAGGGTGATGTCGCGGCGCTCGCGGGCCAGGCTGGTGTTGGGGATGGTGCCGGCGGCGACCAGGATCGAGCGGGCGGGCAGGAGATGGGGGACGCCGTCCTTGTCCTTGACCTGAAGGCCGGAGGCCGAGCCGAAATCGTCCACCTCCACCGCCACCGGAGTCAGGCTTTCGGCGAAGCGGATGCCTTCCTCCAACGCCTTGGAGATTTCCTCGTGATTGCGGTAGGCCGGGCTGTCGATCAGCCGGCGGCGATAGGCCAGGGTCGCGCCGCCCCAGGTTTGCAGCAGCTCGCGGATATGGGGTTCGCGGCCCTCGACGGCGGCGGCGCGGCGTTCGGCCCGGATCGCCCGGGCATGGGCGATGAACTCGTCGGCGATCTCGTGGTCCTCGGCCGACCATTGCAGCCGCACCGCGTGCTCGCCGCGCTCGGCCATCAGCAGTTCGTACCGGGTCAGGAACTTCTCGACCTGAATCGGGTAGTAGGCCAGCGCCTCGGTGCAGGTGTCCACGGCGGTCAGGCCGCCGCCGATCACCACCACCGGCAGCCGCAATTGCAGATTGGCCAGGGTGTCGGCGCGGGCCGCTCCGGTCAGTTGCAGCGCCATCAGGAAGTCCGAGGCCTGACGCACGCCGCGCGCCAACCCGCCCGGCATGTCGAGGATGGTGGGCTTGCCGGCCCCGGTGGCCAGCGCCACATGGTCGAAGCCCATGGCGAAGGCCCCGTCCAGGGTCAGGTTGCCGCCAAAGCGCACGCCGCCGAACAGGGCGAATTCGGCCCGGCGCTCCAACAGCAGGCGGATGACGTCCAGGTAGTTCTTGTCCCAACGCACGGTGATGCCGTATTCGGCGACGCCGCCGAACCCGCCCATGACGCGGTCGCTCAGGTTTTGCCACAGGGCGCGGATATCGCGGACCGGCTTGAACGGCACCCGCTTGCCATGGGGGTCGATGCCGGACAGGTCGGCGGCCAGCGGTTCGATTTTCAGTCCGTCGATGGCGACCACATGGTGGCCGTCTTGCATCAGGTGATGGGACAAGGTGTAGCCGGCCGGCCCCATGCCGACCACCAGCACCTTGCGCCCGGTATCGGGACGCGGCAGCGGGCGGCGGAGGTTGACCGGATTCCAGCGGGTCAGCAGGGAGTAAATCTCGAAGCCCCAGGGCAGCTCGATCACATCCTTCAGGGTGCGGGTCTCGGCCTCGGGGACGTTGACCGGGTCGCGATTCTGATTTTGATAGATGCAGGCGGTCATGCAGTCGTTGCAGATGCGGTGCCCGGTGCCGGCGGCCATGGGATTGTCGATGGTGATCACCGCCAGCGCCGCCAGGGCGAGGCCGCTGGCCTTGACCTCGTGCATCTCCGAGATCTTTTCCTCCAGCGGGCAGCCTTCCATGGTCACGCCCAGGGCGGTCTTGGCCAGTTCGCCGGTCTTCTTGTCCGTCATGCCCTTGGAGCAGGAATCCCGGCCCTGATGGTGGCACAAGATGCAGTAGTTGACCTCGTCCAGGGCTCCGGCCAGATCGGCGCCGTGATCGGTGAGGTCAAAACCCTCGCGCCGCCGCAGCCGGGCGGTCTCCACTTCCAGGGCGATGACGCCGCAATGGTCGGTCGGCTGGACGGCGACCAGGGCCAAGGGGTCGTGCTTGCCCGGCAGGCGGAACAGGACGCCCTCGGGATGAACGGCGCGGCCGGCCTCGGCGACCTTGGCGGCGGCGAGGCGGGTGGCCAGAGCCAGGTCATCGGCATGATTGGCTTCGTCATCCAGCCAGGCCAGCACCCGGCGGGCAAAGCCGATTTCGGTGAACGCCTCGCCGGTGCGGACCGAGTAGTCCAACGCCAGAGCGGCGGCGTCCAGGGTGGCTGCGTCCTCGGGCTTGACCGCCTTGACGGCGCGGCGCTGCACGAACAGCCGCTTGGCCTGATACAGCGGCGCCAGGGCGGAATGCCGCTCGCGCAGTTCGATGGCGGCGGCGCGGATGCCGAACAGGCCGGACAGAAAGTCGTCCAGATGAGGCGCCAGGGCGACGATCAGTTCGGATTCGTCCTTAGCCGGCAAAGCCCAAGGTTCGGCGCGGGCTGCCAGCAGCCGGTCGCGCAAGGCGGTGTCGGCCTGCCCCAATTCGCCGAGGAAGGCCTGATCGACGCGCTCCAGCCCATCGCGGGCGTACAGGTCGGGAAACGAAATGCCGAAACCAAGGGCCGGATGCGTCATGTCCACACTCATTGCTACTACTGCCTGCGGGGAGTTCAGGGGGGCGGGTTAATACGGTATGGCATTGTGTAGAATTATCGACAACACCAAAGTTTTTGTGGAGAATTGAAATCCCCGCCAGATGGGCCGCCATACACTTTAGCGCCTCGTTAACGCCGCCTGGGTTAGGCTGATATGGGGAATGGGCTTCGACATCACAAATGGTAATTTGCGTGGGCAAGCCAGTCACGAGCAACGAACAGGAAGCACTCTTCCAGGCGATCATCCGCAAGCTCCCCTCGGTGGTGGAGCCAAGCCGGCTTCAGGAAGTCTCCACCCTGGCGCTGGCGCTGATGCTGCGCCGTCCCGGCGACCGGGATCTGCGGGCGGAACTGACCCGCGAGATTCACGACATCATCGCCGAGGTCAAGCCCGGCCACCCGCCCGAGGCCATCCACAACGAGATGCGCTTCGCCGTGCGCGGCTGCATCAAGGTCCTGCAAGCGGCCAAGGAAAGACGGCTGCCGCGCAAGGCCCAGGCCGCCGCGAATAATTGGGCGCAGTCGGATGGGGCCAGGCGGACCGTGAAGCCGGTCCATCACAAATCCGAAGATGAGGACAACAGCAAGAAGACTACCAGATCCGTGGTGGCGGTGTTGCTGGCGTTGCTGGTGCTGTTGGGCGGCTATATCTGGTGGAGCGGGGCGCGTACGGATGGCGGCTCCGACCCGTCCGAGGCCGGCCGCTTCGCGCGACAGGTGATGGATGCGGCCAAGGGGGACGCTCCCGAGACCCATATGTTCGGGGGCTCGCTGCGGGTGGTTTCCATGGGTGGGCGCCCGGTGGTGGTGGCGGAAAAGGTTCCTCCCCGCATCTGCGCCGCCTCGGGCTGGACCTTGGTCCGGGGCGGAGTGCTCTCCATCAACGGGGTGACGCCGCAGCGAGTCTCCTCGGGCAAGATCACCGAGTTGTGCAATAGCGAGGATGGCGATGCCAGCATCATGTGGTCGCCGAAATAGCCGTTTCGCGCTGCTGGTTCTGCTGTCGTTGATCGTCCGATCCGCTGGGGCCGAAACCGTCTTGTCCGGGCGACTGGAGCAAGGCGGCCTCGTCCTCGGCCAAGCCTCATCCCCGGCCGAGATCACCCTGGACGGCCGGCCGGTTCCGGTGGAGGCGCAAGGCCGTTTCCTGCTGGGCTTCGGCCGCGACGCCGCCCCCGGCGCGGTGCTGGAGATCCGCCAGGGCGATACGGTCGAGACTCAAGTCCTGACCATCGCCCGCCGCGCATGGGAAATTCAGCGCATCGAGGGCCTGCCCCGCGAAAAGGCCGCGCCCGATCCGGCGGCGGTCGCCCGCATCAAGGCGGAAAGCGAGATGCTGCGCGGATTGCGGGCAAAGACCACTGTCGAACCCTGGTTCATGACCGGCGTGATTCGCCCGGCCGAAGGAATCGTCTCCGGAGTGTTCGGCAGCCAGCGGGTCTATAACGGCAATCCCGGCGCGCCCCATTCCGGCCTCGACATCGCCGCCGCCACGGGGGCTCCGGTCTTGGCCGCCGCCGATGGCGTGGTCGTGCTGGCGGTCCCCGACCTGTTTCTTACCGGCCAGACGGTGATGATCGACCATGGCCTCGGCCTGATGTCCAGCTATGCCCACCTGTCGCGGCTGGAGGTGGAGCCCGGTCAGCGCGTCGCCACCGGCCAGCGAATCGGCGCCATCGGGGCCACTGGTCTGGCCACGGGGGCGCATCTGCACTGGGGAATGTCGTGGCTGGATATCCGCCTCGATCCCGAATCGGCGCTGGCCCTGCTGCGAAGGATGTAGGTTTCTACTACTTTAGAATACAAAAAAACCAAAAGTATTATAGAAATTGCGTTGAACTATGCTATTAGGTGCGCATCAAGCCGACTGGCGATGGGGATACGCTGAGATGTTTGAACGACACGCAATCCTGGGCAACGGCCAGCCCCTCGGCGACGAGGTTCTCGACGAGATCGAGGGCAAGTCCCTGGTCGTCATCGAGCACCCCGACACCTACAGCCTCCAGACCGTGGCCGCCGCCAGGCGCGCCTTGGAAGCCATCCGGCGCATGCGCGGCGCCGGTCAGGCGCCGCTGCGACTGAGCGCCTGACGATATAACCCCGCCTACCGCAGGCTGGCCTCTATATTCCCGCCATCCACCGTCACGGTGCAGGCGGTGACCTTGTTCGAGCGGGCCAGCCAGACGAAGGCGTCGGCCACATCCTCGGCGGAGACCTCCAACCCCAGCAGATTGCCGGCCATGTAGTCCTTTTCGGTCAGGCCGCGCGCCTTGGACCGGCTGGCGATCATTTCGGTGGTCAGCAGGCCGGAACGGATGCGGTCGGCATTGACCGCGTTGGAGCGGATGCCGTCCTTGCCGTGATCCAGCGCGTACTGCTTCATCAGGAACAGGCTGGCGGCCTTGGGCAGGCCGTAGGGACCGAAATTCCTGCCGGGATTGACCGCCTGCTTGGAGGTGTTGAACAGCAGCGCCCCACCGGTGCCTTGCGCGGTCATCACCCGGACCGCATTTTGGGCGACGCTTTGATGGGCGAAGAAGTTCAGCTCGAACGAGCGGCGCAGCACCGCGTCGTCGACCACGCCCACCGCACCCTGCCAAGCCGCGCCGGCGTTGCTGACCACGATATCGACGCCGCCAAAGCATTCGGCCACCGCGTCGAAGGCGGCGCGGACCGCGTCCGGGTCGGTGACGTCGCAGCCCACGGCCAGGGCCTTGCCGCCGCAGGCCTTGGCGGCGGCCTTGGCCGCCTCGGGGTCGAGGTCCAGCACCGCCACCTCGGCGCCGTCGCGGGCGAAGGCCTTGGCGGTGGCGGCGCCGATGCCGGACCCGCCGCCGGTGACCACCACCACCTGACGCGCGAAGGGCTTTTCCGCCCCCTTGCCCAGCTTGGCCTGTTCCAGCGACCAGTATTCCAGGTCGAACAGGTGATCCTCGGCCACCGGCTGGAAGCTGCCGACGGCCTCGGCATCGGCGATGCACTCCACCGTGTTGACCGCGATATCGGCGGCGATGGCGGCGTCCTTGGCGGAAGCACCGATGCCGAACAGGCCCAGGCCGGGCACCAGGGCGACGCGCGGCATGGGGTCCAGCTCGGTCTTGACGCCGCCCAGGCGCTGGTTGTTGCGGGCGAAATAGGCGTGATAGCGACTGATGAAACCGTCGATGGCGGCCGAGGCGGCGATGGTCCACTCCTCCAGCTTGCTGGCCTCGGGGGCGGGCAGCACCACCGGCCAGTTCTTGGTGCGGATGGTGTGGTCGGGGGTGACGACGCCCTGCTGGGAGTAGCGCGCCACCTCGGCCCCGTCCACATAGGCGCGGATGGCGGGCGAGGTGCGGAAATCCATCACCCAGCGTCTATGGGCGCCGTCGCCCAGGTCCTGGGCCAGCAGGCCGCGCAGCAGCGGCGCCACTTCGGCCAGGGGGGCCGGGGTCTTGGGCAGGCCGGTGGTGGCGGCGATCAGGGGCTTGCGGCCCCTCTCCAGCCGCTGCTCGGCCAGGGTGACCATGGCGATCATGCGGTCATAGGCTTGGCGCGCGGTGTCGCCGAAGGTGAAGATGCCGTGCTTGAACAAGATCAGGCCTTCGACGGTCGGATCTTGCTCGTAGACCTCGGCCGCCGCCTTGGCCAGGGCGAAACCCGGCATGATATAGGGGACATAGCCCATCTTGGCCCCGAACAGCTCGCGGCACAGGGCATCGCCATCGGGCTGGTCGGTCAGTGACAGCACGGCGGTGGAATGGGTGTGATCGATGAATTTATGCGGCAGGAAGGCGTGCAGCAGCGTCTCGACCGACGGATTGGGCGAGGCTGAGTTCAGCAGGTTGCCACGCTGGAAATCGACCATGTCCTCGTCGGCCAGCGCCGCCAGGCGACGGAGTTTTTGCAGTGGGGCCAGCCGCACGGCGGGCAGGCCGGCGGGTTCGATATCGCCCATGTCCCAGCCGGAGCCCTTGACGCACAGCACCTCCACCGTCTCGCCCAGCAGATCGGTGACGGTGGTCTTGCACGAAGTGTTGCCGCCGCCGTGCAGCACCAGCTTTGGGTCGCCGCCCAGCAGCCTTGTGGTGTAGACCCGCAGGGCAAGGTCGCGGTTCACCCCCTGGGAAGCGTATCTGGCGACATGGGACTCGGCATCGGCATCGGACCACAGCGACTTCATGGGGCACCCTTACGATAATTCGGCGGGGGATTATTAGGCCAAGGCGGCTGCCGGGGAAACGGATAATCCCGACGAACCAATGAAATCATTTATTGGTTCGGATGGGCGGGCGCCATCGGCGGCCCGCCGGTATAATTGGGCAAGAGGGGGAGACAGGCGGCTTCAACTCGCTTATGTACGAGCGGGAGAAGGAGGAACCGCCGGCCCATGATCGACACCATGAACATTTCCATCCTGATCGTGTCCGGATTAGTGGCGTTGTCCATTTTCTCCAGCCTGCTCAGTTTCCGCATCGGCGCGCCGTTGCTGCTGGTGTTCCTGTGCGTCGGGCTGATCGCCGGCGAGAGTGGGTTGGGCCTGCATTTCGACGACGTCAACGCCGCCTATCTGATCGGCAATGTGGCTCTGGCGGTGATCTTGTTCGATTCCGGCTTCCACACCAGCGTCAAGGCGTTCCGCTCCGCCGCTTGGCCGGCCATGTCGCTGGCCAGCCTGGGCGTTTTCGTCACCACCGCCGTGGTGGCGGTGCCGGTGCATTTCCTGCTGGACCTCGGCTGGCTGGAATCGGCGCTGATGGGCGCCATCGCCAGCTCGACCGATGCGGCGGCGGTGTTCTTTCTGCTGCGGGTCGGCGGCATCCATGTGCGCGACCGGGTGCGCTCGACCCTGGAGGTGGAGTCGGGCAGCAACGACCCCATGGCGATCTTTCTGACCCTGACCCTGGTCAGCCTGCTGGGCGGGCAGCAGTCGGCCTCGATCCCGCATATCGTCGCCGAATTCGGGGCTCAGTTCGGCGTCGGCGCCGTGATCGGCATGGCGGGCGGCGCCCTGATCGTGTTCGCCCTCAACCGCATGGGGTTCGAGCGCGGATTGCAGCCGCTGGCGGCGATCAGTCTGGCGCTGGTGGTGTTCGCGGTGACCGGCGAATTGCACGGCAGCGGTTTTCTCGCCGTCTATATCGCCGGACTAGTGGCCGGCAATGCCCGCATCAACGCCCCGGAGACCATGCGCCGTTTCCAGGACGGTCTGACATGGCTGGCTCAGATCGTCATGTTTCTGACGCTCGGCCTGTTGGCGACGCCGTCGGAATTTCCGGCTTTCGCCCCCGCTGCCCTGGGAATCGCGGCGGTGCTGATCTTTGTGGCGCGGCCGCTGGCGGTGTGGCTGTGCCTGCTGCCGTTCGGCTTCAACCGCAATGAAACCGCCTTCGTCGCCTGGGTGGGCCTGCGGGGGTCGGTATCGGTGCTGTTGTCCATCGTTCCCATGGTGGCCGGTCTGGCCCATGCGCGGGACTATTTCATCATTGCGTTTCTGGTGGTGCTGCTCAGCCTGGGCTTGCAGGGCTGGAGCATCGGGGCGGTGGCCCGCTTCCTCGGCCAGATCGTGCCCAAGCGCATCGGGCCGGTAGAGCGCATGGAGTTGGAAATCCCTGGCGCCCGCCACGAACTGGTGTCGTATCGGGTGGTCGCGGATTCGCTGGTGGCGCGTGGACATCGCCTGCCGCGTTGGGCGGCTCCGTCGCTGGTGGTGCGCGACGACAAGTCCTATAGCGCCCATGCCGCCGGCTATTTGCGGGCGGGCGACACCGCCTATCTGTTCGCCCGGCCCGAACGGGTGCCCCATCTCGACCGCCTGTTCGCCAGCGTGGCTCCGGCGGCCGAGGCCGATCGCCAGTTCTTCGGTGATTTCGCCCTCGCTCCCGATATCCCCATGAAGGAGCTGGCCCAATCCTATGGACTACCGGTGCCGGTGACCGATTTCGAGATGACGATAGCGCATTGGCTGATCCGCGAATTGGGCCATGCGCCGGGGACCGGCGACCGGGTGCCCCTGGGCGAGATCGAACTGATCGTCCGGGCCTTGGACTGGGACGACGGCATTTCCGAAGTGGGGCTGGCGGTGGAGCCGACCCCCATCGACAAGCCGAAACTGCCGCTGTTTCAAAGCCGGGCCGAATTACGCGGCATGGTCCGGCGCTGGTTCAAGAAGGGAACGACACAATGACCTTGATAAAGACCCATCGCCAGTTGATCGACGAAGCCAGCGCCGTGATCGAGACCGTCCCCACCTCGGCGGCCATCGTCCTGTACGGGAATGCCGATGTGGTGTTCGTCGATCTGCGCGACCCGCGCGAGTTGGAGCGCGAAGGCATGATCCCCGGCGCGTTCCACGCCCCGCGCGGCATGCTGGAATTCTGGATCGACCCCACCAGTCCTTATTTCAAGGAGGTGTTCGGCTCGGGCAAACGCTTTGTGTTCTATTGCCAGTCGGGCTGGCGCTCGGCCCTGGCGACCCGGGCGGTGCACGAGATGGGGCTGGCCCCCGTCGCCCATGTGGAGGGCGGCTTTCGCGCCTGGAAGGACGCCGGCGGCCCGGTGGGTGAAAAGCCGGCGCATCGGAAGGAATAGGCAGAGCCCCGACGCCTTAAAACGCGTCCTTGCGACGGCGCAACTCGGCGAAGATCTGGGCGGGATCGGCGCCGGGCTCCATGCCCACCGCCTTGGCGACGCTTTTGGTATCGGCGCGCAGGAAGGGGTTGGCGGCGCGTTCGTCGGCGATGGTGGTCGGAATGGTCGGCAGCCCCTTGGCGCGCAACGCCTCGACCTGCTCCAGCCGGGTCAGCAGGGCCTGATTGTCGCGCTCGACCAGCCGGGCGAAGCGGCCGTTGCCGGCGGTGTATTCATGGGCGCAATAGACCAGGGTGTCGGGCGGCAGGTCGCGCAGCTTCTTCAAGGAGGTCCACATCTCCTCGGCCGAGCCCTCGAACAGCCGGCCGCAGCCCAGCGAGAACAGGCAGTCGCCGGCGAACAGCACATGGCTGTCGGGAAACCAAAAGGCGATGTGACCCGAAGTATGGCCGGGGGTTTCCAGCACCATGGCGGCGGCGCCCCCCAACAGGAAGGTGTCGCCCTCGCCTACCTCGACCGAGATGCCGGGGATACGCTCGGAATCCTTGGCGGCTCCGACCACGGCGCAGCCGGTGCGGTGGATCAGTTCCTGATTGCCGCCGGTATGGTCGCCGTGATGGTGGGTGTTGAGGATATGGGTCAACCGCCATCCCCGGGTCGCCAGCCGTCCCAGCACCGGCTCGGCCACCGCCGGGTCGACGGCCGCCGTCGCGCCGCTGACCGGCTCGTGCACCAGGGTTATGTAGTTGTCCGACAGGACCGGGATCTGCTCGACGACGATCTTGGCCATGATTTCACTCGCGGAAATGTATGGTCAATGTGTAGCACCAATAGGGTGAAACGCCTATTCTCTCTGGTGACGTCCTCGGTCGCCAGGAGGATGTGCCCATGGGGATGAACGGAGTGCGCCTTGGATCGTGACCTCGCCTATCCGGCCATGTGGAGCGACGTGGTCGATCTGCGCGACTTTTACGGCAGCAGCCTGGGGCAGGTGGCCCAGCGGCTGATCCGGCGTCAGGTGCGCCAGCTTTGGCCCGACCTGACCGGCATGCGGGTGCTGGGGCTGGGCTTCGCCACGCCCTATCTGCGCATCTTCCTGCCCGAGGCCGAGCGGGTGATCGCGGTGATGCCGGCCAGCCAAGGCGTGTTGCCCTGGCCGGCGGAGGGGCCGGGACTGACCGCCCTGGCCGACGAGACCGATCTGCCGCTGCCCGACCGTTCCATCGATCGCCTGCTGTTGGTTCACGCCCTGGAATCCACCGAACAGGTGCGCGCCATGATGCGTGAGGCCTGGCGGGTGCTGGCCGATGGCGGCCGCCTGATGGTGGTGGCCCCCAACCGGCGCGGCATCTGGGCCAGGATGGAGCGCACGCCTTTTGGCAATGGCCGGCCCTACACCATGGGTCAGCTCAACCGCCTGCTGCGCGACAACATGTTCACCCCGGTGGCGCGGGGCTCGGCCCTGTTCCTGCCGCCGACCCCCTCGCGCATGCTGTTGCGCTTCGCCCCGGCGGCGGAGGAAATCGGCCGGCGCTGGTTCGAGACCTTCGGCGGCGTCGTCATGGTCGAAGCCGCCAAGCAGATCTATGCCGGCAGCGCGCTGCGCGAAGCCAAGGTCAGGCGCCGCGGCTACTTGCCCGTGGCGGAAGGATTCTCGCGGGTGATGGAGGAATGAGGCCGGGATTACCCGAAATGCCGCGCTAATCGCATCACCGCCTCGTCGATGGCGGCTTCGGTCTTGGCGAAGCAGAACCGGGCGAAGTGGGCGACATCCCGGCCCTGATAAAAGGCGCTGACCGGAATGGCGGCGACGCCGGCTTTTTCAGTGATGTGACGGCAAAAATCCTCGTCGCCGCCGGGGAAGCCCAGCGGGCGGAAATCGGCCGAGATGAAGTAGCTGCCGCCGGTGTCCAGCACCCGGAACCCGACCCGCTCCAGCCCCGCCGCCAGCCGGTCGCGCCGCGCCGCCAGCATGGCGGTCAGGCCGGCGTAATAGGCGTCGTCCTTGCCCAGGCCATGGGCCACCGCCGTCTGAAGATTGGGTGGCGTGGTGAAGGTCAGGTATTGGTGCGCCTTGGCCACCGGCTGCAACAGGGCCGGGGCGGCGATCACCCAGCCCACCTTCCAGCCGGTCAGCGAGAAGATCTTGCCGGCCGAGCCGATCTTGAGGCAGCGGCCGCGCATGCCGGGCAGGGTGATCAGCGGGATGTGGCGGCGGTGATCGTAGACCAGATGCTCGTAGACCTCGTCGCACACCGCATAGGCGTCGAACCGCTCCAGCAGCCCGGCCAGGAAGGCCAGTTCATCGGCATCCCAGACCTTGCCGGCGGGGTTCATGGGCGAGTTGAGCACGATCAGCTTGGTGCGCTCGGAGAACGCCGCCGCCAGCGCGTCGCGCGGCAACTCCCAGTGGGGCGGGGCCAGCCGGACCAGCTTCGGGATGCCGCCGGCCCGCAGGATGATGGGGAGGTAGGAATCGTAGAGCGGCTCGATCAGCACCACCTCGTCGCCCGGCTCGATCAGTCCGAACAGGCAGGCGGCCAGCGCCTCGGTGGCGCCCGAGGTCACCATCACCTCGGCCATGGGGTCGAGGTCCAGGCCGTAGAACCGCCGGTCATGGGCCGCGATGGCCCGGCGCAGATCGGGGACGCCCATCATGGAGGGGTATTGGTTGGGGCCGGACAGGGTCGCCTCGGCGGCCTTGGCGACGACGTCGGCTGGTTCCAGCCCCTCGGGGAAGCCCTGGCCGAGATTGATCGCCCCATGGGCCTGGGCGAGGCGGGACATGGTCTCGAAGATGGTGGTGCCGAAGGACGACAGGATGGAATTGGCCGGCTTCATCCCGTCGCCTCCTACTCTGCCGCCGTCTTGGGCTTGGCCTTCCTGGCGGCGGGTTTTTTGGCCGGAGCCTTCTTTACGGCCGGAGCCTTCTTGGCAGCTGCGGCCTTCTTGACCGGCTTGGCCGGCCCCTTGGCGGCCTTGGCCTTGATCAGCTCCAGCGCGGCTTCCAGCGTCACCGCATCCAGCACCGCGCCCTTGGGCAGGGTGGCGTGGACGCCGTTGTACGACACATAGGGGCCGTACTTGCCCTCGTGCATGGTGACCGGCTTGCCCTCGCTTTCGCCCAGGGTCTTGAGCGGGGCGGCGGCGCCGCGTCCCCCCTTGGGTTGGGCCAGCAGCTCGACGGCGCGGTTCATGCCGATGCTCAGCACGTCGTCGCCCTTGGCCAGCGACTTGTAGCCGCCGTCATACATCAGATAGGGACCGAACTTGCCGACGCCGGCCTTGATCACCAGCTTGGTCTCGGGATGCAACCCGACATCGCGCGGCAAGGCCAGCAGTTGGCAGGCGATGTCCAAGGTGACGTCGGCCGGCTCCAGGCCGCGAAACAGCGAGACCCGCTTGGGCTTTGGGGGCTTGGGCGCCTTGGCGACCTTGGGCTTGGCGGCCTTCTTGCCCTTGGCCGGCGGAGCGGGCTCGGGGGCGGGTTCGGGGGCCGGTTCGGCCGCTTTCAGGGTGGCTTCGTCGCCCAATTGGACGTAGTGGCCGTAGGGGCCTTTGCGCAGCGTGACCGGCAAGCCGGAGGTGGGGTCGTTACCCAGCTCCTTCGGCCCCTCGCGGGTTTCCTCGTCGCCGGCGCTCTCGCCGCTGGTCAGGGGGCGGGTAAAGCGGCATTCGGGATAGGTCGAGCAGCCGATGAAAGCGCCGAACTTGCCCAGCTTCAGCGATAGCCGGCCGGCATTGCAGGTGGGGCAGACGCGGGGGTCGTGGCCCGAGCCGTCATCGGGGAAGAAATGCGGCCCCAGCAGCTCGTCCAGGGCGTCCAGCACCTGGGTGACCCGCAGGTCCTTGGTCTCGTCCACCGAGCCGGAGAAGGCGGACCAGAATTGCTCCAGCACCTTTTTCCAGTCGATGCGGCCGCCGGAGATGTCGTCCAGCTGGTTTTCCAGCTCGGCGGTGAAGTTGTACTCCACATAGCGGCCGAAGAAGCTTTCCAGGAAGGCGGTGACCAGCCGGCCGCGGTCTTCCGGGATGAAGCGGCGGCTGTCCAGCCGCACATAGTTGCGGTCCTGCAACACGGTGAGGATCGAGGCGTAGGTGGAGGGCCGCCCGATGCCGAGTTCTTCCATCCCCTTGACCAGACTGGCTTCGGAGAAACGCGGCGGTGGCTGGGTAAAGTGCTGGTCCGCCTTGAGGGAACGGCGCGCCATGGGATCGTTCTCGCCCACGTCGGGCAGCAGCTTCTCGGCGTCCTCGTCCTCGGAATCGTCACGGTCCTCGCGGTAGACCTTCATGAAGCCGTCGAACACCACCACCGAGCCGGTGGCGCGAAAGGTGATCTGGCGGTCGGCGCTGGAAATATCGACGCCCACCTGATCCAGTTCGGCCGAGGCCATCTGGCTGGCGATGGTGCGTTTCCAGATCAGTTCGTACAGCCGCAGCTGGTCCTTGTCGAGGTAACGCGCCACGTCCTCGGGCCGACGGGCCAGGTCGGTGGGGCGGATGGCCTCGTGGGCCTCCTGGGCGTTCTTGGCCTTGGTCTTGTAGAGGCGGGGCGCTTCCGGGACATAGGCCTTGCCAAAGTCCTGGCCGATGACGTCGCGGGCGGCGGCGATGGCCTCGGCCGCCATCTGGACGCCGTCGGTTCGCATATAGGTGATCAGGCCGACGGTCTCGCCGCCCATATCGACGCCTTCATACAGGCGCTGGGCCAGTTGCATGGTGCGGGCCGCGCCGAAATACAGCTTGCGGCTGGCCTCCTGCTGGATGGTCGAGGTGGTGAAGGGCGGGAACGGATTGCGCTTGGCCCGCTTGCGCTCGACCTTGGCGACCGAATAGACGGCGGCGGCGGCCTTGGTCTCGGCGGCGCGGGCGGCGTCCTGGCTGGGCAGGTCGAACTTGTCCAGCCTCTTGCCGTCCAGATGAGTAAGCGACGCGGTCAGAACCGGCCCCTTGGGGGTCTGGAACTCGGCGGCGATGGACCAGTATTCCTGGGACTTGAACGCCTCGATCTCGGATTCGCGCTGGCAGATCAGGCGCAGCGCCACCGATTGGACGCGCCCCGCCGAGCGCGAGCCCGGCAGCTTGCGCCACAGCACCGGCGACAGGGTAAAGCCCACCAGATAGTCCAGCGCCCGGCGCGCCAGATAGGCGTCCACCAGTTCCTGGTGGATGTCGCGGGGGTGGCGCATGGCGTCGAGCACGGCGGTCTTGGTGATCTCGTGGAACACCACCCGCTTGACCTCGACCCCCTTCAGCGCCTTGCGCTCCTCCAGCACCTTCTTGACGTGCCAGGAAATGGCCTCGCCCTCGCGATCCGGATCGGTGGCGAGGAACAGCTTTTCGGCCCCCTTGACGGCGGCGGCGATTTCCTTGATGTGGCGTTCGGATTTGGGGTCGGTCTCCCAGTCCATGGCGAAGTCTTCATCGGGCCGGACCGAGCCGTCCTTGGCCGGCAGATCGCGGATATGGCCGAACGAGGCCAGCACCAGGAAATCGCTTCCCAGGTACTTGTTGATGGTCTTGGCCTTGGCCGGAGACTCGACGACGACGACTTTCATCCGCTTCCGATCACACTCTTGAGACAACAGGATCAGCCGATCAGCAGCGATACCTTATTGCCGGGGTGGCGGTCCAGGCGGCCGGCGAGTTCAAGTTCAAGCAGCACCCAGGACACCACGGAGGGTGACAATTGGCATTGGCGGATGATTTCGTCAACCATCACCGCAGATGGTCCCAGCAGTTCGAGGATCCGGGTCCGCGCCTGGATGGCCTCGTCCTCGTCGGGAAGGGTGGCCGGCGCGCCCTGGTATTCGGTCCCTCCGCCTTCGCCCAGCGGCCGGCGCAGCAGGTCGGACAGGACGTTTAAAATATCCGTGGCGGATTCGGTCAAGGTGGCGCCGTGGCGGATCAGATCGTTGGGGCCGGCGGCCCTGGGGTCCATGGGCGATCCCGGCACGGCGAACACTTCCCGGCCCTGATCGGCGGCGAAGCGGGCCGTGATCAGCGATCCCGAGCGGGCATTGGCCTCGACCACCACCACTCCCAGCGACAGGCCGGAGATGATGCGGTTGCGACGGGGAAAATAACTGGCCTGGGGCGCCGTTCCGACCGGCATCTCGGACACCACCGCTCCGGTCTGGGCGATATCGCGCCACAGCCCCTCGTTCTCCGGCGGATAGATCACGTCGGCTCCGCCGGCCAGTACCGCCACGGTGCCCGAGGTCAGCGCGCCCTGATGGGCGGCGGTATCGATGCCGCGCGCCAGACCACTGGTCACCACCATGCCGGCGCGGCCCAACTCGGCCGCCAGCTTGCGCGCGAGGTTGCGGCCGTTGAGCGAGGCGTTGCGCGCCCCTACCATGGCGACCATGGGCTTGGCCAGGATCGAGGCGTTGCCGATCACCGACAGCAGCGGCGGCGCGTCTTCGAGGGCGGCCAGCCAGCGCGGATAGGCCGGCTCGATGGTGGCGATCAACCGGGCTCCCAGCCGTTCGGCAGCGGCAAATTCGCGCTCGGCGTCGGCCTTGGGGCAGATGGAGATGGCGCGGCGCAGGCCGCCGTGTCTGGCCATGTCGGGCAAGGCCGCCAGGGCGGCGTTTGCGCTGCCGAACCGTTCCAGCAGTCGATTGAAGGTGCGCGGTCCCACATTCTCGCTGCGGATGAGGCGCAGCCAGTCCAATCGTTCCGCCGTCGACAGGGTGCGTTTGCTCTCATCCATCGCGGGCAGGATGAAGCACCGCCCGCGATCGGTCAAGGGAGGGCGGCGGGGCGCACGAAAAGGCCGCCGATATTGAGCTCGGCGGCCTTTTTGACGCGTGGCCTGGGAAAGGCCCTGTGGAGGCTGTGCCGCACACCACGACAACCCATCTTGGGTTGTGAGCCGTTCCTGAGTCGCCGTACGTGCATTACGGCGGCTGTTGTCGTGGGCGAATGCTCGACCACCCGGAAATAGTGGACGATTTCGCCGATTTTGGCAAGTGGATTCGCCACGATGCGGTCTGGATCTTTCGCCGAGAACAGCACGCGATACGCGATCAGCGCGGCCCGCGCGCGATGAAGTCCGGGTTGAGGAATTTGAGCTTGGCATAGGCCAGGGCTTGGCCCTCGAAGGTCTCGACCGAACCGCCGGCGGCCAACAGGACCGCGCTGGCGGCGGCGGTGTCCCACTCGCAGGTGGGGCCGAACCGGGGGTAGAGGTCGGCGCTGCCCTCGGCCACCTTGCAGAATTTCAAGGACGAGCCGGCGAAGTCGAGAGTCGCGCCGGGAAATTGCGCCAGCCAGGCTTCCATGGCTTCCGGGTTGCGGTGCGAACGGCTGGTCAGCACCACCGCGCCGCTGGCGGGCAGGGCGCGGCAGGCGATGGCGTGGCGGGTTCCGGCCGCGTCCACCTTGAACGCCCTGCCCGCCGCTCCCGCCCAAAGCAGGTTCTGGGCCGGGGCCAGAACCACGCCCACCGAGGGCACACCGCCGACGATCAGGCCGATATTGACGGTGAATTCGCCGTTGCGCTTGATGAACTCCTTGGTGCCGTCCAGCGGATCGACCAGCCAGAACGGCCCGTCGCCCACCGCGGGAATACGGCCGGCCGCCACCTGCTCCTCGGCGACGATGGGAATGCCGGGGGTCAACCGCGCCAGACCGGGCAGGATGATCGCCTCGGCCCGCTCGTCGGCCGCCGTCACCGGCGAGGAATCGTCCTTGGTCAGGACCGCGAAGTCGGACCCGTAGACTTCCATGATGGCGGCACCGGCTTGGCGCGCCAGGGCTTCCAGGGTGGGAAGCAGGGAAGCGAGGTCGGGGGGAAGGCTCATGATGATGTCTTTCTCAGCAGGGTCCAGATGGCCAGCGGGGTCGCCGGCATGTCCAGGTGGCGGACGTCCAGCGCGTCGGCCAGGGCGTTGATCACCGCCGGGGCGGCGCCGATGGTGCCGGCCTCGCCCGCTCCCTTGATGCCCAGGGGGTGGGTGCGGCAGGCGACCTCCACGGTGGAGAAATCGATCTCGGGAATGTGCTCGGCCCGCGGCATGGCGTAGTCGATCAGGCTGGAGGTCAGGGGCTGGGCGCTGTGGGGGTCGAACCGGGCATGTTCCAGCAGGGCCTGGCCGATGCCCTGGACCGCGCCGCCGACGATCTGGCCCCGGAGCAGCAGCGGGTTCAGCACCACTCCCACATCGTCGACGATGGTGTAGCGCGAAATTTGAGGCTCGCCGGTGGCGGGATCGACCTCGACCTCGCAGACATGGCAGCCATTGGGGAAGGTCGAGGCCTTGGGCTTGAAGCGTAACGAGACGGCGAGGTCCTGGCCATGCTCGCGCGCCACTTCGGCAAAGCCGACCGAGCGGCCAGCGACCGAGAACACCCCGGCGGCAAAGGCGGTCTCGGCGGTCTCGGCCTGCAACAGCCGGGCGGCGACGGGCCGCGCCTGTTCCACCAGTGCCTCGATGGCCTGGGCGATGGCGCCGCCCTGCTGGGCCAGTGAGCGCGAGCCGCCGGTGCCGCCGCCGGTGGCGATGCGCCGCGTGTCGCCCTGGACAAAGCGGATTGCCGCCGGGTCGAGGCCCAATTCGGCCGCCACCATCTGGGGAAAGGCGGTCTCGTGCCCCTGGCCGGTGGATTGGGTGCCGACCAGCAGTTCGGCTCCGCCATCGGGGCGGATGGTTAGGGTGATGTTCTCGCCGCTGGTGCCGCCGCAGACTTCGATGTAATAGGCCAGACCGATGCCGCGCAGGCGGCCCCTGGCCTTCGCTTCGGCGCGGCGGGCCTGGAACCCGGCCCAGTCGGCGCGCAGCAGGGCGGCGTCCATCACGCGGGCGAATTCGCCGGAATCATAGGTGTGCCGCCCCGGTGTGGCGTAGGGGAAGGCCTGGGGCGGGATGAAATTGCGCAGCCGGATCTCTGTCGGCGACAGCCCCATGTCGCGCGCCGCCACATCCACCAGCCGCTCGATCAGATAGGCGGCCTCGGGCCGCCCCGCTCCGCGATAGGCGTCCACCGGGCTGGTGTTGGTATGGACGCAGCGCACCCGCGCATGGAAGGCGGGAATATCGTAGACGCCGGTCAGCATGCCGGTGCCGGCCAGGGTGGGGACGAAAGCGCCGTAGAGCGAGACATAGGCCCCCAGATCGGCCACGGTCTCGACGTCGAGGCCGAGGAAGCGGCCTTCGGCGTCCAGGGCCAGCCGGGCGGTACTGACATGGCCCCGGCCATGGGTGTCGCTGAGGAAACTTTCGGTGCGGTCGGCCACCCATCGGACCGGGCGGCCCAGCATTCGGGCCGCCGCCAGGGCCATGACCTGCTCGGGGAAGGGGGCAAGCTTGAGACCAAAGCCGCCGCCCACATCGGGGGTGACGACGTCGAGGCGGTCGGGGGCCAGTCCCAGGGTCGCGCACAGCTCGTCACGCACCAGATGAACGCCCTGGCTGCCGGCGATCATCTCCAGTCGGCCATCCGGCAAGGGACGCGCCAGACAGGCGCGCGGCTCCAGCGCGGTGGGGGCGAGGCGGTTGTTGATCAGCTCCAGCGTCACCACCCGCGCCGCCGCGGCGAAGGCGGCCTGCACCGCCCCGGCGTCGCCCATGCGCCAGTCCAGGGCGGTCTCGGTGGCGGTGGCGATGGCGCCGGCAGCCGGCAGGGCGGCGTAATCCACCATGACCGCCTCGGCGGCGTCGCGGGCCTGATCGGCGGTTTCCGCCACCACGAAGGCGATGGCCTCGCCGGCGTAGCGCACTCGCGGCCCCGCCAGCACCGGCCGGGGGAGGGGCTGGGGCTGTCCCTCGGGCATGAAGCCGCACCGCATGGGGCCGACGCCCTCGGCCGCCATCTCGGCATGGGTGAGAACCAGCAGCACGCCGGGCATGGTGCGGGCCGCCGCCGCGTCGATGACGATATCGGCGTGGGGGTAGAGGCTGCGCGCTACCCAGCCATGACCCTGGCCGGTCAGGGCGATATCGTCGGTGAATTGCCCGCCCCCGCGCAGGAAGCGGGCATCCTCGACTCGCTTGACCGATTGTCCGATACCGAAACGGCGCATGGGATGTCCTTCCGTAAGCCGGGAAGGATACGGGAGACGGCGGGGAGAGGGAAGATCACTCCTTGCCGATTTCCACCGCCTGGAAGGTGCTGGCCCGGAAGTTGGGCGACCAGTGGTTGACCGGCATCCCGGCCTTGGCCTTGAGATGGCCGAGGAAGGCACGCTTGTCTGGCAGTTGCTCCCACACCGAGGGCAGGAACAGGGCGCGGCGGCCGTCGTCTTCGATGATCAGGCCGTCCACGCGGACCCGCAGCCGGGCCAGCAGCTCGGCCTCGTCGGCAAAGCGCATGGGAACCGGCGGCGTCAGCACCGAGACCGACAGGTCAAGGTCGTCCAGTTCCCCGGCGGTCAGGGGGGAAAAGCGCGGGTCGCGGAAGGCGGCCTTGAAGGCGTTGTCGGCGATGTCCTCGGCCAGCGGGCGCCACGCCACCGCCGAGCCGATGCAGCCGCGCAACTGGCCTTGGCGATAGAGGGTGACGAATGCCGCGCCGGGCTCGGCTAGCCGGCCAGGACGCAAGCCGGGCGGAGCCGCCGGCCTTCCCTCGGCCAGACCGTGGCGGATCGAGGCCCAGGCCAGCTCCAGCAGGGTGGAGCCGATGACCTTGATTCCGGCTTCGTCGTCTTGCATCGTCCGGGTGTCCTTTTCGTATAGAGCCCAGGCGCCATAGCCCACCACCCGGCTTTTATCGCCAGCGGTGTCGCCGGAATTGCGCACATCCAGCGTCACGATGTCCAGCCCATGCCGCCGGGCGCTGATCAGCAGGCCGCCCACCGGAACCCGGCCGCAGGCGCCGTCGCGCTCGATCGCGGTGGGGTCCAGTCCTTCGATGGCGGCGACGGTGGCCTGATCCAGGCGGCGGCAGCCGGCGTAATCCAGGAAGTGCGACAGGTCGGTGGAGACCACGATCAGGGTTTCGTCCCCGCCCCAGGCCGCGTCGATCGCCGCCGCCACCATGTCGGGGGACGTGTCGCCGACCACGATGGGCAGCAGCTTGAACTCGCCCAGCACCGCTTGCAGGAAGGGCAGGTGAACCTCCAGCGAATGCTCCTGGGCATGGGCCTGATCGAACATGCCGACGCCGGGCAGGGTCAGCAGCCGCTCGGCCCCCGCGCGGTCGAGCGGCACCGCTCCCAGCGGCGACGCCCATTGATCGGCGCTGGACAGGGCCAGGCCCCGGAACGCGACCCGATGGCTGGGGCCAAGCAGCACCACCCGCTCGATCTTGCCGCGCGACGGCAGCAGCCGCGCATAGGCGCTGGCGGCGATGGGGCCGGAATAGACCCAGCCGGCATGGGGCGCGATCAGCGCCTTGGGGCGGCGAGGATCACCGGGGCGGATCCTGGCCTCGGCCAGAAAGGCGTCGAGCTGACGGGTCGCCTCGGCGAAATCAGCGGGGTAGAACATGCCGGCCACGGCGGTGGGGCGGATTGCGGTCATGGAAAGCCCTCCGATATCCGGGTATTTCGAGTATTATAGTATAAAGGTAAGGCCGCGTTCACGATTGAAACGACCCCGACGCAGGGGCTCGCCTGAAGAGGCAAGGGAGGATCGTCACTATGGCCGAAATCATCTGGCAGAGCTGGTTTGAACTGGGAAACTACCGGATCGATGCCGAGCATCGGGTCTTCCTCGACCTGATCATGGGGCTGAACCGGGATCATAAGGCGGGCATCGCCGCCGACAAGCTGGCCCGCAGCCTGCGAGAGATTCACAAATACGCCGAGTTCCACTTCCTCAGCGAGGAAAACCTGATGATCGACGTGGCCTATCCACAGCGCGATCTTCACGTCGCCGAGCACGCCAAGATCCTGCACGCCCTGGAGACCAGCGTCGCCAAGCTGGTCAAGGGCGAGGACATCCTCGATGAATTCCTGACATTCCTGTATGATTGGTTTTCCGAACATACGGTCGGCACCGATCACCAGCTGACCCGGTATATTGCGGCAAGAACGGGATAAGACCATGGGCCCGGCCGTCGAAGGTTCCCACTATCCCGGTCGCTATTGGCACCGCCTCGACGACGGCCGCGTCCAGTGCGATCTGTGCCCCCGCCTGTGCCGGTTGCATGACGGACAGCGCGGCCTGTGCTTCGTGCGGGCCTGCGCCGATGGCGGCATGGTGTTGACGACTTATGGCCGGTCATCGGGGTTTTGCATCGACCCCGTCGAGAAGAAGCCGCTCAATCATTTTCTGCCGGGCACTCCCATCTTGTCGTTCGGCACCGCCGGTTGCAACCTGACCTGCAAGTTCTGCCAGAACTGGGACATCTCGAAAGCGCGCGAGCTTGACCGGCTCAACGATGCCGCCGACCCTGACGCCATCGCCGAGGCGGCGGTGCGGCTGGGCTGCCGTTCGGTGGCGTTCACCTATAACGACCCGGTGATTTTCCTGGAATACGCCGTCGATGTGGCCAAGGCCTGCCGGGCGCGGGGGCTGAAGACGGTGGCGGTGACGGCCGGCTACATCATGCCCGAGCCCCGGATCGAGTTCTATGACCACATGGATGCCGCCAATGTGGACCTCAAGGCGTTCACCGAGGCGTTCTACCACACCTTGTGCGGCGGCCATCTGGAACCGGTCAAGGAGACCCTGGTCTATCTTCGTCACCGGACCAAGGTCTGGTTCGAGATCACCACCTTGCTGATTCCCGGCGCCAATGACTCGGCCGAGGAAATCGACGCCCTCAGCCGCTGGGTGTTCGAGGCGCTCGGCCCAGACGTGCCGCTGCACTTCTCGGCCTTCCATCCCGATTGGAAGATGACCGACCTGCCCAACACCCCCGCCGCCACCCTGACGCAGGCCCGCGCCATCGCCATGAGGAACGGCCTGCGGCACGTCTATACCGGCAATGTCCACGATCCGGCCGGCGGCAGCACCTATTGTCACGCTTGCGGTACCCTGCTGATCGGCCGCGACTGGTACGAGCTGTCCACCTGGGCCGTGACCGCCGACGGCCGCTGCCAAGCCTGCGGCACGCCCCTGGCCGGCGTGTTCGAGCCTCAGCCCGGCAAGTGGGGCAGCAAGCGCCAGCCGGTCCGGGTTATGCGGGGCTGACCAGATATCCGGCCTAGCGGCACTTGGAGAAGTCGGGGGGGCGCTTTTCGGTGAAGGCGGCGACCGCTTCCTTCAGTTCCGGACGGGTGAGGCAGGCGTCGAACACCGCGCTTTCGCGGCTCAGGCGGTCGGCCACCGGCTCGGGCGGCGTCTTCATCAGCGCCTTGATCATCAGCAGGGTGGCGCGCGGCTTGGCCGCCAGCTTGCGGGCCGCGGCCATGGCGGCGGTTTCCAGTTCCTCGCCCGGCACCACCGCGTTGATCAGGCCGATGGCAAGTGCCTTGTCCGTGTCGAACGGCTCGCCCAGCAGCAGCATCTCGGCGGCGCGACGATGGCCGGCCAACTGCGGCAAGGTCATGCTGGACGCGGCCTCGGGCACGATGCCCAGATTGATGAAGGGCGTGAGGAATTTGGTTCCCGGCGCGGCATAGACCAGATCGCAATGGGGCAGCAAGGTGGCGCCGATCCCCATGGCGGCCCCCCGGACCGCCGCGACCACCGGCTTCTTGGCGCCAGCCACCGCGCGGATGAAGCCGTCGGCGGACGAGCCGGTCAGGCTGGTCCAGGTCAGGAAGTCGGGCAGATCGTTGCCGGCGGTGAAGTCGGTCTGGCTGCCGAGAAGCAGGAATGTTCCGACCGCGTCGTCGGCCTCGCCCTGGGCGAAGGCCTCGGCCAGGGCGACGTACATTTCACAGATCAGGGCGTTCTTCTTGTCCGGCCGGTTCATGCGGATTACTTGAACGCCGGCATCGACATGGGACAGGACCAAGTCGGTCATTGGGGATTTTCCTCGCTCATCAGGGGGGCGTAATGCGCCACGATCCGGGCATATTCGCCGCTTTCCCGCAGCTTCGCCAGTCCCCGATTGAAACTGTCGCGCAAGCCGGCGTCCCGGAACGCCATCCGGTATTCCGTGGGAGCGAAGAGGTGGTGGTGCCGGATCGCCTGATTGGCATCCACCTTGGATGTTACTTCCGGGGTGTGGGCGAACCAGTTGAAGATGTTGCGGTCGGCGATCACCACGTCGACCCGGCCGAGATACAGCAAGATCGGGTGCGTGACCTGCTTGGCCTCCTCGCGATAGGTCGGGCTGCCGGTGGCGGTGGCCTTGAAGGCCGGCCCCAGGGCCGTCGTCGCGTTCTGAAAGGCCAGGACCGTCTTGCCGGCCAGATCCTCGATCCGCTCGACCTTGATGTTTCGCGACGCCAGCGTGATCGCGACATTGCGGTAGGCGATATAGGGTTCGGAAAATTTGTTGTCGGTTTCGGGCTCGGCCTGCTGGGTCATGGCTCCGTCGGTGCGGCCTATTTCCATCATCTTGGCGACGCGGGCGAGCGGAACGTATTGCGGAACCATGGTATGGCCTTCGAGGGCCAAGGCTTGCTTGACGATGTCGTATTCCAGGCCGCGCTTCTCGTCGGGGATGACGTAGGGCGACAGGGAAAGGCCGATCGCCACCGAGACGTTTCCGGCCATGGCCGGGCGCGTCTCCGGGCAGATCAAGGCGACAGCCAGTGACAGGCCAGCTGTTAAGTTGCGAAACCACATGGTAGGGCGTCCCTAGAATTCAATAGGGATAGAATGTCACAATCATTCCAAGGTCAAGCGTTTCGCAGGGAAAAGGCTCGGATTCGGTCATATTTTATCAACCGCGGGGGGAGCGGCCGCGCGGATTTACCGTTTCGACGAAACTATTCCGGCATGCGGTCGCCGATGGGTAGGCGGCGGATGCGCTTGCCGGTGGCGGCGAAGATGGCGTTGCAGACGGCCGGCGCGATGGGGGGGACGCCGGGCTCGCCCACGCCGGTGGGGGCGGCGGCGCTATCCATGATATGGACCTCGATCCGGGGCATTTCGGACATGCGCAGGCAGCGGTAGTCATGGAAGTTGGATTGCTCGGCGGCCCCGTCCCTGATGGTGATCTCGCCGAACAGGGCGGCGGACAGGCCAAAGGCGATACCGCCTTCCATCTGGGCGCGGATGACGTCGGGGGTGACGGCGACGCCGCAATCCACGGCGCAGACCACCCGCTCAACCGTGATCTCGCCCTTGGGGCCGATCTTGACCTCGGCGACCTGGGCGACGAAGGAGTGAAAGCTTTCATGCACCGCCAGACCGCGCCCCTTGCCGGGCGGCAGCGGGACGCCCCAGCCGGCCTTGGCGGCGGCCAGTTCCAGCACGCCCAGGTGGCGGGGGTGGTCGGCCAGCAGGACGCGGCGCAGCTCCAGCGGATCCTTGCCCCCGGCATGGGCCAACTCGTCGAGGAAGCATTCGGTGGCGAAGGCGGTATGGCTCGATCCCACCGACCGCCACCACAGCACCGGAATCGGCAGCTTGGGCGAGTGCAGCTCGACCTGAAGATGGGGAATGGCGTAGGGCAGGTTGGCGGCCCCTTCCACCGACAGGGCGTCCACGCCCTCGATGATGGCTTGGCCGACGAGGCGATGACGCCAGGCCAGCGGCATGCCGCCGCCGTCCAGCGCGGCGTCGAATCCGTGGACGAAGGCCGGGCGGTAGCAGCCGCCGGCGATGTCGTCCTCGCGGGTCCACATCAACCGCACCGGCGCGCCGACCGCCCTGGCCGTCTCGACCCCCTCGACGATGTAGTCGGAGGTCGCATTGGCGCGGCGGCCGAAACTGCCGCCGGCGTGGATGGTGTGGATTTCCACCTGGGAGGGTTCCAGGCCGGCGGCTTTGGCCGCCCGCGCCTGATCGGCGGTCTGGCTTTGCGAGCCGGCCCAGATCTCGCAGCGGTCCCTGGACAGCCTGACCAGACAGTTGAGCGGCTCCATGGGGGCATGGGCCAGATAGGGCGACTCGTAGACGGCGTTCAGGCGGGTGACGCCAAGCTCCAGGCCAAGCGCCCCGTCACCCTCGTTGCGAACGGTCTTGCCGGGCTGGTCGAGCAACACGGTGAAGTCTTGGCGGATGGTCGCGGAGGATGGACGCTGGTCCGGCAGGGTCCATTCCAGCTTCAGGGCCGCGCGGCCGCGCCGGGCCGCCCAGAAATCGGTGCCGACCACCGCGACGCCGGATGAAATCGGCACCACCGCGACAATCCCCGGCAGCCGAAGGACGGCGCTTCGATCGAACGCCTTCAGCTTGGCCCCGAACACCGGCGGTCGCGCCACCAGGGCGGTGACCATGCCGGGCAGGCGGATATCGCCGCCGAACAGGGCCGAACCATTGCTTTTGGCCTTGGAATCGGGGCGCTTGACCCCGGCCTTGCCGATCAGGCGGAATTCGGAGGCGGGTTTCAGCGGCGGATTGTCGGGCGGCGACAGCCGGGCCGCGTCGGAGGCCAGTTCGCCATAGGACAGCCGGCGCGCGGTCGGCCAGTGGACGATTTCGCCGTCAATGGCCACCAGACCGGCGCGGTCGATCCGCAGACGGCGGGCGGCGGCCTCGATCAGCATTTCGCGGGCGGCGGCCCCGGCCTTGCGCAACTGCTTCCACGAATTGGCCATGGCGGTCGAGCCGCCGGTTCCCTGGGTTGGTCCCCAGAGCAGGTTGTTGTAAAGCTTGGCGTTGGCCGGAGCGAACGCGACCCGGATGGCGGCGGGGGCGACCTCCAGCTCTTCGGCCACCAGCACCGGCAGGCCGGTGGCGACGCCCTGGCCCATCTCCAGATGTTTGACCGTCACCGTCACCTTGCCGTCGGTGGCGATGGTGACGAAGGCGTTGGCGGCGAAGGCTCCCGGTTCGGCGGCGTCGGCGGTGACGGCGGCCAGGGTCAGGCCGCCGCCGGCGCCGGCGGCCAGCACCAGGAAGTCGCGGCGGTTCAGCTGGGGGCTCATTTGCCGCCTCCCAGCCGGAACGCGGCGAGATGGACGGCGGCGCGGATGCGGTTATAGGTGCCGCAGCGGCACAGATTGCCGTCCATGGCGGTATCGATATCGGCGTCGGTTGGCCGGGGGATGCGGCGCAGCAGGGCGGCGGCCGACAGGATCTGGCCCGATTGGCAAAAGCCGCATTGGGGGACGTCCAGCTCGGTCCAGACGGCGATCAGCGTCTTGCCGATGGCGCCGTCCAGTCCCTCGATGGTGGTGATCCGGCGGCCGGACACCGCGCCGACCGGCAGCATGCAGGACTGCTTGGCCTCACCATCCACCAGGATGGTGCAAGCGCCGCACTGGTTTTGACCGCAGCCATATTTGGTCCCGCCCAGCCCCAGGATGTCGCGCAGCACCCAGAGCAGCGGCATGTCGGGCGCGGCGTCGACCTTGTGGCGCTCGCCGTTGACGATCAGGGAAAACATGGACACCGGCCCTTCCGCGTAAGCCCCGGACCACGCAGCCTATCACGAACCGGCCCGCCGCAAGAATGGCGAAGGATGGCTATGGATTTATCCCGCCAGTCGCAACGCTCCTTCGTCGATGGCGGCCAGGGTGCGGTCCAGGCGGTCGCCCTCCGGGTCGGCCAGGGCGGCGATGCGGGCGCTGGCGATGGCGTCGAGCGCGAAGGCGACCGGCCAGTCGCCCGTCAGGGCGGGGGTGATCAGCGCCCGGTCGATGCTGCGGAAATTGGCTTCGCCGCGCCGCCAGGTCTCGCCATAGCCCTTGATCAGGCGGGCGCATTCGGCCACTTCCAGCCCCAGCGACGGCGAGATGGCGAGGGCCTTGGCGACGCGGGCCAGCCAGAGTTCGATCCCGCTCTGCTCTTCATGGAAGCGGTGGCTGAACCGCCGCCAGGGTTGCAGCCGGGCCATCAGCCATAGGCTGGTGAAGCCGCCGATGCCGTTGCTGGTGACCTCGCGCCCCAGATAGGCGGTGTGGATCCAGCCCCGCCGCCGGGCCAGGGCCAGGATCGGCCGCGCCAGCAACGATGGCAGGATGGAGCAGATCTCGTCGATGCCGGGCTTCAGGAAGTCCTTCACCACCACCGGCTGGTCCGGCGCGGCCCCGATCTCGGCCCGGATGCGGGCGAAGCGGCCGGGGTCGGTCTTTAACTGGGCCACCCGGATGACGTCTTCGAACGACATGCGCACCGCCAGATGCCGCGCCACCACCCGCGTCAGCGAGCCGTCGCCGCCGGCGTCGCGCTCGGCGCTGGCGATGGGGGCGAGGCGTTCGAGGTATAAGGTGGCGTAGCGGGCATCCTGGTAGCGGGTCAGACGCTTGACCCCCTCCGCCGCCGACTCGCGGGCCGGGGGCGGCAGCTCGGCATGGGCGCGGGCCACCAGGGCCAGGGCCGGCGACGTTTCCGGCTGGGGCCGCTTGTGGTCGGGCTGGACCGGCGCGGGAACCTCGCCCCGCGCCGCCCGCAGCCCGGTCTGGAAACCGCGCAGATTGCTGTCCACCGCCTTGCCGGCGGCGCGGATGCCGGCCTCGAAGGTCTCGGGCGCGATGGGCAGCACGCCGCTGCCGGCGATAGCCCCCAGCAGCACCGAGTTGACGACGCAACCGGCCGCCTTGGCCGCCTGTTCCATGTCGAACAGTAGGCGCGTCCTGGTGCCGGCCTCGATCACCCGCAGCAACTGTTCTGAATCGGCGCGGCCGTCTCCCATGGCCGACTTCTCGGCCACCGCGTAGACCCGGTGGGTCGAGGCGATCAGGCGGGTCTGTCCGGCCGAGGCATAGCCGCGCGAGACGGTGCGGGCCGCCTCCATCAGTTCGGTAGCGACCACCAGATCCACATCGCCGACCGAGGGGGCCAGCGCCAGGATCGGCCGCGCCCCGCCCAATTGGGCGAGGGGAACCGGGTAGATCTCGACGTAATAGGTGGTGGCGCCGGTGCGCTGGGCGACGCCGGGCACCGAGGTGCTTTGCACCGCGAGGCCCTCGGCATTGGCGGCCTGGACCAGCCAGTCGGTCAGCACGCCGCCGCCCTCGCCACCCATGGCGGCGATCACGATGGAGATGGGTTTGGTCATGATGCGGTCTCCGGCTGGAGCCAGCCGATGGCCCGGCGACGCCAGCCGTCCAGCCAGCGGTCGAAGCGGTTGGGATTTTGGATGATTTCGGCCCGCCAGAACGATGGGCACAGCACGGCGGCATGGGCGACTTCGCCGCACAGGCCGCAGCCGACGCAAGACTGCTGCACCGCCGCCACCGGATCGTCGCGCAGGGGGTCGGGATTGGGCTTGATGGTCAGGGACGGGCAGCCCGACAGCCGGATGCAGGAATGGTCGCCGGAACAGACCTCGTCATCGACGCCATAGCGCACCCGGACCACCCGCTCGCCGGCCTTGAGTCTGGCGGCATCCTCGGACTTGACCCGGCGCTGGCGGGCCAGCTGACATTCGCCGTCGGCGATGATGACCTTCAGGCCCTTCTCGGCGCTGGTCATGGCCTCCTTCAGCACGTCTTTCATGGTGCCGACCGAGTAGGACCGCACAGTCTTCAACCATTTGACCCCCATCACCTTCAGGGTCGCCTCGATGCTGAACGGGGTTTCCGCCCGGCGGCCCTCGGCGGTGGAGGATGGCATGAACTGCTGGCCGGTGGCCGAGGTATAGCCGTTTTGCAAGATCACCAGCACCCCGTCGCCGCGATTGAACATGGTGCTGGCGACGCCGGTGATCGAGCCGTTATGCCAAAATCCGCCATCGCCCATGATGCTGATCGGGCGCTTGCCCAGATTGGGGCCGACGGCGGCGGCCGAGGCCAGCGACATGCCGAAGCCCAGGATGGAATTGCCCATGTTGAACGGCGGCAGGGTGCCGAACGAGTGGCAGCCGATATCGGCGCTGATATGGGTGGTTCCCACATCCTGCTGCGCCAGCTTCAGGGCGGTGAATACCGGCCGTTCGGGGCAGCCGGTGCAAAAGCCGGGCTGACGGCCGGGCAGTTCGGCGTCCAGCAGGGCGGCGGCGTCCAGGCGCTGGCGTTTGATGGAATCCGCCAGCCGGCGGGCGGGGGCGGGATCGAGACCGGTCGGCTTGGCTTGTTCCAGGAAGGCGGCGAGGCCCTCGACCAGCACGTCGGAAGTGTACTCCCCCGCCTCGGGCAGGCAGCCCTTGCCGTATAGTCCGGTCTGGAGGTCGGCCCGGCGCAGGATCTGGCCCAGCGCCTGTTCGATATAGTCGGGGGTGCCCTCCTCGACCATCAACACGGCGCGTTTGGCGGCGCAGAACGCGCTCAGTTCCTCGGGCACCAGCGGATAGGTGACGTTGAGGCAAAAGATTGGAATCCGGGTATTGCCCAGCGCATCGGCGAGGCCGAGGCGGGCCATGGCGCGCAGCAGGCTGTTGTAGAGCCCTCCCTGGACGACGATGCCGATCTCGGCGATATCGCCGTCGAACCGCTCGTTGAGCTGGTGTTCGCGGATGAAGCGCCGCGCCGCCGGCATGCGCTCCTCGACCTTGGCGATCTCGTGGGCGAAGGTCGAGGGCGGATGCGACAGCTTGGCGTAGTCGAAGGTGGCGGGGCTGCCCATGGGGGTGTGGCGCGAGATGGCGGCCTTGCGGTTGTCGTGGGCCTCGAATTCGCCGGTGACGTGGCAGGCCTTGATGCGCAGGTCCAGCATGACCGGCGAATGGCTGGCCTCGGACAGCTCGAAGCCCTTTTCCACCATGCGAACGATGCTGGGCAGGTGCGGGCGCGGGTCCAGCAGCCAGATGGACGACTTCATGGCGAAGGCGTGGCTGCGTTCCTGAATGACGGATGCGCCGTCGCCGTAATCCTCGCCGATGATGATCATCGCCCCGCCCATGACGCCGGGCGAGGTCAGGTTGGACAGGGCGTCGGAAGCCACATTGGTGCCGACCACCGACTTCCAGGTCACCGCGCCCCGGATGGGATAGGCGATGGAGGCCCCCAGCATGGCGGCGGCGGCGGCTTCGTTGGTGCAGGCCTCGATATGGATACCCAACTCGTCCAGCAGGTCTTCCGCATCGACCAGCACGTCCATCAGATGCGAGACCGGCGCCCCCTGATAGCCGCCCACATAGGAGACCCCCGACTGCAACAGCGCCTTGGTGACGGCCAGGATGCCTTCGCCCCGGAAGGTCTGCCCCTCTCCCAGCCGCAGCAGATCGACTTCATGCTTGTAGGATCGTTCGGCCATGCCGCCCTCCTGGAATCAATCTGTATTCATGTGGGTATGGCGCGCGTGATTGTCAGTGGCCTTCGAATCGCGGCGGGCGCTTGGCCATGAAGGCTTCGACCCCTTCCCGATAATCGCGGGTCCGCCCCGTCTGGGTCTGAAGGTCGCGTTCCAGGTCAAGCTGGGCGTCGAGGCCGTTGCCGCCGGAGGCCCGCAGCGCCCGCTTGGTCAGCGCCAGTCCGAAGGTGGGCTGACGGGCGAGGTGGCGGGCCATGCCGCCGGCCTCGGTCATCAGGGCGGCATCGTCGACGCAGCGCCAGATCATGCCCCAGGCCTCGGCCTGCTCGGCCCCGACCTTGTCGCCCAGCATCATCAGGGCGGTGGCGCGGGCCTGGCCCACCAGACGCGGCAGGGTCCAGGTTCCGCCGCTGTCGGGAATCAGCCCGACCTTGCAGAAGCTTTGAATGAAGCTGGCCGAGCGCGCTGCGATCACGATGTCGCAAGACAGCGCCAAATTGGCCCCGGCTCCGGCGGCGACGCCGTTGACGGCGGCGATCACCGGCATGTCCAGCCCTTTCAGCAGGCGGACCAGCTGGTTGTAATTGGCGTCCAGCGACGCGCCCAGATCGGGCGGCGGCGATCCCGGCGGCGTGACCCGGTCGGCCAGATCCTGGCCGGTGCAAAAGCCCCGTCCGGCCCCGGTCAGCAGCAGGCAGCGGGTGCCGTCGGCCGCGGCCGCGGCCAGGGCGGTGCGCAGCTCGGAATGCATCTGGGCATTGAAGCTGTTGAGCTTGTCCGGGCGGTTGAGGGTGATGGTGGTCACCCCCTCGGCCCGCTCGATCAGGATGGTCATGGCCGGCATCTAATAGGTTTCCACATGATAGCGCCCTTCCCGACGCAAGGTGGCGCGCAGGCTGGCCCAGTCCAGGCCGTTGAGGCGGCAGATATCGGCGAAGGCTTCGTCGCAGCCCTGCTCCATGCCCTTCAACCCGCAGATATAGATGTGGGTCTTGGCGTCGGGCAGCAGCGGAGCCAGATCGGCGGCGCGGTCGCGAAGCTTGTCCTGGACGTATCGCTTGGGCTGGTCGGGCACCCGGCTGAAGGCCAGATTGACGTCGATCAGGGTCTTGGGCAGCTTCATCAGCGGTCCGAAATAGGGTAGCTCGCCCGGCGACCTCGCCCCGAAGAACAGCATCAACTTGCCGGGGGCCTCGGCATGGGCGCGCCGCCGCCGCTCGGTGAAGGCGCGGAACGGTGCCGAGCCGGTGCCGGTGCAGATCATGATGATATGGGCTTCGGGATCGTCGGGCATCAGGAAGGCGTCGCCGAACGGCCCGGCCACCAGCACTTCGTCGTCCTTCTTGAGGTCGCAGACATAGTTCGAGCCGACGCCGCCGGCGACCCGCTTCACAGTCAGGGCCAGATTGTTGTAGCCGCTGCGCTCGCCCTCGCGCGGGCTGGCGACGGAGTAGAGGCGGATATTGTGCGGCCGGCCCTTGGCGTCCAGGCCGGGCGGGATGATGCCGATGCTCTGACCCTCCAGGACCGGGAAGGCGTTGGCCTGGAAGTCCAGCACCACATGGTGGATGTCGGATTCGGTCCCTTCGGCGGTGATGCGCATATTGCCGGCGACGCGGGCGGTTACCGGGGCTTCGCGGGAATAGACATTGGTGAAGGGCTGGGCCGCGCTGGGCGGCGGCGGCACTTTTCCGCCGGTGGCGGTGGTGGCGGCGTCCATCAGGTCCGACACTTCGGCCGGAGTCTCGACGATGGTGGCGCCGTGGCTGGGATGGGATTCGGGCAACTCCTCCCACCCCAATTGCTCGTCCAGGGTCCATGGCCGGTCCACCAGCAGCCAGTTGTCGATGGCTCCGGTGGGGCAGGGCGAAACGCAGGCGCGACAGCCGGAGCACTTTTCGAACGACACCACGTAGTTGTTGGAGTCGTGGGTGATGGCGTCGACCGGACAGGCTTCCTGGCAGGTGTTGCAGCGGATGCAGACCACCGGATCGATCAAATGCTGACGTCTGAGTTCCATGGCGGCCTCGGCGATGGGAGAGAGGGAGCGGGGCAAAGCCCGCTCCCCTTGATTCAGGCGAACCTCACATATTCGAAGTCCACCGCCTGGTTATTGATGCCGCGCGGCGGCGGCGCGATCCAGTTGGCGAACTGACCGGGCTTGTGCACCGCGCCGCCCATCAGCGACAGCACATAGGCCAGGTCGGATTCCGACGGCAGCCACTCGTCGCGGCGGCGGGCGAATTCCTCGGTGGAGATCACCTTGCCCGAGGGATCGACCGCGATGTCGGAAAAATGGCCGATGGCGCGGTTGAAGGCCAGATGGGGCAGGGTCAGCTTGAAGTCGATGCCGTGCTTGGCGATGATCTTGTTCCAGCGTTCGACGCCCTTGGCCACGTCCTCGGCCCAGTCCAGGCGCAGGCGCTCGTTCAGCGCGTTGAGGGCGGGAACCTCGATGGGCTGGAAGCCGCCGCTGACCGGGTGCAGCACCGAATAGGTGGTGTGCTCCAACTGGTGATCGTCGCCGATCTTGGTCTCCTCGTAGCGGCCCTTGATGCCCATGTTGTACGAGGTCGCGGCATTGGTGGAGACTTCGGCCCCGTACAGGTCCGAGGTGACCGAGTAGTGGAAGTTCAGATAGCGTTGGATGGTCGGCAGGTCGATGACGCCGAACCGGCGCACGTCGTCGGTGCGGTTTTCCGTCATGACCTGACAGGCGCGTTCGATGATGCGGCCGACGCCGGATTCGCCCACGAACATGTGGTGGGCTTCCTCGGTCAGCATGAAGCGGCACGAGCGCGACAGCGGATCAAAGCCCGATTCGGCCAGGGCGCACAACTGGTACTTGCCGTCGCGGTCGGTGATGAAGGTGAACATGAAGAAGGCCAGCCAGTCGGCGGTCTTTTCGTTGAAGGCGCCCAGGATGCGGGGCTTGTCGGCGTCGCCGGAGCGGCGTTGAAGCATTTCCTCCGCCTCCTCGCGGCCGTCGCGGCCGAAATAGGCGTGCAGCAGATAGACCATGGCCCACAGGTGGCGGCCTTCCTCCACATTGACCTGGAACAGGTTGCGCAGGTCGTAGAGCGAGGGGCAGCACTGGCCCAGCAGGCGCTGCTGCTCGACCGAGGCCGGCTCGGTATCGCCCTGGACGGTGATCAGGCGGCGCAGCATGGAGCGGTATTCGCCGGGGACTTCCTGCCACGCGGCCTCGCCCTTATGGGCGCCGAAATTGACCTTGCGGTCTTTTTCCGGCGGCGCCAGGAAGATGCCCCAGCGGTAGTCCTCCATCTTCACATGACCGAACTGAGCCCAGCCGTCGGGCTCGGCGCTGATGGCGGTGCGCAGATAGATTTCAGAGGTGTTGGTGCCTTCCGGCCCCATTTCCTTCCACCAGTCGATATAATGCGGCTGCCAGGATTCCAGGGCGCGCTGGAGCTTGCGGTCTTCGGACAGATTGACGTTGTTGGGGATCTTGTCCGCGTAATTGATGCTCGACATGGGAGTTACACCCTTTCCTGATTGTAGGCGGCACGCTTGCCGGTGCCGTAAAGCTTCAAGGCGCCGTTCTCGCCGACGGCGTTGGGGCGCTGGAAGATCCAGTTCTGCCAGGCGGTGAGGCGGCCGAAAATCTTGGTTTCCATGGTCTCGGGGCCGGCGAAGCGCAAATTGGCCTCCATGCCGGTCAGCGAGTCGGGCGAGAAGCTGGCGCGTTCCTCGATGGTCAGGCGGATTTCGTCCTCCCAGTCGATGTCGTCGGGGGTGGCGGTGACCAGACCCATTTCGGCGCAGGTGGCGGCGTCCAGGTCGCGGCCGACGGCGTCCTTGGCGCGGATGACCGAGTCGGGCTCGCCCAGGAAGCGGGTGGCGAGGCGCGAGATGCCGTTGCCCATGGGCAGGCCGTCGAAGTTCAGCGCCGACAGGCGGATCTTGGCGGCGGGAGTGGCGTTGCCCTCGAACTGGCCGTCCAGCATGTAGGAGCGGTCCACCGCGAACAAGATATCGGCGACGAAACCGGCAAAGCAGCTGCCCGGCTCGATCAGGGCGTACAGGGTGCGCGATGTGGTGTCCAGGCGCTTCAGGGTACGCTTCCAGTACAGCAGGATCTCGCGGGCCAACCAGTCGCCCTGGCACTTTTGCAGCAGGGCGTCGTAGCCCGCCACCAGATCGTTGTCGCCCTGGGTGCGGATCACCCAGGAGGCCAGGGTGGTCTCGTTGGCGCGCAGGTGCAAGATGGCGTCATCCAGCTCGCGGGCCAGGGCCAGCGGGTAGAAGTCGATGCCCTGGGCATGGATGCCGGCGGCGTCGGCCGGGGCGGCCGCAGCCGGTCCCTTGATGGTGATGTGGGCGCAGCGATTGTCGCGGTCGAAGGTGATACCGATATGGGGGTAGCTCACCGCCTCGTCCGAGATGGCGCGGGCCGGGTGACTCAATACCACGCCCTTGCCGCCGGGACGGTCGGAGGTGGCTGCCATGGCGGCGGCCCGTCTGGCGACGGCGTCCTTGAAGGAGGAGGAGGGGATCACCTCGTCCACCAGGCGCCACTCGACGGCGCGCTTGCCCTTCACGCCCTCTTCGATGGAGCAGAAGATATCGGCCAGATCGCGGCGCACCTTGCGCTTGTCGACCACGCGGGTCAGGCCGCCGGTGCCGGGCAGCACGGCCAGCAACGGCACTTCCGGCAGCGAGACGGCGGTATTGCCGTCATCGACCATCATGATGTAGTCGGTGGCCAGGGCCAGCTCGTAACCGCCGCCGGCGGCGGTGCCGTTGACCGCGCACAGATATTTCTGCTGCGAGTTGGCGGTGGCGTCCTCGATGGAGTTGCGGGTCTCGTTGGTGAACTTGCAGAAGTTGACCTTGTGGCCATGCGACGAGACGCCCAGCATGCGGATATTGGCGCCGGCGCAGAAAATCTTGGGATTGGCCGAGGCCATCACCACGGCGCGCACCTCGGGGTGTTCGAAGCGCAGACGCTGGATGGCGTCGTACAGCTCGATATCGACGCCAAGGTCGTAGGAGTTCATCTTCAGCTCGTAGCCAGGGGCCAGGGTGCTGGTGGGGTCCACATCCATGGTCAGAGTGGCGACGGCACCGTCGAAGGCCAGCTTCCAGTGCCTGTAGCGATCCGGGGATGTCTGAAAGTCGATCATGGGCCTGCCATTCGGTTGGGGGTGACTATCTGCACTATAATGCATGATTGAGGCTTTGACCAGTTCTAAATTACGCAATCCGGTGCCGGATTGCGTAATTTGATGAACCAAAGTGCATGGCCTCCCGAGGGATTACAGCGCCACGACCGCTGACTTGGCTGCCAGAGCCTCCAGGGTCGCCTTGTTGCCTTGGATGGCAGTGCGCTGCATATAGAAACGCAGGCCCCGAAGGCCTCCCAATTCCTCGCCGCCGCCGGCCCGGCCTGGGCCGCCGTGGACGCATTGGGGCATCACCACGCCGTGGCCGGTCTGGCTGGCGGCGACGGCGGCATCCACCACCAGGACGCGGCCATGGGCGGTGGCGATAGCGGGGACGAACGTGGCGGTAAAGCCGGCATCGCCAGAGAACACCGACGCCGCCAGCGAGCCGCCGCCGCGCCGGGCCAGGGCGATGGCCTGTTCGGTGGAGTCGTAGGGCATCAGGGTGGCGACCGGGCCGAACACCTCGACTTCGTGGACCAGCCGGGCGGTCTCGGGCGCGTCGCAGAGCAGCAGGGTCGGCGGTAGGAAGCAGCCATCGGGCTCGCCGCCGCCCACCACGATCCTGGCCTCGGTCTTCAGCTTGGCGAGGCCGTCCAGGGCGGCCCGAAGCTGCGATGCGTTGACCAGCGGCCCCATGCGGTTATCGGGGTCGCGGGGATCGCCCCGGCGGACCTTGGCGAAGGAGGCGGCGACGGCCACCACCACCGCGTCGATCCGGGAGCGCGGCGCCAGGATGCGGCGGATGGCGGTGCATTTCTGCCCGGCCTTGACGGTGATCTCGCGCGTCACTTCCTTGACGAAGGCGGCGAATTCCGGGCTGTCCGGCCCGGCATCGGGGCCGAGGGCGCACAGGTTCAGGCTGTCGGCCTCCACCGCGAAGCGGATGTTGGAAGCCAGCACGTTGGGGTGCGAGCGCAGGGTCAGCGCGGTGTCGGCCGAGCCGGTGAAGGCGACCACGTCGCCGGGCCGCACATGGTCCATCAGGTCGCGGCCGCCGCCGCACAGCAGCGAAATCGCGCCCTCGGGCAGGACGCCCTTGGCGACCACATCCTTGACCATCTCATAGGCCAGCCAGGCGGTGGCGGTGGCGGGCTTGGCCAGGAAGGGCACCCCCGCTAACAGCGATACTGCCGCCTTTTCCCACAAGCCCCAGGACGGGAAGTTGAAGGCGTTGATATGAACCGCCGCGCCGTGAACCGTGGTCCACAGATGCATGGAGCGGAAATTCTCGTCCTTGCTCAACTGGTCGCCGCCGGCCTCGGCCAGGGTGTGGACCTCGCCCAGCTTGCGCCCGATCGCGGCGTAGTATTTCAAGGTGCCGATGCCGCCGTCCACGTCCAGCATGGCGTCCATGGCGGTATTGCCGGAATTGGCCAGGGCGATGGCGTTATAGCGGTCGCGGTTCTCGGTCAGCACCGCCGCTACCGCGTTGATCAGACCGGCGCGGCCGGCGAAGGTCAGGGCGCGCAGCGCGGGGCCGCCCTTGGCGCGGGCGTGTTCCAGGGCTTCGGCCATGCCGAGCCCGTCGCCGGAGGCGCTGGCCACGGTTTCGCCGGTCACCGGATCGGTCAGCAGGGCGCCCTTGCCGGCACCGTCCTGCCAGCGTCCGGCCAAATAGCTTTGAAGTCTGATCATGGATGGTGTCCTTGGAGGTCGGAGACGAAGCGGGTTATGGCCGCCAGCGTTGCGTCGGGTTGGTCCTTGTGGGGGGAGTGGCGGCAGTGGTCCAGCAGCACCACCTCCACCGGGCCGCCGCTTTTGGCCCGGATGGACTCGTACTGAACCGAGCTACCGTATTCATCGTTGCGGCCCTGGATCACCATCACCGGCGCCGTGATGCCGGGCAGGTATTCCTCCAGGTTCCAGCACATGAAGTCGGGGTCGAGCCAAGCGCCGTTCCAGCCCCAGAAGGCGCAGTCCACATTGTCGTGGTGCAGCGGCAGGAGGCGGGCGCGCAGGTCGCCGGTCTCGTAGGCGGTTCTGGCTTGGCGGATGGAGGCGACGCAGACCTCCTCGTTCATGACATGAGGCGCCATGGCCACGACCGCGCGGATGCCCGGCGCGGTCGTGCCGCCGGCATGGATCAGGCTGATGGACGCGCCGTCGCTATGGCCGATCAGCACCACTTCGCCCAGCTTCAGCGCCGCGAGCAGACGGGGCAGTATGTCGAGCCCCTCGTCATGCATGTAGCGAAGCGGGCGTGGCGTCGGCACTGGCGACGACTTGCCATAACCCCGGCGGCTATAGACGAAGACGCCGCAGCCGGTGGCCTCGGCGACCCGCTCGGGAAAGCCCTTCCAGATGGCGACGCAGCCCAGCCCTTCGTGCAGGAACACCAGGGTCGGGCGGCCCGCCGCCGTCGGGTGGAGCCATTTGTATTCCAACTGCTGGTCGCCGAGGTCGATCCGGCCGTGGGTGTGCTCGCGCCACATGATTATTTGGACCGGGTGAAGTCGATCTGGCCGCCGGGCAGCAGGTACAGCACCAGCGCGGCGCCGCCGGTCACCGTCGGCCGGTGGGCGCTGTCGGGGCCATAGACCACCCAGCCCTCGGGCGAGCCGTCGAATCGGGCGGTGGCGGTGATCGGCATCACCATGTCGATCTCGCCGCCGGGGTGGCGGTGATGCGGCCCCGCCACATCGGTCATGTGGACCACGTCGATGCTGTGGCCGGCCAGTTCGGGGCAGGCCTCGATCACCCGGCCATAGCGGATGCCGCCATGCTCGCGTTCGCACATCCAACCTTCGGCGACGCCCTGGCGGCAGGCGGCCTCGATGGCCTGGAACACAGGCCCATCGGGCGGAAACTTGGCCTGGAGCAGGTCGCGCAGGCCGGAATCGAGCGGCTGGCCGGCAATGGCAGAGGTGACCTGCGCCACCAGCGCCTGGAATTCGGATTTGGACACGCCGGTTGCTCCTGTCTGTTGATCTTCCGGAACTATAGCACCGGAGGTAGCGCCTTAGAAGCATTATAATGCATGAAGTCGCACCGCCGAGACCTTCAGCTCGGGAATCTTGGCCACCGGGTCCAGCACCGGATTGGTCAGCCAATTGGCCGCCGCCTCGGCATAGCAGAACGCCATGAACACCAACCCGCGCGGCAGTCTGGCATCGGCCCGCGCGGTGGCGGTCAGGCCGCCGCGCCGGCTTTCCATGCGGATGGCGTCGCCCTCGGCGACCCCCAGTTCGACCAGATCCTGGGGATTGACGGTGATCTCGGCATTGGGCCGCAGCCGGTCGAGCACTTGGCTGCGCCGGGTCATGGACCCGGTATGCCAATGCTCCAGCACCCGGCCGGTGGTCAGGATGAAGGGGTAATCAGCGTCGGCGCTCTCGGCCGGGGCGATGCCCGAAGCGGGCACCAGCCGCGCCCGGCCGTCGGCGGTGGGAAAGCGGTCGTCGAACAAGATGGCCTTGCCGGCGGGCGTGGTGACGCCGCCTTCGGTCTCCAGCCGGTCCCAGGTGACGCCGGCCAGGGACGGCATCAGCGTCGCCATCTCGGCGAACACCGCCCGCGGCCCGTCATAGTTCCAGTCGAGGCCCAGGCGGCGGGCCATCCGCTGGATGATCCACAGATCCTGGCGGGCCTCGCCCGGCGGTTCCAGCACCTGACGCCCAAGCTGCACATGGCGGTCGGTATTGGTGAAGCTGCCGGTCTTCTCGACGAAGACGCTGGCCGGCAGCACAACATCGGCCAGCATGGCGGTCTCGGTCAGGAAGATGTCTTGGACCACCAGATGCTCCAGCGACGCCAGCGCGGCGCGGGCATGGGACAGATCGGGGTCCGACATGGCCGGATTTTCGCCCATGACATAAAGGCCGCGAATCCGTCCGGCTTGGGCGGCGTGCATCATCTCGACCACGGTCAGGCCGGGGGTGGGGTCCAGCTCGACGCCCCAGGCCTGGGCAAAGCGGTTCCGGTGCGCGTCCTCGTCCACCCGCTTGTAGTCGGGCAGCATCATGGGGATCAGGCCGGCATCGGACGCACCCTGGACGTTGTTCTGACCGCGCAAGGGGTGCAACCCGCTGCCCGGCTTGCCCATATGGCCGCAGAGCAGGGCCAGGGCGATCAGGCAGCGCGAATTATCGGTGCCGTGGCTGTGCTGCGAGACGCCCATGCCCCACAGGATCATGGCCGAGCCGGCCTTGGCGAACAGCCGCGCCACCGCCCGGATGGTCTCGGCCGGTACGCCGCAGACCGGGGCCATGGCCTCGGGGGCATAGGCCATGACATGCTCGGCCAGCGCGGCGAAGCCGGTGGTGCGGGCGGCGACGAAGGCGCGGTCGTACAATTCCTCGGCCACGATCACATGCAGCAAGGCGTTGAGCAGGGCCACATCGGTTCCCGACTTGAAGCGCAGCGAATGCTCGGCGAAGCGGTCCAGCGCCTGACCGCGCGGGTCGATCACCACCAGCTTCGCACCCTTCCGCACCGCGTTCTTGATGAAGCTGGCGGCGACTGGGTGGTTGGCCGAGGGATTGGCCCCGATCACCACGATGACCTCGGCATTGGCCACCTCGGCGACCGGGGCGGTGACCGCGCCCGAGCCGATGCCCTCCAGCAGCGCCGCCACCGAGGAGGCGTGGCACAGCCGGGTGCAGTGATCGACATTGTTGGTGCCGAATCCGGTCCGCACCAGCTTTTGAAACAGATAGGCCTCTTCGTTGGAGCCCTTGGCCGAGCCGAGTCCGGCGAGGGCTGTCTTGTCCAGCCGCGTGAACCCGGCGGCGGCGGCGTCCAGCGCCTCCTCCCAACTGGCGGGGCGGAAATGGGTGAAGGGATCGGCGGGGTCCAGGGGCTCCTTGGCCGCTCCCGGTTTGCGGATCAGCGGAACCGTCAGGCGATGGCGATGGCGGGAATAGTCGAAGCCAAAGCGGCCCTTGACGCAAAGCCGCAGATGGTTGGCCTGACCGTCGCGGCCCTCGGCGGCGATGATGGCGTCGCCGGCCACCTGATAGGTGACCTGACAGCCGACGCCGCAATAGGGGCACAGCGAGTCCACCGCCCGCTCGGCGGGCTGGTGGTTGGCTGGTAGCAGCGCCCCGGTGGGGCAGACCTGAACGCATTCGCCGCAGCCGACGCAGGAGCTGGCTCCCATGGGATCGGCCATGTCGAACACGATCCGCGACCCGGCCCCTCGCCGGGCCATGCCGATGACGTCGTTGCCCTGGACGTCGCGGCAGGCGCGCAGGCACAAGGTGCAGGCGATGCAGGAATCCAGGCGGACCGCTATGGCGGGATGGCTGAGGTCCTCCGCCGGACGGGGCGAGGGGGCGAAGCGGCTGCTTTCGACACCCGCCGCCTTGGCCATCCGCCAGAAATGCGAGTCCGGTTCGCGCCGGGGCTGGTCGGCCGCCAGCAGTTCGAACACCAGCCGCCGGGCACGCTCGACCACCTCGCCTCTGGTGGCGACCGTCATGCCTTCGGCCGGTTTGCGGCGACACGACGCACTCAACGTCCGCTCGCCCTCCACCGCCACCATGCAGGCCCGGCAATTGCCATCGGCTTGTATGTCCGACCGGTCGGTATGGCATAGATGCGGGATGGTTCGGCCCAACCGCTTGGCTACTGCCCAGATGCTTTCGCCGGGCCTGGCCTCGACCTCGGCCCCGTCCAGGATGAAGCGGGTCATGGGGCGAACTCCGGGAAGTGGCGCAGCAGGCTCTGCCAGACATTGGGGGCGGCCTGGCCCAATCCGCAGATGGAGGCCTGGCGCATGACATGGGACAGGTCGTCCAGCAAGTCCCTATCCCAGACCGGTCGGTCCAACAACTCGGCGGCCTGGGCGGTGCCCAGGCGGCACGGCGTGCACTGGCCGCAACTCTCATGGGCAAAGAAGCGGGTGAGGTTTTGCGCCACCACCCGCAGGTCGTCGGCTTGGGACAGTACGATCACGGCGGCCGAGCCGATGAAGCCGCCATGGGGTTCGATGGTTCCAAAGGCCAGCGGCGGTTGGAGACTGGCCGGCAGAAAGCCGCCCGAGGCCCCGCCCGGCAGGTAGGCGACCAGCCGGTGACCGGGTTCCATGCCGCCGCAGAACTCGTCGATCAGTTCGGTGACGGTCAAGCCGTTGGGGGCGATCTTGACCCCCGGCCGCGCCACCCGGCCCGAAACGGAATAGGTGTGCAGCCCCTTTTGGCCGTTGCGGCCCTGGCCGTCGAAGATGCCGGGGTTTCCGAGGATGGCCGGCACCCAGTACAGAGTCTCGACGTTATTGACCAGGGTGGGGCGGCCGAACAGCCCGACCTCGGCCACATAGGGCGGCCGCTGGCGGGGCAGGGCGCGCTTGCCTTCCAGGCTTTCGATCAGCGCCGATTCCTCGCCGCAGACATAGGCCCCGGCGCCGCGCCGCAGATGGATCGGCGTCCCTCCGGCCGGTAGTGTCGCGATCAGCCCGGCCAGCCGCTGATGCAGGTCGGGGTATTCGTCGCGGAGATAGATATGGATCGAGTCGGCCTGAACCGTCCAGGCGGCGATCAGGGCGCCTTCCAGCACCTGATCGGGCGCGGTGTCGAGAAAATGGCGGTCCTTGAAGGTACCGGGCTCGCCTTCGTCGGCGTTGACCACCACCAGACGCGGCCCGGCCTGGGCCGCGACGCTGCGCCACTTGCGCCCGGTGGGAAAGCCGGCCCCGCCCATGCCGCGCAGGCCCGATCCGTCCAACGCCGCCATTACCGCGTCGCGGCTCAGTGAGCCGTCAAGGCAGCGGGCCAAGGTCCGGCAAGCGGCGGGAGAGGGAGCGGGCGACGGCGACGGCCCTTGCTTTAGCGCCTCGGAGACCTTGGCGAAATCGGCGGTCCGAACCGGGACCTTGCCGGCCAGCACCGCCGGCGCGTGGTCGCACAGGCCCATGCAGGGAGCTTCTTCCACCGCGATGTCGGGGGCGAGGCCGGCGCGCAATCCGCCGTGCAGCGCTGCCGCGCCGCGCATGGCGCAGCTGGGGCCGTTGCAGACCCGCACGGTGGCGGTGGGGGCGGTCTCATCGTCGTCCAGCATGCGGAAATGGGCGTAAAAGCTGGCGGTCTCGAACACCTCGGAGGGGGCCAGCCGGAACTCGGCGGCCAGCGCGGCGAGGTCGCGGCGGCGCAGCCCGCCCAGGCGGTCTTGCAGTTGGTGCAGGCGTTCGATCAGCAAATTACGGGGCGGCATGGGCTCTCCGGGGACAGTATCTGCACTATAATGCATGATTGTTGCCGAGGGAGTTAGGATTTATACCGGCTCTTGAATTTCTTCGCCTCATGGCGCAAGGATGGGGCGGGGGATGAAGGGGATCAGGAGGGATGGTGACGGAAACGGACATTCCGCCGGAAGAGCGGGCTGCTTTTGAGGAATTCGCGGCCAAGGTGGACGGGACGAATATCAGCGCCCAGACCTTGCTTGCTACCGACTATCTCAATCACTTCAACGAAATCGTCATGCTGCTCGACATGATTCCGGATATGCCGGACATGGTGGAGGAGTGCAAGCTGTGGCAGCCCAAGAGCTACACGGAGCATTTTGCCGATTCGTCGTTCAAGGACAAGCAACTGGCGATCGAGGCCTATGACCGGGTTCCCAGCAAGTATCGCCGTCCGTTCGAAGAGACCCTCAACCACCTCAATACCCTGATCCTCAGCGGGGTCGTCAAGCTGGAGGAAGAGATCGTCGCCGGCTCGGACCCCGGCCTGATCAGCGAACACGTCAAGGCCATCAGCCGTGCCGCCCAGGCGCTGATGGACTGCGCCAACGCCATCATCCACGGCTCGGACCGGGCCATGGCTCAGGTCGAGATCGACGGGTTGATGAACGGGATCTAGAGGGCGGGTCCGCCCCTCCCCGGACGAGGAAGGGCGGATGTCCCGGACGGGTCAGCCCTTGAGGTCGGCCTGCAATCCGGCGATTCGCCCGGCCAGGGCGACGATGCGGCGCGCGCTTTCCACATGCAGGTTTTCGATCAGCTTGCCATCGACCACCACCACGCCCTTGCCGGCGGCGGCGGCTTCGGCATGGGCGGCGATGATCTTGCCCGACCACGCGATCTCGGCCTCGGACGGGGCAAAGACCCGGTTGGCGGCGTCGATGGTTTTGGGGTGAATCAGGGTCTTGCCGTCAAAGCCCAGCTCCAGCCCCTGGCGGCAGGCGAACTCGAAGCCCTCGTCGTCGTTGAGGTCGAGATAAACGCCGTCGATCGCAGCCAAGCCATTGGCCCGCGCCGCCAGCAGGCACAGCGACAGCGAGGTGATCATGGGCAGGCGGTCGCGGGTATGGGCGCAGTGCAGATCCTTGGCCAGATCGGAGGTGCCCATGACGAAGCCGGCCATGCGCGGGGTGGCGGTGGCGATCTCCTCGGCCCGCAGGATGCCGCGTGGAGTCTCCATCATGCACCAGATCGCCATTTCGGCCGGAGCGCCGTTGGCGACCATGATCGCCTCGACCTGACGCACCATATCGGCGCTTTCCACCTTGGGGATCAAGATGCCGTCGGCGCCCGAGCCGGCGGCGGCGGCGATGTCGGCCTGTCCCCATGGGGTGCCGAGGCCGTTGACCCGGATCAGCAGTTCGCGGCTGCCATAACCGCCGGTCTTGACCGCCTCGACCACCTGACGGCGGGCCTCGTCCTTGGCGTCGGGCGACACCGCGTCTTCAAGGTCGAGAATCAGGCCGTCGGCGGCCAGGGTCCGGGCCTTGTCGAGGGCGCGCGGATTGGAGCCGGGCATATAAAGAACAGAGCGGCGCGGCCGCGCGGTGGTCGCCATGGAAAAGGTCTCCGGCAGGTGAAAATCGGCCGGCAGCCTACCAATCCCCCCAGGGGAAGACAACCCCTGCCCGCTCCCCGCGTCAGCCCCGCGTCATCGCCTGGGCGATGGGAAGGAACTCGGCGACGACCCGATCATAGAGCGGGCGCTTGAACGGGATGATCAGGCTTGGCACGACGGCCAGATCCATCCACTGCCAACGGCAGAATTCCGGATGTTCGGTGGCGAGGTTGATGTCGGAATCCGTGCCGGTGAAGCGGGCGCAGAACCACTTTTGCTTTTGGCCGCGAAACCGGCCCTTCCAGCTTTTGTCGGCGACCTCGGGCGGCAGGTCGTAGGCCAGCCAGTCGGCGGATTCGGCGATGATCTCGGCCTTGCTGGTGCCGATCTCCTCTTCCATCTCGCGTAGTGCGGTCTGACGCGGGTTCTCGCCCTCGTCGATGCCGCCTTGGGGGAATTGCCAGGAATCGCCGGGCGTGTCCATGCGCTGGGCGACGAAGGCCAGACCGGCGGGGTTCAGCAGGACCAGACCGATACCGGGGCGGTAGGGGCGATCCTCATAGGCCAGATCCGGGGTCTTCTTCTTTTTGTTCTTGCTCATGATTTTCCGGCGGCGGGAGGGGTTTGCACCACGGTGGAGACCGGGGTGAGCACCAGATTCTGCCCGCCCAGATCGTTCAGCCAGCCTTGCAGGCGGATGAAGGACAACGGCCGGGGATTGATCACCGCGATGGCGCGCCCCTTGGTGCGCGCCGCGACGCTGACCTGATTGAGCCGCATATCGATCGCCTCGCGGAAGGGATCGCTGTCCACCACGGCGGTGATCGGGGCGGAGGGCGGGGCGCGGTCGGGCGGGGCCGCGCCGTCGCCCAGATACAGCAATCCGTGTTCCTTGATGGCGGCAAGGGTTCCGGCCATCTGCGGCGAGCTGGCGTAAAGCCCCCCCAGCGACACCAAGCCGGTATAGCTGGTGGCCTTGGACATCACCGTCTCCAGCCGCTCCAGATTGGCTTCCGGCGATAGGGCGCTCATCAGGCCATAGGGGCCGGGATCGCGGGCGGCACCCATTTCCACCGGCAGGCCGATCAACACCTCATGGCCGAAATCGCGGGCCTTCTTGATCCACTTGTCCAGACTGGGGGCATAGGGGCTGAAGGCCAGCGTCACCTCGGGCGGCAGCTTGGCGATGGCGGCCTCGGTGGCGGCCTTGTCCAGGCCCAGCTCCACCACGACCACCGCGACCTTGCCCTTGTCGGCCGGGCCGGACCAGGGTCGGGCATAGACCTGCCAGGGCTGGCGGCCGTCGGGACCGGGGTAGGGCAATTCCCCCAGTTGGCTTTTGCGCAGCAGTTCCTTGACCGGGGCGGCCAGCAGCGGCTTGACATCGCCCTTATACGCGGCCAGGGCGTCGAATCCGGGCGGCTGTTTCTCGGCGCTGCGGGGCGAGGGCTGGGTCGGAATGCCCGATGCGTCCACCGCCGCCACCTTGGCGGCCGGCGGCGGCGGGGCCGCGGCGGCCTCAAGCTTGGCCAGGGCCTCGGCGGCCGGATCGACCGGTGGCGGCGCACCCGCCGCGCCATCGGGCAAAGGCGAAGAGGCCGTCGCAGGAGGGGGGGGCGGGGTGTTCGGTTCCGGAGCCGCCGCCATTCCCGGCGGCGGCGTATCGTCGGGAACCGCCCGCAGCATGTCGCCGGAGCCGGCGGCGCCGGGCGGAGTAAGCAAGCTGCCGCCGCTTCCCCGGACGGGGTCGGCGGCCTTGCCGGCCTCGCCTCGTCCCGGCAGTTCCAGGGACAGGCGCGGCGCCGATTCGCCGATATCGAGCAGACCGATCAGGTCGCGGGTGTCGTAGGCGGTGAAGAGGTAGATTCCGGTTCCAAGACCGCCCCCCAGCACTAGCACCAGCAACCCGATCAGCAGCGGCTTGACGTTCAGCGGCCGTTTGGCGACCGGCTCGTCAACGATGATCTCGAACGACGGCTCGGCATCCAACTCGCCGAGGTCGTCGAGGTCATCAAGGTCGTCGTGACGAGCCGAGGCCATTGACGTCCGGCCCTACCGAGCGGCCGGACGATAAAGCGACAGACCCCGCAGCAGGTCCAGCGCACGGGCCAACTGGTAATCCTGCACGGGATCGCCCAGCTTGATGGGAGTCGGTGCTTCCGGCTTGGCGCCCGTGGCGGGCGTTGCCGCCGGAGTGACCGACACCGGGGCGGCCGGCTTGGCTTCTTGCTTGTCCTTGTCTCCACCGCCCCCATTGGGATTGGGCAGAGCCTTGCGCAGGCTGGCTTCGCTGCGGCGTTCGCGCTCGGCCCCGGCGATGGGTTCGATGCGGGACTGCTGCACCTTGATGTCGGGCTCGATGCCGACGGCCTGGATCGAGCGGCCCGACGGCGTGTAGTAGCGCGCCGTGGTCAGGCGCATGGAGCCATGGCCGGGCAGTGGGATCAGGGTCTGAACCGAACCCTTGCCGAACGACCGCGTGCCCAGGATGACCGCCCGCTTATGGTCCTGCAACGCGCCGGCCACGATCTCGGAGGCCGAGGCGGACCCGTCGTTGATCAGCACCACCAGCGGCAGGCTTTCGGCGATGTCGCCGGGACGGGCGTTGAACCGCTGGGTGTCCTCGGTCCGGCGCGAGCGGGTCGAGACGATTTCGCCCTTGTCGAGGAAGGCGTCGGACACCGCCACCGCCTGATCCAGCAGGCCGCCGGGATTATTGCGCAGGTCGAGGACGAATCCGGTCGGGGGCTTGCCGATTTCCTTCCTCAGATTCGCCATGATCCGCTTGAGGTCTTCGTTGGTGGTGGCGCTGAACTGCGAGATGCGGATATAGCCCACATCGCCCTGGGTCTGGCCCTTGACGGTCTGAACCTTGATCACGGCGCGGGTCAGCTTGACGTCGAAGGGATTCTCCACCGCCAGCCGGCGGACGGTCAGCTTGATGTCGGTATTGGCGGGGCCGCGCATGCGATCGACCGCCTCGGACAGGGTCAGGCCCTGGACCGGCTCGCCATCCAGATGGGTGATGAAGTCGCCCGGCTGCATGCCGGCGCGGTAAGCGGGGGTGTCGTCGATGGGCGAGACCACCTTGACCCAACCGCTTTCCATGGTGACTTCGAGGCCGAGGCCACCGAACTCGCCACGGGTCTGAATGTCCATATCCTTGGAATTCTTGGGATTGAGGTAGCTGGAGTGGGGATCGAGCGAGGACAGCATGCCGTTCAGGGCTGACTCGATCAGCTCCTCGTCATTGACTGGTTCCACATACTCGGAGCGCACCTTGTCGAAAACTTCGGCGAACAGGTCGAGCAGCTTGTAGGTTTCCTTGCGCTCCGCCGCCATCGCGGGGACGGGGGTCAGAGCTGTCGTCGACAGCAGGGCGAAGGTTCCCGCCGCGATCAAAATCTTGCGAATCATCCACTAGCCTTACTTTTTTGTGCCGTGAGCCAAGGCAACGGGTTGACCGGCTGGCCGCCATGGCGCAGCTCGACATAGAGGTTGGGCTTGGAGTCGTCCTGCCCCATCACGCCGACGGGCTCCCCCGCGGTCAGTCTTTGGCCGACATTGCAGTCGACCTGAGCCATCCCCGCGAGCAGCGTATGATAGCCCTCGCTGTGTTCGATGATCAAGAGCAGCCCATAGCCGCGAAACGGACCGGCGAAAACAACCTGCCCGTCATAGGGGGCGATGACCTGGGCCGCCTTGCGGGTCTGGATGGTGATGCCCTTGTTGACGTGACCGACGTCGTTGGTTTGGCCAAAGGCCTCGACCACCCGGCCGCGCGCCGGATAGGGCAGCTTGCCATGGGCCTGGCTGAACGGCTTGTCGCCGCGGACCGGCCTGACGGCTGCTGCCTCGCGCGAGGCTTTTTCGGCGTCCTGGGTGGCTTGTTGCGCCGCCAGTTGTTTTTCCTTGGCCTCGGCCTGGGCTCGCAGCTCGGCGTCGCGGGCGATGCGGGCCGAAGCCAGCTCCCGCTCGCGCGCGGCGGCGGCGGCTTGCTGTTGCGCCCGCTGCTGGGCCAATTCGGCATCGCGGGCGGCCCGCTCGGCGGCCTGTTCGGCGTCGCGGGCGATGCGCCGGGCGGCGGCCTCGGCCTCGCGCGCTACCCGTTCGGCAGCGGCCTTGCCGGCGGCTTCGGCCAGCCGGCGCTCGCGCTCCTGCTCCAGCCGGTGCAGCAGATCGCGCAGATCCTCGGCCTGACCGGCCAGATCGCCGAGACGCAATTCGGCGGCGCGGCGCTCCTGCTCGGTCTCTTGCTGGACCACGCTTTTGCGCTCGAACATATCCTTGAGCCGAAGATGCTCCTCCTCCAGTCGGCCGGAGGTCGAGGCGATCTTCTTGCGCTGATCGCCGATTTCGCCGCGCAGTCTGGTGACCTGATCGATTTCGACCTTGAGGTCGCGCGCCGACTGCTCGATCTGTGGCACGGCGGCGCGGAGCAGAATGGCGGAGCGCACGGTATCGGCGGGGCTCTGCGGTTGGGCGATCAGCGCCTCGGTCGGCCGCCATGCCAGCCGCTGCAAAGCGGTCAGCACTCCCACCATCTGGTGCGAGCGCCGCTTCAGCGCCTGGGAGCGGCTGATCTCGCGGCCGCGCAGATCCTCCAACTGGACCTCCATCTCGGACAGCAGGTCCTCGCTCTCCTGGGCGACGCGGGCGGCCTTGACCATGTCGGCGCGCAACCGGGCGGTTTCCTGCGCCAGAGCCGAGGCCTTTTGCTTGATTTCGTCGTGCTCGGCGCGCGAGCGCGCCAACTGGCCTTCCAGTTCCTTCAGGCGCTCGCCGGCGTCCACCGGGCGGTCCCACGAGGCCGACGCCGATGGAATCCCGCCCCAGGGAAGGACGAGAACGACAGCCGCGAGCGCGAACCGGCGTAGCGTCATGAAGCTCCTAGCAAGGAGTGTCCGTTCATCTCGGCTGGCTGGGCCAGCCCCAGCAGCGCCAGCATGGTCGGCGCCACGTCGGCCAGCCGGCCGTCGCGGATAGCCGAGACGCCCGCCGGCGGCGCCACCAGAACCAACGGCACCGGTCCGGTGGTATGGGCGGTATGGGGCTGGCCGCTGGTCAGGTCCTTCATCTGTTCGGCATTGCCGTGATCGGCGGTGACCAGCATGGTTCCGCCAGCGGCGATCACCGCCGCCTCCAGCCGGCCCAGGCAGGAATCCACCGTCTGGGCGGCGGCGATGGCGGCGTCGAGGAAGCCGGTATGGCCGACCATGTCGCCATTGGCGAAGTTGACCACCACCACGTCGAAGCCGCCGCCGGCAATGGCCTCGATCAGCTTATCCGTGACCTCGCGCGCCGACATTTCCGGCTGGAGGTCATAGGTGGCCACCTTGGGACTGGGGACTAGGATGCGCTCCTCGCCGGGGAACACCTTTTCGCGGCCACCGTTGAAGAAGAAGGTGACATGGGCGTATTTCTCGGTCTCGGCGATGCGCAGCTGGGTCAGGCCGGCCCCGCTCAACACCTCGCCCAGGATGTTGGACAGTGATTCCGCCGGGAACAGCGTCCCCAGGAAGGCGTTGAGACCCTTGGAGTACTCGGTCAGTCCCAGCCTTGCGGCAAAGACCACCTGGCGCGGGCGGGCAAAGCCGTCAAAGGCGGGATCGACCAGACAGGCCAGAATCTCGCGCGCCCGGTCAGCGCGGAAATTGCCCATCAGCAGGGCGTCGCCGTCCTTCATGCCGTCATAGCCGGCCACCACGGTGGGCAGGACGAATTCGTCGGTCTTGCCGGCGGCGTAGGAGCGGGTCACGGCGGCGACGGCGTCGGGCGCGGCCTCGCCCTTGCCCTTGCCCTCGACCAGGGCGTCCCAGGCCAGTCGCACCCGGTCCCAGCGCTGGTCGCGGTCCATGGCGTAATAGCGGCCCGATACGGTGGCGACGCGGACGTCATGGCCGGCGATGTCGGCCAGGAAGCGTTCGAGATAGCCCTTGGCGCTGCTGGGTGGCACGTCGCGGCCGTCGAGGAAGGTGTGAACCGCTACCGGCACCCCCGCATCCGCGACGGTTCGGGCCAGCGCCGCCAGATGATCCTGGTGCGAGTGAACCCCGCCGGGACTCAGCAGCCCCATCAGGTGGCAGACGCCGCCCGTGGCCTTGACCGCCGCGATCATGTCGGTCAGCGCCGGATTGCGCGCCAGCGACCCGTCGGCCACGGCGGTGTCGATGCGCGGCAGATCTTGCATCACCACCCGGCCGGCGCCGAGATTCATGTGGCCCACCTCGGAATTTCCCATCTGACCGTCGGGAAGACCGACCTGAAGCCCCGAGCTTTGCAGCAGGGCATGGGGGTAGGCGGCGAGGAAGCGGTCCCAGTTGGGGGTATCGGCCAGCGCGATGGCGTTGTCGGTCGGATCCTCCCGCCAGCCCCAGCCATCGAGAATGCACAAGACGACGGGACGCGGACGATGGGCGGTGGACATGATGGTGACTGCCAAAGGAGAAGCGGGAGGAAAGACTATACCTATTCCTTGCCGTTTCGCCAGCCCACCTCGCGGGCCAGGGCATCGAGTACGGCGGATGACGCCTCCCATTCCTCGGGCGGCGGCGCGCCGTCGGACTGGGCGGTGCTGCGGGCGATGGCGATGGCTTCGGCCAGGGAGTCGAGGCCGACGGCGGCGCGGCGGCTGTCGACGGTGTCGGGATGTTCGATGGGTAGCGGCGACAGGCGGCCGTTTTGCCAGTCCAGCTGGGTGCCGAAGATCTGCGGCCGGCCTTCCAGCGCCCGGATGCGGTCCTCCAGCAGGGCGGCCTGACGGGCCGGGGCCTCGCCCCGGTTGGCGGCGCCCTTCAACAGGCCGAGGCAGCGGCGCATGAAGCTGGGCCGCGACACCGCATGCATGGCCACCAGCCAAGCGGCCTCGGAGCCGTCGGCGTCGGCTACGTCCGAGGTCGGCCAACCCTCGTCGTCGATGATCAGCTCCAACTCGCGGGCATGGGCCTCGTGCAGCTGACGCAGTCGGGGGTTGTAGTCCCCCACCGGCTCGCCCGACTGGGCCAGTTCGGCCCGAAGGGCAAGCTCGGCATCGCGCAGCGCCAGCAGACGGTGGCGGAAATGCATCATCGGCGCATCATCCCCCCAACAGGGCGTCCACTCGATAAGAGCGACAGAGTGGTCAGTTCCGGGCTCCGCTCAACAGGCCGCGGGCGATGACCTGGGCCTGGATTTCGGCGGCGCCCTCGAAGATGTTGAGGATGCGGGCGTCGCACAGGATGCGGCTGATGGGATATTCCTCGGCATAGCCATTGCCGCCATGAACCTGCAACGCGTTGTCGGCGTTGGCCCAGGCGACGCGCGCCGCCAGCAGCTTGGCCATGCCGGCCTCGATGTCGCAGCGATGACCCTCGTCCTTCTCGCGCGCCGAGAAGTAGGTCAGCTGGCGGGCAATCATGGTTTCCACCGCCATCCAGGCGATCTTGCCGCCGACGCGGGGGAACTCGTAGATCGGCTTGCCGAACTGGACACGGTCATTGGCGTATTTCAGGCCGGTCTCCATGGCGCATTGGGCCACGCCGACGGCGCGGGCGGCTGTCTGGATGCGGGCCGACTCGAAGGTCTCCATCAGCTGCTTGAAGCCCTGGCCCTCGACACCGCCCAACAGATTGGCGGCCGGCACCTTGAAGCCGTCGAAGCCCAGTTCGTATTCCTTCATGCCGCGATAGCCGAGAACCTTGATCTCGCCGCCGGTCATGCCCTCGGCCGGGAACGGATTGTCCTCGGTGCCGCGCGGCTTGGGCGCCAGCATCATGGACAGGCCCTTGTAGTCCTTGGTGGCGGGATCGGTGCGCACCAGCAGGGTCATCACATCGGTACGGGCGGCATGGGTGATCCAGGTCTTGTTGCCGGTGACCACGTAGGAGTCGCCGTCCTTGACCGCGCGGGTGCGCAGGCTGCCGAGGTCCGAGCCGGTATTGGGCTCGGTGAACACGGCAGTGGGCAGAATCTCGCCCGAGGCGATCTTGGGCAGCCATTCGTGCTTCTGCTCCTCGGTGCCGCCCAGGCGGATCAGCTCGCCGGCGATCTCGGAGCGGGTGCCCAGCGAGCCGACGCCGATATAACCGCGCGACAGCTCTTCCGTCACCACGCACATGGCGGTCTTGCCCAGACCCAGCCCGCCGTATTCTTCCGGCAGGGTCAGGCCGAACACGCCCATTTCGGCCACATGGTCGACCACTTCGATGGGGATCAACTGGTCCTGGAGGTGCCATTCATGGGCGTAGGGGATTACTTCCTCGTCGGCGAAGCGGCGGAACTGATCGCGGATCAGGATCAGGGTCTCGTCGTCGAGACCGGCTTCGCCGAAATGCTGGCCGTCCCTGATCAGCTCGGCGATGCGGGTGCGGACGGCGGCGGTGCAGCCCTGGCGGCGCAGCAGGTTGGTTTCCGGCGAGGAAAAGCCGTGAACCGTCTTGGAATCGAGGCCAAGGTCGCCGGGGCGGACGATCTCGCCCTGGCTCATGGGGATGCCGCCATAGATCTGGGCGACATATTCGCCGAAGGCGGCCTGCAACATCAGGGTTTCCAGCTCGCCCAGCTTGCCCGTGGTCTGGATGCGCTTGGCCCAGCCCAGCATCTGTTCCAGCGCCGAGACATAGGTCGCCAGCCAGGCATAGCCGTGGGCGGCGGTCTGGTTCGCGTCGAACAGAGCGCCGTTGATCTTGCCGTCTTTGCTCACCATGGCGGTGACGGCGTCCTTGGCGGCGAGGCGCAGCCGGTCGACGACGACCAGGGCTTTCTCACAGGTGGGGATCAGGTCGGCAAGCAGGGTGGCGGTCATGGCGGATTCCTCGGGCTCTTAAAAAGAAACCCCTCTCCCGCGGTCGGGAGAGGGGTGCTTGGACGGCATTCTAGCCTTCGATGCAGTCCTCGATGGTGGTGCGGCCGGGCTTGTGAGCCTGGACCAGCACCGCCATGTTGCCGGGCTTGTGCAGATTCTTGAGCATCTGCATATGGGCCAGCGGGATGTCGTCCCAGGAGTAAACCTCGGACATGCAGGGGTCGATGCGGCGTTCGATCACCAGCTGGTTGGCCTGCGAGGCCTGGAGCAGGTTGGCGAAGTGGCTGCCCTGGATACGCTTTTGACGCATCCACACGAAGCGGGCGTCGAAGGTCAGGTTGAAGCCGGAGGTGCCGGCGCAGAACACGACCATGCCGCCACGCTTCACCACGTTGCACGACACCGGGAAGGTGGCTTCACCGGGATGCTCGAACACGAAATCGACGTCGTTGCCCTTGCCGGTGATGTCCCAGATGGCCTTGCCGAACTCGCGGGTCTTCTTCATGTAGTCGGAGAAAGCCTTGGGATCGCCATCCACGTCGGGCAGCTGGCCCCAGCAGTCGAAGTCCTTGCGGTTGACCACGCCCTTGGCGCCCAGTCCCAGGACGAAGTCGCGCTTGTCTTCTTCCGACACCACGCCGATGGCGTTGCCGCCCGACACCGCGATCAGCTGGATGGCCATGGAGCCCAGGCCGCCGGCGGCGCCCCAGACCAGCACGTTATGGCCGGGACGCAGCACATGCGGACGATGACCGAACAGCATACGATAGGCGGTGGCTAGGGTCAGGGTGTAGCAGGCGCTTTCTTCCCAGGTCAGGTGCTTGGGGCGCTGCATGACCTGCTGCGCCTGGACGCGGGCGAACTGGGCGAACGAGCCGTCGGCGGTCTCGTAACCCCAGATACGCTGGCTGGGCGAGTTCATGGGATCGCCGCCGTTGCACTCTTCGTCGTCGCCGTCGGTCTGGTTGCAGTGGACCACGACCTCGTCGCCGACCTTCCAGCGCTTGACCTTGGCGCCGACCTTATAGACGACGCCCGAGGCGTCGGAGCCGGCGATATGGTAATCGGCCTTGTGATAGTCGAAGGGCGAGATCGGCTTGCCCAGGCAGGCCCAGACGCCGTTATAGTTGACGCCAGCCGCCATCACCATGATCAGGACTTCATGGGGATCGATCTCGGGGGTGTCCACCACCTCGACCTGCATGGCGGTATCGGGATTGCCGTGACGCTCGCGCCGAATGGCCCAGGCGTACATCTTCTGGGGCACATGCCCGAGCGGCGGGATCTCACCCAGCTCGTAGAGATCCTTGACCACCTGTTCGCTCATCTGAGAACTCCTTAGACACTCGGGACGACATTTCACCTTCGGCGCCGCCGGGGGGACAAGGCGACGCGCGACACTCCCGCCTTTTAGCGTTTTGTCGCTTTCTTCGCAATGCACAAAATGGTAGTTTGTTTCGCGAAGTCGGGTTTTCGAGAAATTTTAGGTCGTTTGTGCGTCCTAACCCCCCGGCGCCGAAATATTTTTTGACCGCGAGCGAGTGTGGAGCACGCCATGACCGATAAGACCGCCCCCAGCAAGGCCGCCGGCCGCGACAAGCCCTGGCTGATCCGTACCTACTCGGGACACAGTTCGGCGGCCGAGTCCAACAAGCTCTATCGCACCAATCTGACCAAGGGCCAGACCGGCCTGTCCATCGCCTTCGACCTGCCGACCCAGACCGGCTATGACAGCGACCACCTGCTGGCCAAGGGCGAAGTGGGCAAGGTCGGCGTGCCGGTCTGCCATCTCGGCGACATGATGACCCTGTTCGAGGGCATTCCGCTGGAGAAGATGAACACCTCCATGACCATCAACGCGCCGGCCGCCTGGCTGCTGTCGTTGTATATCGCGGCGGCGGAGCGCCAGGGCTCGGCGCGTGCCAGCCTCAACGGCACCACCCAGAACGACGTCATCAAGGAATACCTGTCGCGCGGCACCTACATCTTCGCGCCGCAGCCGTCCTTGAAGCTGACCAGCGACATCATCGCCTTCACCTATCGCGAGGTTCCCAAGTGGAACCCGATGAATGTGTGCTCGTACCATCTGCAAGAGGCCGGCGCGACCCCGGAACAGGAACTGGCCTTCGCCCTGGCCACCGCCATCGCCGTGCTGGATACCGTGCGCCCCACCGTGCCGGCCGCCGATTTCGAGCAGGTGGTCAGCCGTATCAGCTTCTTCGTCAACGCCGGCATCCGCTTTGTCACCGAGCTGTGCAAGATGCGCGCCTTCACCGAGCTGTGGGACGAGATCTGCCGCACCCGTTACGGCATCGCCGACGAGAAGGCGCGGCGCTTCCGCTACGGCGTTCAGGTCAACAGCCTGGGCCTGACCGAGCAGCAGCCGGAGAACAACGTCTACCGCATCATCATCGAGATGCTGTCCGTGGTGCTGTCCAAGAACGCCCGCGCGCGGGCCGTGCAGCTGCCGGCCTGGAACGAGGCGCTGGGCCTGCCGCGCCCGTGGGACCAGCAATGGTCGCTGCGCCTTCAGCAGATCGTCGCCTACGAGACCGACCTGCTGGAATTCGGCGATATCTTTGACGGCTCCACCGAGATCGCCCGCAAGGTCGCCGATCTGATGGCCGGCGCCCAGGACGAGCTGAAGCGCATCGACGACATGGGCGGCGCCGTCGCCGCCGTGGAATCCAGCTATATGAAGCAAAAGCTGGTGGAGTCCAATGCGCGGCGCATCGGCGCCATCGAAACCGGCGAGCAGATCGTGGTCGGCGTCAACAAATGGACCGAGACCGAGCCCAGCCCGCTGACCACCGGCGACGGCTCGATCATGACCGTCGATCCCAAGGCCGAGGCCGAGCAGATCGAGCGTCTGGAGGCGTTCCGCGCCAGCCGCGACGCCAAGGCGGTGGATGCGGCCATCGCCGGGTTGAAGGCCGCCGCCCAGGAAGGCCGCAACATCATGGAACCTTCCATCACCGCCGCCCATGCCGGAGTGACCGGTGGCGAATGGGCTCTGACCCTGCGCGAGGTGTTCGGCGAATACCGCGCCCCCACCGGGGTGTCGCGCGCCTCCGCCGGGGTCCGGAGCGACCGCATGGGCACGGTGCGCGAGCGGGTTGAGCAGGTCTCGGCCAAGCTGGGCCGCCGGGTCAAGATGTTGGTGGGCAAGCCCGGCCTCGACGGCCATTCCAACGGCGCCGAGCAGATCGCGGTGCGCGCCCGCGACGCCGGTATGGAAGTGGTCTATGAGGGCATCCGGCTTACCCCGGCCCAGATCGTCAACGCGGCGCTGGAGGAAGGCGTCCATGTGGTCGGACTGAGCATCTTGTCGGGCAGTCATATCCCGCTGGTGACCGAGGTGCTGGAGCGCATGCGCGCCGCCGGCCTGGGCGATATCCCGGTGGTGGCCGGCGGCATCATCCCGCCCGAGGACGAAAAGACCCTGTTGGCGGCGGGCTGTGCCCGTATCTACACCCCCAAGGACTACGACATCACCACCATCATGGGCGATATCGTCGATCTGCTGGACGGCAAGGCCAAGGCTGCCTGACGCGTCGTTCCTCGGGTTTGCTCAGGACGAGGCGGCGGCGGGAGGGGGACGTTCCCCCTCCACCAGTTCCAGCAGCCGCCGGAGCCCCCGATCCGTCACCCCCATCTCCGCCAGGGATGCCACGGTCCGGCTCAGATAGTCGCGGCTGGCGCCGGCCTTGCCCACGCCTTGGCGGATCAGGGCCGCGGCCCGTGCCGGGTCGCCGGCGGGGAAGTACTGCGCATGACTCCGGTCGGCGATGAAGGCCAGGGCCGGAACCCGGCCGCCATCGTCCAGCCGTACCGCCACCATGCGCGGAAGGTAGACCCGGGTGACCATCTCGCGCTCGTGGAGCATGGCCCGCACCGCCTCGGCCTCGGCCGCCGCCACCCGGAAGGCGCGGCCCCGGCAGCTGCCGCCCCGGTCCAGCCCCAGCACCAGTCCGGGACGCTCTGGTGTACCGCGATAGATGGTGGACAAGATGCACATGGCGCGGTGATAGCCGCCAAGCCGGGCGGGCCGCACCTCCAGATGGGCGAAATCAGGCTGCCAGATCAGTGAGCCATAGGCGAACACCCAAAAATCGGGAGTATCTTGTTCCACGGCTCCCGGCAGGGTAGACGATAAGGCTGCATTCCCAGGGGTGGGCTCCATGTCCGTTCGACTCCGCGTCATTGCTTTTGTCCTGCTCGGCCTGATCGCGGCCGGATTCACCGCCTATTGGTTCCATGTGGCGGGGGAGTTGCGCAAGGGGATCGAGGCCTTTGCCGCTCAACGCCGGGCCGAGGGCTGGACGGTGGAGATGGGAGCCATCGACACGGGCGGCTTTCCCCGCGCCGTTATCGCCCGGCTGGGCCGGGTCGGGCTGCGGAGTCCGGCGGGGCTGTCCTGGCATGGCGAGGGGCTCGTCATCACCATTCCGTTGCTGGACCCGCTGAACATCGCCATCGATCTGCCGGGGCTGCACGATCTGGGCGGGCTCGGCTGGTCGGGCATCGTGTCGGCCGGCGCCGCCCAGGTCCGGCTGCGCCTTCGCACCGATGGCGAGATGGCCGGTCTTGCCTTTACCGCCACCGCCCTGGCGCTGGAACAGCCCGGCATAGATCCGCTGACCCTGGACGGCGCCGCCATCACTTTCGAGCGTCTCAACCCGCCCGATCCCGGCCACGAGCATCCGTCGGCCGGGCTGACCCTGGCCCTGCGCGGCCTGGGCCTGCCCGACATTTCCGGCCTGCCGCTGGCCCGGCGGATCGAGCGTTTTCAGGTGGAGGCCCGCGTGATGGGCGAAATCGCCGGCTCTCCGCCGCTGGCGGCGCTGGCGGCGTGGAGCGCCGATGGCGGCATCGTCGAACTGGACCGGATCGCGCTGGACTGGCCGCCGCTGGCCCTGGAGGCCGACGGCACCCTGGCGCTGGACCCGAAGTTTCAGCCGCTGCTGGCCACCCATGCCCATGTCCGGGGGTGGGGCGAGTTCGTGGTCCGGCTGGTTCAGGCCGGCCTGGTGGAACAGGGCATGGCCTCGGCCGCCCAGGTCATGCTGGCCATTCTGGCGCGGCCCGACTCCCAGGGCCGTCCGACTTTATCTCTTCCGCTGACCGTGCAAGATGGCATCCTGTCCGCCGGTCAGGTCCGCGTCATGCAGGTGCCGCGATTGCCCATTTCCCCGCTCCAGCCAGGAGGTCGTTCCCCATGACTCAGTCCTTCCAGCCGCCCAAGCGCATCTTGATGGGGCCGGGGCCGTCCGACGTGCATCACAGGGTGCTGGAGGCCATGGCGCGCCCCACCATCGGTCATCTCGATCCCGCCTTCATCGGCATGATGGATCAGGTCAAGGCGATGCTGCAAACCGCCTTTTTCACCGGCAACGCCCTGACCCTGGCGGTGTCCGGTCCCGGCTCGGCCGGCATGGAGGCCTGCTTCGTCAACCTGATCGAACCGGACGAGACGGTGGTGGTCTGCGTCAACGGCGTGTTCGGCGGTCGCATGAAGGAGAACGTAGAACGCTGCGGGGCCAAGGCGGTGGTGGTCGAGGACGCCTGGGGAACTCCGGTCGATCCCGACAAGGTCGAGGCGGCGCTGAAGGCCAATCCCGGCGTCAAGGCGCTGGCCTTCGTCCATGCCGAGACCTCCACCGGCGTCGAATCCGACGCTCGCACCCTGTGCGAGCTGGCCCGCGAGTATGGGGCGCTGTCCATCGTCGACGCGGTGACCTCGCTGGGTGGCATCCCGGTGCTGGTGGACCCCTGGGGGGCCGATGCGGTCTATTCCGGCAGCCAGAAATGCCTGTCCTGCACGCCGGGTCTGTCGCCGGTGACTTTTTCCGACCGCGCCGTCGAGGCCCTGGCAGCCCGCAAGACCAAGGTGCGGAGCTGGTTCCTCGATTTCAGTCTGCTGACTGCCTATTGGGGCGGCGGGGCCAAGCGGGCCTACCACCACACCGCCCCGATCAACGCGCTGTACGGCTTGCACGAGTCGCTGGTCATGCTGCACGAGGAGGGCATCGAGCAGTCCTGGACCCGCCACACCATGATGCATCGCGCCTTGCTGGCCGGGCTGGAGGCCATGGGGCTGGGGCTGCTGGTGGCGGAAGGGGCGCGGCTGCCGCAGCTTAACGCCGTGCTGGTCCCCGCCGGCATCGACGAGGCGGCGGCGCGGACCCAATTGCTGCAAAAGTACGGGCTGGAGATCGGCGCCGGCCTCGGCGGCCTGGCCGGCAAGGTCTGGCGCATCGGCCTGATGGGGCAAAGCGCCACCCCGCGTCATGTCGCCACCTGTCTGGACGCGCTGGAAGACGTCCTGGCCGCCCAGGGAGTCAAGCTGCCCACCGGAGCCGGCGTGGCGGCGGCGGAACGAATGCTGCGAGATTAGGTTTCTCAGCGGCGGCGATTTGGGTATCCTTTCGGGGAAGTCGGGCGGATGGGCCGCACCGCCACCCCTCGACCCAGACATGGAGTCACTCAATGCTTGTCTCGGATATCCTTGCCAAGAAGGGCAACAAGGTTTTCAAGATCCTGCCGACCAAGACCGTCATGGAAGCCGTCAAAGGCATGGTGTCGTTCAAGGTCGGCGCGGTGCTGGTCGTCGATGACAATGACGCCACCTTGGGCATCTTCACCGAGCGCGACGTCACCCGCTGCCTCGCCGCCCATGGCGCCGCCGTCATGGGCTCGGCCGTGGGCGAGCATATGACGGCCAATCCGGTCACCTGCAAGGCCGGCGACAGCGTCGCTTCGGTCATGAACCAGATGACCACCCATCACTTCCGCCACATGCCGGTCATGGGCGCCGGCACCCTGGTCGGCATCGTCAGCATCCGCGATCTGGTGTCCAACAGCCTGGAACGCGCCGAATACGAGGCCGAGGCCATGCGCGCCTACGTCACCGCCAGCTGAGAAATCCCGGCGAGTCGATTCGTCGGCTCGCCGGACAATATCCGAGGGAGATCACATGATCGGGAATGACGGCAAGCCCATGACCCGGGATCTGGTCCGCGCAGCCGTCGCCGCCTATAACACCGCCGGGCGCGGCTCTTTGGAGTTCGCAGCCATCCCCCGCGCCCTGGTGACCATCCTCGACGCCCTGACAGTGGGCAAGACCACCTATGTCAAGGGCTGCGATGGCCAGCTTCAGGTCAACCGCCGCAAGGACAAGACCGTCGTCGCGCTCTGACGGGCCGCCGAAAAAATCCACTCACCCCACCACATAGCTGAGTTTGACCACCCCGTTGGAGAAGGTCCGGCTGCCCAGCAGGCTTAGGCGGGTGACCCGGTCCGAGTTGATGAACAGCGGCTTGCCCTCGCCCAGCAGCACCGGCATGACCAGCAGGTCGAAATGATCGATGGCGCCGATGTCGAGGAAGGCGCGGATCGCCTTGGCGCCGCCCGCCACCCAGACATGGCCATCGGTCGAGCCCCGCAGGTCATCGACCAGCCGGCCGATATCACCCACCCAGGACTCCACGTTGTCGGGGGCGGTTTCCATATCGCGCGAGGTGACGACGATGCAGCGTTTGGTGGTGCGGGGCCAATGTCCCAGGACGTGCAGGTGATCGTAGGTGGTGCGTCCCATCACCACCGTTCCCACATGGTCCATGAATTCGTTGAAGCCGTAATCCAGCGCGTCGAACTGCTTCAGCCATGCGATGGAGCCATCGGGGCTGGAAATATAGCCATCCAGGCTGGCGGCGATATAGGCGCGAAAGCCCGCCACCGCGCCGCTCTACTCCGGCGCCTTGGGGAGGAACTTTGAAATATCGACCTCGTCCACCTGCTCGGGCCGCAGATATTTGTCGGCGTATTCCTTCCAGATGCCCGAGGTCAGGAACAGATGCCACAGATCGGGGTCAATATGCTGGTCCTTGACCATGAACGACATGATCTTGAGCGATTCCGACAAGGTCTTGGGCTTTTTATAGGGGCGGTCGGCGGCGGTCAGAGCCTCGAAGATGTCGGCGATGGCCATCATGCGGGCCGGCAGCGACATTTCCTCGCGCTTCAATCCCTTGGGATAGCCGGTGCCGTCCATTTTTTCGTGATGGCCGCCGGCCCATTCCGCCACGCGGGACAGGTTCTTGGGGAAGGGCAGCGCCTTCAGCATGAAGATGGTCTGGACGATGTGGTCGTTGATCTTGAAGCGGTCCTCGTTGGTCAGGGTGCCGCGACCGATGGACAGGTTGTAGATTTCGCCCAGATTGTAGCGGTTCTCCAGCGGCTTCATCTTGAAGCCCTCGGCGTCATACTTGCTGGTGTCGACGTTGATCTCGTGCGGGACGATGTGCCACGGCTTGTCGGTCAGCACCGATTCCGCCACCGGCGGCTTGGGCTCGTTGCCGGTGCGGCGGCGCATCTCGTCCATGGACAGGCCCAGCGTATCGTCCAGGGTCCGCATCCAGGTGTGGCCGGCGATGTCCTTGAGGCGCTCGACCTTGTCCGGGGCCATGAACTCGCCGCCCACATTGCTTTCGGCGACGAAGGCGAAGTCGTCATCCAATTGGGCCAGGGCCGCATCCATGCGGGCCTTGAGGGTGTCGACGTCTTCCTCGCCCGCCACGATGCCTTCGAGATAGGCGATGACGGCGTCGCGCTTCATCACCTCGAACCGCATTCGGACCTCGTGGATGCGGTTATAGATGGTCTCCAGCTTGGTAGCCTTGTCGACGATGTATTCCGGGGTGGTGACCTTGCCGCAATCATGCAGGCCGGCGGAGACTTCCAGCTCGTACCACTCGTCCTCGGTCAGCGAGAAGTCGGCGAAGGGGCCTTCGGTGCTGTCGCAGGCCGCCTTGGCCATCATGAAGGTGACGGCGGGCACCCGATGGCAGTGGCCGCCGGTATAGGGGCTTTTGGCGTCGATGGAGCCCGCGATCACCTGAATGAAGCTTTTGAACAGGTTCTTCTGGGCCTCGATCAGGCGCTGATTGTCCAGCGCCACCGCCGCCTGACTGGCCAAGGCCTCGATCAGCGGGGTGATGTCGGGGCCGAACGCGATGATCTTGCCGCCGCGATTGCGGGCGTTGATCAGCTGGACCACGCCGATCATCTCGCCCTCGTAATTCTTCAGCGGCACGGTCAGGAACGACTTGGAGCGATAGCCGGTCTTGGTGTCGAACGCCTTGGTGCCGGAAAAGTCGAACTTATCCACGTCATAGGCGTCGGCGATGTTGATGGTGGCCCCGGTCAGGGCGCAGTGGCTGGAGACGTTCTTGTGGTTGGGAGCCCCCTGGTCGTCATACAGCTTCAGCGGCGGAAACGGGATCGGCTTGCCGGTGGTGCCGCCCATGGCGATATTCAGGGTGTCGTTCAGCATGATCTCGAAGCACAGGCCGTCCTTGGCCTCGGTCACCAGATACAGCGTGCCGCCATCGGCATTGCACATGGTCTTGGCGCCGTGGAGGATGCGTTCCATCAGGCGGTTATGGTTACGCTCGGCCGAGAGGGCGATGCCCAACTCGATCAGGGTGCGATAACGTTCTTCTTTCTGAAGTACGGCCATGGGTGACTCGGCTTCTCCCCTGTTGGCGATAAAAACCGCCTCTGTGTCACCTTACGCTCAAAAGCGGTCCGAGTGAAGTCAGGCCAATCCCCTACGATGCGTTCCGTATCGCATGACATCATCAGCCCCTTGACGACGCGGCGTGTTCGGCGTCCCTTGTCGGATCTGACCACGGAGAGCCCCGCATGCCGTATGATTCCCTGCGCGACTTCATCACCCGCCTGGAGGAAACCGGCCGACTGAAGCGGGTCACGGTTCCGGTCTCCCCCCATCTGGAGATGACCGAAATCCAGACCCGGCTACTGGCCGAGGGCGGGCCGGCGGTGCTGTTCGAGAACGTGGTGCGCCCCGATGGCTCGAAATACGACATGCCGGTGCTGGTCAACCTGTTCGGCACGGTCGAGCGGGTCGCCTGGGGCATGGATCGCGAGCCGCACCAACTGCGCGAGGTCGGCGAGACCCTGGCCTTCCTCAAACAGCCAGAGCCCCCCGGCGGCTGGCGGGAAGCCCTGGAGCTGCTGCCGCTGGCGCGTACCGTGATGGCCATGCGGCCCAAGACGGTCGGCAATGCGCCTTGCCAGCAGGTGGTGTTGACCGGCGACCGGATCGATCTGGCGCGGCTGCCGATCCAGGGCTGCTGGCCGGGCGAGCCGGCGCCGCTGATCACCTGGCCTCTGGTGGTGACCCAAGGCCCCAACAAGGACGACAAGCGCGACGGCTTCAATCTGGGCATCTACCGCATGCAGGTGACCGGACGCGACACCGCCTTGATGCGCTGGCTGAAGCATCGCGGCGGCGCCCAGCACTTCCAGCGTTGGGCTGCCGTTCACAAGGAGCCCATGCCGGCCGCCGTGGTCATCGGCGCCGATCCCGGCACCATCATTGCGGCGGTGACGCCGGTGCCGGAAACCCTGTCGGAATACCAGTTCGCCGGCTTGCTGCGCGGCCGCAAGGTCGAACTGGTCGACTGCAAGACGGTGCCGCTGAAGGTGCCCGCCGGGGCCGAGATCGTGCTGGAAGGCCATGTCATGCTCGACGAGGAGGGTGACGAAGGCCCCTATGGCGACCATACCGGCTATTACAACTCGGTGGAGAAGTTCCCGGTCTTCCGGGTCTCGGCCATCACCATGCGCAAGAACCCGATCTACCTGTCCACCTTCACCGGCCGCCCGCCGGACGAGCCCAGTGTGCTGGGAGAAGCCCTGAACGAGGTCTTCATCCCGCTGCTGGCCCAGCAATTCCCCGAAATCGTCGATTTCTGGCTGCCGCCGGAAGGGTGCAGCTATCGTATCGCCGTGGTCAGCATGAAGAAGGCCTATCCCGGCCACGCCAAGCGGGTGATGTTCGGAGTGTGGAGCTTTTTAAAGCAGTTCATGTACACCAAATTCGTCATCGTGGTGGACGACGACATCAACGCCCGCGACTGGAAAGACGTGATGTGGGCGGTCTCGACCCGCATGGACCCGGCCCGCGACATCACGGTGATCGAGGGAACCCCCATCGACTACCTGGACTTCGCCAGCCCGGAATCCGGCCTGGGCGGCAAGCTGGGCATGGACGCCACCAACAAATGGCCCCCGGAAACCCATCGCGAATGGGGCGAGAAGATCCGCATGAGCCAGGACGTGATCGATAAAGTGACGGATCGCTGGGCCGAGTTGGGCCTGCCGGGATCGGGGAAACCGATCTGGCGGTAGGGGGACAATACTAACGGCCGTGACGCTATTCCTCTCCCTCATCGCCGCCGCTGGCCCATTCCCGCACGCGGGCGAGGTGGAGGTAGTCGGAGTATTTGGGGGCGTGTTCGGGATGGGGGCGGGCGGCATAGGGGGTTTCGACATCGTCGAACACGGCTACCAGCGCCCGTAACCCGTCCAGGGACTCGGCGGCGAGGCGCGGCGCGTCGTCGCCGGCCGAGCGTTCCTCGCCGCCGGTCTCGCCGCCTTTCAGCCGCCAGTACAGCAGGCTTGCCGGTTCGGCCGCCCTGACGCCGGCAAAGCCGCCGTGGCGGGCGATGACGGCTTCCAGCGGCAGTTGCGGCGCATAGCCGGCGGCGACCTCCTTGGCGCTGGGGGGCTGGCCGGTCTTGTAGTCGATCAGGACCAGACCGCCATCGCGCAGCACATCGATGCGATCGGCCTTGGCCACCAGGGTGAAGGGGCCGCCGGGGGCGTCGATCTCCAGTGCGCCCTTGACCTCGGCATGGGCCATGGCGAGGCCGGGACGGCGGTCGGCTTCCCTGGCAGCCACCCAGCGGGCGATGGCGATGTAGCGCGGCCACCAGAACGCCCACAGGGCGGGAGACGCCGCCGCCTCGGCAAAGACCTCGCGGCCGATCTCCAGCAGCTTGGCCTCGGGCTCGGGCGGCAGGGCGTGGGGGTAAAGCCGGACAAAGCGTTCCAGCGCCAGATGCACCATGCTGCCATAGTCGGCGGCGCCGGGATCGGCGTCGATGGGGTCCAGCGCCCGCAGGCCCAGCACGTGCTTGGCGTAGACGGCGTAGGGGTCGCGCATCCAGGTCTCGATCTCGGTGACCGACAGTCGGCGGGGCCGCGCCGCCAGCGGCGGTCTGGGGGCCGGAGGTTCCGGCCGCACCCAGACCGTTGGGCGGTCGAGCTGGTCGTGCCAGTCCAGCCAGGGGGCGTCGGCCTCGGCGAAGGCGAGACCGCAGGCCCCCATCACCGCGTCCAGGCGCATCAGCCAGCGCGACGGCACGGTGGGGGCCCCGTCAACCCGGACCGAGCGGGTCAGCACCACGTTGGGCGCTCCGAAGCCTTGGGCGAAGTCGTGGGCGGCAAGGCCGACGCGGCGCTCCGGCGGGGCGAGGCCGAAGGCTTCGCGCATGGGGCGGCTCATCCAGGGATCGGCCTCGGGCGGGGCCGGCCAGCCGCCTTCGTTGAGGCCGCCCAGGATCAGCAGGTCGGTGTGTTGCAGGCGGGCTTCCAGCGGTCCCCAGATATGCAGGCGGGGGTGGTGCTCCCAGGCCGAGCGGGCCACCTGACCCGCCATCAACTCGTCGAACAGCGCCGGATAGCAGCGTCCCGGAATCGCGGGCAGCGCCGGGGCGGCGCGGGCCAGTTCGGCGGCGAAGCGGGCGGCGGCCTCGCCCGCTTCGCCCGCCCATAGCCGGGCCGGGCCGGGAAGATGGGCATCGGCGGCGAGGCCCTCGGCGAACTCCATATGGGCGCGGACCAGGTCGGCCAGTTGGACCGTTTCCCCGGCCAGCAGGGCGGCGAAGGGGGCCGCCAGCGATTCGAGGTCGGCCAGACCGGCGGCGAGGCGCTTGTCCTTGGCCCCCGCCAGCAGCCCCGCCACGCCGGGGCCGGGGCGGGGACCGCGCAGTACATGCAGCTCCAGCCGGCGGGCGAAGGCGCGGAAGGCGGCGGCGTCCATGCCGCCGGCGGCGAGGGGATGCTTGAGGCAGGCCAGGGTGGCATGGGGGGCGAAACCGTCGGCCACCATCTCGGCGGCAAGGCGCAGGAAGCTGCCGGGTTCGGTGGAACCCAACGGTCGTCCGGCGGAATCGTCGATATGGATGCCCCAGCGTTCCAGCTCGCCCGCCACCCGGCGGGCCAGGGTGCGGTCGGGGGTGACCAGGGCGGCGGTGCGGCCCTCGCGCTCCAGCTCGCGCCGCAGCATCAGGGCGATGGCCCCGGCCTCCTCGCGCGGGCCGGGGGCGTCCAGGCGGCCGACGCCGTCCAGGGTCTCGGGCGGCAGTGCGACCAGCGCCCGCCAGGCCTCGCAGGTACCGGCGGGGCGCAGCGCCTCGGCCAGCAGGCGGATGCGGTCGGCGCGGGGATCGGAGCGGTCGGATAGCGGCGGCACCGCGCCGCGCTCCATCCCCAGACGCCCCAGCAACAGCTTCAGGCCGTATTGGGGATGGGCGGGATCCAGGGCGTACCAACTGGCCTCGTCCATGGTCTGATCCAGGCCGGGCAGCACCACTCGGCCGGCCGGCAGCGCCGCGATGGCCACCAGCAGATCGGCGGTGGCGGGGCGCGAGCCGGTGGAGCCGGCGGCGATGATGGGATGGGCGGGCGGCCGGGCGGTCCAGGCGTCGATCTGGGCCGCCATCACCTGATTAAGGCGCTCCTCGGAGTCCAGCACGCCGCGTTCAGCCAGGATCGCCGGCCACGAGCGGGTCAGGATCTTGAGGAAGTCCAGCGTCACCTGCCAGTGGTCGGCGTAGTCCTCGGGGACCAGTTTATCCAGCCGGGCGAAGTCCAGCCGCTCGCTTTGAACCGAATCCAGCAGCCGTCCCAGCTCGGCCGCCAGCCGGGCCGCCTGATCGGGGGCGGGGACGTGGCCGTCGCTCGCCTCGGCCATGGCGATGATCAGCCGCGCCAGGATCAGGCGGCGTTCCAGCGGTGGAATGGCGGGGGCAAGGTCGAGCGGATCGGCGCCTGCCAATTCCAGCTCCTCCTCATCCATGTCGCCCAACGGCCGGAGGCGCGGCAGCAGCAGCGGCCGCCCGCCCGACAGGCGCAAAAAGGCGTCGGACAGGGCGCGACAGGCGCGCCGCGTCGGCAGCAATACCTCCATCTCCGCCAGCGCTAGCGGATTGCTGCCGGCTTCGGCCAGCAGATGGGCGGCCAGGGTATCGACGAAGGGCAGCCCCGGAGGAATGGTGAAGACGTTCATGATATTGTCCCTCAAACGCCGGGCGGGGCCATCCGGCCCCTTGGCTTTCGCGCCATGGGGCGCGCCGGCCTTTGGCCGCAACTCCGAGCCTTCGGCTCGTCGGAAGTGTCCCTCAGTCGCCGGGCGGGGCCATCCGGCTCCTCGGAAGCGTCCCTCGGGCGTTATTTTCCGCCTAGCAGCGCCTCGACCTCGGGCAGGGCGTCGGGGGTGCCCACATGGTACCAGCCGCCGTCATGGACCAGGCCGAACAGGCGGCGCTCGGACAGGGCGCGATCATAGAGCAGGTTGAGGGAGAACGCGCCCGCCGGACAGCCCTCGAACAGCCGGGGATGGAGAATCTGGACGCCGGAGAACAGCAGCGGCGCGCTGTCGGCCTCGCCCCGTCGGCGCAGCGTATCGTCGGCGTTGATGAAGAAGTCGCCCTTGCCCGCATAGCCCACGGCGGTCGAGATGGGTTGCAGCAGCAGCAGCGCGTCCATGTCGGCGGAGTTCCAGGTTTGGGCCAGCCGCACCAGGGCGGGAGTCTCGCCATCGGTCCAGATGATGTCGCTGTTGACCACGTAGAACGGCTCGTGCCCCAGCAGGGGCAGGGCCTTGGCGACGCCGCCGCCGGTCTCCAGCAGCACGTCTTCATGCGATAACGAGATGTCCGAGCGGTCGGCGAGGTGTTCCCTGACGCTGTCGGCCAGCCAGTGGGTGTTGACCGCCAGTTCTTGAACCCCGGCCAGGGCCAGATGGTCGAGGGCGCGGTCCAGCATGGTGCGCCCCGCCACGCTCACCAGCGGTTTGGGAGTCGTCAGGGTGATCGGCCGCATGCGCAGGCCCAGCCCCGCCGCCAGCACCATGGCGCGTTTGATCATCATGGGCGGGGGACTCCGCGCTGATCCCGAGGGATGTGGCGGTCCAGCCAGCGGCCCAGTTCGGCCAGCACCGGATGGGCCAGCGCCGCTTCCAGCAGCCGCCAGACCCGGGGGATATGAACCAGATAGCCGGGCTTGCCGTCACGCTTGCACAGCCGGGTGAAGATGCCGATGACCTTGGCGTGGCGCTGGGCCGCCATCACCGCCCAGGACGCTTCGAACACGGCGCGGTCGAGGGTGGGGAAGCGCTTCAGCCAGCGTTGCTTCATGCGCTCGGTCAGCAGCGGGTCGATGTCGCGCCGGGCATCCTCCAGCAGGCTCATCAGATCGTAGGTGGCCGGTCCCGCCACCGCGTCCTGAAAGTCGAGCAGGCCGCAGGCCGCCAGTCCGGGGCGCGGCAGAAGCATCAGGTTGTCCACATGAAAGTCGCGCAGCACCAGGGTGTCGGGGGCCATGCGGGCCACTGGGAACAGCCGGCGCCAGATCTCGGCGTACTCGGCCCGCGCCTCGGCAGAGGCGTCGCGGCCCAGCATGGCTGGAATGTACCAGTCGGTCAGCAGGCCGGCCTCGGTCAACAGCCGCTGGTCGTCATAGGGCGGCAGGCCGGCGGGGATGGCGTCGGGCCTTGCCGCGATCTCGGCCAGCACATCGGTGGCCAGGGCGTAGAGCGCCTCTTCGTCATGGGCCTCGGCCAGCAGGCGGGTGTAGGTATTGTCGCCCAGATCCTCCAGCAGCAGCAACCCGTGTTCCTCGTCCACCGCCAGCAGCCGGGGAGCCGACAGGCCCAGCGAATCCAGATGGCGGGCGATGCGCACGAACGGCCGCACATCCTCCTGCGGCGGCGGCGCGTCCATCAAAACCGCCGGCTCGCCGTTACGGCTCAGGCGGTCGTAGTGGCGAAAGCTGGCGTCCCCGGCCAGCCGGCCGCGTCGGGCCAAGCCCCAGCCGGCGGTATCGAGGAAGTCTTGGATCACTGTCTCGCGCGGTGTCACTGCGTCAAATCCCCCAAACGGTCGGCCCAGGGGCCATGGGCGGTCAAGGTTACTCGCCGCTCGCCCTCGGCATCGCCGGTTTCCAGCGCCACGTCAAGCCGTCGCTTGGGCAGGTGAGGTCCCAATTGCTCGGGCCATTCGATCAGGCTGATGCCGTCGGCGAAGGCTTCCTCGATATCCAGCTCCAGGGCGTCGGCGGGCTTTTCCAGCCGGTAGAGGTCGAAATGCCAGATCAGTCCGGCATCGGAGTCGTATTGCTGCACCAGGGTGAAGGTGGGACTGGGAACCTCCTCGTCCGGGGTAGTCAGCGCCCGGATGAAGGCCCGCGCCAGGGTGCTCTTGCCGGTGCCCAGCGTCCCCCACAGGGCGATGACGTCGCCGGGGCGGACCCCGGCCGCCAGCCGTTCTCCCAGCCGCCGGGTGGCGGCCTCGTCGGTGAGGATCATGCCTTGGCCCTCGGATGGGATTCCTTGTGGATGCGGGCCAACTGGGCGGCGTCCACCTCGGTATAACGCTGGGTGGTGGACAGCGAGGAATGGCCCAGCAGCTCTTGAATGGTGCGCAGGTCGCCGCCGCCGGCCAGCAGATGGGTGGCGAAGCTGTGGCGCAGCGCGTGCGGCGTCGCGGTGTCGGCCAGCCCCAGCAGCAGGCGCAGCCGACGCATCTGGCGCTGGACCACGCCGGGATTGAGCGGCCCGCCGCGCGCCCCCAGGAACAGCGGGTCGTCGGGGGCGGACGGATAGGGGAGTTGTGCCAGATAGTCGGCGATGGCGTCCCCGACCACCGGCAGGATCGGCACCACCCGGTCCTTCTTGCCCTTGCCGGTGATCATCATGGCCTCGGCCCGGGGAGCGTCGCGCCGCCGCAGCGCCAGTGCCTCGCCCAGGCGCAGCCCGGCGCCGTAGAGCAGGGTGAACAAGGCGACGTCGCGCGCCGCCAGCCAGGGCTCGTCCTGCATCTCGGCGGCGGTGCTCAGGGTCTCCATCGCCTCATCGGCGGCCAACGGTTTGGGCACCGACTTGGGCGGGCGCGGCGGCTTGACCGCCTTCAGCGCCGGGTTGTGGACCAGATCGTGGCGATCGAGGAAGCGGAAGAACCCCCGCAGGGTCGACATGGCGCGGGCCAGCGAGGCGCGGCCCAGGCCGTCATTGGATCGTCGGGCCAGGAAGGCGCGGAAGTCGCCGACCCCCAGCCCCGCCAGGACCGCCAGATCGGGCTCGCCCCCCAGATGTTCGGTGAGGAAGCCCAGGAACGCGGCGAGGTCGCGGCCATAGGCGTCCAGGGTGTGGGCCGAGGCGCGTTTCTCCCCCTCCAGCCATTGTCGCCACGACGTCACCGTCCTGGCCAGATCGGCTCCTGCCGCAAAGTGGATGGGAGTGGGGGGCATGGGGCTCTGGGGCGCGTTACCCGACGAAGCGCAGCACGCTGCGCTCGACGACGCGGGCCAGGAAGGTGATCAGCTCGGTGGCTTGGCCGGCATGGAAGGTGCGGCCATTGCGCGAGCCCAGCGCCATGACGCCTTCCGGGCAGGGGCCGCCGGGAGTGAGGCGGGCCACCGCCGAGGATTGCACCAGACCGGCGCCGTCGCCGAACAGCGCCGGATCGCCCGGCAGTTCCTCAGTCAGGGCGCATTCGCGGTCGCTGCCGCCCATCATCCGCGCCACCGTGCCGGATGGCAGGCTCAACAGACCGGGGGCGAACAGCGTCGGCAGCGGCGTTTCCGGAGTCTCGAAGCACAAGGTGGCGACGTCCACGTCCAGCAGGGTGGGCAGGTCGTCGCTGATCGCTTCCACCAGTTCGGTCAGGCTGTCGGCTGACAGGATCGCCAGCACCGCCTTATGGGTGCGGGTCTGGATCGACATATTGCTGCGGCTGGTGTGGATCAGGTGTTCGGCGGCGCCGCGCACCCGCTCGATCTCGTCGCGCAGGCGGTCGATCATGAAGACCTGCATGTCGAGGACGCCGTCATCCCCGGCCCAGCGCGACGGCGGCGACAGCGCCAGCAGCAGGTCGGGATGGCGTACCAGGAAGTCGGGGTGCGCCACAAGAAAGGCCTCCACCTGCCGTTCGTCGGGCAGGGGCAGGTGCAAGACCGCGTCGTCGCGCTTTCGCGCCATGCTCATCACCGTGTTGGAAAAACGTCGGCCCGGCACCGACTTCATGTTGCGCGGGAGCTTGGAACGTTGGAGGCTAGCTTATGCTCGCCGACTCGTCCACTTCAACCCCTCCGTTCTTTCCTCCCGGCAGTCGAATCGCGGTTTTGCTGCCGCTGCCGCTGGCGGGAGCCTATGATTACCTCACCGGCGACCTCGCCTTGGCGGCGGGGGACTTCGTCACGGTGCCGCTGGGCCATCGCGATCTGATCGGGGTGGTGTGGGGCGCCGGAACCGGTCCCGTCGCCGAGTCCAAGCTGCGCCGCGTCGGCTGCCGGCTGGCGGCGCAGCCGCTATCCGCCGTCGCCCGCGCCTTCATCGACTGGGTGGCGGCCTATACCCTGGCGCCGCCGGGGGCGGTGCTGAAAATGGCCATGAGCGTGCCGGCGGCGCTGGAGCCGGCTCCCGGACTGACGGTGGTTCGCCGTGTCGAGCCCCTGCCCGCCGTCAAGGATACTCCCGCCCGGCGCAAGGTGCTGGAGACGGTGGAGCGGTTGCCGCCGCTGACCGTGGCCGATCTCGCCCGCGAGGCCGGGGTGGGGGCTGCGGTGGTCAAGGGGCTGATCGAGGCGGGGGCGCTGGAAACCATCACGCTGCCCCGGCCACCGTTGTTCCGGATGCCCGACGTGACCCTGGCCGCCGCCGTGCTGTCGCCCGATCAGCGCGCCGCCGCCGATGCCCTGGTGGCGGCGGTGGGGAACGGCTTTTCGGTGTCGCTGATCGACGGCGTCACCGGCTCGGGCAAGACCGAGGTGTATTTCGAGGCGGTCGCCGCTGCCCTGGCCAAGGGGGCGCAGACCCTGGTGCTGCTGCCCGAAATCGCCCTGTCCAATCAGTGGCTGGAGCGGTTCACGCGGCGTTTTGGGGCGCGCCCGGCCGAGTGGCATTCCGAGTTGGGCGATGCAAGGCGGCGCGAGACCTGGCGGGCGGTGGCCAATGGCGAGGCCCGCGTCATCGTCGGCGCGCGCTCGGCCCTGTTCCTGCCCTATCGCGATCTGGGGTTGATCGTGGTCGACGAAGAGCATGACGGCGCCTTCAAGCAGGAGGACGGCGTCAGCTACCACGCCCGCGACATGGCGGTGGTGCGGGGGCGTCTCGGCGGCTTTCCAGTGGTGCTGGCCTCGGCGACGCCGTCGCTGGAAACCATGGCCAATGTTCAGGGCGGCCGCTATCGCCTGCTGCACCTGCCCGACCGCCATGCCGGCGCGGTGATGCCCGAGATGAACGCCATCGACCTGCGCCGCCATCCGCCGCCGCGCGGCCGCTGGCTGAGTCCCGTGCTGGTCCAGGCGCTGGAGGAGACCTTTGCCGCCGGCGAGCAGGCCATGCTCTACCTCAATCGGCGCGGCTATGCCCCGCTGACCCTGTGCCGCACCTGCGGCCACCGGCTGCAATGCCCCCATTGCACCGCCTGGCTGGTGGAGCACCGCTTGGCCGGCCGGCTGGTCTGCCACCATTGCGGCTATCATATCCGGCTACCGAGAAAATGCCCCCATTGCGAGGCGGAGGACAGCTTCGCCGCCTGCGGCCCCGGGGTCGAGCGCATCGCCGAGGAGGCGGCCTTGCTGTTTCCCGATATCCGCATGGCGGTGATGACCTCGGACACCTGCGCCGGCCCCCATGCGGCGGCCGAATTCATCCGGCAGGTGACGGCCCACGAGATCGATCTTCTGGTGGGCACCCAGATCGTCGCCAAGGGCTACCACTTTCCCATGCTGACGGTGGTGGGGGTGGTCGATGCCGATCTGGGCCTGGAAGGCGGCGACCTGCGGGCCGGGGAACGCACCCATCAGCTGTTATCCCAGGTCGCCGGCCGCGCCGGCCGCGCCGAGCGGCCGGGCCGGGTGTTCCTCCAGACCTATCAGCCCGATCATCCGGTGATGCGGGCGCTGCGCTCGGGCGAGCGGGACGGCTTCATCGCGCGGGAGGCCGATATGCGGCGCGACGCCGGCATGCCGCCCTATGGCCGGCTGGCGGCCCTGGTGTTGTCGGGGCCGGATGCCGGGCTGCTGGACGGCTTTGCCGCCCGGCTGTCCCGCGCGGCCCCCCACGGCGGCGGGGTCGAGGTGCTGGGGCCTGCACCGGCGCCCATGGCGTTGCTGCGGGGCAAGCATCGGCGGCGATTCCTGGTCAAGGCCCCGCGCGGGGTCAATCTACAGGGCACTCTGCGCGATTGGCTGGCGCGGGTCGAGCAGCCGCGAGGGGTGCGGGTTCAGGTCGATATCGACCCCTATAGTTTTTTTTGATGAATATTTTTCGGGCGGGTAGGTGCCTGAACTGGCCCCCGATGCTCTGGAATCGGCGGGTTTGTTCGCATTTGACCCGTGACCGATCTTGCGCCTCCCTCCCCCGAATGGGCAGGAGTCGTCTTGCAACGCAAAACCCGATGTGCTAGTTAACCGACGCGCAAGCAGGGGGGCTTCCCGGCAGGCGTCAGAATGTTTTTGCGTATCAATAGGTTACGGCCGCCGGTTCGACCCTAATCAAGGACTTGCCCAGGTGCCATCCGAAATCATTGGCGTGATCGCCACCCGTTATGCCGCCGCCCTCTTCGAGTTGGCCGATTCTTCGTCCATGCTCGACCAGGTGGCCGGCGACCTTAAGACGTTGAAGTCGATGATCCAGCAAAGCGCGGATCTGCGGCGGCTCGTCGACAGTCCCGCATTGAGCCGTGTCGAGCAGGGGCGGGCGATTACCGCCATCGCCCAGGCCTGCGGCTTTTCGGAACTGACCACGAAATTCCTTGGGTTGGCGGCTCAGAACCGTCGCCTGTTCACCCTGTTGGGGGTGATCGAATCCTATCTCGGCCGGCTCGCTGCCCGCCGCGGGGAAAAGTCCGCTTCGGTGGCTTCCGCGGTGGCCATGACGCCAGCCCAGCACGACGCCCTCGTCTCTACCCTCAAGACGGTCTACGGCGGCAATGTCGCCGTTGACGTCAAGGTCGATCCCAGCTTGCTGGGCGGTCTGGTGGTGAAGGTCGGGTCCCATATGGTTGACAGCTCGTTGAAGACGAAGCTGCAGCATCTCAAGCTCGCTATGAAAGGGGTTGGATAATGGAAATCCGCGCCGCGGAAATATCCGCAATCCTCAAGCAACAGATTGCCTCCTTTGGAACCGAGGCGGAAGTTGCCGAGGTCGGACAGGTGCTGTCCGTTGGTGACGGCATCGCCCGCGTGCATGGCCTTGATAAGGTCCAGGCCGGCGAGATGGTTGAATTCCCGGGCGGCATCAAGGGTATGGCGCTGAACCTCGAAACCGACAATGTCGGTGTCGTGATCTTCGGCGACGACCGTTCCATTAAGGAAGGCGATCTGGTCAAGCGGACCGGCTCCATCGTGGACGTGCCGGTGGGCAAGGGCCTGCTGGGCCGCGTCGTCGATGGTCTGGGCAACCCCATCGATGGCAAGGGGCCGATCGAGGCCGCCTCGCGTCAGCGGGTCGACGTCAAGGCGCCGGGCATCATTCCGCGTAAGTCGGTGCACGAGCCCATGTCGACTGGCATCAAGGCCGTTGACGCCCTGATCCCGATCGGGCGCGGTCAGCGCGAACTGGTGATCGGCGATCGTCAGACCGGCAAGACCGCCATCCTGATCGACACCATCATCAATCAGAAGCGTTGGCACGAAGGCAATGACGAGAAGGCGAAGCTGTTCTGCATCTACGTCGCCATCGGTCAGAAGCGTTCCACCGTCGCCCAGATCGTCAAGACCCTGACCGACTACGGCGCCATGGAATACACCATCGTGGTCGCGGCGACCGCGTCGGAGCCCGCTCCGTTGCAGTTCATCGCCCCCTATTGCGGCTGCACCATGGGTGAATACTTCCGCGACAACGGCATGCACGCCCTGATCATCTATGATGATCTGTCCAAGCAGGCCGTCGCCTACCGTCAGATGTCGCTGTTGCTCCGCCGCCCGCCGGGCCGCGAAGCCTATCCCGGCGACGTGTTCTATCTCCACTCGCGTCTGCTCGAACGCGCCGCCAAGATGGGTGACGCCGCCGGTGCCGGCTCGCTGACCGCCTTGCCGGTCATCGAGACCCAGGCCAACGACGTGTCCGCCTATATTCCGACCAACGTGATTTCCATCACCGACGGTCAGATCTTCCTGGAAACCGAACTGTTCTATAAGGGCATCCGCCCCGCCGTGAACGTCGGCCTTTCGGTGTCGCGCGTCGGCTCCGCCGCCCAGATCAAGGCGATGAAGCAGGTTGCCGGCTCGATCAAGCTGGAACTGGCGCAGTATCGTGAAATGGCGGCGTTCGCTCAGTTCGCTTCCGATCTCGATCCGGCGACCCAGAAGCTGCTCGGTCGTGGCGCCCGCCTCACCGAACTGCTGAAGCAGCCGCAGTTCTCGCCCATGGCGACCGAAGAGGAAGTCATCTCGATCTATGCCGGCGTGCGCGGTTACCTCGACAAGATCGAAGTCCGTGACGTTGGCCGCTTCGAGACCTCCCTGCTGGCGGAAATCAAGTCGAAGGCGCCGGAAATCCTGTCCGCCATCATCTCCGAGAAGCAGATCAGCGCGCAGACCGAAGAGAAGCTCAAGGCGTTCCTCGACGCGTTCGCCAAGACTTTCGCTTAACCGTCCCGTCGGAGTTTAGGTTATGGCGAGTCTCAAGGACCTGCGGATGAAGATCGTGAGCGTCAAGTCGACGCGCAAGATCACGTCCGCCATGAAGATGGTCGCTGCCTCGAAGCTCCGCCGCGCGCAAACCGCGGCGGAAGCGGCACGGCCTTTCGCCGAGCGCATGGAACGCATGTTGGGCACCCTGGCCGCCAGCTTGGCCGGCCAGAGCGGCGCGCCCAAGATGCTGACCGGCACCGGCGCCGACAAGGTGCATCTGCTGGTGGCGGTGACCGCCGATCGCGGTCTGTGCGGTGGTTTCAATTCGACCATCGTCCGCGCCACCAAGCTGATGGCCGCCGACCTGCTGAAGCAGGGCAAGGTGGTCAAGATCCTGCCGGTGGGCCGCAAGGCCCGCGAGCAGCTCAAGCGCGATTATGGCCAGTACATGATCGAAGGCTTCGAGCAGCTGGGCCGCAAGGGTATCGTGTTCGCCGAGGCCGATCAGGTGGCGTGTCATATCGCCGCCATGTTCGAGGCCGAGGAATTCGATGTCTGCACCGTGATCTACAATCGCTTCAAGTCGGCCATCGCCCAGGAACTGACTCGCCAGCAGCTGATTCCGTTCCCGCTGCCGGCACAGGCCGCCAAGGCCGATGTCGGTGCGAAGGCCACCTACGAGTTCGAACCCGACGAGGAAACCATCCTCGCCGAGATTCTGCCGCGCAATCTGGCGACTCAGATGTTCCGTTCCCTGCTGGAAAGCCAGGCTTCGGAACAGGCTGCCCGCATGACGGCGATGGACAATGCTACCCGCAACGCGGGCGACATGATCAATGCCTTGGCGATCAAGTACAACCGGTCGCGCCAGGCCCAGATCACCAAGGAACTGATCGAAATCATCTCCGGCGCCGAAGCGCTGTGACGGAAGACTAGGAGCACACCATGGCAAACAAGAACGTCGGCACGATCACCCAGATCCTGGGCGCCGTCGTGGACGTGCGCTTCGACGGCCAGCTGCCGGCCATCCTTAGCGCGCTCCACCTCGATCACCAGGGCAAGAAGCTGGTTCTCGAAGTCGCCCAGCATCTGGGTGAGTCCACCGTGCGAACCATCGCCATGGACTCCACCGATGGCCTGACCCGCGGCACCGAAGTCGTGGACACCGGCTCGGCCATTCAGATGCCGGTCGGTCCCGAGACCCTGGGGCGCATCATCAACGTCATCGGCGAGCCGATCGACGAGCGTGGCCCCATCGGCCACAAGAGCACCCTGCCGATCCATGCCGATGCCCCCGATTTCATCGACCAGTCGACCGAAACCGAGATCCTCGTCACCGGCATCAAGGTCATCGATCTGCTGGCTCCGTACTGCAAGGGCGGCAAGATCGGCCTGTTCGGCGGCGCCGGCGTGGGCAAGACCGTGCTGATCATGGAACTGATCAACAACATCGCCAAGGCCCACGGTGGTTACTCCGTGTTCGCCGGTGTCGGTGAGCGCACCCGCGAAGGCAACGACCTCTATCACGAAATGATCGAATCCGGCGTTATCAAGCTGGACGGCCCCGGCTCCAAGGTGGCGCTGGTCTACGGTCAGATGAACGAGCCGCCGGGCGCCCGCGCCCGTGTCGCCCTGTCCGGTCTGACCGTCGCCGAATACTTCCGCGACGTCGAGGGCCAGGACGTGCTGTTCTTCGTGGACAACATCTTCCGCTTCACCCAGGCCGGTTCGGAAGTGTCGGCGCTGCTGGGCCGCATCCCCTCCGCGGTGGGGTATCAGCCGACGCTGGCCACCGACATGGGCGCTCTGCAGGAGCGGATCACCTCGACCAAGAAGGGCTCGATCACCTCGGTGCAGGCCATTTACGTGCCGGCCGATGATCTCACCGATCCGGCGCCCGCCACCTCGTTCGCTCACTTGGACGCCACCACGGTGCTGAACCGTCAGATCGCCGAATTGGGCATCTACCCGGCGGTGGATCCGCTCGACTCCACCTCGCGCGTGCTTGATCCCCGCGTCGTCGGCAACGATCACTACCAGACCGCCCGCGACGTGCAGCGCATCTTGCAGACCTACAAGTCGCTTCAGGACATCATCGCCATTCTGGGCATGGATGAGCTGTCGGAAGAAGACAAGCTGGTCGTCGGTCGCGCCCGCAAGATCCAGCGCTTCCTGTCGCAGCCGTTCCACGTGGCCGAAATCTTCACCGGCTCGCCGGGCAAGCTGGTCTCCCTCGAAGAGACCATCAAGGGCTTCAAGGCCATTGTCGCCGGCGAATACGATCACCTCCCCGAGTCGGCCTTCTACATGGTCGGCGGCATCGAGGAAGTGGTCGAGAAGGCCAAGAAGATGGCTGCCGAAGCGGCCTAAGTCTGTCCGTTGCCGCGTCCTCACGGGGGTTCCCCATGGGGACGCGGCAACGGATGCCGGGCCTTGCCCGCAACTCCGAGCCCGTGAATGACTTCATCGGCTCGCCGGTATAAGGAATCGCGGCATGGCCGAGAAGATTCAGTTCGAGTTGGTGTCGCCGGCGAAGCTTTTGGTTTCGTCTCCGGTGGACATGGTGGTGGTTCCGGGCAGTGAAGGCGACTTTGGCGCCCTGGTCCTTCACTCTCCGATGATCACCACCGTCCGTCCCGGCGTCATCGTCGTCCATGACGGCGGCAAGATTTCAAGCAGCACGTTCGTGGCCGGCGGTTTCGCCGAGGTCAACGAGGAGCGCATCACCGTTCTGGCCGAGGAAGCCATCCCGGTGGGCGATCTGACCCAGGAAATGGCCGCCGTTCGCAAGAAGTTGGCCAAGGAAGCCCGTGACGACGCCAAGACCGACCGCGAGAAAAGCAATGCCGAGCGTTTGACCCTGATTGCCGAGGCGATGGCCGAGGCGATCTCCGGGGCGAAGCACTGATCCTCTTCGATCAGCCGAAACAGGTTAAGGGGCCGCTCGATCAGAGCGGCCCTTTCGCGTTCAACCGTCTTGTCTGTCTCGCGGGGCTGTGGTCTCCTCCTGGCAAGGAGAATTTGCGTCCATGAAGATTCGCGCCGTTTCCACCGTCGTCCTGTTCCTTCTTGCCGTACCGCCGGCCCTGGCCGACGAACCGGCGGTCGACACCGTCGAGGTTGCTTCCGGCACCTTCGTGCGCGGCTGCGTCGGCCATATGGGGGCCTACGCGGAATTGCGCGACAAGTTGCAGCCGGGCCATGACCTTTACCTGCCACAACTGTCGCCTTCCGCCGCCAAGCCGTTCCTCCAGGGCCGCGAGGGCGAGGCCTATGCCCGGTTCGACGCCGGCGTGACCCTGGTGTTGATCAAGGGCGAGGACCAGTGCGTCGTGTTCATGCAAAAGGGCTCGGCCGACAGCCTCTACAAGCAGCTGGACAAGGATCTTAGGGCGGCCTTGGGGCGGTCGTTCACGGTTCAGGCGGCCGGGCGCGAGGTCAAGGGGCCGCTGGTGGCGCGCTTTATCGACATGACTCCGACGGGCGATTACCGCGCCGAACTGCTTAAGCGCCACGGGGCCGAGCCGGTCGGCCTGCGCGCCATCCTCACCACCTCCGAGACCGCCAATCCCAATCTTCGGGCCATCATCACCATCGGGACGAGGCAGCCATGAAACGGATCCTTCTTGCCGCGCTGTTGCCGGCCTTGCTGTTTCTCGCCGGGCCGGCCTCGGCCCAGTCGGGGGCGGATTACCGCATGCGGGACGAGACCTCGCGGCTGGCGGTCGCGGTGCTGGGCCGGATCTGCCTGATGAATCTGGGCGACGTCAACGCCGTGATCACCGCCGCCGCCCCCAAGGGGGAGTTTGGCTTCATCGAGCCGCCGGCCGAGGTGGCAGCCACCTTTCTCCAGGGCCGCTCGGGCTATGTGAGGGTGTTGCGCCGGCCGGGGCTGGGCGCGGTCACCCTGGTGATCGGCCATGACGGAATCTGTTCGGTATGGTCCGAATTCGCCGAGGTCACCGCCCTGCAACGCCACCTGCTGTCCATGGTCGAGCGCGGCGGCCTGAAGGGCGGCGGCCAGTTGCTGGCGCTGGACAGCCGCGACAGCGACGGGGTACGGATCAACGACTACTACTTGCTGCCCGCGGGGTGGTTCGCCACTCAATTGGGCAAGCGGTTCAGCGATGACGGCGCCCAGCCGCTGGCCCTGGTCACCACGATCTCGCCGCCGGGACGCAGCCCCATGGAGGGCGTGCTGTCGGTCAGCCGGCTGTTAAAGAAATGACGATCGACGCCATTCTCGACCGCATGACCCGGTTGCATCCCAAGGTCATCGACCTGTCGCTGGATCGGGTGCTGCGGCTGCTGGACGCGCTGGGCAATCCCCAGGACCGGCTGCCGCCGGTGATCCATGTGGCCGGCACCAATGGCAAGGGCTCCACCGTCGCCACCCTGCGGGCGCTGTTCGAGGCGGCGGGCCTGCGCGCTCATGTCTACACCTCGCCCCATCTGGTCCGCTTCGCCGAGCGCATCCGTATCGCCGGAATCTTGCCGGACGACGCCAGCCTGCTGGGGTTGCTGGAGGAGGTCGAGGCGGCCAATGCCGGCGCGCCCATCACCTTTTTCGAAATTACCACCGCTGCCGCCTTCCTGGCCTTCGCCCGCGTCCCGGCCGAGGTCTGTATTCTGGAAACCGGCCTGGGCGGGCGGTTGGACGCCACCAATGTGATCGCGCGGCCGGCGCTGACCGTGCTGACACCCATCGCCATGGATCACCAGCAGTTCCTCGGCGGCCGGATCGAGGCCATCGCGGCCGAGAAGGCCGGCATCATGAAGCGCGGCGTCGCCTGCGTCGTCGCCAAGCAGGGCCGCAAGGTGATCAAGGTGCTGGAGGCCCGCTCCAGCGAGTTGGGGGTGCCGCTGTTCCTGGAAGGCGCCGACTTCTTCGTTCGCACCACGTCGGATGGTGGCCTGCATTATCGGGGCAAGACGGTGGAATGGTCGCTGCCCGCCCCGGTCCTGGCCGGCAGTTTCCAGGCCCGCAACACCGCCCTGGCGCTGGCCTCCATCGAGCGGTTGGCGCGGCTGTCGGCGCCGCCGGTGTTTCCCGACTTCCCCGAAGCCGCCCTGGCGCTCGGCATCCGGTCGGTGGAGTGGCCGGCGCGGCTGCACCACCTGACCGCCGGCCCGCTGGTGGACCTGCTGCCGCCCGGCTGGGAGCTTTGGCTTGACGGCGGCCACAACCCCCATGCCGCCGAGGCGCTGGCCCAGCACACCCGCACCTGGCGCGACAAGCCGCTGGGCGGCGTGTTCGGCATCCTGGGAACCAAGGATGTGGACGGCTATCTGGAGCCGCTGGCGGCGCGCTTTCACACCTTGCGGACCGTGGCCATTCCCGGCGAGGCCAACAGCCTGTCGGCCGAGGACGCCGCCGCCGCCGCCACCCGTCATTACTGCCTGGACGCCAAGCCGGCGGAGTCGGTGGCGGCCGCCATCGGCGCGCTTGTCGGCGGCATTCCCGGCCCGGCCCGGATTCTGATCTGCGGCAGCCTCTACCTCGCCGGCACGGTCCTGACCGAGAATCGGTGAGAGTTTTCAGTCCGGGTGTTGAAAAACGCGACGGGATGATCAATCTTAATGGATTGGATTTTATTAAAAAGCACGCTTGTTCAGGGGGCTTCCGATGATTGCTTGGCGCGAAGCCATGTCGGTGGGCTCGCCCGCCCTTGACGCCGACCACAAACGACTGATCGAACTGGTCAATCTGACCGAGGAATGGGGCAGCCGCGACAGCTGGCCCCAGGTCGGCGCGGTGATCGACGACCTGATGGTCTATGTGCGCGAGCATTTCCAGCGCGAGGAAGCGGTCATGGCCGCGATCCGGTTTCCCGAGCTGGAGGCCCATCGCAAGAGACACGAGGCGCTGGCGGCGCGGGCGCGGCTGCTGAACGACAAGTTCAGGGCGGCGGCCAATGACGGCGAGCGCAAGACCTGCTGTCTGGTGCTGACCAAGGTTCTGAACGAGTGGCTGCTGGATCATATCCTCAAGCAGGATATGAAATTCAAGCCCCTGATCCCAAAGAAACCGCAGCCGGCGGCCCATCACGCGCCAGAGCTTCAGGTAGGGCTGCCGCAGCAGACCGAGGCCGAACTGGCGGCCGAGCGCAAGGCCCGCAAGGAAGCCCGCGACAAGGATGTCGAATACGAGTTGCCGCCCAATCTGGCCCATCTGCTGAAGCGGATCGAGTATGTCGTTCCCGAGATGCCGCCGCCGGAAAAGGAGTTCGACAGCTTCGAGAAGCTATGCGCGGCGGCGGTTTGCCGGCGGGTCGACAAGGTTCTGATCTTCTTTCAGCGCCACAATCCGGCATTGAATCTGGAATTGCCGCCGTTTTTCCTGGCGTCGGCCGAATTCGCCGATAAATTCCGGCAAGCCATCGGCAAGTTCATCTTTCCCATGATCTGGGAAAGTCGCCAGGTCCGGATGCTGGCCACCAACTTCGATTGGGCCGCCCAGGATGCCGAAAGCTTTTGGGAGCACATCAACCGCCAGCTGGAGCAGAGCATTCTGCAAGGCTGGACCCAGGGCTGGGATGAATTGCGGCTGATCGAGGTCAAGAAGGACGGTCAGAAGGTGTTGCAGGTCAAGGACAACACCAAGGCGCTCCGCGAAATGCTGCAACCGTCAAGCCCGTCCGCCTACGATCTTCCCCGGATCGGCAATCGCGAGATCGACGTTTTCCAGTCGCTGCTGGACCCGGCGAATGACTGGTGGGAGACGCTGAACCGTGCATGGCGGATCTGTCATGACCTCTATGAGCAGGAAAAGGAACCCCGCATCTTTCAGCAGAAGGCGCGGGAGGGAGCCTTCCGCGACGGCCTGCTGAGTGCATTCAACCGCTTTCCGCCCGAATGGGTCGACTTCCTGGTGCTGGCCTGCCACCGGGTATTCCCCCGGGTATCGACCTCGTTTCTGGAAGGTTTCGCCACCAATCTGGGGCGCAACGAGGCCGAGCGCGAGGCCCATATTCCCTATACCATCCGCTATCTGCGCCAAGCCCGGACCAATCCCGACATCTTCGACCGCGAGCGGCTGGAAGAGCAGGAATGGCAGGCCCAGATGAAGGAACTGAGCGACTACCTCGCCCACCGCGAACCAAAGGCCTGATCAGGCCACGATGTCGAGATAGGTGCCGCGCGGAGCGGTGCGGTCCAGGTTTTCAACCGGAGTCTCGGGGGACAGCATGCGCCGGCCGCGCGGCCCGTTGGGCGTCGCCCCATGGGGATTGCCGCCGCCGCCAGTGATGCCACGGTTGGCGCGCGGGTCACGGCTGACGGTCTCGCGGATGTTGACGACCGACCCGCCCTGGCCGGTTGACCCGATGCCACCCGTAGAATCAACCATGACGACAATGTCCCGAACCGTGCTGTGGCGGCCATCATACCAGCTTCGCATGACGGGCGACAAGAAGATGCTGTCCCATTCCGCTTGCTCGTGTCCCGGTCATGTGGCTCAATGCGCGAATGGGTACTACATACGCTCAAACCACAGTGCCGCCTGTCGGCCGGTCTCCCGACCTTGCCGCCCATTTCATGGAATGTGGCGCCCTTAACACCAATCTGAGCTTGGCTCCCGGCGAGCGGCTGGTGATCACCGACGACCTGCTGAATGGGACCGTTGGCGATCTGGCGGCCATGTCCATGGCCGCCATCGTCGCCCGCGACTCCCAGGTCGCCCGCGCCGCCATCATCCCGCTGTCGGTGGCGGCCAGTAAGCTGAAGCCCGGCGACCGCCACAAATACGAGCACCTGTTCCGGCTGATCGAGGAAACCGCCTTCGACGATTCTGTGCGCGAATCGGCCGAGGCGCTGATCGCCGCCAATTTCCGCGAGTCGCAGATCCGCGAACTGGCGCAGGAGCTGGGCGGAACCATCGGCCCGGCCCGCCAGCGTTACCGGGCCTTTCTCGACATCATCAAGCTGCTGATCGACCGAAAGATTTCCGAGGGCGGCTTTCTTGATGAATTCCTGGAATTCACCCGCACCGTGGCGGGCAAGCTGGATTTCGGCATTTATTCGCTTTGCGTCGACCGTATGTTCGCCAGCGAGTTTATCCCCATCGTGGTCAAGGCCTCGCTGCTCGGCGAGATCCTCAAATACCCGCCGCTGGTGCGCAAGGAGCTGGTCACCAACCTGCTGTCCTCGTCCAAGGCCCCCCGCGAACTGGTCAATCACGCCCGCAATCAGTTGGGGGCCTGCATGACCCGCGCCCAGGCGACCGAGATCATCTTGTTCACCATGCTAAAGCAGTCCTGGCAGGCCCAAAAGCTGGCCCCCGGCCGCCCCACGATTTAGAAGAATCCCCCCATGAAAGCCGTCATCTGCCCCGCCTTCGGCCAGCCCCTGGTCGTCACCGAGTTTCCGTCTCCCCCGATGAGACCCGGCTGCGCCCGGATCAAGGTTCATGCCGCCGGCGTCAACTTTGCCGACTCGCTGATCACCGGGGGGACGTATCAGGAGAAGATGGAGCCCCCCTTCGTACCGGGGATGGAGCTGTCGGGTACGGTGCTGGAAGTGGCGGCGGGCGTCACCGCCTGCAAGCCCGGCGACCGGGTGATGGCCACGGTCACCGGCGGTGCTTTCGCCGAGCAGGCGGTGGTGGATCAGACCGATATCTACGTCTTGCCCAATAGCCTGGACTTCGTTACCGCCGCCGGTTTCCCGGTGGCCTATGGCACGTCCCATCTCGGGCTGAAGAAGGCCGGCCTGCGGGCGGGCGAGACCCTGGTGGTGCATGGTGCCGCCGGGGGGGTCGGCCTGACCGCCGTCGAGGTGGGCAAGGCGTTGGGCGCGGTGGTGATCGGTACCGCCGGCGGCCCCGACAAGGTCAAGGTGGCGCTGGAACACGGGGCCGATCATGGCGTCGATTACAAGGCCGAGGATATCCGGGAGCGGGTCAAGGCCCTGACCGGCGGTCGCGGCGCCGATGTGATCTATGACCCGGTGGGCGGCGCGGTATTCGACGCCTCGTTGCGTTGTATCGCCGCCGATGGCCGGATTCTCATCATCGGCTTCGCCAGCGGCACGGTGCCGCAGATTCCCGCCAACATCCTGCTGGTCAAGAACGTCACCGTGATCGGCTATTACTGGGGCGCTTACCGCAAGCTCGACCCGGCCATGGTGCGGGAGTCCATGCAAGAGGCGCTGGACTGGTGGGCCGCCGGCAAGTTGTCGCCCCATGTATCCAGGGTGATGGACCTGTCCGAGGCGGACACCGCCATCGAGATGCTCAAGGGCCGCGCCGCCACCGGCAAGATCGTCCTGACGACGGGGTAGGCTATTTCTTGGCGGGGACCTTGGCGGCCGGCGGCAGGTCTTCTTCCAGGATCGTCATATTGACGGAGTAGGAGACCTCGCCCTCGTCCTCGTCGCGGTGCAGGACGCCGATGAACTCTTCACCGATCATGATTTCGACCGGAGCGTTACGCTTGGCCGGCGGGGCGATCTTGATCTTGTCGTTGGCGAAGGTGGCGCGCAGATACGCTTCGACGCGGGCGATTTCAGTCGGGTTCATTGTCTTCTCGATGATCTTGGCACTACGGGGATCTTGGCGCTACGGGGGGCCGATATGAAGCGGGACCGGCGACCGCGAGGCCACCGGTCCCAAAACATCGGCGGCTAAAGGCCTAGAGGGCCTTCAGATTGACCGCGGAGGTCTTGCCCTTCTTGGGGTCGCGCTCTTCTTCGAACGAGACCTTCTGGCCTTCGTTCAGGCCACCCATGCCGGCACGCTCGACCGCGGAGATGTGAACAAACACATCGGAGCCGCCATTGTCGGGAGCGATGAAGCCATAACCCTTGGTGCTATTGAACCACTTAACGGTACCGTTCGGCATTTGATGCCTCCAATTATGAGCGTAGCGCAGCGCGTCTTCGCGCAGCGCATCAAGTGCCGATCGGGTCGTTGTGTTTCCCAGGGCAGAATGATGACGCAATCTTGATGTTTAGCGCGGCAAATGCAAGCGAAAGCCGCTGTCTTCCGATCATTCTGTTGGCAGTCGTCGCAGATTGTCCCGTTCTTGACCGGGGCGGGGCGCTAGACCCTGCCGGTTCGGATCACCTCCGCGAACCACTTGAAGCTGTCCTTGGGGGTGCGTTTCAAGGTGTCGTAATCGACCCGGACCAGTCCGAACCGCTTGGCCAGACCATAGGCCCACTCGAAATTGTCCAGCAGCGACCAGGCCAGATAGCCTTTGACGTTGCAACCGTCCTTTACCGCCCGCGCCACCTCGGCGACATGGTCGCGCAGATAGGCCACCCGTTCGGCGTCGTGAATCTGACCGTCCGGCGACACCACGTCGTCATAGGCGGCGCCGTTCTCGGCGATGAAGACCGGGATGTTGTCGTACAGCTCCTTGAACTCGCGCAGCAGGTCGTAGAGCCCGTCCGGCTGCACCGGCCATGCCATGGCGGTCCAGCGGTCGCAATGGGCGTCGCCCCAGAATGCGTCGAAGGGGTGGCCCTCCTCGTGCTTCATGGTCATGCGCGAGTAGTAGTTGATGCCCAGCAGGTCGATGGGGAATTTGATGGCTTCCAGGTCGCCCGGCTTGACGATGTCCTTCATCTTTTCGGCCAGTACGTCGGGAATGGCGCCGCGCAGCACCCCGTCCAGCGGCACCCGGTTCCACACCGCGTCCCAGCGGATGGCGGCGGCGCGGTTCCTGGGGTCGTCGTCTTGCGAGCGGCAGGGCTGAAGGTTGATCACCGTGCCCAGCGTCGCCTTGGGCTGCTCGGCCCGGATGGCCCGCAGCGCCGCGCCCTGGGCCAGATTCTGGTGGTGCAGCGCCTTCAGGATGCCCTGTTCGCCCAGCTTGTAGCCCGGCGCGTGCTCGCCGATGCCATAGCCGATGATGGCCACCACATTGGGCTCGTTCAGCATGTGCCAGTCCTTGACCCGGTCGCCCAGGCGGCGGGTGGCGATCTGGGCGTATTCGGCGAAGGGGCCGACGATTTCGCGCCCCTGCCAGCCGCCCTTGTCCTCCAGCGGCTGCGGCAAGTCCCAGTGATAGAGGCAGGCCATGGGGCGGATGCCGGCTTCCAGGATCTTGTCCACCAGGCGGTCGTAGAAATCGAGGCCCTTGGCGTTCACCGCCCCGGTTCCGGCGGGGATGATGCGCGGCCAAGCCAGCGAGAAGCGGTAGGCGTTAAAGCCCGCCGATTTCATCAGGGCGATGTCTTCCGGGTAGCGGTGGTAGTGGTCGCAGGCCACCTTGGCGCTGGAGCCGTCCATGATGCGGCCCTGGGCGGTGAAGGTATCCCAGATGGTCATGCCGCGCCCGTCCTCGTCATAGGCGCCCTCGATCTGGTAGGCGGCGGTGCTGGCCCCCCAGAAGAAGTCCTTGGGAAACTGGCGCGGAGCCGTCTTGGCGTCGGCCTTGGATGCGATGGTCATGGCGGCTGCTCCGGCTAGGATCTGGCGGCGGGTAAGGGCGGGGCTCATGCGGTGGGGCGCTGGTGAAAGTCGTGTCCCACCGTTTCGGTGGCGGTCTCGACGGTGACACGGGCGACGGCGGCGGCGGGCGGACCATGGCGGCAGGCGGCGACCATGTCGTCCACCGTGACGGCGGGACCGTGGAACAGCGCCTCGACGCTGCCATCGGCCCGATTGCGGACCCAACCGGCCAAGCCTCGGGCGGCGGCCTGCTCGATGGTCCAGCCGCGAAACCACACGCCCTGCACCCGGCCTTCGATCATCACCCGAACGGTTTTGGCTTCGATCACCGGCCTTCCTCCGTCATCGGTCATCCTGGGATTTAACCACGAGCGCGCGGGTCTGCGAAGGGGCCATGAAGCCTCCTCGCGACCATATTGCGGGCGATGTGGCATTATCAATGGATGCGTTATGTCCTCGATACCGATTGTGGTGTCGCGGCGATGCGAAGCCCCACCGGGGCGTCGGCGGCGCTGGTCCTGGCCGCATTGGACGGACGCCTGACCTTGCTCATGAGCGTGCCCCTGGCCGTCGAATACGAAGCCGCCTGCATGCGTCTTGAACATTGGTCGTCCGCAGGACTAAGCGAACGGGAGGTCGGTGTTTATCTCGACGGATTAGTCGCTCTGGCGACGCCCGTGAAAAGCCGCTTTCTGTGGCGGCCCCGCCTGCGCGACCCTGGCGACGAAATGGTTCTTGAGGCCGCCGCCAACGGACGCGCCGACGCCATCGTCACCTTCAATATCCGTGACTTCGGCGTGATCCCGTCGCAGTTCGGCGTCTTAGTGTCGAGGCCAGCTGAGGCCTTGCGGAGAATGAGACCATGACGACCACATCCACGTATCCTTTGCGTCTGCCCCGTTCGGTCAAGACGGCGGTGGAAAGGCTCGCCAGGGAAGAGGGGGGGCAGCCTCAATCAGTTCGTGGCGACGGCGGTGGCGGAAAAGCTGTCGGCCATGAGCACAGAAGCCTTTTTCGCGGAACGCGCCGCCCGTGCCGCCCCGGACGAGTTCCGTCGCATCCTGACCCGTGAGGGGGGCGCGCCGCCCCGGCCGGGGGATGAGCGGACATAACGCCGACGCCCTTGCGCGAAGAAGCCGCTGCGGCTAGGTTTGGGCCGCTTTACAAACTGTCTTCGAGGTAATGGGCATGGACACGGTGTTAGTCCCGCTGATCGATGTCGTCCTGATGGCCTTGAATCTGTATTGGTACATCATCCTGGCCTCGGTGATCATGAGCTGGTTGGTGGCCTTCGGTGTTCTCAATACCTACAATTCCACCGTGCGCACCATCATGGACGTGATCTATCGCCTGACCGAACCGGCGCTGCGGCCGTTGCGCCGCGTGCTGCCCGATATCGGCTCGGTCGATCTGTCGCCCATCGCGCTGTGGCTGATCATCTATTTCCTGATGGGCGTGCTGGGGCGGCTGAAATACGCGATCTGATGACGGAGCCCTCGCCGTTCACCATCGTGGCCGGGGGGCTGCGGGTGGCGGTGCGGCTGACTCCCAAGGCGTCGCGCGACCGTATTCAGGGCGCCAGCGCCGAGGCCGACGGCTCGGTGGTGCTGAAGGCGCAGGTAACGACGGTGCCCGAGGACGGCAAGGCCAACGCCGCCCTGATCAAGCTGTTGTCCAAGCAGTGGCGGGTGCCCAAAAGCGACATGGAGATCATCCAGGGCGCCACCGACCGGCGCAAGGTGATCCTGATTTCCGGCGACGGGTCCGATTTGCGGCGTCGCCTCGATGAATGGATGACGAACAATCATGACTGAAGCCAAGCGTATCGACGGAACCGACTTTTCGGCCAAGCTGCGAGAAACCCTCGCCCTGCATGTGAGCGAGCTGCGCGACCGCCACCGCGTCATCCCCGGTCTGGCGGTGGTGCTGGTCGGCAAGGACCCGGCCAGTCAGGTCTATGTCCGGACCAAGCACAAGCGCACGACCGAGATCGGCATGACCTCCTTCATGCACACTCTGCCGGATGATACCCCCGAGGACGAGGTTCTGACCCTGATCGCCGGGCTCAATGCCGATCCGGCGGTTCACGGCATCTTGGTCCAGTTGCCGTTGCCCAAGCATATCGATACCCAGAAGGTGATCGAGGCCATCGATCCCGCCAAGGATGTGGACGGTTTTCATCCGGTCAATGTCGGACGCCTCGCCGCCGGCATCGACGCCATGGTGCCGTGCACGCCGCTGGGCTCGCTGATGCTGCTGAAGGATCACCTGGGCAAGCTGGGCGGCCTCGACGCCGTGGTGGTGGGGCGCAGCAATATCGTCGGCAAGCCCATGGCCCAACTGCTGATCAAGGAAAGCTGCACCGTCACCGTCGCCCATTCCCAGACCCGCGACCTTGCCGACGTGGTGCGCCGCGCCGATATCGTGGTCGCCGCCGTCGGCCGGCCGGAGATGATCCGGGGCGATTGGCTAAAGCCGGGCTGCACCGTGATCGATGTGGGCATCAACCGCGTCGAACTGCCCGACGGCACCACCAGGCTGGTGGGCGACGTCAATTACGCCGAGGCGGTCCAGGTGGCGGGCGCCATCACCCCGGTGCCGGGCGGCGTCGGTCCCATGACCATCGCCTGCCTGCTGCGCAACACCCTGGTGGCGTGTTGCCGGTTGCACCACCTGCCGGTCCCCAACGTCTGATGTCCCTGACCGGCGGATTCGGTCATCTGGTGCTGGCGGTGGCCTGTTTCTTGGCGGCACACAGCCTGACCAATCTGCGGCCGCTGCGCCACGCCATCGAGGCGCGGGTGGGCAAGGTCGGCTTTTACGGCGGTTATTCGCTGCTGTCGACGCTGCTGCTGGTCTGGGTGATCGCCGCCGCCGTGGATTCTCCCACCATCGTGCTGTGGGAGCAACGGCCGTGGATGCGGTGGGCGCCGTCGCTGACGATGCCGGTGGTCTGTCTGCTGTGGGTCTGCGGCCTGACCCGGCCCAATCCGTTTTCCATCGGCCCAGGCGGCCGGGGGTACGACCCGGCCCGACCCGGCATCCTGCGCCTGACCCGTCATCCCGTGGTGTGGGGGCTGGGGCTGTGGGCAGCCGCCCATATGATTCCCAACGGCCATCTTGCCGGGGTTTTGCTGTTCACTCCGCTGCTGATCCTGTCGGTTCTGGGGCCGCGCGTTCTCGACGCCAAGCGGCGGCAGTCGCTGGGCTGGGAGGAGTGGCGGGGGATGGTGGACGCGCTGGATGGTCCCGTGGACTGGCCTGCCCTGCTGGCCGAACTGGGGCCTTGGCGCATCCTCGGCGGTCTGGCCCTGGCGCCGGTTCTGATGGCGTTGCACCCGCTGGTGATCGGATTAAGTCCGTATCCTTGATCTTCCCTTTCCTTTTTACCGAAATCCGGGCTAGCCTTTTCGTCCCCTCGCGGCAAGCCAAGGAGCCACCATGATGCCCGGCCCGTCGACTTCCACGCCGCTCGATCTTCTGGGTGATCTGGTCGCCAACGCCCGCAAGGCCGGCGCCGACGCCGCCGATGCGGTGCTGATCGATTCCGTTTCGCTGTCGGTCGGCATGCGGCTGGGCGAGTTGGAACGGCTGGAGCGGGCCGAGGCCGGCGATGTGGGCTTGCGGGTCCTGTTGGGCAAGCGTCAGGCTTTCGTGTCGTCGTCGGATCGTTCGCCCGCCGCCCTGGCCGAGCTGGTCGAGCGCGCCGTCGCCATGGCCCGCATCGTTCCCGAGGATCCGTGGTGCGGTCTGGCCGAGCCGTCCGAGCTGGCGACCGAGTTTCCGGCGCTGGACGTGTACGACCCGTCCGAGCCCTCGGCCGAGCAGTTGATCCACATGGTCCGCCGGGGCGAGGACGCCGCCCGCGCCGTGGTCGGCGTCACCAATTCCGAGGGGGCCGAGGCCGGCTGGGGCCGTTCCGGGGTCGCCATCGTCGCCTCCAACGGCTTGTCCTTCGGCTATTCGGTCAGCAGTTCGTCGCTGTCGGTGTCGGTGCTGGCCGGCGATGCCGTGCAGGGTATGGAGCGCGATCACGATTACACCAGCGCCGTCTACCTGTCCGACCTGCGCCAGTCCGAGGATGTCGGGCACGAGGCTGGCCGTCGCGCCGTTCATCGCCTGAACGCCCGCAAGGTCGCCACCAGGCAGGTTCCGGTGATCTTGGACCCGCGCGTGGCGCGTGGTCTGGTTTCCAGTCTGGCCGGAGCCATCAACGGCGCCGGCGTGGCGCGCGGGACCAGTTTCTTGAAGGACAAGCTGGGCCGGCAGGTGTTCGCCAAGGGCATCCGGGTGATCGACGACCCCCATCGGCAGCGCGGCCTGCGCTCGCGCCCCTGCGACGGCGAGGGCGTGGCCACCCAGCGGCGCGCGGTGATCGAGGACGGCATTCTCACCACCTGGCTGCTGGACCTGCGCTCGTCGCGTCAGCTGGGGATGCGCTCCACCGGCCATGCCAGCCGGGGCACCGGCTCGCCGCCCTCGCCCTCGGCCAGCAATTTCTATCTGGAGGCGGGCGTCATCACGCCGGCCGAGATGATCCACGACGTTCCCGACGGCTTTTACGTCACCGAGCTGTTCGGCCAGGGCGTCAATGGTGTGACAGGCGATTATTCGCGGGGCGCCGCCGGATTCTGGATCTCGGGCGGCGAGATTTCGTTCCCGGTCAGCGAGGTGACCGTGGCTGGAAACCTCAAGGACATGTTCCTGAACCTGACTCCGGCCAGCGACCTTGAGCTTCGCCACGGCGTCGATAGCCCGACCCTGCGCATCGACGGATTGACCGTCGCCGGCCGGTAGAGCCCTGCTCCCCTTCCCCCATGGCGGGAAGGGGAGGTTCAATGCTCGTGATCGTGACCTTCCAGTTCATCCTCGGCATGACGGTGTTCATGCGGCTTCCAGGCGTGTTTCGGCTGGTCGTGGCCGTGGTCATGGGCCTCGCTGGCGGCGTGGCCGTGGGGATGGCTATGCTGGTGCCCGTGTTCATGGGCATGGGCATGGGCGTGGGCATGGCTGTGGACCTTGTCGCCATGGGTGTGCGGGTGGGCGTGAACGTGACTGTGCTCGTGGGCGTGCTGGTGCTTGTGCTCGTGCCCCTGCGCCTCGCCGTGGTCGTGATGATGACCGCCGTGCATGCTCCTCCTCCCGTTCAGCGATGTTCCGATCCTCGGAGTTTAGCGCAAATCAGTTGGTGCGGTGAAGGGGGAAGCCACGGGCGTGCCGATTTACAGAGGCTTAATAAATAAAATTACATAAAATTTTATGTAAAGATAACGCGATGTATTTATTTATACATACAAGGTAGACGAAGGGCATATGTTCATCTCTTGTTTAAGTATCATTGACATCTTTTACAACTTGTTTCAATGTAGTCATGTGAAAGAGGCTGTTATTTCTAGGGTTGTGTCATGGCTCAGGCAAAGGCGGCGAAGATAGTCGGTGGCGGCAAGACCCGCCCCCCAGTTACGTCCGACCCCGGGGTCGAGGCGATCCGAGGGGCGCTGGAAGGTCCGGTCATCGACGTTTTCCGGCGTGAGGTGGGGGAGTTGAAGCATCTGCCCCGCCCTGCCGCCTACGAGGCGGTGATGAACGACCCCAAGATGCTGGACCGCTGCTTTCGCCTGTTCCGCACCCAACCCGAACTGTTCCGCGATGTGGTGGTCAGCGGCGCCCGCAAGCCTGTGCTGGAGGATCAGGGCGTGCTGTCCTGCGGCCGAACCCTGGCCGATGCGGTGGCACTGGTGGTGCGGGCCTCGGCGCGCCGTTATTTCCGGGCCAAGCTGGATTTCCGCCGCTTCAAGTCGCCGGTGGTCAAAATTCCGTTGCTGCGGCGGGTGGCGATCTCCCTTGGTCTGGCAAATCCGCCGGTGGTCAGGAAGGGGCCAAAGCCGGTCTCGCGGTCCGAGGCGCTGTACACCGCGATCCGCGAGCATCTCCAGTTCGACTGGCAGGTTTTGTTGATCCCTCACTATGCGCCCATGACCCCGGCGCTGGTGACCGATCTGGGGTCGCGCCTGCTCGACATCCGCGAAGCCGCCGAATTGCAGGCCCTGTCGGCGCCGGGGGCGACGCCTCGGGATGGGCGGACGCCGCTTTTGCTCGACGGCGCCCAGCGGCTGATGATGCCGGGGCGCGACGCCGTTGATGCCGAGATTTTGTGGCGGGTGGTTCAACAGATGGATCTGGCCCGGCTGTTCCCCAAGGCCGAGGCCAATCAGATCCGCCGGTCGGTAGCGCAGGTCTCGGCCATCCATGGCGATGTGATCAAAGCGCTGATGCCGGCCCTGGGCGGCGAGATCCGGCGCTTCACCGCCTTCCTGATGATCGCCTATGTGACCCTGGGCGAGCAGCGGTTCAAGCAGGAGTTCTGTCAGGGCGGTCAGGTCCACGCGGCGCGCAAGCTGGCCGAGCGGCTGGCCAAGGTCGCCGCGCCTCCCCTCAGCCTGGAGGAGATGAAGCGGGTCTATCAGGCGGTGTTGAGCACCGCCTATGTGGGCGGCGTCGAGTCGGATGCCAGCGGCGAGGCGCTGCTGAAGGCACGCCCGGAGCTGCTGAAGGCCCTCGGCGCGCTGGGTGGCGGCAAACCGGTCCCGGCCTCGATTTCAGGTTAGCCGTCCCGCCTCCAGCCGGACCTCCCGGTTGGCGAGGCGGTCCAGCACGTCGCGGTCGTGCGAGACGATCACCATGGCCAGGGGCAACCCCGCCAGAATGTCCAGCAACCGCGCCCGCGTCGCGTCGTCCAGCGCGTTGGTGGGCTCGTCCAGCAGCAGCGCCTCGGGCCGCATGGCCAGCACCGCCGCCAGCGACACCAGCCGCCGCTGACCACCCGACAGTTTGTGGGTGACCCGATGCTCCAGCCCCTCCAGTCCCAGTTCGCTCAGGGTCTGGTGGACGATGACGCGGGCCTCGGCCTTGGTCTTGCCCTGGTTGAGCGGCCCAAAGGCGACGTCCTCGGCGACGGTGGGGCAGAACAACTGGTCGTCGGCGTCCTGGAACAACAGGCCGGCCCGCGCCCGGACCTCGACGAAATCCTTCTCGGCCCGGCGCGGGCGGCCAAAAGCGATGACCCGGCCCGCCTGGGGCGTCACCAAACCCACCATCAGATGCAGCAAGGTGGTCTTGCCGGCGCCGTTGGGGCCGTTCAGCGCCACCTTGTCGCCGGCCGACAGGGTGAAGTCGATCCCGTCCAGTACCGGCCGGGCGGTCTCGTAGGCGAAGCGGACGTCTTCCAGCCGGATCATGACCGTTACGCCGCCACCAGCAGCAACGCGGCGCAGGAGGCCGCGCCAAAGCCCCAGTCCAGCATTCCCGGCCGCTCGGACCCGGCATCGTCAAGTGAGGGAAAATGGCCGGTGAAGCCGCGGCAGCGCATGGCGGCGTCGATGCGCTCGGCTCGCTCCAGCGACCGCACCATTAGCATGCCGAACAGATAGCCGACCGAGCGCCAGCAATGGGGGCCGCAGCCGGGGCGGAAGGCCCGCGCCCGCATGGCCAGCCGCAGCCGGTCGTATTCGCGCTCCAGCACCTCGATATAGCGGATGGTGAACAAGAACAGATGGATCAGCCGTTCTGGCGCGCCCAGGCGGCCCAGGGCGCAGCCCAAGGACACAACCTCCATGGAGCCCACCAGCGCCATCACCGCCACCGCGACGGCATTGGCGCGCAAGGCGATGGCCGCCGCCTGGGCGAGGCCCTCGGCACTGGCGGCGAAGCCCAGCGGCTCGGCCAAAATCCGTCCCGGCACGGTGAAGGGCAGCAGCGCCAGCACGACCAGCATAAAGCCCTCCAGCGCCAGCAGACGCCGCAGGGTCTGGCGCGGCGACAGTCGCGCCAACACCGCCAGGATCACCGCCGCCATTAGGGCCAGGGTCAGCGAGGCCAGATTGTCGGCCATCACCACGGTCAGGGCGAACAGGACCGCCAGCAGCACGCGGGTGCGGGGGTCCAGCCGTCCCACCACCGAGGATTCCGCCAGGGGGCGGGCGGCGTCGAGGATGCCGGTTCGGCTCATGATGGGCTCCTTCGTCGCGCCGAGACCCAGGCGGCGATGCCGAAAATTCCAAAGATGGTTCCGACGCCGCCCATGATGTCGTGGAGGCGGACCTTGTCCTCGTAGGCGTCCAACTGTTGGCGCAACGGCCGGATCTGCCGCGCCACCGCCGCCTCGACCGCGTCAAGGCCGGCCACGGCCGGGAGAGGCGGCGGTGTCGGGAGGGCGGCCGGTCCCGCAGGCAGGGTCTGCGGCAATTCAGCCGCCCCGATCGTCACGGTGGCCATGTGGCCGTCGCCCCCGTCCATGGTGACGCTGTGGTCGGTGCGGGACCGGACCTCGAAGCGGAACGCCCCATCCTGGTCGGTCCTGACTTCACCGGCCATGCTTCCATCGGCCATGCGCACCACGCCGCCGACCCCCACGGCCTTGTCGCCGCCGGAGAAATAGGCGGTGCCGAGAATGACCGGCCCTTCGACCGTGGCGAACAGCTTCAGCTTGTGGGCCTGGGCCGGGGTGGCGAGCAGCAGCAGGGCGAGCGGCAGCAGTATTTTCATGCCGGCCTCGCCAGCATCTCGGGCTTGACGCGAGACAGCAGGGCGATGGCGGCGGCGGTGAAGGCCGCCTCGATCACCATCACCGGCAGATGGGTCAGCGCCACCAGACGGGCGGCGGCGATGAATTCCCGCCCCGACAGGGCCAGGGTCAGCGCCACCATCAGCGCCGTCAGCAAGACCGCGCCGCCGCCGGCCATCGCTCCCAGCAGCGACGCCCTGGCCCGGCTGGAGCCGTCGCGCCACAGCAGTCGGAACAGGCCGCCGGCCAGCAGGGCCGGGACCGCCATGTCCATGGTGTTGACTCCCAGCGCCACCAGACCGCCGAAGCCGAACAACACCGCCTGCAACACCAGCGCCACCAGCATGGCCGGGAACACCGCCGGACCAAGCACGATGCCGGCCAGTCCGTTCAGCAGCAGATGGACCGAGGCGAGGCCGGCGGGAAAATGCACCAGCGAGGCGACGAACAACACCGCCGACAGCACCGCCACCTTGGGCACCCTGACGGGGTCCAATCCCCGCAGGCCGAACGCCACTCCGGCGACGCTGACAACGGCTCCCGCCATCAGCACCGGGTTGGACAGAACGCCATCGGGAATATGGGCCATAGTATTTTTGTCCTCAGTCGCCGGCGCGGGCCTCCGCCCGCTTGGCTTTCGCGGCATGTGCCGCGCGCCCTCAATGGGCATGGTCGCTTCGCTCCGGGTATTTCTGTCCTCAGTCGGTTCCTACTTCATATCCACGGTTCTGACCCAGATCAGGCCGCCCATCTCGACCTTGGCCGGCTTGCCGTTCGGCCCCTTCATGGGTTTGTCGCCGTCCAGCAGCGCGGCAAAGCCCCACCAGCCGGCGCGCGGCATGGAATAGGCGAACTGGCCCAAGGCGTCGGCCTTGATCACCTGGGTGATGAACGGATCGGACGGGGGGGTGACGCTGCCGTCGTTGCGCCACTCCACCTCGATGGCGGCGAAGGGCGCCGGCTTGCCCGCCTTGCGCACGACGCCGCGAAAAGTGTTGCCGGTCCACAGTCCGTAGGGCCGGACCAGCGGCTCGATTTCCACGGGGTGACCGACCGGTCGGTCCCAGCCGCCGCCCGAGCCGAAATCCACCACAACCTTGGTGTAGTGAATGATCCACTTGCCCTCCGCCGCCTCCCAATAGGGCGCCGGCTCGACAAAGAAAACATGGTCGCCCGGCTTGTCCACCGTGTAGGCGGCCCCGAAGCCGGTCTTGTCGCCCAGCATCCTAGGCTTCAGCGTCGCGGTCAGATCCTTGACCTTGCCACCGGCCAGCACCCCAAAGTGGGTCGGCGGCGCCATGGTCATCACCGGGCCGCGCTCCATGGGGTGGGTGAAGGCCAGATCGAGCCGCACGGTGCGGTCCCCCTGCTCGGGCAGGATGTCGGCCGAGGGGATCAGCTCCAGGAAATGGGCGACGGCCGGCGATGAAGCCAGCAGGGAGACCATGCAAAGGGCAGAGGCGGCGCGGTGCATGGGCAGGAAATCCCCCGAAAGATTATGCGACAATGTCCATGACTGTCTGGAGCATACCCGGGGCGGACGCAAAACTCCATGGCCGAAATCAGGGTCGCCACCCACCCGTTGGGGTCGCGTCGCACCGGCGACTCCGACGGGGCAGCCTCCCCATGGGGGATGGCTGCCCCCGCCGGCCTCTGTTAGAGTCTTCCGACCGCAGTTGCGAGACGGGGGACCATCATGACCAATCCCACCCAGCATCCGGCCTGGAACGCGCTGGAGGCCCGTGCCGCCAAGGTCGGCGCCCGGCCCATGCGCGACCTGTTCGCCGCCGATCCCGACCGGTTCCGGTCGTTCTCCCTCGGCCTCGGCGATCTGCTGCTGGATTACTCCAAGAATCGGATCGACGGCGACACCATGGGGCTGCTGGAGGCGCTGGCCCTTCAGTCCGGTGTCGTCGCCGCCCGCGACGCCATGTTCGCCGGCGAGAGGATCAACGCCACCGAGCGGCGCTCGGTGCTGCATGTGGCGCTGCGCAACCGGTCGGGCCGGCCCATGGTGGTGGACGGAGCCGACGTGATGCCCCGGATCGCCGCCGTGCTGGCCAGGATGAAGGATTTTTCCCGGCGGGTCCGCTCGGGCGCTTGGACCGGCGCCACCGGCAAGCCGATCGCCAGCGTGGTCAATATCGGCATTGGCGGTTCCGACCTGGGGCCGGTGATGGTGACCGAGGCGCTGCGGCCCTATCAGCGGCCGGACCTCGCGGTGCGCTTCATCTCCAACGTGGACGGCAGCCATGCCGCCGAGGTGCTGAAGCTGTGCGATCCGGAGACCACCTTATTCATCGTGGCGTCCAAGACCTTTACTACCCAGGAGACCATCACCAACGCCATGACGGCGCGGGACTGGCTGGTGGGCCGGCTGGGACCGGACGCGGTTGCCCGGCACTTCGTGGCGCTATCGACCAACACCAAGGCGGTGGCCGAGTTCGGCATCGACACCGCCAATATGTTCGAGTTCTGGGACTGGGTCGGCGGGCGCTATTCCCTATGGTCGGCCATCGGGCTGTCCATCGCGGTGGCGGTGGGGTTCGAGCGTTTCGAGGAGTTGCTGGACGGCGGCCACGCCATGGACGAGCATTTCCGCACCGCGCCGCTGGCCGCCAACATGCCGGTGATTCTGGCCCTGCTGGGGGTGTGGTACGGCAATTTTCTCGGCGCGCAGGCCTATGCCGTGCTGCCCTACGACCAGTATCTGCACCGGTTACCGGCCTATCTCCAGCAGTTGGACATGGAGAGCAACGGCAAGGGCACCGCCAAGGACGGCGGCACGGCCAACTGGCAGACCGGCCAGATCGTGTTCGGCGAGCCCGGCACCAACGGCCAGCACGCCTTCTATCAGCTGATCCACCAGGGCACCAAGCTGATCCCCTGCGACTTCCTGGCCAGCGCCGAGACCCATAATCCGCTGGGCGAGCATCACCTGATGCTGCTGTCAAACTTTCTGGCCCAGCCCGAGGCGCTGATGCGCGGCAAGACCGGGGCCGAGGTCCGCGCCGAACTGGTCAAGGCCGGCATGAGCGAGGCCGAGATCGCCTTCCAACTGCCGCACCGGGTGTTTTCCGGCAACCGTCCCACCAATACCTTGCTGTATCGCCGGCTCGACCCCCATACCCTCGGCATGTTGATCGCGTTGTACGAACACAAGGTTTTTGTCCAGGGCGTGATCTGGGACGTGTTCAGCTTCGACCAGTGGGGGGTGGAACTGGGCAAGATGCTGGCCAAGGTGATCCTGCCGGAGCTGTTGGGGGCGGGGCCGGTCACCGGTCACGATTCCTCCACCGCCGGGTTGATCGAGGCGATTCGGGCAATGCGGGCGAATTCCGGAGACAAGACCCTGTAAGAGTCACGCCACGGCCGCCAGCATTGGTCGCTCTATAAATTAAATAAGTCATGTCCATGCCCAATACATCGGCGTGGCGGCAAAATACTGGCGATTATCGGTTATTCGCGCTATATCAGCGCCGCGCTGCTTCTTCTGGGGAGAAGATGTAGTGGTATGACCACGCATGGGGGGCGAACCGGGCGGGTTCGATAATATATGACAATTATCAATACTCTTGATCCGGCGGCCGAGCGTCGCCGGAAAGGGGCTCGGTTCAGCGCCAACTTCATGACGGTGCTGGAGGTCTCACGCGATCTGGTCTGCCTGTGCGCCGGCGGCATCATCCTCGACATCAACAGCGCCGGGTTGGCCATGCTGGGGGCCGAAGGCGTCGACCGGGTGATCGGGCGCAGCTTTTGCAATCTGGTCGGCGGCGACTATGCCCAGGTCATCGACGAGCTTTTGCAACTGAGCGAGGTCGAGGACTCCGCCATTCCGGTGCAGGTGCGGCGGCTGGGCGGCGATGCCTTCGATGCGGAATTGCAGATTTTTCCGGCCCGCGAATTGGGCCGCGGCCATGCCGTGGTCATCGTTCGCGACATCAGCCGCCAGGGCCGGCTGGCCCGCACCGCCCGCGAGAGCGAGGACCGCTTCCGGGTACTGGTGGAGAACTCCATGCACCTGATCGCCCAATGCCATGGCGGCCGGGTGGTCTATCTGAACGCCGCCGGCAAGCGGATGCTGGGCGTCGCGGGGCAGCCCGGCATGGCGGTCGCCCATATGTTTCATGGACAATATCGCGAGATCTTCGCCATGGATCCGGGGCTGTTGCTGTCCGAACCCGGCGTGATGCCGGTCCGGTTGGCCCATTACGACGGCTCGGCCTTCGACGCCCAGATTCTGGTGACGCCGCTGCCTTCCTCTGGCGCGGTACCCGAATTCATGATCGAGGCGCGCGACATCTCCGGCCATCTGCGGGCGGTGGCGGCGCTGCGCCGCATGAACGAGACCCTGGAAAGTCAGGTGGCGGAGCGCACTCGCGAACTGGCCGAGGAACGGTCCCGGGCGGTGGAGGCCCGGTGCTTCGTCGAAAGCCTGCTGGAGGCGGTGCCGAACCCCTTGTGGTGGAAGGGCGTCGATGGCCGTTTTCGCGGCTATAACCGAGCCTTTCGCGAAATTCACGCCATCGGCCCGGTCGAATGGATCGGGCGGTCTTCGGCCGAGACGCTGCCGCCGTCCTTCATCGGGCCGGCCATGGAGGCCGACGCCAAGGCCATGGCCGGCGGCGGGGAGCGGGTCGAGTACGAGGCCCTGCTCGCTTTCGCCGATGGCCGCGCCCATGACGTGGTGGTCAGCAAGACCGCCTGGCGCTGGCGTCCCGAGCATCCCGAAGGCGTGATCGGCGTCATGCTCGACATCTCCGAGCGCAAGCGGATGGAAGCCGAATTGCGCCGCCTCGCCACCACCGACGCCCTGACCGGCATTTTCAACCGGCGTCACTTCATGGTGACGGCGACGGTCGAGACCGAGCGCGCCCAGCGTCATCATCGCCCCCTGACCGGGTTGATGCTGGACATCGATCATTTCAAGCGCATCAACGACGGCTTTGGCCATCCGGTGGGCGATGTGGCCATCAAGGCCATGACGGCGGCCTGCCTCGATGTGATCCGCACCATCGATCCACTGGGGCGTCTCGGCGGCGAGGAGTTCGCCATCGTGCTGCCCGACACCGACCTTGCCGCCGGCCTGATCGTCGCCGAGCGTATCCGCGCCGCCATCGGCCAGATCGCCATCGCCACCGAAAAAGGCCCGGTGGCCTTCACCGTCAGCATCGGGGCCGCCCAGTTGAACGATTCCGACGCCTCGGTCGAGTCTCTGCTGTCGCGCGCCGACGCAGCGCTTTACGTCGCCAAGAACAGCGGCCGCAACCGGGTGGTGGCGGGGTAGGAGGCAACTCCGCTATACTCCCGCCCATGTCCGTCGTCCGCCTGCTCCCCCCCACATTGGTCAACCAGATCGCCGCTGGCGAGGTGGTGGAGCGGCCTGCCTCGGCGGTGAAGGAGCTGGTGGAGAACGCGGTCGACGCCGGCGCCACCCGGATCGACGTTGTGATGATCGAGGGGGGGCAGGCGCTGATCTCGGTCACCGATGACGGCGGCGGCATGACCCCGGACGAGATGTCGCTGGCGGTGGAGCGGCACGCCACCTCGAAGCTGCCCGATGACGATCTGGTGCGGATCCGGTTCCTGGGCTTTCGGGGTGAGGCGCTGCCGTCCATCGGCTCGGTGGCGCGGCTGACCCTGACCAGCCGTCCCAAGGGGGCCGAGTCCGCCTGGAGCCTGTCGGTCGAGGGCGGCGCCAAGGCCGCGCCCATGCCGGCCGCCCATCCCCCCGGGACCAGGGTCGAGGTGCGCGACCTGTTTTACGCCACGCCGGCCCGCTTGAAATTCCTCAAGGCTCCCCGCACCGAGCTGTCCCATGCGGTCGATGTGGTCGAGCGTCTGGGCATGGCCCATCCCGATATCGCTTTTTCGCTGTCGGACGGGGGGCGCAAGCTGCTGGACCTGCCGGCCCGGCGCGGCGAGGCCCAGGCCGCCCTGCTGGCGCGGGTGGCCCAAGTGGTCGGGCGCGATTTCGAGGCCAACGCCTTGGCGCTGGACGCCGAGCGCGACGGCGTCCGGCTGACCGGCTGGGCCGGCCTGCCCACCTATAACCGCGCCAGTTCGGTGGCGCAGTACCTGTTCGTCAACGGTCGGCCGATCAAGGATCGTCTGGTGATCGGGGCGGTGCGCGGGGCCTATCAGGACGTCCTCGGCCGCGACCGTCACCCGGTCGTGGCGCTGTTTCTCGACCTTGACCCCGAGCAGGTGGACGTCAATGTCCACCCCGCCAAGGCCGAGGTCCGCTTTCGCGATTCCGGCAATGTGCGCGGCCTGATCGTCGGCGCCATCCGCCACGCCCTGGCCGGAGCTGGCCATCGGGCCAGCACCACCGTCTCGTCGGCGACCATCGGCGCCTTGGGCAACAGCCGGTATTTCCAGGGAACCTTCTCTCCGTCGTCGCGGACGTCCCTGCCGCTGTCGCGGAGCGGGATGGACGCCCAGGCCCCGCTCAGTCTGGCCGAGGCGGTGGCGGGGTTCGACCTGCCGCCGGCGGCTCCTCCGGGCGAGAGCCCCGACGAGGCCGCGTGCGATTATCCGCTGGGGGCGGCGCGGGCTCAGTTGCACGACACCTATATCGTCGCCCAGACCGCCACCGGTCTGGTGATCGTCGATCAGCATGCCGCCCACGAGCGGTTGGTGCTGGAGCGTATGAAAAAAGCCCTGGCCGAGGGCGGCATCAGCCGCCAAGGACTGCTGCTGCCCGAGGTGGTCGATCTGGGCGAGGCCGGCGCGGCGTGTATTTGCGACCGGGCCGGGGAACTGGCGCTGTTGGGTCTGGTGGTCGAGCCGTTCGGCGCCGGCTCGGTGGTGGTGCGCGAGGTTCCCGCCCTGCTGGGTGATTCCGATGTCCAGGGGCTGGTGCGCGATCTGGCCGACGAACTGGCGGAATGGGGCCTGGGCCATTCCTTGCAGGAGCGGTTGTCCGAGGTCTGCGCCACCATGGCCTGCCACGGCTCGGTACGGGCGGGGCGTCGCCTGGGGCAGGCCGAAATGAACGCCTTGCTGCGCCAGATGGAGGCGACGCCGCTGTCCGGCCAGTGCAATCACGGCCGCCCCACCCATGTCACCCTCAGCCTCGCCGATATCGAACGTCTGTTCGGCCGACGCTGATCAAAAGAACCGGCGTCGGGTCATCGGATCGGGCGCGTATCTGATCAGAACACCCGGCGGCAGGGATAGGGGAATCCACTGGACCGGCGGGGCAAGATCGGCCAGTCGGGTCAGGCGTTCCTCGGTGGTGGGGTGGGTGCGGATCAGCGAGAGCCGGGGATTCTCCCAGCCGTGGTGAAGCCGCGCCAGAGCGGCCATCAGCGCCCGTGGGTTGCCGGTCAACTCGGCGGCGCTGGCGTCGGCGGCGAATTCCCGGGTCCGCGCCAGCTTCAGGGTCAGCAGATCCGAGACCAGCGGAGCGGCCATGATCACCAGGAACGGCCACGGCGGCGGCGCCATCCCCAATTCCAGGATTCCGGGCAAGTACAACAGCAGCAAGATCAGACCAGCCAGGGCCACGGTATGGGTCAGGCGGCCCGCCGCCTCGGCCAGACGCAGGATTTTAAGGTCGCCGGCGCGGATATGCCCGATCTCGTGAGCCAGGACCGCCGCCACCTCGGGCGGCGGCAGAGTCAGCAGCAACCCATCGGAGATTCCGATGGCGGCGTGGCGGCCCCATCCGGTGGACAGGGCGAGAATCTCGGGGCGAGGGATGAAATAGAGCGGCGGAACGCTCTCCAGCCCGGCGCGGCGGCTGAGTTCGGTGACGATCGCCCACAGGTCGGGCGCCATGTGGGGCGGTAGGGGCACCGCCCGCCACAGGCGCCGCAGCATCACCGCCGAGGCGTGGGGATGGATCAGCATCCCCACGCCGGCGGCGACAACGGAACCGGCGACTCCCAGTCCCCCCGCCACCAGCCAGCCGGCCAGGGCCGTCAGCCCGACGATCCCGGCCAGGATCACGATGGAATCCCGACGATTCCGGCGTGCCTGTGTCTCCAGATTGGCTTGGTCCAGCAGTGGGCGCATGGGCGTCTCCTGCCCGTGACCGGGTCAGGCGGCTTTGGTCTCGATCAGCTTGGCCTCGGCCGGGGCCTCGATCTTGATGGTGCGGGGCTTCATGGCCTCGGGGATCTCCCGCACCAGATCCACATGCAGCAGGCCGTTGACCAGACTGGCGCGGTCCACCCGGATGTGGTCGGCCAATTCGAAGCGGCGTTCGAACGAGCGGCCGGCGATGCCGTGATGGAGGTATTCCACCTTGGACTCATCCTTGCGGATCTTGCCGGAGATGACCAGGGTCTGACCCTTGGCGGTCAGGTCGAGATCGCCTTCCTCGAAGCCGGCCACCGCCATGGTGATGCGGTAGCGGTCGTCGCTTTGCTTTTCGATATTATAGGGAGGATAGGACAGGGCCGCCTCGTCGAGACGGTTGGCGGTCTCCAGCAGGTGGTTGAGGTGATCGAAACCGACGGTCGACCGGAACAGTGGGGACAGATCGAAGTTACGCATGACCAGCTCTCCTTTTCGAAGCAACCAGGACGGCGGTGTCCGAAGACCCGCCACGAGGCCCCGATGACGGCAGCCTCGTGTTAAGGAGATGGGGGGGCTTTCGGGGGCGTCAAGAGCCCTGGGAATCGGTCCAGTCGAAGGCATCCTGGCGGCGGTCCATAGCGGTGGTGCCGTGGGTTTCCTTGTGCAGGAGCCGGAATTCCCGGCGCGATTCTCTCCCACGCCGATCACTTACGCGGTATACCACGATGGATGGGTGTTGCGGATGGGAGTGAAGCACCTCACATCTGAAAGGCCGAGACCCCGCTGTGGGACAGCCGGCTTTTCATACCGGCGGCAAGGTAGGACACAGTGACGAATCAAGGCGCATTCACCGACAAGGCGGCGTTCGAATCCATCATCCACTCCCTGTTGGAGCGGGGTGACGGGGGGAGCTTCGGCAAGATTCACCTTGTCTCCATCAGTCCGGCGACCGAGGCGGGCGCGCCGGTCGAGATCCAGCCCAAGGCCGTGGCCATCACCGAACACATCATTCAGGCGCGCCTGTCCCATGGCGATGTCTGTCTGCTGCTGTCTCCGGGCAAGTATATGCTGATCTTTCCCGGCCTGACCGATGTGGAGGGCTCCATCAAGGCCACCGCCATCTCGCGCGAGATCAAGGCCCGCCTGTTCGGGCAATCCGCCGCCGCCATCAACGTTTCGGTCCAGGTGTTGCCGCTGTCCCGTCTCAAGGCCAGAGCGTCGGCGGCGAGGATTACCGCCATGGAAGAAGTCCTCGACGCCCATGAACGGCACACCGCGGTCAGGTTGCGTGTGGTGTTCCAGCCGGTCTGGGATTCGCTGGGCCAGGGCGTGATCGGGAACCGCGCCGTCACCCACCGGGAATTCCAGGGGCGTGAGCTGTTCGACGACGCCGTCCAGTTCGCGGGCGAGCAGGATCCGCTGGCAATCGAACGGAATGCCTGCCTCCAGCATTCGGTCATCCTGGGGCGGAAAAATCAGGGGCTGGTGTTCATGCCGCAGGTGATCAACGATCACACCGTGACCGATCTGAACGAATTCACCCAATCCATCCGCCAGGTGGCGGCGGCTTGTCCCGACGGGTTGGTGATCGAGTTGACCGGCGCAGTCAGCTCGCTGTCGCGGCGGCGGTTTCGCGACGTCATCCAGGCGGTGACGGAGGGTGGCGCCGAGGTCGGCGTGCGGATCTTTCCCGAGCCGGAAATGGCCCGTTTCATCCGGGAATGCGGTGCGAGTTATCTGTGCTTCAACGAGGCTCAGGCCAAGGAGGCGGCCTTTACCCATTCCGCCCTGTACGCGCTCTTCGCGGTGGTGGCTCACGAGGTGCGGGGATTGGGCTTCACGCCCTGCCTGTGGAACGCGTCGTCCGGCCAGGACGTCAAGCGTGCCGAGGCGCTTGGTTTCCTGCTGTTCTCCGGCCCTCCCATCGGCCGGAATCAGGCCTCCATGGTTTCGCCTTATCCCCTGTTGACGGACAAGGTCTTCCTATAGGCCCGAAGGCGCGAAAAAGCCGCACCCCGTCGCCAGGGTGCGGCTGTTCGTGGCGGCCGGAAAATCAGGCGGCGAACTTCGCCAGATTCTGGAAGGCGGCGACCTGCTTTTGCACGGGCTCGAAGGCGGCGGTGAACACCGACGTGGTCAGCTCGGCGATGGCGCGGCTGTCGGACAGGGCGGCTTCGAGGCTTTCCTTGGCCAGCTTCTGCTGTAGCGAGAAGAACTCGACCGGGGTCTTGACCGAGGACAGCGCCTGGATCGAGGCGGCCATCTTCTCGACATTCCTGGTGGCCAGAGCCTGATACGCCTTGGCCAGGGACTCCAGACCGGACGCGGCGGCGGTGCCGCTCTTGGTCAGGGCCTCGGCATTGTTCTTGGCGACAATGGTCAGCTTCTCGACACTGGCCTTGGTGGCGACGGTGATCTGTTCGACGGTGGCGTTGGTCATGGGAGACTCCTGGGCTGCGGGTTGGGCAGGTCAACCGGCGGTCGATTGCTGCGCTGCAACATAGCGGGAGTTCTACGCTTTTCACGGAGGAATGCAAGATATATGTTGCGATGCAGCATGTGCCGGAGGGCCGGCCGGCCATTGCTGTGTCGGCCAGGGCTCGCTATGGTTTACACCGTCCCATTATCAGTGTGCCGGATCGGCACGAAGTCCAGAGGCTCCCGATGACCAAGACCGCTCGCTCCAACCCGCTCAAGCTCAATGCGCTTCAGTTGAAGACCCTGGTCCTGTTCCAGGAGCTGGCCCGCCATCCCGAGACCGCCAGCCGGCTCGACAATGGCGATGTCTTCCTCAACCGCCTGCCGACCCCGCACGGCAACCACTTTCATGTGGGCCGCAAGGTGGCCCTGTCCAAGGACGCCACCGGCCTGTCCAACAAGGCGGTGTGGGCCGTGCTGGACCGCAAGGGCCTGATCCGGTCGAGCTTCCCGCTGGCGGTGACCATCACTCCCGATGGGCTGGCCTATGACAGCGGCATCGCCGACGAGATCCTGCACGGTTCGGATCACTGATGCCCTATACGGTCAAGGAGATCTTCCACACCTTGCAGGGCGAGGGGGCGCAGGCCGGGCGCGCCGCGGTGTTTCTGCGCTTTGCCGCCTGCAATCTGTGGAACGGGCGCGAGGAAGACCGCGCCAAGGCGGCCTGCAGCTTTTGCGACACAGATTTCGTCGGTGGGACGAAGTTTCCCGATGCCGAGACCTTGGCCGAACGGGTCTCCGACCTGTGGCCGGCCGGTGTCGGCGGCCCGCGTCTGGTGGTGGTCACCGGTGGCGAGCCGGCGCTTCAGCTGGACGGCGTCCTGGTGGCGGCGCTGCATGATCGCGGCTTCAAGGTGGCGATCGAGACCAACGGAACCCTGACTCTGCCGGTCGGCATCGACTGGGTCTGCGTCAGCCCCAAGGCGGGAACCGTCCTGGCGGTGACCCGAGGCGACGAGTTGAAACTGATCCATCCCCAGGACGGCGCCCCGCCCGCCGCCTTCGAGCATCTGGAGTTCGATCACTTCTTCCTCCAGCCCATGGACGGCCCCGATCAGGCGGCCAATACCCGGTCGGCCATCGCCCATTGCTTGACTCATCCACGCTGGCGGCTCAGCGTGCAGGCCCACAAGATCATCGGAATACCCTGATGCCCGCGTTCAAAGTCAGCCGCCGGATCGAGATCGATGCCGGCCATCGCATCATGACCCATGGCTCCAAGTGCCGAAATCTGCACGGCCACCGCTATGTCGTCGAGGTCGAGTGCGAGGCCGGGCGGCTGCACGAGGTCGGCGAGCAGACCGACATGGTGGTCGATTTCGGGTTTCTCAAGGACGAGATGATGCGGCTGATCGACGGCCCCTGCGACCATGGTTTCATCGCCGCCGGCGCCGATGACGGCCTGTTGGCCCTGTTCGCCCCGGCGACCGGCGACGCGGTGGAGTGGCTGGCCGATTTGCGGGCCGTCATGAACCGGGATGGGGCGGCGCTGACCTCCGACACCCGCCTGGGAACCAAGCTTTACGTGGTGCCGTTCCAGCCCACCGCCGAATGTCTGGCCAAGCATTGGTTCGGATTGTTGGCCCAGCCGGTCGCCGTCCGGTCCGGCGGCGCCGCCCGGCTGGTTTCGGTCCGGGTGTGGGAAACTCCCAACTGCATGGCCGAATACGGACCGCGCTAGCCCCGGCGCACCACCACCCCAAAGCACGAGCCCCGGCCGGGAACCGAGTGCAGTTCCAGCCGATGCCCCAGGAGGGCCGCCATGCGCCTGACCACGCCGAGACCGAGGCCCAGGCCGCGGCCGCCCCGTTGGTCGGAGGGGCCGTCCAGGCGGGTGAAGTCGTCGAACACCAGATCGGCCTTGTCGGGCGGAATGCCGATGCCGGTGTCGCAGACCAGAATCGCCACGTCGGGGCCGCGACGGCGGCAGCCCACCAGGATGCCGCCGGATTCGGTGTAGCGCGTTGCGTTGATCAGCAGATTGCGCAGCAGGCGCTCCAGCAGAATCGGGTCGCTGGAGATGACGGCCGAGGTCGGGGCCACCGTGATGGACAGGCCTCGGGCGGAGGCCTCGGGCTCGATCTGCTCCACCAGCCCGACCAGCAGCGGCATCAGCCGGAAGGTGGTGATATTAGGCTTGATCTTGCCGGCTTCCAGGGACGAGACGTCGAGCAGGGTCGTCAGCAGCGAGTTGGTGGCCTCGATACTCTGGCGCAGCTTGTCCACCACCCTGCCTTGACCGGGATCGCTGATCTGGGCCGCCAGCACTTCGGTGAACATGCCGGCGGCCTGGAGCGGCTGGCGCAGGTCGTGGCTGGCGGCGGCGAGGAAGCGGGTCTTGCTCTCATTGGCCTGCCGGGCCTCGGCGGCGCGGTGTTCGGTCTCTTCGGTCCGCTCGCGGATCACCACCTCCAGCCCCGCCGTGAAGGCCTCCTCGCGGGCGATGCCGTGAAAGGCCAGCAGGGCCAGTCCCATCAGGCAAAGCGTCACCACCACCACCGCGCCCAGCACCAGCAGGGCGGTCTGGCGCCAGGGGTCCAGGACGTCGTCCATGGCCATGCCGGCGCGGACCACCACCCCGAATCCGGCCAGGGTGCGGTACGAAACCATGCGATCGACCCCGTCCAGCGGCGAGGTGGAACGAAGGGTGCCGTTGGGTTCGATGGCGGCCATCCTGCTGCCCTTGCCGTCACGGACCGACGCCCCCACATAGGCGTCGGCATCGGGCTGACGCAGCATCACCATGCCGTCGGTGGTGGCCGCGATATAGCCGCGTTGCCCCAAGACCAGGCTTTGGTGAAAATCGGTGAAGAATTGAGCGTTGAGGCCGATGGTGACGGCGCCGGCAAAGCCGCCGAGATCATCGGAGATCCGTCGGCTGAGGGTGAAGACCAGTTCTGTCCTGTAGCGGCTGCGGATCAACTGTCCGACCACCATCTCCTGCCCGGCGACCAGCTTTTGGAACCATGTGCGGTCGCCAAGCTCGATGCTGCCGGTACTGTTCTCGCCGGGCGGCGCGCTGGCGGCGATCACCAGCCCCTTGGCGTCGGTGATCAGCAGGATTCCCCGCTCGGGCAGGGTTTCTTGCAGATCCAGAAGTTTCTGGACCTCATCAGCGGCAGAGATCTGTCCGCGCAGCCGCTCCTGCGCCACCCGCACGGCGCGCCTGAGGACGCTGTCGGTCGATGTCAGGGTGCGGGTGAGGTGCTCGTCGACCAGACGCGCCACCGCCTGGGTATTGGCCGCGGCCGCGGCCATCGCCATGTCCCGGAGATGGAGGAGAAACACCGTCGAGCAGCAGACCACCAGCAGCAGCATCAGAGCAACCATCAGCGCCAGCACGCGACGCACGGCATCGGGCGGCCGCACCGGACGGGTGGGCGGATTGCTGTGGCGAATGGTTGTAAACTCTCTCACCTGACCTGGCCCATGGGTAGTGCTGCCGAGCCAGACTATACCTTAAGGTATGAGATGGGGAAGGATTGGTTCAGGCCTGGGCCTTCTCCAGCGCTTCGGCCGCTTCCAGCCATGCCCGTTCGGCGGCCGCCACCTGCTTGGCCATCTCGGCCTCTTGCCTGCGCAATTCGGTCAGCTTGGCCGGCGGTCCCTGGTACAAGGAGGGTGACGCCAGACGCTGCGTCAGGTCGGCCTGCTGCTTGTGCAGGTCGGCCAGCGCCTTTTCGGCGGCCCCGGCAGTTTTGCGGAGTGGGGCCAACTGAGCCCGCGCGCCGGCGGCGGCCTTGCGGTCGGCCTTGCGGGCGGTTGCGTCGCCGCCTTTTTCCGGTGACGAGTCCCGTTTGGCGGAGCGGCGGGATTCGCGGGCCAGATCCAGCAGCAACCGGCGATAGGCGGCCAGATCGCCGTCAAAGGGCTTGACCCCGCCATCGCCCACCAGCCACAGATTGTCGGCGGTCAGCTCGATCAGATGGGGATCGTGGCTGATCAGGATCACCGCCCCGTCATAGGCGTTGAGCGCGGCGACCAGGGCCTCGCGGGCGTCGATATCCAAATGGTTGGTCGGTTCGTCCAAGATCATCAGGTGCGGTGCTTCGCGGCTCATCAGGGCGAACAGCAGCCGCGACTTCTCGCCGCCCGACAGGCTGGAGACCTTGACGTTGGCGCGTTCCTGCTCGAAGCCGAAACGGCCGAGCTGCGCTCGGACCTTGGCCTCGGGCAGCCCCTTCATCAGCATGGCCATATGCTCGAACGGGGTTTCGTCCAGGCGCAGTTCCTCGGTCTGGTGCTGGGCGAAATAGCCGATCTTCAGCTTGGACGGCTTGCGGAATTCGCCTTGCAACAGGTCGAGCCGGCCGGACAGAATCTTGGCCAGGGTCGATTTGCCGTTGCCGTTGGCGCCCAGCAGGGCGATGCGGTCATCCATGGTGATCCGGATGTCGAGCCCGCGCAGCACGATCTTGTCGCCATACCCGGCCACGCCGTGATCGATGGCGATGATGGGGGGGCTCAACTCTTCGGGATCGGGGAAGTCGAACGACATGGTGCGATCCTCGACCACCGGCACCACCATTTCCATGCGTTCCAGCATCTTGACCCGGCTTTGGGCCTGGGCGGCCTTGGTGGCCTTGGCCTTGAACCGGTCGATGAAGGACTGGATCTTCTTGCGCTGCTCGGCCTGCTTGGTGAAGGCCTTGCCCTGCAACTCCATGCGGGCGCGGCGGGTGGCCTCGAAGCGGTCGTAATTGCCGCCATAGGCGTTCAGCTTGCCGTTCTCGATATGGATGATGCGGTCGGCAACCTCGTTCAGCAGCTCGCGATCATGGCTGATCACCACCAGGGTGCCGGGATAGACCGCCAGATGGCTTTGCAGCCACAAGGTGGCTTCCAGGTCGAGATGGTTGGTGGGCTCGTCCAGCAGCAGCAGGTCGGGAGAGGCGAACAGCGCCGCCGCCAGGGCGACGCGCATGCGCCAGCCGCCGGAAAAGTCCGAGACCGACTGCGCCTGGGTCTCGGCGTTGAAGCCCAGGCCGGACAGGATCGCCGCCGCCCGCGCCGGGGCGGTGTGGGCGTCGATTGCCATCAGGCGCTCGTGAATCTCGGCGATGCGGTGGCCGTCGGCAGAGGTCTCTGCCTCCTCGAACAGGGCGGTCCGCTCGGTGTCGGCGGCCAGCACGCAGTCGATCAGACTGGTGTCGCCCTCGGGCGCTTCCTGGGCCAACCGGCCCAGCCGGGCGCGGGTGCGGAGATTGATGTCGCCGCCGTCGGGGTGAAGCTCGCCCAGCATCAGCTTGAACAAGGTGGTCTTGCCGGTGCCGTTGCGTCCGACCAGACCGACCCGTTGGCCGGCGGAGATATGGACGGTGGCGTGGTCGAACAGGACGCGGCCACCGTAGCGGAAGGTGAGGTCGTTGATATGAAGCATGGGCGGCTCAATAGCACAGCCGCCCGGCGGCCACAAACACCCCGTTGCTCTTGGGCGCGGTTGGCGTTATAACCCGCCGTCCCCCGCGCGCCGGCCGCCGGGGGTGAACGCAGCCGCTTGCCTCTGAGCAATGAAGCGGCGCGAGCAACCGCCGAAAGGAATTTCAAGAATGGCCACCGAACGTACCCTCTCGATCATCAAGCCGGACGCCACCCGGCGCAACCTTACCGGCAAGATCAACGCCCGCTTCGAGGAGGCCGGTCTGCGCATCGTCGCCCAGAAGCGCGTCCGCCTCACCAAGGAGCAGGCCGGTCAGTTCTATTCGGTCCATGCCGAACGCTCGTTCTTTGGTGAGCTGGTCGCGTTCATGATCTCCGGCCCGGTCGTGGTCCAGGTCCTGGAAGGCGAAGGCGCTGTCGCCCGCAACCGCGAGATCATGGGCGCCACCAATCCGGCCAATGCCGCTCCCGGTACGATTCGCGCTGATTTCGCCGAGTCGGTGGAAGCCAACTCCGTGCACGGTTCGGACTCGGCCGAGAACGCCGCCGTCGAGATCTCCTACTTCTTCGCCGGTTGCGAAATCGTCGGCTGATCCACCCGTCCCCATCGGGTTTGACAACGCCCCCGGAGCCTGGCTCCGGGGGCGTTTTGTTTTCTCCTAACGGTAAGTAAGTTCGACTCTTAACAGGAGAAAATAAAACTTCGCCTAGTAGTAAGGTTGTTGTAATCTTGAGATTACTACTTGCGCGTCACTCCACGACTTGCAAAAATGGCATGATTGCAACTTGAGCGGATATCAATCATGCCAGCTACTCGCCAGTCAAGTCGCGGCCGCACTCCTTCCGGACAGCCTAATCCCATTGATGTTTATGTCGGAGCCCGTCTGCGGATGCGCCGGTCACTGCTTGGAATGAGTCAGGAAGCCCTGGGTGCGGCCCTGGGGCTTACCTTCCAGCAGGTCCAGAAATACGAGCGTGGCGCCAATCGCATCGGCGCCAGCCGCCTCTACGACCTTGCCCGCGCATTGGGCGTCGGAGTGGACTTCTTTTATGAGGAGATCAGTGAAGAGGTGGTGGCGTCCAGCCCCCGCCATATGGTCCACGCCGTCAGGGAGCCGGACATGCGCCAGCCCGACATGCTGGGCAGCCGGGAAACCCTTGATCTGGTGCGGGCCTATTATCGCATCTACGATCCCGAGGTGCGTCGGCGCGTCCATCAACTGGCTAAGGCGTTGGGGACGGTTCCTGGCTTCCTGGTGGAGTGATATCGAAGCTGGGGCGCTCCTCGCCCGCACCGGCCGGGTCTTCGTGAATGATCACCTCGAAGTGGGGAAACTCCTTCAAGATGGCGGTTTCCACTTCGTCGGCGATCCGGTGGGCTTGGACGAGAGGCAGATCGGCCGGTAGCTCCAGATGAAGCTGAATGAAGCCTTGGCGCCCCGAGGTCCGGGTCCGCAGATCATGATGACTGAGGACCTCGGGGTGGCTGTCGGCGATGGCGAGGATCCGCGTGCGCGCCTCCTCGGGCAGTTCGTGGTCCATCAGGGTGTCCAGGGAGCCCCGCATGATCTGCCAGGCGTTGATCAGCAGCCAACCGGCGATGGCGATGGCGAACAGCGGGTCGGCGATCACCCAGCCCGGTCCCATGGACAGCAGCAGCGAAACGATGACGCTGAGATTGATCATGACGTCGCCGACATAGTGCAACGAGTCGGCCGAGATGGCGAGCGAGCCGGTCCGGGCGATGACGCTGCGCTGGTAGACCACCAGGGCGACGGTGGCGACGATGGAAAACAGCATCACCGCGATGCCCCATTCGCCGTGGGCGATGGGTTCGGGATGGGCAAGGCGGCCGCTGGCCTGGATCAGCAGCAGGCCGCCCGAGCCCACGATGAAGGCCGCCTGACCCAGCCCGGCCAGCGCCTCGGCCTTGCCATGGCCAAAGCGATGTTCGGCATCGGCAGGTTGCAGCGATTGGCGCACCGCCATCAGATTGATCAGGGAGGCCGCCAGATCCAGCGTCGAATCGATCAGGGTCGACAGCAAGGCCACCGAATCGGTCGCAACCCAAGCCGCCAGCTTGACCGCGATCAGCAGGCCGGCGGTGGCGGTGGAGGCGTAGGTGGCCCACCGCATCAGGTGGCCATGGGTCTGATCGTCGCCGGTGGTCATGGGTAAAGGTGCTCCAGTTTCCAGCCCCTTTCGTCCCGGATATAGACGAACCGGTCATGCAGCCGAAAGGGGCGGTCATGCCAGAACTCGATCCGATCCGGCACTAGCCGGAAACCCGACCAGTGGGGTGGGCGCGGCACCTTGCCCAGGCCGAACCGGGCGGCGAACTCGCCGACCCGCTTTTCCAACTCGAACCGCCCGGTCAGCGGTCGCGACTGCGACGACGCCCAGGCGCCGATCTGACTGGCCCGCGCCCGGCTGGCGAAATAGGCGTCGGCCTCGGCCTCGGCGACGGGTTCGATCGGTCCTTCGACCCGGATCTGGCGGCGCAGGCTTTTCCAGTGGAAGCACAGGGCGGCGAAGGGGTTTTCCGCCAGTTCGCGGCCCTTGCGGCTTTCCAGATTGGTGTAAAAGACGAAGCCGGACTCTTCGGCGGCCTTCAGCAGCACCATGCGCACGCTGGGGCGGCCAGCGGCGTCGACGGTGGCCAGCGCCATGGCGTTGGGGTCGTTGGTCTCGTGGGCCTCGGCTTCGGCCATCCAATCATGGAACAGCGGCAGGGGGGCGGGGGGGGCTGCGGACATGACGGGGCCAATCTTTTGTATTTCTGATTTCAGGCGTAAATTTGCCCCAATTCGGTCCTATATGTATAGACGTTCCGTTTCTCCTTCGTGCGAGCCTCCCATGCGCCCCGTATCGTCCAAGTTCATTCCGGTCGTTCTCGCCTGCTCCATTCTTGCCGCCTGCGCCAATGGCCCCACCAATCAGGAGATCGGCACCGGGGTCGGCGCCGTCGCCGGCGGCGTGATCGGCAGCATGTTCGGACACGGCCTCGGCAAGGTGGCCGCCACGGCGGTCGGCGGTCTTCTCGGCGGCTGGGCCGGCCATGCCGCCGGCGGCGCGCTCGATCGGGCCGACAAGGAAAAGGCGCAGGAGGCGGCCGAACAGGCCCAGACCGCGCCCATCGGCGAGACGGTGTCCTGGAACAATCCCGACAGTGGCAATTCCGGCGCTGTCACCGCCCTCAAGGAGGGGGTGGATTCCTCCGGCAACCGGTGCCGCGACTTTCAGTCCACCATCACCGTCAACGGCAAGGACGAGGCTGTTCGCGGTACCGCCTGCCGCCAGCCCGACGGCAGTTGGGCCGCGATGCGGTGATGTCGGCGTCATCCGGTTCCTTGACCACGCGGAGGTGGTGAAGTCCGCCGACTTTCCGTACCATGGCGGCGCTAGAAACGCTCCAGCGGGAAAGTGGGTGCAGTGAAGGATCCCTATCAGGTTCTGGGGGTGGCTCGGGCCGCCTCCGACGCGGATATCAAGAAGGCGTACCACAAGCTGGCCCGCGAGTTGCACCCCGATCTCAATCCGGGGGACCGGCGGTCCGAGGATCGCTTCAAGGAAATCTCGGCCGCCTACGACTTCCTGTCGGACCCGGCCCGTCGCGCCCAGTTCGACGCCGGCGAGATCGACGCCACCGGCGCGGCCAAGCGCCGCTCGTGGCGCTCGCAGGGCGCCGGCCCCGGCGGCGGTCGCCGGGGGGGCTCGCCGTTCGGCGACAATGTGGACGATATTTTGTCCGAGCTGTTGCGACGCAAAGAACGCGGCCGCGCCCAGTCCGCCGGCAAGCCGTTTCGCGGCGCCGATATCCGCCATTCCCTGACGGTTCCCTTTGTCGATGCGGCCGCGGGCGCGACCCGGCGGGTCACCCTGATCTCGGGCCGGACCGTCGAGGTCCGCATTCCGCCGGGCAGCGCCGATGGCCAGACCTTGCGCCTCAAGGGCCAGGGCAGCGCTGGCAACGGCGATTCCGGCGATGCCTTCATCGACCTCAAGGTGGAAAGCCACCCCTTCTTCACGCGGCGCAATCTGGATGTCTTGGTGGATCTGCCCATCTCGGTGCAGGAAGCGGTCCTGGGCGGCAAGGTCACAGTGCCGACCATCGACGGCAAGGTGGCGCTGTCGGTGCCGCCCGGCTCCAACGCCGGCTCGGTGCTGCGGCTCAAGGGCAAAGGCATCGCCGGGGAGGCCGGCGCGCGTGGCGACCAACTGGTCACCCTGAAGGTGGTGCTGCCCGATGGCGACGCCGAGTTCAAGGCGCTGGTGGAAAAGTGGGGGCCGCGCCACGGCTACGATCCCAGGGCCAAGGCCGGGATGGTTTGAGGCGGCCGGGGACGAGAGCCCGGCCTATTTCCGCGCCGCGACCAGTTCGGTCTTGCCGATGCGGCGCAGGGATACCTCCAGCCGGGCGTCGGCCTTGGCGATCTCCTGCAAGGCGTCGCGGGTGAAGTCGATATGGGCCTCGGCGGCGGCGCGGGCGGCGGCGGGGTCACCGGCCATCACCGTCTCGTAGACGGCGCGGTGCTGCTCCAGCAGCAGTTCGCGCACGCCTTGACGCTGATACAGCTTGGCCCGGTTGTAGAACACATCCTTGCGCAGCATGTCGGACAGCGAACGCATGATATGCAGCATCACCAGATTGTGCGAGGCCTCGTAGACCGACATATGGAAGGCGGCGTCGGCATCGGCCTCGTCGCTGGAATCGTCCAGTTGGTGGGCGGCCTCCATGGCTTCAAAGCATTCGCGGATCAGGGCGCGGTCCACGTCGGTGCCGCGCAGCGCCGCGAAATAGGCGGCTGAACCCTCGACGAAGCGGCGGAATTCCAGATAGTCGAAGGTGGTCTCCGGCCGCGACGCCAGCGCGGCGTAGAGCGGCTCGGTGAAGCCCTCGCCCAGCAGCGGCGCCACGAAGGTCGCGCCACCCCGGCCCGAGGTCAGCAATCCCCGCTTTTCCAGCTTGTCCAGCGCCTCGCGCAGGGATGGCCGCGAGACGTCGAAGCGTTGCGCCAGTTCGCGTTCCGCCAGAAGGCGTTCGCCCGGCCGCAGGCTTCCTTCCAAGATCAGCTGTTCCAGGTGGTCGGCTATGGTGTCGGCCAGTTTGGCCGGTCGAATCGCGTCCGTCATGCCCAGACCTTTATTTTGCACGAGGTCTCTGTATCCTCGGGTTATGCTCATGTAAAGCCCCAACTGGGGGTATGCTAGCATCCCCAACCAGCTTTACAATCATGGTAAAAAGATTTATCCAGCCACACCCGAAGTGAAAATTGGTGATCCATGACCGCAGCCGCCTCCGCTTCCATCCATATCCGCAAGCTTCTGGTCGCCAATCGCGGCGAGATCGCCATCCGCATTTGCCGCGCCGCCACCGAGCTGGGACTGGCGACGGTGGCGATCTATTCCGTCGAGGATCGCTTCGCGCTGCATCGCTTCAAGGCGGATGAGAGCTATCTGGTCGGCAAGGGCAGGGGGCCGGTCGATGCCTATCTCGCCATCGACGAAATCGTCCATGTGGCGCGGGAGGCCGGCTGCGACGCGGTTCATCCCGGTTACGGTTTTCTGGCCGAAAATCCCGATTTCGCCGATGCGGTGCGGGCCGCCGGCATGATCTTCGTGGGTCCAAGCTCGGACGTCATGCGCCTGCTGGGCAACAAGGTGGCGGCGCGCAATCTGGCCGCCGCCGCCGGGGTGCCGGTAATGCCGGCCACCGGGCCGCTGCCGGCCGATCCCGAGGGGTGCCTGCGGCTGGCGGCCGAGGTCGGCTATCCCTTGATGCTGAAGGCCAGCTGGGGCGGCGGCGGGCGCGGCATGCGGGTGGTGGAAGACCCCGACGAACTGATCGAGCTGGTGGGCATGGCTCGGCGCGAGGCCAAATCGGCCTTTGGCAATGACGAGGTCTACCTGGAAAAGCTGGTGCGCCGGGCGCGCCATGTGGAAGTCCAGGTGCTGGGCGATTCCAAGGGCAATCTGGTTCATCTGTTCGAGCGCGACTGCTCGGTCCAGCGCCGCAATCAAAAGGTGGTCGAGCGGGCGCCCGCCCCCTATCTCGACGGCCGTCAGCGGGCCGAGCTGTGCGCCTCCGCCCTGAAGCTGGCCCAGGCCGCCCGCTACGAGAATGCCGGCACCGTCGAGTTCCTGATGGACATGGACACGGAGCAATTCTACTTCATCGAGGTCAATCCCCGCGTCCAGGTCGAGCATACGGTAACCGAGGTCGTCACCGGCATCGACATCGTCAAGGCCCAGATCCGCATCGCCGGCGGCGGCTCCATCGGTTCGCCCGGCTCGGATGTGCCAAAGCAGGCCGATATCCGTCTCAACGGCCACGCCATCCAGTGCCGCATCACCACCGAGGACCCCGGCAACGCCTTTATCCCCGATTACGGCCGCATCACCGCCTATCGCGGCGCGGCCGGATTCGGCATCCGCCTCGACGGCGGCACCGCCTTTTCCGGTGCTTTGATCACCCGCTTTTACGATTCGCTGCTGGAGAAGGTCACCGCCTGGGCTCCGACTCCGGAAGAGGCCATCGCCCGCATGGATCGCGCCCTGCGCGAGTTCCGCATCCGGGGCGTCGCCACCAACCTCACCTTTCTGGAAGCGGTGATCAGCCATCCCCGCTTCGTCGGTTGCGCCTACACCACCCGCTTCATCGATGAGACTCCCGAGTTGTTCGCCCATCAGGACCGCCGTGACCGCGCCACCCGCATCCTGCGCTTCGTCGGCGAGGTCATGGTCAACGGCAATCCGGAGGTGGCGGGGTTGGCCAAGCCCAAGACCCTGGCCCTGCCCGAGGCGCCGGCCCATCCCCTGGGGGCGCCGCCGGCCGGCGCCAGGCAGCTGCTGGACCAGCTGGGGGCCGAGGGGCTGGCCAAGTGGATGCTGGAGCAAAAGCGGGTTCTGCTCACCGACACCACTTTCCGTGACGCCCATCAGTCGCTGATCGCGACCCGCATGCGCAGCTATGACCTCCAGGCCGCCGCGCCGGCCTATGCCCATCTGCTGCCCGGCCTGTTCTCGGTGGAGTGCTGGGGCGGAGCCACCTTCGACGTGGCCATGCGCTTCTTGAAGGAAGACCCGTGGGAGCGTTTGGCCGGCTTTCGCAATGCCATGCCCAATCTGCTGCTTCAGATGCTGCTGCGCTCGGCCAATGCGGTGGGCTACACCAATTACCCCGACAATGTGGTCAAGCACTTCGTGGCCCAGGCGGCCGAGAGCGGCGTCGATGTGTTCCGGGTGTTCGATTCGCTGAACTGGGTTGAAAATATGCGGGTCGCCATGGACGCGGTGCGCGACACCGGCAAGGTCTGCGAGGCGGCCATTTGCTATACCGGCGATATCTTCGATCCCGCCCGTTCCAAATACGATCTCAAATACTATGTCGCCATGGCCAAGGACCTGGAGAAGGCCGGGGCTCATATCCTTGGCATCAAGGACATGGCCGGGCTGGCCAAGCCGCGCGCCATCGCCGCCCTGGTCAAGACCCTGAAGCAGGAAATCGGCCTGCCCATCCACTTCCACACCCACGACACGTCGGGCCTGTCGGCGTCCAGCGTCCTGGCGGCGGTGGAGGCCGGAGTGGACGCGGTGGACGCCGCCATGGATTCCATGAGCGGCCTGACCTCGCAACCGCCGCTGGGTTCGCTTTGCGCCGCCTTGGCGCATCACGACCGCGATCCCGGCCTGGATCAGGGGGCGCTCAACACCCTGTCGCGCTATTGGGAGGGGGTGCGGGCGGTCTATGCCCCGTTCGAGGCCGATATCCGTTCCGGCACCGCCGACGTCTATCGCCACGAGATGCCGGGTGGTCAGTATACCAATCTGCGGGCTCAGGCCCGCTCGCTGGGGGTCGAGCAACACTGGGATTGGGTGGCCCAGGCCTATGCCGATGTCAACCGGATGTTCGGCGACGTGGTCAAGGTCACCCCCACCAGCAAGGTGGTCGGCGACATGGCGCTGATGATGGTAACCGGCAATCTGACCCCCGCCGATGTCTTGGACCCGGACAAGGAGATCGCCTTCCCCGAATCGGTGGTGTCGTTCTTTCGCGGCGATCTGGGCCAGCCGGTGGGCGGCTTCCCCGAGGCGCTTCAGAAGAAGGTGCTGAACGGGGCCAGGCCGATCACCGTGCGACCCGGAGCCGTGCTGCCGCCAGCCGATTTCGGCGTGGTGCGGGCGGAGGCCGAAAAGAAGGCGGGGCGCAAGATCTCCGAGGCCGAACTGGCCTCCTACCTGATGTATCCCAAGGTCTTCACCGATTACGCCGTTCATCACCGCCATTTCGGCGATGTCTCCATGCTGCCCACGGACGTATTCTTTTACGGGATGCAGCCGGGTCAGGAGATCACCATCGACCTGGAGAAGGGAAAGAGTCTGGTGGTGCGCTTCCTGGCCATCGCCGACGCCGACGAGGATGGCGAGCGCAAGGTCTTCTTTGAACTGAACGGCCAGCCCCGCACCGTCCGGGTCACCGACCGGACGGTGGCCCCCGCCCGTGTGGCGCGGCCCAAGGCGGAAGCCGGTAACCCTAACCATGTGCCGGCCCCCATGCCCGGTCTGGTGGTCAGCGTCGCCGTCCATGCCGGTCAGGCGGTGGAAAAGGGCGATCTGCTGGTGGCTATCGAGGCCATGAAGATGGAAACCGCCGTCCGCGCCGAACGCGCCGGTACGGTGGCCTCGGTCGCCGTCGCCCCCGGCACCCAGGTCGAGGCCAAGGACCTGCTGGTGGTGATGGGCTGATCCGCCTCTTTCGCGGAATCATGCGGTCCCGCCCGGCGTTAAAACGAAAAAGCCCCTCTTCCCGGCCGGGAAGAGGGGCTTTTCTAACCCAGACCCTGCCGGATCAGCGGGTCGGAACCGGGGCTTCGCCGGTATAGTCGTAGAAGCCGCGACCGGTCTTGCGACCCAGCCAGCCGGCCTCCACATACTTCACCAGCAGCGGGCAGGGGCGATACTTGCTGTCGGCGAGGCCTTCATGCAGCACCTGCATGACCGCCAGACAGGTGTCCAGGCCGATGAAGTCGGCCAGTTCCAGCGGACCCATCGGGTGGTTGGCGCCCAGCTTCATGGCGGTGTCGATGCAGGTCACCGAGCCGACGCCCTCGTACAGGGTGTAGACGGCTTCGTTGATCATGGGCAGCAGGATGCGGTTGACGATGAAGGCCGGGAAATCCTCGGCCGAAACCGGCTTCTTGCCCAGCTTCAGGGTCATCTCGCGCACCAGGGCGAAGGTTTCCTCGCTGGTGGCGATGCCGCGGATCAGCTCGACCAGCTGCATCACCGGCACCGGGTTCATGAAGTGCATGCCCATGAACTTGGCGGGGCGGTCGGTGGCGGCGCCCAGGCGGGTGATGGACAGCGAGGAGGTGTTGGACGCGATATGGGCTTCGGGCTTCAGCACCGGGCACAGCTGCTGGAAGATCAGGCGCTTGATCTTCTCGTCTTCGGTGGCGGCCTCGATCACCAGATCGGAATCGCCGAAATCGGCATAGGCGGTGGTGGTCTTGATGCGCGACAGGGTGCCGGTCATCTCGGCTTCGGTCAGCTTGCCCTTGGAGACGGCGCGGCTGAGGTTCTTCTGGATGACGCCGAGGCCCTTCTTGAGCGCCTCTTCGCTGATATCGAGCAGGATGATGTCAAAGCCGGACGCGGCGCAGACATGGGCGATGCCGCTTCCCATCTGGCCTGCGCCGATGACACCGATTTTCTGGATAGCAGTCATGTATGGCTCCCGGTTGATGGGCGGCTAGCGCCAATGAAAGAAGTTATTTGCCGAGTTCGGCGGACAGTTCGGGCAATACCTTGAACAGATCGGCCACCAGGCCGTAATCGGCCACCTGGAAGATGGGGGCCTCTTCGTCCTTGTTGATGGCGACGATGACCTTGGAGTCCTTCATGCCGGCGAGGTGCTGGATGGCGCCCGAGATGCCGACCGCGATA